>NZ_JAMPLN010000008.1:0-205936 GCF_040004035.1 Microcoleus vaginatus FACHB-2002 | reverse complement strand
GTAAACGATATCGCTGCCGCCTTCACCTAATACTGTGTCGTCGCCACCAAAGGAGAGAAACAGTTGGTTGGTTTCGTTTCCTGTTAAGGAATCGTTTCCGGAAGTTCCGATGCTGGTGTTTTGGATGTCGATGAGTTGTGCGGCGTTGGAGTCGAAGTTGAGTATGGGGGAAGGTTGGGGGGGGGTAAATGCGATCGGAGGTGGCCCTTGCAGGGGGGCGCAACCGCAACTGGTATCCGGTTCGGGTACTGGGTTGAAGATGGGGGTTGGTTCTGGCGCTGGTTCCGGGGCTGGTGTTGGCGCTGGTGTTGGTGGTGTTGGTGTGGGTGTGGGCGCGGGTATGGGCGTCGGGGCTGGTTCCGCTGTGGGTGTTGGAGTTGGCGCCGGTGTTGGTGTGGGTGTGGGCGCTGGTGTGGGTGTGGGCGCGGGTATGGGCGTCGGGGCTGGTTCCGCTGTGGGTGTTGGAGTTGGCGTCGGTGTTGTTGGTGTTGGAGTTGGTTCGGCTGTGGGTGTTGGAGTTGGTTCGGCTGTGGGTGTTGGAGTTGGTTCGGCTGTGGGTGTTGGAGTTGGCGCCGGTGTTGTGGGTGTTGGAGTTGGCGCCGGTGTTGTGGGTGTTGGAGTTGGCGTCGGTATCGATTCCTTAAGGGGAATGAGAGAGACAGTGGCGACTGCCGCACTGGTGGCGCCGAGGTTATCTGTAGCGCTGTAGGTGAAGTTTGCCCCTGTGAAATTGCCGGACGCCTGGAAGAACAACTGGGTAATTTGCTCGGTTGTTAGGGTTTGACCAGCCGTGACCCGCACTCCCTGGCTGGGATCACCCAAGAACAGCGTGCCCTCACTGGCGGGTGGCAAGGTGTTTACGGTAAAGGAAACCACCGTCCCGTCTGGGTCGGTTCCTCCGAGTCCGGGGATGTTCACTGTTGTTTCCAGCAACAAAGCGACGCTGGAGTTGTTGGCGACCGGTGGCTGGTCGGTGGGAGGTAATAGTGCTAGCAGGGAGGCTGTAGCGGCGGCTGGACTGATGGCGCCGCGGCGGTCTGTGGCGCTGTAGGTAAAGTTGGTGGCTGCAAATCCGCTGGTTGCTTGGAAGAATAACTGGCTGATTTGAGTTGTGCTCAGTCTTTGGCCTGCCGTGACCCGGATTCCCTGGCTGGGGTCGCCCAAGAACAGAACGCCTTGATTTGCCGCTGGCAGGGTGTTGATAGTGAAGAATTCGATCGAGTCGTCGGGGTCTTTTGCCGTCAGCCCTGTGAGGTTGACGGTGCTGTTTGGCGCCAGGGTCTTGCTGAAGTTTGTGGGTACCGGCGGGTAGTTGAACGCCAGCGACACCAGAGAAACTGTGGCGGCAGGACTGCTGCCACCGAGATTGTCGTTGCTGCTGTAGGTAAAATTAGCTCCTGTGAAATTGCCGGCCGACTGGAAGAATAACTGCGTCATTTGCTCGGCTGTCAGGGTTTGACCAGCCGTGACGGCGACTCCCTCCGTTGCGGGGTCGCCCAAGAACAGGACGCCTTGATTTGTCGGTGGCAGGGTGCTGATGCTGAATGTAACCACTGTGCCGTCTGAGTCTCTGCCTCCGAGCCCGCTAATTTGGACCACGCTGTTGGGTGCTAGCGCAGCGTTGCTGCTGTAGGCTGATGGAAGTTTGTTGGGTGTGGGCTGCGCGCTAATAATAGCGGTGGTGACAGTGGCTCTGGACTCCGAACCGTTGTTATTGCTGGGTTTGGGGTCAAAAGTGGTCGATCGACTCTGGGAAGTATTGCTAATAGCACCCGTCGCTGGAACGACTAATGTTACCTCGCGGTTGATGTTGCTGCCGCTAGTCAAACTGGGAATTGTTGGGAAGGTGACAACCCCTGTCACGGGGTCGTAAGTGCCGTTATCGGATGCGCTAACTCCTGTTAAACCGGGAATGATGCTGTCTGTAATCACTACGTTTTCAGCAGCATTTGGCCCATTGTTCGCGGTAGTTATAGTATAAGTCACGGAACTACCAGCAGGAGCAGATGTGAGACCGCTCTTGGACGTAACCAGGTCTGCCACAGGATCGATCGAGGTAATGACTTGACCCCCCGCCTCACCGGGCACTGCGACTGTCGAGCCGTTGTTGTTTGTTAAGTCCGGGTCAAAAGTGTCCGATCGACTTAATACAATGTTGGTGATGCTCGTCAGGGTAGGCGGCGGTACAAAAATTAGGCGGCGGGTGACGCTGCTGCCGCTGGCTAAAGTCGCGATCGCTGGGAACTCGATCGTCCCTGTGGTTGGGTTGTAGGTTCCGCCATCGAACACGTTGACATTACTTAAGCCGGGAATCAGGCTGTCGGTGATGACTACGTTGGTCGCAGGACTCGGCCCGTTGTTGGTAGTAGTAATTGTATAAAGTAGCGTGTCGCCCACCTTGATGCTGGCCGGAGCCGTTTTTTGGGTGACAACATCGGCCACAGCATCGATCGAGGTAATGACTTGCCCCCCCGCCTCACCGGGCACTGCGACTGTCGAGCCGTTGTTGTTTGTTAAGTCCGGGTCTGGAGTATCCGATCGACTCAATACAATATTGGTGATGCTTGTCAGGGTAGGCGGCGGTACAAAGCTGATGGTGCGGCTCTGGTTGGTGCCGCTGGCTAAAGTCGCGATCGCTGGGAACTCGATCGTCCCTGTGGCAGGATTGTAGGTTCCGCCATCGGACACGGTGACTCCCGTTAAGCCGGGAATCAAGCTGTCGGTGATGACTACGTTGGCCGCAGGACTCGGCCCGTTGTTGGTAGTAGTAATTGTATAAGTGAGAGTGTCGCCCGCGTTGATGCTGGCCGGAGCCGTTTTTTGGGTGACAACATCGGCCACAGCATCGATCGAGGTAATGACGGTGGCGGTGGGGTTTGTACCGTTGTTGTTGGCCGGAGTGGAGTCGGGAGTGATGGAGGTACTTCTTGCCGTGTTGCTTATGGAAGTTAGGCTGGGCGGTACTGTGAAGCCGATCGTCCGGGTGACTGTCTCCGCGTTGGCAATTGCCACGGGCGCGAAGGTGACAATGCCGGTTACTGGATCGTAAACGCCGCCGTTAGATGCCGTGACTCCGGTTAACCCAGGAACTATGCTGTCCGTGATGGTTACAGCTTCGGCAGGACTCGGCCCTAAGTTGACTGTGGTGATCGTATAGCTGACCAAGCTACTGGCCGTAGCACTCGTAGAGCCGGTTTTCGTGGTTGCCAGATCCGCGTTGGGCGCAATACTGGTCGTAACCGTAGAGTTAGTGGGTGTGCCGTCTTTGTTGGTTGTCGAGCCGTTGTTGTTAGTGGCGATCGGATCGAAAGTCGCCGCGCTACTCCGGGCAGTGTTGCTGATGTCGGTACGGGTGGCTGGGGCAATGAAACTGATGGTGCGGGTCGCAGTAGCCGAATTTGCCAGCGCCGTCAGTGCTGGAAAGGTGACAATGCCCGAAACTGGGTCGTAAGTCCCGCCGTCCGATACGCTGACTCCTGTTAAACCCGGAATAATGCTGTCAGTGATGGTCACATCGGCAGCCGGGTCTGGGCCTATGTTAGTGGTAGTCAATGTGTAGGCGACGCTTGACCCGGCCGAAGTAGTCACAGGGCCACTTTTGGTAGTAACTAAATCCGCGACTGTATCGACAACTGTGGTAGACACTACACCAGGCCCCTCGATTTGCCCTGGCGCAAGTACACCGCTGTTGTTGCTGAGGTCGGGGTCGAAAGTCGAGCTAGTGCTGAATGCAACGTTGGCAAAACTGCTACCGCTGGTTAAACCGGGCGGCAAATCAATTGTCAGGGTGTAAGTCACAGTCTCGCCGGCATTGAGAACCGGAATTAACGGCCAGGTGACTGCCTTGGTTTGGTTCACGTAAGTGCCGTTGTTGGAGGCACTGAGAATCGGCGGCAATCCGCCCGGACGCAGCAGTTCTAAAGGTATTTCGTCTTGAATCAGAACATTTGTGGCAGGCGCTGGCCCCTTGTTTACTGTAGTAATCGTGTAGGTAATGCTGCCTTCGGATTTGACGAACTGCGGACCGGTCTTGATAGTGGCAACCTCAGCGGCGATACTCGGAGGATTGATAGTTTCAACTACCACGTTTTGAAGTTCGTGAATGTTGTTGGCGCCTCCTGTGGAACTGCCAAAACCAAATTTGAAAATTGGCGGTACTGGGCCGTTTTCGGTGACCAAGTTGCGGATGTCAATTAATGTAGTTTCGTAGATGTCGTCGAAATTTTGATCGAAGGCAACGGTGAGGCGAGACGGATTCACCGGATCGTTAGATGGATTCAGCGTAATTTGAACGGATCTTTTGGCTAAATTGCGATCGCTCGTGAACGTATTGCTGAAGTTAAAACTGCTGCCTGGTTCAGGGCCACTAAAGTCAATACTCGTAGGAATGTTATCGATGCCGAAGGGAACGATCGCATTTGTTAAAAACTTATAACCTTCTGCTTGATTTCCTCTAACAGTTACTGAATCAGGTCTGAAAGAACCAATAGAGGAGCCGGGAATCGGAGGTGGCTCAGGGCCGGAGCGCCCTTCTGTGGATGTTGAAAAATTGCCAAACTCGTCAAGCCCAATGCCTAAATAACCTCCCTCAATACCGGGTATACCCGTTCGTGGAGCGTAAGCCAGAGAACCGCCATAACCCCCAGTCCTGGTTGGGCTAACAGTGCCGTCAATCAAGAAGAAACCCAGACCGTCCCCTGGCTGAGGGCTAATAAAGGGTTGCGGAGGCTCAAATTGCTGGCTTGAACCGTAAGAATAAAAATCAAACTGGACTCTGAGACCGTCGGTTGAAGGAATGGGGTTGTTGTAGATAACGAAGGCTTCCCGAAGGTTGACTGCTGGAGTTAATAGCAGAGCGCCATCGCCGGGAGTCGAACCGCCCAAAGCCGGAAGTACGCCGGATACTGTGCCTCCGGTAATGCCGGGGATAAGTTGCTCGGCTGCTGGAACCCCGCTGCTGGGATCGAACAGTGCCCCGTCGTTTCCCCCGTAAATCCAAGGCCCCCTAACTGTGGAGTTTTTGAAAGTTTCGTTAACTAATGTGCCGAGGGCGTAAGGGTAGGCTGCGAGCACTTCTTTTTCAATGGCGATTCTCGCTTTTATTTCCCCGGTCGCAAATTTTAATTCCCAGTCGCCGCCGAGTGTCGCACTCCCCGTCAAGTTGTCGGAAGCTGCAATATCTGCACCGACTATCAAGCTCAGCCGCCGCACGAAGGCCTCGCCACTTTCCCCCGCTGCGACGCTGCACCCGAATAACAAAATACCTCCTCTCTCGCTGAGGGCTTTTCCCCACTGCTGTAACAAATGGCTGTAAGTTTCTAAGTTGTCGCTGCAGAGTTCGATCGACCCTAGCTGCACCAGAGCTTCTCGACCGTGAGAAACTATCTGAAGGCTGTCTAAATCGCTGTAATGGGTCAAAATTCTAGTAATTTGCTCGACTCCATCCCGCGTCGAGTCCAATACAAATACCTCTGTATCGGCTGTTGCTCCTCTTGCCAAGCTGTCGCAGTTCTCTACTCTGGCATCGAGGAACAGTACATTTTTTAGAGTCTGGACGCCCAGAGACTCGGTGGCTCGCAAAAATTCTCTGTGGGGATGCCCAATTCCCCTGTCGCCACGCAGTTTCTGGGACAGGAAACACTCCTCTGTTTTTACTTGTTTTATGTTTTTTTTCTGATTATAAGTTGCGGTTGTTCTGGATTTTGCGCCCGCAATCCTTGCGGTAGAGTCACCTATTTTGGGGGTGACAAAAATTGGTTTGTTGCAGATGCTTTGCATGGTCAAATTGGCTCACGAATTGTAGATGATGTACCCATTTCCCGATGATCATTATCACCTCTTGAAAAGGTTTAATTGCAGAATAAGAGGCGGTGCAGCTTGACTTGGAGCGAGAGCAAAAAGCGAATTTTATTCAGCACAAAGCCCTGCTATCTTGATATTTAATAGCATTGCCAATATCGCCGGCAGAAGCGCTGAGGATTTGGGGTTTAAATCCCCATAATCTCTCTATCGGGTGATATTTTGCCTTCGACTTTTTTCTTTTCTGTTAGCGAGTGTATCTGTTACACGCTTATCTCTTACATCGCGCAGTAGATAATAACACCAGTTCTCAAAAATTTACTTAATGAGGTTTTCTGTACATCGTCTAATGCACTTTATTTGCAGAGAAAATTCACTATTTCTAGACGTATAAACCTGGTTTGAGGGACGAAAAGACTTCTTTGCAGCCCTCGCTCCCGGTAAAAAACTCGGTTTCTTTGCTTTTGGTGTGCAAGCCCTGTTCACAATAGCAACCAGACATTAATTAGGGAGTGATAGCCGTCACATAATTATGGCGGCCGTGCCCGAAGTGTCATTCAACTGAGAGCTTTTACCATTCTCAATAATCCTTCTATGGGGGGGTTCTCCTGCCCAGCCCATAAGAAAATTCACTCTTTGTGGAACAGGCCAGAAAGCCTATTCTTGAAAATGGTGCAACATATGAGATTCAATTGAAATCGGCATACCCTGTATCGACGAAGCGTCTTAAAAATTCATGACTTGCAGTCTGGAGATAGCAATCTAGGTTTGAGACTGTTTTGCTAGGATCGCAAAAACAGATTAGTGCCGCCCACAAGCAACTTCTCAAACTATCAACAAGCGAGTCTTCGAGCGGGTTTCTGTTTAAGATAAATGCTCGGGACAATGTTGCGTGCAGAATTTTTCATGATGTTTTGGAGAAACTGATTGGGAGATTGGCCCCTCAGCTACTTACGATTTTTGTTGGCTAATTTTCTTAACTGCAGGAGTTACGAGCAGGAGACTAGAAACCCAATTTATTTCTAGATTTCTCGCAGCCCAACCAAAATTTATCATCTAAACTTTGTTTCTGATGGTAAATCCTCAACTAAAAAAACGCCGATCGCAATTCGCGTGTTATGGCAACTGTAACCAAGCAATAATGCTCGATTAGGTTTTAATTGCTGAGTTTGGGCGTGGGTCGTCCAAAACAAGCTTCAACAATAATCCTTACACGTAAGTACATATTAACTCATTGATTACTACATCCGCAAATAGGCGTAGATACAAGCACCAATACAAGCTATATCTTTTGCTCCTGTACGTCAAGAGTTCTGGCTTGGTAGTACCGACAATCTTGACAGGGCCCAGAAGGATTGACAGCGCAGCGAATGTAATTAGAGCGGGCGTTATACTCGCAAGTGATATCGCCGATCGAATAAGCGAGGCTTTGTATGTAGGTGCGATCGGCAGTTGGTAGTTGAGTTCGCATGGCTCTATTCGCTACCGCAAGTCTGGCCGCTGCAATTCTGTCGCGGGCTTGGCTCTGGGCAGAGCGCATCACCCACAAAGACAGCAGTGACGGAGCTAAACCTATGAAAATAATCAGGAGAGCAGTTAGCACATTTTCAGAGCTTATGTGGAGAATATTTGTTTTAATTTAGGCGATCGGCAACAAAAAATCCTCCCCGACAAGACGGTTTTAAATAAGAAAAGTTCCCGCTCAAGTCTCAAACTAGGCCGCCCGTGTGTTAACCGTTAGCTGGCGGCTGAGGAAGGCGAATTAAATAACTTACAATTTTAATTGTTATTGTGGGACGGGCGGGACGCCCATCCCACAAACTTTTTGAGAAACTGGCTGCTCTCAAAAACCAAAACGGTTAAACCTTAGCAACATCCCCCGCTAAATCCATCAACGAGCCCGCACCTTCCACCTTAGCAACATCTAACAAAGTCTTCAAAACCGAATCGGGATTCAAACTAATCGAATCAATTCCCAACTCAACCAAGAAACGAGCAAACTCAGGATAATCGCTGGGCGCTTGACCGCAAATCCCAATCTTGCGATCGTACTTCTTGGCGGCTTTAATGGCAATTGCTACCATGCGCTTGACAGCTTCATTCCGTTCGTCAAAAATGTGCGCGACTAAAGCAGAATCCCGGTCTAATCCTAATGTTAGCTGAGTTAAATCGTTAGAGCCGATCGAGAATCCGTCAAAAACTTGGGCAAATTCGTCAGCAAATATGACATTGCTGGGCAATTCGCACATCACATACACTTGCAAGCCGTTCTCGCCCTTAACTAAACCGTGTTTTGCCATCTCAGCTAACACTTTTCGCCCTTCATCGGGGGTGCGACAAAATGGAATCATCGGAATCACATTTGTCAAGCCCATTTCGTCGCGAACTCGCTTTAATGCTTGGCATTCCAAAGCGTAAGCTTCGCGGTAATTTGGGTCGTAATAGCGAGAGGCGCCGCGCCACCCGATCATCGGATTTTCTTCCTTGGGTTCAAACTGCCGCCCTCCCAAAAGATTAGCATATTCGTTGCTCTTGAAGTCGCTCATCCGCACGATAACTGGATTTGGATAAAATGCGGCGGCAATTGTGGCAATTCCGTGGGCTAGTTTGTCGGTGAAGAAATCGGGTTTGTGTTGGTAAAGTGCTGTGAGTTCGGCAATTTCTTCCTTGACTGATTCATCCACTAATTCGTCAAAGTGAATCAGTGCTAGCGGGTGTGCTTTAATGTGATTGGCAATGATGAATTCTAGCCGCGCTAAGCCTACGCCGTCGCAAGGAATTGCTGATAAACCAAAGGCTTCTTCTGGATTCCCAACATTCATTAAAATTTGAGTGCGGGTACGGGGTAAATTCTCGATCGCAGTTTCTTGAATTTCAAAAGGAAGCAAACCGGCATAAACTTTGCCTTCGTCTCCTTCCGAACAAGAAACAGTGATTTCTTGATGGTTTTTCAAGATTTGGGTGGCGTCGCCGGTGCCGACAATGGCGGGAATTCCCATTTCCCTGGCGATGATGGCGGCGTGACAAGTGCGGCCACCGGAATTGGTGACGATCGCACTTGCTTTTTTCATAATCGGTTCCCAATCCGGGTCTGTTTTGTTGGTAACTAAAACTTCTCCTGATTGAAATTCAGCGATTCTGTGAACATCTAAAATTACGCGGGCTTTGCCTTGTCCGATTGATTCGCCAACGGCGCGTCCTTTTGCTAAAACTGCACTGCTACCTTGCAATTTGTAGTTTCGCAAAATTTTAGCCGACTTTTGAGATTGTACTGTTTCGGGTCGCGCTTGCACAATAAACAATTCGCCCGTATTGCCGTCTTTTGCCCACTCAATGTCCATCGGGGTATAAGTTCCGCGCACTTTAGAGTAGTGCTCTTCGATCAATACGGCCCATTTTGCTAGTTGCAGAATTTCATCATCTTGGATGGCAAATTTATTTTTTTCTGCTGCGATCACGGAGACGTTTTTGGTGTATTTAGAACCGCCGATATCGTACACCATTTTGAGTGTTTTGCTGCCGAGTCGTTTGTCTAAAATCGGCAGAAAACCTTGTTTTAATGTAGGCTTAAAGACGAAGTATTCGTCGGGGTTGACGGTACCTTGGACGACGTTTTCGCCTAATCCGTAGGCGGCGGTGACTAATACGGCGTTTTTGAATCCGGTTTCGGTGTCGATGCTGAACATGACGCCGGAGGATGCTAAGTCCGATCGCACCATTTTTTGGACACCGACTGATAGGGCGACTTCAAAGTGGTCGAAACCCCGCTGTTGGCGGTAGGAAATCGCGCGATCGGTGAATATGGAAGCAAAGCATTTGTGACAGCATTCGAGCACGCCAGCGCAAGCTTGGACGTTGAGGTAGGTTTCTTGCTGTCCCGCGAAACTGGCGTCGGGTAAGTCTTCGGCGGTGGCGGAGGAACGGACTGCTACGTCTGTACTGTCGCCGTAGCGATCGCACAATTTTTCGTAAGCATCCGCGATCGCGGCTTGGAGTTCTCGCGGAAATGGTGTGTCGAGAATCAGTGCCCGCGCTTGCTTGCCTTTTTGTCGCAGGTTCTGCAGATCTTCTACGTCTAAATCGGCAAAAATTTCGCGCAATTTAGCTTCTAAACCCGCTGACTGGATGAAGTACCTATAAGCGTGTGCTGTAGTTGCAAATCCGCTGGGAACTCTGACTCCTTGGGCGGTTAACTGTTGAATCATTTCGCCCAAAGAAGCATTTTTACCGCCTACTAATGGGATGTCGGCGATGCCGACTTCATCAAACAACAATACTAAGGCTTTTTCTTTGGGGATTAAACCGGGTTTTTGTTCAATTGCTAAATTGTCGAGCATTGCTTTTTTCCTCTCAACTTCTGCTCATTTCGGTCAAAGGACAGTAAACAAAAGACAGTTAATTGAAAATTGTAATTTTGTTACAAAATTTCTCAAATTTTTTCCTAGGCTGTATCAACCGAGTTTTCGATTGCCTCTATTTCAAGATTATCACTTTTTGGCTAAATAGCAAGGCCTGTGGAGATTTTTTATTTGATTGCAAAAAGTAAAGAAATCGCAGTAATGAGTTTATGTAAGGTATTATAAAAGAAGTGGTAAAAATATGAATAGCGAGGATAGTTCCCACCGCTTTTTTGGCGTTGAGCGCTCATTGGTGCGGGGATATCGCTTGGAGGCTGTTGCTAGCGAAATTGAAGGACAACAAAGGCTGGGGTTCGATCGCGCGATCGGCTGACCCCGTCCAAAAACGGATACTTACTTTCCGACAGGAGTCGTGAGTCGGCAAAAATTTTAGACTAAGGTTCAACCTCCCCGATTCATCTGTGGACTAAATCTAAAATCTAAAATCTAAAATCGAGTGACAGGGGTGCTAGCCCAAAAAAACACAACACCCAGCAGCTTAGTTTTTTCCTGAAGCCGAGAGCCTAAAAACCGTAAAATTTTGGGATCTGATTGCGTGGATCTACTTAGAGCCAAAAAACAGTCGCATAGAGTGGATTGTAATTATTGAACCACAGAGTTTTTAACTTGGAGCGGCGGGATTTGGAGCGAGGGAATTATTTATATGTTATAATAGTTAGCTCGACTGCCTTATGACAAAAAACAAGGTATATGATATCAGTTTTGAGCCCACCCGCAAAGCGAAACGGCTTTAAAGTTCTTCTGGTCGAAGACAATCAAGCAGAAGCCGATCTGATCGAAGAATTATTATTAGAAACAAATGTCAGTAGAGCCGAACCCCAAAGGCTCTCAGTAAGTTGTACAGACCGTCTCAGCAAAGCGCAGCAACTTTTGGTCAGCGAACATTTTGATGTGATTTTACTAGATCTTTCGCTGCCCGATAGCCAAGACTTAAATACAATTGTCAAAATACAAGAATATAGCCTAAATACTCCGATTGTCGTACTGACTGCCCGCAACGATGAAGAGCTTGCCGTGCAGTCAATCCAAGCCGGAGCTCAAGATTATCTAGTCAAGCGAAAAATCGACAGCGAAGTGTTAATTAGATCGCTTCGTTACGCAGTCGAGCGACAGCACAACCAAGAAGCTTTGCGAAAAAGTGAAGAAAAATATCGCTCTGTAGTCGAGAATTCTCTCGTCGGAATTGCCATTCTTGCTCCTCCAAGTTTCCCCTCAGCACCAGAAAAATACGAGTGGTTAGAAGTAAACGATGCTTTGTGCGATTTGCTGGGATACGATCGCCAAGATTTTTTGCACGAAAATTGGGAGATGTGGGGTTTTCCTGAAGACTTGCAGGCAAGTTTAGAGCAGTTAAATAAAATTTTGGCAGGGGAGAGTGAAGGCTATGTTTTAGACCAAAGGTGGCGCAGAAAAGACGGAAAAATAGTTTATACTAGAGTTTCCCTGCGCTGTATTCGCGCCCTAGACGGCTCGATCGACCACCTGATTAAAGTAGTCTTGGATGTGAGCGATCGCTACCGTTACGAAGCTCAATTAAAAGCATCAGAAGAGTTTTTAAATCACACGATTAATTCTACTCCTGACCCGATTTTTGTTAAAGATGAGCAGCACAGATGGATCGTATTAAACGATGCTTTTTGCAATTTGATAGGAAAAAGGCGATCCGAACTGATTGGCAAGTCAGGATACGATTTTTTACCGCCAGCACAAGCCGCTTTTTTTTGGCAACAAGACGAGCAAGTATTGCAAAGAAGTCTTTCTCAGGAAACAGAAGAAAATTTTACCGATGGCGGCGGAAAAGAACGCATTATTTCTACCAAGAAAACAGTTTTTAACAACGGCGATGGTCGTAAAATGTTGGTCGGGACAATGCGAGATGTGACTGACTACAAACGCCAGCAAATTGCGTTACAGGAAAGCGAAGCTCGATTTCAAATAATGACCGACAACGTGCCGGGAATGATTTATCAATATCGGCTTTATGCAAATGGTAAAACATCTTTTACTTACGTTTCTTCTGGCAGTTGGCAGCTCTACAATTTAAAACCAGAACAAATAGAAGAAAATGCCACGTTGGCTTTTGCAACAGTTCACCCCGACGACATCTCCGACTTGCAGCGCTCGATCGCAACTTCAGCGGCGACTCAGCAAGCTTGGCAACACCAGTGGCGACAAGTTATGGGAGATCGAGTGAAATGGCTGCAAGGCGCGTCGAAGCCAGAAAAGCAAGCCAACGGGGATATAGTTTGGGACGGTTTGGTGATGGATGTTACCGAATTAAAACAAACCCAGCAAGACCGCGATCGATTTTTTAATCTCTCCCTGGATTTACTTTGCATTGCAGGTTTTGATGGCTATTTCAAACGCTTAAACCCCGCTTGGTCAAATGTATTAGGTTATAGCAGTGATGAAATCTTAGCCAAACCTTTGATAGAATTCGTCCATCCAGAAGACCTAGAAATTACTGTAGCGGAATTAGAAAAACTTAAAAAAAGCCACCCCGTTATTAGCTTAGAAAACCGCTATCTTTGCCAAGATGGTACTTATAAATGGCTGTCGTGGACAGCATCGCCGTTTGCAGAAGAAGGTTTGATTTATGCAGTGGCTCGCGACGTTACATTTAGCAAGCAAGCTGAAGCTGAATTGCGTAAGAGCGAAGCCACCAACCGCGCTCTTTTAAATGCGATACCAGACATGATATTTCGCTGTCTGGCAGACGGCACTTTTGTAGACTTCAAACCTGCCAAAGATTTCGAGAATATCCTACCACAAAAAGCACTAATTGGCAAAAAAGCACAAGACATTTTACCGCCTGCTTTTGCTGAAAAAATCTTGTCCGGCAATCAACAAGCGATCGACACTGGCGAGATTCAAGTCGTAGAATATCAAATGCCAGTTAATGGTGAACTGTACGATTTTGAAGCGAGAATTGTCTTCTGCACCGAGGACGAAATTATCGCGATAGTCCGCGATATCACTCAACGCAAACGCTCCGAGTCAGTCCTCCAGAGGCAAGCAGCAGCCATGGCCCAAGCTTCCGAAGGTATCGCCATATTCAGTGCCGACAAAGAGGTGATTTATTGCAACGCAGCCCGAGTAAAAATCTACGGTTACGACTCTCTCGAAGAAATCTTAGGTAAAAGTTGGAAAACATTCTACCAAGGTGCAGAACTGCAAAGGTTCGAGCAAGAAGTCCTGCCGACTTTAGTGCAGAAAGGTTCTTACAGCACCGAAGCAGTAGGATGCCGTCGCGACCGCTCGGAAGTCCCTATAGATGTCTCGCTGACAATGCTGCCCGACGGGGAAATCATTTGCATTGTTCGCGATATTTCCCAAAGAAAAAAAACAGAAGCAGCACTGCGAGAAAGCCAGCGGTTCGCTCAACAAATTGCTGAAGCAAGTCCTAATATGTTGTATGTTTATGACTTAATAGAACAAAAAAATATCTATGCAAACGCTTCTATATACCGCATTCTCGGCTATACAGTAGAGGAGATTCAGGCAATCGGGCCGTGGATGATGTCAACTTTAATGCACCCGGAAGATTCAATCAAAATACCTGATTATTTACAGCAAGTCGAAACTGGTGCGGAAGGGGATATCTTTGAAATTGAATACAGAATTAGGCACAAGGATGGTTTTTGGCGCTGGATTGTCAGCCGAGATACTGTATTTGCAAAAACAGCAGATGGTAAGTTAAAACAAATTCTCGGCACGGGAACTGATATTACAGAAAGCAAGCAAGCAGAAGATGAAATAAAGCTGTTGCTGGCAGCAACTCAAGCCATTAGTCAGTCGGCAGATTTTCACAGCGCCCTTCCAGATATCCTGCGGTTGCTGTGCAATGCGATCGGCTGGAATTTTGCGGAAGCTTGGATACCGAGTGCTAACGGTACTTTTTTGGAACACAGCGAAACTTGGTACGCTAGCGATCGCGATTTAGATACGTTCGGCCGCGAAAGTAGAAAAATTAGATTCGCCGCCGGAGTGGCAGTCCCTGGACGGATTTGGTCAACCAGAAATGTAGAATGGATTGAAGATATTTCTCTAGCTAAAAATCATCTTTTTGCCCGATCGCAGATGGCGGCATCAGTCGGATTGAAAGCTTGTTTCGGAGTGCCAATTCACGCTAGCTCAAAGGTGCTGGCAGTTTTAGTATTCTGCAAGCGCGACCGCTCGATTATGGAACCGCGTATAGTAGAGTTGGTCAAGGCTGTAGCGACGCAGTTGGGCGATCATATTCAGCGCAAACAAGCCGAAGAAGAATTGCGTAAAAGTGAAGAACGCTGGCAGTTAGTTCTCAAAGGCAATCAAGACGGAATTTGGGATCTGAATCTTCAAACAAATGAAGCTTTTCGATCGGCCCGCTGGCAAGAAATTATCGGTTACACAGACGGCGAAATCGAAAGCACCAACAGCGCATGGATCGAGCGCATCCATCCAGACGATCGTTCACGAGTGCAAGCAGCGATCCAAGGTTATCTCGATCGCCAAACCCCCAATTACGCCGCCGAATACCGCTTGCAGTGTAAAGACGGTAGCTATAAGTGGGTGCTCGCCCGCGCTCAAGCAGTGTGGGACGAAGCCGGAAACCCTCTGCGGATGGTGGGTTCGATGACGGATATTAGCGATCGCAAAGCAGCAGAATTAGCTTTACTGCAGGTCACTCAAGCCGTGGAAAGTACCAGCGACGCGATCGTGATCGCCGACTTGAAAGGGCGGTCTATTTACCACAATCAAGCCTTCATTCAGCGCTACGGCTACACGGTGGAAGAACTCAATGATATTGGCGATATGACCGCGCTTTATGTCCGGCATAAAAATTACAAACAAATCTATAAAAGCCTTCGCCAAGGTCGTTCTTGGTGTGGTGAAGTTGCGCTGCAAACTAAGAGCGGTGAAGCAGTAACTGCTCTGGTGCGAGCCGACACTATTCAAGATGTTAGTGGAAATTACATCGGCTTAATAGGAGTAATTACCGACATCACCAAACGCAAAGAATCAGAGCTGATATTGCGCCAAAAGTTAAAGCGCGAACAGTTGGCAGTAGCCATGCTGGAACGCATTAGATCTTCTCTAAATCTAGAAGAAATTCTTACCAAAAGTGTCGAAGAAGTGCGGCACTTTTTGCAAGTAGATCGCACTATTATTTACCAGTTCAATCCAGATTGGAGCGGATTTATCGCTGTCGAGTCGGTTGCCGAAAATTTCCTACCAATTGTAGGAATGGAAATTTATGACCCCTGTTTCGGGGCAGCCTACGTTCCTCTTTACCAAGACGGTAGAGTTAGATCCATAGAAGATGTTCACAATGCCGGCCTGGCAGACTGCCACTTGGCTTTGTTGACCCGGCTCGATGTGAGAGCGAATCTGGTAGTGCCGATTTTGCAAGGCGAAAACTTGTGGGGGCTGTTAATTGCTCACCACTGCACGGGCCCGCGTCCCTGGCAGCAATTGGAGGGAGAGTGCCTAAAACAATTGGGGGTGCAGTTGGCGATCGCCATTCAGCAATCGGTGCTATTTGAACAAGCACAAACCGAAATTGCCGATCGCAAACTTGCAGAAGCCGCCCTGCAATTAGCTAAAGAAGCCGCCGAATCCGCCAACCGCGCTAAAAGCGACTTTCTCGCCAACATGAGCCACGAATTGCGGACGCCTTTGAACGGGATTTTGGGATACATTCAACTGCTCAAAGTCGATAAAAACTTTACCGCAGATCAGCAGGAAAGTCTTAACAACATTCACCAGTGCGGCAATCACCTGCTGATGCTGATTAATGATGTCTTAGACCTCTCAAAAATCGAAGCTAGTAAAATGGAGCTGTCGCTGACAAACGTGCATTTTTCCAGTTTTGTTAAAAGTATTATTGATTTGTTCAAGATGCGCTCTGCTCAAAAAGGAATTGCCTTTAATTACGAGCAGGTTTCAGCGCTTCCAGACGGCATTTTGGCAGACGAAAAAAGGTTGCGTCAAGTTTTGATTAATTTGCTCAGCAATGCCGTTAAGTTTACGAACAGCGGCAGCGTTACATTCAAAGTCGGTTATGCAGAAAATTTCCCCGATAATTATCCTCAAACGAACTGCGAAAATGCTGGTTTGACAGCGGAGATTGCCACTCAAACGCTCAATGTGACCGCGAATTTAGACGCCCAGCAAATGTCGAGCCAGCCGCTAGGAACAACAGAAGCGCGCGAGGTGACAACAGCAGAAAATATCGGCCGTGCCCCTACGCCTAAAATTCGCTTTCAAATCGAAGATACCGGCATTGGCATCGGGCAGAATAAATTAGAAGAAATATTTTTGCCTTTTCATCAAGTGGGCGATCATAACAATTTCGTCGAAGGTACTGGGCTGGGACTTTCCATCAGCCAAAAATTAGTCAAAATGATGGGCAGCCAAATTCGCGTCCAAAGTACCTCCGGCAAAGGCAGCATATTTTGGTTGGATCTAGACTTGCCAGCAGTCGCCCACTGTTCGGAACTCCCCTCCCGGCAACAAAAAAGGCGGCTTGTAGGTTTTATCGGCTCCCAGCGGAAAGTGCTAATAGTGGACGATCACGAAGTAAATCGCGCCATGTTGCACAGGCTGCTTTTTCATTTAGGCTTTGAAATTGCAGAAGCTACAGACGGCGAAGACTGCTTGCACAAAGCACAGGAATTTCTACCGGATATAATTTTAATGGATTTGCTGATGCCCGTAATGAACGGTTGGGAAGCTACCAGGCGGCTGCGACAGTTGCCGGAATTAAAAGATACGGTTATCCTTGCTTTGTCCGCTAACGTTTACGAGACTACCAAGCAAGAGAGCATACTAGCAGGTTGCGATAATTTTCTCACCAAGCCGATTCAAACTAACGAGCTTTTAGAATTATTGCGCCTGCATTTGAGACTAGAATGGGTTTACGAAGAAGGATCACAAACCAAAAAGCGCACAGATCAAACTGCAAAAGCATCTTTTGAGATTGCTGCTGCTGACTCAACGATGGTGTCTCCTGCCTCAGAGTCAGTCTTGGCGTTGTTAAGATTGGCTGCAATGGGCGATATTGAAGCTATTCTGGAAGAAACTGCTAAACTCGAACATTCTGACCCGACATTAGTGCCTTTCGTTCATCACCTGCGCCAACTTGCTAAAGGATTTCAGCTCAAGCAAATTCGAGATTTTTTGAAGCAACATTTGTCCTAAAATTGACGGTAGCTAACAGACAACTCAAAATCTGTTAAATCTCGCGCCCAGAGTACGATTCTCAATCAGGTGTTCTGGCTTCCCGCGAAGCGACAACTTAATTTGCTTGGGCGGCCCGGACTCGCAGCCGGCTCCTCAAAGGGTTATTGCAAATAGAAGCATCTAGGAATCAACCGAGTTTCTAGAGCCGCAGAAAATTCATTGAATCCGATTGAACGTCACAACCCACAACTCAAAAATCAAAAATTTGAATGTTTCCCTTGAATATGAACGATAAGAATTCCGAAAGAAGCATCATACTAATTGTCGATGACAACCAAACAAATCTTGACGTACTTTTCGAGTTGTTAAGGAATTACGGGTTTAAAGTATTAGTGGCTCTAGACGGCGAAAGTGCGATCGAGCAAATTGACTACATCCATCCAGACTTGATTCTTTTGGATATCATGATGCCAGGAATTGACGGTTTTGAAACTTGCCGACGTTTGAAAGCAGACCCTTCAACGCAAGATATTCCCATCATCTTCATGAGCGCCCTTTCCGATACGCCTGATAAAGTAAAAGGCTTTCAGACAGGAGCAGTTGACTACATCACTAAGCCTTTCCAGCACGAAGAAGTTTTGAGCCGGATTCAAACCCACTTGACAATCCGCAGCTTGCAAAAAAAACTCGAAGAAAAAAACCTCGAACTTGCCCACCTCAACCAAAACCTGGAAAGACTTGTTGAACAAAAAACCAAGCAATTAATAAACCAGGAAAAAACAGCCATCATCGGACGTTTGACTCAGGGCATGGTTCACAACCTCAAAAGTCCCCTGCAAGTGATCCAGACTAGCGTCGATTTGATTGAAACAAAAGCCACACAAATTCAAGAAGACTCTCTGTTTAATTATACTAAGTATATTTTTCAAGCTGTCACAAAAATCAATCAGATCATGGATACTCTGATGATGAAAAGCCGAAACGAGCAAAAGCAAGATTTGCACCCGGTGAATATCAATGATTTAGTGCAGCGAGAAATTCAGCTATTGGAAGGCAACCTGTATTTTAAAAATAAGATTAGAAAAAAATACTTTTATGACGAAGAAATTGCTAGTATTCCCTTAATTTATTCCTATATTTCTCAAGTATTTTATAATTTAATTAATAATGCAATGGATGCTATGTGGGAAAAGAAAAGCAGAGAAATAACTATCGTGACTCGGCAAGACGACTCGAACATATACATGGATATTGCAGATACGGGATGCGGCATATCATCTGAAGATTTGCCAAAACTTTTTGACCCTTTTTACACATCCAAGCCGCCTAAAGGCGAGGAAAAAACCGAAGGGGAACCGACAGGCACTGGCCTAGGACTTTATACTTGTATTGAACTTTTAAAACCTTTTAACGGTGAGATTGCTATTAGCAGCAATGTCGGTCAAGGCAGCGTGTTTACAGTTGTGCTGCCCAAACCGCAAAAAAATTGCTCGACTCAACTGAATTAAATTGTGTCCGGGTAGACAACCGTAATTAAGTTGTAATTAGGTTTGTAGTAAGCAATGCAAGTCTTGCTTCGTCATCAAGAGATGACTTGCATTTCTCAATACAAATAGGGGCTAATTGCGGGTCATTAACCGAACACAATCTCAGCTCGTATTTTGTAAATCAACGGTAATTCTCGTAGCTTAGTAGTAATACCATTTTGAAAAAATAATGCCACTTTAGGCAAGCTTTAAATCGCTATTTAAAATCTAAAGTTTCAAAGGCTATCAGCAATGGAAATTCTGATTACTCCGCGCTCTTTTGACTTGCCTCTTGCTATTCCCCTGCCAAAGGTTGTAAATTAAAATAGAGTTGAGTTGCAATATTGGTAAGAGTATGATAGTTTTGGCCCACTAGGTTTGGGGCGAGGCGGAAAGCTTGCAGCGAACAACTCAATTCTATAAATAAATCTGCGGGGTCTGCAAGCACACAGCCCACTCTCAAGCGTGTGGTTCAAGTTCCGCAATCATCAGCTAGGTAGCTGCATCCGCTGCTGAGATTTTATAATTACTAAAAAATAGCAAAAGGATAGCAGTAAAAAAAAATGCCAGTCTACGCAAGAAGCAAACTGCGATAGTCATCAGTCATTCCAAATCTCCAATCTCAAATATAAAATATAAAATGGTATGACATCTGTGTTTGAGTCAACTTTAACGCCTGGTTTAAAAATTCTTTTAGTAGAAGATTGTGCCGAAGATGCAGAACTTATTCAAGAACTGCTGTCTGACTCCCAACTAGGACAATCAATTGATGTCACAAATGTAGTCCGCCTCCGGGAAGCTATAGAAATTTTAAGCGACAAAATTTTTGATGTAATTTTATTAGATCTTTCACTTCCTGACAGCCTAAAATTTAATACTTTTTTCCGACTTCAAGATTGCGGTATAAATACTCCGATCGTCATTCTGACAGCGGCCGATGACGAAGAACTGGCTGTCGAGTTAATTGCCGCCGGCGCCCAAGATTATCTGGTGAAAAGACAGGTAGACAGCCGGCTGCTGGTGCGGACGCTTAGGTGCGCGATCGCCCGCCAGAAACGGCAAGCAGAATGGCAAAAAAGTCAAGAAAAATACCAGCAGGTTGTTGGCAATATCAAAGAAGTCGTTTTTGAAACAAATACGGCTGGCAATTGGACTTTTCTCAATCCGGCTTGGACGGAAATTACCGGATTTACCGTTGATGAAAGCTTAGGAACTTCCTGTTTGAGTTACATTCATTCTGAGGATCAACACCAATATTTAAATTCGTTTAGAGGTCGGAGACCAAATCAACAAATATCCTGTTGTTACCAAAGTCGATATGTTACCAAAAATGGAAAAATTCGGTGGGTAGAAGTGCAAGAATTTTTTATTTTTGGCGGTAACGGCGAGGCGCAGGGGACTACAGGAACTATCAATGATATTACAGATAAGATTTTGGCACTTTCCGAACTAGAAGCTAGTAAAAAGTTTTTGAATTATACAATCGATGCAGTTGCCGACCCACTTTTTGTCAAGGATGAACAGCACCGCTGGATACTGTTAAATGATGCTTTTTGCAAGCTGATCGGGAAGCAGCGCGAGGAACTGCTGGGCAAATCGGATTATGACTTTTTCCCAAAACAAGAAGCTGAGATTTTTTGGCATACTGACCAACAAGTGTTTAGGACGGGGAAAGAAAACGAGAGTGAGGAAATATTTACGGATGTCAACGGTACAAAGCACATTCTGTCTACTAAAAAAACTGTCTTTGAAAATACTGATGGCAGTAAAATTCTCGTCGGGATAATTCGAGATATCACTGAGGATAGGCGCAAACAATTAGCGCAGCAAGAAAGCGAAGCTAGACTGCGGCAACTTGCTGCCAATTTACCGGGAATAATTTATCAATTTCGTCTCTCAACCGACGGCAAAAAAAGTTTTCCTTATATTTCGTCTGGCAGCCGCGATTTATATGAATTGGAACCAGAAACTATTCAGCAGAATGCTCAATTACTTTTTGATTTTATTCATCCAGATGACCGTCAAAAATTTGAAGAATCTATTGCTGTTTCTGTGGCAAATATGCAGCCATGGCAGCAGGAATGGCGCACCATTGTACCGTCAGGAAAACTTAAGTGGATGCAAGGCGGTGCGTCGAGACCGGAACGAGTTGATTGTCCCACAGAAATAGGGCAGGAAGGGGATATAGTTTGGGAAGGCATGGTGCTGGATATTACTGATTTAAAACAGGCAGAGGCAGCTTTGCGGGAGAGTGAAGCTAGATTTCGATCGCTCGTTGAGAATATCCCCGGCGCTATCTGCCGCAGCTTGTATGATGCTGAGTGGACGATGGTATTTATTAGTGATGAAATTGAGGTCATTAGCGGGTATCCTGCTGGGGATTTTATTGGCAACAACGGCTTGAGTTTTGCCAGCATTGTCCACGAGGCAGACAAGGAAATGGTCGATCGACAAATCAGCGCAGCAGTAGAGTCGAAACAGCCGTACAATCTAGAATACCGGATTGTTCGCGATGACGGGACGGTGCGGTGGATGTCGGAAAGAGGTAGGCCAACTTACAATCTAGAAGGGCTTGTTTTGTGGCTCGACAGAGCGATTTTTGATATTACCGATCGCAAACAAGCCGAAATGACTCTGTGCCTGGTAACTCAAGCTGTAGACAGCGCTAGTGATGCGATCGCGATCGCAGATTTGGACGGTTATTCCGTTTATCACAATCAAGCATTTATTCAGCGCTACGGCTATACAGTTGAAGAACTAAATAATGCCGGTGGTCCAGCAGTAATGTACCCCAAATCTCAAGATTTGAGAAAGTTATTTAGGGTGCTGCGGAAAGGTTTTTCTTGGGAAAGTGAAATTGAAATTAAGAGTAAAAATGGCAATATTATAGAAACTTTCTTGCGAGCTAACTGCATTAAAGATAGCGCTAGTCAACCGATAGGAATGATAGCCATAATTGCCGACCTCACAGAAATAAAACGCACCGAATCGGCATTAAAACTCAGTCAAGAGCGATTGCAGTTGGCGGTTTCAGGCAGCTCTTTGGGGCTGTGGGATTGGAATATAGCTACTGGCGAAACTTATTTCGACTTTTATTGGAAATCAATGCTAGGCTATGCAGAAACCGAAATTGAAAATAACCTCAAAGGTTGGGAAAGTTTGGTGCATCCCGAAGACCGAGTGAAGGTAATGGAATGTTTAAATGCTTATTTGGAAGGTGAGACTGATATCTATGAATTTGAATTTCGGATGCTCAACAAAGCGGGCAATTGGCAGTGGATTTTGGCGATGGGCAAGGTAGTCGAGTACGACGAATGGGGTGCGCCGTTGCGGATAACAGGCACTCACAAAGATATCAGTGCCCGCGTTGCAGCCGAAGCCGAAAAAACTCAGTTGATCGCATCTTTGCAACAACTTGCCGAACAGTTGCAAGCAGCGCAAAAAATAGCCCGCATCGGCAATTGGGAATTCGATATGGAGGCAGGAATTATTACTTGGTCGGAAGAACTGTTTCGAGTTTACGGGCGAGAATTGAATCGGCCGCCCACAATGGAAGAACTTTTAGAGCAAATTCATCCCGATGACAAAGAAAGGTTTTCACAAGTTGTACAAAACGCAGTGACTGAAGGAACAGCTTACGATATCGACCACCGCATCTATTTTTCATCAGGAGAAATCAGGCACGTCAACTGTAAAGGACAAGCTATTAAAAATGAGTTGGATCAGGTGGTGCGGCTGTTTGGCACGGCAATGGACATTAGCCATCGCAAAAAAGCAGAAATTGCTTTACAAGAAAGCGAACAGCGATTTCGCGCTGTATTTGAACAAGCGGCAATTGGCATTGTTAAAGTGTGGCCAGACGGTCAATTCTTGAATGCAAATCAAGGGTTTTGCAATATTGTCGGATACTCAGAATTTGAGCTGAAATCACGAAATGTTGGGGATATTTCTCACCCCGAAGATGTAGCAGCCGATGTCGAGTCGCGCGACAGACTGTTAGCTGGGGAAATTTTTAATTATTCCCTTGAAAAACGCTTTATTCGCAAAGATGGTTCATTTGTTTGGACTAATATGACTGTATCTTTAGTGCGGGAGGGGTTTGGGGAACCTAGCTATGTAATTGGTGTGATTGAAGATATTAGCACTCGCAAACTTGCCGAGGCTATATTGCGCCAGCAATTAAAGCGAGAACGCCTGGTGGTAGGAATGCTGGAACGCATTCGCTCTTCTCTCAATTTAGAAGAAATTTTGACAAAAACTGTTGCTGAAGTACGGCAATTTTTACAAACAGACCGGACAGTGATTTATCAGTTTAATCCCGATTGGAGCGGTTTTATAACTGTCGAGTCTGTAGGCGAAAATTGGCTACCTATTCAGGGAATAACTATTAAAGATCCATGCTTGGAAGACAGCTCGGCTTCTGCTTACGAAAACGGTCGCCCTCTAGCTGTCGATGATATTTACCAAGCTGATCTTTCCGAGTGTTACATTAATTTATTAAGTCAATTTCAGGTGCGAGCTAATTTGGTAGTGCCAGTTTTGCAAGGCGAGAAGTTGTGGGGGCTATTGATTGCTCACGAGTGCGCGGGCCCCCGTCACTGGCTGGAAATTGAGGTCGAGTGTCTCAAACAAATTAGCGTGCAGTTGGCGATCGCAATCCAGCAATCAATGCTGTTTGAGCAAGCACAAAGTGAAATTGCCGATCGCAAACAAGCCGAGTCAGCTTTGCAGGAATCGGAAGCGCGAGAACGTTCAAAAGCGTTAGAGTTAGAAGCAGCTATTAACAAACTCCGAACGACTCAAGCTCAGCTCGTTCAAAATGAAAAAATGGTGAGCTTGGGTCAGTTAGTTGCTGGTGTTGCTCACGAAATTAATAACCCTGTTAGCTTTATTCACGGCAATCTCAATCCGGCTCGCAATTACACTTTAGATTTGCTGGAATTGATTAAAGTTTACCAGCATTACTGTCCTAATCCTCCAGCCCAAGTCTTGGATAAAATTAATCACATAGACTTGGATTATATTGCTGAGGATTTCCCGAAATTGTTTAATTCGATGCAAGTAGGAACCGAGCGAATTGTCGAGATCGTGAAATCGTTGCGTAACTTTTCCCGATTGGACGAGTCCGCTGGGAAGTTGGTTAACATTCACGAGGGAATTGATAGCACTTTGATGATTTTGCAAAATCGGTTAAAATCTCACAGCAGTTATGGAGAAATTCAGATAGTTAAAGATTACCAACTCTTGCCACAAATTGAATGTTTTCCTGGCGAGTTGAATCAGGTATTTATGAATATTTTAATTAATGCGATCGATGCTTTGGAAGAACGGGACAAGCAGCGTTCGATCGAGGAGTGCGATCGACATCCAAGCACGATCGCTATTCGCAGTTATCAGGCTGGTGCGGGCTTCGTAGCAGTATCGATTGCGGACAACGGGCGAGGGATACCGGAGTCCGTGCGATCGAGGCTGTTTGACCCGTTTTTCACGACTAAACCTGTGGGCAAGGGTACGGGTTTGGGATTGTCGATTTCTCACTCAATTATCGTCGATCGCCACGGCGGCAGATTGAGCTGTATTTCGACACCGGGCGAGGGAGCAGAGTTTGTGATTGAAATTCCAGTGCGGCCGAATTTAACAGGTAGAAATTCAAATTTGGGGCAATAAATTAGCAATTGGTAGTTGGAAATTGGGAAGCGTAAATGGGTAATATATCACATCTTGCACCATTCTCAATAACAGGCTTTCCGGCCTGTTCCACAAAGAGTGAATTTTCTCGCTTCACAGGCCGAAAAGCCTGTTCCTAAAAAAGTAATTGAGAAGGGTGCAACATCTCAGTAAGATCAAATACCGTAACATCGGAATTATACCCTGCAAGAGAGCATTATCTTAGCTCCGGGTCACTCGATCGCATCCCGCTCGCACTGCCATCGGAAAATTATTATTCCAATGCAAAGGTCAACAATATGAGTTATGAGTTATGAATTATGAGTAAAAAATTAAACACGATATTACTAATTATAATTTACTAATTACCTTGAATTATTACATAAAAATCGGAGAAGATTCCGAGTTACTGCTGGCGTGACAAATGCGATTTTTGCCTTCGGTTTTGGCTTGAAAAAGGGCGCTGTCAGCGCTGCGAATTAGGGTGTGGGGAGATTCCTGGGCAGAAGGAATCGCTGTCGCAATGCCGCAACTGAGGGTAACGTAGGGGCCGATCGACGATCGCGCGTGGGGCAGTTTCAAGCTGGCGATGCCGTCGCAAATTTTCCGGGCGACAGCGTTTGCCCCTTCAGCGCTAGTGTTGGGCAGCACGAGGGCAAATTCTTCGCCACCGTAGCGGGCAGTCAAATCCCCAGCCCGCTTGGTGGCGATGGCGATCGCCCCGGCAACTTGGCGCAAACAATCGTCCCCGCCGAGGTGTCCATAAAACTCGTTGTAAAGTTTAAAAAAGTCGATGTCCAACATAATTAAAGACAGCGACAGTTTCTCTCTTGCCAATCTGCGCCACTCTAAGTTCAAAACCCGATCAAACTGGCGGCGATTGGCAATGCCAGTCAGTCCGTCAGTAGTTGCCAGTTGCTGCAATTTTTGATTGGCTATTGCTAGCTTGCGGTAAAGTTGAGATTGTTCGATCGCGATCGCCACTTGATTTGCCAAGTGCTGTAAAAAATCTATTTCCCACTGCTGCCATTCCCTGACACCGCTGCAATTGTAGGCTGTCAGCATTCCCCACAAACTATTGCCATTTTCTGCGATCGAATCCGGCAAATTTTTATCCTGCGCCTGCGGGTTGCCACTCGCCTGCTGCCAGATATAATTTTCTGCTGCATCTTGATTTTTCTCGACTTCCCAAACAGTGGCTTCTTGTGTTTCTTTGGCCGTTTCCCAGTCGCCTGATTGCCAAATTGGCACGCTGATAACTGCTGCAATTTCACAATCTGCCAGCAATTCTTTGCAACTGCCAGCCAAGGGGGCAGTGTTGACATCTGCTATTGCTTGTACCGACTGGGATTCGACTAAAACAAAGCATGACACCGCTAAAGCAGCACTAATATTTTGGTTTTCAATATAACCTTCTGGCAAACCGTCACCGGCGACGATCGCACCTTTTTGCTCTTCCCCGTCCAATTGAGACACCCAATCCTGACAGCGATAAATTAAAACGCGGTCTGTTTGGAGAAATTGGCGCACTTCTGCAACGGTACTTTGGAGAATGCTTGCCGGATCTATTGACGATCGAATATGTTCTATCATTTTGCCCAACAGCCGCTCTCGAAGAGCCTGCTGCCGCAATTGTTCTTCGATTTGCTGGCGTTCGATCGCGTAATGGATTGCCCGCACCAGCAGAGTTCTGTGAAATCTTCCCTTTACCAAACAATCTTGAGCGCCCCAGCGCAATACCGACCGGGCTATATTTTCATCGCTGATATCTGTCAGCACCACAATTGGCAATGTGGGCCATCGCCCTTTCAAAACTGCGATCGCCTCGCTTCCCCTCAAGCTATCTGACACTGACAAATCTAATAGTACGGCGTCAAACTTGTCTACTTCCAGACGCCCAACTCCTATCTCCAGAGACTTAACAGTTTGGAGAAGAAATAGAGACTCGCTGAATGACCCTAGAAGGTCTTCGATCATTGTCGGATCTCCGAGGTCATCCTCAACCAACAAAATTTTCAGACAGTGGTTACGTGTTAACACAACTATAGCGTTCGGAGCGGGTCGAAGGCAACTTTTTTGTTTTGAGAGCGATACTTGCTTGCGATCGGCAAATATTTCGGCTTATCAAATTCACTATACACTCAAACTATCGATTTAACGCTCAATTAAAGTTTACATATCCGGCGGGAGTGAAACGATTTCAAACCAATACTCACATAAAGTCTTCATTACTTCAAGCAATCCTTCAAAAGTGACTGGTTTGGATATGAAAGAATTGGCTCCCAAGCGGTAGCAAAGCAAGATATCTCCTCTGCGGTGGGAAGTTGTGAGCATTACAACCGGAATTTGTTGCAAATGGGGGTCCGCTCTGATCAAAGTTAATGTTTCTCGTCCGTCCAGCCTCGGCATATTCAGATCCAAAAGTATCAAGTCTGGCTGGTGCCAATTGCTGCTACCAAGATATTGACCACGACGGTACAAGTAGTCTAGCACTTGTTCTCCATTTTCCACAAATTCGCTCGTAATTGCTAACCGAACTTCTCGCAGTGCTTCCTCCATCAAAAAGCGCGTATCCTCGTCATCGTTTGCTATTAAAAGAGTAAATTTTTTCTTTTTATAATTCACCGCTTTGCCTCACTACGAACGTCTTTTGTGAGGTTGCGCGACTTTGAGCCGTGTCGGAGTAGCTGCAAAGCATCTCTTACCATCATCCGGTAAATCTGGCTAAGAACACTGACATTGTGTTGCAGCAATTTACCGTTTTTCTCAATTTGCAAAGGTTTGCGAATCATGCTTGTTTCACTTGGCAGTCTGTCCGAGAACCGACAAACAGCAAACACATCACAAATCCTTCTCCACGAACTACTAGGGAAACTATTGCATCCCAAAGCAAGATGCTCTGGATACAGTCGAAAAAAATTAACAAGTCTTGCGCGCACCGCTGATGTATAAGTTGTATAAGGATAGAGCTAATAGATTTATATTGATAGATTTTTAGCTCGATGTCATCAGTGAATATGCTACACTTTATCAGCCTTTTTGTAAAGAAAAGATAAAGATATTAAAAGCTTAAGTAAAGGAGTGGTGAATGCTTCAGGCGGACTGCTGACTTCACTTTGATATAGGAATAGAAAAATAAAAAGTCGAGCCTCGATTGGGTTCTGATTCTACCCAAATGCTGCCGCCGTGCCGATCGACAATTCTTTGACAAATAGCTAAACCGATACCAGTTCCCGAATACTGTTTTTGGGTGTGCAAGCGCTGAAAAATCTGAAAAATTCGCGGATGGTACTGTGAGGCAATCCCAATACCATTATCCTGCACTGAAAACACCCAGCTATCCCCCTGACGCAAAGCGTCCACCTGCACCACTGGCGCTTCACTGCTGCGGTACTTAATGGCGTTACCAATTAAATTTTGAAACAGTTGCAGCAGTTGAAAACTGTCACCTTTTACCCTTGGCAAGTTCCCCCTAGTAACTGAAGCTTGATTCTCGCGGATGGCCAAATGCAAATTAGCACAAGCATCCTCAAAAACCCGATTGCAATCTATCATCTCAAAAGGTTTCTGACTGCGACCGACCCGCGAATACTCCAGCAAGTCATCAATTAGCGCCTGCATCCGCTCGCAAGAATTAACAATATTGCGGATAAATTTATTCCCTTGGGCATCAAGTTGGTTGGGAAAGCGTTTTTCTAAGAGTTGAGCGTAGCCGGCAATCGTGCTCAAAGGCGCTTGCAAATCGTGAGAAGCGACGTAAGCAAACTGTTCTAGTTCGGCATTAGAACGAGTTAATTCTTGAGCGTAGCGGGTTTGAGTGTCTAAACTCGCTTGCAGCAATTCTTGTACCAGTTTGCGTTCGGAAATATCCTCGATCGCACAAATCAAATACTGCAGCGTCCCCTTGACATCGCGCATTGCCGAAACAGTAACATTTGCCCAGCGGACTTCCTCATCTTTGCATAGCAAACGCTTTTCCACAGAAAAAGTTTGAATCTTCCCGGATAACAGTGAGCGCAGGTATTCTCTGTCAGCTTCTCTGTCATCTGGGTGAGTAATTGCCTCCCAATTTTGCTGTAATAATTCGGATTGTGCATAGCGGACAATTTGACAAAAGCCGGGATTTACCCGTATAAATTTACCGCAAAGCGCGGTTTTAGCTATGCCGACTGCCGCTTGCTCGAATATCGCGCGGAAGCGTTCTTCGCTGTCTCGTAGGGCAATTTCTGCTCGTTTGCGCTCGGTAATGTTACGAAATGTTACTGCCAGACCATCGTTTAATTTCACAGCCACAATGTGCAGCCAAACAATAGTATCTCGCTCCTGTTCGTAATAAAATTCTTGGTCTACAGTTTCTCCTGTTTCTACTACAGAAACATACAAATCAAATAACCCGTTATTGCTAACTTTGGAAACTTTGGCTAACAAATTCTTGCCAACTATGTCATTTAATAGCAGACCATAAAATTTTTCAGCGGCAGGGTTGATCAAGAGCCACTGGAAATCTACAATATTTCCCTCACTGTTGCGGACAGCAGAATAAGCCACCACACAGTCTAATGAACTATTTAATATGCTAGAAAGCAGCGACTGTGACTGTTGCAGTTGATAATTTTGTTCTTTTAATTGCTGTTGAAGTTTTTGCAAGCGGACTTGCTTGTCGATGCGCGCTAAAACTTCTTCTACTTGAAATGGTTTAGTAATATAGTCAGCGCCTCCTACTCTAAAAGCTTGTAACTTATCGTTCATTTCATCTAATACGCTTAAAAATATCACCGGAATTTGTTCGGTTTCAGGTGTCGCTTTCAGTCTCCGACAAACTTCATAACCGTTCATTTCCGGCATTCTAATGTCGAGTAAAATTAAATCCGGGCAATGGCTGAGCGCAACATTCAACGCCAGTTGACCGCAAATAGCTCGGTAAACTTGATACCCCTGGGATGTTAGCAGTTTGGATAAGAACCGCAGATTGCTTGGTTGGTCATCAACAACCAATACTTTAATTTCGCTATTATCCATTTATTTTAAACTCGATTGAGTTAAATCCATTATCTTGTCGAGTCGGTAATCGGCAAGCAAATCTTTTAAAGCCTCAGCTAAAGTTGGATGACTTTCCCAGATGCGATCGACAAGTTGAATCGCCAGCTCTTCATTAACATCATTAGCTGCGTCGTAGAGTTCCCGCACCCAGCTTTGAGGCATCTGAGCCAGTAGCGCTCCGAAAAATGAATCGGGTTTTTCGTTCACACAATAACGCCGTAAAGCCCCGACTGGGAGCCGGGGCAACTCTTGATAAAGATAGCGGACTCCCAAGTAGCAAGCCATCTTATCAAAGAGCATTTGTTCTTGAAAAGGTTTCCGCACAAAATCGTCGCAACCTGCGGTGATAATTTCGCCTTTTTTTTCCTCAAAAGTGCTAGCAGTCAGAGCAATAATTACAGTTCGCCACTGAGTTTGTTTCTCTTTAGCTCTAATTTGTCGGACAGCTTCAAAACCGTCCATTACTGGCATTCGCGTATCCAGCCAAATTAAATGAGGCTGCCAACTTTCCCAAAGTTCAACCGCTTGGTAGCCATTTTCCGCTTCTCGGACTTCAAAACCAATTGGTTGCAACATTTTAACCAGCAGCAGCCGATTTTCTTGATTATCGTCAACTGCTAAAATCCGATAAACCGGTTGATCTGCTTCTAGTCCGATCACCCGCTGCAATGTCGCCACTGTTATTTCAGACGAAATAGCGGCAAATACTCTGATATTAAATTTAAAACTGGTTCCCTCACCTAAAACACTTTTTACCCAAATATCCCCACCCATTATTTGCACGTATTTTTTAGTAATTGTCAAACCCAAGCCCGTACCATCAGCCGCTTTTCTCCCCGCTTGTGTTTGCACGAAAGCATCAAATAAAGTATCAATTTCTGCTGTTGCTATGCCAATTCCCGTGTCTTCAACTTCAAACAAAATTAACAACGGTTCGACTGAGGTAGAGTTAGGATGACTTGCCGATTCTGCAGGTGGTGGCTGGTTGCTTTCCACGCTCACGCGCAGCCAAATACGGCCCCCGTCGGGAGTAAATTTCATGGCATTTCCCAGCAGGTTAATTAAGCAGACGCGCAGCTTATTTTCGTCAGTTTTTATATATTGGGGAACATTTGCCTGGACGAAAAATCTCAGTTGCATTTTTTTTGTTTCAGCTTTAATTTGAAACATTTCTTCGAGAGTGTCGAGGAGTTGATAAAGGTCAAAGCTGCGTTCATCTAAGCCAATTATTCCTGCTTCTATTTTCGACAAGTCTAAAACATCGTTAATTAGTTCCAGCAAATGTTGACCGCTGCGGTTAATAATTCGGAGATTTTCGAGATTTTCGTGGCTGAGCAAAGAGTCGCGACTCATGACTTGGGTAAAACCCAGGATGGCGTTCAGGGGAGTCCGCAATTCGTGGCTCATGTTGGCAACGAATTGACTTTTTGCGAGCGATGCAGCGGCCGCTGCTTCTTCGGCTTTTTTGCGTTCTATTATTTCTTCTTGCAGTTCTTTATTGCGATTGAGCAATTGTTTTTTCAGTCTCTGGATAGTCAGTTGGTGCTCGATTCGCGCTAAAACTTCTGCTACATGAAACGGTTTTGTGACATAATCTACTCCTCCAACTTGAAAGGCGGTTACTTTGTCCAATACTTCATCTAAAGCGCTGATAAAAATAACGGGAATTTCTGATGTCTTAGGATCTTCCTTGAGCTGTGTGCAGACTTCGTAGCCGTCCATTTCCGGCATTTTGATGTCGAGCAAAATTAAATCGGGAGAACCAGAGCGCGCGGCTCTGATTGCCATTTTTCCGTTAATTACGCCGCGGACTTTGTAGCCCCGATCGGCCAGCGTTGCTGATAAAACTTGCAAATTTTCTGGAGTATCGTCAACAATTAATATGTTGCCTTTATTTTCTTCTATTTGATTTTGGGTCATTGATCGCTATTTTTTGTTAATTTAAGAATTGTTGAAATTATGAAAACTGGTTAAATGCTAATTATAGCACTTTCTCCTCAATGAACTCCTTTTATATTTACAGAACTTATCCTAGTGAAAATTTGAGATATGAGATTTGAGATTAAATAATTGAAAATGACTGATGATTACCAGGGTGTGGAGCTTGGCTACAAGTAAATTAGCCGATCGCCCGCAGGCGAGTTTACAAATAGGCGAGCGACCTACATCATCCATAATCCTGAACCTGCCCCTATCCTTTCTTTTTTCATCCTTCAACAATTTCTAAACTCCTCAATCAAATCAATAATCCGATCACATCGGAAGTTATTCGCCAAATCGGCGATCGCGCTGCGGAAACTCGCATTAATAGGAGGAATCGACAACAGCCGAAAAATCTCCTCGTTATCAACCGCATCCGCCGCAGAATACAATTTATCAACCCATTCAGCAGGCATACCTTCCAAAAATGAAGTATTGAGCGTAAAAGCCAAATCAGCCGTTTCAGTTGCCGTGGAAACCTCGGCGGACACCGCAGCATCAGAACTTAGCGAAGCTTCTCGATCATAAACATAGCGAACTCCCAGATACTTAGCCATCTTTTCCAGAATCACTTGCTCCCGAAAAGGCTTCGCTACAAAATCATCGCAACCAGCAGACAAAATCAGCGATCGCTCCTCATCAAAAGCACTTGCAGTCAGAGCAATAATCACCGTTGCTTGACCTTTCAAATGCGCTTTAATCTGTTTAGTAGCTTCGTAACCGTCCATCACCGGCATCCGCATATCCATCCAAATCAAATGAGGTTCCCAACTCGACCACATTTCCACAGCTTGAACGCCATTTTCAGCGTCCCGCACCGCAAAGCCAAGGGATGTCAGCATTCTGACCAACAGCAAGCGGCTTTCGAGGCGATCGTCAACAGCTAAAATCCGGTATTCTGGCTGTCCGGGTTCGAGACCCACCACTCGGCGAGCTGTTTGAGCTACCTGAATTTCCACTGCATTAGGGAGCGAAACTTTAACATCAAATCTAAAAATACTGCCGCGGCCGAGGGTGCTTGTTACCGTCATCTTCCCTCCCATTAACTGAACGAACTGCTTGCTGATGGGCAAGCCTAAACCGGTTCCTTCTTGAGCTTTTTTCCCGCTTTCTGTTTGCGCGAAAGGTTTAAACAAATCCTCCATTTCTTCCGCAGAAATTCCTAATCCTGTGTCTTCCACTTCAAATAGCAAATAGCAATTATAACTTGGCGAAATCTCAGGGTTATTTTTATTTTTTATCAGCTCATGTTTGAGTCTCAAATTAACACCCCCTTCCGCAGTAAATTTAATAGCATTGCCGACGACATTTATCAATACTTGTCGCAACTTGCTTTCGTCACTTTCTATATATTGAGGTAGATCGGGGGGGCAATCAAAAATTAACTGCAACCCTTTTTTTTCGGCTTGCAGTTTCAGCATATTTTCAGTATTTTTTAGCATTTTGTGCAAGTCGAAGGTGCTGTTATTAAGTGTCACCAGCCCGACTTCAATTTTTGACATTTGCAGAATATTGTTGATCAGAACGAGTAAATGTTCTCCGCTCTGGGTAATAATTCCTAAGTATTGCTGTTGGTCGGCACCGAGGTCTGGGTCGCGGGCTAGCAGTTGGCTGAAACCGAGAATTGCGTTGAGGGGAGTTCGCAATTCGTGGCTCATATTCGAGAGAAATTCGCTTTTTGCCCTGTTCGCTCTGTCGGCTTCTTCTTTGGCTTTTTGCAGGACTATTTCAGCTTGTTTGCGTTCGGTAATATCGCTAGCAGTGCCTGTGGTGCCGATGATGTTTCCTTCAGCGTCCATGCGCGCGATCGCCTTGGTATTTACATCAATCTTCCTGCCGTCTTTTCCTAATACTATATTTTCGTACTGAAACACAGTTTTTCCCGTCAGCAAGCGCTGCTGAAGTTCCCATTTCCAGTCTATTTCTCCTGGGGCCAAGAAATCGCTAAAAGTACATCCTAGCATTTCTTCAGGCTCATAACCGTAGATTTGTTTAACTGCTTGGTTCACAAAAGTAATGTGTCCTTCAGCATTGCAAGACCAGATAATATCTTGGGAAGTTTCAACTAAATGACGGTATTTTTCTTCGTTCTCTGCAAGGCCTATTTCTGCCAGCTTGCGTGGAGTAATGTCCATCAAAGTTGTAAATAGTTTTGTCACTTTACCTTGTTGGTTGACAACTACTTCTCCTCTGGCTTCGATGTAGCGGATGAAGCCTGCTTCACTTATTTGGGACGGGGAATTATCGGCAGCAATTTTCGCTTCCGGTCGCAGAATTCGATATTCCAAACTGTAAGATTGCCCGCTAGCAATAGCAGTGTCGATCGTTGTTTGCCACTTTTGTCGATCGTCCGGATGCACGTATTGCGAAAACTCAGTTAGTGTTGGCGCAGGTTGGGTTGGATCGAGCCCAAAAATCCGAGATAACTCTTCCGACCAAGTAGTTGTGTTGGCAGAGAAATCGCATTCCCAATTACCGACACGGGCGATTCTTTGGGCTGCTGCTAAAGAAGCCGCTACAGCTCGGAGTTTTTCTTCGGCTAATTTGCGATCGCTAATATCTTGAATCACAGAAATCACGCAAGTTTCGCCATGAATGTCAATGATTTCTGCTGACAGCAGCCCGGTTCTGAGTTCCCCGGTTTTAGTGCGAAAATCAAATTCGTAGTTGAGAATAATTTGTTTTTCATCTAACATTTTAAACAACTCGGTGCGGGCTTGTATATTTTCCCAAAGATTCAAATCAAGCGCCGTGCGATCGAGGATTTCTGCGGCTGAATAACCGATTGTCTGGCAAAAAGCCTCATTAATTTCTAAATAACGACCGTCATTAAGTCTAGTAATAGCAATCGCGTTGGGAGAAGAACGAAAAGCTTTAGCAAACTTTTCCTCAGACAAGCGCAGTTGTGCAGTCCGCTTCTCAACTAAAGTTTCCAATTCTTGATTCAGCTTTTGGAGTTGAGCATTTTTTTCCGCTAATTGCTTCTCCCTAAAATAACTGTTGATCGCTTCTTTTACCGTCAACTTCAAATCTTCGGACTGCCAAGGCTTCGATATGTAGCGGTACAATTTAGCATATTTAATAGTATTCGCCACTGCTTCTAGGTCTGCTTGTCCCGTCAGCATAATTTTGATAGTTTTTGGCGACATTCTGTGAATCTGCTTCAGCAATTCGTCCCCTTTGATATTCGGCATCAGATAGTCGGAAATCACTGCTACGATTTCGCAGCCCTCTGCCAGCAATTCCTCAATTAACTCTAAAGCATCTTCGCCGCCTTCAGCGGTTTCTAATAAGTGTTCTTCCCCCAGGGTTTTTTTTAACTCAATTTTCAAACTTTCAAGAATTATCGGTTCATCATCCACACAAATAATCACAGGTTTATTGTTCATTTTTTGCCAAACCCGATTTTATAGTTTCTACTAATTCTTTACGATCCCACGGCTTGTACAAACAGCGGTGCAAGTTTGCTTGCTCTTTCACCCGTGCTATTGCTACTTCGTCGGCTTGTCCGGTCAGCATGACTTTCACAATTTTAGGATATTTTTGGTGAACCCGAATTAAAAATTCATCTCCTTTAATCCCTGGCATTAACCAGTCAGATACTATGACCAAAATATCACTTTCCTCTTCTTCTTGAATTTCATCCATAATTTCCAGAGCTTCATCTGCATTTTCTGCTACTTCATAGAGGTAAGCATCCCCAAATTCTTTTTTAAGTTGAATTTTTAAACTATTTAATACCACAACTTCATCGTCAACGCACAGAATTACTGGTTTAGGCATAAAACTTTACTTCTATTAATTTTTAAAACTTGGGCTTTCCCCTCTTTCTTAAATTGCTATCAAGGAATTTCTAGAGGCAAGGATATAGTAAATTTTGTTTGACCAGGCACGCTTTCTACTTGCAGTTCACCTTGGTGTTTTTCGAGAATTTTTTGAACTATATCTAATCCCAAACCACTGCCTTCCCCTGGAGGTTTAGTTGTGAAAAACGGCTCAAAAATTCTCGGCATAATTTCTGGGGGAATGCCGGGGCCACTGTCGGTAATACTGACTGATATTACGTCCGCTTGGTGTTTGACATCAATTTTTAACACTCCTTTGTTGCCCATCGCTTGTAAAGCATTGTGAACCAAATTTGTCCAAACTTGATTGAGTTCATCAGGATAGCATAGCACAGGAGGCAAATTAGTACCATAGTTTCTGACTACTTCCACACCGTGTTTGATTTGGTAGTGGTAAAGCGTTAAAACAGTATCAATACCCTCGGTAATATTAGCGATTACTTTGGAACCTGACTGGTCGTAACGAGAGTAGCTTTTCAAAGCAAAAACGATTTTTGCTGCCCTATCTGTAGCAGTAGCAATATTTTTAGTGCTTTTTTGTACCGTAGCAAATTGGTAGGCAGTTTGTACAATATTTCGACTTTGGCTGTCTTTCAACAAAGGTAAAAAAGGTTCTACATTATTGCCGATGCCGATATCTAATAAAGTACAGGCAAGACTGGCGGCGTCGTCAATGTTTTCTGATTCTAATTGCCCCTGCAAAAGTTTCTTTAACTGACGTTTTTCTTTACTAGATAATGTATCTGTTTCTTGACTGGACTTGTGTAGCAAAGCAAAGAAATCCTGTCGCCGTTCCGGGGATAGTTGTTGAAAAAATATCGGCAACTGCTGCAATTGTTCGGTCCAGAAGTCGGCAATGTTCTGCACAGAAGAGCGAATCGCCCCTAAAGGAGAATTGATTTCATGAGCAACTCCGGCAATTAACTGTCCGAGGGCTGCCATTTTTTCTGATTGAATGAGTTCTTTTTGAGTCCGCTTCAGTTCTTCTAAAGCATGAGATAATTCTGCATTTTTTTGGCACAGCGCTGACTCGGCTATTTTGCGGGCGTTGATGTTGCGGGCTACCCAAATGACTGCATCTTTTGAGAACAGAGAAATGCAAGCGGAAAACCAAATTTCGCGAGCACAAACTGTTAAGCTGTAGTCAAAATTGAGAGTTTGTTGTGTTTCTAACACTTGCTGAACTAACAGCCACCAATCATCCGGGTTGTTATCCTCAAAAAAATGTTCTATAGTCAAGCTGACTATATCACAATCAGGCTCAGAAGCCGCTGCCACATTCGTTGGCAAAACTTCTATGTTCCGCTGACTGTCTAGCACGAGAACGATGTCGGTCATCGCTTCAAAAACGGCGCGGACTTTCCTTTCAGAAAAGTGCAATTTTTCTTCTAGCAATTTTCTACTGCTAATTTGTTGCTGCAATTCTTCGTTACTGGCTGCTAGTTGAACCGTGCGGTCTAGAACTCGCTGTTCGAGTTCGGTGTTGAGGCGGCGAACTTCAGCTTCAGCGGTGGTGCGGTCTTGTATTTCCTTTTTTAACTGACTGTTGGCATTAATTAATTCTAAAGTTCGCTGTTTGATTTGTTCTTCCAAATTATCATTTAAAATTCGCAATCTTTCCTCGACTTCTGTTCTCCGCAATGCTTCTTTTTGCAATTCTTCGTTCATTTTGTTCAACTCCTGAATTTTGTCGGCAACTGTTTCCTGCAAAAGCTCGACATTTGCGTGCATTTCTACCGGATCTAAGGCCTGCAGCAGGCTAATTTCAGTCACAATTCCGGCTAAATATCCTTCTTCGTCCACCACCACCAAGCGCCGGATGCCGTGCTGCTGCATTAACTGGTGAGCCTGCCACAAGGTGGCTTTTACCTGCAACTGTATCAGCGGGAAACTCATGGCGGCGGTGACGGGAGTACGTGCGAAATCTAGTCCAGAAGCTTGGAATTTAACAATGTCGCGTTCTGTAATTATGCCCACAGGTTTCTGATTTTTGTTATCGCTGTCAGTGCAAATGACTATGCAGCTTTTCCGCTGGGTTCTCATCTGTTTTGCGACTTCTAAAACTGAGGCGCTGCTTGAGGTAACTATTAATTGTGTAGTCATAATTTCTTCGGCGCGCCACATTTTCAGCAAGTCTGCCGGTTTGAGGATTTGACGGATGCTTTCGCAGGTGATAGCGCCTAGCAAGTTGCCACCTTCGTCTAGGAGGGGTAAATGACGGATTCTTTTCGATCGCAATATGCTCAATACCTTGAAGATATTCCCCGCTTGATCGAGGGAAATGGCGAGCGGGTTTTCAGTCATCACCTCAGAAATTGCTACCCCTGCTAGCGGTATTTCGCTAGCCGTTATTTTCACAACATCGCGCTCTGTAAAAATTCCGAGCAATTGCTGCTCAAACGCGATTAAAATACAACTGGCACTCGCCTCAGTCATGGCAGCAATTGCGACTTTCAAGGGTGTGTCTGGAGGTAGCACCGGCGGTTTGGGGTCGATCGCCTGTTCTAGCAATCTTTGGGTATCAGAAACTGTTGTTGACATGGGCAAATCAAGGGGGATAGATGCAGGCGGAACCGGCACTTAATACCATTTTAGATTTCAGATTTTACAGTCGCGGTACGCTAACCGCAATCCAGGTTTGACATCGGTCTAAAGTTGCATTTTTAGTCGCGCATTGGTATGATTTTTAGTGCGCTCGCGCTAAAGGGCGATCGGAATTAACACCATACACGTCCTTTGAGCGATAACTGATGTTACTTCTATTTTACCCGAATGTTTTTCCACACTTTTTTAAAAAAATCTCCCGTCCCCACCCGCTGCCTTCGTCGGCGGGTTTTGTGGTAAAGAACCGATCAAATATTCGTGGTAAAATTCCCAGGTAATTCAGTTGCCACTGACGAACTGGCTCTGATTTTCTGCTCTCACCTCTACTTTTAAAACTCGGCAATTCTTTATCGCTTGTCAACCATTGTGCATCATATTTATAGGAACTTGTTTGAGTTCGTCTGGCTCAGACAACAATTTAGGCTGTGGAGATTGAGAATTTCTGACAAATTATACTCTGTAATTTAGCTATTTTAATCAAAAATTCATAGAGTTTTAATCGACCATTAATATAAGCAATTATTTTTTGTCTACAGTTAGAGCGAGAAGTTTCTTGAAAATTAAAAATTATTTTTGTGGCTCTCTCTAGCAAATTCTCTTCTTGGGAAGCTGTGAATAAATGCCAGAGACTATCTGCCTGAATCAGCCATTTAAGCACCCTTTGATGAAATATTGGGTTGCAGTGCAAGTTTATGGATTCCTTCTGTTGAGCAAGCAGGTTACTAGATTCAGAAAATTCGCGTTTTATTTCTGTAAGTTCTTGCCCTAAAAAATAGGAATATTGCGATTTTTGGCACAATAACCGACAACTTCCAGCTCAGCATTTTTGAGAGCACTTTAATAGCTTTCTCGGAACATTGGCCGGGTTTCCCTGAGATGAAACTTGCTGTGAGCGATACAAGCTGCTACTAAATATAATATCCTGGCTCAGAGGCTGTGGGCATTGAACATCGATAACTGTAGCTACGTGTTGCAGTAACTAGCAGCCAAGAAAATCATGGTGTCCGCAATTGTAAATAATAACCCTGCCTTTGCGCGCAAGCATTCAAGGCAGGGTTATTATTGAGTATTCCGAATTCTCAAGGGTGAAGCGACGGCGCTGCTGCCGACTTCGGCTGCCCAGCAGTGCACTACTCGCCCAATCGAGTGATTTTAGCGCTGCGTTGGGCCAACATCAGCAGTACATAAATAGTCATTACATAGCCGGCGGCCAGAATGGGAATAATTAGAGGAATATCGCGATAAATCATAATTAGAACCAAAAGTCAAGGACGAGGAGGAGCAGGACAAGTTCAAGACCTACTACATTAAGTCAGCACGCAAGACCATGCCTTGGTTCTGAAGGCTGTTTTTCCATATCAAGCCTGCGGGAACATTTAGGCGTTCCCGGTCATCAATAATGATTTACTGCTTTACAGATGCTTAAACAGCCTAAAACCATCCACTTTAGCTGCTTTGAGCTACCGTGCACATAAGATGCGCTAATCTTAACTTCTGATAACTTTTAGCCGCGAGGAACTAAAAATCTGTACCAGAAATTTTGGCTGCGATCGACTAACAAGGCTGGCTCTACGAAACTTTTACAGGCACCTAAAAGCTACCTGCCAGTCTGGCTGTACTTAATGTATAGAATTGTTTAAATCCTTAATACCCATAATAACACAGGGTTTCTGGGATTTAGAGATTTTTTGGCAGTGTCCTTAACAATTCGATACAATAGGGGCAACCCCTCTGACAGCCGGCGACTCGCCTCTGGCAGACGGGTGACTACCATCGGGTGGTAGATGACAAATAACTGCCGATCACCTAGATTTTTCTTTTCTATTGCAGAGAATTACCTTAAAATAAAGATATGATATGTAAAATTTTGTTACTTTACGGCTTGAGTCGGCGTATCCATGATCTCTAGCACTCTCCTATTTTCCTCGGTTGAAGAAGACCTGCGACTGTTGACAGAAAACTTAAAACAGTTAGTGGGTGCCCGTCATCCCATCTTGTACGCGGCTGCAGAATACTTATTCGGCACAAAGGGAAAACGAGTGAGACCCGCAATCGTTCTGTTGATGGCCAAGGCGACTATGCCCGATCGGGAAATCACGGAAAAACACCGCCGCCTCGCTGAAATCACGGAAATGATCCACACAGCTAGTCTCGTGCACGACGATGTGGTGGACGAGTCGGATCTGCGGCGGGGAGTGCCGACGGTTCACAGTCGGTTTAACAACCGAGTGGCAGTATTGGCGGGAGATTTTCTGTTTGCTCAATCTTCCTGGCATTTGGCCAATCTCGACAACCTGCCAGTAGTCAAACTGCTTTCAGAAGTGATTATGGATTTAGCTGAGGGGGAAATTCAACAGGGACTCAATGGATTTGACACTAGCTTGTCGATCGAAGCGTACCTCGAAAAAAGTTATTACAAAACAGCGTCTTTAATTGCCAACAGTTCCAAAGCAGCGGGCTGTTTGAGCGAGGTTTCAGCGGAAATAGCAGACGATTTGTACAACTACGGTCGGAACATTGGTTTGGCATTCCAAATAGTAGATGATATATTAGATTTCACCGCTTCAACGGAAACTTTGGGGAAACCTGCAGGCTCGGATCTCAGAAGCGGTAATCTGACAGCACCAGCACTATTTGCCCTAGAAGAAAAGCCTTACTTGGAAGTTCTCATAGAACGCGAATTTGCCCAAGAAGGAGATCTAGAGCAGGCCCTGGCACTGGTAGAAGATTCTAAAGGCATAGAGCGATCGCGACAACTAGCCACAAATCACGCGCAGAAAGCCGTCGAATACTTAGCTGCGCTGCCCCATTCAGAGTCCCGTCAAGCTTTGATTGATTTGGCTGAATACGTTTTGAGTAGACTTTATTAGAGGTTAAAAAGTTACACTTTATTGGTAATGGGGAATTGGTAATGGGTAATTCCCAATGCCTAATGCCCTGTTACCAATTAATAGAAACTTGAATGGTTTAGGCAATATCGGGCGGTGGAGCCGATCGATACTGTTGCAAGTAAACGTTAATTAAACTCTGTACTTGCTCGCGAGGGATTTCCGTCCCGACTTCCTGATTGCCGGGACTTTCAAAAAAAACAATGCTGTCAAGACCTTCCAGAGCTATCATCTGAAATAAAATGTGAGTGACAGGCAAAAGCACCGGTCTGAGGCGATCGCCCCCAGCCGCCGCAGCCTGCGACGCATCTTTAAGACTATTCCAAGCATAAATCACCCTCTTCTCCCGTCCCGGTTGCTTGAGATTGCTCAAAACCACGATCGCCCAACTTTGGTCTACCGTTTGCAGGATCGAGTATTCGAGGTGCTGTAGCTGTTGGGCAATTAACACCAGGGCCGGGGCGATCGCCTTTAAGATTTGTGGCGTCGAACCGTCGGGCGGAGCTTTTTCGATCAATGCTTGAATCTGTTGGTCTAAATCCATCAGTCAGTTCTTTGATATCTAAAATTAAAAATTTCAGGTTAGCAGGTCCGCATCCAAGTATATATTACCGATCGCCCCCTATGACATTTCAAGCCTTTAGGGGTATTCTTCACCACTCATGAGCGGGCTGAGTGCTGATGGCGCACCTTACCCCAGATGGCCACTCAAAGGATTTGTTGGCCTTACTCCTATATATCTATTGTTCATATTTATAGTGGGTTGATCGTCCTTGACGCTACCCCTACCTGCCGCTGCACCTCTGCCTCATCAGCTACACCCCTAACTTTTTCGTTGTTAAAAGGCCCAGATTTACCTAAAATGTAACGAAATATTACAAGATGACGCTAAAGCTGCATAGAGGCTTGACAGCAAAGAATTAAGCGGCTAATCTGATATACATACCCGGGTAAGTCAATTCACTGTCATATGCAAGAAAAGCAAAAAGTTACATTGTATCTTCCACCAGAACTGCATCGCCAGCTCAAAATCCGAGCCGCAGTCGAAACTGAACCGATGTCATCAATTGCAGAAAGGGCAATTGTCTTCTACCTAGGAAATCCCGAACTGGTTGACGAAGTAGAAGCCTCCTACGGACAAACCCATCGGGTATACAACTGTCCAGAATGCACGAGTTCAGTAGTAATGCGAGATGGAGAACTGGCATCCGTAACAAGTCAGCCGAGTGTATTGGCTGAACAGGATCTTCCACTAAAGCAGGTGTCGGGCGTCAGTGCCAGCACGGCCAAACCGGGAGAGGAAGAATTGGTTCCCTGCTAAGAATGCCTTGCTTCCCCAAAAAGCTAAAACTGAAATTTTCAGTAAGAGGGCGAAGGGCAGCATTGAGATTCAGCAAAGATAGCACCGTCTCTAGTGGGTCGAGGACTATGCAAGAAGAGATCAGTATTCTAATCCAAGCTCAATATCCTCTGATCTACCTCGTGACATCCGAGGAAGAGCGGTGTGAGCAAGCAATTTCGACAATAGCTCAAGCGAAACCACAGCGACGAGTATTTATCTGGACTGTAACTCACGGCATTGTGGAGTATGGTCAACCCCGCACCACCACCCAACACAACACCGTCTCGCCAGAGGCAGCAATTGAATGGGTGATCAGGCAGCGAGAACCCAACACTAACGCTAGCATCTACATTTTCAAAGATTTGCATCCTTTTATAGATTCTCCTCCGGTAACGAGGTGGTTGCGCGATGCGATCGCCAACTTCAAAGGAACGCAAAAGACAATTATACTGATGTCTCCTTTGCAGCAAATTCCGATAGAGCTAGAAAAGGAAGTAGTGGTATTAGACTTCGCGTTGCCAGACATGAAGGAACTAAACCAAGTATTGTCTGGTCAGTTGGAGCAAACGAAATCGCGACGCATTACCACAGAAGGGCGAGAAAAACTTTTAAAAGCAGCCTTGGGATTGACCAAGGACGAAGCTGAAAAAGTTTATCGCAAAGCTCAAGTTTCGACTGGGCGCCTCACAGAAGAAGAAGTAGATATAGTTCTTTCGGAGAAAAAGCAATTAATTCGGCGCAACGGCATTCTAGAGTTCATTGAAGAAGACGAAACCCTGGATGCAGTAGGCGGTTTAGAAGAGCTGAAGCGGTGGCTGAGACAGCGTTCCAACGCCTTTACCGAAAGGGCGAGAGAATACGGTCTGCCCCAACCAAAAGGGATGTTAATTCTCGGCGTACCGGGATGCGGAAAATCGCTGATTGCTAAGACAACCTCCCGCCTCTGGGGACTGCCCCTGCTGAGGCTAGATATGGGTAGAGTCTACGACGGTTCGATGGTGGGTCGATCGGAAGCAAACCTCCGCAATGCCCTCAAAACCGCAGAATCCATCTCTCCAGCCCTCCTGTTCATCGACGAACTAGACAAAGCCTTTGCAGGAGGCACTGGTTCGGCAGACTCAGACGGAGGCACCTCCAGCCGGATTTTCGGTTCCTTCCTCACTTGGATGCAAGAAAAGACTTCCCCAGTCTTCGTAATGGCAACAGCCAACCGAATCGAGCGGTTGCCGGGAGAATTCTTGAGGAAAGGCCGATTCGACGAACTCTTCTTTGTTGATCTGCCTACCAAAGAAGAACGCCAAGATATATTTAAGATTCACCTGTCAAAGCGCCGTCGGGAAATTACTCGCTTCGATTTAGAGCAACTTTCCAATGTTTCCGAGGGCTTTTCAGGTGCAGAGATTGAGCAAGCGCTAGTAGCCGCAATGTACGAAGCCTTCGCTCAAGATCGAGAGTTTACGCAGCTAGACATCATCGCGGCCATTAAATCCACAATGCCACTGTCTAAAACAATGACCGAACAGGTCACCGCCCTGCGAGATTGGGCTAGACAGCGTGCACGGCCCGCTGCGTCTTCCGTCGCTGAATACCAGCGAATGGAATTCTAAAAGCTTTCTCCTGGTCCAAACAGGAGCAAAGGCTAGCAACAGCTAGCAGTTCGATTCAAGAGCCGCCAAGCGGCACCGTTAAATCCAGACCGTTGTTGTTTCTCTCTCAGTTGTATTAGGAGGAAATCCAATGTCTCACTTTAGCACACTGCGTACCAAAATCACCGATGCCGAAATCCTGAAAGCTTCCCTGCGCGACTTGGGCATTTCAGTCAAGTCAGAAGCTGATGTTCGTGGCTATAATGGTCAGCGCGTTCGCTCCGACATCGTAGCGATTCTCGAAGGCGAATATGACCTGGGTTGGTCTCGCAATAGCGATGGTTCTTTTGACCTGATTGCCGACCTCTGGGGCGTCGCCAAAAAGCACAATCAAACTGAGTTAATCAACTCCATCAACCAGAAGTACGCAGTTAACAAGACCTTGGCAGCAGTCAAGCAGCGCGGTTTGCAAAATGCCAACGTTAAGCTGGTAGTGCAAAACTAATTGAACTGCATGTTTCCAAGCTCGCGGGTTAACCAAACAAACGGGTTAACCCGTTTTTAGATCGCTAGGATGTAGAGGGGGGTCTTTGGGCCGCCACATACTTTTTTAGCACCCCCAAGCAGCAGCTTTCAACTTGAAAGCTGCTGCTTTATGCTTTAATGGTCGGCTACCTAATGCTTGGGGCAATGGTCGATCGTTTGTTGATAAATTTCAAGTATTCGATCGACTTTGCGTTCCCAATCAAAATGCTGCCGGACTCGTTCCCGTCCCGCAGAACCCATACTCTGCCGCAATTCTGGTGAATGAGCGAGCTTGAGCATCGCATCTGTCAGTCCCTTGACAAATCCTTCTTTAGAAGTCGGTTCTACTAAAATACCGCAAGTGGAATTCAGATAATCTGCAGGGCCGCCCCAGTTCGTTGCTATGACGGGCAAGCCCACTGCCATTGCCTCCATCACCACTGCCCCCCCTGGTTCCCGCAAACTGGGGAAAACCATTGCATCAGCTTGTTGCATTTTGAGAGCACACTCCTCCTGAGACAGCCAGCCACTAAATACAACGCTGCTGTCGATGCCTAAACGAGCTGTTTGAGCTTCGAGTTCCCCTCGGATTTGCCCATCACCGATGATTTCCAAGACTGCATCGGTTTGAGCAGCGACGGGCGCGAAGGCTTCTAGCAGCAAGTCTACAGCTTTCCAGTCGATCAGTCGGCCTAAAAAAATAAAATGAACCGGCCCGGTCGCTGCTCTTGATAAGCTAGAGTCCGCTCGCCACACCGAGAAATCCACGCCGTTTTCCACAAGTTCCATAATTTTACCCTGCACCCCAGATGCAAGTGCCTGCTTCGTGCGATCGTTTGCCACTAACAGCGTCTCGGCTTTGATTTTACCTGGAAAAAGACGATTGAAAAAATCGACGCACTGGTGACCGATCGCGATTAAAATATCAATGGTAGGATTTTGGCGCGAGCCAAAAGCCAGAGGAAATTTAACCGACGTGTTCATCGGCCCGATAACTACCGGCACCCCCAATCCGAACATCAACGAAGGAATTGTTGCCGAGACTGGTGTCGGTTCGTGTACAACATCAATCTGGTGTTCGCTCACGAGCCGGCGGACAATACGACGCTGTAGCACTTGGGTGTACAGGTGAGTGAGCAGCCCAAAAGTAAATTCATTCACTCTTGCAGAGATAAATCCCCCGCAATTGTTAAGCAGCCGGTGCAGCCAAGTGTCGGGTACAAAGTGCATTCGATCACACTCTTCTGGAAACAGTGCTGTGAGTTCTGCCTGGGTGCGGGCGTGCGCCACTAACCATGTCTCTATTTGGCGCCCTCGAAGTATCCGGAAGTAGTTGATCGGCAGCAATGACTCGCCGCCGAATTTAGTTGAGGCATTCTGAGCAACAATTAAAATTCGCATAACTTGTTTTGGGTTCCACTGGATTTATGCACTCTGAGATGAAATTTATTCTTTGGAATAACTAAGACGGGTTAGTTATTCCAAGTTTTTCCAAGCACTGAGCTAAAGTTTCTGCACGGCGGCCGTGGCTAAATTTGGCCATGATTTTTTTCCGGGATTCCTGACTGATGCTCAAAGCAAGTTCTGGATTTTGGAGTATATTGGCGATCGCGTCTGCTAATTGCTCGGGGGCTTCAGGTTCTACAAGTAGCCCATCAATCCCGTCATCTATAAGCTCCTTTACTCCTCCTGATCCTGTAACTACTACAGGCATCTCCATTGCCATCGCTTCCATGATGGCGACACCTAGAGGTTCGTGCCAACGGGCAAGGACAAATACCTGTGCTTTTTCTAGGGACTCATTGACGGTATTTTCAGACACCGCCACGAGAAGGCTAACACAACTTTTCAAGCCAAGCTGTTCGATCAGCTTTTCTAACTCCAGGCGGTAGCCACTGCCACCCTGTTTGTCTTCTCCAGCAATTTGCAGCTCAACATTAAATCCTCGTTTTCTAAGTATATCTATCGCAGCAATCAAATCCGCATGACCTTTACATCTGTGGAGACGTCCGCAACTAAAAATGTGCCAAGCATCACTTCCATTCCATGCGGAGTATGGTGTTTTTCTTTGGACACCCGAGAGGGCAACCCCATAGGAGCTATTTCAACCTTTTGAGGAAGATGACCCGCAAGGCATTTGTTCACTTCGTCATAAAGCTTTTTAGTAATGAGTATTGCAAAGGCAGAAAAGTGCCATTTCTGTTCTTGGTTAGGGCCGTAGTCAGTTAGCGGGCCGTGCAGCGTCAGGCTATACGATACTTTTGAGAGTAATGAGGCGAACATCGCTATACTGGCGGCATTGGCACAGGAATGAACGTGGATGTGCGACCAACCTTTTGTTCTTGCTAACCCTGCTAGTTTGCCAGCAACAAAAACCAATGCCAATAGCCGAACCTTTTGAGATAAGGATGTGTCACTCGCTTTGGCAATAACTGCGAGGCACTGCCACCATGCAGCCGGACCAGCTTTGAGCACCTCTAGGAATGAGTTAATAAAATCTTTCGCAGCAAAGGGAAATAGATAAACAGTATTTTTTTGAGCTTCTTCTGCCCATACGTGAGAAGCGATCGCTCTGGGGGGCGGTTGAGTTGATACTAAATCTGTTTCAATTCCAAGTTCTGCCAAAAATTGTCGCTCCCGCTACAAAAAGATGTGTGTTTGTCCGGGAAATTTTGGAATAAAGTATCCAATTTTTGCCTTCATTTCTTACCTGCTTTCTCATTTTTAACTCAACAATATCGCTCTAGTATGTCGATGCACTAACACTTTTTTCATATAGCATTTTTTCGTAAATCTCGACTATTTTTATGGCTTTGTTTTCCCACGCAAATTCTCTGGCTTGTTCGATAGCCTTAGCTGACATACTTTCCCGCAGCCGATCGTCTTCGACTAACAGCTTAATTTTACTTGTCAATTCTTGGGTGAGATACTCTCTAGAAATCGGCTCGATCTTAAAACCAGTTTCTTCATTCACGTATTCACCAATACCGCCGTTATTAGCCACTATGCAGGGGAGACCGCAAGCCATAGCTTCCATTACTACTGCGCCGCCAAACTCTCGGATCGAAGGGAAACAAAAAATATCTGCTTTTCTGTAATAATCCAGAGTTTCTTGTTGATTAACCCATCCGGCAAAGCTGACTATTTCGCCTAAATTAAGCTCCTTCACTCTGTTTTCCAAGTTGTTTCTTTCTGAGCCGTCTCCTACTATGCTTAAGCGGATTTTACTTTGAATTTCCGGGTCTAATTGGCCAATAGACTCAATGACAATATCCGCGCATTTGTAAGGAACTAATCGACCCACAAAAAGCAGATTGATCGTGCTAACATCTTTATTAAGGATATTTTTCTGATTTAAAAATTCCTCCGAAATCCCATTTTCGTAAAACAAATCAATTCTTTGGTCAGGGATTGCAAACAAATCTTTTAGCATATTTAAAGTATATTGTGAACCTGCTAAAATTTTGTGGGCTTTTTGGTAAGTTTCTGCATAACCTGGAATTAATGCTCTACCAACTGCTCTCAAAAAGTTGAACTGAACAAATTCTTGTCTGGCCGTTTTTTGAAAACCTGGAGGAAAGGGAATGCCTCCATTCACCGGCCCTAGAATAAAAGGAGTCTGCTGGCATACACTGACTACCTTAAAAGGATAGCGGGGCATCATGGGGGTAATTGCATGAACTATGTCATAATCGCCGTTGAGGATTTTTCCTTTGAATTTTTGATATACTTGCTGATTGAATTGTTCATAAAGGGGGTAATTCAAGGCATGATACATTGGCCAATTTATTCGCCCGGTTGCGGTAAGCTTTTCGACTATTTTATAATATTGCTTGGCTAACTTTCCTTCTTCAAGGTAGATGGTTTTTTCATATTCTGGGTGTTTTTCAATGGCTGGTTTATTTCTAATATGGGTAACCAGGGTTGCATCAACTAAATTGTTTATTTGTTGAAAAAAATTGTAGCCCACCAACGGTACTGATGCCCAGTCAGGGTTGCACTGTTCTACAATTAGTAAAACTTTTAATCTTTTATTACTCATTTGTTGGCTACTTAGGGGTGTACTTTCTGGGACGTTAGCTGTCATTCTAGCTGGCTGAATTAATAGAGTTAGTGGTTTTGTATTCGATTAGCTTGCTCTGCTGCCCCAGCAATCGGCGCTGGTGAAACTGGATTTGACCTTGTAGCTGGGGAAATTTGGCTAATACACATGACAAAGCGTAGATGGCTGCCTCTTTAGTTGTGAGCTCCCGATGCTTTATATAATAGTTATAGGTGCGAGAGGTTGCTAAGGGGTAGCCACTCAATAGTAACAAGCTCCAGCCTTTTGTCGGCAATGTCATTGCCAAGGCTAAGGCTGGCAAGACTAAGCCCCAAAACCAGGTGCTGCGGGTTTCTTTGACCCAATGGCGCTCTGGTTCGCTTCCGTGCATCCAGGAACCCTCGGCGTAGGCGTGACCCGCTCTTTGAGCGCGTTTCCACCACTGAGCGAAACTGGTCATTTGCGCGTCGTGCAGGGTCATTTCTGCATCTAATCGAAGGATTTTCCAACCTTTTTGGCGCAGCCGCAAGCACAGTTCGGGTTCTTCGCCCGCTATTAGTGCGGGATTGAAACCCTCGACTTGGTGAAATGCTGAGACGCGCATCATGGAATCGCCACCGCAGGCTTTGGTTTCGCCGATGGGGGTATCCCACTCGATGTCGCACAATTGGTTGTAGATGCTTGCTTCGGGGTATCGTTCGCGCCTGCGCCCGCATACTGCTGCTACGTCTGGTTTGGCTGCGAGTTCGCTGTAAGCCCGATCGATCCATCCATCAACTACTTCGCAGTCACCGTCCACAAATTGGACAAATTCGAGGTCTGGCGCTAGTTCCAGCAAGCGGGCAAAGCCTTCGTTTCTGGCGCGTGCTGCGGTAAACGGTATAGATAAGTCTAGTTCTACTGTATCTGCTCCGATCGATCGGGCTAACTCTAGGCTACCGTCTGTTGAGCCGGAATCGACATACACGACGCGGGCAACTTTATTGGTGGCCGAGACTAGGCATTGGCGGAGGCGCTGCCCTTCATTTCGTCCGATAGCCACTAATCCAACTTGTTTCAACTCTTACCTCTTAAATTCGACTCGCGAGCTGTTATTTTAATATTTTAGTAACTGTCAGGCTAACTTCACAATATCTTTATAAAATAAATCCTAACGAGTTCCTGTCTTCGGTGTTCAACTACTGGTAGCTTATTGTGCATTAAACCACACCAATACTTCTGAGTGGGGCTCGGTCACAACTACTAAATTTAAGTTATTTCTTCGCAATTTACTCTCTCCATCGGTGAGCCAGCCATACATTTTTGTCTTTCTGCCACCAGTGAAATTGCCCATAATCAAATTCTGTCCATTTCTTTGGGGGCGGTTTGATGTAGATTGCTAGTCTGAATTGTAAATTTTTGGTGAAACCCGCCCTCGGAGTATTGTAGTTACTTTACCGGAAATGCTGAGGGGAATCCGCAATCAGTGATGCCCAGAATATCCAGATATTTTTGAGCAGTACCCTCCAGGTTGAATTGGGCAAGCCAAGCTGGATCGGCAGGCTTTGTTTGACCGGACAATACTTTTAAAATACCTTGTGCTAGCGCTTCAGTGTCGTCTACTGGAACTAGCTCGCCGTACTTGCCTCCGTCTAAAAGTTCATACGGGCCGCTTTTGCAATTTGTAGAAACAATTGGGGTTCCCAAAGCCATTACTTCTCCCAGTACCAGTGACAGGCCTTCCCAAGATGAAGACAAGACAAATACTGTAGAGCGTGCCATGTATGCAAAAGGATTTCTTACAAAACCGGGCATTGCCACGTCATTTTCCAAGCCCAATTCGCGGATTAGATATTCCAGTCGCTCCCGCTCTGACCCCTCGCCTAAAATCATCAGCCGAGCCGAGCGCACCTGTCGTACTTTAGCAAAAGCATTAATTAAGTTAGGAAAATTTTTTTGCTTTTCTAATCTCCCCACTCCCAGAATTACAGGCAATTCTGGGGAATTAAACCAGGGGTGGTCTAAAGGTTCTTTACCTTTTTCTATGATTTCATCAGTCTCTATGGGGTTGTTAATTACCTGAATTCGCTCGGCAGCTAAGCCAGTTATAGTCGCTATGTCTTCAGCTACTCCTTGAGAAACTGCTACTATGCCGTCGGCCCAGGGGTAGAAAAGTCGCGCTGTCAGAGGCGACCAATGCTTAAAGGTTAACGGAGAGGAATTTCCCACTTCCTGGGAAAGATGCGTGTGTTCTGATACCACCACCCGTGTCGGTAAGCCAGAAAAATGCTTACTCAATAGTGCTACTTCGTTAGCAAAATGATTTGCTGACATTAAAGCTGTCGGTTGTTCCTGTCGCAGGTAACGCACTAATTTAGGAACTCTTGTTAATATCTTTTCAGCTTCCAGGTTGATAATCCTAACCGACGGGGGGAAGTCCCACAGGAAAAGAGTACCGGGAAAGTTAATTACCAAATCTACCTTGACACCGCGAGCTACAAAGTTGCGGGTTAAGTTCAACATTACCCGCTCTATACCCCCATTGAACAGGCAATGCAGATAAATAGCAATGTGCGCTGGCTTTTTGAGTGTATCCATTGAATTATTGTTTTAGTTTGAGTAGTGTTTATCGATCAAAATTGATCCTGCAAGCTGTGGCTGCGGGGAATGTCTCGTGCGGCAGCCGACTGCTGCTAATTCTGGTTGGGCTGCGAGTTATCTACTTCGCAGTCGCCATCGACAAATTGGACAAATTCGATGGCTGGTGCTAGTTCCAGCAAGCGGGCAAAGCCTTCGTTTCTGGCGCGTGCTGCGGTAAAGAGTATAGATAAATCTAGTTCTACTGTATCTGCTCCGATCGGGCTAACTCTAGGCTACCGTCTCTTGAGCCGGAATCGACATAGACGACGCGGGCAACTTTGTCTGTGGCCGAGACTAGGCACTGGCGGAGGCGCTGCCCTTCATTTCTTCCGATCGCTACTAATCCAATTTGTTTCAAATTTTACCTCTTAAATTCGACTACTGAGTAGTTCGTTTTATATGTTAATAAAACTCCAGCTAATTTCATAATTTTTCTGCGACTTCTATAATTTTTCTCAGACTTTCGGGGTCTTTTTTTCGATGATTTTTGCGGGAATTCCGACTGCGGTTGCACCCGGTGGCACGTCACAAATCACCACAGCATTAGCACCAATCAAAGCATGATCGCCGATCGTTACGGAGCGAATAATTTTCGCTCCTGCACCGATATCGACGTGACCGCCGATTTTGACATCAGCAACAATTGTCACCTGTTGAAGAATCAGACAGTTAGGGCCAATGGAAGCACTGGGATGAATGACAATGCCATTAGGATGAGGCAGCACCAATCCTCCTTGTATTTGGCAGTTTAAAGGGATGTCTGTTGCAGTTACGACGCTCCAAAATCGATGCTGGATCACGTTCCAACGGCATAAAATATATCCTGCAATTCCACCCTGTTTCTGCCACTTTTGATAGTTGCGGATAGATTTGAGCAGTTGGCGACTGGGTTCCCACCACTTGCTAGATTTTTCGCGGCTCCAGTCTGCTTCTGTAGCAGAAATGATTGACTTAGGGATTGACTCAACCATTGTTTGTGCAGTGTTTTGATGATGTAGACAATTCGGCCTATTTGTGCAATTTATCTTAAGAAGAATCTCTAACTTGACAAGGGAGATTGCTGGAATTGCGCTGCAGTTGGAGTGGATGTGTTGCCGTAGAAGTGCGACACTCGTAATTTTACGAGCTCTGGTTCAATTTCGGGGTCGAAGCTGCCCTCCCGGCTGTTAATCAAATCAGCCCAGGGCAGGCTTTGAGTTTCGGCTTGCAATTTTTTCACTAAGTCTTCGACGCGGCCGATCGGTCTGGCGGGGACACCGGCCACTATATCGCCCTCGGCGACATCTTTGGTGACGACGGCACCGGCGGCGACGATCGCATTTGGGCCAATAGTGACGTTGCGAAGGACGATCGCATTAAAGCCGATAAATACGTTGTCCCGGATATCTATCTTGCCTACGGCCTCTAGTTTAACGTTGTAAGCCCGGTCAAGCATGGCGATCGAGCCGTCGTGGCCGAGCAGGGTACAAGATGAGAAGTGAACATTGTTGCCGATGCGGATGTAGGCTGGATCTCCAAAGACGGTATTTGGCCAGATGCTGCAATTTTCACCGAGCGCGTACAAGTTGCCGTGGCGGCGGATAAATTCTGTGTATTCTTTGCAATCCGGGTTACAGAATTGGACGTAAAGACCAGGGAACTTGCCGTAACGCATGGCAAGATGGCGGATAATTTTTTGCAATGTCGATCTAAGCATTTTCCTGGTTTTTGGTAGATTGAAGAATCTTGGCAGGAATACCAACAGCAGTTTTGCCTGCGGGAATATCTGATAAAACTACAGCATTGGCACCGATATTTACGTCGTCTCCCAAGTTTACTTTTCCGAGGATTTTTGCACCAGCACCGACGTTAACCCGATCGCCCAATTGAGGGGATTCTAGCGGCTTGTCCAAATAGCGGTTTCCCAACGTTACACCTTGGCGGATAATGCAGTCGTCGCCGATTTTACAATATCCGTGAATAATAATAGCGTTTTGATGTTCAATCACCACGCGCCGCCCAAGTTTCACAGTGTAAGGCAAGTCTATCCCGTAACTATTGCGGACTTTTCGGTAGAGCGATCGATAAATAATGCTCAAAGGCGCTCGCAGTAATTTCGGTTCTATTTGCATTCTCCAGACGCCAAAACGCTGCACTGCTACGGCGCGAAATCCCGGTTTTGTCCAATCTCGACCATGAGCAATCCAGTCTTCTTTAATTTGCTGCCACAGTCCCAGGGCGGGGTCTTCTACTTGATTTTCACTGGTGATTAAGTTTTGCTCAGTGACCATAAGCTCTAATTCACACTATTTTTTGTTTACTCTATTGCTAGATGCCGATGATATTAATGGATCAATCAGGTTTTTGAGGAAGCAGCAATCCGGTTTTCTCGATCAAGAATACTAATTTGTCGGCTGCATCATAAAATATTTTGCTTGCCTAGGTTTACCTGGTTGATTTGGCTTTGACGGATTTACCAACTCCCGTTAAAAGTTTTTGGATTTTTCAATCTTACCACCCTTAAAAAATACACTATTTAATACAAAATCCTTCAGTAATTGTGGTGGATCGCGATCGGGTTTGCCTTGAAGTACGCGGCGCACCCTCCAGGCTGCAAAACCCGAAGCCCAGGATACATCAGTTAATGCTGTGTAAACCAAGCCGTAGTTTTTGATAAAGTACCTACGCCGGGAATCAAACCAATAGGTAGGCAGCCTCTTGGCGGGCTTTTTGGTGTCAGTGACGCCTGAGCTTTGGCCGACTAAGTGGACAACGCGACTTTCGGGGACGTACCAGCAACTCCAGCCAGCTTTGTTCGCTTGCAGGCAAAAGTCCATTTCTTCGCAGTACATGAAATAAGCTTCATCCATCAAGCCAATCTTTTCAAATACTTCGCGACGGACGATCATGCTGGCTCCAGCTACCCAATCAGTTTGACAGGTTTCTTGGGAAATGGGAGGCGCTGCGGCCCAGTTGGCTAATAACTTGGATATAAAGCCTGTGCGCCAACCAAAATCGAGTTCAGTCAAGAGGTTGTGAAACCGAAAAGCTGACTCCTGGGGCGTGCCGTCAGGGTCTTCCAAGCGGCTGCCGGCGATGCCGGCTTCGGGGTGGGAGTCCATGAAATCGACGAGGGCTTTTAAGGCACCGGGGCGAACAATGGTGTCTGGGTTGAGTAGCAGGAAGTAAGGGGGGGGATTGGTGGATTGGAGGGCGGGACGGATCAGGGCGTTGTTGCCGAAGGCAAATCCGCCGTTGCGGTCTAGGGGAACGAAGGATGCCCATTCGCTCCAGCCTTCTGAGGCGATCGCGCTGGCAATTTCTTCGACTGAGCGATCGCCTGAAGCATTGTCGGCAACTGCGACCCGCATACCGGGCAGCGATTGCACTTCACTAGCTAGAGAGCGCAAGCAGTCAATTGTCAAACTAGAGGTTCGGTAGTTAACAATGACAACCAGCAGTGGATAGGGGTGATTGGACTCGCTGGCCTTGGACATAAGTACCGTTGTTTGTTTAACAACTTTTTAGCTCAAGTTGTACCCATCTGGCAAGCAGGAGCGATCGCTAATAGTATTTTTAGTTGTTTGGGTGAGGGAGACAGTTTTTTCGGCCATATTTCGGAAGTATCGCCGCTCTGGATCAAAGTCGATACTGCCTGTAGGCTTGACTGGCGGCTCGGTGCAGCAGCGAATGCCGGTAAACTAACCCCTTAGCGTCATCGGAATAGCCCCCGCCAATCACGCAGGCAACGGGATAGCCGCCAGCCAAACACGCCATCAAAACTTGCATTTCCCGGCGAAATAAGCCCGTATCAGTTAAAGCTAACTTTCCCAGTTTGTCACCGTGATGAGGGTCTACTCCAGCATCGTACAAAACTAAATCTGGCTTGACATTTGAAAGCAAATCAGGTAAGAATTTATCCAATGTTTGTAAATATTCGTCGTCCTCCATACCCACAGGCAAAGGTACATCTAAATCGCCCTTTTGTTTAGTGCCGGGAAAATTTACTTCGCAGTGCATTGAGAAAGTAAACACGCTGCTGTCATCTTGGAATATTACGGCGGTTCCGTCTCCTTGGTGGACATCTAAATCGACAATTAAAACTTTGCGAACTAAACCATTTTTTTGTAAGACGCGAGAGGCGATCGCCAAATCATTAAAAATACAAAAACCCGACCCAAAAGCAGGGAAGGCGTGATGAGTTCCGCCCGCAGTATTGCAAGCCAAACCATAGTCTAAAGCGAGCTTGGCAGTTAGTACAGTTCCTGCAACCGCAGTGCAAGTGCGATTAGCAAGGGCGCGACTCCAAGGCAGACCAATTCGCCGAGTAGCTTTGTTATCGAGCGTCCCGTTGCAGTAAGCTTGAACATAAGAGTGGTCGTGGACTAATTCAATCCATTCTTGAGGGGGAAGTTCGGGAGCGTGAAATTGCGATTCATCTGCTACCCCGTCCGCGAGCAGCATCTGGTAAAGCATCCGAAATTTTGCCATCGGGAAGCGGTGATCCGGTGGCAGAGGTGCAACGTAATCTTCGTGGTAAATAATTGGTAAGTCCATTAAAATTATTGTATAACGAATGAATCTCCAATTGAAAGCCTGCAATCTCAAATTTAAAGTCGCTGGAGAACCTGTATATGCAACAACTAAAAACAGTCTGGCAGTCCGGCAGCAGCCACCCCGAAAATGCTGACAATCTCCATAATATCAGTGAGTGGTGGGGCAACCTCAACGGCAAAGAAATTAGCTGGGTAGAGCGACTGATTCCGCAAATCGGCGGTCTGAGCGAAATTCACTGGCACCCCCAGCGTTTTGACGAAACATTTGTGATAGTCAATCCCGAAATCCGTGAAGATACTCTCTATTGGTACAAACGCGGTTCTCCTGTCCAACGTAACAACACTGTTGACAAACTAGAACTTGACAACTTGCAACAGCAATTGTACATCTATCCTCAGTTGGAAGCGGAACTGGTAATTCGCGTAGGAATTCCCGAAGTTAAATATCAAACACTTGAATTGAACAATCCAGAAATCGCCTTGGGTGAAGATAATATGCTGCTGTTATGGGAGGCTGACCAAGAACTAGAAATTAAGATTTACTTCAGCAATGAAAATATTGCTAAACTTAAGGAATTGCTAGCATAGAAAAGACCGAGGAAATAGTTTATATGGTAGGCTTTGGGTGCGGGTGGATTGATCTATACCAATTCTTTCAGGAGTCGTAAATTTTTTACCCTACCCCAACCCTCCCCGAACCCGCTCGATCGGGAGTAAGAAATTAACAAATGATTGAGGATTGCTATATACTCTTAGTTACCTATAAATATCTTAAGACTGATGGGCGGGTGCGTCAAAACCGAGGTTTTTCACAGCCAGACTTTGTTGCAGCGACAAGAGTAAAAAAACGGTTTCTTCGCCTCGCGGTATGTCCAGGTGTGTATCTCTGCTAAAACCCTTGGAATGTGGCAACAGAATATCCAGAAACTTGCGTTATTCTCCTGGAATTTTTAATGCTAAAGTCAAGCAAAAAACTGTTTTGGGCGCATCAAACGGGTTGTGCGAAAATACTTTGTCGCAGTCCTTGAACAAAGTTAAAAAACCCGGTTGCTTTGGTCTGGAGTGCCTAAGCGAGGATTGTTTTTCTGTCAACTTAATTTGGACATCAAATAAGGAAATTTGTTTCGGCAATAATCTATGGTTGAATACGGTTAATTTGAGGGTAAACCTTAAGACAAACAACCAATAAGTTTAAAAAATAGAAGGTGCGTTAGTTAATGGGCTAATATCTAAAATTAATCCTCTATTTGCTGAGTTTGAAAAGGTTTAATAAATAATTAGGATCAGAAGGAATCGTTAAATTTATTAAATCATCAATCTGCTGCTAGCACTAAAAACTTCACAATAATCAGACAAAATAATGATATTTGATAAAGGAAATATTCACATTTTAATTATTGATGATCAGCCCCACAACCTGCGTTTTATCTCAAACATATTGACGAAAGAAGGGTATAAAGTTCAGCGGGCAATTTCGGGAGAAATGGCTGTTAATGCTAATTTAACCGTTCTCCCCGACTTAATTTTGCTAGATATTGCCATGCCTAAAATGAACGGATATGAAGTCTGTGCCAGGCTGAAATCCAACGAGAAAATGAAGGAAATTCCGGTTATTTTCTTGAGTGTTTTTGATGAAATTTTTCACAAAGTCAAAGCTTTTGAAGCCGGCGGTGTTGACTACATTACTAAGCCTTTTCAAGTGGAAGAAGTTTTAGTGCGGATCGAAAGTCAATTGACTATACAACAGCTATCAAAACAATTAAAACAGCAGAATTTCCAACTGCAACAAGAGGTAGAATTTCGCAAGCAAACAGAAAAATCACTGCGGGAAAGTAAAGCGCGGTTGCAGAAATTGGCGGTAAATATACCGGGAGTTCTTTATCAATTTACCAAGAAGGGTGATGGAAGTTTCAAATTTGAATATATTAGTTATGCTTGTAGGGATATTTACGAATTAGAGAGTGAGGAAATATTAAATAATCCAGACTTGTGCTTCGATCAAAATCACCCAGATGACCACGAATATCTGGTAAAACAAATTGTTAGTAGCGCCCAAACTTTAGAACCTTTTGCCTGTGAATGGCGGATTGTTACACCGTCGGGTAAACTCAAATGGCTGCAATCTAATGCTCGGCCAGAAATGCGCGATCATGGCGATATTGTTTGGTATGGCGTACTTTTTGATATCAGCGATCGCAAGCACGCAGAAATAGAAATGGCTGGAGCTAAAGCTGCTCTAGAACGGCGAGTTCAGCGAGAATTGCTGATTGCCAAAATAACTCAAGAAATTCGCTCAAGCTTGCAGCCAGAACAAATATTTCAAATAGCTGCAACTCAAATCGGTCTGGCATTCAGCGTCAATCGCTGTTTGATTCATACTTACGTTACTACTCCCCAAGTGGATATTCCTCTGGCGGCAGAGTATCTCGAACCGGAGTGCGAATCTATTCGGAACGTACCTGTTCCAATTTGGGGCAATCCTCACGTCATACAAATGATGATACAAGATCTGGCGATCGCCTCCAACAATGTTTATTCAGACCCTCTGTTGCAAGCTGTTCAACCGATTTGCCAGAAGGTTGGGTTAAAATCGATGCTGGCAATTCGCACTTCCTACCAAGGCATGGCAAACGGCGCTATCTGTTTGCACCAGTGCGATCGTTACCGGGAATGGACTTCCGAAGAAATTGACTTATTAGAAGCTGTGGCGGCTCAAGTAGGGCTCGCTATCGCTCAAGCTAAACTGATCGAACGAGAAAAAAACCGAATTCAGCAGCTCGATCGGCAAAATAAAGTGCTGCAAGCAGAAATTCGCACCCGTGTCCGCGCCGAGCAAGCTTTGCAAGAATCTGAAACAGAATTGCGGGCGATTTTTGCCGCCATGACTGACACAGTTTTAGTGAGAAATGCAGAAGGGCGCTGCATCAAAATTGCCCCGACAGCATCAACAAATTTGGTGAAACCTCCCAGCGAAATGATTAACAAAACCGCTCATGAAGTCTTGCCGCAACCTATAGCAGATTTAGTATTAAATGCCATCAAACAAGCTCTAAAAACGAAGCAAACCCTCAATGTTGAATATAGCTTTAAAATCGGAGAGCGCGAAGTTTGCCTAGACGCTAAAGTTTCTCCGCTTACTCCTGATTCAGTAATTATCGTAGCCAGAGATATTAGCGTTCGCAAACAAACAGAATCCGCACTCAGAGAGAGCCAGCACTTCATTCAAGCGATCGCCGATTCCAACCCGAACCTATTGTACGTTTACGATGTAATTGAACAGCGGAATGTTTATACCAACCGACAAATTTCGACGATACTTGGATACACCGCCCAAGAAATACAAGATATGGGTACAGCAATGATGCCAACGCTGCTCCACTCCGACGATTTGCCAAAGTTTTTTGAAAACCTCCACAAAGTAGATCAAGCCAAAGACGGTGATGTCATTGAATGTCAATACCGCATGAAACATAAAAACGGTGAATGGCGGTGGCTGCACAGTTGGGATACAGTATTTCTCAGAACAGCAGATGGTAAACCCAAACAATTTCTCGGCACTGCTAATGACATCACAGACCGCAAATTAGCCGAAGAGAAACTGCTAGCATCGCAGCAAAGAATCTCGTTTTTATTGCAGCAAACCCCGATCGCAATTATCGAGTTAAACCTCAATTTAGAAATTATCACTTGGAATCCCGCCGCCGTTGCTATTTTTGGCTACAGTGAGCAAGAAGCGATTGGTCGAGTCGCCTCCGATTTGATCGTACCTGAAAGCTACCACCCGCAATTATCTGAGATTTTCAATCATGACTTGAATGCCAAATCCAGCGGCACTACCGAAAATCTGACTAAAGACGGCAGAATTATCATCTGCGAGTGGTATAATACTCAGCTAATTGACGATAACGGTACAGCGATCGGCATTGCTTTAATGGCTGTAGATATTACCGAACGCAAGCAAGCAGAAACCGAACTGCAAGAAAGTGCTTTACGACAAAGAGCGATCGCCCGCATCATTGAAAGAATGCGGCAAACTTTAGATATTCGGGAAATTTTTCACGCCACAACCCGAGAATTGCGCCAAACCCTGAAGTGCGATCGAGTCGCCATTTACCGTTTCAATCCAGACTGGAGCGGCGAATTTGTAGCCGAATCCCGTGACCAGAAGTGGGTTTCTTTCATCCAAGCACAGGAACTCGATTCTCACCTTACTGAAGGCGCTTTAGACAGCGACCGTTGCGTCGTCAAAGGATTAGATAGCCCCTCACAAGAAGTACGCGATACCTATTTGCAAGAAACCCAAGGCGGGCCCTACAGCCGAGGTACAACTTACCTTTGTGTCCCAAACATTTACAAGCAAGGATTCGATATTTGTTACATCAATTTGCTAGAAAAATTTCAAGCTAAATCCTACATTATTGTGCCAATTTTCTGCGGAAAAACGCTCTGGGGATTACTAGCATCCTATCAAAATTCAGCTCCCCGGCAGTGGAGCGAAGCTGAAATCAACGTTGTAGTTGATGTAGGTACTCAGCTAGGAGTAGCATTACAGCAAGCGGAATTGCTCGCCCGCACTCAAAGGCAGTCGATGGAACTGATTAAATCCAAAGAAAATGCCGAAGTTGCCAACCGCGCCAAAAGCCAATTTCTAGCTTCCATGAGCCACGAACTCCGCACGCCTCTCAACGCCATTCTCGGTTTTTCCCAAGTCATGGCCCGCAACAGTTCTATCACGGAAGAACAAAAAGAATACATAGAAATTATTAACCGCAGCGGCGAACATTTGCTGGAACTCATCAATGATGTTTTGTCAATGTCCAAAATTGAAGCCGGTCAAATTACCATCAATCCCAGCCGCTTCAATCTCTACAACCTTCTCAACAGTCTCAAAGAAATGCTGCAACTAAAAGCAAACTCAAAAGGTTTGCACCTAATCTTTGAAAATGCCGATGATTTGCCGCAGTACATTCAAACAGACGAAGCTAAATTGCGGCAAGTTTTAATTAACCTACTCGGCAATGCAATTAAATTTACTCAACACGGAACCGTTACTTTGCGCGTCAGTAGGCACGGTGAAAAAGACGCCATAGAAGAAAATATATCCCAATTGTATTTTGAAATTGCCGACACGGGTCCAGGCATTTCTCCCTCGGAAATTTCCACATTATTCAAGCCATTTGTACAAACCGAAACGGGTAGAAAATCGATGCAGGGAACAGGTCTGGGCTTGCCGATCAGCCAACAGTTTGTCCGAATTATGGGAGGTGATATTGCTGTTGAAAGTAAACTCGACCAAGGCACAGTTTTCAGCTTTAATATCTGGGTTAACATAGTAACAGAAAGTGATGAACAAGAAAAACCGCCGATTAAACAAGTTATTGCTTTAGAAGCCGGACAAGAAACTTATCGGATATTAATAGTTGAAGATGTAGCGGAAAATCGCCAACTGCTGCTTAAGCTCCTGGTACCGCTGGGATTTGAAGTCCGGGAAGCAACTAACGGTCAAGAAGCAATTGTTTTGCATTCAACTTGGAAGCCGCACTTGATATTAATGGATATGCTGATGCCTGTGATGGATGGGTATGAAGCGACAAGACAGATTAAGAAAACTCTAGAAGGTAAAGAACCAATAATTATTGCCTTGACTGCCAGTGCTTTTGACGAGCAGCGACAAATAATTTTGTCTGCCGGTTGTAACGATTTGATATGTAAACCGTTTCGGGAAGAGGTACTCTTTGAAAAGATAGCGCATCACCTCAACCTGCGTTATATTTATGAAAAAGAAAACTTATCTACTTCTTTTTCAACACCGACGCTACTTAAAAGTTTGACCACCGAGGATTTGAGTGTAATGCCCACAGACTGGGTGGTCGAGTTGCACCGAGCAGCACTTTGTGTAGATGACCAGCGCATCCTCGAACTGATCGAGGAAATTCCCGAAACTGAGGCAAATCTCGCTAACGCTTTAACAGATTTAGTCGATAATTTTCGGATAGATATCATTATCGATTTAACTCAATTATATTATGATGAACGACCATCCATTACCAGCGACTCCTAAAGACATTCTGATCGTTGACGATATGCCGGATAATTTGCGACTTTTATCGACTATGCTGACATGTCACGGGTATCATGTCAGGAAGGCTATTAACGGACACTTGGCTTTGCAAGGGGCACAAATATCTCCTCCCGATCTAATTTTACTAGATATTAATATGCCGCAAATGAACGGGTATGAAGTTTGTGAGAAGTTAAAGTTAAGCCAACAAACTAAAGATATTCCGGTAATTTTTATTAGTGCACTAGATGACGTGCTGGAAAAAGTTAAAGCTTTTCAAGTAGGAGGAGTAGATTATATTACTAAACCGTTTCAAGTAGAAGAAGTTTTAGCCCGCGTCCAAAACCAACTTTCCCTTCGTTTGCTGCAATCCCAACTGCAACTGCAAGCTAGGGAACTGCACGATCGCAATTCTAGATTGCAGGAAGAAATCGCAGAACGGCAGCGGGCTGAAGAATCAATCCGGTTTTTGCTGGAAACGACGCGGGCGATCGGCGAAGCTGTAGACTTTCACTCAGCTTTAGAAGTAATTCTGCACCAAGTTGGCGAAACAATCGGATGGGATGTAGGAGAAGCTTGGATTCCCGATGCAGAAGGAACTGTGCTGCAATCTGCCCGGGGCTGGTATGCCAGCAACCCCAGCATGGAATCGTTCCGCACCCAAAGTCAACAACTGACATTTGCCCGGAATATAGGGCTGCCGGGACGAGTTTGGGCATCCAAGCAACCGGAATGGGTAGAAGATATTTCCAAGGGCTACCCCCATTTTCTCAGAAGTCAGATAGCACTAGAACTCGGATTCAAAGCGGGTTTTGGCGTGCCGATTTTGGTAGGCGATGAAGTATTGGCAGTGCTAGTTTTCTTTAAAATTTCGTCTGGTGGGAAAGACGCACGATTTATAGACGTTTTTAATGCTGTCGGCACTCAATTAGGTTCTTTAATTCAGCGCAAACAAGCAGAAGAATTGCTGCGTATTGCCCAAGAAAAATATCACAGCATTGTAGAAAATGCGATGGAAGGCATTTTTCAAAGCACGCCTTCAGGAGGTTATATCAGCGCTAATCCAGCTTTAGCAAAATTGTACGGTTACGACTCGCCAGAAGAACTGATGTCCGAGATTAACAATATTGCTCAGCAACTGTACGTTGACCCAGAACGCCGCCTCGAATTTGTGGCTGCTATGGATACTGAAAATGCCGTTTCGGGATTTGAATCTATGGTATGTCGCAAAGACGGACGCCGGATTTGGGTGTCAGAAAATGTTCGGGCTGTCCGAGATTCAAAAGGTGAGCTGCTCTACTATGAGGGTACTGTTTCTGACATTACCGATCGCAAATTAGCGCAAGAAGCGCTAAAAGTTCAACAAGAACAAAGCGAGAAGTTGCTGTTAAATATTTTACCAAAACCAATCGCAGAACGCTTGAAGGCAGAGCAAAGCACGATCGCCGACAGTTTTGCCCAAGTAAGTGTTTTATTTGCTGATATTGTTGGCTTTACTGAGTTGTCTGCTAGAATGTCTCCCACGGAGTTGGTAAAGCGCTTGAACGTAATTTTTTCGCACTTCGACCAGTTAGCTGAAAAGTACGGTGTGGAGAAAATTAAGACTATTGGCGATGCTTACATGGTAGTCGGAGGATTGCCTACGCCGAGACAGGATCACGCCGAGGCGATCGCCCAAATGGCCCTGGGAATGCAGGCAAAAATAGCAAAGTTGTGCGCCGAGACAGGGGAAAAACTGGCAATTCGCGTTGGCATCAATTCCGGGCCTGTTGTTGCGGGAGTGATTGGTGTGAGCAAGTTTACGTATGATTTGTGGGGAGATACGGTGAATGTAGCGGCGAGGATGGAAGCTACGGGTTTTGCAGGCAGCATTCAAGTTACTGATGTTACTTATGAGCTTTTGAAAGATAAGTATTTGTTTGAGAGGCGAGGCGTGATTCCGGTAAAAGGTAAGGGGGATATGATGACTTATTGGTTGCTACGAAAAAAGTAAAAATGGGCATGGGGCATGGGGCATGGGGCATGGGGCATTGGGCATTGGGTATTACAACAAATAACCAATAACCAATAACTAATAACACATAACCAATAACCAATAACCAATAACCAATAATTCATGACTACTGACTACTGACTTCTGCTATGATGAAAGTAGTTAACGAAACTTTACATAATAGCCGTGACTGCACAACAATTAGTATCTGCAACCAGCTTTGAAAAATTAATTTGGACTTGGAAAGGTCACAAAATCCAATATACCGTCCAAGGAACCGGCCGCCCTCTGATCTTGATTCACGGATTTGGGGCTTCGATCGGACATTGGCGGCAAAATATCCCCGTACTCGCAGCCGGCGGCTATCGCGTATTTGCTCTGGACTTGCTGGGATTCGGTGCTTCCGCCAAACCAGCCCTAGATTACACTCTGGAATTGTGGGAAGAATTGCTGACTGATTTCTGGGCGGATCTGGTACAGGAACCGGCGGTATTTGTCGGGAATTCGATCGGCGCTTTGCTGAGTTTGATGGTAGTCGCCAACCATCCAGAAATATCAGCAGGTGCAGTCTTAATCAACTGTGCCGGCGGGCTCAACCACCGGCCGGACGAACTAAATTTCCCGCTGCGAGTAGTGATGGGGACTTTTACTAAATTAGTTCGATCGCCCCTGATCGGCCCCTTTATGTTCAACAACATCCGCCAAAAACACCGCATCCGCAACACCCTGCGCCAAGTCTACGGGAACCGCGAAGCCATCACTGACGAACTCGTAGAACTCCTGCACGCCCCCTCCTGCGAGCCCGGAGCTCAACAAGTGTTTGCCTCGATTCTCACAGCCCCTCCAGGCCCTCAACCCTCAGAATTGCTGCCCAAAGTCGATCGTCCGTTATTGGTACTTTGGGGCGCAGACGACCCCTGGACGCCCATCGCCGGCAGCCAGATTTATCAACAATTGGCCGCTAACGATAAACCAGTGAAATTTGTTTCAATTCCCAACACAGGCCACTGTCCCCACGACGAGCGGCCCAGTGAAGTCAACGCTCTGATTTTGGACTGGCTGCAGGAAGTGAAGTAAAATTTTTCGGATCGAGGCCACCCTTGGGCGATCGAGTCAAACCCTTGCAGTGCAAAAGTTTTGCCTCGCTCCACCGCACCGACACCCCGGAAGCCGCCGACTCAAAAAACAATTTTTGGAAAAAGTATTGACACAATTTAGTGAGTCAGCTATATTGATGGACGTGTGAGGAGCGAACCAGAAGAAGCACCGAGACGAAACACGGCCAGTCGTCGGTGCTTTTTCTGTTGCAAGGCATTTTTAAGAGTTTTAAATTATCTATAATTCACATCCAGAAGCTCGGTAAGCCCGCCCCGCTTTCTTCCATTCTTCATTCGCGTTCTTAGCGTCTTCGCGGTTCGTTAAATAAATATTCTGATCTTGCAAAAAAAGTAATTGACTCCACTCGATCGGGAAAAATCCGAAAATGTGGATCTTTTTAGATCGTCAAAATTTGATTGCATAGAAGTCAAAACTAGACAGTTATATAATAATAAATTGTCGCTGGGTCGGGGCGGGTCGCTCTAGATTTTTTCCAGATGTTGGCAAACTCGCCCCTGCGGTATTGGTGCTACAAATATCAACGATCGCCCAAAACAAATTGTTCGATCGCAGCCGCCACCCCATCTTCCTCCACATCCGGCGCCACCCAATCAGCAGCAGCCTTCACGCCATCAGGAGCATTGCCCATCGCCACGCCCACACCCGCGTAGGCAATCATTTCTACATCATTAAAATTGTCGCCGATCGCCATCACGTTCGCCGCCTGCAAACCCAAAAGTTCCTCCGCTACATACTGCACGGCATCTCCCTTATTCGCCAAAGGATGCGTAGCTTCAAAAAAAGTAGCAACGGATCGAGTCAAATAAAGCTCCGCAGGCGTGTAGCGCTGCCGCATACTGCTGAGCAAGCCGTCGAGTATCCCCGGATTCTCGCACAATGCCAAAACTTTCGTCGGTTCCCCCGGAAGATCTCGCCGCAAATCTTTAATCACCATTGGTTCAATGCCCGATCTTTCGGCATAAATTCGGGTAGCTGCGGTAATTTCCGGCACGTAAAGTTGGTCGTCAATGTAGAAATGGATCGAAAGCAGCGGTCGCAAATGCGGTTCTTCAAAATAATCTAACAGTTGCAGAGCAGTTTGTTTCGACAGCGGCAAGTGCCGCAGCCGTTTTTGAGTAGCGTGATCTTGAATCCACGCGCCCTGGTAGCAAATCAGTGGCAATGTTGAGCCGATGTCGCGGTGAAAACGCAAAGCTGAGCGGTACATCCTGCCCGTAGCGACGGCCACTTTCACTCCCCGCGACTCGGCAGCCAAAATTGCCTGCTTGACTGGTTCTCGGATGGTATTTGACAAACCTGCGATCGTGCCGTCTATATCCACTACCAGCAATTGAATGTCTGCGGTGCCAAAAGCGCGATCGGTCGCATTAGCTGGATTTGAGGCAGTTATATTCTGCATGATTTTTTTAGATTTTAGCTGTTGATTTGCAAGCACCCATTTATTTTGCCACTGGCGGGATAGCAAAGTGCGACTTCTGATTTTTTGAAGACTAAAATATAGATAAGTAAATAAGCGACAAAAAAAGTATCGAGGAGAACTCTTTAGGGATGGTTTTAGCTCAGCTATATAATAGTAGCCAGTTTACTGCCGTAAAAACCGCACTAGAGCGCGATGTGTATTTCCACTTACTTAATAATACTTGTGGCAAAAAAGAATGCAACTGTACGTCTGATCCAAAACCTTATGTCATCAATCATTCCCAATCTAACATTTAAAATTGTATAACCAGATATTTCAAATTACCCCCAAATATCATGATTTTTATCCCTGGATACCGCATTGATGAAGAACTTTATACAAACCCTCACACAGTTATTTATCGAGGGATGCAGCTTGAGGAACAAAAACCCGTTATCCTCAAAACTCTCACGCCGCCATACCCTAACCCAGCGCAAATATCCCAACTGCTGCACGAATCCGAAATTCTTAAAAATTTGAATTTACCCGGAATAGTCAAGCTTTACAAAATAGAAACATACAATCACTTTCCTGTTTTAGTTTTAGAAGATTTTGGTGGGCTTTCCCTAAAAGAGTTTCTCAGCAACAACCAGCTAGAGTTACAACAATTTCTGCATATTGGCATCAAACTAGCAGAAACTATTGGGCAACTCCACGAACACCACATCATCCATAAGGATATTAAACCCAGCAATATTATTGTCAATATCGAGACAGGAGATGTCAAGATAGCTGATTTTGCGATCGCCTCCCTGCTACCGGGCGAAAACCCCGCCCCCAGCCATCCCCATTTACTCGAAGGCACTCTCGCCTATATGTCTCCTGAACAAACGGGACGCATGAATCGGGCGATCGACTACCGCACCGATTTTTATTCTTTAGGCGTCACCTTTTATGAAATGCTTTGTGGCGAATTGCCTTTTAAGGCGATCGATCCCATGGAATTAGTACACTGCCATATTGCCAAAACGCCAGTTTCTCCTTGTGAAAACAGAAAGCAAAAAGTAGGAAGCAGAAGCATCGAAGGCAGAATCAATCAAGTAGGAACCAAGGAGATTCCTCAAGTCGTTTCCGATATCGTCATAAAACTCTTAGCAAAAACAGCCGAAGACAGGTATCAAAGTGCTTTCGGACTTTTGTACGACTTGGAAAATTGTCTCGTTCAACTGCAAACTACAGGCGAAATTTCCCACATAACCCTCGGCGAGCAAGATCAGTCAAGTCACCTGCAAATTTCCCAAAAGTTTTACGGGCGAGAAGCAGAAGTTAATATGCTTCTCAGTATCTTCCAGCGGATGAGGCGGGGTAATACAGAAATCGTGCTGATTTCTGGTTCTGCAGGTGTGGGCAAATCGTCGTTAGTATATGAAGTTTACAAGCCGAGTCGGCGGGAAAACGGGTATTTTATTGACAGCAAATTTGAGCAATTTAAGCGCGATATTCCCTACGCTTTTTTGCTCCAAGCTTTTCAAGATTTGTTGCGGCAAATTTTCACAGAAAATGCCGCAGAAATCCATCTTTGGAAAGAAAAAATTTTAAAAGCACTCGGCGGCAACTGCCAAGTAATTATTGAAGCTATTCCCGAAGTAGAACTGATTGTCGGGCCGCAGCCCCCCGTCCCAGATTTAGGAGCAAATGAGTCTCAAAATCGCTTTAATTTAGTATTTCAAAACTTCATCCGCGTCTTTGCTCAAAAAGAACACCCCCTAGTAATTTTCTTGGACGACTTGCAGTGGGTCGATTCAGCATCTCTCAAGTTAATAGAACTGCTAGCCACTGACCTGGGAACTCAATATTTATTAATAATTGGAGCTTATAGAGAGCAGGAAGTAGATGCAAATCATCCCCTAATGCTGACCGCCGAAGCAATTAAAAAAGCAGGCGGTACTGTGAGGGCGATCGCCCTTTCGCCTTTAGATATAAGCAGCGTCAACCAATTTGTTGCCGATACTTTGAACTGCGCCCCCGAAAAATCCCGAAGTTTAGCAGAATTGCTGTTGCGAAAAACCGCTGGAAATCCCTTCTTTTTAACTCAATTAATAAAATTTATTTACTCAAAAAGTTTAATTAAATTTAAACTTTCACCCTCGAGTAATGTGGTCGAGCTAGCTGAACCTAACCTGTCGGCCTTAGCGCAACCCATCTCAGAGCAAATTGTAAAAAAATGCCATATCACAGGCGAGTGGCAGTGGGATATCGAACAAATACAAGAAATGGGAATAACTGACAATGTTGTAGAATTAATGATAGATAACATTCAGAAACTTTCAGAAAATACCCAGGAACTGCTTAAATTAGCCGCTTGTATTGGGAACAAATTTGATTTAAAAATTCTCTCGACACTCGCCGAAAAACCTCTGGCTTCCGCAGCAACAGACCTCGGGGAGGCACTTCAGTCCGGTCTGATTTTGCTCGTGAATAACGCCTACAAAATTCCCATTGCACTAGCAGCAAGCACAGAAGTAACAGACACAATATCTAGAGACTTTACCGATAAATTTTCCCTACCAGTGGCTGATGTCCCTAGCGCAACTTACAAATTTTTGCATGAGCGAGTGCAGCAAGCAGCTTATGCTTTAATATCCGATTATCAAAAACAAGAAATTCATCTAAAAATAGGTAATTTTTTACTACAAAATGCACCGCCAGAGCAATTAGAAGAGCATATTTTTGATACCGTCAACCAACTAAATTCTGCCAAAGGAATCATCAGCAGCCAATTAGAACAATTTCAATTATGCCAATTAAATTTAATTGCAGGCCGCAAAGCAAAAGCAAGTGCAGCTTACGAACTTGCCCTCAAATATTTAACCGCAGGTATTGAACTGCTTCCCCCCGAAAGTTGGCAAACTGACTACGACTTGACTCTTGCACTCTACGAGTCAGCAGCAGAAGCAGCTTACCTCAATACCGACTTTGAACCAATGGAAAAATGGGCGAGAATTGTCCTGCAACACGCAAAAAATGAACTAGACAAAATCAAAGTGTTTGAAATCAGGATCATAGCTTGTGCGATGCAAACCCAACTCCAAGAATCGGTAAAAATTGGTCGGGAAGCACTAAAAATGTTAGGAATCAACTTTCCAGAATCGCCGATTCCCCTCCACATTCAGCAAGCACTGGCTAAAACAGCAGCTTATTTAACCGACAAAAAAATAGAAGATTTAATTAACTTGCCGATTATGACAAATCCGCACAAATTAGCAACTATGCGCGTGCTTTCCAGTATGTTGTCAGCTACATTTATAGTTGAACCTGTGCTGCTGCCGCTGATTGTGTGCGAGCAAGTTAATTTATCTATTAATTACGGAAACTCTACTTTTTCTGCCTTCGGTTATGCTAATTACGGAGCAATTTTAAAAGGAATAGTTAGAGATATTGAGTCGGGCGATCGCTTCGGTCAATTAGCTTTAAATTTGAGCGATAGATTAAATGCGTTAGAATTCAAAAGCAAAACGCTTAATTTAGTAGCATTCATTTTGATGAACGGCAAGCATCACGTTAAAGACTCTTTGCCACTATTAGAGGATGCCTATCAAAGCGCGCTACAAAATGGGGATTTAGAATGTGTTGGATATGCAGCCGTAAATATTTGTCAGTCTTTGTATTTCATCGGTCAAGAATTGCCACAACTGGAACGGAAAATGGTAAGTTACAACCATTTGCTGTTTCAACTGAAGCAAGAAACTGTATTGACTTGGAATCAAATATATCGGCAAACTATTTTGAAATTGATGGGACAATTGGAAAGTTCACATCTTGTATTAGGTGAAGCATACAGCGAAGAAAAATTGTTGTCGCTGCTGTTGAAAGCTAACGATCGGGTGGGACTACAGCACTTTTATTTGCAAAAATTAATACTAGCGTATTTATTTGGAGATACCGCTACAGCGCTAGAAAATGCAGCGCAAGCCGAAGTATATTTAGACGGAGTTGCAGGCTTTATTAATGTTTCTGAATACCAGTTCTACGATTCTCTAGCCCGCCTAGCAGCCTATCCATCTGCGACAAATGAGGAACAAGAAGAGCATATTTTTTACGCTGTCAGTAACCGGAAAAAACTGCAACAAAAAGCGCTTTCGGCGCCCATGAATCTTCAGCACAAATGCGACTTACTTACGGCAGAAAAAGCGCGTGTTTTGGGCAATGTTGAGAGAGCCATGGAATATTACGATCGCGCAATTGAAGGAGCCCAAGAAAACGGATACATACAAATACAAGCACTAGCAGCAGAATTGGCAGGAGCATTTTATCTATCCATAGGACGAGAAAAAAATTCTAAAACTTACTTGACAGAAGCGCGTTATTGCTATCAGCGCTGGGGAGCAACAGCCAAAGCAGCGCATTTAGAATCGAAATACTCGCACTTGCTAACTTCAAGCTCGATTTCAACTAATATTGAAACTCACAAATCTACCAGCAGCGCTTCCACTACGAACGACAGTGCAGGCGTGCTAGACTTGACCACAGCAGTTAAAGCATCGCAAACCTTAGCAGGCGAAATAGTTCTAGACAAACTGCTGGCAAAAATGATGAAAATTGTTATTGAAAATGCGGGGGCGCAAACAGGCTTTTTAATACTAGAAAAAGAGGGTCAATGGGTGATTGAAGCATCAGGATCTGTAGATGGCGATCGCGTTGCTGTCATGCAATCAATTCCGATAGATTTTGTAGCCGACGATCGAGAAGTAACTTTGCTGGCAGTTGCAGTTGTGAATTACGTCGCCCGCACCCAGGAAAGTATAGTTTTAAACGATGCCAACCGCGAAGGACAATTTACTCGCACACCCTATATAATAGCCGTTCAGCCTAAATCAATTCTTTGCACTCCGTTAATTAATCAAGGCCAACTCACGGGCATTCTATATTTAGAAAACAATCTGACTACAGGCGCTTTTACACCAGACAGGTTAGAAATATTAAAACTCCTGTCTTCTCAAATTTCTATCTCCATCGAAAACGCCCAACTTTACGCCAACTTGCACCAATTCAATCACAATCTCGAAAATTTAGTACAGCAGCGTACCTCCGAGCTCTCCCAAACTTTAGAAGACTTAAAATCGGCTCAAAATAAACTGGTAGAATCGGAAAAAATGGCTGCCCTCGGAGGGTTGGTTGCAGGTGTGGCCCACGAAATCAATACTCCCATCGGCATCGGCATCACCGCCGCCTCCCTGCTTGCTGAAAAAGCCACAAAGTTTTTTGAGGTTTACAGTAACGGCCAAATAAAACGTTCCGAGTTAGAAAAGTTTCTGGATACCGCCGTGCAAAGCAGTAATATGATCTTATCTAACCTCACGCGGGCAGCCGACTTGATTCACAGTTTTAAAGAAGTAGCTGTGGATCAGTCAAGCGAGTTAAAACGCACGTTTAATGTTAAAAACTATCTAGAGGAAATTTTGACATCCTTAACAGCCAAACTAAGAAGAACTAAGCACAAAATACAGATTAAGTGTGATGAAAATATTGTAGTGGACAGTTACCCCGGCGTAGTGTGTCAAATTGTGACAAATCTGGTGTTGAATTCCCTACTTCACGCCTACGATGGAGAAGACGAAGGAGTTCTGGCTTTTGATTTCAGACTAGAGGGCGATCGGCTAATATTTGAATATGCCGATAACGGCAAAGGAATTGACCCAGAAAATCTCAGTAAAATTTTTGAACCGTTTTTTACCACCAAAAGAGGTCAGGGAGGCACGGGATTGGGATTGCACATTATTTATAACCTTGTTACTCAAAAACTAAAAGGCACAATTAGCTGCACAAGTCAAGTAAATAAAGGCACAAGATTTATGATTGAATTTCCCGCTAAAATGAGCAATTAGTTATTAGACCGCCAACATGGATATAAGTTTTATATAGGAGAACGATATATGTCAGAAGCTAGTAAAAACCTGTTGGCTGCGGGCGATGACGAATTAATCGCGGCGGGCGACGATGAATTAATATTTGCCGAGGAAGACGAGGCGGAACAAAAACCGCTAGAAGAAAGTTGGAAAATATTAATTGTAGATGATGAAATAGAAATTCACAATATTACTAAACTAGCGTTAAACGATTTTAAATTTGAAGGAAAAAGTATAACCTTTATCAGCGCTTACTCAGGAAAAGAAGCTAAAGAAATTATCCAAAATAACTACGACATAGCATTGATTTTACTCGATGTAGTTATGGAAACAGAAGAAGCAGGCTTGGAAGTAGTTAAATACATCCGCGATATTTTAAATAATCAAGTAGTGCGGATTATTTTACGCACTGGACAGCCCGGACAAGTACCAGAAGATGTAGTAATTGTCAGCTACGATATCAATGATTACAAAACCAAAACAGAACTTACTAACAAAAAATTATTTACCACAGTAGTCACCGCACTGAGAGCATTTAGATCGCTCAATCAAATCGAATCCAGCAAAAGCGAACTAGAAAAAATTGCAGCCGCATCAGCCCGTTTTGTACCCCGTGAATTTTTGAAGTTTCTCAAAAGAGAAAGCATCGTTGATGCCAGACTAGGAGACTCTGTACAAGCAGAAATGACGATTATGTTTGCCGACATTCGCTCATTTACAAGTCTGTCAGAAAGTATGTCTCCCCGAGAAAACTTTGAATTTCTTAACTCTTACTTAAGCCGAGTTGGCCCAGTTATCCGCGAGTACAACGGTTTTATAGATAAATATATTGGTGACGGGATTATGGCTTTGTTTCCTAACAGGGCTGAAGATGCTGTGCAAGCAGCAATTGAGATGCAGCAGCAAGTTAAAATTTATAACAGACACAGGCAAAACAGTGGCTATCAACCTATTTCGATAGGGATTGGTTTGCATACGGGGACTTTAATGTTAGGTACGATTGGCGAAGCGGAACGAATGGAAAGTACGGTGATTTCTGATGCCGTTAATTTAGCTTCCCGCGTGGAAGGATTGACAAAGCTTTATGGGGTGGCTATTGTAGCTAGCGTCCAAACCCTTTGCCGGATAGACGATCCTCAACATTACAAGTGCCGGTTTCTCGATCGCGTTCAAGTCAAAGGAAAACAAACACCTGTTGCTGTATTTGAAATTTACGATGGCGACTCGGCGGCCATGATCGAACTAAAAGCACAAACTCAAACTTATTTTGAACAGGGGATTTTTTTTCACTACCAGCAGCAATTCGCGCAAGCAAGGCAAATGTTTCTGCGCGTTTTGCAAATCAATAAGTATGATAAGGCAGCATCTTTTTATGCAGAACGCTGCGATATGTTGATGAAAAATGCAGTCATTATGACTCTGGAAGGTATTGAAATTTAGCTAATGGGTAATTGGGCATTGGGCATTGGGCATTGGGCATTGGAAATTGGGCCGAAAAGAATTAGGAAATGGGCATCCGCTATGATAGTGAACAGTGAACAGCGAACAGTGAACAGTGAACAAATAACTTAATTTATGCGCTTCAAATCCCTTGATGTTTTTCGCGGAATTGCGATCGCCTCCATGATTCTAGTCAACAACCCCGGTAGTTGGGAACAGGTGTATCCACCGCTAGAACACGCAGAATGGCACGGCTGCACCCCGACAGACTTAATATTTCCGTTTTTCTTGTTCATCGTTGGCTGCGCGATGTCTTTCTCGCTGTCTAAATATATTCAAAATTATCCAAAAACCGGAAGAGAAACCTCAATAATTACACAAACAAAGCAAAAATCAGAATCCGCCAAAAATCCTCTTCCTTCTTCCTTATCCCTTCTTCCTTATTCAAATATTTACTGGCGAATTGCGCGTCGCGCCGCGATTCTATTTATATTAGGATTGCTGCTAAATACATCTTCGATCGCCCTTGACGTACTTCTCAACAACGCCCCCGTGGAAAACTTCGGTAAAATCCGCATCATGGGAGTATTGCAGCGCATCGGCTTAGCTTATTTCATCACTGCGATCGCCATTCTCAACCTTTCCCCCCGCAATCAAAAACTGCTCGCTGTTGCCGTGCTTTTGGGCTATTGGGGCGCACTAACCGTATTTGCTGTAGGGGGGTACACTGCCGGCGAACTCACGCCAGAAGGAAATTTAGGGGGATATGTCGATCGGCTAATTCTCGGTAGCCAACACCTGTACAAAGGCGGCCCCTTCGATCCAGAAGGACTGTTGAGCACTTTACCCGCAGTTGTCACAGTCCTGATCGGCTACTTTACAGGAGAGTGGCTGCGCGTGCAGCAAATCAAAACCCGCACCAGTATCAACTTAGCAATCTGTGGCCTCTGTTGCGTGGTAATCGGCCACTTGTGGGGATTTTTATTTCCGATCAACAAACAACTTTGGACAAGTTCCTATGTAGTTTTTACTGCTGGTTGGGCGTTGCTATTGCTAGCATTTTGCTACGAAACAACAGAAGTGCGGAATTGGAAATGGGGGCGGCCGTTTGAAATCATGGGAGTGAATGCAATTTTCCTGTTTGTTGCTTCCGGTATTGTCGCCAGAATCCTGTTGAAAACTCATATCGGTACTGGTGAAAATGCTCCAACAACTTACAGTTGGATTTATGAAAACTGGTTTGTGCCGTGGGCGGGGCCGCTGAATGGTTCTCTAGCATTTGCCGTGACTGCGGTATTATTTTGGTGGTTAATTTTGTATGGAATGTACCGCCGAGGTTGGCAGATTAAAATTTGAGTAGTTTCGTCTGTAGTGGATATACCTCTTCTAATGATATGAGAAAAGGGCTATCTTCCGATCGGGACGCCTGTTTAGGTTACAATTGAAGGCAGGAGGATTTTTTATGCCGACTACTGCTCAAGAAATCTATATTCAAGTTGTCCACACTTTGTCACCAACGGAACGGTTACGCTTGGCAACTCTGATCCTCAACGAGTTATCACAGCATAATGTCGCTGTCGTCGAACAAAGTGATACCTGGAGTGAGGAAGATTGTTTCGATGTAACAACCTTTTCTTTGCAATACGCAGCTACACTTTTCCCGGAGAGTGAGGAGATGGATTAGTGAAATTCAATCCTGGTGATGTAGTAACAGCAGATTTTCCTGGTGTCACAGGTGTTAAACGTCGCCCTGTTGTGGTTTTGTCCTCTACTACTTATCATAGAAACCGCCCTGATTTCATAGTTGGGTTAATCACTACCCAGACAACAAATCTTGGCTCTACTGACTATACTCTGCAAGATTGGGCATCCGCAGGTTTGAGAATTGTATCTGTTTTCCGCAGTTTCATTCTTACTTTACCGCCTTCTGCCAACCTGATTTTGATTGGGCATTTATCCGAACGTGATTGGAGTGCTGTTCGCGCCTGTGTAAAAGTAGCTTTAGTAGAATTGGACGATCGCCCACCGTCATCAGATTCATGACTCCCGAAGATTTTTATATAACCTCTACACTACCTATCATTTATAGCGACCCCGACATTCTAGGGGGAACTCCTGTCTTAATCGGCACTCGCGTCCCGATGAAAACTCTGCTTGATTGTCTCGAAGCTGGTGATTGGCTAAATGAGTTTCTAGACTATTTTCCTAGTGTCAGCCGCGATCGAGCGATTTCAGTTATCGCAATGAGACGATCGCCACATAACAACATTTAACGTTTATTGATGTCCGCTTCCTCAACATCGATCGCCCTTGGATCGGAAATCCGATCGCACCCCCGCCACAACTTCCACAAATTACCGCCCCAACCCCGCCCAGCTAAAGGATTTTGCCGATTTCTCGTTCGCACGCCACCGATCGCTAACTATAACTGAGCCCTAATCGCTAAAATTAAAAAAAGATACGTAATAGGCAGGCAGGCGTCAATGATCCCAACAGTTATAGAACAATCCGGTCGCGGCGAACGCGCCTTTGACATTTACTCGCGACTCCTGCGCGATCGCATCGTCTTCTTGGGCCAACAGGTTGACTCAGACTTGGCTAACCTGATCGTTGCCCAATTGCTATTTTTAGACGCCGAAGACCCGGAGAAAGATATTTACCTCTATATCAACTCCCCAGGGGGTTCGGTAACAGCAGGTATGGGCATTTTTGACACGATGAACCACATCCGCCCCGACATTTGCACTATTTGTCTCGGTTTGGCCGCCAGCATGGGCGCTTTCCTATTGAGTGCCGGCGCTAAAGGCAAGCGGATGAGTTTGCCTCACTCCCGGATTATGATCCACCAACCTCTAGGCGGAGCTCAAGGACAAGCAACCGATATTGAAATTCAGGCCAAAGAAATTTTGTACCACAAACGCCGCCTGAACGAACATCTTGCCAACCATACCGGTCAGCCGCTTTCCCGCATTGAAGAAGATACCGAACGGGATTTCTTCATGTCCGCTGAAGAAGCAAAGGACTACGGATTAGTCGATCAAGTGATCGATCGCCGTCCTTCCGCCAGCCGCCCGATCGCCGCTGTCGTCTAAATAAAAAGTTAAAAATCAAAAATGAGGAAATATTCTTCATTTTTGATTTTTAATTTTTAACAGTCATATCAAATCCGTTAGCATCGGAATAGTAAATTCGAGTTAACTGTTGACTGTTGACGGTTGACAGTGAACAGTCAACCGTCAACAGTCAACATCATTCCGGTGTAACCGGAAAGGATATCACACCTAGAAACCCTACATAATTACTAGGGCAAAGATTCGAGATATTGCAGAAAGTCGAGCAATTCTACTTGATTTAAGAAGTGGCGCGCTTCTTTGCCATAACCTTGTTTGAGATAATCTTTTCCTTGGTTGGCTGTCCAGCCCAACCGCTTGATTTCCTCAGTAGTTCTGCTGTAGATTTCCAGATATTCTAGGAAATCTACCAACTGTTCGCTAGAAAGCTCTCTCTGCGACGACTTGCCGTAATTTTGTTCCAGACAGTCGCTTTCCTGTTTTTTCTTCCATTGCAGGCGTTTGAGGATGGCGTCTATTTCGGCGATCGTATCAGAATTATCCTCGATCGCATCGCTGGGAATTCCCACTGCGATCGGTTGCAATCCCCTGACTTCGGCCGCACCCTGTAACACTTCACTTTGGCTAGAAGTCGGCACCTCCAGTTCCTCAAGTGGTTCGCCGTAGCTAGAAGAAAGCCAAGCGTCCGAGTCTAACTGCTTTGGTACAAACCCAGTAGCCTCCGCCCGATCAACCTTTGGAGGCAGCGGTTCCGGTACAGGTGCGATCGGCTCTTCATTTAATTTCGCTTCAGTCTTGACAAAATTGCTTTGATCTGTTTCAGGCAATTTATCAGCAACAGGCATTTCTAGAACCGGAAGAGGAACACTTGTCGGCCCAACAGGAACCGGAACAGCAGCAGGAGGGGGAGGGGGAACAGCAGCAGCAGGAGGGGGAACAGCAGCAGCAGGAGGGGGAACAGCAGCAACCGAAGCAACCGGAGCAACCGGAGCAACCGGAGCCGGATCAACACTCGCGATCGCACGATCGGGCGCAGTAAATCCAAGAACAGCGATCGCTCGCAACCGGGCGCGGTCTTCCGCATCCTCAACAGACTCAGCAGCCGACATAGCCGTAGCAAGAGTTTTGCCGTCAACCTGAACCAGACAGCGAACAACAAACTTACCGTGATGAACAGTCACCAACTCACAAATTAACTGTCCAGCGGGATAAAGGGCGCGAAATTCAGCAAACATAATTTTTTGACCCCGAAACCAGAGGGGGCTTATGACTTAAGTGTAGTACAGCCCTGAGAAAACAATTTTCTGAAAGCACATATTCAACATACAATAAATTAAAGGTGAGTCATCCGCGCAACCTTTCACGCCACTAAACCCCATCCCACATCCGGCAGTTTAAGCTAACAAGCACCGGGCGTCATTTCTACCTATAGGAGATGACACAGCAACTAAGCAAAAGTAGTAAAAGTCTCCGGTTTTGTGTACCTTGCACTTTCTACAGCACAGATTGCTCCCGACCCGCTCGTTGCACCTCAGTCCGCAAGGACAGATCGCGTGCAAAAAAACAGGGGCATCGCAGCAGCGAGCTACTAGCAATTTTGCCTTAAAGATCCGGTAAATTCTTTGCTAAAGCAAGAAGCAAGAGGCACTTCAAAAGGAAGAAGGAACAAGGCAGAAGGAACAAGGCAGAAGGAAGAAATGCAAATTTTATCCCTCTCCATCCCTCCATCGGCTCATCCTCGACTCAAGCCGTCGCTTTCAGTATCGAGCCATCTTTTAAGAACCGACAGGGGCTTTCTAATTCGCGAAGTGCTCGGCGCTGCTGACCTAAAAGCAAACAAACCAACGCTAAAAAATTGTATTGGGGAATAGCGTGCGGGACAGTTGTCTGCACCGTCAGCAGTCAGTTAAAGACAGACAGCAGACAATTAGCACGAAGCCGGTGTCGGGAGAGAATCTCAAAAAAACCTCGCGATCAAACAAGGTGGCTGTGCTCGCGTCTCCACCTATTAACCCGCGCATTTGTTGGGAAGCAGGCACAGCGAGGGCCCGAGGGGGTGCGGCTGATTTCGCCAAAATTTAGACTAATTGCTGGAAACAAGAGGATCGATCGCTACATGGAATTTTCTATCGCTGCACTGCTGGCAAATTTTACAGAAGACAAATTAGTGGCTCCTAAAGCATTGGAGAAAAAACTCGACTGCAACGACGCCACCAGTCAACTCAAACTTCAAATTGCATTAGAAGCTCTAGAGAAAATTGGCATATTAGTCAAAGACAAAGGCCGCTATCGCCGAGTAGCTGAAGACGACGTAGTAGAAGCAAAGCTGCGCTGTTCGAGCAAAGGATTTTGCTTTGCAATTCAAGACGCCGAAGGCTCAGAAGACGTTTACGTGCGGGAAAGTCACCTCTCGACAGCTTGGAATGGCGATCGAGTCTTAGTCAAAATCATCAAAGAAGGTAGCCGCCGCCGATCGCCCGAAGGCGAAGTCATGCTCATCCTCGAACGCGCCAACCCCTCGGTACTCGCGCGAGTCAAGCAAACCGCCACCCCCACCGGCCGCGTCAGCTACAGAGCAATCCCCCTAGACGATCGCCTGTTGTTTGAACTAGACTTGCTCGCAAATGGCACCAATCTCCAAGAGGCGATCGACCACCTAGTACACGTCGAAGTCAAACGCTACCCCCTCGGCACCCATCGGCCAGTCGGCAAAGTAGTACAGATACTCGGTTCCGACGCCGAAGCCGCTGACGACCTCGACATCGTATGCTGCAAACACGACTTGCCGCGATCGTTCCCCGCCGCCGTCATCAAAGCAGCGGAAAATTTGCCCAGCAAAGTCAAAAAAACCGACATCAAAAAACGGCTAGATTTGCGTAACATTCTGACTGTTAGCTTCAGCAAAAACGAACCGGGAACAACCAACAGCGAAAACAATGCTCCTCAAGCCCAGAAGGAAAATCTCTCCGAGGGAGGAGCCGAAAACGAGTTCGATCCGACATCGTTCCTCTCCGATCCGCCAGTAGAACGCGCTTTGTCGATCGAAACCCTGAAGCCCGGCCGCTGGCAAATAGGAATCCACATCAGCGACGCCGCCGAGTACGTGCAGCCAGAAACCCCGATCGACCGCGAAGCCCGCAAGCGAGGCACCGCCGCCCATCTGGGAGAAAAAATCATCGCCGTACTGCCAGAAATCCTCAACGAGCGCTGCTCTCTACTGCCAGACACCGAACGGCTGGCCTTCAGCATACTGCTGACCCTAGACGAATCAGGAGAACTCCTAGAATACGAAATTCAAACCAGCGTCATTCAAATTGACTACCACCTCACCTACGAGCAAGCTCAAGCAATTCTCGAACCAGGCGATGCCGAAGAGCACCCTTTATCCTCCGCCCTCCGTCCTTTCCTAGATCAACTCGGTGCCGCCTCACAGGCTGCCAGACAGACAAGGCTCAAGCGAGGAGCTTTTGAACTAAATTTGCCCGATGCTAACTCTCACTTCGACGACGAAGGCGAATTAGGAGCTTTTGCAACAGCTCCCCCCGCTCAGTCGGCTGTCTCCGAGTTAGTCGTACTCGCCAACCAAGCTGTCGCCGCCCACCTGCAAGCCTTGGGAGTCCCAGCAATTTACCGCGTCCAACCGATGCCAGACCCGGCAGACATTCAAGAGTTCATCAAACTCTCCAACAACCTCGGAGGCGAACTGTATCTCGAAAGCGAAGAAGAAGTTCTGCCCTTGGACTTTCAGCGATTTACCCAGCAGTTTGCCGGCCTTAAGTCCGAAAGAGTTCTCACCTACCTGCTAGAAGACACCATGAAGCCCGCTGTTTACAGCACAACTCCCAAGCCACACTTCGGTTTGGGGCTGTCAGAGGGTTACACGCGCTGCACTTCGCCGCTTTCCCGCTACGCCGATTTGCTGGTACTGCGGGTGTTGCAAGCGGTGTTCGAGCAAGGCCGCAGCAGCCGCACTACCAGGGCTAAGGAAAAAGTTGACTTGCACCATTCCTCCTGTCACGGTCAAATTACTTGGAATGTTCTCCCCCCAGATTTGCACCACGAATTTGAGACGGAGTTTGCATCGGTAGTAGTACACCTAACCGAACGCGAAAGAGTTGCTGAAGACGCTGAAAGCGATTTGCAGGGATTGAAGAAAACCGGATTGATGAAAGAGCGCACCGGTCAAACTTTTCAGGGTTTGATTACAGGCGTGCAGTCTTACGGTTTCTTTGTGGAAATTGAGGTGCGGCCGCCGGAGAGCGACATCCTGCGAGTTGAAGGACTGGTACACGTTTCTTCGCTGAAGGATGACTGGTACGAATATCGATCGCGCCAGCAAACTCTGGTGGGTCGCAAAAACCGCAATCAGTACCGTTTGGGCGATCGGGTAGAAGTTCAAGTCAAGAGTGTTGACTACTACCGCCAGCAAATTGATTTAGTTGCAGTTGGCGGCGGCAGTCAAGCTTTTGATGATGATGAATAATCAGTTGACAGTTGACAGTTGACAGTTGACAGTTCAGAGTTGACGGTTAACTTTTCTCAATACTTAGTTGTCATTGTCTAGCAACTAAGTATTAAGAAGTGGGCTGCCAACTATACTCAGCAATCATCAAAAAATAATTAATGACTAATATCCAATCCGGTATCATCGTCGGGCGTCAAATCCAGTCAAAACTCAACAATCACGGACGGTGCAACCGGAATTTATATAATTTATCTGCGTTAATCTGTGTTAATCTGCCTGTATCGGCGGTTTTAAAAAGATAATTTCTTAACCGCAGATGACAAGGGATTGACGCAGATTAACGCAGAGATCGAGAAGAGATATATGAATAATTCCGATGCTAACAGATTTGATATAACAACTAATTACTAACAACAGTCAACCGTCAACTAACAAATAACTAATGACGAATAACTACCCCCTAATTGTAGGAGTTACTGGAGCATCGGGACTGATTTATGCCGTGCGAACATTGAAATATTTGTTGGAAGCCGATCGCGCTATTGAACTGGTCGCTTCCAAGTCTACTTACATGGTTTGGCAAAGCGAACAGAACACCCGAATGCCCGCAGAGCCGACGCTTCAAGAGGAATTCTGGCGGGAAAAAGCAGGAGTAGCCACAATGGGTAAACTTCGGTGCCATCCTTGGCAAGATGTCGGTGCTAATATTGCTAGTGGCTCCTTTCGTACCCAAGGGATGATGATTATTCCCTGTAGCATGAGTACGCTGGGCAAATTGGCGGCTGGCTTGAGTTCGGATTTGCTCGAAAGAGCGGCCGACGTTCAGCTCAAGGAAGGGAGAAAATTGGTACTCGTGCCTCGCGAAACGCCTTTTAGCTTGATTCACCTGCGGAATTTGACTACCTTGGCGGAAGCTGGAGCTAGAATTGTACCAGCGATTCCTGCTTGGTATCACAATCCGCAAACTATTGAAGATTTGGTAGACTTTGTGGTGGCTCGCGCTTTAGACCAGTTGGGGATTGATTGCGTTCCTCTCAAACGCTGGAAGGAAGAAGAAAGGAGTTAGTTGACAGTTGACAGTTGACAGTTGACAGTTTGTTATTTGTTATTGATGATTTGTTAGTTTAAATTAGCAATTACCAATTACCAATTACCAATTACCAATATTTTTAATATGCGACCTGTATTTTTGCTAGTAATTGTGGTGGGGCTGACTATTTTTGCCCTGCAAAATGTGGAGCCGGCATTATCCCTGGTGTTTTTGGGAGTTCGATCGCCTGCTTTGCCCTTATCTATCTGGATTCTTCTCAGCATGGTGGTGGGAGCTCTCACATCTTTATTGATTTCTGGTTTGCTGGCTTTTTCAAATTACCTATCTCTAACGAGAGACCGCACCGGCCGATCCAGTCGCAGCCGTCCCGATACTTTCCCAGAGGACAGAAGAACACCTTACACGCCACCTCCCCCTCCTAGAAAAGAGGGAATTGACCCGGATATGGATAGGGAAAATAGCCAAACTCAGACTGCTGGTTCCTACCGAACAGACTACGGTACGCCGGCCGGTTACAGTTCCCGGACTTTTCTGCAAGAAACTCCCAACCCGGATGGGGCGAAGGATTACGCTCAACCGGGGACTTATGCAGCGGCAGACGATGAGGATGATTGGGTCTCAGATGGCTCAAAATCCGGGTCTCAAGGGGGTGATGACGATTGGGGGGACGATCGCGATTTTCCTGATCGACCGCAGGTAAATGATGTTCCAGGGGCAAATCCGAGGGCTTACGAAGCTCAGCAGGAACCGAAAAGCAAATCTTGGGCTGGCTCAGTATATTCTTACGGCTATCGAGATCCGAGCCAGTCTGGGGTGGGGCAAACTGAGGCTGTATACGATGCGGAGTATAGAGTGCTGGTTCCTCCGGGAGGGGAGATTCCTAAACCCGCTGATGAAGCACCAATAAATCCTCTTGCAGAAGCAGAGGATGATTGGGGATTGGATGAGGGTGATGAGTTTGATGACGAGGATAGCCCCAGTGGCGGCTCGATTAACCTAAAAAAATAGAAAAATATCGGAGGATTTGGCCGTGGATGGGTTGAGGGGAGTAAATATTTATCTCGTCGGGATGATGGGTGCAGGAAAAACAACGGTAGGGCGGATTTTGGCAAGAAAATTAAAATACCGTTTTTTTGATACTGATGAACTAATTGTTCGAGTTGCTAATCAGTCAATTGCTGAGATTTTCGCTCAAGAGGGGGAAGAGGCTTTTCGGGAACTAGAAACTAAAGTGCTCGGCGAATTGTCTGCTTATCAAAATTCGGTCGTGGCTACGGGCGGCGGCATTGTGGCCCGATCGATGAATTGGGGTTACTTGCACTACGGTGTAGTAGTTTGGCTGGATGTGCCTGTAGATCAATTGTACGATCGACTGCGTTCGGACACAGCTCGACCCCTACTGCAGGAGGGCGAGATCAAATCTAAGCTGCAAAGCCTTTTGAAAGAGCGAGAGCGTTTCTACACTCAAGCAGATGTCCGAGTCTATGCTGGTGTGGGGGAAAGGCCTGAAGCAGTGGCGACTAGGGCGATGGAGGAAATCCAAAAAGTTATCAAATCAGAAACCGGGCCTGATCTCAATTGATACATTGAGAAATTGGGTTGCTGACAAAATAACAGGTTTCTGAGGACTTTGGGTATTAGTTCCCAAAAATAATGCAACCCTACACAAGCTCCAAACAACCAGATTCATCAGTCATTCCCAAAATCTAAAATCTAAAATGGTATGACTTCGGTAAAAATACTGATTTTTGTCTCAGTGTGTCCGTTTAACCACCCAATATTTTGAAATCCACCGGGTTTGAGTGGATGTGAAGCGTAACTTTTATAACTATGAGGATGTGGCGATGTGGAGATTTTATAAAAAAACTAATGGCAGACTCATCTAATGCGTTAAAGTCGGCTATTGAGTTCTCCCTAAAAATAAAAGGGCCCCACCGCTGAAGGGCTGTAGGGCGCAAGGACAGTTAAACGCTAACTTGATTGTCGGGAAATTTAGCATCAATGCTATCCTCCTATGTGACGATTTTACGATCGTCCATTCACTCATCAATTTTCCGGTATCAAAAAATGTAACCCAGCACCGATCGAATTCAACCTGCCCTATTCTAAAAACAATACCTCATGCATTCTGACGAGCAGCTCTCAAAAGCTGCTTTTTTATTGCGATAGAGTTTTTGGCTGCCGGACTTGCCGGATCTTGGCAATAACATTTTGAGCAACAGTCGCTACAGTTCAATACTGCCCTAGGGGTTTTTAGTTCCACTCCAGGTTCGCCGGTAATTGGTAATTGGTAATTAGTAATTGGGAATTAGTGACGCGCAACGGGGAATCGGCAATTGAGAAGCTTTACCTCACGAGGCTGGAAAACTGCTATGATTAGGGCGCGGAACGGGGAATTAATCCGGGGTGGGGGATGGAAAAAAAATAAGCTGTATTTATTGATGGGCGATCTGATAGTTTTCGGCTAAATATCTGTTGCGAGTTATAGAATTTGGTTGGGTCAATTTCCCGTTCCTCATTAAGAGAATACGAGCCTGCCTGTCCTTGACCAAAACTCGATCGCTCCGCCCAACCCCACACCTGTTAAAGAAATGGTAGCTAATACCGCAAAAGCCCGCCAATTTTTCCAACCCGATATTTGAATATCGAGTCTTGCCAAAGCTCCGGCTGAAATCAAGACTAAACAAGTAGCAAAAAGGTGTAACCAAGCAATAACTACCACTGCCACAAAAGCTCCTAAAGTTATAGAAATAAAAGCACCCAGATCACTCGAAAACAACCCCATAATTAAGGCTTTTGTGTTTTTCAGCGGGAACGACAAGGCGGCAGCCAACACTATAATTGAAGCTATGGCTAGAAACCAAGTCAGGTGCGGGGGAACATCAAACTCAGATAATTTCCAGCCAAAAGTGAAATAAGTAACAAAAAGTAGAGTTAGGGAAACCCAAGAGTTTTTTTTCATCCAATGGCACAATTAGGAGAACCAGGCAAAAAAAAGATGATGCTCCCGATGAGTTTGTACAGGGCTTAGAGGTTAGTAGAAATAGCTTGCACCGGACAAGTAGGGATGCACTGCTCGCAAACGATACACCGCGATCGAGCAAAACTTAGTTTAAAGCTTTCTGGGTCAAGGGTCAAGGCTTCTGTCGGGCAAACCCCCGTACACAAACCGCAGTGAACGCAGATATCTTCGTCTATGAGTATTTCCCGGCTAGCTAGGGAAACGCCGATGTTTTGCGATCGCATCCAGTCGATCGCCGCTTCTAGTTGGTCGATGTCCCCTGATAACTCTAGCACCAGTTTGCCCACTTGATTGGGAGCCACCTGAGCACGGATAATGTTGGCGGCAACATTAAAATCCTTTGCCAGTCGATAGGTGACAGGCATTTGGATCGATCGTTGGGGAAACGTCAGTGTTACCCGTTTTTTCACCCTGCAAGTCCTCGGTAATTTATAAACAATCTTTGTTATCTTATGTTTTAGCGCACTTGGCCTAATTCTGGCCTCTTCAAAAATTTTTATGAGATTGGTATGATTATCTCAAAATGTGGTATAATCTGAATTTATTATTTAAAATACAAACCTAGAAATAAAACTGCAATATATTTTATGACCCAGAATTCCCCCAAGTCAACTGTTGCCCCCGCCGCCAAAAATCCCGAAACAAAAGTCGCCACGCGCCTCAGAAACTTATTGATCGTGTTAACCGCGATCGCCCTTTCAATATCGATCTTCTTCGGGCTGCAAACCCAAACGCCGTCAAGCAGTCTCACCGACATGGCAAAAGCTTCAACGCCATTAGAAACAGCTTTGGTAAATGGCAAACCGACACTCATGGAATTTTATGCTAATTGGTGCGGTAGCTGTCAGGCAATGGCTAAAGATCTGAGCGAAATCAAACAGAAATACGCCGAACCGATGAATTTTGTGATGCTGAATGTAGACAATGACAAATGGCTGCCAGAAATCACAAAATATCGAGTAGACGGAATTCCGCACTTTGTCTATTTGAACGATAAAGGCAGCCCCGTTGCGGAAACAATGGGCGAAATGCCGCGCAGTATTATGGAAGCTAACTTAGAAGCTTTAATTGCAGGAAAACCTCTGCCACACGTCCAAGCAGGCGGTCAAGTTTCTAATTTTACTCCCCCCACAGGGCCTGTGAAAACAAGTAGCTCCGACCCCCGCGCCCACGGCTCTCAAGTACAGTAAAAGAAGTCATTAGTCATTAGTCAGTAGTCAGTAGGAATAAGAGGGGTTGCTGTTTAGGGTATGAAAGGCTAAATATGTCAGTCATAGAAACCAGTATTGACAAAGCTTGGGGATTTTCAACTTATTTTTTTCATACCCTGATTAAGCAATGCCCAGTTTCAATAGAGCAATTGCTACAAAATGCCGATTTATCGCCCTCCGAGTTATTCAACGAGCTGCAATCTTTGGGGAGGCGATCGTTAATTGAAATAGAAGAACAGGAGAATGAAATGCTATTCAGCGTTTGTCCTGTGGTAAGACAAGATGTACTCTCAAATCCCGTTGGTTGATGCTTTCCGACAGTCCGACATTCCGGCAGGGGTTTCAACCCCTGCCTCAAAGCTAAAGTCGGTTAAAACTCACATCTTGCACCATTCTCAAGAACAGGCAAGATGCCTGTTCCACAAAGAGTGAGTTTTCTTGTGGAACAGGCATCTTGCCTGTTCCTAAACAAGTAATTGACAATGGTGCAAGATCTCAGTTAAAACCGACTACAGAATGTGACGAAAATGCAATTAATTGTAGTCCTCTTTTAGAGGACTTTCGCTGTGAGACAGAGGTTTTCAACCCCTGTCGGACTGGAAGTCAAACGAGAGATCCGATCGCAAATATGACTACTGCTGAACCTTCATTAACTAAAACCGAATTAAGAAAATTGCTCCTCAACACTCGCAAATCCCTATCAGCACAAGAATGGAGACAAAAGAGCGCGAGCATCTGCAATCACTTACAAAACTCGCCCCTATTCACCGAAGCAAAAACCATCCTCGCCTACTTCAGTTGTCGCCAAGAACCAGATTTAAGTCCCGTATTTGTAACTCCCCGCAAATGGGGATTTCCCCGCTGTGTCGGCAAAGAGCTATCCTGGCACATCTGGGAGCCCGGAGATGCTTTACATACTGGAGCTTATGGGATACTAGAACCCCTGCCGGATGCTCCTAAAATAGATTACTCAGAAGTAGATTTAATCCTCGTACCCGCTGTAGGCTGCGATGTTCGCGGCTATCGCTTGGGCTACGGCGGTGGCTATTACGACAGAATGCTCAGTTTAGCTGAGTGGGAATCAAAAGTTACGATCGGCACAATCTTTGAATTTGCCTTGCTGGCCCAACTACCCGTTGACTCTTGGGACAAACCGCTACACGGAATTTGCACAGAGAGCGATTTGACAATCGTACAGCAAAAATCAAAAAGGTCGATCGACAAATTAATGTTCGGTAATTAAGTCTATAAGAGTTATGGATTTGTCTCGTTATTATCCAGATTTGAATCTAGCCGTTTGAGAGAATTCCATCATATCCAGAAACCGAGGTTTGAACTGGGACTCAAACTCACATTCCGCAGGTCTTTAAACCCACATTCCGCACCCTGAACTGTCACCAAAAGGTACACCTACTAACTGTAGCAGTCTTTTAGGAAATTGGTATAAGGATAGTAGGCTTTTGGGCTTTTCCCACAAGAGACTCATAAAATTTATTGCGACAAAACTAGATGTGAGGCCAGCTTACTACCCCTACTTTTAAGCCTAATAGTTCGGTTGCCTTGAAGCTGTCTACAGGCTTAGAAAATAAATATCCTTGACCCAACTCACACCCCAACTCTCGCAGTTTCTGTAGTTGTGTAGGCGTTTCTATGCCTTCTGCCACGACATCCATACCTCGGCTGCGAGCCAGCGTCACAATTGTCTGGATAATTTCTACGCCACTGTTGTCTGCCCCAATGCGACTCACAAAAGAGCGGTCAATCTTTAATGTATCAATGGGAAACTCGTGTAAGCGGCTTAAAGAAGAGTAGCCCGTGCCAAAGTCATCGATACACAACATAATGCCTAGAGCTTTTAGCTGCTTCAACATCTTTTCTTCCCTGGATACTGTTTCTAAAATGCAGCTTTCAGTAATCTCTAGTTTTAGACAGTAGCTGGGAAAGCCAGTCTGCTGCAAAATCTCCTCAATTCGATTGAGTAGGTTGACTTGCTTTAGCTGCACGGGGGAAAGATTGACATTAATCGCCAAGGGAGGTGTTTGGGGAAACTGTTGCTGCCAAATACTAATCTGGTGACAAGCTTCTTGCAAAACCCACCACCCCAGTTCATTGATCAAACCAGTTTCTTCAGCCACAGGGATAAACTCGGCAGGCGGGTAGATGATGCCAGATGGGTGATGCCAGCGCACCAAAGCTTCAAAGCCACTCAGTTGCCCCGTAGAAAGGGAGACAATGGGCTGGTAGTGAAGGCAAAATTCTTGTAGCGCGATCGCCCTTCTCAAGTCGTTTTCCAACTGCAAGCGCGTCATCGCAACAGTTTGCATCGCTGGATCAAAAACTTCGTAACGCCCTCTGCCTTGAGCTTTAGCATAATACATTGCGATATCGGCATCTCTGAGCACGTCTTCTGGGCGATCGTAACCCATTGTGCTAACGATAATTCCAATGCTGATCTCGGTAAATACTTCATAATCATTCAAAGTAAATGGCTGCCTTAATTGATTTTGAATACGTTCAGCCACCCTGTTTGGTTCATCAATATCTTTAATATCTTCCAGCAATATCACAAATTCATCTCCTCCAAACCGCGCAACTGCATCTGTATGGCGTAAACAAACTTGCAGTTGACGAGCAATGCTTTTTAGTAATTCATCCCCAACCAAATGTCCGAGGCTATCATTCACTACTTTAAAGCGATCTAGGTCAATAAATAGCACCGCATATAGATAATCTTCACGTCTGTATGACAAGTCGATCGCCTGTTGCAGCCGATTCATAAACCAAGCGCGGTTAGGCAAACCCGTTAGCGCGTCGTGAAAAGCATCATGTCCTAATTTTTCTTCCCTTTCCAACAACTGAACTTGAGCCTGTTGAAGCTCGTTGTAGGCTTGTCTAAGTTCAGCCGTTTGAGAAGCCACCCGTTCCTCTAACTCCGAAGTAAGTTTCTGCAAGGCCGCTTCCGCCTCTTTTCGCGCTTCAATTTCCTCTTTGAGAAGCACATTTTGCTCTTCCAGCGTCTTGGTCAAATTTCGCAGTCTCAGGTGTAGTTGCACGCGGGCTAGGACTTCCTCTTGCTGAAATGGTTTGGTGATATAATCTACTGCCCCTATTGACAGACCTTTAACCTTATCCACGCGATCGGTAAGAGCTGTCATAAAAATCACAGGGATATCTTTCGTTGCCACCGATGCTTTTAAGCGGTAGCAGGTTTCAAACCCATCTATCCCCGGCATCATCACATCTAACAATATGATATTTGGCGAAACTTCTTGTAACTTCTCAATAGCACTTTCCCCATCCTTAGCAACTAAAACCTTGAATCCTGACTCCTTCAAAAAATCGAACAGAAGTTTGAGGTTATTCGGGTTATCGTCAACAATTAAAATTACATTATCGTTTTGTTTAATCATTTTATTCCCCTAAATGTCTTTTTACAAAAGCTAGTAGTTCTTTTTCTTCAAAGTTTTTCGCAAATTGCAATATTTTATTCGCAAAAGGTAGATAGTTGCCGTCTACCTGCTTGAGTCTATTGGCTTCCTGTTCAACAACTTCAATATCGCCGATCCGAGCCGCATTAAACAGCGCTACCAGCTCTGTTGATGGTGGTATCACAACCTCACTACTCGGAACATTTAACAAATTAGTGAAACCTTCCCGCTGTTCGTTCTCTAAATCAGCAGGTTGGTCGTAAATCCATTCGAGTTGCAAGTAATTCTTTAATACTTCCAGCAATTCGTCTACTTCGATAGGCTTTGACAGGAACTCGTTACAACCTGCTTCGTGGCTATTTTGCCGATCGAAGTTAAATACGCTGGCGCTGGATGCTATCAATATGACATCTTTAAATTCTGGTAATTGTCGCAAGCGCCGCGACATTTCAAATCCATCCATTACTGGCATCACTAAATCGGTGATAATCAGATCGGGGTAAAACTCAGCAGCTTTAGCTAAACCCTCTATTCCATTACAAGCTTCCATGATTTGAAAACCTAGTGGTTCTAAAAGATTTATCAGAAAACCTCGATTTTCAAATCGATCATCTACTAAAAGAATTTTATTTTTATTTCCTTTGAAGCCTTTTAAATGGATAGAATCATTAATCGAAGTTTGTTCAATATATTCAGATGATTCAGTCAACTCTAAATCGAGATAAAAAATGCTGCCTTGACCGAGAATACTTTCGACTTTTATTTCCCCTCCCATCATTTGAACAATTTTCTGTGCGATCGCTAATCCTAACCCAGTGCCTTCTGCCTTCTGCTGGCTATTTCCGACTTGTTCAAACGGTAAAAATATTTTTTCTAACTGTTCTGGTGTCATCCCCACTCCAGTATCTTGGATATGGAAACGAATTTTAGTCAGGGGTGATTGGTCGGAGTCTTCCCCCTGACCAATTACGCCTACCTTAAAAATAACCCCACCTTTTTCTGTAAATTTAATCGCATTACCCAAAAGGTTAATTAAAACTTGGCGCAGTCGTTTTTCATCAGCATTGACAGCGTTAGGAAGTTGATTTAATACTTGATAATTAAACGTAATTTCTTTTTGTTCGGCTCTGATGCGGCACATTTCCACAACCCCCATCAGAAAAGAAGTCAAATTAAAACTAGAAGTGTCAAGATCCATTTTACTGGCTTCAATTTTAGAAATATCTAAAATATCGTTAATCAGGGTGAGTAAGTGCGAACCACATTGGTGAATAATTTGGATAGCATCTTTTTGTTTAGGAGTGGTAGTTTTATCGCGTTCCATAATTTGAGCGTATCCTAGAATTCCGTTCAGGGGGGTGCGAAGTTCATGGCTCATGTTGGCGAGGAATTCGCTCTTGGCGTGATTAGCCGTATCAGCGGCAACTTTTGCCTCTTTTAATTCAAGTGTCCGTTCTTCTACTCGATTTTCTAGATCTAAGTTGGTCTTTTCTAAAGCCGCAAAAGACTCGCGCAATTGCAGTGCCATTTGGTTAAAAGATTGAGCCAGACTTCCCAGTTCATCGATGCTATTGACCTCTACTTTTTGGTCTAATTCACCGTTGGCGATCGCTCGACTCGCTTGACTTAACCGAAAAATCGGATGGGTAATCCACCGGGAAGCAAGGATTCCTAACAACGTCGCTAGCACGAGTGCTAAAACGCAGAGTAAGATTGTGCTACGGGTATTGGCATTAATTTGCTCCATAAAGTCGGCTTCTGGAACGACAACAACAATCAGCCAATCAAGACCTCGACCATCTTGGAATGGGGATACTTGCACGAATTCCCGCTGACCATTTAGGATGAAGTCTAATTGCTGGTTGCTATCAATTTCTGTGAAGTTACCAAAGCGCTCTATTAAATGCTGCGCTGTACCCTTAATCAAAGGTATGCTGCTTTCAATCGCTTTTAATCTTTGCGTTTTTTGGCTATTTTTGCTGCTGATAAATGGCTTCTCGACGGTGGAAGAAGCCACTAGCAAGCCAGAGCGTTCTATGATGAAAGTCTTTCCCGATTTACCAATTTTTAAAGTTTGGAGAAAATCGCCGATTTTTGAGAGAAACAGATCGGTACTTACGACTCCTCGAAAAGTACCATTTTTGTCGTAAACAGGTTGGCTAGCGGAGATTCCGAGGCTAGGTTGAATATAATATTGATAAATTTTATTCCATTGGGGTTTGCCTGCAACTTTTGCGGCTTTATACCAGGGTCGAATGCGGGGATCGTAGTCTGGGTGAGTTTCCTTAAACTGAGTCGGGTTCCCCTCTTTATCTGCCCTGATGATCGTATTAATGAAATTAGTAGATCGATCAGTTATTTCAACAACAACACTGCCATCATCCTTATATCCAGCACCCGCATATTCTTTTCTTTCCCCTCCAAAACTGATGTAACTAACGGTGGAAAATTGCTTGAGTTGCCAGAAGAAGTAACTTCTCATAGAACTCATATTGCCGGGATTCCATAATCCAAAGCGGCGAATGGCATCGACGCTGATGGCATTGACCAAATGGGGCGTCTCCAAGTAAGTGTTTAATTGTTGATTGATGCGGGCGACTACCTCCGTTCGTAATTGGCTAGTAACGTTGTTGACGGCTGTTTTGCCGTTGCGTAGCGAGAGCCAACCTGTCAGTCCCACAGCGGCAAAGATTTGCAGGACGAATGGTACGACTAACACAAGGCGCAGCGGGATTTTTTGAGGGCTTTTTGCCACTTCATTCTCACTTGCGATTACTGTCATGGCGGAGTCATTTTAGTATTTGGATTATTTCAATAACAACAGTCGCTCACCCTTGGTCATTGAAAGTCAGCTCTAGGAAAATTATTGATTCCTTCTCTCTTGAACGCCAATTGGTTTAATGATATCTTATGGTTGAATAAGCGGGCTGAAGTGAGCTGCTAATACTGATACAGTTTGCAAATTGATAAAAAAAAACAGCTCCCCCATTTGAGACGGCATCTCCATAAATGTCAAATGTGCTATGTTTTGCTTGGGGTTGTAGTGTGAGCCTACCTGCCGATTTCAGGGATATTGAGTACACCTTCATTCACTTGTAGGTCTTGACCTCAATACTAATTGATCTAAGCATACAATTATAGTCAGGACTTACGAACTATAGGGTCTCAAACCCAGCTTCGCCGTGCTGCCCTAAAAAAGGGGGAACTTGAAAGCCCTCTTGGAAAAAGGGTTTGGGGGTTGTATGCGTAAGTCTTAAGCTTACGCCAGCTAAATTGCGCTTTTTTTTTCAAGGGGCTCTCTGGCCCGTCGCACAAGGATTCTCAAATAGAGGAAATGGGAACCTAGATGCACAATAACTTAATAGTCTATCGTGCATGGTGCCTAAACCAACCCTAAACTCAACAGTGCCATTAGTTCAGGTTGAATCAGATGCGAAGCTTAAGAAGATTTGGCTGCACGGGCGATCGCCGGAAACGTAGGGGGCTGAGCGAGATAGCATTGAAATCTGGTGTTTGGCAGTTTCGTTTTTTCTTCCAGGGATACGTCTAATCTCCAACACCCCATCTCAAAACGGCAGTCGCACCCCCGGAGGCTAGATATGCAGTTCAACAGCCTTAAACTCTCTCCAACTTAATCCGTCAATTAAGATAGGTTCATCAAGCCTTTCTAAAATTGTTTGTAAATTTGTTGTCATCCCAACCCCTGCTTACTCAATCTAATCTTAATTAGATTTGCGTTGATGGGTGTTCATCTGCCCGCATCTGCGATCGCAACCCTCTCTACTGTCCCAAAGTTCCCTTATACTCGTCCGGTACAAATTCCGTAACCACTTGGCCGCCGCCACCGTCGCCTTTGACAATCACAGTTTGATTTTTCAACTCTCCCGCCGCCCTCGGGCCAGTCAAATTAAACACCGGATTTAGTTGCTTGTAAACCACATTTCCTTCTGCATCAAAAGTCTGATTAGTTAAATACCACGTTACGCGATCGGTATTTAATTGAGCTTGACGTTTTTCCCCGATTCCTACTACATTTCCCGTCAAATAAAAAATTTTTTTCTCTAAATCTCCCCGCCCCGTATCGCCAGTCATCGTCACCTTTTCCACACGGTGCAAAACCTTCACAGGCCCAGGCGATACCACAGATTGCGCCGGAAAATTCCAACTCATCAAACTGCTTTCTATTTGCAGCGGCGGGTCTGATGGCATCAACTGAGCGTTTTTTGTCAGCGTCGCAATCTTGGTTTTTAAGTCTACATCTACTTGGTCGGCAAAACCGCTGTCTGTTACTATTTTATCTTTGTATCTGTCAATTTGAGTCGGTTGGGCGCTGTTTACTTTTTGTTGATCCACAAACCACACTAAGTGCTCGGTTCGCAATTGCAAAACCGGATCTTTAACATTTGCCACCACCGAACCGAATAACTCCATCCTCTTAGCCCTGCTGAAAACCCGCGCTTCCTTCGCTGAAGCCGTCACCTGTTTGTTCTCTCCCGTCAAATTATTGCGGACAACTAAAACATCTTCTTTTGGTCGCCACTCCAACTCATTTCCCCGCAAGACGACTCCATTTTTCAGGTCTGTAGCGACTATGTTACCTTTGAGAAAAACCTGATTTCCTTCCTGAAATACCTGCCCCGTTTCTCCCTGAATATCGTAAATTTCTTTGCCGTCTTGAAACAATTTGCCCACAGGTTTCTGAACGTTAACTATTTTTTTGTCTTTGCTGTAAACGGCATTTTGCGAGTTGACTTTCCAGAACGTCTCGCCCTTTTCGTTTGCTTGTTCTAGAGTTACTTTGTTTAAAGTTAAAGTGCTGTTTGACTGTTGAGCAGTTTGGAGATCCTCAGCTAATTTGTTTTTTTGAGTCTCTTGCGGAACCGCACAAGCACCAATCCCCAAAATCAGTGCTGGTAAAAATAGCAGCCTCAATTTTGGGGATCTGAGATTGGGAATTTGGGATTTGAGATTAATCATTGGCAATTGGAAATTGGTAATCGGTAATTGGGAATTGGGAATGGGGAATTGGTAATTGATAATTTGCTATTGAAAAACGCTTAATCAAAAATTAAAAATGTGTCATGTTTTGTCTAAATTTTTAACTTTTAATTCTCAATAATTCAACCCATTAACCATCACCCATTACCTGTTACCGATTACCCATTACCACATCCCTATCTGTCGTCGTGTTCCTCCATCAAGCTCAGACCTGACAAAGGGCGGTAAGCATAATTAGGACGAGATGTTTTTTGGATGTCGTCCTTAATCATCTCCAAATCGATATAGCGATCGGCTACATTAATCAAACTGTCGCTGGTCATCGATCGCAAACTCACCACCTCAACCCGCACACCGCGATAGCTCACAGCGTCTACAGCATAAGCCAAATCGCCGTCACCGCTCACCAGTACCGCCGTGTCGTAAGACCCCACTAAAGCCATCATATCCACAGCGATTTCTACATCCAAATTCGCCTTCTTAGAACCATCTGGCAACTGTACCAAATCCTTAGAAATCACCCGGTAGCCGTTGCGGCGCATCCACAGCAAAAACCCCTGCTGTTTCTCGTTAGTGCGATCGACACCCGTGTAGAAGAAAGAGCGCAGCAGCCGCGAACCCGCAGTTAAACGGCACAGCAGCTTAGTGTAATCAATCTCAATTCCTAACTGCAAAGCCGCGTAAAAAAGGTTAGAGCCGTCAATAAAAATTGCTACTCGACCCCGATTTTCTAGCACCTGTTCCGGCGTAAAAAGGTCATTGCTTTCTATTCTATTCAACATGATTGTTATGCCTCAATTTTTATGAAAGATTGGTAAGGAAATAACTGCTAATTCGTAGTCTGTCATAACACCCAGAGCGCTGGCTGCCAACTATGAAGGTACTGTTTACAGCAGTTCGATCCGCTTAAAAACAGGTTGGGGTTCCCCCAGAGTTTGGTTTGCCGGCAAAGCGCCCCAGGCAGCATGAGCTGCAAAATTCGCTAAACTGTTAACTGTAACCCGATCGTTAAAGTCAATTGAAAAACCTAGCTGCTGATAGATAGCGTTGCTGATATTAGGAATAATCGGCGATAAAAGGTAAGATGCTAGTCTAACAGATTCCAGAACAGAATATAGCACTTGTTCAACACTTTCGATCTGTCCCTGCTTGTACAAACTCCAAGGTGCTTGCACGTCAATAAACTTGTTCCCGGCTCGAACTAATGCAAGCACGGCTTCGCAAGCCTTGCTAAAAGCCAAGCCTTCGTAAAAACCCGCTACTCGATCGCCCAAATCCAGGCTCATAGCCTTGAGAAGGTTGTCGCCCTCAATGTTTTCTCCCAACACGTTTGGTACGCAGGCACCGCAATATTTGCGAGCCATGTTTAACGTGCGGTTAAGCAAATTTCCCAAATCATTTGCTAGCTCAGCATTCAATATATTGATAAACCGAGTTTCGTTAAAATCGCCGTCCTCTCCGAACTCAATTTCTTTGAGGAAATAGTAACGTACTGCATCAGCGCCGTATTTGTTGACCAATTCGACAGGGTTTAAAGTATTACCCTCCGTTTTCCCCATTTTTTTGCCGTCTTTGGTCAAAAACCCGTGTGCGAAAACGCGACCCGGCACCGGTAGATTTGCTGACATCAGCATTGCCGGCCAGTAAACTGCGTGGAAGCGAAGAATATCTTTGCCGATCAAGTGCAAGTCAACCGGCCACCATTTAGATAAAGCATTCTCCAACATCGGGTCGCTGTCCGGATCTAGCAAGGCGGTGACGTATCCCAGCAAAGCGTCAAACCAGACGTAGATGCTGTGACTGGGGTCAACGGGCAGTGGCAGACCCCATTCGAGATTCACTCTAGAAATCGAAAAGTCTTGCAGTCCAGAGTTGACGAAACTAAGCACTTCGTTGCGTCGGCTTTCGGGCGCGATGAAGTCGGGACGTTCTGCATACAATGCCAGCAGTTGGTCTTGATACCGCGAGAGACGGAAAAAGTAATTTTCCTCGTCGCGCCACTCAACTTCCTTGCTGGTGTGGACGGAACACCGATTTCCCGGCAACAATTCCCTTTCATCCTTAAATTCTTCACAGGAGACGCAGTACCAGCCTTGTTGCTGGTTCAAGTAGATGTCGCCGGAGTTCCAGACGCGGTGGAAAAATTCTTTGACAATGTACTCGTGGCGCCGCGAAGTTGTGCGGATGAAGCGATCGTACTGGATAGAGAGTTGCTCCCAAAGCGCCTCAAACGCCGGAACCACTGAATCGCAGTGAGCTTGGGGCGATCGTCCCAAACTCTCGGCTGTCCGCTGAATTTTCTGCCCGTGTTCGTCCGTCCCCGTCACCAGCAAAACAGATTTTCCCCGCAGCCGCTCAAATCGGGCTAGGGCATCCGCAGCCATAGTCGTATAAGCGCTGCCAACGTGAGGTAAATCGTTTACATAATACAGAGGCGTTGTTATCGCAAAGGTATTCTTAGTTTTATCAGTCGATTTCATTGAATGCTAAAAGAAAATTCCCTAAATTTCGTTTCGATCTTAACTCAGCGGTTAAATTTTTTTTGGAGTGGCAATCAAGCTAAATTCACTGCAAGTTATTTGCAATTGTCTAACCCGGGCTATTCCCAAAAGAAATATTGCTTTCATCTCCACACTAATCTTTTTTAGTTGTTTTTGACGAACTCTCTAAAATGTCTTAATATTTTGACATTCTGCTGCCTTGGGAATCGACGCTCCCAGGGTACGCGCCTCATCTATTCATTGGTCGTAGCCGCTATCCCTAGAGCGGGTTGAGCAGCCCACCCGGTTGCCAACAAAACTCGTCAGTTGGGCTGCTCAACCCGCCGTTCGACTAACGCTCCGCGACCACTTTCTGTGAATGGCCGATCGCTCACCATCGCCATCTCTTTCTCGCGATCGCTGGAAAGTCGATCGCCCGTAACTCCTGCCACTTTCCGAGCCGCTAATGGACGCAGAAACCGGGTTGTTTACGAAACTCTCTTGTCAAGCGCGAAGCTTTAGTTTCTTACCCCAAAAATAGTATAAAACCCACATTTCGCACCCTCAACTCTCACTATCGGTTTTTACTTATTTTGATCGAGCAATAAAACTATAAACGATACTATAATACCGTACATTAACGGATAAAGAACTTTTTAAAGGCATAATTTATTACTTTAAAGATAGATTTTTCTGCGTAATTATGCTGTGTGAGAGCCCAGGATGCCGAATGTGGGATAAAAGCCTAGGTTTTTTGTCACAAAACCCCGTTTTTCCAGGTTGCAAGTACGTCCACAGACAATAAAACCCCAAACCAGTTAAGCTTGGGGCTATCAAATTAGGGTGCATCTAACAAGGGATGATCCGATCGCCCTCGCTCGCCATCAGGAAAACTCACTCGATTTCCGCCAATAGCTTCTGACAAATAATCGGCTGCAGCTTCCACAACCGCGATCGCATTTTCGTAAACCATCCGCGTCGGTCCCAAAACCCCAACACTACCCACCGGCACCGATCCCCGGCGGTAAGTGGAAGAAATCAGAGTACAGCCGCGAATTGGTTCTAAGGAATTTTCCGAGCCAATACGCACCGTTACCCGCTTGCCGGGGGTGTCTAACTCAGGCGATTCAAAAATCAAAGGCCAAAGCAGTTCTTGCTCTTGTTCGAGCAATTGCACCAGGGTTTGAACTTGCTGCAACTGCGAGAACTCAGGCAAGCGCAGCGCTTCTGCCAAACCGCCGATCAGAATCCGCGTGTAGGTTGGATTGCTTTGGCGGCTGCTCAAAGCAGTCAGCATGGTTTCCATCCACTCAGCGTACAGCTCAAAGTCCCGGTCTAACTCGCTCCAGTCTACAGTCGAGAGTTCCGAGAGCGATCGTCCCCGCAACTTGCTGTTCAAAAAATTCGACAAAATCTGCAATTGGCGATCGACGATTTCGACATCAGGCGTGTTACCTTCTGCGTCTCTCGGCAACTGCACCAAAACCGACTGAGTTTCGTAAGCATCCGTCACCACGATCAGCATCACCTTTCCCGGCTCTAGCTGCACCAGTTGCAAGTGGCGCAAGCAAGCCATATTGGTTTGCGGTATGGTGATCATGGCTATGTAACCGCTGATAGTTGCCAGGATTTGAGCAGCGCCGCGGAGTGCCGCGTCCATGCGACCATCCGACCAATTGAGCTGGTCTAGTACCTGTTCCACCTTGCGGGCCAGCGTATCAGACGGCTGAATCAACTGGTCTACATAAATTCGGTAGCCAGAGTCAGAGGGGACTCGTCCTGCCGAAGTGTGGGGCTGATAAAGCAGTCCAGCTTTTTCAAGAGTCCCCATCGCATTGCGAATTGTAGCTGGGCTGACGCTGAGGTTGAATTCGTCAGCCAAAGCTTTTGAGCCAACGGGTTCCGCTGTAGCTATGTAGTGGCGAACCGTTGCCCAAAGGATGTGTTGTTGCCGATCGGTGAGGTTAACGCGCACAGATATTTAAGCAGAATTAGAATTTAGAGTTGAAAGCCACTATTGAATCGAAACGTCTGTCCGAAGAGGGCGAGCGGGCAGACTTATCTATTTAAGATAACAGATTTAGGCGAAGGCAGAAGGAACAGGGAAGAAGCAAGAGGTAAGAATGAACAAGGAACAGGGAAGAATGTTTTAACTCTTCGGCGGTTCGTCCCGCGCTCTAATCGCTTCGATTGAGCGTCGGGATGAAAGCCAGGCTATTTCTTGCCGTCCCGATTGTGGTCTTCACCGAAGCTGTAGAACAATCGGGATAGGCAAGAAATAGCCAACCTCTACGGCACAACCAGTTACGGTAAATGGGATTCGTGTTAAACTAGATATATGAAAAACGTTGTCAAGGTACGAATTTATCCGACCAATGAGCAGAAAGAAACGCTGTCAAAGGCGTTTGGCTGTGCCCGTTGGTACTGGAACAATTCACTGAACGCAACGAACGAGCTCTACAAAGAGACGGGTAAAGGCTTATCCCAGATTGGGATGAACAGTCGCTTACCTGCGCTCAAGAAAGAGTATGAATGGTTAGGTGAAACCTACAGCCAAGTGCTGCAAAGCGTCTCACTGAACCTGTCGAGAGGGTTTATCAACTTCTTTGAAGGACGGGCATCATTTCCCAAATTCAAATCAAAGCACGATAAACAATCGATTCAGTACCCACAAAAAGTTCAAATTGTTGATGATGGTCATCTGAAGTTTCCCGGCAAGTTAGGCGTTGTTTCTGCCAAGATTCATCGCAGGTTTGAGGGAAAAGTCAAAACCGTCACAGTTAGCATGAACCGTACAGGGAAGTATTACGCTTCCTTGTTATTTGATGATGGCTTACCGGATGTTGAGATTTCCTCAAACGGTAAAGCGGTGGGAATTGATGTCGGGCTAACTCATTTTGCGATTACGTCTGATGGGTCTAAGTTCGACAATCCCAAGCACTTGAAGAAACGCGCTAAAAACCTGAAGCGTAAGCAGCAAAAACTATCCCGTAAACAGAAAGGCTCAAATCGTCGCAAGAAAGCCCGTCGCATTGTGGCACGGGTGCATGAAAGAATTGCAAATTCTCGCAAGGACTTCCAGCACAAACTATCTCGCAAACTGGTGAACGAGAACCAAGTCATCATTGTCGAGAATCTGGCAGTCAAGAACATGGTGAAGAATCACTGCCTAGCTCAAGCAATCAGTGATTGTGGCTGGTCAGAATTCACCCGTCAACTCAAATACAAGACGGAAAGAGACGGTAAAACCTATCTAGAAATAGGTCGGTTTTTCCCATCGAGTAAGACTTGTCACGTTTGCCTAAATCAGGTGGGTAGTCTTCCTCTAGACCTCCGCAGTTGGACTTGTTCCAACTGCCAGACAAAGCACGATAGAGACGTAAATGCAGCTATCAACATTCGAGAGGAAGGCTTGCGAATATTAGCGTTAGGAACTAGCGCTACTGCCAATGGACGGAATGTAAGTCCGAAGGCTGGAAGGAAATCTTCCGTGTTATCGGCTGTTCCGGTTGAAGTTGGAAGCCAGCACGGTACCGCTTAGCGGTCGGTGCCTGGTAGTTCACGTGTGTTCTTTCAGAATATTTTGCAGATAACTAGCCACTGCATCCGGCTGTTCCACCATTGCCAAATGACCACAATCGGGAAGCTGAAGGACATTCTCGCCGCAACCTTGGAACATCCAGTGAAAGCTAGCCAAATGCAGCACGTATTTTGGTTCCATAATTTTGTCTTTAGTACCGGCAATAAAATAAACAGGCTGCTTGAGTTGGGAGACAATTTGTGGCAACAGGTGAATCTCCGGTTCTGTGGTGGAGTCCAACAAAGCCCCCAAAGCTGCCTCTGGATGAGCTCCCACGAAATCTCTCAAGCGCTGCCGTCCCCAGGATCTGCCGATCGGGCGGGCTACAGAATCGCGGGCAAACAGGTAATCTGCTAACGGCAAGTGAGGCAGCCAGGCGGGACGCATTGTTACTAGCTGCTTGCCGACCGCTCGAAACCGCTCGAATTCTTCCTTAAGATAGATGCCGCCTCCTGCATTGATGCACACCACGCCTTTAATGCGATCGGACAATTTGCTGGCTCCCCATAGAGCGATCGTACCGCCCAGAGAGTGTCCCACCAGCCAAGCAGAAGATATATCGAGTTTTTCGAGTAAAAGTTCCAAATCGCGAGCGTAAGCTGCGGGAGTGTAGCAGGAATTTAGCGGTTCGGAACATGGGCGATCGTCGCCGGAGTCCGATTGAGAATCGCCAAACCCCCGCAAATCATAGGTAAGGCACTGATAGTTTGATGCCAAGCGATCGGTCAAAGGTTGCCAGTAGTGGCGGCTTAACAGCCAGCCGTGGACAAATACCAGAACCGGGGAAGTTGCAGTCGGAGCCGTCAAATCGTAAGCGTGCCGAACCCCTAGGATGTCGATTGTTGCCATACTTTTATCCTACCCGCTCCATAAGACCTATGTAAACCTATGTATAGCCTTTCTCAGAAAGAGAGAGTACGCCGAAACCCTGTGTTCTCAAGCTTTTTCAGTTGAATTGTGTACCTCATCTACCCAAGAAGCGCTATAAGTAAGCCAAAAAGACTCAACTTTATCGATTTACCGCTTACTTCCTGCTGCAACGCGCGGTCTTAAGTTGACGCTACAAGATTTTTGTCCACTGCACGGGCAATCTTGGCATAGCTTGCCCTTTTATGCGATCGCCCTGGAATAAATATTCCTTCAAACCAGTGTTCTAGGTTTTTTGCAGTATTCAAATTTGTGTCTGCTGTACGATCGCAAGGGGGACATACATCAGCGCGATTTTTTAAGGGCATTTTGCGGCAATAATTTTCCCAACTTTAGCCGATTTGAAAGTCGTAGACCATCGGAATAGCAGTGTCAATTTAGACAAAAAAATATTTTTGTAGGCTAGTTAGCCTTAAATTCCTAGTTCCCATATTAAACTATTGAACTATCACCAGAATTGTGAAATTCACAAATGTTTCAATCTATTATTAGTTACTTGTATATTGTTAGTTTGCCATGATTGTGGGCTAGTAATACGTAATTTTATGAGCGCATCTTTGCGGATATTTGCGACTTTTGCGTGTATTTGTGCGAGCTTATTTACTGCATTTATACGGTAATAACATCGGGCTTTACGACTCACCACGCGCTGTTTGCGCTTCAATTTAAAGTACGCCATCAAATTTAAAAAACTTGACAACATCGTTTCGGCGTGTCTCATGTTTATGAGAACCGCTATCTACACTCGTTTGTACGAACAATTTTGCCGAGCTTTTTATCCTATCTCACTGGACAACTTCTGCAAACTAATGTCTACTTATAGAAATCTAGTTATTTAGGGATCGGCCGCTTGCCCTAAAATCGCTCGCCCAGCAATCTTTGTCGCACCCCCTCAGCGATTTTCTGCCCCAAATACTCGGGAATTAAACTTTCATTGGGCCCCAACAAGTAGAGAATTAGGCGAGTTCGCCCCCGCCAAACCAGCAAATTAGCATTTACGACCAACAAATCCTCTTGCCAGATGGCATACATAACTTTGTAAAAAAGTCCAGGTTGATTATCTGCTTCAATCAGCAAAGCTGGCAAGTGGAAAACCGGATCGACGTAGAATTCAGTTGCCACATCTTCCAAACCCGCGTCTAAATTAAATTCCACCGCCAACATCTCTTCAACCTCAAAATGCCCCGCCAATGCCTCTCGAACGGCTCTACAGACGTTTTCTGCTGTTTTATCTGCCAGTACCTTGCCACCGCGAGATACGACCAATTTGATAAATACCAGCATGGGCGGGTAAATTTGACCGTACAGACTCAGACTGTGAATCGTCAGTCCGTAGGCGGCGAGCACTCCAAAAATATCGCTCAGTAGAAAAGACTGGTTCCGGTAAGCAAAATGCAGGGCACTTTTGTTACCTTCGGCTCGGATTTCGATGACTGCTTGCCGAGTTTTGTAAAGTTGGTAAGCTAATTTGAGGTTTTGCAACTGGATTTCGCTGCTGACAAATTGCTCATAAAACTGTGGAAACGCTCGGTTAAAGCGCTTGAGAAGTTCTAGTGTAGATGGTTTTAAACCCGAAGCCATAATTGAGGAGAAGGTGCGGGAGATATACTGGTATTGACTCTTCCATGCCTTATGGCAATGGGATTTTCGATTCGACGATTCGACTTAAATTGTGCCCGTCTCCTCACTAAAAGCAAAAGTCAAATCTGTCTGAGAACTTATCACGAGAATGTCACCGTTGCGCCATTCCAGTGGTATTTTCCACCAAGGGTATAAGTTCCGGCGCGATCGGCGGCACTCAAAAGAAGCATTTCCCAATATGCCTCTGTCCTGGTTCGGCAACAAATTTTACCTTAAAAGCGGGTTGTCCGGGCACTGGCTAGCAGAACAGTTCTACCAAACTTGACAGAATCAAAAAAGCGCAGACTCAATGTTGGACGACAAATCCCTGTTTTCGGCGTAAGATGAGTGTACCGTAAACTGTTCCTCAAGAGGCTACCGGCAATTGATCCTACGCCGATCGGAGTGGGTTTATCTGTCTGGTTCTCTTTCTCGTCGTCCAACTTCTACTACCTTAACCGCGCCTGCATGGGTTTTTGGAAAAACTTATTTAGTAGTTCTGAGTCTGCCTCTGTACCCCAAACAGCGGATTTTGAGGAAGATGTGGCTGTTGGGTTAGGCGATCCGCTTTCCCCAACGTTTCGCAAACCCGCCAGCGGCAACGCTCGCATCTTTTTCAGTTGCGATCGGGACATTGACCTCTACGAACTCGAAGAACTTTGTAATGCAGTGGGTTGGTCCCGCCGTCCCCTGCGTAAAGTCAAAAAAGCTATTCAGCACAGCTTCCTAGTCGTCTCTATGTGGGAGATGCGGGGCAGCCAGCGACGGCTGGTGGGTTTCGCCAGAGCGACTTCAGACCATGCTTTTAATGCCACGCTTTGGGATGTGGTAGTTCATCCCGACTACCAGGGCAAAGGCATGGGCAAGGCGCTGATGAAATACATCATTAAAAAACTCCGCAGTGAAGATATCAGCAACATTACCTTATTTGCTGACCCTCAAGTGGTGGACTTTTACCGCAATTTGGGCTTTATGTCCGATCCAGAGGGGATTAAAGGTATGTTTTGGTATCCTGATTAGCAAGCGAGGTGCAGGTCGGCGTTGATTTGTTGAGGATATACAATACAAAATTGACGCTGACAACACTGAATGCACCTGTGCGCTGCGGTCAGTTACGCGTGGATGTATCTCGGCATCAGGGTCGTTAGGAACCTGGGCAATTATTGGCAGTCGATTTGAGATTTGAGACGGCGGCGTGAGACTTCGGCGAGCGCTCAGACGATCGGCGCTCAGTCGAGGGGTCAAGTCCCCGTCAGTCGAGTTGCCCTCAGTCGAAGGAACTATTTGAGATTTGAGATTTATTCCACAGATGAATCTGGGAGCTTGAACTAGGTTCTAAAATTGTGAGCAGTTCACGATAGGAGTCAGGGGCGGGTATCGGTTTTTGGTTGGGGTCAAACTGCACAACCTGAAAAAAAACTTCGCCTTAGCTGCATTGAGAGCTAAATATTTAATAAAGCTTGACAAGCAAGCGGTTTTGTGTGTTAATGGTTAGAGGTTAGCTAACTATAACACCGGGATGTAGCGCAGCTTGGTAGCGCGCCTGCTTTGGGAGCAGGATGTCGCAGGTTCAAATCCTGTCATCCCGATCGCACAATGTTAAATAATAGATTCAAGCAGAACTGTCTCAGATGTTTACATTCCGTCAAAATGAAAACAAATTGAGGCAGTTTTTGCCGATCGTGTTAAGTCGCCAGTCTTTGCGTTAATGTGTTTCAGGATCGCTCCTGATGGAAAAAACATGAAATCATTAGTTCGTTTGGGCGCAATATTGGGAATTGTCGGCTGCACTCTGCTGAGCCCCTCCCCAATTGGCAAGATGTCTGCAGTGGCACTGCCTGTGCCGCAAGTTTTAGAAAAGTTGCGCCCGGTGCCGGTATTTACGATTACAGACGGTCAGGGTGGGTTCTTCATCGATTCTGTTCCCAAGCAGGGTGAGGGTCAAACTGGTAATGCTTCGGTAGCGAGAATTTTCATCAGCCAGAAAGATGCTCAAGCTTTTGTCGATCAACTGAAAACCAGAAATCCTCAGTTGGCTGCGTCTGCGCGGGTGACGCCCGTGTCGCTGGGGGAAATTTATCGGATCGCTCAAGAAAATAAAGGCCAGCCAGATCGGCTGCTGTTTGCTTTTATTCCGGCTGCGCAGCAGGTGCAGTCGGCTAAAACACTTCTTCAGCAGACTGGACAACAAGTTAACGAGTTAAACGGTGTACCTCTGTTTTTGGCGAGAGGTGGCCCTGAAAATGCTTATTTGACTATTCAGCAGGGCGAGAAAGAGGAGCTTCCCCTGTTTTTTAACAAGGAGGACTTGCAGGAAATGGTCGATCTTTTTAAGCAGCAGCAGCCGAACCTGAATACCACAATTAAGATTGAGGTGGTGAACTTGGAGAGGATTTTGGAAGTTTTGGGCACTGAAAATGACCCGTCTTTGAGCCAAATGATTTTGGTTCCGTCGCGGGAGTCGCTGGAATTTGTGCGATCGCTCCAACCTGCCGGTGCGGGCCAAAATCCACAGGTTGCTCCGAATCAAACTCGGCCGGCTCCTGCGGCCTCTCCGGCTCCAGCTCGGCCGGCTCCAGCTCCGGCTCCAGCTCGACCGGCTCGCTAATAGTTAGCCAGCAGCATCAGTCATCAGTTATCAGTCATTAATTAGTAGGTTGGGTTTCTCGACTCAACCTACTATTTACGAATTAGCAATTAGCAATTAACAATTAACAATTAGCAATTACCGATTACTAAAAAGCCTTATGTTTGTTTCTGGTTTAGAGCTTTGGCAGTGGGTGAATCAAGCTAAAACAGAGGCGATTACCTATGACATTCCCCTAGCAGAAATCGACTGGCTGCTGCAAGAGCTGGCTGGTTTGGATAGGTTGGCTCTGCGTTTGGAGTCGTTTAAAGATTTGCCAAAAATTGAATTAAAGTTGTCTTTATCTGAACTTGCTCAATTGTGGCAGCGGCGCTTGCTGGAACGGGTGCCGGTGCAGTATTTAACGGGAGTTGCACATTGGCGGCATTGTTCGCTCAAAGTAACGCCGGCGGTGCTAATTCCGCGTCCTGAAACGGAATTGCTGATCGATTTGGCTGTAGAAGCTGTTAAAAGCCGTTTAGAAGCAGAAAATATCCATCAAAAATCTACCCCCCCCAATCCCCCCTTACTAAGGGGGGGAGAAGATTTAAACTTATCCGAGCTTCGGGGGGGAGAATTTGCCAAATCGCATTGGGTGGATTTGGGGACGGGCAGCGGGGCGATCGCGATCGGCTTGGCTTCTGCGTTGACAAGTGCTAAGGTTTATGCGGTAGATTGCAGTTCGGAAGCTTTGGCAGTTGCTCGACTGAATGCTGAGAATTTGGGTTTTGGATCGCGAATTAATTTTTATGAAGGTTTGTGGTGGGAACCCCTAACCTTTCTTAAAGGTAGCGTTAGTGGCATGGTCTCTAACCCGCCTTACATCCCCAGCAGCACGGTTCTTACCCTGCAACCGGAAGTTTTGAGGCACGAACCTCATCTGGCCTTAGACGGCGGTTTTGACGGGTTAGATTGCATCCGGCATTTGGTAGAAACGGCTCCCGATTATTTAGAATCCGGGGGAGTTTGGTTGGTGGAGATGATGGCGGGACAAGCTGAGGCGGTAGCTGATATGCTCGAAAGTCACGGGAGTTACGATCGAGTTCAGATATTTTCTGATTTAGCAGGAATCGATCGGTTTGCCTTAGCGTATCGACGTTAGGTTTCAAGAATATGTCGTACTTCTAAAATCTAAAATCTCAAATGGCATGACACAAGTTTCGATCGACTCCTTGATTCAAGGGGCAATTTCTGGTAATCATATCGTCAGTTTTCCTACAGATACTGTACCCGCTTTGGCTGCGCGTCCCGATCGCTCGGAGTTGATTTTTGCAGCTAAACGTCGCAGTCAAGACAAACCGCTGATTTTGATGGCAGCATCGGCCCAAGCCTTGTGGCCCTACGTGCAGGGAAGTCCAGCAGAGTTAAACTTGTGGCAGCAAGTAGCCGCATCCTATTGGCCGGGGGCCTTAACTTTGGTGCTGCCGGCTTCGCCAAAAGTCCCGGCGGCGATGAATCCCATCGACCCGACTACAATCGGAATACGAGTGCCTAACCTTCCCCTTGCCCTAAAGATTCTAGAGCAGACAGGCCCTTTGGCTACTACCAGTGCTAATTTATCAGGTCAGCCGCCTCTGGAGTCGGTGGCAGAAATTGAGGCTCAGTTTCCCGAAGTCTTGACATTAGTTCCTTCTGAATTAGCAACAGCGGCAACAGCTTCGAGTTTGCCTTCGACTGTGGCTAAATGGACGGGCAGCGAGTGGGAAATATTGCGACAAGGCGCGATCGAGTTAGAATGCTAAAAGCTAAACTCCAAGGCAAAGCAATATGGCGCCGATCGGCTGGAGCGACTTTATATATTTAGGTATGGGACTGGGGCTGGGTTTGGGAAGCAGTTTGATTTGGCGCCTGCGGCAAAAAAGCTCGCAACAGCCCGAACCTGCGCCCAAAGTAGCCCCACCTCCTCAAGAAATTCACTTAGAGAAGTTTGATGCCCTTTCCGACCAACTTAAGCAAACTCAATTGGCTTATCAGATGGCATCGGAGATGAGCCAATTTAAGGCGGGTTTTTTGGCTCGAACTTCTCACGAGTTGCGATCGCCCCTGAGCACTATGATTGGTACGCTGCAATTAATTCTCTCGGATTTGTGCGACGATCCTGCTGAGGAACGAGAGTTTGTCGAGCAAGCTCACGCCGCGGCACTCAAGCTGGTGAAATTAATAGATGAAATTATCTCTGTTGCTAAAACTGAACACGGCACTGAAAGGATGGATATTGAGCCGATTCAGTTAGCTAAGGTTTTTGACGAGGTTGATGATTTAACTTACTTGCAAGCTGCTAATCGCGGCATTCGTTTGGAGATATTGCCGCCAGATCCGGGGATTTATGTATTGGCAGATTTGCCGAGGTTTAGGCAAGTTTTAGTCAATTTGGTAGATACTGCTGTTGCTCAGATGGAGGAGGGGAGTATTTCTGTTTCTGCCCATGCTTCGCCGGAATCTGGATGCGTTCACATTTGGGTGGACGATCAGCGTTCAGTGAGTGCTTGGAGCGAGTCTTGGGATTTGCTGAAGCACGATTTGGAGTGTGATGTTACCAAGAGCAGCGATAATTCTCAGGTGTCTTCTGGAATGAGGTTATTGATGAATCAGACTCTTTTAAGTTTGATGAGCGGAAAGTTGGAGGTTCTGGCTGTGCCTTCTGAGTCCGAAGAGTGCAATTTTAACCGGACTCAGTGTTCTATTCCTTTGGCAACTTTGTGATGAAGGAAGAAGGAAGAAGGAAGAAGGAAGAAGGGAGAGAACTTTGTAGGGACAGGGCACTGCCGTGTCCTCCATTTAGATCGTTGCGATCCTAACGGATTTAATATAACTATCGCTCGATTAATTGTAGGGAAACGGCACTGGTATGTCCTGATTGCCGGTAATTGTAGGGAAACGGCACTGCTGTGTCCTGATTGTGGATAATTTATAAGTAGTAAGGTGCGCCGAAGAGCACCCTACATATTATAGATTTTGGTGCCAATGTTGTGATTATTTAACAATTAGCAGTTAGCAATTCGCCGTTGCTAATTTCTAATTCGAGATTCTCTTCGAGAAGCTGATTTTCAAGTACCATGGTGGTGCTAGCGTTTTGCTGAAAACCGATGCGTTCGTAGAAGCTTTGCTTGTAAGTTGTCATCAGGTAAACTCGCTCTACTCGGCACATCCGGGGGTGACTCAAGACGGTTTGCACTAATTTGCGTCCGAGTCCTGCACCTTGGTAATCCGGGTGAATGGCGACATCCCAGATGGTAGCTCGATAGATCCCATCTGAGGTGGCTCTGGCAAAGCCGATCGCCCGTGAGCCGTCCCAAACTGTAACCACTGGTTCGCTGTTGGCGATCGCAATTTCCCAATCTTCTATCTTGCGTTCCCTCGCCCAAAAGGCGGCGGCTTTAAATAGTTGTTGGATCTGTACGATGTCTGCGCGATCGCGACCTATACAAAATTGAATGTGACTGGAATCCCTAGTCGTTGATGTCATGCTCAATCTGCCTTCAAGTTGTATCTAAACTGTGTTACTTTTACTGTCTTAGCGGGTATAGTTGATTTTGCGTGGGAACAATCAATGATTTAATCCCCGATTTACAAAACTATTTTTATTCATACATATTTTCTAACTAATTTCGGTGATTATTAATACTTTTTGGGGTGATTTTTGTAAAAAAGTCTTTGACTCCAAATTCACAACTTATAACTCATACCATTTGATATTTGATATTTGAGATTTTAGATGGGGATTGACTGATTTTTTAGGGGTTTGGAGTTTGTCTGCAGAGAAACCGGGTTTTTTCTCACGTCTATTTCGTTACAGCCCACGGAAACTGTAAAAACCAGGTTTCGAGGCGTCGTTTATCGGTAAGCGTAAGTGATAGCTAGTCTGTTGCCTAATTGCTCAAAAATCATCTATCGAGAGAGGTATTGACTCCACGAAAACACCCGAAGATTGTGCTGTGGAGTCAATTCTTTAATCTCTAATCTCTAATCGAGTGAATCAGTTTTGCAGCCAGCGGGCGGCGTCTTTGGCGTGATAAGTCAAAATCAAATCAGTACCAGCACGCTTGAATCCTGTCAAAGTTTCCATCACTACTCTTTCTTCGTCTATCCAACCGTTGAGAGCCGCGGCTTTCACCATCGCATATTCCCCAGAAACGTTGTAAGCAGCAACTGGCAGGTTAGTTGCTTCCTTCACGCGCCAGATGATGTCCATGTAAGCTAAAGCGGGTTTAACCATGAGCATATCTGCGCCTTCGGCAATGTCGAGAGCAATTTCTTTAAGAGCTTCGCGGCCGTTTCCTGGGTCCATTTGATAGGTGCGTCGATCGCCAAATTGCGGAGCAGAATCTGCAGCATCCCGGAATGGGCCATAATAAGCTGAGGCGTATTTTGCCGCGTAAGACATGATGGGAATATCTTCAAATCCAGCACTGTCCAATCCTTCGCGAATTGCTCCGACAAAACCGTCCATCATTCCCGAAGGTGCGATAATATCAGCACCCGCTTTAGCTTGAGAAACTGCGGTTTTCTTCAGCAATTCTAGTGTGGGATCGTTCAAGACGCGGCCGCTTAAATCTCCGACTTCCAAATAGCCGCAGTGACCGTGACTGGTATATTCGCACAGACAAGTATCGACCATGACGATTAAATCTGGTACGGCTTTTTTAACTGCTTCCGTCGCTTTTTGGACGATGCCGCAGTCGTGCCAAGCACCTGTAGCATCTGTGTCTTTATCTGCGGGAATGCCGAATAAAATAATAGCGGGAATGCCGAGGTCGTAGACTTCTTTTGCTTCTTCTACTATTTTGTCTACCGATAGCTGGTAAACTCCCGGCATCGAGGTGACTTCTTTAGCAAAAGCTTCCCCCGGTACGGCAAATAGGGGGTAAATTAAATCGCTGGTTGTCAAGATATTTTCGCGTACCATCCGGCGGAGTTGGGGATGGTTGCGGAGGCGGCGGGGGCGGTGAGTTGGAAACATAATGTTTTTTTTACGGTAGATAAAGCCCTGTTTTTGAGGACTCGTGGCGCTTCTTTAAAAGTCTAGAGCTTATTGTTGGCCGATCGCCCTGTACTTAAGTAAAGTTCTGTAAAAGCCAGGATGTTGATTGTTTGTAGTAACTGAGATGTTGCACCATTCTCAATAACCATTTTATGGGCGGGCTAGAAGATCCCAACCCGTACTCCCCACAAGAAATTCAGTCTTTGTGGAACAGGCCGGAAAGCCGGCTCTTGAGAATAGTGGAAGAATTAAGTAGTAAGGAATGCAAGTCCTTTCTAGCTTTTCTCGTTTGCAGACTCAGGCCTAAGTGTGGTTGGATCGGTTGGTACGGATATCTCGCTGGCTTCATACCTATAACCAGGCTGCCCAGAAGCGAGGATAGACTGTAAATTATAAATGTATCGAATAGTAACGGTCTTATGTACAAGCAACTAATTTCAAAGATGAAACCGCTTTTGAAATCACTATTTGCGATCGGTCTGGTACTGACGCTAGCCCTCGGTAACGCTGACGGAGCTCTGGCTGCCCGCAGCGGAGGACGCATCGGCGGCGGATCTTTTAGAGCTCCGGCGCGCAGTTACTCGTCTCCTAGTCGCACTTACGCGCCGTCGGGAGGAGGCTACTATCCGGGCGGTGGCTTCGGAGGTGGCTTTGGTTTCCCGTTCTTGCTGCCGTTTTTTGGCTTTGGGGGCGGGTTTGGTGGCCTGTTCTCGATTTTGATTTTTATTTCGATCGCTAATTTCCTCGTCCAAAGCTTCCGCCGCGCCGGGGGCGGAACTGACGAACTCGGCAACACCGCCGCCACTACCACCGTATCTGTCGCCCGCTTGCAAGTTGGTTTGCTAGCAGAGGCCCGCGGTTTGCAAGCCGAACTCGACGCCCTAGCGCGAAAAGCGGATACCGATACAGCAGCCGGTCGCGCTCAAGTGCTGCAAGAATCTACTCTGGCGCTGCTGCGGCATCCTGAATACTGGGTTTACGGGGGCGCTGAATCTGTGCAAACTCGTTTGGAAGCAGCCGAAGCTAAGTTTAATCAACTTTCTTTGGCAGAACGCAGTAAATTTACTGAAGAAACGCTCTCCAATTATAACAATCAGCTCCGCCAAGCAGGGAGCAGCAATATCCTGCCAGGTTTACAGGAAAATGGGGCGCTGGTTGCTTCTGATTTGAATTCAGAGCCTGGGGAATTTATTGTGGTGACGGTGATTGTCGGTACTCAAGGTAAATTGCAATTGCCAGCAGTGAAAAACTCTGAAGATTTGCGCCAAGCTTTGCGTCAGATTGGGGGAGTATCGAGCGAGCAGTTGCTGGCGGTTGAGGTGCTGTGGACTCCTCAAGCGAACGGGGACACTCTGACTGCTGACGATATGTTGGCCGGCTATCCTGATTTACGATCGATTTAGTGAGCAAGACTGGGCGCGGAGCATTGTCTGCCGCGCCCCATCCCGCAGCAAAGCTGGGCGGGTGAACCCAATTGCTTTTGAGACGCAAATTTCACACGAGTTTTTTGAGGTCGATCGAGTTAAAAAAGATTGTTTAACAAATGCTAGTATTGAGAGATCATGATTCAGCGTGATTCATCTGCTATTGGCAAAGCCTGCCGGATATGGGTTTTGCGAATAAGTTAGGCAGGGTAAAAAAAACTGTATTGAGCGAGGACTGCTTCGGAAGAAGTTGCGATCGCGCACCATCTAAATTTTATATGAAAGAAGAAGCGATCGAGAGCGAAAACTTATGGCCGACAGCAGCAGAAAAAAAGCACTTTTTATTTTGAGCCAGTTAAATAATGACGATATCAACTGGATCGTCAATAAAGGCAAAAAGGAAGTTTTAGATCCAGGCGGGATTTTGATACATGAAGGGAGACAGATAGATGCGCTCTACATTGTTTTGAATGGGAGTTTGAGCGTTTTAATCGAGGCTGAGCAGACTAGAGAACTCGCTAAAATAGCCAGCGGAGAACTGGTGGGAGAAGTCTCTTTCATTGACGCTCGCCCTCCTTTGGCAACGGTGAAGGCGATCGAAGAAACTCACTTGCTGGCAATTCCTAGGCGGCAGCTAGTAATAAAACTTCAAAACGATATGGGCTTTGCTTCCCGGTTTTATTATGGAATTTCACTGTGTCTGGCAGACAGGATGCGCGGTACGATCCGACATATAGAATATGGTCGCAATATTGAATTAGATCAACCAGAATTTGAACGAGAGGATATCAATCCTAACGTCCTGGAAAATTTGGCGCTAGCTGAGGCTAAGTTTAATTGGCTGAGGGAAAATGTTAAACCTTGAGGAATTTTAAGGCGTTTTTGAGCTGGGTCTGAAAACTTGCCGATTGATACGGTAATTGAGAGATGTACGATGTAATCTCTCAACTCAAAAAACAGATGTGCAAAACAAAATAGAGGCTGGGTTGTACCGGAAATATCGATCGATAACTGCCGGAACTATAAAAACCCGCCCCTTTGCTTTGCTGTTGCAACCTCGCGCGCCCAAATGCAACTACCAACCACACAATCTAGATAATCCCCGGCCCTTTGCCACGGGTGTCTTCATCCATTGTCAGTTTTCCTTCCTCGCCTTTTTTATCTTTGATTTCTGCGAGAATTCGAGCGCGTTCTGCGGCTTCGGCTTCTTCTTTTGCTCTCAAATCGCCCGGTTCGTTGACGTACATTTCCGGTTCGATCGCGTAATTGTTAACCAGACCTTCTTTGTCTACTGTATAACCATCTGTGGTGTGAATGCTTTCGTCATCGGTTTGGTCATCAGTTTTTGCACTTTTCTGCTTCCCTTCGTTGGTGGTGTGCATGAAATTAGCGCCTTCCCGTTCTTGCCGTGCTGCTGTCTCCGCAGGAGTAATGCCCCTGTCGTAGTGGGGGGCTTCCATATTGGCTTCGATTTGTTCGTCGGCAGGTGTGGATTTGCTAACTTCTTCTTTGGGGGGTATGGGTTGGCGATTAGTCATGATTTATTCCTGGGTTATCTTTTCAAAAAGGTCTTTGCGTTATATTTAAATATTATGCCAAAGCTAACTCATTCACAAACTATCTTTGGTTATAGTTGGATAAAAATTGCTGTTAGGGAAAATACCTTGATTGAGTCTTCCTGAAGACTGATAAAATTCTGTTTTTATTAAAAGCCTGACTATCGGCGACTATTTGGCATCTATCTAAAGATAGGGAATTGGGCATCGGGCCTTGGTAACTAATGACAACTGTCAACTGTCAACAGACAACTGTCAACAGTCAACTATCAACTAACTTCAGGATTCTTTAAAGAAGCGGATGATTTCGCGGACGTGGTTGAGAAATTGTCCGTCATCGGTGAGTTGGGCGATCGCACTTTCTGCATCTCTTCTCAGTTTAGTGTGTTCTGCCTGATTTGTCGCTTGCAAAGATTGTAGAGATGCGGATACCGTAGTTAATTCTCTTCTGATAGCTTCCCGTTCCCGATTTTGGACAGCCACCCACGAATTCGGATTGTCTGAACTTAATTGATTGGCCAAATCTGTAACTGTAGATTCTAACTTTGCAAAGCGGCTACGGAGTTCGACAATATCTTCGCGGGGGTGCAAAAATTGGCGGCGGATAGTTGTCAGCCGCTGGGCTAAATACTGATAACCTCGAATAGCTGGACGCAGTACAGTTAACAGCAGTGCAGCAGCGGAACTGAGATAGCCAATAGCACTAATTCCGGCGGCCGCTAGGGCGTAAAGTGCGATCGCGCTAAACAGGTGAAGTGCGATCGCCACAAAGAGCGATCGGCTAACTAATACAGTAACGTATTTGAGTTGTTCCTGATCGACAACAATGTTTTTTTTAGTAGATTCTGCGGCTTGCGCTAAAACTTCTTTAGCTTCAAAGTGGATATTCCAGGGAACTGTAACTATCAACAACAGCCATTCAAAAATAGCAATGGCAATTACCCAATCAATAAAACTGCCGGCGGAGACGTGCAGCCATTGCAGAATGGCAAAAACTAGCAGCAAAAATATGCCTGTGACGGCACCAAAACCTGCGAAAGTGTAATACATAGCGATGCCTTGGTGGAATGTTGTTTTGATTGTGGGTAGGTGGTTTAGGTCTGGAGTAATAAACTGTGACAGTTAAGTGAGCGTCCTATTAATGGCCGTTCATTAGTTATGAGTAAAAGTGCTGGGCAAGGGTGGCGATAAACCTGTTTTTTCCCACAAATACTTGCTCTACCTCAATCGTGGAAGGTAGTTGAGATTTGAGGGTAGGTTGTTTAGGTATGGATTCATAAGGTGTGACAGTTAAGAAATCGTCCTATTGAACCCAGTTTATTAGTGATTAGTAATACTCAGGAAGACAAGGGTTCCCAGACGCCTGGCTTGTTCCAGAACATACACGGGCTTGAACCCATCCATAAGAGTTAATTAAATGAAAGGGTTTGCTGATTTGAGAGTGCGTAAGTCCTGAATAATTACTCATTGGCGATTAAGTAGAGCGACACAAAAAAACTTGACAATGTAACAAAATGTAAACGAATCACAAGCTCTGGGATTGCTTCATTTCACTGGCAATGACATACTTATATTTTTCGCAGTTCATCTACTTCGCGAGCGGGATGCAGTCACTTTTTCCCCAACTCATACCATTTGAGATTTATTTGAAATTTGAGATGGGCAATAGCTTATTATGTATGACTTTGCAGCTTGTGTAGAGTTGCATTCATTTTTTGAACTGCTATCACTAACGGCGTTACACGCTGCTAGCAACGCAGCAATCTCAAAATGCTCCCTTCTATCCATTTTTATTTTCCAGAGGTGCTAAATCACCTGTAGCTGAGATAAACTGATTTGGAAGTAGAGCGCGCGTTTTGCAAGTTGCCTCTGTGTAACCGAGACACTGCTACTGCAACCTGTCATCAGCCACACCAAAATAGGTGCCAAAATTAACTCTACAGTCTCCGATTTCCATTAACTGCGCGTCTACAATCTAAAATCAAAAGTGAGCAGCAAGGACAAACCGATGGCGAACTCAACTCTTGGCCTAGAACATCAACTTTACGATTATCTGTTATCTATTTCTCTGCGGGAGCCAGATATTCTCGCTTCACTACGGGAAGAAACTGCTAAACATCCTATGGGGATGATGCAGATTGCTCCCGAACAAGGTCAGTTTATGGAGCTCATAGTGCAGCTTATGGGAGCCACCAAAACCTTAGAAATTGGCGTTTTTACGGGTTATAGCTCGCTGTGCGTAGCTTTAGCGCTGCCTCCAAACGGTCAAATTATTGCCTGCGATGTCAGCGAGGAATATACTGCGATCGCACGACGCTATTGGGAAGCTGCGGGTGTCGCTAATAAGATTTCTTTGCAGTTGGGCCCAGCAATAAATACTCTCGACAAACTAATAGCCGAGGGACAAGCAGGAACCTTTGATTTTGCCTTCATCGACGCCGATAAAGAAAATTATGAGGCTTATTTTGAGCGATCGCTCCAACTTGTACGCAATGGGGGTTTAATTGTAATTGACAATGTTCTGTGGTCAGGACGAGTTGCTGACCCTCAAGTACAAGACGAAAGCACCACCGCCATTCGTACTTTTAACGACAAATTGCGTAACGATCCCAGAGTTACTCTCAGTGTTGTCCCCATTGCTGACGGGCTGACTTTGGCATTGAAACGCCGTTGGGCTACTCTGATGGAACCTGAACAGGATAATTAAAGAGTTATTTGCGGTTTGTGGTGGATTTCTAAGGACTCATACAAAAGCTATGAAGAAACCGGATTTCTGAGTCAAGCTTCTGGGATAAAACCGATAATTTTTTTCATAAACCCCGTTTATGCGTCCAGGACTGTTTTTAATTGCTGCAAACCGCGAAGAAATAACAATTTAAGAATATTCTATCTAAACAACGTAATTAATTGATTTGAGGCGTAACTTCGGGTGTCTAATTTACAACTAAAATTACCAATTCATGAAACTTTTCAGTGTACGGTTCAAGGCGAAGGTTATTGGACGGGGACTTTAGTTGATTTTATCAGATTGGCCGGTTGCCCTGTGCGGTGTCCTTGGTGCGACACAGGCTATGCAAATGGGGGCAAAGGTTTGCCGTCTGTACCGCAGTCGATCGCACAATTGCTCGCTCAATTGCAGTCTCCGAGAGTTGTCATTACTGGCGGCGAACCTTTCATTCACCGTGATTTGCCTGAGTTAGTTGAAGCTTTGTTAGAAGCTGACAAGCAGGTGAGTATTGAAACTTCGGGTGCTTGCTGGCAGGATGTTTCCCCGCAGGCTTGGATTACTCTTTCTCCTAAAGAACACGTCAATCCTAAATATCCGGTGCAAGAGCTTTTTTGGACTAGAGCCAATGAAATCAAGTTAGTGATTAGCACTGGCGAAGAAGTTGAATTTTATCACAAGCATTTGGCAAGTAATGTGAATATTCCGGTTTTCTTGCAACCAGAATGGAATTCAAAAATTTCAGCGATTCCCATTATTTTGGAATTGCTGAAAAAAAATCCTAGTTACAGGCTATCTTTGCAAACTCACAAGTTTATTGGCGTGCAATAATTTGATGATTTAGCCAGAGCTATTCGTCAGGGGACGGTGCAGAATGGGGAGTGCATCGCCCTAGAATCTGTGCAAATATGTGCGCTATAATTAAAGCAGCAATTTATGATAATTTGAACGTAATGGAAACAACTACGGAAACCCCAATGGGAAAAGTTATCACAACCCTAGTAATTACGAATCGGATTGATGAAGCTAAAGCAGAAGATAATCTGATTCCAATCGAGCAAGTGAGGTCTGTTACTCTAGAAAATGTTTTGGTGGATACGGGCGCGACAACTTTGTGTTTGCCTAAAGATGTCATCGCCAGACTGGGTTTGAAAATCCTCAAGCAAGTGGTTGTGGAAACAGCCACGGGCATTAGTGAGGCGAGGATTTTTCGGGATGCTTCGATTTCTCTGTGCGGCCGCGAAGGGACTTTTGAGTGTTTGGAATTGCCGGAGGGGAAAACGCCACTTTTAGGCGTGATTCCGATGGAAGCGCTGGGAATTGAAGTGGATTTGAAGCATCAAAGTTTGAAGGTTTTGCCCGACGGGCCGACGGAAACTTATTTGACAATTCTTTGATATTCTTGAGTTTGGATGCCAGCTATTCGATCGGCAGCGCTAAGATGGTTAAGCACTGTTTTGCACTACTCTCATGTCCCAACGCGCCGAAACCTCAAACAGCCAGCCAAGTGCATCCCGCAACGGGCATAATTTGACGAATTCTCACTCTAACAACCAAAATACGATTCGGGTTCGCGGTGCGAGACAGCACAACCTGAAAAATATCGATCTGGAACTGCCGCGCGATCGCCTGATCGTTTTTACTGGCGTCTCTGGTTCTGGTAAGTCTTCCCTGGCTTTCGATACAATTTTTGCCGAGGGACAGCGACGCTACGTGGAGTCTCTCAGCGCTTACGCGCGCCAGTTTTTGGGACAGTTGGACAAACCGGATGTGGACGCGATTGAAGGCTTGAGTCCGGCTATTTCGATCGACCAAAAGTCAACTTCTCACAACCCGCGATCGACTGTTGGCACTGTTACAGAAATTTACGATTATCTCAGATTGCTCTACGGCAGAGCCGGCGAACCGCACTGTCCGATTTGCGATCGCTGCATTGCGCCGCAGACAATTGATGAAATGTGCGATCGAGTCATGGCACTTCCCGATGGCACTCGCTTTCACCTTCTGGCACCAGTTGTGCGCGGAAAAAAAGGCACTCACCGCAAATTATTGTCGAGTTTAGCTGCGGAAGGATTTATTCGCGTCAAAGTTAACGGAGAAATTTTAGAACTTTCGGAAAATATCGAATTAGATAAAAATCATACGCACAATATCGAGATAGTTGTCGATCGGTTAATTAAAAAACCCGGTTTAGAAGAACGTTTAGTTGATTCTCTGGCAACTTGTTTGCGCCATTCTGAGGGAATTGCGATAATTGAAGAGTTACCGACTGAAGAAAATTCCCAACCACAGGGGCCGATCGTATTTTCCGAAAACTTTGCTTGTCCCGAACACGGCGCAGTAATGGAGGAACTTTCACCCAGGTTATTTTCTTTTAATTCGCCTTACGGCGCGTGTCCGAACTGCCACGGTTTGGGGAGTTTGCGGGCTTTTGCCCCGGAGTTGGTAGTTCCCGACGAGAAAGCGCCTCTTTATTGTGCGATCGCGCCTTGGTCAGACAAAGACAATTCCTATTATCTCTCTTTGCTTTGCAGTATTGCGGATACTTGCGGGTTTGATATCGACACTCCTTGGTATCGATTAAAGCCCGAACACCAGCGGGTAATTTTGTACGGCAATGAGTCTAAGCGCAGCGCAGAAAGTAAAAAGCGCGACGGCAGCACTGATTTTAGGAGAGATTTTAATGGCGTGATTTCCATGTTGCAGCGCCAGTACGACGATACTGGTTCTGATTTGATTAAGCAGAAGTTGGAACAGTATCGGGTCGATCGCTCTTGCGAGGTTTGTCAGGGCAAACGCTTGAAACCCGAGGCGCTTTCGGTGCGGTTGGGACAGTACGGAATTGTGGATTTAACCAGTATTTCGATTCGCGAATGCCGCGAACGAGTAAATAATTTGGGATTGAGCGATCGCCAATTCCAAATATCCGATTTAGCCCTGAGAGAAATCAAAGCAAGGCTGCAATTTTTGCTTGATGTCGGGTTAGATTACCTGACTTTAGACCGCGCAGCAATGACACTTTCTGGCGGAGAAGCCCAGCGAATTCGGCTGGCGACTCAAATCGGTTCTGGTTTGACGGGTGTTCTCTACGTTTTGGACGAACCGAGCATCGGACTGCACCAAAGAGACAACTTTCGCCTGCTGCAAACCTTAACAAAATTGCGCGATTTAGGCAATACTTTGATTGTCGTAGAACACGATGAAGAAACCATGCGAGCGGCCGACCACATTGTCGATATCGGGCCCGGTGCCGGCGTTCACGGTGGCAAAATTATATCGCAAGGAAGTTTAGAAAATTTGCTAACGGCAGAGGAATCTTTGACGGGTGCTTATTTGTCGGGAAAGCGAGTAATTGAAACGCCTAATGAAAGGAGAAAAGGCAACGGCAAAGCTCTTTCAATCACAAATGCGAGGCGCAACAATTTAAAAAATATCGATGTCGAAATTCCGCTGGGAAAACTCGTCTGCGTGACGGGGGTTTCCGGTTCAGGAAAATCAACTTTAATCAATGAATTGCTGTACCCGTCGCTGCAACACTATATCACCAAAAAAGTGCCTTTACCACCCGATATGGACGCCCTCAAAACTAAAGGCGAACGCTCTCTAGAGGATGTGGTTGATAAGGTAATTGTAATTGACCAATCTCCCATCGGCCGCACTCCGCGTTCTAATCCCGCTACTTACACGGGAGTCTTTGACGTGATTCGGGATTTGTTTGCCGAAAGCATTGAAGCGAAGGCAAGAGGTTACAAAGCAGGACAGTTTTCTTTTAACGTCAAAGGAGGAAGGTGCGAAGCTTGCGGCGGCCAAGGTGTGAACGTGATTTCGATGAATTTTCTGCCGGATGTTTACGTGCAGTGTGAGGTTTGCAAGGGTGCACGGTACAACCGGGAAACGCTGCAAGTTAAGTACAAAGGCAAGTCGATTTCTGATGTTTTGAACATGACCGTAGAGGAATCTTTGGAAATGTTTAAAAATATTCCCAGGGCGGGTGCCAGACTGCAAACTTTGGTTGATGTTGGTTTGGGTTACATTCAGTTGGGACAGCCGGCGCCGACTCTTTCTGGGGGCGAAGCGCAGCGGGTAAAATTGGCAACGGAACTATCGCGCCGCGCTACGGGGAAGACGCTTTATTTGATCGATGAACCGACGACGGGTTTGTCGTTTTATGATGTTCACCATTTGTTAAATGTGCTGCAAAGATTGGTGGATAAGGGTAATTCAATTTTGGTAATCGAACACAATTTAGATGTGATTCGGTGCTGCGATTGGGCGATCGATTTGGGCCCGGAAGGGGGAGATAAGGGGGGCGAAATTATTGTGGCGGGGACGCCGGAGGATGTGGCGGCAAATCAGAGGTCTTATACTGGAAAGTATTTGCAAGCGGTTTTGCAGCAGCATCCTTTAGGGGAGGCTGTAGCTGTTAGTTAATAGTAACAGGAATTATGCAATTGGCATACTAAAATCCAATTGTAAGGTGCGTCAGGTGAGCTTTTATAACGATTATTGAGAGTGACAATATCTGATGCACCTTACAACTGAAACTAATACTACTCTAAGGGGACGATAGGTTACAGTTATTCTGGCGTAAAATTCTGGTATAATATGTACTGATAGTATCCGATGTAAATACTTGAATAAAATCTAAAAATGGCAAAGGATCTCTTCCACAATACAGTCAAAATCGCCCTACAAAAAGATGGCTGGAAGATTACCCACGATCCCTACCAGTTACGCTATGGTGTTGCTGATGTCTACATCGATCTTGCAGCCGAAGAAGCGATCGCCGCTGAGAAAGAAGGACGTAAAATAGCTGTAGAAGTCAAAAGTTTCGCAGGTGGCTCGACTATTTCTGAATTCCACACCGCCCTCGGTCAATTCCTCAACTATCGCGTTGCTATCGAAGTCTCTAGCGAACCAGAACGTGTCCTGTATCTGGCAGTACCCACCGATACGTACCAAATGTTTCTCAGATTTGAACCCGCAAAAACTGTCATCGAACGTTATGAAATCCGACTAATTATTTACAATCCAACTCGTGAGGCGATCGACCAATGGATAGACTAAACGAATACCGCAAAATTGTTTGTGACTTTCTCGAAGACTTTTCTAAAAATGACGCAAATGCTCAGTTAATCTTCGATATTGCCCGCGATAGATACCTCGTTATGCACAACGAATGGCGCGACGAATATCGCATCTATGGGTGTGCTATGCAGCTCGATATCATCGAAAATCAAATCTGGATTCAACACAACAGTACCGAAATCTATATCGATCGAGAACTGATTCAACGCGGCGTGTCTCCTCAAGACATCATTTTTGGGTTTCGCTCCCCCAGCATCCGAAAACTCCTTGTTGCTAACTATTCTTAGAGACAAAGGTGTGGAACAGTTAGATGGATATTTGGCTAGATTGGGACAGGATTCGGGTTGGTTGGTAATATGCGATCGCCGCGAGAATGCACCGGAACTCGAACAACGGTGGAACACTGAGATTCATTTTACTCCAATGGGGCGATCGGTGACAGTGATTCGAGCTTAAAGTGCAGTTGAAGCCATTCAATATTAACTATCTTGAATTGTGGGAGACATTGCCATATATTGTGCTTGTTGCTGCATGAATGCAATGTCCGATCGCGACCAAGTGCGGGGCCCGCTGCACTGATGAGCAATTAACAGCCCCCATAGTCCTTTGTTCGTTAAAATTGGCACGACTAAATTGGCGCGAACTTTCAGGCTACGCAGAAAATCTCGGTGGCATGGGTTAATTGGTTCTACTTCAATATCTGCAATTGCTTTAACTCTGCCGGCTTGGTACAAAGCAGCGTATTCATCGTTAAAACATTCGTCTGGCCCTGTTGAACCCAAGATTGAGAGTTCGATCGCACTTAACATCTCGTAAGTCACTCGACCTTGCCACTGTCTGTAAAAATAGTACAGTACGGCGCGATCGCTCTGCAAAACTTCTCGAATGTCGTAGAGGGATTTTTCAACTAATACATCGCGCTTTAGACGATCTGTCAACCGGTTAACAATGTTTTGCAGGCGATCGCCCGACATAGTATTAACTCCTTTAATTCCTAGTACACTCGCCCGATCTGAATTATTTAACTTGCACAATCATCACACCTCAAGTTGTTGCGCTTCGGGATTTTCGCGCGCTCGAAAATGAGTAATTTTTGGCTTAACAGTTGTCTGGATGCCAGCAACATTATACTATTATTTTGACAGAGATAGCAATCTTTTTGGCAAACGGGCGATGGTGTCGGGCGCCGCAAGCTACGGCTTTTTTTGCGCGAAGAACCACCGGCGGGACGCCTGTTCCACAAATGAAGGGAAAAGGAAGAGTTTACAAGTGCTGGGAGAATTGCTAGATATGCCTAAAGTTGGTTCCTCTTAAAGAGAGGAACTGCTAAGCTATCTCGATAGCTAGAGGAAGCATCAAATATGTCTGTGCTAGAAGCTGCTTGGAAACACGAATTTATCGCTACGAACGGCATTAAACTGCACTATGTCACTCAAGGTTCTGGGCCGCTGATGCTGATGCTGCACGGATTTCCTGAATTTTGGTATTCTTGGCGGCATCAAATCCCGGAATTTGCATCAGATTATAAAGTCGTCGCTGTGGATCTCAGGGGTTACAACGACAGCGACAAACCTCACGATCAATCTGCTTACGTGATGGCCGAATTTGTGCAAGATGTCAAGGGCATTATTCAGGGTTTGGGATACGAAAGTTGCGTCTTAGTTGGTCACGACTGGGGAGGTGCGATCGCCTGGAGTTTTGCTTATGCTTATCCCCAAATGGTCGATAAATTAATAGTGATGAATCTACCGCATCCAGCCAAGTTGGCTGAAGGGTTACGCACTCCCCAACAATTGCTGAAAATTTGGTACATTTTTTTCTTTCAGTTGCCAGTTTTGCCGGAGTTGTTAATTCAGTTGGGCGACTATCAGGTAATTTCGGCTGCTTTGGAAGGTATGGCAGTTGACAAAAGCACCTTTAGCCCCTCAGATATCGAAGCTTACAAAGATGCGGCTGCCAAACGGGGCGCTCTGACTGCTACTATCAATTATTACCGCAATCTAGCTGGCGGATTTCTCGATCGCCAGAATTGGAGCGTGCTGCAAGTTCCGACGCTGATGATTTGGGGAGAAAATGATGCCGCCCTCGGCAAAGAGTTAACCTATGGAACCGCAGATTACGTCCGGGATTTTCATATTCATTACATTCCTAATTGCAGCCACTGGGTGCAGCAGGAACAGCCGCAGTTAGTGAATCGGTACATGAGAGATTTTTTGGCAAGCAAAGCTGTTTGAATTGATATAGCACACGGAAGTTCGGCAACGAGCAGTGTACAAGATGTAACGGATGTAAAAGTAACAAATAAAGCCTCAACAATTGCTGAGACTTTATTCTCTAATTTGTTGTATGTAAAACAGCTTTAAAATATAGACTCAGAAAGCAATTGTTAGGGCAACAGCGGCTAGACTGTAGGTAAAAAGTTGTCCTATTTCTGAATAAAACTCAAGCTGAGAAATCGCCCTATCCTAAAATATCTTTGATAAAGCCTATAAAGCTTTGTTTAGTCAAAACTTCGATCGCCAGCAAAGAAACAAATCCGATCATCGCAAAACGTCCGTTAACTTTCTCTGCATACTCGGTAAATCCGGTGCTGACGTTGGCGTCTACATACATCGTGGGTTCGATCGCGAAGTTGTTGAGCAGGCCTTGGTCATCGACCATCATTTTACGTGAAGTCATGTGTTTTTCCTTGTTTTGTTGCTTTATGTAAATAAATGTAACAAATTGTTAAGTTTTGTCACAATGATATAACGCATAAAAGTATGTGACAAGCATCACATACTTTTACCTTCGTATCAGGATGAATCTTCAATCTAAAATCTATAGTCCAGGACGCACCGGCACCCAGAACCAATCTCAAATCTGAAATCCTATGACCGAAAGCATCCAGGATACAAGCCCCCGGATTCATCCCTGGAGAAATAAAAAACCTGTATCTGATAAACAAGCCCCGAATTTATCCGTGGGGTCAATGCTTCAAATCTAAAATCTAAAATCTAAAATCGATTGACCGAAAGCATCCAGGATACAAGCCCCCGGATTCATCCCTGGAGAAATAAAAAACCTGTATCTGATAAACAAGCCCCGAATTTATCCGTGGGGTCAATGCTTCAAATCTAAAATCTAAAATCTAAAATCTAAAATCTAAAATCGATTGACCCTGGTGGAGCGGGCATCCCGCCCGCCAAATTAAATCTAAATATAGAAGAGCTAACTTGATTGAGAACGATTATCATTGTATTTATGAGTCAACCAACAATCACCGCCGTAGCGGGCCCGCCCGGAAGCGGAAAAACAACCTGGATTCGACAGCAGCTAGCAGCCGAAACCTCGCCAGCACTTTATTTGTGTCCCGGAACAGGCAATGTGCCGATCGACCAAACCTGCATCGCCGCCGAATTTGGGCAAATCACTACCTTGACAGACGACCAAGAATCCGAGCTCGCCAAACACCTGAACAACGGCGTTTCAGCTTATATCGAACTGGGATTTTACCTGCAACTGACAGCAGTAGAAAACCTACTCCAAAGCTTTCCCAGCCGCCGATTTGCTGTAGTCCCGCCAGAAATCAAAGACACCGAATGGCATCAATGGGCAGATGTAATTGTCGAGGGAATAGCCGTTAGCGGCGAACCAGAAAAACTATCAATTTGGCGTAGCCCCGCTAGCGGACAAGTCCTCGATCCCGCCAGCCTCGATCTGTTTTGGTACCAAGAAATGACCCAAGGAGCCTACGGCAAGGTTCACAGAGCCAAAGGCATTTTTGACATAGCCGACGGGCGATCTTTTTACTTCGATTTCGCTGCCAAATTCAATGAAACCGCCCACGAAGAATTGCCACTTCCCCGCTGGCTCGAAGGCCGGCCCCAAAGATTTAGCGGCATAGAAATTGTCGGCGAAAATCTCGATGAAACAGCATTAGGACAAACCCTAGAAGATTGCTGTCTGTCCGAAACAATTCTGTTGAATTACCAACAGCAAGTCAAACAAGCACTATTATTAGGAGAAGAAGAAACCGGATGAAAATAGCAGTTATGTCCTGCATTCACGGCAACTATGAAGCCTTAAATGCAGTTTTGTCAGACATTGACGAACAACAAGCAGAAAAAATCTTTTGCCTGGGAGATTTAGTCGGTTACGGCCCGCATCCCCACGCCGTAGTAGAAATGATTCGCTCCCTCGACATTCCCACTTGCGTCGGCTGCTGGGACCAAGATATTGTCGAAGGTTTGAACTCATGCGAATGCAGCTATCCCTCAGTTTTAGCAGAAAAAAGAGGCAAATTAGCTCACGAATGGACGAACAGTCAAATCTTCCCGGAAACGCGGGAATATTTAGCCACTTTGCCGCACAGTTTGCGAGAAGACAATATGTGTTTCGTTCACGGTAGCCCTCACAGCAATCATGAATATTTACTGCCGACAATGGATGCTTTTTCTGCGTTAGAGCGGGTATTTTCTGCCGATGCTGACGTGCTGTTTTGCGGTCACACTCATGTACCCTACGTTCGCACTTTAGATGCTGGAAATATGCAGGTTCGAGTCAGTGGATCAAGCATCGAAGGAGACAAAAATTTAAGTTTTACTGTTCCTTTAAAGCGGATTGTGAATGTCGGTTCCGTGGGAGAACCGCGCCACTGCAGGCCGAATGCTACCTACGTGATTTACGATGTTGATGCTCAACAGGTGATATTGCGAGAAGTGGAATATGATTATCAAGCCACTTGCGCTGCAATTATTGAAAAAGGTTTACCTCCGATTTTTGCTTGGCGTTTGGCTAGGGGTTTGGAATATGCAGAAAGAGCCGACGATCCTACTCATGTTTGTGAGAGGTAGATAAACAGTTGACAGTTGACAGTTAACTGTTGACTGTTCAATAAAGAGGTAGATTGTGATTTACCGTTGGGTGGGGGCGGGTTTATGAGATTGTTAGTTTTTGGCGATTATGGTTGGTAAAACCCGCCCCTACAATTTTTTGACATTGGTGTAAGATATCCGTTCAAAACAAATTCCGAAAAAACCATCCAAACTAACCACACAAAAACCTTTAACATCACCAACAATTGAAACACATGAAAAACTGGGCAATATTAACTGGAATCGAAGGGAATCTGGCTGCTTATGAAGCTGTACTAGCTGACATCAAGCGCCTGAGAATCCGTGTTGACGAATTGTATATCTTAGGCGATTTAGTCGGTCCGAATCCCGATTGCGAAAAATTAGTGCAGCGAGTCCGATCGCCCAAACGAGGAGAAATCGAACCTCAAATTTGTATCGGGTGGTGGGAAGAACAGTGTTTTAACTTACACGGAATAGGTTCTAGCCCTGATGCTGCAGAATTGCGAGAAAAATACGGCACAGATACGATTAAGTTGCTCTGGGGTTCTGTTAGTCGGAAAACTGTAGAGTGGTTGCGCTCTTTGAATTTTGGTTTTCATGAATTGGATTGTTTGTTGATTCACGGGAGTACGGTTAGCGCGTCTGATGAGCTTACCCCGGAGACTCCGCCGCCTGTGATGCTCCATCGCGTTATCCGCGCTGATGCCAATACTTTGTTTTGCGGGCGATCGGGCTTAGCATTTGAGTATCAATTACAGCCCACCATTATCAATAACTGGGTAATGACTCTGGACTCTCAAGAGCCGCCTGCAACCGTGTCTGCAACAGCGCGAAGGGCGATCCTCTTCGAGGGCTGCGCTAACGGAGTAGGGAATGTGGGTCGGCTCAGCGGACAAGCAAATTATACTCTCTACGACCCTGACACGGATACTGTCAAGTTCCGAAACGTCTCTTACACCACCCGCAAAGGGTTTCAAGCTTAGCAGTCGGGCATTGCAATTACTTCCAGCTAGTTGATATAAATTATCAATTAGCTTAAGCTGTACGTTCTATCCAAAGTAGCGGTGACGCTAAACCTAAATCCTATGACTCTTTTAACCTACACTCCTGCCTTGGACCCTAATCTCAGACAGCAGACTTTCACCTGCCGTCAGTTGATACCCATGCCCTTTAACGGCTTACTGCGAATTGAGCGGGGAGCCGTCCGAACCATGACTTGGAGCGAACAGGGAACACCAATAACCCTCGGATATTGGGGAGTTGGAGACGTACTCGGTCAGTCGTTGTCAGGCGTTCAACCTTATCAAATTGAGAGCAAAACTCATGTAGAAATTAGTTACATTCCTCAAAATTTGTGCTATCAATCCTTAGATGAAGTTTTCCGACATCTTCAGCAAACTCAAGAATTTTTCTGCATTGTTCGCAGCGAATGTCTGCGCGATCGACTGTTGCAACTATTAGCTTGGTTGGCAAAAAAATTTGGTCGGGGAGTAGCACAAGGAGTTTTGATCGATCTGAGATTGACTCACCAAGAGATTTCTGAGGCGATGGGAATTACGCGGATTACGGTGACGCGCCTGATGTGTCGGCTGGAGGAGGAGGGAATTATCGATCGCACTCGCCCTCAATACATTGTTTTAAATTCCCGTTTATAACAGGGGATTTATCTGGAAAAGGGATGACAGTGAAGTGTTTATGAGTCATCAGCTAGCTGAGCAATAATTCTAGGGCTTGCGCTTAAAGCACATCTAAACTATGATAATGATTATCATAGTCGATTGAGTGTGATACAGGCGATCGCACCTAAATTTTGGCTAGGAAGTGCTATCCACAAGAGCTTTGGGATACTTAGCAGCTTTCTGAACTAACAGCAGGGCCTCTACAATTAATCAATGAGGGACAATGACTAATCTCGCTGTACAAACCCCAGATTTAATTTCCGATTTTCCCAAAAGAGGAATGCCCGTAACCATAATTACCGGCTTTCTCGGCAGTGGCAAAACCACTTTGCTCAATCAAATACTCAAAAATCGCCAAGATTTAAAAGTAGCAGTTTTAGTTAACGAATTTGGCGATATTAACATCGATTCACAGCTTTTAATTTCTACCGAAGATGACATGGTAGAGCTGAGCAACGGCTGTATTTGCTGCACCATCAACGAAGGCTTAGTTGATGCAGTATACCGAGTTTTAGAACGGGAAGACCGTATCGACTGCATGGTAATTGAAACCACCGGAGTTGCCGATCCGCTGCCGATTATATTGACATTTCTCGGCACGGAATTGCGGGATTTAACCTGTCTAGATTCTGTACTAACCGTAGTCGATAGCGAAACATTCACCACCGATCATTTTGACAGCGAAGCAGCTTTAAAACAAGTAGCATTTGCAGATATCGTGCTGATGAACAAAACCGATTTAGCTCCTTCAGAAAAAGTAGAAGAATTAGAAGCTTACATTCGCACTGTGAAAGAAGGATCGAGAATTTTACACTCTGAATATGGTGAAGTTCCTTTACCCTTAATTTTGGGTGTAGGTTTAACCCAAGCAGAACTTTTCGATAGTTTTGAAACTGAGGAAAAACACGAGCATCACGAACACGAACACGAACACGAACATCACCATCATGAGCATCATCACGAACATCACCATCACGGACATCACTCCAATCACTTAGATAATGACGGATTTATTTCGCTATCATTTCAGAGCGATCGACCTTTTGATCTCCACAAATTCCAAGAATTTCTCACAGAAGAAATGCCCTTAGATGTATTTCGGGCAAAAGGCATTCTCTGGTTTGAAGAAAGTCCGATGAGACACATATTTCAACTTAGTGGCGCGCGCTATGAACTAAATGCTTACGAATGGTTGACTCCACCTAAGAATCAACTCGTAGTCATCGGCCGTAACTTAGATACCGCTCAAATTCGAGAACAACTTAACAGTTGTTTAGTTTAAGATTGCGTCAATCTCAGTATCTAGTAACTAAAAGTCCATATCCACTGTTAAACATTTCACAAACTGCAAGCATGACTTGATCTACTCGTCTAGAACTAACTTCTCCAAATGGTGTAGTGTCATCGATTTCTACCCAATCTCAACCCCCAGTCTCAGATGAAGACATGAGGCAAGCAGTGCGTACATTGCTGCTAGGATTGGGAGAAGACCCCGACCGTGAAGGGTTGCGAGATACGCCGAAACGAGTTGTCAAAGCCTTGCAGTTCTTAACTGGAGGTTATCGTCAATCTCTCGACGAACTGCTCAACGGAGCAGTATTCACAGAAAATGCTAACGAAATGGTGTTAGTGCGGGACATTGATATTTTCAGTTCTTGCGAACATCATGTCCTGCCAATTATTGGTCGCGCCCACGTTGCTTACATCCCCAACGGGAAAGTAATTGGACGGTCAAAAATTGCTCGAATTTGTGAAATGTACGGGCGCAGATTGCAAGTGCAAGAACGCTTAACTGCACAAATTGCTGATGCACTTCAAGGATTGCTAAAACCTCAAGGTGTAGCAATTGTTATCGAAGCTACTCATATGTGCATGGTAATGCGTGGCGTACAAAAGTCCGGTTCTTGGACGGCGACTTCAGCGATGCGGGGAGTGTTTGCTGAAGATGCTAAAACTCGTCAAGAATTTATGAGTTTAATCGCGCACAAATCAAGCTTTCACTAGAATCATCTGCGAATAAAATTCGCTGATATACAAACTTTCGTCCGCCCGCGCTGACAAAAGAAAAGAGAGTCAGAATTTGATTTCCATCCTGTTATCTCTCTTTTCTTTCCCTTTCCTCCCTCTGCGCCCTCTGCGCCCTCTGCGGTAAAAAATCTTACTTGAGAAAATACAACTCCTGTAAACTGAATATGGATCAAAAATATTTATGGATTGAAGCTTTAAAATTTAACGATCGAGGTTTGATTCCGGCGATCGCCCAGGACGATCGAGATGGTACCATTTTAATGATGGCTTGGATGAACAAAGAGTCAATTAAGCAGACTCTAGCTACAGGAGAAGCACACTATTGGAGCCGCTCACGCTCTGAATTTTGGCACAAAGGCGCGACATCTGGGCACATCCAAAAAGTCAAACAAATATTTTACGATTGCGACGGCGATGCTATTCTGCTCAAAATAGAACAGATTGGTGAAATAGCTTGTCACACAGGCGTGAGGAGTTGTTTTTTCAATTCCGTGGCGCTACCACTGCGCGCAAGAATGTAATAATAATGATTATCATTATTGCATCCAGTTCCTATGTCAGCCCCAAATAACGTCGAGTCCGCCGTTCCCACTCCAAACAATCAAAATCCCTCCCTCACAACCATCCGTCCCCGCCGCCTCCGCCGTACACCAGCTTTGCGGCGGATGGTACGGGAAAATCACCTAACCGTTGACGATCTCATCTATCCAATGTTTGTGATGGAAGGGGAATGGCAAAAAGTTGAGATCGCATCCATGCCGGGTTGTTATCGCTATTCCTTGGATTTATTGCTAAAAGAAATAGCTGAATGTTGGGAGTTAGGAATTAATGCGATCGCCCTTTTCCCAGTCATCTCAGACAGCAAAAAAGATGACACCGGAACCGAAAGCTACAACCCAGAAGGATTAGTCCAACAAACAGTCAAAGCTATCAAACAAAACATTCCCGAAATAGTAGTAATTACCGACGTAGCCCTCGACCCTTTCACATCACACGGACACGACGGTTTAGTTGACGAAACTGGTAAAATTCTCAACGATCCAACTGTAGAAGTTTTAGTAAAAATGGCAGTTTCTCAAGCCGCCGCCGGTGCGGATATGGTAGCACCTTCCGACATGATGGACGGCAGAATCGGCGCAATTCGCAAAGCCTTAGATGCGGCAGGATACATCGATACAGCAATCCTGGCTTATTCAGCAAAATATGCCTCTGCTTATTACGGCCCGTTTCGAGATGCCCTCGATTCTGCCCCAAAATTTGGAGATAAAAAGACTTATCAAATGGATGCTGCTAATGCACGAGAAGCACTGAAAGAAATTGCTTTGGATATAGCAGAAGGTGCAGATATTGTGATGGTAAAACCTGCTTTGGCTTATCTGGATATTATCTGCCAAGTGCGCGAAGCAACTAATTTGCCCGTAGCTGCTTATAATGTCAGCGGCGAATACGCAATGATCAAAGCTGCTGCACAGTTGGGTTGGATTGATGAAAAGCGGATAATTTTGGAGAGTTTGACGAGTATCAAACGAGCTGGTGCCGATTTAATTTTGACTTATTTTGCTAAGGAAGTTGCTTTGATGTTGAAATAAGGGAGTTTTTTTACCGCAGATGCACGCAGATTAACGCAGATATTTTTCCTCGTCCCTAGGAAGAGCCTGGGAACCAGTTACACGGCAAAGAACTTTTTGCGGCGTTGCTGATTAACGGTATGAACCAAATTTTGTCGGAAGTTACAAAACTCACCATACTTGGCTGATGGCAATTCCGAACTATTCAATTCATCCCTGTATTAAGCAACGCCCTTTTTGCTATAGCCCGTCGGGTGCTCAAACTCCAGCCTCACAGATCGCAGTCGTCTAAAGACGACTGAACAGCCAAATAAATCTCAACATTTACTCCTCTAACACTAGATATAATCCGTGTTCAAAAAACATTGCCGCATAACCGCAGCGCGCAATTTAGTGATGGTTCACGCTGCGGTTATGTGGCAAATGCGATCGGTTTGACGCTGATGACCCGCCCTGTCTGGGGTGACTGCCGAGCCTGGTCTATAACTCCCTCAAACGATTTGAAATCTGGTAGTTTTTGGGTGCACACTGCCCTCATAGCGTATTGGTGCGATCGACCGGCTTTACCTCATCCTACCATTGGGCGATCGACAATAAACCTAGTTGATTCTTAATCACCTGTTAAAAGAATCAGATTTAACGATCGCAGCCTTCGATATTTCACGGGTTTGAGGGTCTTCTTCACCACCTTGACAGGGCTGGTTAATAGACTAAAAATTTTTAAAGCCTCAAGCCTGAATTCCAAATCTCTAGACTATTAGAGAGATTTTAAAACCTACCTTGAGAGGGCTGGAGGTTAAGCACTCTTTCTAGAACTAAAAACTGAGAGCGGGATAGTTGCCTTTGAAAGTGAGTCTGATAGAATTTAGGTAAAATATATTTTGATAGGTCGAGTTTAACTTTAGTTTTACCTATCTTTTTTTAACACAACTATATCAAATATGAGCGCTGTCTGGGTTCCTTGTGGCGTTGTCATCCGCCAGATATTTGACGCAGTTTATCGGGTTAATTGTTATACCGAAATATTTTACTGTTGTTGTTCGATGTGAACCTTCACTTTTGACTGCTACCCGTGCTATGTTACTTTATGTATCAATTATTAAAATTGGTATAGTTAATGCTTTTTTCTTACAACAGCTAACAAACTCGATCGCCCGTCGAGTTAGATTAGGGATAGGTTTCTTTACATGGGGCATAAAATAACCTAAATTAGTAGGTAATAATCACGTGTTATCAAAAACAATTATTCGGAATTTTACCATCGCCATTTTAATGGCTATTGGCATAGGGTTGTTCAGCGGAACGACAATTTTTTCTCAAAACATCGAAACAATTAAAATTTCCGGCAATGCTGCGGGTGTTAGCACTCGCTACATCGGTGCAGTCGAAGGCAATATCAATTTCGACATCAAAGATTTGCAAGATTTGGGAATTAATACCTACCGCATTTACGGCGGGATGTCCCGGTGGGAAGCCGAAGACGACGACGGTAAATACGGTTGGCCATCTATTGACGAAATTAAGACAAATCCAAATATAATTAATTGGGCACATTGGGATCAGATTATGACTAATCCGCCCCAGGGTAGCGATTATTGGTGGTCGGGAAAACCGGGTACGGTTTGGCAAGGCAATGCCAGGACTATTTTTAATACTCTAAAACAAGCAAATATTCGCCCGGTTGTCAGCATTCGCAATGTAGATAATGGCTGGAAGCCGAGTTGGGCGCTGCAACTAAATCCGCCGCGCACAGGAGAAGATTGGAACGAGTGGTGGGAACACGTTTTTGCTACTGTTTATTGGCTGAATGTTCGCAATGATTACCGCGTTGATGATTGGGAAATTCACAACGAACCGGATAATCGGGATCAGGGTTGGGGCGGGACTAGGGCTGACTATTTTGAATTGGTTAAGGTGGCAAAAGAGGCGATCGACTTTGTTTATAAAACTTATTTGCCCGATCGCACTTACCGCATCCACGGCCCGAAAACCGTAGGTGGCAGCAATTGGCCGGCTAGTGCTTTGCAGGAAATACCGAATTATTTCGATACAGTCAATGTCCACAACTACGATGCAGATATTTCTAACTACACCCGTAAAGTGCGCGGCTGGATGAACGGTACTGTCCGCGCTAACTCGCAGCTTTGGGTAGGAGAATGGGGAACTTACAACATGAGCTACGGCGATTTATCTTTAGCTTTAAATTTGATTAAGAATTTGATTCGAGGTTCCCAACCGGGGGATAATTATATTGACGGCAGTCACATATTCTGTTTGTACGACTGGGGCAAGCCCGCAGGGGCGGAAGGTTTGCTAGGGGACGGGGGAAAACGGCGCGCAGGCTACTATGCTTTGCGGATGGGAATTAGTGCTTTGCAGGGCGGGAAAGCTACCTTTTTTCCTATCACTAACAGTTCGGATTTAATGGCAGTTGCAACTCTTGATGCTAGCAAGAATGTTTACTTGCTGGTTGTCAATGACCGAGCAACATCTTACACTGTTAATGCTGATATTTCGGAGCTGATAAAAACTGGTAATGGCACGGTGCGGGAGTTCAGTTCTAAAACAATGGATGAGGTTGTTGGTAGCTTAAGGCTCAAGGGCGGCAATGCGAGTTTTGCACTGGCGGGGAACAGCGCTATTCTCATCAAGTTCGATCGCCAGAATTGAAGCTCAAATCCTCTCGGCCATAATTGGGATAAGATAGAATTAGTTATGCTCAGAATTATTTATTTTCTGGCTGTTTGGCCCCGGAACCCTGGAACCCTGGAACCCTTGAACCCTCGAACCCCTAATTGCACAGTTGCCATACCTAAGTCGTCCTGTTGTGATTCCCCTCCTGTCGCTGGTAAATTGGTAGCGTGCAGGTATCTTGCCTCAAACAGAATGCGAGCGAGAGTTCCGTTGAGGGGCAGAAAGTAGGGTGCAGTCTAGACAATCGCAGAAATTCTTGCTCGTAAACCCGCAGCAGTTAGGCTGGCGAGGAATTACCCGTCCGCCTTCATCTGGGCCCTCTGGCAGATGGCATTGGTTCTGAAAGTCAGAAGCCGTCAATGATCAGGATATGGCACGGAATTAATTTTAAATGCCAAGATGCTGGAAGTAGGGGTGAGTTTAATCGTACAGAAACTTTGAGCGCGCTGGGAAATCTCGCGGGCAAAGCCTCTAAATCAATCTGCTGCTTGCGATCGGGTTTTTCCAACAAATATCACTTTTATGCCCCCTGATGTTTATTCCCTCCCTCAGTCAGGTCATCAACCGCAATCCCCTCACTGTCACCCCTGAGACGCCTGTAGAAAAGGCGATCGAGCTGATGAGCAGCACAGGGGCCAGTTACGTCCTCGTGGTAGAACCGCGCGGGCATTCTCGACTCGGAAATCCCACCAACGGGGCTTCCCCACAATCGCGGGAACAGTCGGGTTTTTACAACGGCATACCGCCTGCGGTACACGCAGGAGGCAATGGGCTGCGTCTCAACGGCTCAAAAGCTCCCTATCCGAGCAGCCAGACAGTGCTGGGGATTTTTACAACGCGAGATATCGTACAGCTAAATTCGATCGGCGCTGCTTTGAGGGGATTTGCGATCGAGCAAATCATGATCAGAACCGTAACTGTAGCCCGAGAATCGGAAATTCCCGACTTTTTTGCCTTAGCAAATCTGCTGGAGAAAAATCAGATCAGTCATTTGCCCGTCGTCAGCGAGACTGAAGAACTTGTCGGTTTAATTAGCTCTCAAAGCTTGGTGCAAATGTTGCAGGGAATTGGCGAATCGACACCAAAAGCAATTAGCAGCGCTTCGCCCCCTGCGGCTTTCGCGTTTCCTCCGCCGCTGCCAATTGTGAATCAGAAATTAGAGCTACCTGCAAGTTTAATTAAACTTTATCAAATTCCTCAAATAGCAGCCTCACGAATAATTCATGCTCCTTCTAATTCCTCGGTTCGCTATTTGGCGCAACTGATGTTTAGACACAATGTTAGTTATGTATTAATCACTGAAACCCCCGATCAACACTCGACTGGTGCGGCTCACAATTCCAAATTTACAAATCCCAACCTTCACAAACTGGTTGGGGTGGTAAGTTCGCGGGATATTGTGCAGTTGCAGGCGCTGGGCAGAGACTCTAACAAAATTAAAGCGGCAGCAATTTGCAGCAGTTCGCCGCCGCTGGTGCGATCGCACTCTACCCTCGAAGCAGCCGTCGCGCTGCTGCAAAAACACTACTGCCAGTTGCCTTTATTAGTCATCAACGAAACAAATCACCCGCTCGGGATTATCAATCCTAAAACTATCCTTTTACAAGCGCTGGATTCAAAATCTCTGCATTCTGGCTTGATCGCTTTGCAGCGCCAGCTAGAATCTAGCAACGCTCAATACAAAAAACTCTCTGCAGAAATACAGCGGACAGCCGCAAATAGCTACGAGGTGGCTGAAATTTCTCACCACAGTTTGGTAGAGCGGCCAAATCTCCCCCCTGCAGTCAATAATCAGGGGATTTGGGACTGGAATCTCGAAACAGATGAGTTTTTTTATTCGGCGCGGTGGCAAGAAATGCTGGGCTACCAAGAAGGGGAAATCTCGAATCGCCGATCGGAATGGTGGAGTCGCATCCACCGAGATGATATTGACTCGGTAAAGGCAGCTTTAGAAGACCACTTCGCCCAAAAGACACCGGATTTTGCAGCAGAATATCGGATGTACTGTAAAGACGGCAGCACTGTCTGGGTGCTGAACCGAGGTCAAGTTTTACGCAGCGCTACTGGGAAACCGCTGCGGGTAGTAGGAACTCATACAGATATTACTCCAAACAAGCAGTTTGAAGTCAAAAACCGCGAGCATGATCGAGAACAATTCCATCTATTTGACTCTTTGAAAGCAACAGTAATTTTTCACATAGATGCGGCGGGGGTTTGGAAATTTCTCAACCGCGCTTGGACGGAAATTACGAATTTCTCGGTGTCCGAAAGTTTGGAAACTAATTTTTTAGAGTGGGTGCATCCAGATGAGCGCGAGCAATGTGCAAACTTATTGGAGTCTTTGCTGTCGGGTAAGTCGGAATTTGAACGGCGAGAACTGCGATTTAAGTCCAAGTCTGTTCCGGGGAAAAACTCCTTGGGAATTCACAGTAATTCCGGCTTTGTTTCCGTGGAACTATTTGCCCAAGTCCGGCGGAATTCGCAAGGCCAAATAGCGGGAATTTTCGGGACTTTGCACGATGTCTGCAACCGCCTCGAAGGAGTTGAGGAACTGCGGGAAAGCGAGCGGGCAATTCGATCGCTCTACGAGGTAATGGTGAGCTCGGAAGGCTCTTTTGACGATCGAACGATCCGGTTGCTGGCAATGGGCTGTAGTCAGTTTGGGATGGATATCGGGCTGTTGGGCAGGGTTTTGGGCGATCGCTACGAAGTGATTGCGGCTTATGTACCGGAAGATTTTCCCTTTGGATTTGCGAAAGGAGACGGTTTTGCTTTGAGCAGAACCTTTGAGCGAGAGGTTTTGCGATCGAGTGAACCTATTTCTGTCGAATCAGCCGGCACTACTCAATGGCGCAACCACCCCGCTTACAGCGTCCGCAAGTTGGAGGCTTTTGTGGGGACGAGGGTAATGGTGCAAGGGCGAATTTTTGGCACTTTGAGCTTTACTTCTCGCACCACTAAATCTCCTTTTAAACCGCTGAATTTTGAAATTTTAAAGTTGATGGGCAATTACATCGGCGCAGAAATTGCCCGCGAAGAGCGAGAGCGAACTTTGCAACGTCAGTACCAGCGCGTTTTACTACTCAAACAAATTACTCAAAAAGTGCGATCGACCTTAGACACTCAAGAAATTTTTCAAACTACCGCCACCCAAATCGGCCGCGTATTTGGTGTCAATCGCTGTACAATTCACACCTATCTTTCCGAACCTTATCCCCACCTTCCTTGCGTTGCGGAATACTTAGAACCCGGTCACGAATCCGCTTTAGATTTAGAACTTTCTGTTACTTATAACCCCTACACAGAAAAACTCCTCGCTGAAGATATAGCCCTGGCATCTCCCGATGTGTTTGCCGATCCTTTGCTGGAATCTTCGGGGCCGATGTGCCGCCGCATTGGATTAAAATCTATGTTGGCTGTTCGCACTTCCTATCAAGGAGAACCGAATGGAATTATTACTTTGCACCAGTGCGATGCAACTCGCCAGTGGAATCCGGACGAAATAGAACTATTAGAAGATGTGGCCGCTCAAGTCGGCATTACCTTAGCTCAAGCACAACTTTTAGAAACGGAAGTTCAGCGACAGCGGCAGTTAGCCGAGCAAAATGAAGCTTTGGATCAAGCACGACAAGCGGCGGAAGTTGCTAATAGAGCTAAGAGCGAATTTTTAGCGACTATGAGTCACGAAATCCGCACTCCGATGAATGCGGTAATCGGGATGACGGGCTTGCTGCTGGATATGGAATTAACTCCTGAACAGCGGGATTTTGTGGAGACAATTCGTACCAGCGGCGATGCTTTGCTGACTATTATTAACGATATTCTCGACTTTTCCAAGATTGAATCGGGTAAATTGGATTTAGAACGCAGCCCCTTCGAGCTGCAAAACTGTATAGAAGAATCTCTAGAATTACTGGCTCCGAGAGCCTCCGAAAAAGGTTTAGAGCTGGCTTACTTTATTGATGATTCTGTTCCGAAAAACATTTTAGGAGATGTCACGAGGCTGCGCCAAATTTTGGTAAATCTGCTGGGCAATGCAGTTAAGTTTACAGAATCTGGAGAAATTGTGGTGTGCTGTACGGCTAGGCAAATTGAACAGGTAGCTGCTAATAGTTTGCCGGAAAAAATTAATATTCTAGAGCCACAACCGCTAGCAATTAACCAGAGAGAGGTGGCACGTAGCAGACAATACGAGATTCAATTTGCTGTCCAAGATACGGGAATTGGCATTCCGCCAGACCGGATGGATCGCCTGTTTAAAGCTTTTTCGCAGGTGGATGCTTCGACAACGCGACATTACGGCGGGACGGGTTTGGGACTGGCTATCAGCCAGCGTTTGAGCGATATGATGGGCGGTACAATGTGGGTTGTCAGCCAGGTTACTCCGGGAAGTTCTAAGTCTCAACCGGCCGTTTCTGCGATCGGACAAAGTATTGCTGGAAGGTCGCCTGCAGAATTTACTCCGCCGTCGATATCGGGTTCGGGTTCGATTTTTTATTTCACGGTGACTGCTGAAGCGAATGACATCCGGGCTGAGGAAAAAAGGCCCGAATTTGCCACTGGTAAGCGCTTGTTAATTGTTGAGCATCATGCCATTAACCGGCAAGTTTTGATCCGGCAGGCAGAGTCTTGGGGAATGATACCCGTGGCTGTAACTTCCGGTGCTGAGGCGTTGGAAATCATCAAAGGAAATTCGCCGCTCGATTTAGCTATTTTGGCGATGAATCTACCAGATATGGACGGTGTGGCTTTGGCTGTGGAGATTCGGAAATTTGAGCTGAGCCAGTTGTCCGGCGGCGACGGTCTAAACCCGAATGTCATCGTTAAAAACCCTCGCAAAATAGCACTACCTTTGGTGCTGTTTACTTATTTAAGTAAGGCGGAAGTTTGGAAAAAACTTGAAACTACAGAAGTACATTTTTCGGCTTTTTTAACTAAGCCTTTAAAACAGTCCCAGTTTTATAATGTGTTGCTGCAAGTTTTTGGATATGTTACTGGCAGAAGCGGCAGGGGAGAAGCTTCAAATGTGGTGACTTTGACTTCGGGACTGAAGTATTTTGAAAATTCTCAAGAACAACACCGCGTGCAGCGGACGCCTGCTGTTTTGAGGCAGGTTGCGGCGAATTCTGCCGGACAGGATGCAACTAATTCTAGTCAGATTCGGATTTTGCTGGCTGAGGACAATGTGGTGAATCAAAAAGTCGCTACGCATTTACTCGACAGGATAGGATATCGGGCTGATATTGCGGCTAATGGGTTGGAGGTTTTGGAGGCGCTGAAGCGGCAATCTTACGATGTTGTGCTGATGGATGTGCAGATGCCGAACATGGATGGGTTGGAAGCGACGCGCCGCATTTGTCAGGAATGGCCTGCTAACAAGAAGCCGAGAATTATTGCGATGACTGCTAATGCGATGCAGGGCGATCGCGAAAAGTGTCTGGAAGCAGGTATGGACGATTATATTACTAAGCCGGTGCGTCGGGAAGAGTTGGCGATCGCCTTAAGCAAGTGCTCACCTCTGATTCGGGATGAATTGGATGCGGTTACTGAGCAAAACAATCAAGATATTTCCGATCAAGTTGACAGTGATGCTGCGGCATCTTCGAGCGTTCAACCGGGAGCAGATTCGCCGATTGATTTTCATATTTTGCAAAATCTCCGCGAGCTAGACGATGATGAAGACCCAGATTTTTTGGGGGAGCTGATTAAGATATATTTGGTAGACGCACCGCAACATTTAGAAACTATTAAGGAGGCTATTTTTCTCGGCGATGCTGATAGTTTGAAGCTAGCTTCTCACACGTTGAAGTCGAGCAGCGCCAATTTAGGAGCCGTGTCTTTTTCTGCTGTTTGCAAGGAGTTGGAGTATATGGGCCGCGTGGCGGTTGAGTCTGGAGGGGAACAGGTTTTTGATGTGAGTACGGCGCGCGATCGCCTGTTGGAAGCTCAAGCAGAGTGGGAAAAGGTGCGGGCGGCTTTTGAGACGGAATTGGAAACGGGGAAGTTGCGATCGCAAATAGGATAATGTGTTATATCAATTCCGGTTGCACTTCTCCGGAATTGTTGACTGTTGACTGTTGACTGTTGACTGTTTGAACAATACCGATGCAACCGGAAACGATATTATTTGTTATTTGTTGGTTTTTGGTTGTTAGTTGTCAGTTTCAATAACCAATGCCCCATGCCCAAGGCCCATATTTAACTTTCACCTAAATATGCTTTGCGAACAGTTTCATTTGACTGCAAATCGCTAGCACTACCGGCGACTACAACCTGACCTGTTTGGATGACATAGCCGCGGTGGGCTACACTTAAAGCCATGCGAGCGTTTTGTTCCACCAGTAAAATAGTTGTTCCTTCAGCATTAATATCGCGGACGATCGCAAAAATTTGACTGACTAACATCGGTGCCAATCCCATACTCGGCTCGTCCAATAATAACAAGCGGGGGCGCGACATCAAAGCCCGGGCGATCGCCAACATTTGCTGTTCGCCGCCGCTGAGAGTTCCCCCTTTTTGACTAATTCTTTCTCGCAAACGGGGAAATAAATTTAATGCTTTTTCCATATCGGACTTGATACCGAGAGTATCATTGCGGAGATAAGCACCCATTTCCAGGTTTTCTTGCACCGTCATGCGCGGAAAAATCAACCGCCCTTCGGGACTTTGAGAAATCCCCAAACGGACGATCGCCTCTGTAGATAGTGCTTCTAAAGGCTTTCCCTCAAATAATACAGTGCCTTGGCGCGGGCGCAGCAGTCCTTGAATCGTGCGGAGAGTGGTCGTTTTCCCCGCCCCGTTGCTGCCGATTAATGTCACAACTTCTCCCTGCGAGACTGTTAGCGATACTCCTTTGAGAGCGTGGATATTCCCGTAGTAGGTGTGAATGTCTTTAATTTCCAACATAATTACTCTTTCTGCTTTGTGCCTTATTATATTATCCCGACTTATTATAAAATTTTATTGCATTTATTTAAAATCAAGCTTTTTTAGAGTAAGCAGTAATTTTACCTAGATCGACACCAGCCCTAGCTCCCATACAATGTATTTTTAGTAGCTGTGGCGGCCAACTTTACATAATTTTTACTTAAACATACGATTTCTTGACAGTAGCTTTACAAAAATCTCTAAGTAAATAGGTAGTATTGATACGTAAGCGAAACCAACCGCTACAACTCACCAATAACAACACTTAAAATGTTTCAAATTTAAGGAAATTCACCATGAAATTCAATCACATTAGTGGATCGATCGCATTTTTATTAGCAACTCCTTTAGTAACCAGCTTGAGTGTAGGTGTAGCGCCCAGCCGTGCTGCCACAATAGCAGGTTCTGCAGCAGCAGTAATGATTGACAACATCAGTCACACACCGACTGACACAGGTACATTTACTAACATTAACACTTACACTCAGGCCATAGCTAACAGCGGTTCAGTTATTAGCGCGGCGACTGCTGATGCAGTTTTTATATCTAACTGTCACGAATTGCTGGCAGCAAATCTCTCGCTAAGTGCAGTCATAGGCAGCGGGAATAACTATTCCGGTTTAGCCCAAAGTCAAGCAGCAGTGATCGGCGACTTCTTCATTGATGCCGAAGAAACTTTTTCCTTTACTTTCCAGACATTTTTAGCTCTTTTAACCTCAGTTGACAACCCCCAATCCGAACGCGCTAGGGCGAATGGGAGTATATCTTTCTGGGTGATTAACACTGTTACTAACATTTTGTTAGACTCTTTTCACTTTGCCATCGGTTTAGACTCTTCTAGTGGCTTTTATGGAAATGCCTTCGTTAGCAACAGCTTTAAACCCACACAAATTAACTTTAATTTTCTGGCTCAAGAAAGTGCAGCAGCTAGCCTCCTGTACACTTCTGGGGTATATTCGCGGACATTCAACAGCGCCACTAACTTAAGGTTAGTAGAAGTTAAGAACAATATCGCAGAGACAGAAGCAGAAGCAGAAGCAGTTCCAGAACCGAGCACAGTATTAGGTACTGCAATATTTTTAGGATTGTTTGTCAGGCAGAGAAAACACAAGAAAACAAAGTCGGAAGTCAAATCAAAAGTTTAGGAAAAACCCCGAATGTTAATCCGTAGGGTGTGCGAGGCGCACATCCTATCGTTGCCGTTGAATTGCTCGTTATAAAATGCTGTCGCCCTGGGCGGGTTGATAAATATTATCGGTTTGAATGACAGATTTTTGGTGAAACCCGCCCCTAATTTTATTGGGTTAATTGGCTGGACATTATATCATTTATTCCCAGGATAAACACTGCCCACCTCACTTATCTGTCGGCACACAATACCCATTATCCATGTCCATCTTCTTCTTTTCCCAAATATGCCTCAATCACGCGAGGATCTGCGCGAACTTCTGCCGGAGTGCCCTCAGCAATTTTAGTACCGTACTCCATAACACTCACGCGATCGCTAATTCCCATCACCACTTTCATATCATGTTCAATCAGCAAAATACTCAAATTCAACTCATCGCGAATTCGGTAAATAAAGCGAGTTAAATCAGCCGTTTCGTTCGGATTCATCCCCGCCGTAGGTTCGTCCAAAAGCAAAACTTTCGGGTCAGATGCCAAAGCCCTCGCAATTTCCAATCTGCGCTGGTCGCCGTAGGAAAGGTTTTTTGCCAACTCCGGCGCTTTAGCAGCACCTAAACCGACAAAATCAAGCATAGTGAGCGCTTTTATTTTAGCTTCTCGTTCCTCAATCATCACAGCCGGAGTGCGGAGGATTGCGCCTAACAAACCTGTTTTTAATCGGCAGTGTCTGCCTACTAAAACATTATCAAGCACAGTCATATTGTTAAACAAACGGATATTTTGAAAAGTTCTAGCAATGCCGAAAGTTGTCAGGCGATCCGGAGGCAAACCCGTGATATTTTTATTTTCAAGTACCAATTGTCCCCCACTCGGTTTGTAGATACCCGTCAGCATATTAAAAAAGGTAGTTTTGCCGGCACCGTTGGGGCCTATCAAACTGGCGATCGAGCCTTTTTCCAATGTTAAACTAACCTGGTTGACCGCAGTCAAACCGCCGAATCGCATTGTAAGTTGCTGTGCTTCTAATAGTGACATTTTGGTTGTAATTCCTAATATTAGTTAAGCTGTTCTAGCTGGGATTCTATATAATACCAAATCCGCTCTGTTAAAGTGCGTCAGCTTGGCTCTGGTGGGATGCTCATTACGACATGGAAAGATTTGGGGATCGGAATGTGTTACAGAAAGTCTTGGGCTAAGCTTCATGACTGCGTTTCGGTTTAAGGTTTCCCCTTGAGTGTAAGGACAAAAAGGGTGGAAAATTAAATTACACTGCTAGTTTTTCATGGCGATCGGCTACTCTAGTAAGAGGTAGTGTTGAGGCCGAAACTATGATTAAGCTTGGTTGGCTGGTCCGATCGCGAAGCGTCTCCGCAGAAAAATCGCCAAACAACGACTTAGGAATCGGAAAAGTTATCGAGCTATCTTACTCTACAGCAACGGTTGAATACTTCTGCTCAATTGGGCAACGTTTGGAAAAAACCTTACCCTTAACTTCGCTTTATAGAGTTCAACTCCCGCCTCAGACACGATGCTACATCCAGCCAGAAAGCCAGGATACATGGATAATTGGCCGAATTTTTGACTGGGACGAAGACAAAGGTCAGTATCGAATCGACCTACCCGATAAAAAGATAGCATTAGTTGCTGAACAGGAAATTTACGTTCGTTGCAACCTACCCATCGATGACCCCATCGAAACTCTAGCGATGAAAGGTCAGGAAACGCCCTACTTTCACGATCGACGTTTAGCTTTTGTCCAGTGTCTCATCCAACAACGCGCTGTCAGTCGCGGGATGACAGGGCTGATTTCTGCCAATATTGACCTTTATCCTCATCAAGTTGAAGTTGTCCGCCGCGTACTCGAAGACCCCATCCAACGTTACCTCTTAGCTGATGAAGTTGGACTGGGAAAGACGATCGAAGCAGGTGCTATTCTTCGCCAGTATCTCCTCGATCAACCGCAGGGACGTGCAGTGGTGCTTGTACCGCAATACCTGCGGGAACAGTGGCTTCAAGAATTAGAACATAAATTCTATGTCTCTGACTTGGACAATCGTGTCCAGGTACTTGCAGTTGAGGATGTCGATCGAGTGAGCCCGAATGCCGATTTGGGCTTCCTGATTTTAGATGAAGCACATCATATTGCAGCAATGGCGACCTCTTCAGATTCGATACAGCGCAGGCGTTTCCAGACTTGCAAACACCTCGCTCATAAAAGCGATCGCCTACTTCTATTATCTGCAACTCCAGTTCTCAATCACGAGCAAGATTTCCTGGCGATGCTGCACTTACTCGATCCGATCACCTATCAACTTGATGATTTAGAAGGTTTTCGTGCGAGGGTGAAAAACCGCCAACAAATTGGTCGAGTTTTACTCTCATTTAAAGAGAAAGCAAATCCGTTTGTGCTTAAAACTAACCTCAACCAACTGCGAAACCTTTTTGCTGAAGATAAATATCTGCTAAATCTCGTAGAGGAATCACAAAATTGTTTGCTTTCTAAAGAAACACTCCCGGCCGATCGAGATCGAATTGTGCGATCGATTCGCACCCACATCAGCGACACCTATCGGTTACACCGTCGAATGCTCCGCAACCGTCGCGATGCGGTGGAAGATGTAATTTTTGCCCGAAATGTGACACCAAAAGTAGAGTATGACTTAGATGAGCGATCGCCCGAAATTCACGAACTAATTGATGAATGGCGCACAGTCGCTCCTAACCAACAACAATATCAGCAAATTTTTCTACTTTTATTCCGTGCTAGCGGGACTTGGTTAGGGATTTTAGCGCAAGTGCTGGAAACCCGTTTAAGCGGCATTTCCCATTCTGCCTTGATTCAAGAATTTGGTGCTGATAATATCCGCATTCTGACAGAAACCCCTAAATTTTCTGGGGAAGAACAGATTTTGCAATCTTTACTAAGAATTATTCAGCAACCTTCAGAAGAAGGATCTCGCCTCGAATTACTAAAGATAGTGATACTCTATCATCTTTCAGAGACTTTTAAACTTCAATCTTATCGCAGCACCCTTCATAAATTGCTCGAACAGGTGCAACAGCAAATTCGCAGACCGATATCGGGAACTCGCCTACCTAAAATTGTCATTTTCACCAGTTTTGCCCAAACAGGCGCTGAAATTTTCCGGTGCTTATCAGATACCTTTGGTCAGGCATCTGTAGCTAGCCATCAATTAGGACTGTCTCGTTCTCATGTTGAGAAAAGCCTCAACCAGTTCAAAAATGACCGAAATTGTTTTATCCTTGTTTGCGATTCCTCTGCTGAAGAAGGTCGGAACTTTCAATTTGTTGATTGGATGATTCATTTCGATCTTCCCTGGTCGCCAAATCGTTTAGAACAAAGGATTGGTAGGATCGATCGCATTGGTCGCCCTTTAAATGTTCAATTTACAGTATTCGCCGGCTCAGACTTAGAAGATAGCCCTCACGATGCTTGGTATCAATTATTAAAAGACGGTTTCGGCATCTTTCATCAATCAATTGCCAGTCTCCAGTTTTATGTAGATGAAAAACTACCAGAACTGCTAACCACTCTGTTTCAAACTGGTGCTAGTGGACTAGTGGAAATGATAGGGACTATCCAACAACAAATTGCTGAAGAACAGGTAAAAATTAGCGAACAAAACGCTTTAGATGAAATAGATGCCCAGGATGAAAACGCTACCCAATATTTTCAAACTTTAGATGATTATGATGCTCGCCATCAGGAAATTAAACGAGCAACAGAAGACTGGATATGTCAAGCACTGCACTTCAAACAAATTGACGATCCCAATTTAGAAAAAGTAGGGCGTTATCAACCTACTAAGCGCACTCTAATTCCCATCCACGATCTGCAAACTCGCTTTGGTGCTTATGCACAACCCTCTGGTACTTATAACCGGAGAATATCAACTCAATATCCTGGTGTCAACCTCTACCGTATTGGGGAAGGATTTGTGGAAGCACTAGCATCTTATATCCATTGGGATGACAGGGGTCAAGCATTTGCTATATGGCGATGCGATGAATCTTGGGATGCTGGGGAAGGGATGGAATGGTTCGGTTTTCGCTTTAATTATATAGTCGAAGCCAATTTAGAGATAGCCCAAAAAGTTTTAACAGATTTTGGGATAGATAATAACAAATACCAGGCTCTAAAGCGACGTACAGATGCGCTACTTCCCCCAATTATAGAGACAATTTTCATGGATGCTCGGTATGAACCAATGAGCATTGTTGAAGATGAACCACTTGTCAATATCCTGCAACGTCCCTATAAAGGTAAAAGCAGTCATCCATGCCGAGATTACAACTTGGCGAAAAGTCGATTGCCGATTCTGAATGAGTTTATTGATGCTAATAATTGGCAGGAATTTTGTCATCAGGCGCGTCGGACTTCTGAAACATTGTTGGGCGATCGCACCTCTTTCATCGAACTCTGCGAACAACAGGCCCAAATTGCCGAACAGAAACTAGGAAAAAGACTTACTCAACTGCGCCTGCGTCTTAACCGCTTAGCTCAAAGCCAACAAACTTCGCATTCATTATTAGCGCAAGAAGTAAACACAGAAACTGCTTTAAGTCAAGCTATTTTAGAAGGAATTCGCCATCCTCGAATCAAGCTTGATTCTGTAGGATTTATCATTGTTTCTGGGCGAGTTCCCATTCAATTTCTGAAAGAGGGGGATGAGTGATGACTGATTCATTCCAAGAGTTCAGAGACATTCTACAAACAGGTAATCTACCTGCTGATACAAGTCAGTTTTCAGAAGCTTGTCAAAGGCGTTTGCTTGATGCTTTGGCTGCTGTGGAAACTCCTAACGCGCCAGGAAAAGGAGATATTGCTGCTTTAGTGCGTCACCTACTGCGGCGGGAAGATGAGCTGCAGGGCGGAATGCCCCAAACTATAAAAGTACGTCGGACTTCTTCTTTCCCGAATCGCGAAATTTGGCGGCAAAGCGGTATCAATATTTTGCGTGAAGGTTCGGATTACTATTTAATTAGCGCTGATCCTTGGCAACCAAATTGGCTGGATTTTTCCGAACAATATCATCCAGACAAACCCGTATTTAAAGAGGAAGATCGCCGTAACTACGAGCCTGTAGCGGGAGATCCGTTTCTGGAATTGGTGGATTTGAAGAAATATCGGAGTGTAGGGCAACGCGAAGCAATTCGTGCTGTTTTGACTGCTCCTGAGTGTGCGACACTTGTGATTAATCTGCCTACGGGTTCGGGAAAAAGTCTCTGCGCTCAATTGCCAGCGCTTTTGGGATCGCAAACTGGTGGTGTCAGTGCGATCGTTGTGCCGACTACAGCACTAGCGATCGACCAAGAACGAGCTTTGAAACCCTTTTTCAACCATGCGACTGCCTATTATCGCGATGAGTCTGAGGAAGGACAACAGAGACGGAAGGAAATTCGCGATCGCATTCGCAACGGCACCCAGCGCATCGTTTTCACCTCACCCGAAAGCTTGATGAGTTCCCTTGCACCCTCTCTTTATGAAGCCGCAATGTCAAAAATGTTGAGGTATTTCGTAATAGATGAAGCTCATATCGTCGAGCAGTGGGGCGATGAATTTCGCCCAGCCTTTCAAGAACTTCCCGGATTGCGAAGAGACTTGTTGCGTTTAACTTCTTTTACGACTTTATTGCTGACTGCAACCCTAACAGAATCCTGTTTGGATACCCTGGAAACTTTATTCGGGAAACCCGGCCCGTTTCAAGTGATATCTGCCGTGCAGTTGCGACCCGAACCTTCTTACTGGTTTGCTTGGTGTGAAAGTGAAGAAATCAGAAAACAGCGACTAATTGAAGCTGTTTATCATCTCCCTCGCCCTCTGATTGTTTACGCCACCAAACGCGAAGATGTGAGGCGATGGAAACAGGATTTGTTGCGTGCTGGATTCAAGCGGTGTGCCATTATGACCGGAGATTCTAGTGCAGCAGAACGCTCTCAACTGATTGAAGACTTGCGCGAGAGACGAGTTGATATAGTCGTTGCTACTTCGGCTTTCGGATTGGGCGTGGATCAGTCCGATGTTCGAGCCGTAATTCATGCCTGCATCCCAGAAACTATCGATCGTTTCTATCAAGAAGTCGGTCGAGGAGGTCGAGATGGCAAGGCAGCAATCTCGCTCACATTGCATACCACTGAAGACCTAAAAATTGCCAAGTATCTTAATGAAAATTCTGCAATTACGATCGAACGGGGTTTGCAGCGGTGGGAAAGTATGTTTTTAAAGAAAACAATTCTTGCCGATGGTCGGTTTCGCGTTCCCGTCAATATTCCTCCATCTTTCCAACTAGCAGATATTGACATGAACAGCGAACAAAATCAGGCTTGGAACATCCGCACTTTAACGCTGATGAGTCGCGCTGGTTTAATCGAAATTGATGCAGATCGACCGCCGCTAAGAAAAAATTTTGAATCGAAAGACGCTTATCAAAAAGCGTGGAAACTGCACCGAGAATCCCGATTTATTCGTATTTTAGATGAATCGCATCTGAAAGCCGAAACCTGGGAACGTAAAGTAGAACCAATTCGCCAACACCGCCAAAACTGGAGCTATAAAAATTTGGAATTGATGCGCGAGGCTTTACGACCAAAACGCTGTATTTCGGAAATATTAGCGGAAGCTTACACAATACGCGATCGTGCAATACCAGAACCGCGAAAAATGGTTAGGATTTCTCCTGCTTGTGGTGGATGTCCTGTGTGCAGAAAAAAGGGGGAATCAGGATTTTCGGGAATTATGCCCGCACCATCACCTGTATGGCAAAAGCCTAATTTTTGGGTAGGTGAAGAACTAGAACGATTGCTAGCAGGAGATAAATTAATGCTGATTTTCTATGAATCTATGGAGGATAAAAATGGGAAACTCAAAAATTCTCAACTTTTTCAATGGTTGAGCGAGCAAGGAATTAGTAATTTAGTTGTGACTCAGGAATTTTATAGTACATTTATTAAAGAACCAAATCTCATCTCATATCCTTTTATATTCTTGTTTGAAAAATACCAACCCATTCTGATGCCGCGCATTCCTACCCTCATCTTTCATCCGCCCGGAAAGGCTATCCCTGACAACTATCTGTCACCAAACCGAACTTCTGACGCGCCGCTGATTATCGTGCTTCCCTTAGATACACGAGATCCCAGTCGCAATGACCGCAAGCTGATCGATATTTTTTCAGGTAAATACTTTATGTTTAACCACTTTTGCACGGAGGTTAATTTATGAGCGTATTAAAAACTGCTTTGGCTGCTCCTAGCCGAATGCGAGGCATATTTAGATATTTGCTTCAAGCCCCCAAGCAGCGTGAAAACAGGGAAAAACTCACTCGCCTGCTTTCTCCAGAGAAATTATCAGAAGGGAGAAACAAAAGTGCGGAACATCCGATGTTTGATGCTGCACTGCGAGAAAGTATCAAGTGCGACTTATTAATCGAAGAAAACGAGGAGATTGCTATAAATGGTCATCTTCCCGCAGCATCCAGACATCCTCAAACTGGCGATAAGTTGTTACCGGATACGCTGGTACAGCTATTTTTTGCTTCTGATAACGAAGATGAAGAAGATTTAGGTCGCTTAATAGCATGGTATTTAGCCCAAGATATTTATGATGCTCCCGGTACGTGGGAAGAAGTAGAACAGCGTGTCGCAGAACAGAGAGTTGCTGAGTCTTTAGATTTAAAAATATCCAGCGATAGTCTGTTCGGTCAAGTCGCGGACTGGATGTGTTATTTAGGGTTTGCTTGGGGTTATGCTTTAGAGTTAAATAAAAAAATTCTTGTTCCTGAACCAACGGCTTACCTCAGACGCAATTTAAAAGATTTGTTTCAAGGAGAAGCACAAGCTAAACTTTCTATTAGGGAGTTTATTGATAGATTAGCCGAAAAATGTCCTCTGTTTGAAACAGGTAAATTTAGAGAACAAGTTGAAGAAAAAATAGCTCTTCGCCTACCCAATCACCTATCCACTAGCACGGCTTTTGCCTTATTTCGCCTTCAGGATGATGGTTACATCCAGCTTATAAAAGAGTCGGATGCCGATTTATTCATCCTTCCAAGGGTAGGTAACGCAGAACGAATTTCTCATATTATCTGGACAGGAGTAGAACCATAATGTTTACAAAATTTGTTTGCTGGGAGTTAGAGCGCGTTCGTTGGGTCATGAATGTGGAGGCTACCCAAACTCCGGATCATATATTTCTGGCAACTCACCATTCGATCTCGATGTACCGCCAGGAACTTATCGAAGCACCGTCACGCATTCCCTACAGTGAAGAACAATTTCTGAAAGACTTTCTCGCTGAAAAAGATTTCGCATTTGTACCAGTTTTAGGAAGTTCGGGAACGGGAAAATCTCACCTCATTCGCTGGTTAGCAGCGAATATAAAATCGACCGACAAGCGCCGAGTTTTGCTCATTCCCAAAATTGGAACAAATCTCAAAGATATTATCAGCTTAATATTAGAAGGGATGGAAGGAGCCAGCTTTGATGAATATCGAAAACGCCTAAATCGAGCCACTAGCACCTTGACTGAAGCGCAAGCGCGGGAACAACTTCTGAATCAGCTTGCTGCTGCGGTTGGCCCTAATGGTCAGCGCGATCGCGCCAAACTTTCTGAATTGGAAGATTACCTCGTTGATACTGTTGACTCTCTACTATACGATCCATTTTTCCGAAAGCACTGGCTAAAAGATGGAGGTATTATTCATAAATTAGTTGTCCATATTCTCGGACATCGAGATACGGTAGAAATTGTTGAAGAACGGCGGCAATTTTCGCTTTATGACTTGCCTCTAAATGTTTTAGACTTGCAAAAAGCTGGGCAGCCAGCACAGGAATTTTATAGCTTTCTAATTGGCGATGAGGATACTCAAAAGGCAACTGTAGATTGGTTGAATCGGCATTTAGATGAAGCGATCGCTCAGGTTTTGAGCCTCGGACGGGAAGACTTGCAAAGATTAATCCGAGAAGTTCGCGAAACTCTAGCAGAACAAGAAATAGAGTTAGTTTTACTGATTGAAGACTTTGCCAAATTGCAAGGAATTGACCGCGAAGTTTTAGAAGCTGTTTTAGCGCGCCCTCAACAACCCGGACGCAAACAATTATGTCCCATCCGAACTGCATTAGCCTGCACTACAGGTTATTTCCAAAGTTTAATTGACACTGTGCGGACTCGTGTTACATTCAGCGTCAATCTCGATATCGGTACAGTTGGCGAACAATCTTTAATTACTCAGGGAGATATCCAAAAATTCGTTGCCCGATACCTCAATGCTGTTCGCTTAGAAGATAAAACAATTCGCAACTGGGCTAATTTTATCAGAACAGAGGAAGACTCAGAAAGGGAATCACTTACAAGTGCTTGCAGTGAATGCGAACATCAACGAGATTGTCATGCAGGTTTTGGAGAAGCGGACGGTTTTGGTTTGTATCCGTTCACTCCGAAGGCATTAGAACAGATGCTTGCTAGAGTAAATCCTCAAGATTTTAACCCCCGCATTTTAATTAAAGATGTTCTAAAATGGACGCTAGAAAATTCAGCCGCTGATATTGAGCGAGGAAATTTTCCTTCTATCTCTCTGCGGGAACACTTTGGCAAAATGCGACTGAGTGCAATGCTGCAAGCAGATATTAAGGCCAAAGATTCACAAAACTACGATCGCCGCCAAATTCTCCTCGATTTGTGGACGGATAGTAACGAGCTTTGCGACTTACCTCCAGAAGTTCACACGGCATTTGATATTCCTGCGCTTGGCGTGAAGGTTCAGCCGACAAAAATCCCATCATTTCCGCGTGCTAAAGAGTCTAGGTCTTCAGTTAGTAATTATGAAGCTTATCCACAATCTCAGTCAGAAAAAAATCTGATAACAGCCGCACCAATTCCAGACAAACTGACTAAACAACTGCAAATTCTTGATAGCTGGAATAACCAAGAAATTCTCCCACAAGATATCGGTGGAGAACTGCGACAGTTGATTTACTCAGCTATCTTTGGGCGGATAGAATGGGATATAGAAATGCTGCTTCAGGGGAGTTTTGGTAGCGAGAGTAAATATTTTAAGCGCCGCAACTTGGTTTTTTACAGTCCAAAAGTTACGAGAGAGACTATTTCTGGAGTTAAACTATCTCTTCCTCTTAATCCTGACGATCCTGATGATTTCCGAGAAAGCGCGATCGCCTTCCAAGGCATTTTACAATACAACCATTACAAGCATTGGAAGTTCCCCGATGGCGATCGCTACTTTCGCACCTACGCCAAACAACTGGAAAAATGGAGTCAATATGTTTTAGAGCAGATTCGCCTGTATCCCCGCGAGTCTGGGGAACCCTGGAACCCTGTCCCTGCGGCAGTTGAGCTACTGGCGATCGCAGCAACAATGGCAGGACATCCTACAAATTCGATTGAAGATTTGATTAATGCTTTGTTTCTCGATTTAGAAGCAAAAGATTTAGAAAATCGTTCAGCTACTTGGAAAAAGCTATTTAATAGCTTACAAAAACACCGCGAGGCTTTACTAGAAATTGTTACCAGTCGCACAGCTTGCACAAAAGGTAGCTCTCCGAGATTTCAAATTATTGATACTGTTCAAATTTTGGAACCTTTGAAACAGGTTAGCAAATCTTGGCAACCTCAATGTGAAATTCCGCCAGATGTTCGAGAGAAGTTTCCCGAAATCGATAAAGCGCGTCAAGCTGCGGACGAGCTGCTAGAAAAAGCAATTCAGGAAGAGTGCGATCGCCAACTTGCTGTTTACAATTATCTAGTAGCTGAATTAGGGGAAGACATCAAGAAAAAAGATGTTACCGATTTAGTAAAGCGGGCGATCGATAGCTCGCAAGAATCTGGTGTATTTGGAGGCAGAAAGAGTGTCGATGAGCTAAAATCAGTATTGGAACAGTTTAGACGAGTTGGGCTTTCTAGCTATTTAGAAACAATGAAGCGCGTGCAAGCTGAGAAAGATAATCCCGATAGTAAACCGAGCAAGCTGCTTAAGTATCTCAGCGAAAATCATCAAAAAGCAATGACAGAGGGTTCCGAATTTGTCGGCAGCACTAACAATTTTCTTGATGCTTCTATAACCGAGGTTAATAACCGAATTGAGAAATTAGAAGTGTCAGGTGGTGCAACAGTAGAATCTTGCCATAGAGCTATTCAAGATGGATTAACTAAACTGCGAAATCTCATTACTGAAATTAAAGGATAGATCGTATGATTTTACAAAAATCCACTCAACTGATTAAGTTATCTCAAAAACAAATTAATCTTCAGAAATATGCAAAAAATTTGCAAGGTTTTCAATCTAGACAACAACAGATTGAGCAAGCTGTCGCTGAAACTCTACCTCTTGTTCAATCTTTGAGAGCTTTTCGCCAAAAAGGAATTACCAATTTTGATTTAACTCAAAAAGCTGAGATTCTGCTGACATTTATTGTTAATGTTGAGGCAGAATTTAAAAAAGATCCTGAATGGATTATACCACCAAATGAAAATTTCAACAAAAAGAATTTCACTTCTAGGATAGAGCAATTACAAAATTCTCTGAGATGGCAATTGGATCAATCTTGGCAGCTCTACCGAAGTCAAAAAATGCCCAGCACTAATAATGAAATCCTGAATTTATTGGATAAAGTTTCGGCATTTAAGCCAACTGTCCAACGGATTAGAAGGTTAGATTTGCAAATTCAGGAATCAAACTCAATTCCCGAAAGCAGTGAGGATTTTGAAAGAGTCGATCGGCTAATTGAGGAATTAAAGCAGTGCTGGGATGGCTTAAATTCTGATGAGGTTCCTGAAGCAGTGCTCTGTTTTCTGAAAGAGGCTGCTAATGAGGGTGCTACCCTGGGACTTTTAACGCCAGAGGTAAAAGATTGGTTGGCTAAACATGACCTTATTGATTCTTTACGAATTCGCTTGACCTAATAAATGGTTTGCGATTGTCCAAGAAATCACTGACGCACCCTCCTGCATTTTCTAGCGTACAGACAAAGTGCGATCGTCTTTGCTTTGATAAGGTGCCTCAGCAGCAAATTGTTTGAGTTTAGTCAAATCTCTTGACTGGCGCCCCCTACTACATTTTCTAACGTACAGACAAAATAAAACTTAAAAAGATTAGATTCTAGCGAACGGCCAGGGCGATATTGTGCGTGTAAATCGGCAGTAGAAAAGTTTTCAATAACTTTGAGATTGAGTTCGTCAGCCAAAGTTGTAATTTTTTCAAACCCAGTAATCCACGGTGCATACATACTTTCGTATTTATCTATGTAATCATTGATATCGTGGTAGCCCGTCGTTCTCAAAATCACCTTTTCCGACATATAATCAAAGGACAATCGGAAATTTTGAACGTTGTCGCGAATTTGTTCTAACACAAGTATTACATCTTTTTTGTCAAGCAAGGTAGTGTTGCCTTCCCACAAAAAATATGTCGGTCGAGCGAAATCAAATTCACTCTGTTTCAGCAAGGAGATTAAACCGTCTTTTACATAATTGCCGGGAAGGTAGCGAACATTGGCGGTAACTTTGTTAGCTTTGAGAGTTTCTTCTTTTAATTGAAGAGTCGCGCGGTCGTCTATTTCAAAATAAGTGACTTTTTCTCCATTAATTCTAGCAGCGCGACTATCCAAACCCGAACCTAAAATAACTACTTGCTTGCAACCTCCTAAAATTTGATTTGACAAAACATCATCAAAATATTTAGTCCGCAACTTAACCATTTCTTTAGCAGCGGGAGAGCTTTGAGCTATTTGGTTAGCTATTTTTTTTGTTTCCTCATTGAGCCATATTTTTACTACATGATCAGTATAGAGAGGAATGACCTCTTCATTCTCTTCTGCTCTAAATTCCGCAACGATAAAAGCAGTAGCAGTTACATTTTTCATGGCTAATCTTTCACCCTTACTAAGTAGTTGGTTACAAATCAACATTAGATGGGGACGGGGTTTTTACACCCCTAAACTCCCTTGCATCCTAGATTCTTAGCTAAACCCGCCTACAAAATACTATGGTTTTTGCCCTTACCTACTTATTGACTTCTCGCATCTGCTAAAGACTCATTGCTCGCTTCACCATCCGAATGCAGTTCAGCTTGGTGTATCTTATCAGGAATCAGCCCCTCCGGCCGCACGAGCATCATGACAACAAGAGTTAGGCCGAATAGAAATAAGCGCATTTGAATCGGGTCTAAACTGGTGGCCAGAAAGTCTCGCAACTGGGGAATTGCAATCCTGGGGAGTACAAAAGTATTCAGAAAACCCTTGAGGACTTGCGCTAATTGTGGCAGATAAAGCCGATCGGCAGACATGATAATGATAGCGCCCAAAATAACCCCGGTCATGTTGCCCAAACCGCCTAAAATCACCATACACAGGATGATTACCGACACCGAGAAATCGAAAACACTGGGAAAAATAGCGCTGATATAGGCGGCGTAAAATGCGCCTGCAAAGCCCGAAAACGTCGCTCCCATCGCAAAAGCCGAAAGTTTGGTTTTGACTAGGTTAATGCCCATCGCACTAGCCGCTAACTCATCTTCGCGCATCGCATTCCACGCCCTGCCCAAGCGGGAATCTCGCAGCCGCGAAATCATGAAGTAAGCAAAGACAACTAACAGTAAAATTAGGTAGTACCAGGGAAAGTAGTTGCCGGTGCTGAAAGTGCCGACGATGGGGAGAGAGGGACGCCCGATCGGGTTTATTCCCGCTTCGCCGCCGGTGAGGTTAAAAGGTCGATCGCACCCAACCAGACACAGCACCAACTCAGGTTTACCCAAAACAGCCGCAACAATCTTCGAGACTGGTTCGTCGATGCGAATCGCCGTTAAATTCCTAAAGACAACCGGGATAATTTCGCCAAAACCGAGGGTAACAATCGCCAAATAATCGCCCCTGAGCCGCAGTGTCGGAATACCCAGGATTACGCCCGCGATCGCAGCTACACCGGCCGCGATCGGCAGTACCACCCAAAAGTTCCAAGCAATATTTAACTGCCCAGAAGATAGCAAAGCCGTCGTGTAAGCGCCGATCGCAAAAAACGCCGCATATCCTAAATCCAACAAACCCGCAAAACCCACAGTAATATTCAAACCCAGCGCCAACATAATAAAGATTTGAATCTGTACTACAGTAGCAATCCAGCCAGTCTGAGCCTGAATGTCGATAAACGGAAACAGAATTAGAATAAAAGCTAATGTCACCAGAGTTGCCAGCCGCTGGCGTTCTCCCTGCAAACCCTGCAAAGCACCCATTAACGTAGCGGTCAAAATTGCGATCGTCAAACTGCAAATCCCGTACAGCAGTGTCGTCGGCAAAGCAACAGCAGGTTGACCAGACAAAGGTCTAATCAAAACCCCTTCTACCACACTCGCAACTAACAGCCAAACTCCCAATCCCAATCCGGCTAAGCTGCCGATAGTAGCACCCATTTTCGGGCTGTAAACCTTCTGAGCCCGACAGCTAATAAAGCCCGCCGCCGTACCCATCAGCCAGCCGATCACGGTGCCGCTCCAACCGCCGAATAACAAAACAGTCAAAGAGGCGATCGCCCCTAAAATACCAGTCGATTTAATTGCTTTAATTATCTTGTTTGACATAGGAAGAAGTTATTAGTCATTAGTCATTAGTCAGCAGTCAGTAGTTAGATGAAAGAATGCTAGGAATCGCAGTTATAGATGCGGCTGACGCGCGCAGTGCCAACTTCTGCCTCAAGCAAGTCGATCGACCGCTGGCTCTGGAAACTGCTGAGCGGGCTAGCTACAGTGTAGAATCTTTTGAACTCGATTGTTTCTCGATCGCGATCGAAAATTGAAATATACTGGAACTGTTACCGCAACACACTTCAAACGGGCGATCGCTATATGGTAGAAGCACCTCAAAAAACTATCACCCTCGACGAGTTTTTGCAACTCCCAGAAACCAAACCCGCTAGCGAATACATCAAAGGTGCGATCGTCCAAAAACCTATGCCGCAAGGAAAACACAGCAAACTACAAGGCAGACTCGTAACAGTCACCAACGACATCGCAGAGAAACCGCAAATTGCCCTAGCCCTACCAGAACTTCGCTGCACGTTTGGCGGACGTTCTATTGTCCCCGATGTCGCCATTTTTGTTTGGAATCGCATTCCCCTAGACGCTGACGGCGAAATTGCCAATACATTTAATGCTCACCCCGACTGGACAATAGAAATATTGTCCCCAGCCCAAAGCCAAACCAAAGTCACAAACAATATTTTGCACTGTTTGAATGCCGGTTGTCAGATGGGTTGGTTGCTCGATCCCGATGAAAAAAACATTTTAGCCTATCCCGCAAGGCAGCAGCCTATTTCCTTGCAAGAACCCACAGATATACTTCCGATGCCCAATTTTATGCCGGAAATGCAGTTGACTTTAGGCGAAGTTTTTGGCTGGCTCAAACCAGGGAATATTTAAAACGTAAAACTAAAACGTAAAACGTGATCGCGCTCTCTGATACCCAACTTCTGTCTCTTCATCAAAGAAGCTCACACAAATTTATAAAATGTTTGTAGTGAGGGCTTTAGTCCTCAAAATTTTATGAGAACTAAAGTCCTCACTACAACCCAATCTCAAACATACTGCAACTTCAAACCTTCTCCTGAACATTCTCGCCCAACAAACCCCCAGGCCGAAAAGCCAAAATCACCACCAAAACCCCAAACACCCAAGCATTAGTCCAGCGGCTCGACAAATACTGATCGCTCAAAGACGAAAGCAACCCAATCAAAACCCCTCCTAACATCGCCCCCACAATATTGCCAATCCCCCCCAAAACCGCCGCCGTAAAAGCCCTCAAACCTGCCGTAAACCCCATCGTAAACACAATAGTATTGTTGTACAGACCAACCAGAATCCCAGCCGAACCCGCCAAAGCTCCCCCAATCAAAAAAGTCAGAGCAATAATCTGATCCACATTAATGCCCATAATTTTAGCAGCATCGCGGCTTTGAGCAGTTGCCCGCATCGCCTTTCCCAGACGAGTGTACTGCACAAAAACATGAAGCAAAACCATCAATACAACCGCCACCACCAACACAATTAAATCTTTCGTAGTAAATACAATACTCGTTTGAATTCCCAAAGCTTTGAAAATATCAACTCGCGGTAACAAATCGGGAAAACTTTTCGGTGCAGCAGAATTAGAACCCATCACCGGAATAAAAGCTTTCAATCCTCCCCAAAACAGACCCATATTTTGGAAAATAAAAGAAACTCCAATCGCTGAAATTAAAGGAGCCAAACGGGGAGCATTTCGCAAGGGCCGATAAGCGTACTTTTCCACAACAATATTCAGCCCAGCACAAAACACCGAACATACAATTAAAGCGACTAACATTACCGGTATAGCAATACCTAAAGGTGCGCCATCTTGCATCCCAAAAGCCCCGAACACAGTTAGGGAAGCAAAAGCCCCCAACATATATAAATCGCCGTGAGCAAAATTGATTAACTCAATAATGCCATAAACCATCGTGTAACCCAAAGCAATAATTGCAATTAGCGCGCCGTTGACAAGACCCACTAATAATTGTTGGATAAAAACTTCAGGACTGCTGACTATTTCTCCAACAATTTTTGGCAAATCAAATCCTGCGATCGGGCCTAATAGCAAAACTATATAAACTACACCTACATATAAGAGAATACTTTTCCAGTTATTCATGTTTTTGACGAATTGGTAATTGGGAATTGGTAATTGGGAATTGAGAATCGGGAATTGGGAATTGGGAATTGGGCATCGGGCATGGGACATTGGAGAAAGAAGGAAAAAGGCATAATTTTTTATTATCCCTTCTTCCTTATTCCTTCTTCCCGATATCCGTTACATCCGTTACATCCGTTATAAAATCCGTTGCCGAACTTCCCTCTTCCTTCTGATTAATTATTCCGTCTTGAGCGCATTCACGAACTCCCACTTGCCACCTTTAACAACATTTCCTGACATTGTAGTCAAGCTCGTGTCGCCGTTGGTGTCAAAACTCCAAGTGCCGAGTACCCCGTTAAAATCTTTAGTTGCCAAGACAGCTTCGCGGATAGCAGCGCGGTCATTTTTGCAAACTTTATTAATTGCGCCGATCGCAACTTTAGCAGCTTCATAGGCGTAAGCTGCATAAGCTTCCGGTTCAGCATTATATTTTGCCTTGTAACTTTCGTACCACTTCGCGCCCGCACCAGTCAATTCTTGAGGAGGCAAGCCCCCAAAAGTAGCGTAAATTCCTTCGGCATCTTTGCCCGCCGCGTCAACTAAAGCTTGCTCTTTGATGCCGTCGGGCCCCATGAATTTAACTGCATCAGGCGTCATTCCGACATTTCTCATATCTTTAATTATTTGTCCGGCATTGCTTTGAGTAGTGCCTCCAAAGTAAATCAGGTCGGGCTTTAAAGCTTTGATCTTATTCATTAACGCCTTGTAGTCGCTAGCTTTAATATCAATTCCCTCTCTTCCGAGGACTTGAATTCCCAACTTTTTAGCAGTGGCTTCAAAAACATCAGCGATGCCTTTGCCGTAGAGTTCTTGGTCGTCGAGAATGTAGACTTTTTGCACCCCTAAAGATTTCGCCCAGTTGCCAGCTACAGCACCTTGAAGGTCGTCAGCGGGGACAACGCGGGTGAAATTACGAGTGCCTGCGGGATAATAAACGTTGGGTTCTTTGGCTTCGCCTTTTCCTGGTTTAGTCAGTCCCGGATAAGTGTTAGCCGGACTGATCATGACGATGTTAGCTTGGTTGAGCACGGGAATGGAAAGTTTGGCGGCACCGGAGTTATAGTGACCGATGACGGCAACTACCGAACCGTCAGCGACGGCTTTGTTGGAGTTGGACGTTACTTGGGCCGGGTCCCATTTGCCGGCGGCGGCGGTGGCGTCATCGTAAACTTCGTATTGGATTTGGATTTTGCCGTCGCAAGCTTTGGAGTTGGTTTCGGCGAGGGCTTGTTGGATGCCGTTGACCATTGTTTGAGCTTGACCCAAGGCGCTGCCTGTCATCGGCAGCATGGAGACAATTTTGACAGTATTTGGGTCTCCGGGGTTGCTGACTGCGACGGGAGTGGCTGCGGGACTGGTTCCGGGGCTGCCTCCGGGAGTTGTGGCGGTGGGTGCTTGAGGATTTTGACAGCTAGCGCACAGAGAGGCTATTCCGGCGGCAAAAAGTAATTTCCGCAATCCTACGACGCCGAGATTCTGTGTTGGGTTGGTTTTTGTGGATGTGGGACTTTTGCCCCCTGATTTTTCTGAAAAGTTCATAGGTTGGTTGGTTTGTTGCTGGCGTTTTTGCATATTTTTCACTCTAGTCAGTATGTAGTCAAGAGTTAGCACAAGTTTAAAAAATTTGTGTCAACTCTCAAAGATACACTGCTGCCGCAAGAAGGTCGGGACTTGGGCCATATGTGATATCAATGTCGGCGATATCCAAAGTTTAGACTTGAAAAATGTCTTATTCGCCTGCTTCTGCTTGGTATTGTGCGATCGCAGTTTGGATTTCCTCGGCCGAGACGTTTGCTTGTTCTGATTTCGAGTAAATCAGGTGTAAAACAACCTGAGTCGGTGATTCAACTTGATAAATCAAACGATAGCCACCGCTCTTACCAACTTGGGCATCACTGTTTTTAGCCCGGACTTTGTAAACGGTGTATTGGGTGCCTGCAATCTGGTTTCCGATGAAGTTTCCTTGGATAAGCTCATCGAGGACGGGCTGAACATCGGTTTGAATTTGGCGATACTTTTTAGCGAGTCCTTTGAGGCGACGTTTGAAAAGTGCCGTGAATTTGAGTTGGACTGGCATCTCAGACATTGATGCCGTCCCAGAGCTCCTCGATGGGGAAGGTTTGTCCCGCTTTGGCTTGGTGGAGGGAGGCTTTCAGGTCACCGAGGATTTTGTCGTTGGAGTCGGTGTCTGAGTCAAAATCCGAGTCGAAGTCTGGGGCGAGCGCGGTCTGTGTCCGACTGGTCAAAAATTCCAGGAATGTCAGAGTTTGCTCTAAAAGCGATTCAGGAGTCCGTTCGATCGCTTCTAGAAGGCGTTGTTTTATCGGCGACATAAGATGACCTCTCAATCTAGCTCCTCTCATCTTATCAGTAAGTCTAGTAAATTTTGTTTGCATCGAAAACTTAAATGTGTCTGGGATGCTCAAGTGTGGTAAATTAGCGGCTGCTATAGCAATGCTTGGATTCTCTGAATTTTGTAGTCTGAGGTTGACTCGCCCATGATTGAGTTACAAGCGGATTTACAATATGTAGTGAGCGATCGCCTAAAAGTTTCTTTAGATGCGATCGCGCAATTTTGCCAGCGCTGGAACATTGTCGAATTTGCCCTGTTTGGCGGGCGTGCTGCGGGATGATTTTCGCCCTGATAGCGATGTGGATGTATTAGTTACCTATAAGTTATCCCACCGCCTCACACTATCCAATCTATTGAGTATGCAGGAGGAGATAGAGCATTTATTTCATCGTTCTGTGGATTTGGTTGAAAAGAATCGGTTAGAAAATCCCTATCGGCGATCGAATGCACCCGGTACGCGATCGCCAAACAGGGCAAGCAGGAGCGAGAAAGGCGCAGTGCCGGAGACATCGCCATTATTCCGGCAGGAGTTGCTCATCGCTGTAGTTGGGATGATCCGGCTCAATTTATAGTAAAATTGTAATCATGAGTTAAAGAGGGATAATCGGTGCTTGTTCAGGAAGATATTCAAAAGAAAATTTGTGATTTTTTAGCAATTTTACAATATTCAGTAGAGTATCGAGGAGCGATCGGATTGCTCGATCAAAATTTTATTCTTCAATCTTTCATTGCCAAATTTCTCAATATTATATACGGGTACGATCTCATCAATCTAGATGGTGATGGACCTAAATATCCTGCAATAGATTTAGGAGACCCTTATAGAAAAGTTGCTTTCCAAGTCACGGCTACCAAGACGCCAAAAAAGATTGAGGAGACTATAGAAATTTTCATTCGTCAAAAGCAGTATGAAAATTTTAGCCATCTCAAGTTTTTTATCCTAGGGAGGAAGCAAAATAAGTATTCACAGGTTTTTAACACTTACAATCTATTTGAGTTTAATCCGCAAAGAGATATCCTTGATATCAAAGATATAGTACGCAAACTTCCTTCCCTAAGTTTAGAGAAACTTCAACGTTTAAGCTATTTGATTGATTCTGACTTTTCTGGAACAGTCATCTTTAAACCTACATATCAAATTCTTCACGATCCACATCATCAAGACTCTTTGCCTATAGAAGAAGTTAAGCCAGATAATGTGGTTAGAACTGTTCGTTGGGTAGATGTGCCTTTATACTCCGATCCAGGCTGTCAACAGCGAAGACCAGATAGAACTGGTGTGATCCTTGATAACAGACAGCACCCTGGAAACGTCTTGGCAGGATACACCATCCATCCAACCTCGCCTAACCTCTTTAAAGAAGGAGCGCAAGTGATTTGTGTGTATAGTAGAAATAGTGCTTGTGATGAGTCATGGTATCGAAACCCAGAAACACATGAAATAACTTATGCGTGGACTGAATCACGTGAGCTTATAGGTCGTATGGTTTAAGTTGCTTGAATACCATTACTAGACGGCAGGTAGTGGAAAATTATCCCAAACATCAAACTAATCTGATGATGGTCGATTTGCGAGACTTATCTTGAAAGTGTTTTTATGCAAAGTGCCGTAGAGCGGCAGTTGGGGATTTTGGGGGAGGGAGTTCGGAGAATTTCGAGCGAGTTTCAGCAGTTCCATCCCGACATTGATTGGCGAAATGCCATTAACTTACGAAATATTTGGGTTCACCGTTATGGCCAAGTGAGACCAGAAGTTATTTGGAATATTGTTACAAGTGTTTGGCCTAGTTTACTGGTACAAGTAGAGGTATTATTACCGCTGTTACCTAATGATAGTTGAGCGATCGCCCACAAACAAAAGATGCGCGATCGCCTCAGTGCAACAGTTGCCAAATATTAACTAGATTGCGAGATTAAAGACGAATCGCTTTTTTCTATTGAGCGACGAATCGATTTATTAGTAGAGGAATTTGATCGAAACTTATCCCTCATTCTCTAGCTTTTCTAACGCTTCAAACACCAACACTGAATCGATCGCCCGTAGAGCCTCCGACATTCGCAACTCGTGCGTTCCTCCGACAGTAATATACCGCTTTCCTTTATTCTGAAGAACCTCCACAAACTGCTGGTGCATAGTCATTCGTAAATGTTCGCTTTCTCGCGTTCCATCCTGAACAAAGCCGAAATCCGGCTGAGTCAAAATATACAAATCGTAGCGGCGGCTGTCTGCAATTTGCTCGACTGTCTGGTGTTCTGAACCAACGTAACGTTTGTGCCAAATACAAGTAGCTAAAGAATCTGTATCGCAGATAACGACTTTGTTAGCGCGAGTAGCAATATCGTCTTCTATAGCAGCTTGTTTCTTGGCAATTTCTACAAATTCATAGCTGTCCCAAATTTCAGGTTCGGGCGAATATTGCCTGCCTTCCCAGTAACACCTGCCGTATTCGGGAACCCAAGCAGTTTGGTAGTGCTGTGCGAGCGATCGTGCCAGGGTAGTCGTGCCGCTCGATTCTACACCCAGCACGCAGACTCGTTTGGCAAAGTAGGCTTTGGCTGGGGGAGTCAGCATTTGCCAGTGTTCGGCTAGGTTCGATCGCAATTGCGTTCCAGAAATCGGGAATTTGAGCCGTTCGCGATCGACTGCAAAGTGTTGAGCTCCCATCAGTTTTGCCCAAGGTTCCCCGTAATCTTCTGAAGTAAAAGCGATATCTGGTTTTCGCCCGGAAAGCACCTCAAGAGTCCTCTGAGCCCAAGGTTCGGGGGCTTCCGGCAAATCGTCGAGCACTTCGATAACTTCTGCGTCGGGATGCAAAAACCGAATCCACTCGGCTCTAACGCTTCCTGCAACTGCTTGATTTGTTTTGTAACAGGCGAGAACGACTAAACGGTCAACCTTTTTTTTAGCTTCTCGAATTAAGTAGTCGTGTCCTTTGTGGAAGGGGTAAAATTTGCCTACAGTAACACCCAGTATCATAAAGATTGCTGCTGTTTTAACTTTTGTTCCGAGTAAATCCGCTGAAAATTTTGCAGTCCGTAAATTGCCATCAACCAAAATATCGCGTACAAAATACTCGTCAGATATAGCCCGCGCGAGGCGTACAAGGGAACGTAAATCGTGTCTGCAACAATCCACAAATACCAGCTTTCGAGATAGCGTCCCATCAGGTACAACTGGGCGATCGCGCTTAAGACGGTGGTCAGAGCGTCCCAAAAGGGTAATGCACCGCCCAAAGATACTAATACTGTTCGCAAGCCAAATACGCCTACTGTAACTAAGACTGCGGTGAGGATGAGCCAGCGTTGGTCCATGCGAGATACAAGTTTTTCTGTGCTGTTTTCGCCGCCCCGCAGCCAAATATAAATTGCTCGCAAGCTCGTGATTAAATAGAAGAATTGAATCGCAACTTCGCCGTAAAGTTTAACTTGATAAAACACCGCAGCGTAGGCGATAACTCCGATTAAGCCGATCCACCAGCCTAGGGGATTGTTTTTAGCAAGCAGCCAAACGCTCCAAGCAGAAGCGATCGCGGCTATCGCTTCGATTAAGTCGAGTTGGATAGGGACAAACCACTGCACTGAAAGCATGAGCAAGAAGATGCTTGCTGCGAAGCCGATTAAGTTTGGCAGGTTCGCTTTTTTCATGGCAATCCCTATTTCGGCTGGCTATATTGACTGCGAAATCAAATCCGAATCCTTTTTGTCCTTTGAGCGATCGACACTAAAATCTTCATAGTACGATCGCTCAGTATTCACATCCCACAAATCGTGCTTTTCGCCGAGAATATTTCTCACAGCCAGCATCCCCGTCAGCATAGAATGGTCTTGGTTGTTGTATCGGTGCATACCGTTGCGCCCGATCGTCTGCAAATTCTCAATTCCCTTCAAAAAACCTTCAAGTACCTGCAAGTGTCCTCGATATTCCCCATCATAAACTGGATAAGCTTTAAGTTGCCGTATGACAACTCCATCTTCCACCTCGGCAGTTGTTGCTAACCCCAAAGCAACCAACTCGCGAGTTGCTAATTCGACAAGTTCTGCGTCCGACATTTCCCAAATCTCGTCGCCTACGCTACAGAAATATTCCATTCCTAAACAACTTTTGTTGACATCAGGAACTAAAGCTGCGCTCCAATTCTTAAAGTTTTGAATTCGTCCAACTTTGGCTTCGGGAGAGTGAATGTAAATCCAGTTGTCAGGAAACAAATCCTTGCGATTGACAATCAGTGATACAATCAAAAAATCTCGATATTTGAGCGATCGCGCGGCGTGCAATACCTCTTCGGGGGGCTGCGGTTTCATTCTTGCTACCAGCGCCGATATCGGCATACTCGTAATGAAATTATCAGCAGAATATTGAACTAATTCTCCGTTTTGCTCCGCAGTAATACTTTTAATCGTATTACCTTCACGCTCAAAGCTAACCACTTTAGTATCGAGATAAACTTTGCCGTCTTTATTCTCCACAGCTTCGGCGAACTTTTCCCACATCATCCCCGGCCCCAAAGCCGGATAGTCAAACTCTTTTATTAATGTTTTGGTGTCGTTGCTGCCAAACAAAGCATTAATAATTGCAGTCGTCAGGGACAATCCTTTAATCCGCTGCGCCGCCCAATCTGCTTGAATTTCCGAACAAGGAATGCCCCAAACTTTTTCAGTGTAAGTTTTAAAAAATGTTTTATACAAGCGTTCGCCAAAACGATTGATCACCCATTGTTCAAAAGTTTTTTCTTCCCGAAGTGGCCAAATTCTCACTTTCAGATAACTCAAAATAATCAGCGTACTCTCAATTATCCCCAAATTAAAGAGAGTATTGAAGGCACTGATCGGATAATTAAAAAATTTCCCTCGATAAAAAATTCGCGACAATCGTGGCACTTTAATAAACTCATTTCCCAGTACCTCTTGCCACAACTGCTGCACGGCTTCAACTTTAGTATAAAAGCGGTGGCCGCCAATGTCGAAACGATAGCCTTTGTAGGTTTCGGTGCGAGCTATTCCCCCAACTTTATCACCTTTTTCTAGTACAACAGGGATGATGCCTTGCTTGACTAGCTCGTAGGCAGCAGTCAAGCCCGCAGGGCCTGCACCGACGATTGCAACAGGATAATGTTTCACTCAGCCTACCTCCAGCTTTTTGATCCAAACTATACAGTTATTTATAACTTGTCACAGTGATATATGCACCCGTGAATACCCTGAGACACTATCGAGCGACCTGATGTTAAAGGACGATTGGCCTTAATTTATGGAGCGGATACTGGCAAGCTAACTTTGCCAGTCACAGGCTTTTTTTGGTATAAGTAGCGACCAGTGCCGATCGCGAATGCCAGTCCGCTGTAAAAGTAAAAAAGCCAGTGCCACGGAATAGTTTTCAAGGCAAATAGGATACCGTGTTTACGGTGAAAAAATCGATAAAGCGGTGCATTAATTGCTACCAGGGGTATGGCCAATAAACCAGCCAGTAGCAGAAAGCTCAGTGACCAGCAGGTTCCCAAAATTGCCAGCAGGACTGCATAAGTTAAAATCACGCTGATGCGGTTCGAGACTTGCAAGTTGAGGTCGTTATTCAATTGGCGATCGCGCCAAATCAGTTCGGTCCAAGGCAGTGCTCGGTAGAAAAAGTCAGCTTTCACCATACCTATAGGTTTCCACCGCTTTAAATGCTTCACCTGCAATGTTTTGCACAGCCGAATGTTATAACCTGCTTGTTTCAAACGGTAGCCGAACTCAATATCTTCAATCGAAGCTTGGCGGTAACTCTCATTAAAGCCGCCCATCTGCAAAAAAATTTCCCGGCGAATCACTCCGCAAGCGCCCCAAAAAGTCGAAGCTTCTTCGTTACCGGTTTGGTGCACGTAGTGGTGCAGCAAGTTCCTGTACTGCGATAGAAAATCAGGATCTCCAGGATCATCGTCGTAAGAGCCAATGAAAGCAGCTAAGTAGGGATTATTTTTGAACACCGAGATCGCATAGCCCACAGCTTCTGGACAAACAGCGACATCAGCATCCACAAAAAACAGAATATCTCCCTTTGCAGCTTGGGCACCCAAATTCCTTGCCCGCGCTGGCCCCCCGCATTCGGGAATCCTGATGACTTTGGCGCCGAATTCCTTGGCCAGACGCCAGGAACCGTCGCTTTCGCCATCTGCTACTACAATAATTTCGATCGGTTTGGGCACAGCTTGAGCCAGTTTTGACAAACAGGTGCGGAAGTAAGCGCCCCCGTTGTGGACTGGGATAATGATGGATACAGTGGGGTCGGCGGTAGAAATCATTACCTAAATTATTTAAATTGCAGGAACCAAAGTTTGCTTGAATTTTATTGGTGCTACTTTACGAAGGGTAAAATTAGCTCTACTTTTTTATTTATAACTCGATTTCTGTTTATCTTCAACTAGATTTTTTGCGGTCATTCTCCATTGGATTTTTCCCCCTGATACCTGTATTCTAAGCCATAGCTTGCTGAGAGTGACCGGATGCCGACAACAGCTTCACAAAATCTTTAAATATATGATTGTTTGTGTAAATTTGCGAAAAAGCCCCACCTGCATTTTGGTATGACTGTGTTGCAATGCACAAGACTTTGATTTTATAAGTAGGCACACCGTATAAAATCAAACATCGTTTATACGGACACCCGGGACTGTCAGCACTTGCGCGGTAAAATTTCTTTTACAGACCTCATCCGCGAGTGACTCCTGCACCAAGTCTCGATCCCGACTGCGGACTAACTGCACATTTTATGACTTTTGGCAATATATTTTAAATATACCTCTTAAAATTTCCGACGCTGTACGATCGAGGTTTGGTAATTTGCTAACATACCCTTAGCTAGCTCCGAACCTAAACTTTTACCTAAACCATTTTTTATATTACATGAACACCTCCCCAAACACTTTAAATCAGCCATTAGTTTCAGCCATCATGCCAGCTTTCAAGGCTGACAATTTTATTGCTAAAACCTGAGAGTCTGTCTTATCTCAAACTTATCAAAACATAGAAGTTTTAGTAGTTGATGACGGCTCTACAGATACAACAGCCGAAATAGTCCAATCTTTTGCTCAAAAAGATAGCCGAGTCAGCTTATCCCACCAATCAAATGCCGGCGTCGCCATCGCTGGCAACCTAGCACTTGAAAAATCAAAAGGCGAATATATTACTCCCCTCGATGCCGACGATATTTGGTATACCCAAAACCTCTAAAAACCCGTGAAATTCCTGATTTACTCAGCACCATCTGTCGGAGTTGTCTATTCCTGGTCATACCAATTCACTATGAAGTTGCACTTAATATAGCTTCAAGGATATAGTCCCAACCACAGAGAGATAAAACTTCTTCATTCGTGAGAGATTCGATAATTATATTTACCTGTTCTTTGAGTTTATCTAAACTCGAATAATTTGCCCACTTCAGGTCTTTTTTTGTATGTTCCCACAATCTTTCAATCGGATTCAATTCAGGACTATACGCAGGTAAATATATTGGCATTACATGGTCATGCCAGTCTAATAAGAGAGCTTTATGAAAGCTACCATTATCCATGATAATTAGATTAAAATAGTCTGAGTATTTTTGAGCAAATCCATTTAAAAACTCTTGAAAGCAGTTGTGATTGAGCTGATAAAATTCTTGATAATATTGTTCACCTGTTGATGCCTCTACAACTCCATAAACATAGAAATTTCCTCGCTTCTATTGTTTTTTTCCGACGGGTTTTATCCCCTTCAATGTAATCATTCTGCCCTGCATAGTAATCAATCCAAATCTACTCTCGTCCTGACACCATATCCTTACAGGCTGTCCTGTTCCGAAATATTTAATCATTACTTTGATAATCTCCCACAGTTTTTTTTTGAAGTTGGTCTGTGCAACTTCGTTCACCTTATTGCTTTGGGGTCTTGGCACTTTGAGGTAAGATTTTAATTTATAATGAACTAGGTCATGTACGACTTTATAGCTCACTTTGATCCCGCATTCTTTTTCGAGCCATATCTGTAATTTGCCATAACTTGTTTCCCCCTCTGGTTTTTGCAGTTTTTTGATTAATTTTTCTCTGACTTCCGGTGGTATATGTGGAGTCTTCCCGGGAGCTTTTTTAACTGTGAGTAATGAGGTAATTCCACCTTGTTTGTAAGCTCTTAACCAACGATATATTGTTGATTCGTCTCGCTTCAGCATCGTGGCTAATTCTTCTCTTGTTTTGATTTTTTTGGTGGCAATCCAGTATAATAGCAGTAATTTTTCTTTACTTACGGAGGTTATAGCCCGTTCGAGTCGATGCTCTAGTTCCTCAACCGTTTCCTGAATTTCTACCTTAAATTTGTTGGCCATATTGCATCTCCTCTACTTTTAGCCTAAATTTAGTGTACCTTCATAGTGAATTGGTATCAGTTGATATAAATGAAAAAGACTTCCTCACAGGTGGATTTTATAACTCCACCATCGAACGAGAAGTTTAGACAGCATTAGTTTATAAATATTTTATAGGCAATGCCAGCTCATCTCTAATCCGCCGCGTTTTTTTGCAAAAGTCGGCGGTTACAACGGCAAACTTAAACTAGAAAACGCTTAAGGCTGCGAAGACTGGGAACTTAACCTCCGCATAGCCGAACATTATCAATTTAAAGTCGTGCCAGAATACTTAGTTGGCAATCTGCCGATAGCCAACTAAGTATTCTGGCAACTATGCAGCAATGGCAAAATCTCACTCTTTAATTATGGCAGATGTCCGGCGGCAACATCCCGGAATTCCCAGCAGCATTTATCGCTGGTCTAGCAGCAATTTTTACATTTACTTAGCTGTTAAAAGCAACCGCAGCGGCAATCACCGCAGTACATTATCTTGGCTGTACCGAGCTTTCAAAGAAGATTTATCTATGGCACTTTTGCGCCATAATTTGTATCGGCTCTTAATAGAAAGTATATTAAAAATAATAGTTACACCGCTAACTGCATCAGGGTTAGAGTTAAAACCAGCATCTGAATCGAGTGAAGGGACGACACTGGCGAGGATTGAGACGCGGACGAAGGCTCACAGAATGTTGCCGTCGCAGGTATACGAAAGAATGCGATTCAACAGTTTAGGAAATCTAAAATCTAAATAAAACCAACATTGAAAAACCCGGTTTTTTGAATAAACCGGGTTTTATAGGAAGGTAGAGGGTGTTTAATTATGCCAGCTTACTCAATCAAGAATCAGGAAAGAGGGTTAAATAAAAACATCTAAGTTTTCCATTCTTCCTTCTTCCTTCTTCCGACTTCCATCCAACTGACATCCGTTACATCCGTTACATCCGCCCTTGCGAATCCGTTGCCGAACTTCCTTCTTCCTTCTACTTAATCTCTCTAAGCGTGAGAAGCTGTAGCCGTTTGAGCTTTTGGGTGCTGGCCGTCTGGCGCAAGGGATTCCCCTTCAATAAACGAGCGCAACATCCAAGCCATTTGCTCGTGCTGTTCCATCAAACCAGTCAAAAAGTCTGCGGTGCCGTCATCTTTAAACTCTTCACCGCACTGTTCGACGTGTTTGCGGAGATTGCGAATAATCAGTTCGTGGTCGTCAACTAAACGCGACACCATCTCGGTCGCTAAAGGCAAATCGCCGATATGTTCTTGAATCGAGCCATACTTCAGAAAACCCTCAGCAGTACCAATTGGATAGCCACCTAAAGTTCTCACCCGTTCAGCCATAGCATCGATATTTAATGTTAACGCCTGATAGTGTTCTTCCCACAACTGGTGGAGCGATCTAAACTGTGGGCCAACTACATCCCAGTGATACTTTTTGGTTTTGATTAACAGCAGATAAGCATCTGCCAGGTCGTGATTCAATAGTTCGATAACGCCTGCACGTTGCTCGTCAGATAGACCTATGTTTAACTTACGCATTGAAAATTGTTCCTTCAACTCTAACTTTACTATTAGAACAAATTTCGCCAGCCACTTACATCAACCCAGAGGACGATGGAAGACGAGCGAACTTTAGTAAAATATCAGCATTTCAGGTGAAAGTAATCGCAATATTGATACCCTTAGATAGATGCAATGAAACTTATTGTTCCGGAACCCCTTTGTTTGGCGAGCACACCGATTGGGCGGCAGGTGAGCCCCCGCTCAATCCGGCTATAAAAAGGCTGCACTCTGATTGTTAGTAAAAATAAAGGAATTTATGTCGAAGTTAACGAACATCACACACACTTAATTGTGCGATCGGGTTTAAATGACGGCATAAGGGACTTGCAATTAAATATAACCCTATTTATCCTAGAAGGCTAGGAAACAGATGTTCGGACATGAGCGCTTCTGATCAGTGTGATTGGGATGCTACAAATGATATTGAGTCAAACCGTTAGATAGACGTTCAAGGATGCTGCCAAGAAACAGACGGGCGATCGCCGTCGAGACTTTATGGCAAAAGTGGCTGAAGACCCGGATCAAATACAGCCGTGAAACCCTTGGCCCCATCTAGTAGACCGAAAGAGAGAACCTGTTTGCTCGCTTCACCTTCAGCAAGACTTGGGCTGCTGTGACCACCACAATGACTAGAGTGAAGGTATCAACGGCAGTGTAGCGTTTTCGGCTCGCATGAAGGCTTTGTCAAACCCAACACTCTGATGAAGCATCGTTGCAGTGGCAACTGTTTAAACCTGGTTCTTAACGGATGGCGCCTCCAGGACAGATAAAAAAAGCCGTCCTCTGTGTTTGCGCGAAGGAGGAGAAAGAGGGCATTGCAGTTTGTCCTATCTGGGGAATACGGGGTAAAGTAGCGGTAGGAAAGATTTATCCATACTTTTACTAACTGTGGTACTTTCATTGTTAGCTGTAAACCATCATGCGGGAAATCTGCCAGAGCGTGGAAACCATATTTGAACTGCTGTTAGACGAACTCAAAAAGTCCACTCGCGCGTCAGAGCAGAACTGCCAAGATGTAGCAGGGCGACTCGCAGCAGAAGTCAACAGGATATGCACTGAAAGCCAGCGGATTCAAGCCTCCGGAGATATAGAAGGTTCAGCCCAGAGCCTCGCTCAGCACCGCTTGCAACAATGCCTGCATTATTACAATTTAGGCTCCGGGCCCGGGCGAGTAGAATTGCACAGTACCCTCAGCGCGATCGTCTATCGCTACATCACTCCTCCGCAGGTGCAGTCTAGCTATCAGGCGCGAGTAGAACTGATCAAAGATTTTTTGCAAGGATTTTATCTCGAAGCTTTAAAGGCATTCCGGCGCGAAACCCAACTACCACCCACCTACAGTCCCCGCACTCGCTTAGAACTAGCAGAGTACATGGCCTTTGTAGAGCGCTTCGGGAAGCGGCGCATTCCTTTACCTCGGAACCGCAGCCAGCAACTAATTATTTTACGGGCCCAAACCTTTTCCCAGCAGCAGCCCAAAGAAACCTCCGTAGATATGGAACAAGCCGCCGACGGAGGGGCTTCAGATTCCGACCAAACTTGGAACGACACCTCGGTGCACTCGGTGCGGGAAGCGATGGCCGGACAGGGTTCGGCGGCAATTCGCCCCCTAGGCGACGAGTCAGAATCTCTGCGGCAAAACGTGATTGACGAATTAGTGGGTTACTTGAAAGAGCGCAATCAACAAGACTGCGCCGATTATTTCGTGCTGCGCTTGCAAGACTTGCCGACTAATGAAATAGAGTCGCTTTTGGGCATAACTCCCCGCCAAAGAGATTATTTGCAGCAGCGCTTCAAGTACCATTTGCTCAGGTTCGCCATGTCGCACCGCTGGGAACTCGTTCACCAGTGGCTGGAAGCAGACTTAGATCGAAATCTAGGTTTGCTGCCTTCTCAGTGGCAGGCTTTTGGCGAGCAAATTGGCCCAGAAGGACAGCGTTTGCTAAAGTTGAAACAACAAGGTCTGTCAGAGTCAGCGATCGCGCAAAGCCTCGGCAGCACGGTAGCCCAGGTACAGAAACGGTGGTTTAAATTGCTGGAACTTGCCTGGGAATTGCGAAATCGTTCAGATTCCGGAGAAGGGGCATCTAGTGATGAATAACGAAACGAACAGGGATGCAGAGGCTTTCGATCGCCATTTTTTAGACTGGATATTGCAGGCGCCGATCGCGAATGCCTCTAACGAAGATGAGGAAAACCTCAATCCATCCCCTCGCTCAGAAGAGTGGGGCGACACAGAAGAGAATTCCGGGGTGGAATACTGGGAATGGGACGAACCAGACCCGCTGGACTATCAAGTGGGGGCGCACAGCAATGCACCCGCACAACCGCAGACAATTGGAGAAATACCGACCGTGCAAGACCGTTTTCAGACCTTGTTAAAAGAAAGGCTTAGAGCCGAAATTGAATCCAACCCGCCGCTGTTCCCCTGGGAAACAGAATTCAAAAGCTACGACCACGATTACCCAGACGATGTAGCCCCGCAATGGGTTCCCCCCCTACACCTCTGGACTCCCCAACTACAAAATATCAGGTGGGGCCGCCTGCCAATTCCGATCGCCCAAAAGGTTTTTGCTCAACTGCTAGAACCTTGTCAGGAACTGGTAATGTCGTCGCTGCGGGAAGGCTCAAAGTTAGTGCGCGCTGTAGATGGCTTATTTCCGGGCCAGTCTCAGGAACTCAACGAATTAGCTAGTTTAGTGCTCCGAGGTTCTTTGCGGGGACTTCTAGATTTAGAAGATTTCCCGAATTACGAAGCAGCGAGTACCGATCAACAAATGGTGCTGTCGCTGTTGGCAGCCAGGGAAATCATTGATTCTCTAACTTTGGATTGTCCTGTGAATCAGCCGCCGGTTTCGCGGGAGTGGCTGACTGGTTTGGGTTCGCTGACTCTGGAGGCTCAATACCTGTCGAACCGCAACAGAGAACAACCAATGCCGTGTTTAAGAGTTGACTGCCAATTTCCGGGGGCAGGAAGTTTGGAACTAAAGGGAGAAGATGCCGAAGCAACTGCACATCGTCCGAATTCCGGGCATTTAAGTGTGGAGTTGTTTGACCCACAACCGAACAAGACTTATGCTCTAGAAGTTCGATTCCAAAACTTCGAGACCAGACCTTTGATGTTTGCTATTCGTCCAATTTGGGCAGGACAAGATAGCAACTAGAAAGGGGTAATTAGAGTAAATAATTTAGGTTTTTACTCGCTGGTTTGACCTCACACAAAAACAAATGCAATTCCCCGACTTCGGTCGTGGAAAGCCAAAAAAATTAGATGTTAGTTGAAGCGCCCAGATTCATCAGTGAAGTTAATCTGTGGATTCAATCTAAAATCGTTTGACAGGGAAATAAGATTTAGAGATTAGTTAAAACCCAGATTTATCTGTGGATTAAATCTAAAATCTAAAAGCGTTTGACAGGGAAATAAGGTTTAGAGATTAGGTCAAACCCAGATTTATCTGTGGATTTAATCTAAAATCTAAAATCTAAAATCTACAATAGTTGGATGGGTGCACATGACAACTGATAACCTGCGAAATATACCTGTTTTGGGTAAGCTGTGGGAGCAGATTGAGGCCATGCCTCCGCCGGTGATTGAGGATTCTTTACTGCTGCGAATCCTAGTTCAGTTGTTGGTAATTGTGGGAATTGTAGCTACTGACGTTGCTGCTGAAGAAGCCCTGAACCTGTGGGCTGTGCCTGTTAGTATTGTGGGAGCAACTTGGAGTTGGTATCGCCGCCGCGATCGCAATGTAGCTGCTAAGTTCTGCATAGCTATTGGAATGCTGGTGGCGCTGTTCGCTTTTTTTAGCCGCTTGGTGGGAGAATTGAATGATACGCGGTTAGTTTTGGCGCAACTGTTAATCCAACTTCAAGTTCTGCACAGTTTTGATTTGCCTCGTCGCAAGGATTTAGGCTACTCGATGGTAATCGGGCTAATTTTGTTAGGGGTAGCAGCGACTCTCAGCCAAACCTTGACTTTTGCGCCGCTGTTGTTCGTGTTTTTGGCTTTAGCGCTTCCGACTTTAGTTTTGGATTATCGATCGCGCTTGGGATTTGTGAAGCCAGAAGCCATTGGCGAAAAAGCACAAGGTAAAGGGAAAAATGAAAGCCTGTCGCTATTTGCTGCTACTTTATCCCCAAAGAATTTTGCTTGGCTGCTGCTGATAACTGTCGGGTTGGGGCTGACTATTTTTGCGTTTTTGCCACGCCTCCCTGGCTATCAGTTGCGGACTTTTCCGGTGAGTGCTCCTATTGAATATCAGGGGGAGTTTGACGAGCGCAGCATTCTGAATCCGGGGTATGTTAGAGGGGGAAATGAAAAAGGGACTGGCGGAGGAAGGGGGAGAAACCCAGACTCTGGGCCAGGAGAGGTAGACTCTACTTTTTATTACGGTTTCAACCAGCGCATTAATCAAAATTTGCGGGGGGAAATGAAACCCCAAGTGGTGATGCGGGTGCGATCGCAGGCTGCGGGTTTTTGGCGGGTATTAGGCTTTGACAAATACACCGGTCAGGGTTGGGAAATTTCTCGCAACGAACAAGCTCAAAAGGTTACTAGACCTCGCTGGTCTTATCAATTTTATTTGAATCCTTTTCCCAATGCGCCTCGGACTCAAGAGGTGATTCAAAGTTATACTATTGTTGCTCCATTGCCTAATTTGATTCCGGCTTTAAACAAGCCGAAGGAGCTTTATTTTCCCAGTCCAGAGGTGGCCGTTGATGCGGAGGGGGGTTTGCGAGCGCCTGCGGAATTGGGAGAGGGTGTGACTTATACAGTTATTTCTAATGTACCTTTTCGCGATCGCTCTTTGTTGGGGAAAACTGGCACTAATTACCCGAAAAATATTCGCAACTTCTATTTGGATGTGCCGCCGAAAATTGCCCAGAAGGTGCGAGAAAAAACAGAAGAAATATTGGCGGCAAGAACTAGAGTAGCTCAGTCGGACAGACCGATCGATTCTCCCTACGAAAAAGCTTTGTACTTAGCTCAATATTTGAAGCAAAACCCTAATTATAAAATAGAAAAAGCTTTGCCTTACTTAGAGGAAGGTGAAGATTTAGTGGAGGGTTTTCTGTTTGGTTACAAAAATACCCAGGATGGCAAAAAAGTTACAGGTGGATATCCCGACCACTTTTCGACGGTACTGACAATTATGCTAAGATCGATCGGGATTCCGGCGCGACTGGCGGGCGGCTTCGATACGGGGGAATTTAACCCGTTTACTGGTTACTACGTTGTGAAAAATACCGATGCTTTTTTGATGACGGAGGTATATTTTCCCAATAACGGCTGGTTTGGTTTTAATCCGATTCCCGGTTATCCGCTGATTCCGGCTTCGGTGGAAGACAACCAGACTTTTAGTGCGCTGGAATCGTTTTGGAAGTGGGTCGCGGGTTGGCTACCGACTCCTCTCAGAAGCGGGCTCGATTCAGTCATAGGTTTTGTAATTGGCTGGATAACTTTGATTGTGGGCTGGTTTCTGGGACAGTTTGCTAAGGGTTGGGTGGGGTTATTTACTGGTTTGATTGCTGCGATCGCCTTTGGCTTTATTGGCTGGTTAATTTGGCAACTGTGGCGCAAGTGGCGCCACCGCCGCTGGCTGGCGAAGTTGCCGCCGGTGGAGGGGGTTTATCAGGAAATGTTGAAGGATTTGGCGAGTAGGGGATTTGCCAAGCAGAAAGCTCAAACGCCTTTGGAATATGCTGAGGCAATGCGCGGCAATCATGCAACTGATGAAGCTGAGGTGATTGATGAAGTTTCGCAAGCTTACGTGCGGTGGAAGTATGGCGGCGAAGCGGGTAATTTGAACCAGTTGCGGCAGTTGGTGGAAAACTTGAGGCGATCGCACTTGAAGAAACTCAAAAAGTTAAGATAAAAATCGGCGATAGAAAGAGACTGTTGGCGAATGTCTGATGGGTCAAACCCATCAGACATTCGCCGTCCTGAATAGGCAGAATGAGGGTGTAATCAGACACCATATTACAGCACTTTCCGATGCTATGAGGTACAGTAGGAGCAATGAGTGAACCAATGTCTTAAAGGGTTCGGATTCATCAAATTAAGGGCAACTGCTATGATCATGTCAATCATCTCTGGGGTCTTGGGAGAAAACATTCGCAAAGAATATTTAAGCTGCGACTACCCTATTTTAATAGGATTAAAATCAGGAGACTAAGGGGATAAACAAATAACCCTTGCACCTACGCTTTCAATCATTGAATTGATTGAGGTTACTTTATGGGCGGGTAAATTATCCATTACTACTACCGCACAAGAGCCACAACTGACGGCATAAAAACTTCTCAATAAATACAGAAAATGCTGCACCGTCCATTGAGTCCTTCAGGGTCATTACTGCCAGCACTTTCTTAAGATTCATTGCGCCAATAGCTGTGACGAACGCTCCTCGATAAAATGGTTTAATTCCTCCTATTCTTATCCCCAAAGGAGAATGGGCATGACTGCTAGCCAAACGAGCGCATCATCGCTGTTTCGTCTAAAAATACGCTTGTTTTGGGCCTCGATATTTCGGATTTTTTCCCAATACTCAACTCTGAGTTTTTGTACTCTTTCTGTTCCGGCTTGGCTACTGTACCATGTTTTTTTTTCGAGTGAGTCCTAATTTTTGTTTGGGGCGACACAGGCAGTCCGACTCACCCATTTTCCAGTCTTCTGCCCCCATAATTCACACAATTCGCTCAAAGTAGCATCGGGATGACTAGCTAAAGCATTCTCTCACTTCCGTTTCTGCATCAGTTAAATGACTGAATCGGGGTTTTCCCCTCTGTTTGGGAAGTAAATTTTCCTCAGTTTGTTGTTGGTTGACCAGTTTTTGAACTAGACTTTTAGTAACGCCAAACCGGGCAGCTACTTTTCTCGCTTGACATCTTCTCTGCCAAGTTCGCTGTCACTATTTTTGAGCTGAGGTCTAAAAAATAGGATTTTATGAGCTTTAGCTATCAGGTGCTTTTCACTTAATTGAACCTCATAAAATCGGAAAGTGCTGTATATACTTTCCCCGATTTTGAATTTCTACTTTTAGATGAGGCTAAAAAACCTCTAAAGGCATAAATGTTTTAATATCAATGCTGCAAAGTACGGTGGCGTATAGATAGATTGCCCCCTATCTGTAGGGACACGGCAGTGCCGTGTCCCTACCCGGAACTCGCTCTAGAGCTCGTCTAATTACCTACAAATAACTAAGCTAAAAACTGGAATTGAGAACCGTTAACTGCCAATGCAAACGGACTCGCTTGTTCAAATGCACCGAGAAGTTCAAAGTTGTTGGTGTTTAAAACTACCCCCACAATCTGTCCGGTAATTATGTTTTCAATCACCATGTCGTTGATAATTCCGTCGTTATCGTAATCAATCAAATTGTCGTCTTCAAAGAAAAGGTCTAGTTCTGTTAAACCGTCCGTCAAACCGATGCGATCGCCCTCGTCAAAGTTAAAATCGGTAATGACATCTGCTGCATTTATACCAAATGCTTCATCGTTGCTTCTGATCACGAATATGTCAGCACCGAGACCTCCCGTGAGCAGGTCAATTCCCCGATCGCCCACCAAGAAATCGTCGCCCTCATTGCCGACTAAATCGTCGTCTCCTTGCCCTCCCCGGAGGATATCGTTCCCGAAACCTCCAAAGATAATGTCATTTCCGGCGTCGCCCCTAACTACATCGTTGCCCTCATTTCCCTCCAAGAGGTCGGTATCTTTACCGCCGTAAATTATGTCATTTCCGCCCCCACCAGCGATAATATCATTGCCGTTATTTCCTAACAGACGTTCGTTGGAATCCGACGAACCTCCTATAGTATCGTTGCCGTCGAGTCCCCAAACTCCCCAAGGAAAAGACGATAAATTTCCCTCCCTTACGTCAATATCATCTGATGTAGCGAATGCCAAAAGACGTGGACCGCCCCCAGCAAATACAGGAAATCCCGTCACATCGGCAATGAGATTGTTAACCGTTAAAGCCATAACTATGTCCTTTCAAAAATCCTGTTAGCTGTATTATATATGTTAATTCTTGCATTGCCAAATAGCAACTAATATTTGAATTTATGTTGCACGTTTATTTGCTAAATTAGTGACCAGCCGCCAGCTTGCCAATTATTAATTACCAATTACCAATTACCAATTACCAATTACCAGGGCTGTGCTTCCTTCAACCCAAACCTGCTATAGATATCGCATCAGAGTCAAATAGCATTAGTTGCTGACACTATCCGCTACTGTCTACCGCTTATAATGGGTGTTACCCCCCAGGCGGTAAACACGTTAATATCACCTATAACGTCGAGACTGACAGGTTGTTTGTGAAGAAAAGTAAAAGTCCCTGGGCCCATCCTCCGAGAAAAAACCCAGCTTCCGATACCCACACACAAACTTTACAAACAGGCTCTAAGTTCTTTACAAAGCCATAATCGTCGATCGCTGACATTTTTTGGCAAAATCCACTGCTTTCAGGTGTTTTACTCATGTCTACTCCTAAATCGTCTTCCCATCAAAACAACAACAACTCCGTAAAATCGACAGCGACAGATATCGTCCCAACAAAGCAAGACAGTAACAACCTGCCCAGCGAACCAAGTATAGAACAGCTACTGGAAGCTTTGGCGGGCCAAGTACCCAGTCAATCTTCTGAAATTGAACCCTTGAAAACGTGGAAACAAGATTTACAGCGATTGTTTCAATTTCTCGGCGACCGCCGTGTTTTAATCGCAGTAATGCAACCAGGAAGTTTTGCCCTGCGGTACGCTAACGCAGCATTTTGCCGCTTAGCCGGTTGGGAGGAAACGTCCTTGGCAACTCAATCTACCAACGGTTTGTTTGCAGAAACCGACATCTCTCTGCTGCAACTGTTCGAGGATGGGGACGCTAAAACAGCAGAACAATTGTACCGCCGCCACCTTTTGCACTGGGTATTTAAGCAATATTATCAAATTGACATCGACGGTTTGCGGGTGCTAGACGAACCTGTCACGGCGAGTGTAAAAAACCCCAAACACCGAGAACCCAGATTTATAGAATTTTGGCTGGGTTCGGAACAGTTAAAAATTACTCGAATTGACTCAAAAATAAATGAATTTGCGGATATCCCTTTAAAATTAATGCCTGTTGCGGAACGGGAAGCTTGGCTGATGCAGCCGAATCAACTGGAAAATTTAGCCGATCGATTGCAGTTGGATAATTACCGCGTAGAAGGTTTGCTGCTGCTAGAAGGTTTTGATGTCACTGTGCAGGAGCAAATTCGGCGGCTGACTCAGTTATTGATCGATCAAGATTCGATGCTGCGGCCAGACAAATTTGAGAAAATCGATCGGTGTTTGCGATCGCTTTTCAATGCTGACGGCACTTTGCTGCTGCGACCCGACGGCGAACAGGTACAGCTATTAGTTGCAAAAGACGGCCAAAATTTGCAGCCGATTCTTTATTCAATGCACTCCCTAGAAGCTTCTCACTTTTTGAAGGCCACAGCAGCAAATCAAGTTTGGAATGTGCCAGACTTGCGTAGGGAGTGCGAAACCGAGTGCGATCGAACTTTGCGGAGAATGGGAACTCGATCGATGCTGCTGGTGCCCCTGGTAGTCAAATCCGTCACCCGTGAGGGGTGCGGGGTGCGGATTTTGGGAGTCGTGGGGCTGTTGTGCGATCGGCCAAACCACTTCAACGGCATTGACGCTCAACACGCCCAAGAACTCATTCCCGCCTTCATTGCAGCCCTGCGGCAAGCCATCCAGGAGCGGTTTACCCACATTCACAACATCCACCCCGCAGTCGAGTGGCGGTTCGCCCAAGAAGCAGAAAGGCGAAGTTGGGGACTGCCTCCAGAAACAATCGTATTTGCTGACGTTCATCCGCTGTACGGAATTTCGGACATTCGCGGTTCTAGCGACGAAAGAAACCGAGCCATTCAAACTGATTTGCTCGAACAATTCCGCTTAGGTTTAGTCATAGTTGATGCCGTTTGCGAAACACAAACTACCCACCTCGGCGAGCAACTGCGGCTCGACTTGCTCGACTACATCCAGCATTTAAAACAAAAAGTAACAGTCGATATGGAGGTGCGAGCCGCCGAGTATTTAAACGAGCATTTAGAAGTATATTTTGACTATTTTGTGCAGTGCGGGCCCAAGGTTCAGGCAGCCGTTGAAGCTTACCAAGCAGCCTGTGAAAATGAACATAACTGCGTTTACAGCGATCGCAATCGCTACGACCAAATGCTGAACTTAATCAGCACCAAACTCCAAGAAACCTGGGCCCGCTGGCAAGAAAAAATGCAGCAAATTTTGCCCCACTACTGCGACATCGAATGCACCGACGGCATGGATCACATGATTTATGTAGGAAAATCGATCGATCCCAAATTTAGTCAGTTTCACCTACACAGTTTGCGGTACGAACAACTGCGAGCTATTTGCGATTGTGGTCGCACAGTTTTTCGCCTGCAAGCCGAGTCTCAAATTAACATGGAACTCGCACATTTAGTATTAGTGCAGAATACCACGATCGACATTTTTCACAACGAAAATACTGAAAAAATGTTTGATGTCAAAGGCACTCGCGACATCCGCTACGAACTTGTCAAAAAGCGGATTGAAAAAGCCGTTGACAAAGACGCACAAGAGCGGATTACCCAGTCGGGGATGTTGACTGTCGTTTATTCCACCGAGGAAGAGTGGGAAGAATATCAGCAATACTTGCGCTACTTGTCTCGCGAAGGTTGGGTAGAGCCAAAAGTTCAGACGGGCATGGTAGAATCACAACAAGGAGTTAGCGGTTTAAAATTCGCCCGCGTGCGTATTTTGCCTGAACCGGAATCTATTTCTACTATCTGTGAAGTTACAGTAGTCAGCGATTGATAACCCGTTCAATTGCCTGTTTGAGACCCAGTGCGTTCGCTCCCATCTCCTGTTGTTTGACGCGGAGTGCGATCGCTCCCATCCCCCTGAAAAACGGTGCAGCGAAAGCATTCGGCACTCACACACAAGACCAATATTACATATAATATGTTGGTTGACACAAACGAGCAAGCCCACATTTTCACTTAGTGTATATTCCGTGTGATTTGGAATCGCCCAATACACGATCGGAATCACATAAAATCCAGATTAAGTAGTGTTAATCTAATAATAATTAGATCCAGTAATTTCTAAGTTAAGTGATGTTAACCTTATCAGAATACCAAATAAATTCTACTCTGCACGAAGGCGTCGAAACAATAATCTATCGCGGACAAACACCGACAGACGCGCCCCCAGCAATTCTGAAAGTCCTCAAAGCCGAATATCCCACCCTCGAAGCCATCACCAGGCTCAAACACGAATATCAAATCCGCCAAAATTTAGACAGCGAACAAATCGTCAAAGCCATCAGTCTCGAAACATTTGACCACCGATTAGGAATCATTTTAGAAGACTTTGGCGGCGAATCCCTCGCAAAACTGCTGGAAAGAGAAACCTTGAGCCTGCAAGCAAATTTAAACATCGCCATCCAAATAGTCAAAGCCTTACAATACCTGCATTTTCAGCACATTATTCACAAAGACATCAAACCCAGCAACATCATAATTAACTCGCAAACAAAACAAGTAAAACTCACCGACTTCGGTATTGCTACAAAACTCAACAAAGAAAACCCGCAATTTAACAACCCCAACTCAGTCGAAGGCACCTTAGCCTATATGTCACCGGAACAAACCGGGAGAATGAACCGCACCCTCGACTACCGCACAGACTTTTATTCCCTTGGTATCACATTATATGAAATGCTGACAGGAAAATTGCCTTTCCCCAGCAACGACCCCTTAGAAATAGTTTATAGCCACATCGCAGTTCAACCAATATATCCCCATCAAATTAATTCAGAAATACCTGTCGCTATCTCTGAGATAGTGATGAAATTGATGGCCAAAAATGCCGAAGATAGATATCAAAGTGCGGCCGGATTGTTAGCCGACTTAGAAATTTCTTTGCATCAGTTAGAAACCACCGGAGAAATTGCCGACTTCATCCCCGGACGCTTAGATATTCTCAGCCAATTGTTAATCCCCCAAAAATTGTACGGTCGGGAAAATCAGGTTAATGAATTGCTAGCAGCCTTTGAACGTGTAAGAGCGGGTTTAGCTAACAATTTGTTAGAAAAACCAGCAACCTTAGAAAAAAAGTCGGCCCCATCAGGAAGCAGCGAATTAATGCTAGTATCAGGCTACTCAGGCATCGGTAAATCAGCCGTAGTCAACGAAGTTAGCAAGCCAATTACCAGGTCAAAAGGTTACTTTATCAGCGGCAAATTTGACCAATTAAAACGCAACATTCCTTATGCCTCATTAATCCAAGCATTTAACTCCTTGCTGCGGCAATTGCTAACAGAAAGTGCACTTTCATTAGAAATATGGCGCCGTAAAATTTTAACAGCAGTGGGAACAGACGGCCAAGTAATTGCCGACGTAATTCCAAAAGTTGAATTAATCATCGGCAAACAGCCAGAAGTCCCAGAACTCGCCCCTGTAGAATCCCAAAATCGATTCAATCGGGTATTCAAAGAATTTATTCGCGTTTTCGCCCAAAAAGAACACCCCCTAGTTATCTTTTTAGACGATTTGCAGTGGGCAGATTCAGCAACATTAAAGTTGATGCAAATACTGATAACTGACCCTGACCAGGAATATTTGTTGCTTATCGGTGCCTATCGAGACAATGAAGTTAGTCCCACCCACCCTTTAATTCAGACTGTAGAAGAAATTGAAAAAACTGGTACAATAGTCAACAATATCGTGTTGCAACCGCTGGATTTAGTAAATGTGACGGAATTAGTCACTGAAACACTTAACACTTGCACAGAAAAAGTAACAAATCTAGCCGATTTAATTTGGAATAAAACGGGTGGGAATCCTTTTTTCTTGACCCAATTACTCCAAGCACTTTATCAAGACTCTCTTTTGAAATTTGAATTTAATCACATTACCAATGAGGGAAGTCAAAGTGGCTGGTATTGGAGTATCGATGAAATCCAAGCCATTGGAATCACCGATAAAAGTGTGGTGGAACTGGTAGCTTCTCGCATTGAAAAGCTGCCCGCACCCACACAAGAAGTGTTGAAGCTAGCAGCTTGCGTGGGAGATAAATTTGCTCTAGATGTGCTGTCACTTGTTAGCGAAAAGTCAGCTAATACTACAGCTACTGAACTTTATTCAGCTTTGCAAGCAGGGTTAATTCTGCCTTTGAGCGATGCCTATCGCATTCCTTTAGTTTTCGATCGAGCCGAATCAATCAATCTCAAGTTAGACACTTCGCGGGTTAGTTACAAATTTTTGCACGATCGCGTTCAGCAAGCCGCCTATTCGCTAATTCCCGAAGACCAAAAGCAATCCACCCATTTAAAGATAGGTCAATTACTGTTACAGAATACTCCCCCAGACAAGCTAGAAGAAAATATCTTTGATATCGTCAATCAATTGAATGTCGGAATAGACACGATTAGCCAGCCAGCAGAAAAGATGCAGTTAGCCCAATTAAATTTAACTGCTGGACGCAAGGGAAAAGCTGCTGCTGCTTATGAAGCTGCTGTTAGGTATTTGCGGGTTGCTATGGAATTATTGCCAGCAGATTCTTGGCAAAGTCACTATGAGTTGACGTTAGCAATTTACGAGTCAACAGCAGAAGCTGAATACTTAAACATCAACTATGAAGATTCAAAAAAGCTGGTTGATATTGTACTGCAAAAATCTAAAAACTTAGTGGACAAAGTGAATGTTTATGAACTTCAAATCCAGTCTTATAACGCTCAAAATAGACTTGTAGAAGCACTCAATACAGGACTGGAAGTGCTGAAACTGTTAGGCATTTCTTTTCCTCAAAACCCCAAGGCGCTAAATATTGTGGCGGGAATGATTAATACAAAACTGAGCTTGGGATTGAAACGAATTGAGGATTTAGCTAACTTGCCAGAAATGACCGATCCCGACAAACAAGCAGCTATGCGGATTTTATCAGGGATTCTCAGCACTGCTGTTCAGGCCAAGCCCTCACTGGTACCGCTGCTGGCATTTAGGATGGTCAAGCTGTGCATTAAATATGGTAATTCGCCTTACGCGAGTATTGCCTACGTTTTTTATGGCGTAGTTATGTACAAGCTAGGGGACAGTAGTTGGGCATACCAATTCGGTCAACTGGCAATTAGGCTGTTAGACAAATTTCCATCCCGTTCAATCAAAAGTAGAGTTTATACACCCTTTGGTTCTTTTATTAACCACTGGAAAGCCTCTGTCAAGTCAGGATTAGACGAGCTCAAAGAAGGTTTTCAAGCTGGGATCGAAACTGGAGAGTTGGAATATGCGGGTTATTCTATAGGTGAATATTGCTTCAAAAAACTATCGATAGGAGAGCCTCTAGATTTGGTGGAGCAGGAGACTGGTAAGTATCTGAAACTAATGCAGCAATCTCAACTAGAAATGGCTGTACAGTATATAAGTATAGGCAGGCAGACAGCCCTCAATTTGCGCGGTCAAGCTGTCGAACCCTGCCATTTAGTCGGCGATAACTTTAATGAATTAAAAACGCTCCCCGTTTTAATAGAAAATAAAAACTTTTTTTTAGTGAGTTTGGTTTATAATGCCAAAACTCAGCTTAATTTTATCTTCAGAAACTACGGAGAAGCCTTGGAAAATTCAAGGCTATTTGAGAAATATGAAGAAGCCACAGCCGGATTTTATGTGGTTTCTCTGAATAATTTTTACTCCTCTCTCAGTATCATAGCTTTGTATCCAGCAACTGGCAAAGGGGAACAAAAGCAATATCTGGAAAAAGTGCTGCAAAACCAAAATAAGATGAAAAAATGGGCAGTTCATGCTCCGATGAACTATCAACACAAATACGACTTGGTAGCAGCGGAAACAGCGCGAGTTTTAGGGCAAAATACCGAAGCCAGGGAATTGTACGATCGCGCAATTGATGGAGCCGCTAAAAACGGTTACATTCAAGAGGAAGCATTAGCCTATGAATTAGCAGGAGAATTTTATCAAGGTTTGGGTAAAGAGATAGTTTCTCAAGCATATCTGACTAAAGCCTATTATGGATATATCCATTGGGGAGCCATAGCTAAAGTTAAACATTTAGAATCAATACATCCTTTCTTAGCAGCACAGACGCGCACAATTCCAACCCCAACCCTCGATGTCACCCGCACTGCCACGGGAAATACTACCAGTAGTAGTTTATGTGATTTCTTAGACTTAGCTACTTTTATTAAGTCGGCGGAAGCCATTAACGGTGAAATAGTTCTCGAAAAATTGTTGACCAAATTAATCAAAATTATTTTAGAAAATGCGGCGGCTCAAAAAGTAGTGCTGCTGCTGCTGAAAAACGAGATCCTCTGCATAGAAGCTACTGGCAGTTTTGCGGAGGATAAAGTGACACTTTTACCGTCTATTCCCGTAGAAAATTGTCAAGATGTTCCCCTGTCTCTGATTAATTACGTACACCGCAGTCAAAAGCATCTGGTTTTAGACAATGCGACTGTCGCCGAACCTTTTAAAGTGGACAACTACATTCAGAAATATCAACCAAAATCAATTCTCTGTTTGCCTATTATTTATCAATCTCAGCGGCGCGGAATAATTTATTTAGAAAATGCTTTGACAGTAGGAGCTTTTACAGCAGAGAGAGTAGAAGTATTCAAAGTGTTAATTTCTCAAGTTGCTATTGCTGTAGAAAATGCTGGTTTGTACGCGCGCGAGAAAGAAAAATCTCAACAGTTAGAAAAATCTTTCAATGAACTGCAACAGGCGCAACTGCAACTCATTCAAAGCGAAAAAATGTCGGCTCTCGGTAACTTGATTGCAGGGGTTGCTCACGAAATTAACAATCCGCTTGGTTTTATTGCGGGCAATCTTGATGCTGCTGCTGAGGCGAGCTTAGATTTGATTGATTGCTTACAACTTTACCAAGAAAAATTTCCTAATCCTGGAGATGAGTTAGAGGATAAAGTATCGGAAATTGATTTAGAATACTTGATCGAAGATTTGCCGAAAATGCTTTTATCTATGAAATCAGGTACAGAGCGCATCCGAAATATTAGCAAGTCTTTGCGGACTTTTTCCCGCGCTGACAGTGCGACTAAAGTGTCAGCAAATATTCATGACGGTATCGACAGCACTTTGATGATTTTACAGTATCGCCTGAAAGCTAAAGATACTCGCCCCGCGATTAAGATTATCAAAGAATACGGAGATATCCCGCCAGTTAAATGTTATTTTGGGCAACTAAATCAGGTATTTATGAATTTGCTGGCAAATGCGATCGAGTGTTTTGACGAATTCAATCAGGGTCGCACTTACGCGGAAATTGAAGCTTTACCGAATACGATCGCCATTATCACTCATATCGGGGAGGATAACAACAGCGTGGTGATTAAAATTAAAGATAACGGTCAAGGGATGTCATCAGAGGTCAAGTCGAAAATATTTGACCATTTATTTACTACCAAAGGAGTAGGGAAAGGTACTGGTTTGGGGTTGTCTATCAGCAGGCAAATTGTGGAAGAAACCCACGGCGGTAAACTAACTTGCGAATCGGTGCTGGGAGAAGGTTCAGAATTTACGATCGCCCTTCCCCTGAATTAAGATTATGGAACTATGGCGTGTTTTAAAACCCGGAGCTCCCCCCTAACCCCCCTTAATAAGGGGGGGACAAGAGCATACTCAAAGTCCCCCTTTTTAAGGGGGGTTTAGGGGGATCGAGACTCGGCTAAAAACGGCACAACACATATATGAAAATTTGTCAATGCCTAGTTATTTATGAAAAAGTCCGCTGTTCACAGTCTACATTCGGCAGTATGCAGTTACATTATTAGCTAAATGTAATAACTATATTTGATAGGAGTTTTTCGAGTGAACGCTGCCGAACAAGCCAAAAATATAGAAGTTGCCAGCAAAATTGCTGCGGTTGTTAATTTATTCAAGTCCGAATTCCCGGATGCAAAAGTCGATTTGAAACCTTGGATGAATGACCAGGATACCAGAGAACTTGTAGATCCAGATTCGATCGACATTGGCTTCCATTTTCCCGGTAGAAGCCGCTTGCTGCAAAGCCGCAGCATTTTGATTCAAATCCGATTTTACCAAGATCCGGTGGAAGGATATCGGCGGGCGATCGGAGTTGAGGCTGCCGGTTACGATCATAGCGGTCAGCAGTGGCACTTTTCTACTGTGGAAAATTGGAATTTTCTCGGCCAAACCGAACCTGCGGTGGAGTCGGCGCAAAAACTCAAAGACTTTTGCCAGCAGATATTCGATTTGTTTAATCAATCTTTTTGAGGAATTCAGTTTTCTCGGCCAACCTGTTTGTAGTAAGGACTTTAGTCCTTGCTATTATCGCAATTGTCGATCGACCTACAGCCAACCGGATAAACAGATTTGTAAGTAGTCGATCGCTTGCCAAATAAAGTATAGCGGTTATCGCGGACTTGTTCGTACACGCGATCGCCCATCCACTTCATCCCCGGCATTGCCCGGTAAGCAGCCACAAACACCTCGCCAGCAGGAAGTATCCGCCCGATTTCCTCCGCCGCATCGCTGCCCTGCCAGCGCCGTTCCGGGCTGTTGCCATCTATCAAAATCATCCCCATTTCGCAGTCTTCAGACGTAATCCCAAAGTGATTTAATTGCTCTAAATCTTGCATGGAAATATACTCAAACCGCTGGCCTTGGTCTAAGGTTTCTAGTAACTGTACCAAGGTGACACAGAGATTGCAATTACCGTCGTAAATTACGTTATATTTCATTAGTTGACTGTTGACTGTTGACTGTTGACTACTGACTACTGACTATTGCCCACAGGAATCTCGATCGCAAATTCCGTACCTTGACCCGGTGCGGAATGGCATTTAAGCTGCCCGCCGTGTTTTTCTACCACAATTTGATAGCTGATCGACAGCCCCAAACCAGTACCTTTACCAGGTTCTTTCGTAGTAAAAAACGGATCGAATAGCCTTTCGTGAACATCTATCGGAATCCCCGGCCCGTTGTCAGCAATCCGAATCACAATATGAGAAGGATGCCGAATCGAATCATCAGAAACAGTAGAATCTGCTTGCCTCAAAGCATCCTGTTCATATTTTACCTCCGTACAAATCCGCAGCGTCGGCGAAGGACAATAAGGAATAGGCGCCTGTTCCCCCTCCGCCCACTGTCCAGTCTCCATTGCCTCTTCCAAAGCATCAATTGCATTGCCAATAATATTCATAAAAACCTGATTTAACTGTCCTGCATAACACTGTACGCGGGGCAAATTGCCGAACTCTTTGAGCAGCAAAATTTTAGGACGCCCTGCCGTTTCTTTCAATCTGTGCTGCAAAATCAACAAAGTGCTATCAATCCCTTCGTGAATATCCACCTGCTTTTGTTCGGCTTCATCTAATCGCGAAAAATTCTTCAGTGACAGCACAATTTGGCGAATTCGCTCTGCTCCCATTTTCATCGAATTTAACAGGTTCGGCAAATCTTTGAGCAGAAAATTCAAATCGACATCATTTATCTCTTGTTGAATTGCCCGTGTGGGCTGCGGGTATTCCTGCTGGTAAAGTTGGAGCAGTTTTAGCAAGTCTTTAAAGTAATCGTCAGCGTGCATGACGTTGCCGTAAATAAAGCTAACTGGATTGTTGATTTCGTGAGCAACGCCAGCGACTAATTGCCCCAAACTTACCATTTTTTCATTTTGAACCATCATGCTTTGAGTTTTATGCACGTCTCGTAAGGCTTTTGCCAATTCTTGATTTTTAGCCCTCAATTGACTTTCGGAAAGTCGCACCGCTTCTTCTGCGTGTTTGCGATCGGTAATATCTTTACGAATTGCTACATATTGATGGGGTTCGCCGTTCGTATTTAAGAAAGGTACAATCGTAGTATCCAACCAGAATAATGTGCCATCTTTAGCTTGATTTTTCATTTCTCCTCGCCAAACCTTTCCCTGGCGGATGGTTGACCAAAGCTGCTTGAAAAAATCTGCTGAATGATAGCCAGAATTGACAAGTCTGTGGGTTTTGCCGATCAGTTCTTCTCGCGAATATTTAAATTGTTCGCAAAATTGATCGTTGACATAGGTAATGGCTCCGAATTCGTCGGTATTCGAGACAATTGCCGATTGATCCAAAGCAAATTTTTCAAATTCCAACTCTTTGAGAGTTTGGCGCAATTCTGCTTCTGCTTGTTTGCGATCGCTAATATCGGTAATCATCCGCAACACACCTGAAAATTCGCCCTCACCGTCGAACATCGGCGTCGCCGACACGATCGCCCACAAGTGAGATCCGTCTTTGCGAGTAAACTTAAAATCGTGGCGTTCGCGAAGGCCTTGCCGCCTGCGCTGGACGTAACTTTCAGCTATTTCCCTAGACTCGCAGTCCATAAACTCAAATAGCGATCGCCCCAGCATTTCCTCCACAGTATAACCCAGCATTTCCCCCATCCGAGAGTTAGCAAAAGTCGTGATACTTTCGCTGTCAAACATCCAAACGCCCTCAGAAGCCGTCTCGACAATGCAGCGGTAATAATTCTCCCTCTCCCTGAGTGTTTCCTCTGCTCGCTTGCGATCGGTAATATCAGTTTGCACCGCAATAAAACCTTCGAGTTCCCCATTTTCTTGATAAATGGGGGCGATCGAAAGCGCCACCCAATAACCATTTCCATTCTTTTTGTAATTGTAGATTTCCTGATTAAACGGCACGCCGGCAGCCAAAGCCGATCGCAGTTGAGCAATAGTTAGCGGGTCTGTTTCAGGGCCTTGCAGTACATCACCCGGTTTTTTTCCCTGCATTTCTGCCAGCACATAACCACTAATCCGAGTAAATCCTTCATTCACCCATTCAATGCAGCCTTGAGCATCAGTAATAATCACACCATTTTGCGTTTTTTGAGCCACAATAGCCAACCGCGACAATTCTGTTTCAGTTTTTTTGCTTTCCGTAATATCTTCAGCAATACCCAGAATGTACTTAGGCGCGCCCGAATCGTCAAACAAAGGAACTTTTTTCGTGTGCAAAATCCGCTTTCCTCGGTGCGGAAGTTCGATAGTTTGTTCGGGCAAATCGACGCCTTTTCTCGTTGCCAGCACTTCTAAATCTTGTGCTTGCAAGTAATTGGCATGATCTGACTCCAACAAGTCAGCAGCATTGTTTAAAATCACTTCATCCCTGGAATAGCCAAACAATTCTTCGCTAGCAGTATTCCAATAAATAAATTTTTGCTCTACAGCATCTTTAATAAAGACGCTAATCGGCAGATTTTGCAGTACCGCATTCAGAAAATCTTGAGTGTTTCGCAAGTTTTCCTCAGCTCGCTTTCGTTCCGTAATATCCAAAATTACTCCGTCGAGATAGACAACCCGACACAGAGAATTTGCGATCGGCGAAACCGGCGAAACCGGCGAAACCACAGCCGACAACAAGCCCTCAATTTGCCCTTGTCCCTCTTGTTTTCCTCTAGCCTCTTCCGCCTCGCAGCAAACAGCTTTGCCTTTTTCGTAAACCCAGCTAATTTCGCCGTCAGCCCGGACAATCCGGTATTCAAGGATGTACGAAGTTCTGGTTGCTACACTTTTTTTGACAGTAGTATCCACATTTTGGCGGTCTTGAGGATGGATAATGCTGGAAAAAGAACGAACGCGATCGTTGATAAAATCAGAAGAGGGATAGCCTGATATTTCTTGAACAGCCTCGCTCAAAAACGCCATTGTCCGTGTTAATTCCCCGGCGTCCGTATACTCGCAGGTACAGCGGTAGACAGCACCGGGAATATTAGCTACTAAATTTTTATATCGTTCTTCGCTTTTTAACAAAGATGAGCCGTCTTCGTTATTGTGATCGCCGTTCTTAAATTTAGAAGAATTGGAAGAAGTTTGCATGGTTTTTTTTCACTTGTGAGTGCGGGGGCAAGTGTTAGCGTAGATGACCCTATAAAAAGTGAATTTAATGTGCGAAATAATTCGTTATAAACTAATATAGTACAAAATTAGTTCTGCGAACATTCAGAAAATTTGAGGGCGGGTAATAGGTAAAGCTAATCAAGGCTATAGCAATTATAAATGAGTCGTAAAATTTTTACCCCACCCCAACCCTCCCCGAACCCGCGGGGAGGGAGTAAGAAATTCACAAATTATTTAGGATTGCTATAGAGATTAGAAAACAGTTCGGAAACGCATTGTCTAACGGATTTAATGGATTTAACTCACCGAATAGCACCATTATCAAGAACAGGCTGTCCGGCCTGTTCCACAACAAGTGCATTTTCTTGTGGGGAGTAGGGGTTGGGCAGGAGATCCCGCCTATAAAAAGCTTATTGAGAATGGTGGTATTCGGTGAGTTTAACGGATTTAACGGATGGGTGTTGAGGTTCTAGGGAAACAGAGAAGATTTTCCCACCCTACTCTCCCACTCCCCCACTCTCCCACTCTCCCCCTTCCCCACTCCCTCACTCTCGTTAGAATAAGATAAGTTTCCTTGCTACCGATCGCCCCTCAAACAAAACACCATGACTCAACAACAACCCCGGATTTGCATTCTCGGCGGAGGCTTCGGCGGACTCTACACAGCCCTGCGCTTGAGTCAGTTACCCTTCTCCAAAACCGAAAAACCCGAAATTGTCCTAGTTGACCGTCGCGATCGATTTTTGTTCGTTCCCCTGCTGTACGAACTGCTGACCGGCGAACTCCAAACCTGGGAAATTGCCCCGCCGTTTGCCGAACTCTTGGAAAACACAGGCGTGCGCTTTTGTCAAGGCACTGTTTCCGGCATCGATGTGGAGGAAAAGCGAGTGCAGTTGCACGACGGGCCAGAAATTCCGTGCGATCGCCTTGTTTTAGCTTTAGGCGGCGAAACCCCCCTAGATATGGTCAAAGGTGCCGTTGAATACGCTTACTCATTTCGCACCCTCGACGACGCCTACCGCTTAGAAGAAAGACTGCGGTTTTTAGAAGCCAGCAACACCGATAAAATTCGGGTTGCGATCGTCGGCGCCGGTTATGCGGGAGTAGAATTAGCTTGTAAATTAGCCGATCGACTCGGAGACAAAGGTCGCGTGCGGTTAGTCGAGCAAGGGGACACGATTCTGCGGACATCGCCGGAGTTTAACCGCGAAGCCGCCACCCAAGCTTTAGAAAAACGGAAAGTGTGGATCGACTTAGAAACAGCAGTAGAGGCGATCGAAGCAGACACAATATCCTTACTTTACAAAGGACAATTAGATGTTCTCCCCGTAGACATAGTGCTGTGGACAGTAGGAACTCAAGTTAGTCAAGCAGTGCGATCTCTACCCCTCAAACAAAACCAGCGCGGTCAATTAATCGTCAATCCGCAGATGCAAATTATCGACCATCCAGATATATTTGCCTTGGGAGACTTAGCTGAATGTTACGATGCAACTGGTCAAAAAGTCCCCGGAACAGCCCAAACAGCCTTCCAGCAAGCTGACTACACCGCCTGGAACATTTGGGCCTCCCTCACCGGCCGCCCATTACTTCCTTTCCGCTATCAGCCGCTAGGAGAAATGATGACATTAGGAATTGACAACGCCACCCTAGCCGGTTTAGGAATTAAACTCGACGGACAACTAGCACACATTGCTCGCCGCTTAGCTTATCTATATCGGATGCCAACATTTGATCATCAGCTAAAAGTTGGTTTCAATTGGATTAGTAAACCGATTCAGGATTTGCTTAAAAGTTAAGTGTTAACTGTTGACCGTTGACTGTCGAGGGTAGGACTTAAGCCTCAGTCATATGATATCCGCTCAATCACCACGATCGAGAAAGTTTGTAGTGAAGACTAAAGCCCTTCACTGCTTGCTGAGGACTTTCGTCCTCACTACAAACTAATTTGATAGTAATCGTAGATACCTCCAGGACAGTTGATAATAGAATATTACGCACAATAAACAATGCAAACTTCTACAGTGGAACAGCCAAAAACCGAACTGCCACCGTTAATCGAGCGGGAAATTCTGTTCGGAAATCCTGAAAAAACCCGCCCCCAACTTTCACCAGATGGCAAGTATCTCGCCTACATTGCACCCGATGAAAACAACGTCTTGCAAGTGCAATTGCGTACCGTCGGTCAAGCAGACGATCGCCAACTAACAGCCGATAAAAAACGCGGCATCCGCATCTTTTTCTGGACTTACAGCGGCGAAGAACTCATTTATCAGCAAGATATTGATGGTGATGAAAAATGGCATTTATTCTCAGTTAATATCCAGTCAAATCTGGTTCGCGACTTGACACCATTTCAAGGTGTTCGAGCTCATCCGATCGCCGTTGACCGCAACTTCCCCAATCAAATATTAGTGGGAATGAACATCCGCGATCGGCGCAAACACGATCTTTACCGCATCAATCTGCAAAACGGTGCAGTTGAACTCGACACCGACAACCCAGGTAACATCGTCAATTGGGCTGCTGACGCCCACTTTCAAGTGCGGGCGGCCACAGCCACAACTGCCGACGGCGGTAAAGAATTGCTATGGAGGGAAACTGCGGACAAGTCTTGGGAAAGCCTGCGAAGCTGGGGTCCCGATGAGGAAGGCGCTGCCGTCATGTTCTCAGAAAACGGCAAAATTCTCTACATCCGAGGCGATCACGATGCTAACACCGAACGTTTGATCGCATTCGATTTGGAAACCAAGCAAGAAAGTTTGATCGCCTCTGACCCAGAATACGATGTTGGCGATATTTTGATACACCCCACCAAGCGAGAGATTCAGGCAGTTTCCTTTTACAAAGACAAGCAAGAATGGCAGATTTTAGACCAAAGCATAGCAGAGGATTTTGAGGAAATCGGCAAATTCCGCCCCGGCGAATTCTCCATCACCAGCCGCAACCTCGCCGATACCACTTGGCTAGTCGCTTACATGACAGACGACGGCCCAGTTTACTACTATGCGTTCGATCGCGCCTCCAAAACCTTCACCTTTCTGTTCAGCAACCAACCCAAACTCGAAGGGCTACCGCTATCATCAATGGAACCCATTTCTTACACCGCAAGAGATGGTTTAACCATTCACGGCTACCTGACAAAACCGGTTGGTGTCTCAACACCCGTACCGACAGTCTTGCTTGTTCACGGTGGCCCCTGGGGACGCGATACCTGGGGTTACAATCCACAAGCCCAATGGCTGGCAAACCGAGGTTACGCCGTTTTGCAAATCAATTTTCGCGGTTCCACCGGCTACGGCAAAGCCTTTCTCAATGCCGGCAATCGCGAATGGGCCGCTAAGATGCACGACGACTTGCTAGATGGCGTTAATTGGCTTGTAGAAACAGGAATTTCCCAACCCGATAAAATTGCGATTATGGGCGGTTCCTACGGTGGTTATGCTGCCTTAGTGGGATTGACTTTTAGTCCCGATGTTTTTGCCTGCGCCGTCGATATTGTCGGGCCAAGCAATTTGATTACACTGCTGCAAACTATTCCCCCTTACTGGGAACCGAGAAAAGCAAGTCTGTATCACCGCGTCGGCAATTTGGAAACAGAACCAGAGTTTCTCAAATCGATCTCGCCCTTATTTTTTGTCGATCGCATTCAGAAACCTTTGCTAATCGCCCAAGGTGCCAACGACCCGCGAGTGAAAGAAGCAGAAAGCGAGCAAATTGTCAATGCCATGAAGCAAGCCGGCAAACCTGTAGAATACGTGCTTTATACAGACGAAGGACACGGATTTGCGCGGCCAGAAAATCGCCTGCACTTTTATGCGATCGCCGAAGAATTCCTAGCCAAATATTTAGGAGGCAGATTTGAACCTGCCGGCAACATTGCCAATCATTCTGGTATAGTAAATCCGCACACAACTAATTAGAAGGAAGAAGGAAAAAGGAAGAAGAAAGAAGGAATTATTCAAATCTATTTTCTCTTCTCTTCTCTTCTTTTCCTCTGTGTTCTCTGTGTCCTCTGTGGTTAAATCATTCCGATGCAACCGGATGTGCGATAAGTCCTCTTTCCTCTTCCCTTTTTCTTCTCAAATGACCAAAATTATTTTTCTCGATGCCGCAGGCACGCTATTTGACGTGCGCGGCAGCGTCGGCGAAGTCTACGGAAAATTTGCCCGCCGTTGGGGAGTAACTGTTTCTAACGAAGAGTTAAATGCAGCATTTTTCCAAAGTTTTGCCGACTCAAATCCGATGGCATTTCCCGGAAGAGAATTAGCCAAAATTCCCCAGCTAGAATTTGAATGGTGGCAAGCAGTTGCCGCGAAAGCTTTTCAAATAGCAGGCGTTTTCAACCAATTTTCAGACTTTCCCAAATTCTTTCTCGAACTCTACGCTTATTTTGCCACCGCCGAACCTTGGTTCGTCTATCCCGACGTATTGCCAGCATTAAATAAGTGGCAGCAACAAGGAATTGAATTAGCAGTAGTATCGAATTTCGATTCCAGAATTTATGCAGTATTAAAAGCACTAAATTTAGCTGAATATTTCACATCAGTGACAATTTCCACCGAAGTTGGTGCAGCAAAACCCCAGTCTCAAATTTTCACCGCAGCTTTGCAAAAGCACAACTGCCTTGCCGAGAATGTGTTGCATATCGGCGACAGCTTCAAGGCTGATTATTGTGGTGCTAAAAATGCGGGATTAAACGCAATTTGGTTGAATCGCCAACAAGAAAAAATAGATTCAGGAAAGTTGAATTTAACTGATTCCCAAAAAGTAGAAGAGTTTCCTAGTCTGGATTTTATATAAGTCAGTCCTGGACGCACTCCGGCAAAGAAACCGGGTTTTTTACCTACTCTGCGGATGGCAACGCCTCTTTTCGTAAAAAAAACCGGTTTCGCATGATTACCCATGCGTCCAGAACTATAAATATGAATTTTATGAGGTTAAAGTTATGATTTTTATGAATTGAATTAGAGAGCTGTTTATTGAATAATATGAGTAATTTAACCGCAGAGAGCGCAGAGGGCGCTGAGTTCAAGAAGAGAGAGGCGATCGCTATATTTAACTTTCTAGTGGGAAAGAACATTACAGATACTAATCGTGAACTTTATGGAAACTCGACTCACTCAAACTCAGTTAGCACAGGTAGTCGCTGAAATCGACAAGTTATCGCAGCAGCGCGAGTTAGAATTGGCCCCAGATCAGGTAAGAGAAATTTTACGGGAGTTGAATCTTCCTGATGAGCTTTTAGAAGATGCGATCGCCCAAATGCGCCGCCGCGAAGCCCTAGAACAACAGCAGCGACGCAACCGTTGGATCGCGATCGCCTCGACAGCCGTTGTCATCTCTGCGATCGGTATAGGCGTACTGTTCGGGCAAAATCAGCAACAAAAAACTGCTCAAGTTGTGGGAGGAGAAGACCGAATTGCCCTATCTCAAAAGGGCGGTGACAGCCTTACTCAAGTCAACCGTCAAATTAATCCCCGCATCTACTACCAGGTGACGTTGAAAAATGCTCCGATCGGTCGTGAGTTGTCTTTACAATGCGACTGGATTAATCCCAGCGGTGACATTGTTCATCAGGGCAGGTATCAAACTCGCACGATCGATACTGCCGTTTGGAATACGCACTGCTTTTACGATCTCGGATCGGCTGCTGCCCCAGGCAAATGGGAAGTTCGGATGTCCCTGGATGGGCGCGTCATCAGCAGTGAACCTTTTACTGTGAAATAAATAGACTTATCCAAAAAAGCCTGTTTTGAACAGGCTTTCCGGCCTGTTCCACGATTATTGGAGATATCTAAATAGACTTATCCAAAAAAGCCTGTTTTGAACAGGCTTTCCGGCCTGTTTCACAATGATTATTGGAGACATCTAATGGGTGCGATCGGCAAACCTTCACATTTCATAGGCTACTGGGGAGAGGGCGATCGCACAAAAACGCTCAGCCATTTAGTGCCTGACTACTTCATCCGACAGGGCAAATTATCAGAATGGGCGATCGCCTCTGCATCAGTCCTCGCGGGCGATCGAGTGACGCTGAATGCTTGCGGGCGGGATTGGGCGACGGATTTTCCGGGAGATGCTTGGGCGGCGGTAGAAGCCCAACAGCTACGGCTGGGGCGCGATCCGTTTGGGCGAGTGCCGCTTTATTGGATGCAGTTGGGAGAAACGATTTGGTTTTCGACGCGCCTGCAACTGCTGCTACCGCTGATTGCTTCCCCTCAAATTAGCCCGATCGCCCTACACAGCTATGCTTGTTTTTCCTACGTACCCACGCCGTTAACGCCGATCGAGCAAATTGCATCCGTAGCAGCCGGAAGCGAGATGATTTGGGAAATCGCCGATGTTAACGATATGCCGAAAGTACGCGCGGCGAAGCTATCCCGTAGGGAATCGCTGCCATCGGCTTGGCAAGAAGCGCCCCAACTACTGCGGAGTGAGGATGAGGCGATCGCACAATTGCAAGGGCTATTGCAACAGGCGATCGATCGACAAGTGGCCGATTTGCCGATCGACGAACCCGTGGGCGTTTTACTCTCCGGTGGCATCGATTCTTCCCTAGTGACGGCGCTGCTAGTGAAAGCAGGCTTGCAAGTGCGCGCCTATGCCCTCGATTTTGGTGTCGAAGCCTATTCCGAACTGCCCTACGCCCAACAGGTGGCGGACTTTTTCCAGATTCCGCTGATCCGAGTGGCGGCGACGGGTGATGCCGTCCTGCAGGCGATCGGGCCAACCGCCAAAGCCCTCGATTTACCCTATGGAGACGGCACGACGGCTGCACTGTTTTTGCTCAAACAGGCGGCGGCGCAAGACGTGCGAGTTGTCTTCAATGGCGAGAATGGCGATCAGCTATTTGCCGGATGGACAAACAAGCCTTTGATTGCCAACGGAGTTTACAGTGCAGAACATCCTGCCGGAAAAGAAACTTTTGAACAGCAGTATTTGCGGACGTTTCAGCGATTTTATGGTTATGAAAAACAGATTTTTTCCCCAGAAATGCTCGATCGCATCCAGTCTCACGATTTGAGCGTTTACCTGCAAGACGCGATCGATCCCAAAACCTGTCCTTCCCTGCTAGCGAGGCTGCGGCGCGCTTCGCTGATGCTCAAAGGTGCCCAAAATATTCAGCCGAGGGCAACGGCATTGGCGTTTGCTTGCGGTTTGTGGGTGCGATCGCCCTTCTGCGACCCCGACCTCACAGCATGGACGTTTCAACTCCCTGGCGAGCTTCTACTGCAAGGTGCGTGCGAAAAATACATCCTCAAAAAAGCCTCCGAGCGCTGGCTGCCACCGGAAATTGTCTGGCGGGAAAAGCGCGGGATGGGTGTGCCGTTGAAGGTTTGGTATTACCGGGAGTTTTGGGCTGCGATCGGCGATCGGCTGAATCCGAATCTGTTGCGATCGCAAAATTGCTGGCAGCCCCATTTGGCCGACTCGATGTTATCGGGACAACTCGGAGTTGCCATGCGCGATCGCTATATTGGCAATAATCTCTGGCTGCTGCTGATGTGGCAGGCATGGCGAACCGAGGTTTTAGGCGAAATTCCGGTTAAGCGATCGCTTGATCATGTGTTTTGGTTGCCACCGGCGATCGGGCAGCGCATTTGGAAATATCGAAGGAGGTTGACTGTTGACTGTTGACTGTTGACTGTTGATTTTACAATCTTCCCTGTTCCGAACATCCGTTACATCCGTTAAATAATCCGTTGCCGAACATCCGTTACATCCGTTACAAAATCCGTTGCCGAACTTCTTCTATATGACTGAATCTTTGCTACAGAATGAAACCAAAACACATTCGGCGCCGTTCTCCGAAGCAATGGCCCAGCGACTTTTGTCAACTTATGGTTCGCCCTTATATGTTTATCAGGGCGATATCCTCCATCAAACCCTTGAGCATATTACGCGATCGATCGACTATCCGCACGTTCAGTTTCATTTTGCTAGCGTCACCAACGGCAATATTGCTCTGTTGCAATTGATTCAGCAGGCTGGTTGGGGGCTACACGCGAATACACCGGGGGATGTTTTTTTGGGACTGAAAGCCGGTTTTACTAGCGATCGCATCGTCTACACTGGCAGTAACCTCAACAGGGCGGATATTCAGCAATTAATCGAGTGGAAGATTGAGCGATTTAACTTCGATAGTCTGTCGCAACTCCAAGATTTTTGCGAATATTCCGGGAGTCAACCGCGATCGATCCGTGCCGAAATTGGACTCCGCCTCAACTCACCGGAATTGACGGGAGACAGTCGGATTGGAGTACGTGCCGCCGAATTTGAGAAAGCCAACAAAATCGCGCAGCAGCAGGGGTTGAGGATTACCGGATTGCATTTTTATCGGGGGACGGGAACTAACGCCACGAGTGCTTTTACCCAGGTGATCGATCGCCTAATTGCGATCGCCCAACAGTTGCCCGATTGGCGAACCCTCGATTTTGGCGGTGGTTTTGGCTATCCCTATCGAGGCGGTGCGGTGTTTGACTGGCGGGAGTTTGGTGCGGCGATTACTGAACGATTGAGTGCGCTATCTCGCCCGATCGAGTTGGTGATTGAACCGGGACGATCGGCGATCGCAGGTTGTGGCGTTTTGCTTGCGAAAGTTGTGTCGGTGAAGTGGTTGGGCGATAGGCAAATTGTCGGCGTGGATACGACTGTATCAAATCTATCGGTGCCTGCGGTGCACGGGGGCTATCGGGCGATCGCAACTTGGGAAACTGGGGATGTATCACGATATCAAACCGATATTTGCGGCAACACGACTTATTCGCGGGATTATTTGGGGCGCAACTGTTGGCTACCGAAACTCAAAATTGGAGATGCGATCCTGATTTTGGATAGCGGGGCTTACGGCTATGCGATGTCGTCACATTTTCTGCACCGCCCCCGCCCTGCTGAGGTGTTGATTGATGCTAAGGGCGATCGATTAATTCGACAGCGAGAAGACTATTCTATTTTATTAAACGGGCAAATATTTTAATAGGGCATTGGGCATTGGGCATAGTTTCTTCTTTCTTGCGACTTCCATCGGACTGACATCCGTTACATCCGTTACATCCGTTACATAATCCGTTGCCGAACTTCCTTCTTCCTTCTACTTATTATCTCTCTTCTCTTCCTCTGCGCCCTCTGCGGCCTCTGCGGTAAAATCCTTCCAAAACAATCGTCAACGATATAAATCCATTAAATCAATCAGGAGTAACCGAAATGGGAATGAAATGCGTCCAGTGTAATACCGACAACATTTTGAGCGATCGTATCAGGAACTCAGGTCGCTGTAAACAGTGCAACCATCCGTTTGTTTTTGAACCCAATACCGTTACTGATAAAAAGTTGGCATTCACCGATCCCTTTTTCAAAAAGGCAATCGAAAATATTTCGAGCCAAAATATGTTGTTTTTTACGCACAAACAGTTTTTGTATTTTATTGACCAAAAGCTTAAATCTCGCACCCCACAAACCAGTTGGATTTTTTTCTACTTCTTTTTTAGCTTATTTGCGGGAACCTTCGGCATTCCCTCCGCTCTTGTTATTTTTCCCTCACAATTCGCAGTTGTTATTCCCTTCGCTCTCTACAATTTGATTTGGATATGGCTATTTTTCTACTACAGCAAATCTCCCGATATAGGTATTCGCGGTAGAAGAAATAATGCTAAAAATCTCCAGATTTTAGGGGTAATTATTTTAGTGCTGGGCATTTCAGGAAGCCTGATATTTAATTATTTTCCAGGATACATCGTAGCCATTACACTAGGGCTATTTTCCTACTGGCTCGGCATTTCACAAAAAAATCGCCCACAGATAACGGGTGAAATATTTCTCGTTAATCAAGCGCAGAGCGATAAATGGCTGCGAGACTGGCAAACAGTGAACGGTACATTAGAAAAACTGCTGCCTGCGGCTCGTCAAGAGGCTTTGCCCGCCACCATCGATCGCGAAGTCAGCGCCTACAGCTTCGATCGCGCAATTATCTGTGACCGCGACGACATCGCTCAATTCCTAATTGCCAACAACGTCCATTTTGAAAACAACTGCGCCATTCTTAGTATTAGTGGCTATCCCCAAAGCATCTTCAACACCGTAATCGAAATGCTGCGCCGTAATGCCGATTTAAAAGTCTATGCACTCCACAATGCGAGCCCTGCTGGAGTTGGCTTGGTACATCAACTGCAAACCAGTCCAGAGTGGTTTGCGAATCAAGCGGTGACGATTTTTGATTTGGGAATTTCTCCCCGTCAAATCTTAGCAACCCGCGATATGTTTGTGCAACAATCTCAAACAATCGCACAAACCGCCCGTCAATTACCCGACGCTGTAAGGCAAAGTTTAACAGCAGAAGAACTAGCATGGCTGGATGCAGGCAATTTTGTGGAATTGGAATCGTTTACGCCGCAGCGGTTGTTGCGCGTGGTGAATTATGGACTTGCTCAGAGTGGCGATCCGCAGGGTAACGAGGGCTTAATATTAGTGGATGATAATGTTGGTTATGGTGGCGGCTATGTGTTTGTCTCCGATAGTTTTGGTTAGGGCGTGTTTTCAAACTTTATATTAGACTTATTAATAATAAGCTTAAAAAGTCTTGAAACTTAGTCTGAATAAAATTTTTAGCGCTCTTTTGTTAAAATCATAAAAAGCTTATTTCTGTAAGGGCTTCAGCGATTTTACAATGAGGAGCAAAAAAGCTGAGATTAACTCGGTGAGTAAAGGTTTCAGACTTTTTAATTTCCCCCCACGGGGGGAAGTTTAGTTTAAATTGTGTGCAATTTGCCTTTAACCCGCTCTCGTCTGGTTTTGTTTGTGTAGGCGCGGTTTCTAACCGCCCGGACTTCTCACCGCCTGGACTTATTTAAGTCGTATACTCCGCATTAATCTTCACGTAGTCGTAACTCAAATCGCATCCCCAAGCTTTTGCAAAACCGCTGCCACTCCCGACACTAACCTGAATTACAACCGTATCAGCCTTCAAATATTCTCCCTCCGCAGCCGCTTTCATATAATTACTTGCAGCAGCGCGATCGAACTCTTTAGGTTGTCCGTTTTCCATCATCAAAAAATCCCCTAATTGAATTCGCAAATTCTCTTGATCGAAAGGTACACCAGCCCGCCCAGCCGCCGCCGCAATTCTGCCCCAATTCGGATCGCGTCCGAAAATAGCAGCTTTCACCAAAGAAGAACCGACAATTGTTTTGGCAATTTTACTCGCAGAAACTTCATCCAGCGCGCCACTAACTTGCACTTCCACCAAACAAGTTGCACCCTCGCCGTCACGGGCGATCGCCTTTGCTAAATGTACGCAAACTTCTGTCAGCATCGCCTCTAATTTTTCAGCATCTGCCCCCATTTCCGTAATTGCCGGTGTGCGGGATTGACCATTCGCCAAAGCAATTAGCGAATCGTTGGTGCTGGTATCGCCGTCAACAGTAATTTGATTGAAACTTCTGTTAGCCGCCCGACTCAGCATTTCTTGCCACAAATGCGATGACACTGCTGCATCGCAAGTTACAAATGCCAGCATTGTTGCCATATTCGGGTGAATCATTCCCGAACCTTTGCAAATGCCGCCGATGCGGACGGGTCGATCGCCAAACATGGTTTCCAGGGCGATCGTTTTCGGCACTAAATCAGTCGTACAAATAGCCTTAGCCGCCGCATCGGAACCAGTTTCCGATGCCTCAGCAACTAATCGGGGAATTCCCGCCCTCAGCGGCTCCATTTTTATCCGCTGTCCGATGACGCCAGTGGAGGCCAAAAGAATAGATTCTGGAGGAATATTCAGCGCTTCTCCCAACAATTTGGCACTTTCGAGGGCATCTGCCCAACCTTGTTCGCCAGTAGCAGCATTAGCTTGTCCGGCATTGCACAAAATTGCTTTCGCGCTGGGTTTAGCTTGCAAACGCTGGCGACAGTAGTCCACACAAGCGGCCCGGACAGTGGAGGTTGTGAAGACTCCGGCGGCGATCGCGTCTACCTCTGACAAAATTAAACTTAAATCCGGCAAGCCTGAAGGCTTCAAGCCCGCTGTAATTCCCGATGCTCGATACCCTCTGGGTGCTGTAACTCCGCCGTCAATTTCTTTCCAGTCCGACATGATGACCTCCCTAGTAGCCTTCAATCTGCTGAAAGGGGATTATACCATTTTAGATTTTAGATTTTAGATTTTAGATTTTAGACTTCGGCGTGAGCGCTCAGTCAAACGATTTTAGATTTTAGATTTTAGATTTTAGATTCTTTTGAACCCAATTTCCCATTCCCAATTCCCAATTCCCAATTCCCAATTCCCCATAAAACTAATCGCGGCTTCCAATCTAGAGTTAGAACTCAAGAAGAAGTCGCGACGGTTTTGTAATGAACATTATTAATTTTTAGCTGGCAAACAACAAACTCGATTCAACTATCTCGCCGTTGAAAAAAGGAGTTATTTGCGATCGATACTCGCTGGAGAACCAGCATCTAAACCAACTTCAGCAGCCACACGGCTCAGCATGGATTCCTGACGGTTTTTGACGACGTGTTGATGGCGCATCATCAGGTTGCGGGCTTGTTCTTGAGTTGACATAACTGATTTCTCCAAATTATAGGTAATAACTTCGTAGACAATTGTCGAAATTGAGCTTGCCCTAGCTCATAGTGGCGTTGCTGCGATCGTAACTGGCTTGAAAGCTGGGCTGCGGTTTGCCTTGAATGTGACCCCAGTAGTGCGTATCTTCCATCCCGACTTCGGTGGCGGTGCGGTTGAGCATGGATTGCTGCCGGTTCTTCACCAGTTGGTGGTGGCGCATCATCAGAGAGCGAGCTTGATTTTCGGTAGACATATGGGGTTCCTCCGTATTCTTTAGATTAATGTTGGGCTTGTTTTTTCTTCTCTTCTATCACTATAACAGACAATTCTGTATCTAAAGCTACCAAATTAAAATTGTCACAAAACTTTACAATTGGGCTATGGGGCGAGAATCTCGATCGAGGTTGCAGGGAGTGCGATCGAGCTTGGCCTAGTTGATTCAGGCCCAACCTCAAGCAGCCGTTGGCAAAATTTGACAATATTCGTCTTCTAATAGCCACATTTTGGCGGCTACGTAATTGCCAAGGGCAAAAATAACTTTATAGTTTGGTTCAGAGTTATAGATGCAGAATTTTGCCTCTCAAGGGAGTCGAATTTACCTTAGTTAAGAGTAAATTTAATAAGTAGCTAAGTAGGTAGGCGCTGTAAAACACAATTATGTTAAAGATTGTAAAGTATCCTTAGCCCTAAGCGTGGCTAAGTTAGCCCTGTTTACATATTGTTACATAGCTCGGTTTAATCCCGCTTACCAACTTAAATCATTATTATTGAGTTGTGTAATTAATTTTGTTTAGGTACTTAATACAACTACTAACAATTAATTATTACAGTACAACTTATTTT
>NZ_JAMPLN010000007.1:0-258647 GCF_040004035.1 Microcoleus vaginatus FACHB-2002 | reverse complement strand
ACCCATTTGTCGCTACGAGCGACCGATGATCGGTACGAGCGACCGATGATCGGTACGAGCGACTGATTGTCGGTACGAGCGACTGATTGTCGGTACGAGCGACTGATTGTCGGTACGAGCGACTGATTGTCGGCTCAATCGCCTGATTGTCGGTATGATCGAATCAATGACGTGGCGATCGACCGTCCTCACTCTTTTAAGATACAAGGGGCGGGTTTTACCCGAAATATTTGCTAGGACTAACAGCATCGTAAACCCGCCCTTTCGCGAGGAATAAGAAAAAAATGGCAGTTTATCAAGTTCGGTTGGTGAATCAGGAACTTGCGCTCGATCGCACGATCGCAGTACCAGACGACCAGTATATCCTAGATATGGCAGAAGATGCCGGTATCCGCTTGCCGAATGGATGCAAGCAAGGAGAGTGTTCAGCTTGCGTTGTCAAACTGCTGAGCGGTGAAATCGACCAAAGCGAACAAAAGTTTTTGAAGCCGTCAGAATTGCAAGCTGGCTACGCTGTTACTTGTGTGGCTTACCCGCTTTCTGACTGCACTTTGTTAACTCATCAAGAACAAGTTTTATATCAAGCTGCTCTTTATTTTAAGTAATAGGAAATCAGTCTTTTACCATCTTTTTTTCTAGCCTAGCTGGGCGCGGATTTTGTTTGTAGAAGAGCGAATTATATTCGCCGCTCAAACCGTTATCAAAGTAGATTGGCTATGGTGTAAGGTGCATGACTCTCCAGCATCTCGGTGTTAATTGAGTAACTAAAAAGTCACGCACCCTAATGAGTATAGATAAACCCACCCTTATAAATTCAGCAATTGTAGAATCCGCTGAAGCGGAATTTCCGCCCAATCCAAGCGGTAATTAAGTTCGTAGGCTAGCTCGCCAACCGCTTTTTCCAAAATGTAAGCATCCAACAAAACTTGTAGTTCCGGTATAGATTTGGGCAAGAAATTTGCATCGGCGGCAGTCGCCAAATAACTCTTGACAAAAGTTAGGCTGACCCAGCGGTGCCAAACGTTTGCCCACTGCTGCATCTCCGGGAGATTTTCAGGGCGAATCATGCCACTTTCTACTTCATTGCGGAGTGCCAAAGTAACAGCGTAACTCAAAGATTGCAGCATTCCCGCAACATCTCGCAGGGGCGACCTCTTCATCCGTCGCTCGTTTAAGGGTCGATCGCGTTCTCCTCCGAAATCAATAATTACGAAGTCTTTGCCTGTATAAAGAACTTGCCCGAAATGAAAGTCCCCGTGACAGCGAATTCTATCGGCGGTGATTCTCAAGTTCAGAATAGACTTGAAACGTTCCATGAGCAAATCTTCGCGGTTGAGCAGCTTTTGCGCCGATTTTTGTATTTCTGGCGGCAGTTTGGACATCCGTTTTTTCAGCTCCAGCAAAGTTCTTCCTGCCACATTTCTCATGTATTGATAAATGGAACGCTGGTAAAAGGAAGTGAAGTTTTCTGGGGCAAAAGCGGGATTTTCTGTGTCAGCAGCTAAAGCGAGGTGAAGTTCGGCTGTCCGTTGACCTAAAAGTTCGGCTGATGCTAAGTAAGAGCCGATGAGTTCGCGAGCTAAGGCCGGAATTTCTAGCGATAAATCGGCTACTAGCGAGTTTTGCTGCCGCTGCTGTCCGGTCAAAGCGTTCGGTAAATAATTTTCGGGGGCCGTAGATAAATTCTCACCGGAATGCTTTGCTTCTACTGTCATTACTTGCTCGAAATAGTCCCGCAGTGTGTCTAATGTATAAGACCAAGCATCTACGCTGTCGGGGATTAATTTTTGTAGGATTCCGACTGTAAGGACTTGTTTTGCTGGTGTGTGATATTCCAATGCTCCAGCAATTGGAGCGTAGTGTTGGATCGAGTTGCGCTCTGTTAAAAAGCGTCCGATTTCTAATTCGGGGTTGATTCCTTCCTCGACTTTTCGCAATATTTTCAGGACGAAGCGGTCGCCGTAACCTGCGGATGTATTGCTTTGTTCTTTTTTGAACAGGTGAGGGTCGAGCTGCGATAAATCTTCTTCTGAGCTAAATGCACTGTCGGCAATTCCTACCAGTTGACCTGCAACACCTCTGTAACTGCGAGAATTGCCGATCGCCTCCAGCAGCGCGCTCAGAAAACCTTTGTCACCAGCAGCATCAAATAGTACCCCGACTTCCTTGGTGGTTTCTGGGAAGTGCAGGCGCGCGATCGCCCGATCGTCCACATCGCCTTTCATCTCTTCCCACCCTAAAGGCAAAACGTAAGTTTCCGGCATACCTTCAGTATAATTCAACTGCAAAAACAGAATGTAAACTTGAGATTGCTCCCCCGCACTATCTTTACATTCAATCGGTACAAGCTCACTTATTTCTAATGATTGAATTGTCCGATCTGTACCGCTAAACCAGCGATGGCGCCGCAGGTATCCCGGCAAAATATTAAGCAGCATATCGCTTAACTGACTTGTAGCAAAAGCAGTTTTCCAATTGCCTATCACCGCCAAAGTAGGCAAGTCTGTGGGAACACCGTGCAGCGAAAAATCTTCGTGTTTAACAGTAAGAGTAAACCAGTAAAACGTGTGAGGGCTCAAGCACAAAAAGTAAGGCGAGTCGCCAACGGCCGGAAACTCAGTGCGGCCGAAAATCTCCACCGGAACAGCACCTTTAAAGGGCGCAAGGTCTAATTCTGCAGTCTGGACGAAGCGCGACAAATTAGCCACTACGAGGATGTGTTCGTCTTGATAAGTGCGAACAAAAGCTAAAACTTTGCGGTTTTCCGGGTACAGAAACTCGCAAGTTCCGCGGCCGAATGCTTGGAAGCGCTGCCTAATTGCAATTAGGCGTTTCATCCACCACCAAAGAGAACTCGGATTCGCCCGCTGCGCGTCCACGTTAACAGATTCGTAGTGATATTCAGGGTCAACAATGGGCGGTGCGTACAGTCGCTGCGGGTTAGCACGGCTGAAACCGGCATTGCGATCGCCGCTCCACTGCATCGGAGTTCTCACCCCGTTGCGATCGCCCAAATAGATATTGTCTCCCATGCCAATTTCATCGCCGTAGTAAAGCACAGGCGTACCCGGAAGAGACAGCAGCAAAGCATTCATCAACTCAATGCGGCGGCGGTTATTTCCCATCAAAGGAGCCAAGCGGCGGCGGATGCCCAAATTAATTCTCGCCTGAGTGTCTTGAGCGTAAACCCGATACATATAATCTCGGTCTTCATCACTCACCATTTCCAGCGTCAATTCATCGTGATTCCGCAAAAACAAGGCCCACTGACAGTTATTGGGAATCTGCGGAGTTTGCTGGAGAATGTCGCTAATTGGGAAGCTATCTTCCATATACAAAGCCATAAATAAACGCGGCATCAGCGGAAAATGAAAGTTCATGTGACATTCATCGCCAGCAGCGTAATATTCCACCGCATCCTCCGGCCACTGATTCGCCTCAGCAAGCAGCATCCGGTTCGGGAATTTCTCATCTACGTGCTTCCGCAAGTGCTTGAGGAATACGTGAGTTTCTGGCAGGTTTTCGCAGTTAGTACCTTCGCGCTCATACAGGTAAGGCACCGCATCCATTCGCAGTCCGTCTACTCCCAGTGCCAACCAGAAATCTACCACATCTAAGATAGCTTGGCGGACGGCCGGATTGTCGTAATTCAAATCGGGTTGGTGGGAATAAAAACGGTGCCAGTAATAAGCTTTTGCTACCGCATCCCAAGCCCAATTAGACGTTTCAAAATCTTGGAAAATAATCCGAGCATCTTGATATTTTTCCGGCGTGTCGCTCCACACATAAAAATCTCTTTCGTTACTTCCTTTCGGGGCGCGGCGCGCTCGCTGAAACCAAGCGTGCTGATCGGAAGTGTGGTTGACAATTAACTCAATAATGACTCGAATTCCCCGCTGGTGCGCTGCTTCTAAAAGGTCTTTAAAATCCTCTAATGTGCCGTAAATCGGGTTGACGGTAGTATAGTGAGATGTATCGTAGCCGTCGTCTCGGAGCGGCGACGGAAAAAATGGCAGTACCCAAATTGCTGTTACTCCCAAGTTTTGCAGGTAATCCAGTTTTTCAGTCAGTCCTCTAAAGTCGCCGATGCCGTCTGCATTGCTGTCGGCAAAAGCCCGAACAGGTACTTCGTAAATAATCGCATCTTTGAACCACAACGGGTCGTTATTTAAGATTGAGTTTGGCATGATTTGTAGCGAGGATTGGTCATTGGTAATTTGTACTTAAAATTTGGTAATTGGGATTTGTTAGTTCCCACCCAAACTGATAAATCATAACTTATAATTTGGCCGCTATTCCTCATGCTAGCGGCAGACTTTTAATCGTAATTTATTAACGCAAAACTTATAATTTCTTAACTATAAAATCTCAACAAGCTGTTTTGCTATTTCGGATACAGTTCACAATTCCGATACAGATGCGCGGTGCACACCCGAAAGACCGGTGCGCGGTGCACACCCTACCAAGGCGTGTCAACTTAAGCCTGAAACTCCTCTGTATCTCTCGCTGGTAGCCCAGTCTAAATCCCCCTTGATAAGGGGGACTTTGAGAACACTCTTGTCCTCCCCTTATTAAGGGAGGCTAGGGGGGATCGAGCCCTTGTTCACACTAAGCGCACCCTACAGACTCAGGATGAGGTGCGGTATTTACTACCTGCCGGACGGTTGCCACGACAGTACAGTACCTTGACGTTTATTACAAGCTTTCGTTACATTAGTTTACATAAAGCAACAAAAGTTAAGGAAAAAGCAAATATGGCTATTGTAATCGCTCTTTTAATCGTCGGTTGGGTCGCTGCCTCAGTAATTGGCACTCAAGCATATTTCCTCGGAGAACAGTCAAAGCCCATCCACGAGCGGAATTGGAACGATGAATCTTTTGAACAACTGGCAAAATCAGTGACGGGAACAGAAATTGATTACCGCGTTCGCGTTCCTGCCTACAGCATGGATGCCTATGGCAGCCGCACCATGTCTAATTCTTGACATATTTCACCATTTTTAATAACAGGCAGGATGCCTGTTCCACAAGAAAATTGATTGTTTGTGGAACAGGCATCTTGCCTGTTCCAAACTATTCGGCAACTACAAACTGTTACCTGTCAGCGCTGGGCGAGAATCTTTTTTGCGAAATTGCAAAGAGTTATTTTCACAGTCGATCGCAATTGTATCGCCCTCCACAAACGCATTTTCCAGAATCTTGTTTGCCAGCGGGTTTTCCAGCTCCCGCTGGATAGCGCGTTTCAAGGGACGAGCGCCGTAAACCGGGTCATAACCGACATCTGTGATATGGTTTTTCGCCGCATCCGACAGTTCCAAAGTAATTTTTTGCTCGGCCAACAAACGCTCGATCCGCTTCACTTGGATACTGACTATTTGCCGCAGTTCGACCTTGCTCAAAGTGTGGAACAAAATTATCTCGTCCACCCGATTGAGAAATTCGGGTCGGAAGTGCGATCGCAGCGCTGTCATCACCCGTTTTAACATCTGCTCGTACTCTTGGTCTGTCTCCCGTTCTTGAGTCAATAAATTTTCATTTTCGCTCTTGTTTTCAGTCTTGTTTTCACTCTTAGTTACAGTATCAACATCGACTCGCTCCGCCGACACCTCAACAGTACCATCGGCAGCCACTTTATAATCTGTCTTTTGACTTGACAAATCTTTCGTTTCCTGCTTCCGACTAGCAGGTTTTTTGACGGTTTTTTCCTTCTTAGTAAACACGTCTAAAATGTGGTCGCTGCCGATATTGCTAGTCATCACAATTACGGTATTTCTAAAGTCAACCACTCGACCTTGAGAATCGGTAATTCTGCCGTCATCCAACACTTGCAGCAAAATGTTAAATACGTCGGGGTGCGCTTTTTCCACTTCGTCAAACAGCACTACCGAATAAGGATGTCTCCGCACTGCTTCGGAAAGTTGTCCCCCTTCATCGTAACCGACATATCCGGGAGGAGCTCCTACCAACCGGGAAACGCTGTGCTTCTCCATGTATTCCGACATATCGATGCGGACGATCGCATCATCGCTGTCAAACAAAAACTCCGCCAACGCCCGCGCTAACTCAGTTTTGCCGACGCCTGTGGGGCCCATAAACAAGAAAGAGCCGATCGGCCTTCCGGGGTCTTTCATGCCCGCCCTAGCGCGCCGAATTGCCGCTGCCACGGCTGTTACAGCTTCCTCTTGACCGATAACTTTTTGGTGCAAGTGTTTTTCCAATTGCAGCAATTTTTGGCGTTCGGACTCTAACAATCGGTTAACCGGAATGCCCGTCCATTTAGCGACAATTTCTGCAATATCGCCCTCAGTAACTTTTTCGCGCAGCAGGGAAGAACCTTGAGCTTGCTGTTTCAAAAGTTCCGCTTCTTTGGCTTCGCGATCGCGCACCGCAGTTTCCAGCTTGCCGTACTTTAACTGTGCGGCTTTATTCAAATCGTAAGCCCTTTCTGCTTGTTCGATTTGGACTCGCAGTTGGTCTTCTTCTGCTTTCAATTTATTGATTGCATCCAACAACTGCTTTTCGCCCAACCACTGAGAGGACAATTTTTCCTGCTTGACTTTTAAAATGTCAATCTCCGATGTGATGCGTTCGACGCGGAAGCCGAGCCCAGGGGCTAGAGTACCTTTTCCTTCGCCTTCGATCGACAATTTTTCCATTTCCAACTGCATCACCCGGCGGTCGATTCCTTCCAATTCCACAGGTTTAGAGGTAATCTCCATTTTCAAGTGGGCGGCCGCTTCATCTACCAGGTCGATCGCCTTGTCCGGTAAAAAGCGATCGGAAATATAGCGAAAAGACAGAGTTGCAGCAGCTACCAGGGCCGAATCAGTAATTTTTACCCCGTGGTGGCGTTCGTAACGGTCTTTCAATCCGCGCAAAATCGAAACAGTATCTTCAACGCTGGGTTCGCCAACAAATACTTGTTGAAATCGACGTTCCAGTGCAGGATCTTTTTCAATATTCTTGCGAAATTCATCGAGAGTTGTAGCGCCGATGCAGCGCAATTCGCCTCTCGCCAACATTGGTTTTAACAAATTTCCCGCATCCATTCCCGAACCGGAACTGCCACCGCCGCCAGTGCCGACAACCGTGTGCAATTCGTCAATAAATAGGACAATTTGCCCGTCGGAATCGATGACTTCCCGCAGGACAGACCGCAATCGTTCTTCAAATTCGCCCCGGAATTTTGCCCCAGCAATTAAACTGCCCATGTCGAGGCTAAATAGCTGGCGATTTTTCAAAGATTCGGGTACGTCGCCGTTGACAATTCGCTGGGCTAAACCTTCGGCGATCGCAGTTTTTCCGACTCCGGGATCGCCAATTAACACCGGATTGTTTTTTTGACGGCGAGAAAGAACTTGTACCACGCGGCGGATTTCCTCGTCGCGGCCGATTACTGGGTCGAGTTTGCCGGCTTTGGCGGCTTCTGTCAAATCGCGGCCGTACTTGCTGAGGGCGTCGGAGTTAGCTTCGCCATCTTGATCTTGGGCTTTAGCGCTGCTGCGGCTGCCTTTCCCAGTTTCGGAATTTTTTTCTTGAGCTTTAGCAGTGGCGCGGACAGATTTGATTGCTTCTTCGAGTTTTGGTCGATCGATCGTACCGGCTGGGGGTTTGCGATCGTAACCGGGGCGGCCCGGCGGCCCGTCGCCTTTTGTCAGCAACCTGCGACCGACTCGTTCGTCTTCTACTAAACCAATTAATAAATGTTCAACGGCGATAAAATTATCTTGCCAAGCCGCCCTGGTGGCCTCGGCAACATCTAACATCACTTCTAAGCCGCGACCGAGGTATAGTTGGTCAGCGTTGGCAACTCGGGGCTGTCGTTTGGCAAAAGCATCTAACTGCTGGGCAAAGCGGGGGGCATCCACTCCAGCTTTGCTGAGAATGCTGTTTGCCTGGCCTTGCTGTTCGAGAAGGGCAATGGCTAAATGTTCAACCTCTAGCTGCTGATTGGCAAAGCGGCGGGCTACATCCTGGGATTTGACAATGGCTTCCCAGGCTTGATCTGTAAATTTGCTAGGGTCTGTTGGCTGCACGTTGGTTCCTCGCAATCAAGGGGATTCCTGTTGTTATCCGTTAATACATCGTCTCATAACCATCATAATCTTTAAACAGGATTATGAATTTATGAGTGCGGTTAACTAAGGCGGAAGTTATAACCTAATTGACCTCTTGCAAAAGCTTACAGTCTGCAATCCACCCCGAAATTTGGTGCGTTCAGACCGACTAGGGCGATTCCCTTCGGGATAGGTTCGCTGGCTGTACTTATAAAAATATTGTCAGAAACAAGATTTTTTATCGGCTGAGATTTATGCTATTTCCCACTTACCAATTTTTAGTATTTTTCCTAGTTATTTTTAGCCTGATCGTCTCTGTGAAACCCCAAGTCGATTTGTATAAAATTGTCTTGTTAGTTTCGAGTTTATTATTTTATTCCTTTTGGAGTTTGGACTTTCTCTTGCTCCTTATTTTATCTACAGTCTACAATTATATCATTCTCCGGGTTCTCTGCAACAGTAAGTATAAAAAAATTGCTTTAATCTCCGGTCTAATTTTCAACATTGGCTATCTCGGCATATTTAAATATTGCAACTTCTTTGTAACTTCTTTATTTGAGGTACTGAACCAGCTACAAATTCCAGCCAACTTTCCAGTTTTGCAAATAATCGCCCCCGTAGGCGTGTCTTTCTACACTTTTAGAATGATTTCTCATTTGATCGATTGCTACCAGCAAAAAATCCCTTGTCCGAAATTTGTAGACTATGCCGCCTACATTACCTACTTTCCCCAAATTGCCTCCGGGCCAATCTCGCGAGCCCGCGAATTTTACTCGCAGTTAAATTCACCGAAAAAATACGACTATCAAATCGAAGAAGTTATAGTCTTGATTTTGTCGGGACTCTTCAAAAAATATACTTTATCGAGCTTTTTGTTTAACTTCACTCAACTGCCATTCACAGTCCCCCAGCAGTATAGCAGCATCGATTTAATCCTCGCGGCAATTTCCTATTCCTGTTTAATTTACGTAGATTTCAGCGGCTACTCGGATTTAGCCAACGGCATCTCCTGTTTGCTGGGTTTTAAACCCATTGCTAACTTTAATATGCCATACCGATCGCTCAGCCTGCAAGAATTTTGGAAAAGGTGGCACATCAGTCTTTCAGAGTGGCTGAGGGACTACCTTTACTTTCCCTTGGGCGGCAACAAATACGGCAAGTTGAGGAAGTACCTAAATCTCTTTTTAACAATGGCGATCGGTGGATTGTGGCACGGCGCAGGTTTAAACTTTATTTTCTGGGGAGCAATTCACGGTTTAGGATTAATTGTCAACCATTTATGTAAAGATATCCCCCAAGCTATCCACTTTAAATTAGACTATGCCTTTCCCCGATTTGCTAAATTTTGCAGTTGGCTACTAACATTTACTTTTGTTACTTGTAGCTGGGTATTTTTCGGCACTCCCAACTGGGAAACTGCGATGAGCTTTTTTGAAGGAATTTTCCATCCTACCGTCGCAACTTTTCAATTTAACTTTTGGCAATTGTATTTAGTAATTGCAGTCATTGGCGCGATCAACTTGTGGGGCGATCGCATCGCCCAACTATTGCAAACTGTATTGTCATTAAAAAACATTTTCTTTCGGGTTGTCTTAGTTTCGCTGCTCGTGTATACTATCTTGATGTTGGGGCCTAGTACCGTTCCGCCTTTTATTTACTTTAATTTCTAAGAAATATGAAAGACCGGGAAATTTTGCTGATTGTTACTTCTGTAATTCTCACTTTAATATTTTCAAACTTATCATTATTTCTAAAAAGCTTTGCTTCAACTCCTTTCGCCAGTCCAGAAATCAAACAAGCAGCGCGCCTGATCGAAATAGACGGTTTCCGAAAATCCGAACAAGATTTTTGGAGCAAAATTAAAGATATTAACTTCGATAGCCTCCCCAAAGAACCAGAACTTCCTCCTGTCAAAACCGAAACAAAAGCGGTCGTTGAACCTCCAAAGCCTGCTAATGCTAAAAAACCAACCCCAGCCAAAAAACCAACCCCAGCTAAACCAAAACTAACCCGACCTTATCGCAAATTTTTATTTATTGGAGATTCCGTAATGTTCGACTTAGGAATTCAACTCCAGTACACTCTTAAGAAAAAATACAATATCGCCGATACGAAAATTGACTACAAGCCCTCGACCGGATTAAATCGGATAGATTATTATGACTGGTATGCCAGAACTAGCCAAATTCTTAATAATTACCAGCCGGATGTAGTGATAGTTTTGTTTGGAGCAAATGACCGTCAAAATATCACTGATTCTCAAGGAAAAGGCAGGGTTGTTCTGACCAAAGAATGGCAAAAAGCTTATCAAGAAAGAGCTGACAGATATGCCAAATTACTGGATTCGTCATCCGTGAGAAAAGTGTATTGGGTGGGTCAATCGATTCCTAACAAATCTTCGTATCTCAAAGCTTTTCCCATCATGAACGATATTTATAAAAATGCCAGCAAATCTTCAGCCAAAATCGAATTTATTTCTACTTGGGACACTTTTGCACAAGCAGGAAGATTTGTTCCAGTAGTTGCTAATAAATCGGGTAAGCGAGGCTATGTAAAAAGTAATGACGGCTTGCACTTTACCTCCCACGGAGCTCAAATTATCAGCGACTTAATCGTTGACAAAATGGTCAGCGACAAAATCTTAAAACATCCGACAAATAAATGACTATAATAGGTTGTGTTTCCTGACCAAACCTAAAATTGTGACCTTTGATCGATTAGTGCAAAATTATATATTGAGTTCGGGACGCACATTAGCATTGCTCAACCCGGTTTATCAGAAAAATCTAGGCTGTAGTTATGAGAAATTTACTCGTGAAACCGGGTTTATACCTCCCTATGCCTCCCGGACTAATATTGACAAAAAGCAGCAGTAAATGTAATGCTGAATTCAGCATCAAACAACGGCGTCCCTATCTAGTAATTGTCCTGGCGACAAATTATGACGAGCAATGTGTGGAAACTCGATCGCCCTAGCATCCCTGAGTCAATGGGGTGCAGCGGCACAGCGCTAATCTTCACTCTCACTAAATATACTCAACCTTGGCAAAGAATAAACCTAATTGAAAAAATCCTGCAACAGTGCGGGATCGATCCTTTTGCTGAAGTTGTGGGCGTACCGAAAAGCGGAATATTCCGAGAAAATATACCGGAATCCGTCAGAAAACCCCATCCGAATTTACTGTTTCGGGCTTTGGCAATTCAGGCATTGGGGAAGGTGCGAGAGGGGCACAGATCAAGTGAGAGAACGCCTAGATCAAGTAATTTTAGCAAAAATCTGCTGGCGGCGTTAGAACAGGAAGCGCGAGGGGGATCGACTCCTTTAATTCGGTGGTCTGCGGCTGTTAGTATTAAGTCAATTTGGTTGGATGAAGCAGGGCCACGACAAGGCAAGGAAGGCGTTGTCAATGTCACAATCAATGCAGGGGAAATTGAGCGGCTGGTTGTAGAAGAGCAAATTCAACTATTAGCAAGCAACAAATTTGCTTTGGGCGACAGCAGCAGAAATGACAGCGGTAAGGAATATGAGAATTGTCTCGATTTTTGGGTGTACGGCCCTAGCTGGCTGCTGCCGAGCCTGCCAATGGATTGCGAGGAATATCTGTTTTGGATCGCTCGACTATTTGCTGCGATCGCACTTACGGGCCCGTACAAATTGAATGCCGAAAACGATGCAGCGGTAACAAACTTTTTGGAAGTTGTAGAAAATAATTTTAATGACTGGGAATTCTCTAAAATACTTGCCAAAATTTTTGAGTTCCTGCACCACCCGGAAGCGAGAGTTAAAAATCTAGCTACAATTATTTTAGAACCTTACAAAGACAAGCTGGAGCGAAAAGCGGCGCAGATTATGACAGCGCTTGTATATAAATTTAATGTAAAATATCAGCCCTTAGAATGTCTGACTCTTCCCGAAATAGAAGAGTACAAAGCGTCACTGTATTTCGGTAAAATGGAAATTGACGACTTGTATGGTGAGGCTTTATCACTGTGTGGCGATCGGGATGTCGAACTCGCAAGTTTATTGTCAGCTAAACAAAGGGAATCCCAAAATACTCTAGAGGAGCATATCAACAATCTCAGCAAGTTAGTTAAGTCAATCATAAATTGCCAGAGCTTGTTAGATGCTAATAAGGAACTTTTATATTTGACTGTAGATCGGCTGGAAAAATGGGATTACACTCTAGACAATAAACTGGCGGCGCACCGCAAACAAATCCAAAACCTGAGCTTGGATAAAAGTACATCCGAGCAGTGCATAAACCTCGACAATGAACTCAATTATATCAGAGATGGTTTGCAGTATACTTTGTATGAAATCACCTCAAATATTAACAGCCAAATTAGAGACTTAGAACTTTCTGCGTCCAAAAATAGCAAGACTGCAACAGATATGTTTAAGTGGACGTGGCTATTATTCAGGGTGGGGTTTTCAGGAGGGCTGTTTTTGTATTTATCGGATTTACTGATTAAGTGGATATTCGGCGTCAGCTACACAAGCGAATTTCTAGTTTATTGGACTATTTTATTTAGTGTGATCGTAGTATTTTTGTTAGTATTAGCTATATTTTTTTCGGGTATAGCTGCTTTAGACCAGCGCCGAGAATCTAAATTAATTCCTAAATTTGATAGCTTAAGCCAAATAGGGAGCAGTTTTTCTATATTGTGGCAAAAAATTTATTTGCAACAGTTTGTCCCGTCGGTGCGATCGAATTAAAAGTTTCAGTTGACAGTTGACAGTTGACAGTTGACAGTTGTGGGTACGACTGTTGTCAAAAGGAAAACGGAAGAGGGAAGATAGTTTTTCCTTCCCCTTCCCCCTCTTAAGAAAGTTAGGATGCGGTTGTTGCTGCTACTTTCTGGGTGTTGCTACCTTGATTTGCCAGTTGAATTAATTCAACTTTATATCCATCTGGGTCTTGCACAAAAGCGATGACTGTTGAACCGTGCTTCATCGGGCCGGGTTCCCGACTAACTTTACCGCCGCGGGCTTTAATTTCTTCGCAAGTACCGTAAATGTCGTCAACCCCGATCGCAATATGACCGTAAGCATCTCCCAAATTGTACTCTGTGACGCCCCAGTTGTATGTTAATTCCAAAACTGTAGTGTCTGATTCGTCGCCGTAGCCCACAAAAGCCAGAGTAAATTTACCGTCTGGATAGTCCTTTTTTCGCAGCAATTTCATGCCCAGAACCTCAGTGTAAAATTTGAGGGACTCTTCCAGGTTGCCGACTCGGAGCATCGTGTGTAGTAGTTGCATTTAGCTCACTCCAAATTTTTTAAGCTTTCATCTATTTTAGCGATTTCTTGCTGAAAAAACTCGCGCCTCAACCGTCGCAATTGCCGCAGGTTAACAACTGTCTATTTGATTTAGCTTTTTACTTCCACCACACCCCTAAACATATTCATGCCGCAAGTAAATAGGTATCGTCCAGGTTGTTGAGGGGTAAATTCAACAGCCGTTACCTGATTTAGAGGTAATTCTCGCACAATGTGAAAATCTGGTAACAACACTTTTTCCAGACAACTGTTGGGGTCGCGCCTCAAGAAATTGAGCCTGACTAATTGACCTGTTTTCACAACTACAGTGGCAGGCTCATAACCCCCGTCTACAGTAATAGTCAACTCTTGTATCCCCTGAATATATTCAGCTTGCTGCCCTTTAGCTTTACTGAACAAAAACCACCATAATTCCAAACCGATTAATGTCAAACCACCTATTGTGATGCCAACTTTTAAACCTAGTGGCTGTTCAATGCTGCGGAATTGAGTCGTTGAAGTAGAATGCGGGACGGACATTTCGGAAGCTTGAACTCCCGATGCCATTCCCATCACAAGTCCTAAACTCGCGAGACTTCCCCAAATTTGACTAGGCTGTAACATTTTTCTAATTCCTCCAAATTTATGCACTAGATTTGGCTTGAAAAGTCCGCAATCGCAAAGCATTAGTAACTACAGAGACTGAACTGAAAGCCATTGCTGCACCGGCGATAATTGGATTTAGCAGCCAGCCGAAAATGGGGAATAAAATGCCAGCCGCGATCGGTATTCCAGCGATGTTGTAAATAAAGGCAAAAAACAGATTTTCGCGGATGTTTCGCATGGTGGCGCGGGAAAGTTTAATTGCTGTAACTATGCCTTGCAAATCTCCTGAAATTAAGGTAATGTCGCTGGCGGCGATCGCCACATCTGTGCCGGTACCGATCGCAATTCCCACGTCTGCTAAGGCCAAAGCCGGTGCATCGTTAATCCCGTCTCCCACCATCGCGACAATTTTTCCTCCCCGTTGCAGGGCTTGGATTTGAGCTGCTTTTTGGTCGGGTCTAACTTCGGCAAAAACGCGCGTAATGCCCACGGATTGGGCGATGGACTCCGCAGTCGCGCGATTATCCCCCGTCAGCATCGCCACCTCCAAACCGAGCTTTTGAAGTGCTTTCACCGCCTGCGCGGACGATGGTTTGAGAGCATCCGCAATCCCCAGAATTGCCTCTATTTTGCCTTCTACAGCCATCCAAACAACCGTTTTGCTCGCAGCTTCCAAAGCTCTCCCGCGCAGTTCCAGATATTCAGTATCGCAGCCTAGTTCCTGCATCCACCTCAGCGTTCCCAGGGCGATCGACTTTCCGCCTACAACCCCGCGCACGCCACTCCCCGCGATCGCCTCAAAATCCTTAACATCCGTCAAATTAACCTCTTGAGATTGAGCGTATCTAACAACAGCTTCCCCCAAAGGATGCTCCGAATTTCGCTCGACAGACGCAGCTAATTGCAGCAATTTTAACTCATTGCTATTCTCGGTTCCTTTAATTGTCACAAAATCAGTTACAGTCGGCTTACCTTCAGTAAGAGTTCCTGTTTTATCTAACACAATTATTTGGATTTTGTGAGCCAATTCTAAACTCTCCGCTCCTTTAATTAAAATTCCGTTTTCTGCACCTTTACCCGTGCCAACCATCACAGCAGTCGGAGTCGCTAAACCCAAAGCGCAGGGACAAGCAATAATCAAGACTCCCACCATTGTCACGGTCGCTAGAGTGAAGTTTCCCGTCGTGTTAAACCAGATAATAAAAGTAGCTAAAGCGACGGAAATTACTACAGGAACAAACCAACCAGTCACTTGGTCTGCTAACTTTTGAATCGGTGCTTTTGACCCCTGTGCATCCTGCACCATCTTGACAATTTGAGCTAGAAATGTATCTTTACCAACTCTTGTCGCCCGAAACTGGAAGCTGCCAGTTTTGTTAATTGTGGCTCCGATAACTTCGTCGCCAAGCTGCTTTTTGACAGCCAAACTTTCTCCCGTAACCATTGCTTCGTCTACCGTCGAAGCACCCTCAATTACCTCTCCGTCTACGGGGATTTGCTCTCCCGGCCGCACCTGCACGATGTCGCCAATTTCCACTTGGGCGATCGGCACTTCCAACTCTTCCCCATTGCGAATTATCCGAGCAGTTTTTGCTTGCAAACCCATGAGTTTGCGAATTGCCTCCGAAGTCTCTCCCTTCGCCCGATTTTCTAGGGTTTTCCCCAACAAAATTAAGGCGATAACGCTGGCTGCTACTTCATAGTAAACGCTAGGAGTCAAACCTTGGGCTGTCAAGAAACCGGGAAAAAATGTCACAAATACAGAATAAAAGTAAGCAGCACTCGTTCCCAAGGCAATCAAGGTATCCATTGTCGCCACCCGCCGTTTGAAGGATTTCCAAGATCCTACATAAAACGATTTGCCGCACCAAAATTGTACGGGGGATGTCAGGACTAATTGCAACCAAAAATTGTGCAGCCATGCGGGAATAAATGGCAGGTGCAAGCCGGTCATCGCTGGAATAGCGCCCACAACTAGCAGGATGCTGATGATGCCTGCTGTCCAGAGTTGCCGCTGCAAGGTTTGAGATTCAGATTTGCGATCGGCTTGTTCGGAATCATCCTCTGGCGTCGCCATTTCTTGAAGCGGCAAAGCTTGGTATCCCGCATCATCAACCGCCGATTGAATTGTTTCTAAGTTGGTTTGCTGGGAGTCGTATTGGATGGTTGCTTGTTCCATCCCAAAATTGACATGACACTCAATTACGCCGGGAACAGATTGAATGGCTTGTTCGATAGAAGAAGCACAAGAAGCACAACTCATGCCCCGCAATTTAAGTGTGAGATTGTCCATATATGCCATCCTCAATGAGACTTTACCCTTTGTCTTTAAATAGTTGGATAGCCCGCCGATGCGATCGCTTTCCTAACTTCACTTTCCGACTTAGCGGTTTGAATCGTGACCAATTTTGTCTTGAGATCCGCCTCAACGGTTGAGGCGGAGTCAATGGCTTGGACTGCTTTTGTGATTGTAGTCGCACAAGCAGAACAAGCCATTTTAGGAACTTTTAGCTGTAAAGTCATAATTTGAACCTCAGCAGAAACTACTCTGCTCAATCAATGAATTAACTCCAGTGTAAAGTCTCCAGTACGCAGGAGAGTCAAGGGGAATGGCAAAATAAATCAGGAATTATGAAAAAATTGGTTTGACACCCTACCCATAGGGGTAAGGCCCGCACTGTGTACCCTACATAATTAGGTTGTTAGTTCTGTAAATCTTAAATTTGAGTGCGATCGACAGCACAGCAATAATTCTTTACAAGTTCGCCGCAAAAATTTCATCCTAATTTCATTTATATGTGAAAAGCTGAAGATAAATGGCCGTTTTAAGGATATAAGCTCTATGAAACCAATTTCATTGAAAACAGGCTTTGCAGCGCTGATGTTGACCGCCACAGCCGCTTTTACCAGTGGAGTGCTTGCAGCTTGTTCAAAAGCCCCTTCCAGTGAAAGTCAAGCCCCAAACGTTACGGCTGCAACCGAAGCAAACAACAAGCAAGACGCGGTACAAGGCGGCGGCATGAATCATGGCATGAATCATGGCATGAATCACGATATGTCAATGGATTTAGGCCCGGCTGATGCCGACTACGATTTGCGATTTATTGATGGTATGACAGTACACCATCAAGGTGCTGTAAACATGGCTCAAGATGTGCTTAAACAATCCAAACGCCCGGAAATGAAAAAGCTTGCCACTGATATAATTGCTGCTCAAAACCGCGAAATTAATCAAATGAAAGAGTGGCGAAAAACTTGGTATCCCAAAGCCAGCAGTACGCCAATGGCTTATCACGCTCCAATGGGTCACATGATGCCAATGACTCCCGAACAAATGCAAAGCATGATGATGAGCATGGATTTAGGGGCCGCTGACGACCAATTTGACTTGCGATTTATCAATGCCATGATTCCTCACCACGAAGGAGCTTTAGTGATGGCTGAAGATGCTTTGAAGAAGTCAAAACGCCCGGAAATGAAGAAATTGTCTCAAGAAATTCTGACTTCGCAAAAGCAAGAAATTCAGCAAATGAAACAGTGGCGGCAAGCTTGGTACAAACAGTAATTTAGCTCACATCAACAAAACGTGACACAAATTCAAAACATGAGTGACATGAATCACGTTAGGTCAAATGTTCAGGAAATACTTGCTTCACAAAAGCCATAAATTGAAGACATGAAAAAGTGGCGACAACTTTGGTACAAACAGTAATTTAGCTCGACTGTGGCTGTCAGCATTTGTCTGACTCCATCTCAGTTTCCTGAGAGTACCTACACATACTGTAGATAATTGAGCCGCCCTACCTCTAAAGTAGTATAACTTACGTAAAACTACTGTAGACAATTGCTCAGTTCTACCTCTAAAGTAGTAGGTAAGTCAGCAAAAAGCTATATAGATAGAGGGGGTAGTTTATGATATTGAATAGCTTGGAATTAAACACCACTTATAAATCAAATGCAGCCGTAGATGAGTTAGTGAGCGGATTGACAAACGAAATTGAAGCGCGAGCACAGATAAAAAAACCGGAAAAAAATCTACAGCACAATCGCTTGTCATTAGGCGAAACTTATCTTCGTATTTTAGAAGCTGGTGGGCATCTGGGCTGCTGATGCGAAATTTCATCCTAATTTCATTTGACCGTGAAATACTAGGTTGAGTAGAGCATTTCTAGCTCTTGGTCATTGCTTAGCGGTCGCTTCTTGGAAAATGCTAATAAGTAACTTTACTTAATGGGTATCACTTACTTACCTGTGCAAAATACCAACCGTTAAACCTGTGGCACTCAACCTGATTTCAAGGACAATGCCAACGATGATATTTCATAAATATGCTCAATCTCCGGCAATTATTAGCACATTTTCGGGAATTTTGTTCAGCCTAATTTGGCTAAGTTCTCCTGTCGCTGTTTTTGCCCACGCTGGCCACGGAAATGAATTTCACCATAGCGGCGAAACAACTCAAACTCCTACCGCTATTTCTGTGGATGCCGAAACAGCAAAACGATTAGGAATTAAAGTTTCCCCTGCTACCACCCAGCGGCTAGATATCGGCCTTAAAACTACTGGACAAATTGAAACTTTGCCCAACCAAAAAGTAGAAGTGACGGCTCCTGTTGCTGGCAAAGTAGTAGAGTTGCTGGTTAAGCCAGGAGACAAAGTATCAAAAGGTCAACCGCTTGCGGTTTTATCGAGTTCAGAATTAGGACAATTGCGGGTTGAATCTCTCTCGAAACGTGCCGAAGCTGAGGCAGATTTGCAGCAAGCGGAAGGCGATATCAAATTAGCACGAGAAAATTACGATCGCCAACTTCAAATATCCGCAGCAGAAATCGCCCAAGCCCAAACCCAATTGACAGCGGTAACTAAGCAGTACCAGCAAGAACAAGAATTAGTAAACAAGCGTTCGGTTGTGCAAGCGGCTAAAGAAAACTATCAGCGTCAAGTTGAAATAGCGCAAGCCGAAATAGGGCGGGCAGAAACAGAATTAACTATTGCTAAAGAACAGTTCGATCGCGACAAAGAATTAGCGGCATCAGGAGCGATCGCGCGGCGCACAATGCTGGAATCGCAAGCCCACTTCGCCGAAGCACAAGCCGCTGTTGCTAAGGCAAAAAGCCGTCCTGAAGTTATCAAAGCCCAAACCGAAATTAAACAAGCCGAAGTAGACCTGCCGATGCGGGAATTGCGGGAATCTCAAGGCAGAGTAGCAGAAGCAAAAGCTCAACTTACCAGAGCTCAGAGCCGCCGGGAAGTCCTAGAAGCCGAGAACCAACTCAAACGCGGCAAAACTGCCGTCGAAGTCGCTCAGTCGCGCATTCGCTTGGCTGATGCAGCCTATCAAGCGCGGCTCCAACAATTAGGAACTGTTGCCAACGATCGAGGACTCGTTACCGTAGTTGCTCCGATTTCCGGGACGGTAGCCGATCGCGAAATCACCCCTGGAGAGTCAGTAAACGCTGAAAAACCGTTGATGAGTCTGTTAAATGACAGCCGCGTTTTTGCCACAGCCAATATTTACGAAAAAGACCTGAATAAAGTAAAACGGGGTCAGGAAGTCAGGGTAAAAGTCGCTAATTTACCCGATCGCACTTTCAATGGAAAAATCGCCTTAATTGGGTCATCCGTGTCAGGAGAAACGCGGGTGGTGCCGGTGAAAGCAGAACTAGATAATATTAACGGTGAATTAAAGCCCGGACTGTTTGCGGAGTTGGAGATTTTAACAGACAAAACTGCCACAAATATTTTAGCAATTCCGAGTGCGGCGGTAGTGGATGTTAGCGGTAAAAAAACCGTTTACATCCAAAATGGCAATGCTTATCAAGCTGTTGAAATTGAACTCGGTCAAACGGCCGGAGATTTAGTTGAAGTTAAGAGGGGTTTATTCGAGGGAGATTTGATAGTAACGCAGCGAGCACCTCAACTTTACGCACAATCTTTGCGGGGCGGCAGCAAGGCCTCAAAAGACGAGGAAAAGAAAGAGGCAACTCCAAAGGCAACAGAGGTTAATTTTAATAATTTACCCGTGTCTTTATGGTGGGCGGGAATAGGGGGAGGAGTTGCGATCGCATCCCTGACTTTCACAGCCGGCGTGTTGTGGGGAAATCGACGCAAATTGCCAGCAATAGCAGCGGATTCTGGAAACCATGCTGCAAATAATGGTTTTTCCGCCTCTAAATCGACCTGGGACGAGGAATTGCTGTTACACAATAACAACCATCACGTTAAAACTCAAGAGACAGAAGTCAAGAGTTTGAAGTAACAGCACGACACGGAAGTCACGGATAAACGGATAGCTGTTTTTATCAATGCCCAATGCCCAATTCCCAATTCCCAAATTATTAAATGTTCAGCACAATTCTCAGATGGGTAATTAACCGCCGCTGGCTAGTTGTTGTCGCCACCATTATTGTTAGTCTGTGGACATTGTATATCATCCCCCAAATGTCGCTTGATGTCTTCCCTCCTTTTGCACCCCCGCAAGTCGAAATTCAGACGGAAGCACCGGGGCTCGCGCCGGAAGAAATCGAGTCTTTAGTAACACTGCCAATTGAAAGTGCGATTAACGGAACTCCTGGAGTAACAACAGTGCGATCGTCTTCGGCTGTGGGCCTTTCTTCGGTTAAGGTAATCTTTGATTGGGGAACTGAAATTTATCAAGCGCGCCAGTTGATCACAGAACGATTGCAGCAAGCCCAAAGTAAACTCCCGGCTGGGGTAGAAACACCGCAAATTTCTCCCACAACTTCTCCTGTGGGCACTGTTATTACCTATGCTTTTACCTCAGAAACTACTCCTTTGATGGAAGTGCGCCGTCTTGTTGACTGGCAAGTCACCAATCGCCTTTTGGCAGTGACAGGCGTTGCTCAAGTGGTGGCTTACGGCGGCGAAGAAAGGCAGTATCAAGTATTAGTAGAACCTGCAAAGTTAAAAGCTTTTAATGTGTCGTTGCAGCAAGTAGCTGAAGCGGCGGCGGCTGCGAATGTTAACGCGCCGGGGGGGTATTTAATTACGCCGGATCGAGAAACTTTAATCCGGGGGGTGGGGCGGATTGAGTCTGTGGAAGATTTGCAGCAATCGGCGATCGACTCTCGCCACGGAACACCCGTCAGAATTGCTGATGTAGCTAATGTCAAGATTGGTGCTGCAATCAAGCGGGGCGATGGCAGTTTTAACGGCAAAAAAGCTGTGATTGTGATGGTAAACAGACAGCCAGTTGCGGATACTCCGACGGTAACTAAAGCGGTTGAGGCAGCAATGGCTGAGGTGCAGCAAGCTCTGCCAAAAGATATTAAAGTTACTGTGACTTTCCGACAGGAAGAATATATCAATTCCTCGGTGGAGAATGTGCGATCGGCTTTAGTTGAAGGCAGTATTATCGTCACCCTGATTCTCATCCCATTTTTGATGAATTGGCGCACTCTGGCGGTTGTTTTGCTGGATTTCTTTCTGACTTGGCTGTTGGCGCTGCTGGCGATGTATTGGCTGGGGCTGGGATTAAATACGATGACTTTGGGGGGTTTGTCGGTGGCGATCGGCACTGCGATCGACGATGCGATCGTCTATGCCGAAAATACCTACCGCAACTTGAGAGAAAATAGGTCTTCGCTTCATCCTCGCTCCGTGATGGATGTGATTTTTGATGGCAGTCAGGAGGTGCGCGATTCGTTAATTGGAGCGACTGTTATTGGCATTGTGGTGTTTTCGCCAATTTTTACTTTGCCCGGTGTAGAAGGTCGAATTTTTACGCCTATGGGGATTACTTATTTGGTAGTTGTGGTAATTTCTAGTCTAGAATCGCTGTTAATATCTCCGGCTCTTTGCGCTATTTTGTTGCCTACCAAACGTATGAGTGCGGCGGAACCTTGGCTGCCGAGATTTTGCAAGAGAGTATATCATTTTTCGATAAATTTGTCAATGCGCTATTCCGGGATTATTTTAGCTTTTGCTGCTGCTAGCATGGTGGCTGCATTAATTATTTTGCCATCCTTTGGACGGGTGTTTTTGCCGGAGTTTCAGGAGCAAACTTTGGTGAATACTATTCAGCTTTATCCGGGGGTGTCTTTGGAGACAACAGATAGCGCGGCTTTTGCTATTGAAGATGCACTTAAGGATGATAGCAGGTTTGAATACGTGCAAGTGCGATCGGGCCGAGCTCCGGGAGATGCTGATGCTGCGGGAGTCAATTTAGCTCACATTGATATCGGTTTAAGCGAGGCAGGGATGAAAAACAGGCCGAAAACTTTGGAGTCGCTGCGGCAGGAATTTGCTAAATTGCCGGGAGTTGCACCAAATATCGGTGGTTTTATTTCTCACCGGATGGATGAGGTTTTATCTGGTGTCAGAAGTCAGATTGCTGTCAAAATATTTGGCCCGGATTTGGATCAGCTTCGCAGCATCGGTGCCCAAGTTGAAGAGCAAATGAAAACAGTTGAAGGAATTGTAGATTTGCAACTAGAACCGCAGGTGCCTGTGCAACAAATTCAAATTAAGTTTAACCGTCAAGCTGCAGGTAGATACGGTTTGAAAATCGGAGAGCTTTCTGAAATAATTGAGACAGCTTTAAACGGCAAAGTTGTTTCTCAAGTTTTGGAAGTGCAACAAACTTTTGACTTAGTTGTTTGGTTGCAGCCTGAAGCCAGAAAAAACCTAGAAACTATTCAGAATTTGTTGGTTGATACTCCAAGCGGCAATAAAATTCCCCTCGCCCAAGTTGCGACTGTCAAATACGGTACGGGGCCCAATACGATTAACCGTGAGAATGTTTCCCGGTTGATTGTGGCAGCGGCTAATGCTAAAGGTAGGGATTTGCGATCGGTTGTGAATGAAATTCAAGCTAAAGTAAAACGAGAAGTGCAGTTGCCTTTTGGCTATTTTATCGAGTACGGTGGTCAATTTGAAGCAGAACAAAGAGCTTCGCAAAATATTATGATATTTAGTGCGATCGCCTTTTTGGTAATTACAGTCTTGATGTACTTGTCCGTCAAGTCTATCGCTTCAACTGCTATGATTATGATTAATTTGCCGATCGGCTTAGTGGGAGGAGTAATTGCGGTAGCTTTGACGGGCGGCATCATCTCTGTAGCTTCCCTGGTTGGCTTTGTCACATTATTCGGCGTTGCTACCCGTAACGGCTTGCTTTTAGTAGACAACTACAACTCTAAGTTAGCCGAAGGAATGCCTTTTAAGGAAGCAATTATAAAAGGCTCGATGGAACGGCTCAACGCCATCCTGATGACGGCTTTAACTTCAGCTTTGGGTTTAGCACCTTTAGTATTTGAAGGCGGGGCGGGCAAGGAAATTTTGCAACCGCTGTCAGTAGTAGTTTTAGGAGGGTTATTTACTTCTACAGCCCTAACTCTGTTAGTTTTGCCAGCTTTGTATGCTCAATTTGGTAAGTTTTTACTACCTCAAGAACCTCAGCCAGTTATTGAAGATGGAAAGAGAGTTAATGTGTGATATTTTCTAATTATTGTCAGTCAGCAAGGAGCCAAACCAATGAAATCGCTCAAGTCTAGCTTAGTTATTCTAGGTAGTGTCGGATTGCTGTTTTTGGGAGCTTGCAGTAAAGGCGACCAAGCAAGCGATCCAAATAACACTGCAGCATCCCCTCCTGTCGCTTCTCAACCTGCGTCTTCTAGTCCCGCCACTGCTCCTGCAACAGCAACAAAAGGGGGGCAAGTTGTAAAGTCTGGAGCTTACTATTTAGAGTTTGTACCTGAAAAAGAAGCTACCGGAACTCATTTAGATGTTTTTTTGCAAAAAGGGGAGAAAAAGGAACCAGTTCCTAACGCCAAAGTGACGGCTCAAGTGCAGTTGCCGAATGGAAAGCAGCAAACCCTAGCTCTCAAGTATGATGCTGAGGGCAAACATTACGCTGTGGTGTTTCCGGGCAAAGATCCAGGAAGTTATCCCGTGAAAGTTACTGCGAATATTAACGGAGAAAAAGTTGACGGTCGTTTTACCTTCAATCAATAGATAGCTGATTTTCTAATGCGCTCTCACTTATGGGCGCATTAGTTATTAGCAACAAACAACTGCCTCCTGCAATTCCACTAAAAAGCCGATCGTATTTCGATCGCACTTAATTTCCTATTTCGTTACCTGAGTTTTTTTTGAACGGGAAAAACACTCGACCTGCCAAACTTTGAAGGTAAATGCCACCGACGGTAATTAAAAAGACGAAATAAGCGATCGCCTGCACGACATAGAGCTTATCCGTGTAGCCAAACAGCGCACTCAACAACAAACCTGGAAACTTGTCTTCGGGAAGCAGTTGCGAGGTATTCCAGACCATCGGCCCGAGAATGCAAGAGTGGATTTTAGTAAATCTTTCGTAATAGAAACACAGTGCTGCTGATTCGCGATTTGTTTGCGATAAAATATTCATCGCGCTGTCAAAAAGTCCCAAAGTAGATACCACTAAGCCTGCTACAATGAAGAGCAATAAAATGCCCATATATTTGAAAAACAGGCGGATATTAATTTTGACTCCCCATTTAAACAGCAGGACACCAAGTCCAGTGGCTGAGAGAATGCCGCCCAAAGCGCCGATTGCGGGAATAATGCCTTGTTGAAACTTGGCGACGACAAACAAAACCGTTTCAAACCCTTCGCGCAAAACAGCAATAAAAACTAAACTAAATACGCCCCAACCGGCATGAGAGTTTTGCGTTAAAGCAGCACTTACAGCGCCTTCAACTTCGGCTTTCATAAATCGCGCTTGCTTGGTCATCCAAATCAGCATCCAGCTCAGCATTGCTATTGCTATAATCCCAAAGATTGCTTCTAGCAGCAATTCCATAATCGGTGCAAAAGGCTGATTGGATGCGGACAAAATTTGCATCGTCCAGACTAACAGTACACCTATAAAAGCGCTGGCAATAAGTCCAACTCCTACCCCCCCAAAAACCCAAGGACTTAAATAACTTTGTCCCGACTTTTTGAGGCAAGCGAGAACGATTCCGACAACTAAGGCGGCTTCGACTCCTTCGCGGAGAGTAATTACAAATGTGGGCAATGCTTCGCTAAAATTCATCTTTTTAGTTGAGGTAATATCGGGCGGTAATTGGTAAGTTTTTTTACCAATTACCGTTGGCGGTTTCAGTTAACTTTTTTAAGATGCGGGTTTGAGAACTTTTTGGCTGTCGTTCTCGATCGCTTTAACTAGCTGGTTGACTTGTTCGGTGGTTTTTACGGGGGCGGGGGGTGCGATCGCAGTTGGCCAATTTGTCTTAAGTTCATTCATGTTGGCAACAATTGCTTTGTCAATTTCGGGGCTAGTTTTAGCCACTTGCTCGGCAATATCTTTGTACAGACTTTCCGCGTACATGACAAAACCCCGCGAATCTTGGTATTCAATAATTGCGGAAATTTTGCCGTTAGCAACTGCCGCTCCGTATTCGGAATTAGCTGTATCCAGCAAGCCGTTAATCACTTGCAGCACGAATTTCGGATCTTTTCGCTGCGTTTCGGGAAGGGCGGCAATTGCTCCATCAACTGCTTGCATTGATGTGGTAAATTCCGCCTTGACTTGAGCCGGATCTTTTGCACCCGCTTTAACTAAATCCTGCAATTTAATTAAAGTAGCCTTAAATTCAGGAATTTTACGCTCGTTTAGCTGATCTTCCACATCGGCATAAATTTCTTCGACCGGATGCCCGATGTGCGGTTCTGCCTGGTCTGGTTTGCCTTGATCCAAGAGTTCTTGGGCTACGAAAAGATGCCCTTTCATCAAGCCAAGTTTAGTCATGTAGTCTACATCTCTGGGTTCGCCTGTCAGCACCACATTTTCAATAGTTACCAAGTCTTTGATTTGGTCGAATTGGGCTTGAGTAATGACCTTTTTTGAAACCAATTCTTCGACTTTTCCGTAAGGGCGGCTGGCTTGAATTTTGTTAGAAAGTGCCGGTACTCCTAACTTGGCTTCGAGTTTATCTAACTCTGAAAGAATCGCAGTATTGATGTTGATGCCGCCTTTGCCGCCGTGATGCCCGCTGTGACCGCTTGTGGATGCGGGACTGGCTGTAGCAGCGGGTGAGGTGGTGCTGTCGGTGTTGCTGGCTGTGGGGGAAGCGCAACCGGCCAGAGCAACGAGGATGGCTGTAGCCGTAGCGGTCGGTAATAAGCGAAAGGATGATAACATGGCAGTTGCTAATTTTTACGTTATGTGCATTTGGACTCACAACTTATTAAGAATAATTCTCAATTATTTGTGAGCTATTCATTCTACCTATTTGCGATCGAGCTTGTCAAATAATTTCATACTTTCTTTATTTGAATCGGCGCACCGTGGTAGCAGGATTTGGTTTAAGTGATGACTTCAAATACCCCCATGCAGCCTGCTTCGGCGATCGCATCTTGATGGGGATGAAACATAAATTTTCCAGGGTAGCCGTAGGTAAATTCTAAAATATGCCGTTCAGCTACTCCCATTGTGATTACATCCGTTCTTTCACTGGGAGTTAAAGTCATTCCCGTGCGATATACGTCAAAAAAGTTTGCGTGCAGGTGGAAGGTTACTGCCGCTTCGTACTCAATTAGGTTGAGAACGTACAGCCGGATTAGCTGATTTCGGTAAATAGGTATCGGGTTGTTCATGTAATAATTGGGCAACCCGTTAAAAGCGTAAAGCTCGTTTTTTTTGTCGTCGTTTACGTCGTATCCTCCCATGATTAACAAGATTTCATCGGCGGGAGCGCGGGGTTTTGGCGGATCGATGATGAACATTCCATAGAGTCCTTTACCTATATGGCGAGTTACGGGCTCAATATGGCAGTGATATAGATGCACTCCGTAGGGATTGGCATCGAATTCATAAATAAATACCGAACCGTGTTTCACTGGTTTAACGCCATCCATTTCGCTGGTATGAACGCCGTGAAAGTGCAGCGAATGAGAATCTCCGGCTTTGTTATAAAAAATGACGCGGATTCGATCGCCCTCTGTTGCCCTTAATGTCGGCCCCGGCACGCGATTGTTGACGTTCCAGGTGTTGAAAGTGACGGCGCTGTTAAGTTGGACGATCGAAGTATTAGCTTCCAGACGAAATTCCCGAACCGTGCGCCCGTTTTCGTGCGTCACCGTGCCGTAATCAAAATCCCGCGCAATTTGCATCGGGTTGATATTGCTGACGGTGAGTGCATCTGCGGGCATAGGCGGTATTCTCGCGACTGATGTCGGTTTGCGAGTCAAGTTTTGAAGTGCGATCGCGCCGCCCGCTACCCCAGCCCCAGCTATTCCTAGCTGTAGCAGTTGGCGGCGACTCCAGCGCCCCGGCTTTTTCATGGGGGGGCGATCGGATAAATCTGTCATACTTATTGAAAAATTTTCTCAAAAATTCACTCGTGGTTGATTATAAGACATTACCAGCTTGTTGTCAATTATTGTCAACTGTTCTCTTTTTCTGCGAATTCATAAAATTTCATGCTGATTTCATCTCAGTATGTGAGGTTAGAGGTTGGGGTAGATGCTGCCGATCCCTAACAATGTATAAGGATTTACCCCTATAAATTAGAGTTATGAGAGTTTTGCTAGTTGAAGATGAGCCAGATTTAGGGAAAGCGATCGATCGCACTTTAAAGCAGGAAAAATATATAGTTGATTGGGCTTTGGATGGCAGTGAAGCTTGGGAATATTTAGACAGTCAGTGGACGCAATATAACCTAGCTATTTTTGACTGGTTGCTACCAGGATTGTCAGGATTGGAACTGCTGCGGAGATTGCGTGCTAAAAATAGCGCATTGCCCGTCTTGATGCTAACAGCAAAAGACCGAATGGAAGATAAAGTTGCGGGACTAGATGCCGGGGCTGACGATTATTTAGTTAAACCGTTTGGGATGGCGGAACTGTTAGCAAGATTGCGGGCTTTGCAAAGGCGCTCGCCCCAAATTCAACCGCAACAGCTACAGGTGGGAAATCTGGTTTTGGACTGCGGAAATCGAACTGTGTGCCATCTCGATCGAAGTGGTAACAGCCAGATAATTTCTCTAACAAACAAAGAGTTTCAACTGCTAGAATACTTTATGAAACATCCCAACCAAATTATTACCACTGACCAAATTCGGAATCAGCTATGGGAGGCGAGTGCAGATAGCTTTAGCAATGTGGTAGCAGCTCAAGTGCGCTTGCTGCGGCGCAAACTTGAGTCTGTTGGCGGCGCTAATTTAATAGAAACCGTTCACGGCGTCGGATACCGCATGAGAAATTAAAGCTGTAGGGGCAACAGCGGGCGGATTATATCTCGTTTCCAGTATCTGGCTATAATATAGAAAACTCGATCGTAAAAATGACTGCTATGAAAGATTTAATCCAACAAGAGTTAGAAAATCTCGATCTAGAACAACTAAAACAAGTATTTGAGTTTATTGCCTTCCTAAAATTCCGTGCCAGATTAGCTACTATTGCAGCAATCGATGAAACTAACTTAGCTGCACTCTACGGCGAATTTGCCGAAGAAGACCGACAACTTGCGGAACTCGGAATAAGCGAATATGCAGAACTCTTAAAACATGAAAATTTGGCATGACAGTCAAATATAAAAAATGTATTATTTACCGGATAATTTTTATTTTAATAGGAATTACGCACGGGGGTCATAAACCTTATTGTTTAAGCTTATTCTCTCTTTTCTCCTCCTCTGCGTTCTCTGCGCCCTCTGCGGTAGATAAAAAAATATCATCTTCAACTAATTACCCATTACCAATTACTAGCAAGATATGAAAGGTGAATCAAAATAAACTATTTAACCGAACTCGCTGGCAATTAGCCATTTCCTATGCGGCTGTAATGGGTTTGATTTTAAGCTTGTTGGGATTGGGCGGATACAAGGCGATCGCCCACGCTCACTGGGTAGCCATAGACCGGGAATTAGAATCCGTAGCGGGGACGCTACACGACAGCCTAGAACTCAAATTGCAGCAGCCCGGACGCTTGGAGCCAATAGTAAACGAACTTTTGCCCAACCTCCGCCTAATGGGAGTTAAAGGCATTAAAGAACAGTTGCCAAGCCGCCATATTTTAAGCGCTATCAACCAAGGCTATTACTATATTCGTTTATTTGATTATTCCGGGAAATTAATTGCTACAGCAGGCGCTTATCCCGAAGAATTACCACGAGAATTTAACTCCCAATACTGGCAAACAATAACTGACACTAAAGGCAATGTTTACCATCAAATTTCTGTAGCGCTACACACCCAAACACAGCAAGATTGGGGGTATTTTCAAGTTGGGCGGAGCCTGCAAGACTTCAATGATTATCTCAGTACAGTGAAATGGGTTTTGAAATTAGGATTGCCTACAGCATTGATTTTGATAGGCTTTGCTAGTTGGTTGTTGGCAGGATTGGCCATGAAACCAATTTATTCTTCCTACCGACAAATCCAACAGTTTACAGCGGATGCAGCCCACGAATTGCGGACGCCTTTAGCGGCTTCGCAGGCTACTGTAGAATCGGCGCTGTTGACGCATCAATTAGATGAAAAAGAAGCGCGGGAAATTTTGCGGACGATCGATCGCCAAAACCGACGATTGACTCAGTTAGTTGCTGATTTGCTGCTGCTGGCTCGCATGGATAATCAGGCGATACGCGATCGCCCTCAATTGTGTTGTTTGAATGACTTGGTGAGCGATTTAGTCGAGGAATTGGCCGCAATGGCGATCGCTTCTAAGGTAGCGTTAACATCCGAAGTGCGAGTGCAGCAGCAATTAAATGTTGTCGGCAATTCCGACCAACTTTATCGCTTAGTTGCTAATTTAATTGTTAATGCGATTCAATACACTCCGGCGGGCGGCAAAGTAACAGTTATTTTAGATTGCAGCCACCAAGAGGCGATCGTTCAGGTTCAAGATACCGGTATTGGGATGGCGGCGGCAGATTTAGAACGAATATTCGATCGATTTTACCGAGTCAACAGCGATCGATCGCGCCATACCGGCGGTTCGGGACTGGGATTGGCGATCGCCCAAACCATAGCCCGCGCCCACCGCGGCAGCCTCAGCGCCCGCAGCGAATTGGGTTCCGGCAGCACCTTTCTCCTGCAGTTGCCTTTGTGAGCTACTATGTGAGGGCAACTGACATCTTGCACCATGCTCAAGAACAGGCTTTCCGGCCTGTTCCACAAAGAGTAATTCTTGTTGTGGGGTGGGCATCCTGCCCGCCCTTAAAAGGCTGATTGAGAATTGTGCAAGATGTGGGGAAAACCGAATCATCTTTTTGTGGTAATCCCTTTTGCAGAAGAGAGCACGATCGCCGAAAATCATTAAATAGCTATTTCTAAGCAATTAGCAGTCATCAGAGAGAAAAATTATGACAGTTTTAGAACAGGGAACAATCTCAATCCATACCGAAAATATTTTCCCGATTATCAAGAAGTCGCTATACACTGACCACGAAGTCTTCTTGCGGGAACTAATTTCTAACGGCGTCGATGCCATTGCCAAACTCAAAATGGTTTCCCGTTCCGGCGAATACGGCGGCGACATGGGCGAACCGCAAATCAACATAGCGATCGACAAAGAAAACAAAACCCTCTCAATTTCCGATAACGGCATCGGCATGACCGCCGATGAGGTAAAAAAATACATCAACCAAGTCGCTTTCTCCAGCGCAGAAGAATTTATTCAAAAATACCAAGGCAGTGGTGACGACGCAATCATTGGTCACTTCGGTCTAGGTTTCTACTCTTCTTTCATGGTGGCTAAGAAAGTACAGATTGATACTCTTTCTTACCAAGAAGGCTCCCAAGCAGTACACTGGTCTTGCGACGGTTCTCCCGCTTTTGAACTATCAGAATCTTCCCGCACGGAACGCGGCACTACTATTACTCTTACCCTCCAAGACGAAGAAGAAGAATATTTAGAACCCACTCGCATTAAGCAGTTAATCAAAACTTACTGCGATTTCATGCCAGTTCCCATCAAATTTGAGGGAGAGGAACTCAACAAGCACAAAGCAATTTGGCGGGAATCAGCCAGCAATTTGCAAAAAGAAGATTACTTGGAACTCTACCGCTACCTTTACCCGTTCCAAGACGAGCCGCTGCTGTGGGTACACCTGAATACAGATTATCCTTTCATTGTCAACGGGATTCTTTACTTTCCCAAACTGCGCCCGGATGTCGATGTTACCCAAGGCAATATTAAGCTATTCTGCAACCAGGTTTTTGTCAGCGACCACTGCGAAGAAATTATCCCGAAATTCTTGATGCCGCTGCGGGGAGTTATTGACAGTACCGACATTCCCCTGAACGTTTCTCGCAGTTCTTTGCAAAGCAATCGCACAGTCAGGAGAATCGCTGATTATATTGCGAAAAAAGTGGGCGATCGCCTGAAAGAACTCTACCGCGACGACCGCAACGAATACATCCGCTGCTGGCAAGATATCGGCACTTTTGTCAAATTTGGAACTCTCAACGATGACAAGTTCAAAAAGCAAGTCGAAGATATTTTAATCTACCGCAGCACCTACGAGCCAACAGCGGACAAGCCAGAAACTGTAACGCCGGAAGTTCAGGTGCAAACTGAGGAAGGAGATTTGTGGCAAGATGTCACTCCGAAGTCGGAAACTTCTACTTCGACGCAACCTTACACGACGCTGAAAGAGTATTTGGAACGCAATCAAAAACGTCACGAAAATCGCGTTTTTTACTGCACCGATCCGGCGTCTCAAGCAACTTACGTGGCAATGCACAAAAGCCAAGGTTTAGAAGTGCTGTTTATGGATTCTTTCATCGACACGCACTTTATCAGCTTCTTGGAAAGAGAATACTCAGATGTCAAATTCTCGCGGGTTGATTCCGACATCGACGAAACGCTAATTGACAAAGAAAAAGAAGCGGAAATTGTCGATCCGGCGACGAATAAGACTCGCAGCGAACAAGTTAAAGAAATGTTCCAAAAAGCTCTCAATAAGCCGAAAGTGAACATTCGCACAGAAGCTTTGAAGTCTGACTCTGCGGAAGCGACGCCACCTGCGATCGTACTTTTGCCGGAAGCTTTACGCCGGATGCGGGATATGACGGCGCTTTTGCAGCAGCAAGCGGCCGAATTCCCCGAAGAACACGTTTTGCTGGTGAATACCTCTCACCCGCTGATTCAAAATCTGGCGAGTTTGAGTCAGGGTGCGATTATTCAAGGCGGCGGGGAGTCTCCGTCAAGTCAGTTGGCGAGTATGATTTGTCACCACGTTTACGACTTGGCTTTGATGGCCCAGAAGGGTTTCGATGCTGAAGGGATGAAGGATTTTGTCGAGCGCTCGAATCAAGTCTTGACAAAATTGACTGAACGTGCCATGTAATTACCCCCCCCAACCCCCCCTTGCTAAGGGGGGGAGTAAGAGTTTATTTCTATTGCTGAGCGGGCGATCGGGTGTTTTTTGTCCCCCCTTTAACAAGGGGGGCTAGGGGGGTTCTGCGCTGTTGCTATATAATAAAAGGCTGCACGCAAAAAACGGTAATCTGGAGCGCAATATGTCACGGAAATGTCAGCTAACGGGAAAGAAGGCTAATAACGGTTTTGCAGTTTCTCACTCGCACCACCGCACTCACAAATTGCAAGACGCCAATTTGCAGTGGAAGCGGGTTTGGTGGCCGCAGGAGAAGCGCTGGGTACGATTGCACCTTTCTACAAAAGCGATTAAAACCTTGCAAAACAAGGGTTTGGAAATCATGGCGAAGGAAGCTGGAATTAACCTGTACAAGCTTTAAAAAACTTGGCTAAATTAAAATGAGGGCGATCGCACATTTGAGAGTGCGATCGCCCTTACTTTTAGAAAAAAACCTTTACTAGAGCTATTTTCGGCATTTTAGTAAATAAGTAGTCATCTGGCCTTTGCCTTTAACTTCGATCGCGCCACGGTTTTCAAAGGAATACTTTTCTCGCAACTGCTGATAAGTTGTCTCTGTTACCTGAATACACCCAGGCTTGCCGTGAGATTCCATGCGGGAAGCGGTGTTAACGGTATCTCCCCATAAATCGTAAATAAATTTTTTAATTCCAATAACTCCGGCTACAACCGGGCCAGTGTTGATGCCGATTCTGATGCTGAAATCTTGATTGTGGGTATTGCTGAAGTCAGTAATGGCCTGCTGCATATCCAAAGCCATTTCTGCGATCGCTTCTGCGTGATCCTGGCGAGGAATTGGCAGCCCTCCTACTACCATGTAAGCGTCGCCAATCGTCTTAATTTTTTCCAAACCGTGCCTTTCTGCTAGGTTGTCAAATGTCGAAAAGATGTCATTCAGCAAGGCAACTAATTGCGTTGGAGAAACTCGCGCACTGAGTTGAGTGAAGCCTACTATGTCCGCAAATAAGACAGTAACGTCAGCAAAGGTGTCTGCGATCGTACTGTCTCCCCGCTTCAACCGATTTGCTATTTCTTCAGGCAAAATATTCAACAACAAGCGTTCTGATTGTTCCTGTTGAACTCGCAGTGCACTTAAAGTCTCATTCAGAGCATTAGTTCGTTCTTTTACTCTAAATTCTAACTCTTCATTCAGCTTGTAAAGCGCCATTTCAGCCCGCCTGCGGTCTGTGATATCCGTACCGATTGCCAGCATCCCCGCGAACTTTCCTGCCGCGTCAAACAGCGGTTTATTTGCCCACGATACCCAAACCCGCTCGCCGCTGCGCCGGATACTTTCATTTTCATTTCGCGTATATTGTTCTGGGTTTTCCAAAATATCTCTCAACTTGGCTGCCAAGTCATTTCCTCTTGTATCTCTCTGGGGAATGATTGTTCCCACGGCGTTTTTGCCAATTATCTCTTTTTCATCGTAACCAAAAAAATTCTGTGCAAATTCGTTAAAAAAAGTAATATTTCCTGCCCTATCTATTTTTAAAATAATGCTGTTAGCATTTTCCACTAATTCCCGATACTTAATTTCGCTTTGGCGCAGCGAATTTTCTGCTGATGCGCGTTCGGCTACTGTCGCCGCCAACAGCAGCGATGTAACTACAATTACGCTCATAAAAGCCTGCAAAAATAAGATTGCCTGATTGATATTTTCCGCTTTGGCAATAAAAGGGCCGCCTCCCTGAGAACCGCCCCAAATGGCGATAGTGGATACAAGGAAAGATGCTAAAACCGCCCCACCCTGGCCGAATTGAATGGTTGCCCAAATTACCAAGGGAAATGGCAAGTATTCGAGGGGATAACCTGAGATACTACCTTCACTTTTTGAGTTGTAGACTAGCCAACTAACTGTTACTAATAACACCAGGCATATTGTGGCACCGATTCGATTTACAATTGTTTGGGAACCTGTATTTTGTGAAGGGCGGGGCGCGGGCTTCTGGTTGTATATAATTAACAGCAGGGGAGTAAAAATTAAAACTCCTAAGGTATCTCCGAGATACCAATTCCATAGAATGTGCCAATATTCGCTCCACTCAAGTAAACCAGTTACACAGAGGCGCAGCGTGCCGAGAGTGCAGTTGATTTGAGTGGCAAGTACAGCACCGAAGAAAACTAAATTGACTACATCTATCAGCCGCTCTAGTGACGGGCGAAACTTGAGTTTCTGTAACAAACTGAATGCGATAAAAGCTTGCATACAAGCACTTAAGGCAGATACTAATCCGCTTATTAAGGAGACTTTTTGGTTAAAAATATCAAAAAAGAAGACGCCTAAAGCTATTCCCGGCCACACCTGCCGCCCGAACAATAAAAGTGCAGCTTGGGCAATTCCTGCGGGTGGCCAGACGCACGTACCTAATGTATTTATGCCTGGGATTGAAACAGCTATTTTTGCTCCCACAGCGTAAGCAAAAGCAATGGCAGCTACTCGTGCTAAGTATTGCCAATTTCTAGATTGAGGAAATCGCACAAAATGAATTTTTTGGGGAATCATACTGAGGGTTATATTTTTAACTAACTATAGCAACCGCGCCCGAAGATTAGGAAATTCTTAATTCTGAAACCTGACTTCTTATATTACTTCTTCCTTCTTCATTCTTCCTGATGCTATAACTTGATACCGGTAAGAAAATAAGTGTTCATCTGGCTTTTGCCTTTGACTTCGATCGCGCCGCGACTTTCAAATACATACTTGTCCTGCAATATATCATAAATTGCAGACGTGACTTGAATGCACCCCGGCAAGCCGTGGGATTCCATGCGGGAAGCGGTGTTAACGGTGTCTCCCCACAAATCGTAAATAAATTTTTTAATACCGATTACTCCGGCGACGACAGGGCCGGTGTTAATGCCAATTCTGATGCTGAAATCTTGATTGTGGGTATTGCTGAAGTCAATAATTGCCTGCTGCATATCCAGGGCCATTTGGGCGATCGCCTCTGCATGATCGCTGCGGGGCATCGGCAGCCCTCCAACTACCATGTAAGCGTCGCCAATGGTTTTAATTTTTTCTAATCCGTGCTTTTCTGCTAGGCGATCGAATGTGGAAAAAATGTCGTTAAGCAAGGAAACTAATTCTGGTGGAGAGATTTGGGAACTAATTTGGGTAAAACCGACTATATCTGCAAATAATACTGTTACTTCGGCAAAAGTATCGGCGATGATGCTTTGGTCTTGTTTTAATCTGTCGGCAATGGGTTGTGGTAAAATGTTTAACAGGAGACGGTCGGATTTTTCTTGTTCTAAGCGCAAAGCTGCCTCAGCTTGTTTGCGAGTTGTGATATCTTGAACAGTACCTTCGTAATAAAGCAAATTTCCGTAGGAATCGCGCACGGTATAAGTATTTTCGGAAATCCAAATTATGCTGGCATCTCGGCGGTAAATTTGAGATTCAAAATCCGATACTTTGCCTTGTTGTTCTATTAAGCGGACAACCTCGGCGCGGCGATCGGGGTCAACATAAAGTTGTTGGCTAATATCAGTTAGTGTGCCCACCAATTCCTCGCGTGAACTGTAACCGTAAATGCGAAGCAAAGCAGGATTGGCGCTGAGATATTGCCCATCTGGGGTAGTTTGAAAAATGCCGACGATCGCATTTTCAAAAATGCTGCGGTATTTTTCTTCAGCTTGTCGCAGCGCTTCTTCAGCCCGCTGGCGTTCTCGCGCTTCCATTGCGAAAGTTACAGAGTCTGCTAGAGAAACAGCGAAACTTTGTTCTTCAATCGTCCAAGGGCGGAGCCTTCCTATGTGTTCTAAACAGAGAACTCCTGCTGTTTCTCCGCCTATTTGAATCGGCGTATCGAGCATAGAAGTGATGCCCAAGGGAATTAGGTAAGATTCCGCAAATTCTCTAGTTCTAAAATCTTTTTGCGCGTCAAAGGCAGCAATTGCGCGTTCTTCTCGCAGTGCTTGAAAATAGACAGGATAGTCTGCTGCTGTTAATTTCAAACCGTGTGAGTGCTGGTTGAGAGTGCGATCGAACAAATCCAGGCACTCCATCTGGGATTTAGTGCGATCGTACAGCCATACGCTCGATCGGGCAACTTCCAGAGTACGGCTAGCAGTTTGAGTTATTTGTTGAAGCGCTTTTGTTAAGTCGCCTTGATTCAGCGCTTTATTTTTGGCTAAATCAATTAATGCCGATTTCTGTTTCTGTAGCTGAAGTTCGCTTTGTTTCAGGGCATTTGTCCGCTCTTCAACTCGGATTTCCAGCTTTTCATTCAGCTTTTGCAGCGCTATTTGAGCTTTTCGGCGATCGGTGATATCTGTGCCGATGCAGAGGATTCCCAGGATTTCTCCCGCTGAACCAAGCAGGGGTTTATTTGCCCAAGATACCCAAACGCGATCGCCATTGCGCCGGAGGTTTTCATTTTCATAGCTGGTAAAGCGATCGGGATTTTGTAAAATTTGACTATAAACCAACTCTAAGTTCTTCCCTTCGAGGTCTGTCTGGGGAATAATTGTTCCCATTGCATTTTTACCAATGATTTCTTCCTGAGTGTAGCCAAAGAATATTTCCGCAAATTCGTTAAAGAAAGTAATATTGCCATTAGCATCCAATTTCAGAATAATGCTGCTAGCATTTTCCACCAATTCTCGATATTTAATTTCGCTTTCTCGCAGGGAATTTTCTGCCTCAGCGCGTTCAGCTACCGTCGCTGCCAATAACAGCGAGGTAATTGTAACTACAGCCATAAAAGCTTGCAAAAATAAGATAGCCAGAGTGATATTTTCGGCTTTGGCTATGAACGGCCCCCCTCCCTGAGAACTGCCCATAATTGCGATGCTTGAGACAATGAACGATGCTAGGGCAGCGGCTCGTTGACCGAATTGGAGCGCAGACCAAATTATAAAAGGAAACGGCAAATATTCCAGGGGATAACGAGAAATAGAAGCGTCATTTTTCGATACAAAGACAAGCCAGCTCACGCTAATTAATAATATTAACCATACTCCTCGCCAAATTAAATATCTTTGCTTGCGGTCTGTTTGTCTTTTTAAACGCTCGGCGGTTACTTTCGGGCGAAAAAATATTAGGATTAAGGGAGTTAAAATTAAGACTCCCATTGTGTCTCCCAACCACCAATCCCATCGAACCGACCAATATTCTGCCCAATCTACTTTGCCCGCTAAATATAGGGAAAACGCGCCAATAGTGCAACTGATTTGAGTACAAATTAGACCGCCAAACAAGATTAAATTAACTACATCTTTCAAGCGATCGAGAGAGGGACGAAACCCCATCCAGCCCAGGGCAGTTACTGCAACAACAGCTTGTAGAATAGCCCCGGCGTTTCCTCCCAGCCAAACCGTGAATATCTGCTCATGGGGGTTAACAAAATTTAGCAGAAATGTACCCAAAACTATGGCAGGCCAGACTTTTTTCCCACACAATAAAAGTCCAGCTTGGGCAATTCCAGCAGGCGGCCACACCGAGGAAGCAAAGGGACTAACACCTTCAATTGAAATTGCTAGCCTCGCCCCCACGGCGTAAGCGACAGCAACGACAGCTACTTGAGCTAAGTACCGCCCAATTCGGGATTGAGGGAATCGCAGAAACTGATTTAGGTTCAGATTCATACCGAGTTTTAAGTTTTAGATAATTTCACATCTCAAGGAAAAGGGAAGAAGGAAGAGGGAAGTTCGGCAACGGATTCGCTCGACGGATGTAACGGATGTCAGGAAGTGGGAAGAGGGAAGAGCATTTCATATTTGTAACAATACTTCTTCTGGCTCCTTCTTTCTTCCTCTTTCCTCCTGCATCCTGCCTCCAAACTCCAATTTCTAGCGGGGGTGCTTTCATTGAGATGCTCCCAAGAGGGGAGCTAATGTAGGGTGTACACCGCGCACCTTGCGATCCTAAATGTAGGTGCGCGGTGCGCGCACCTTACCAATTATAAAGGCTTAGTTGAGGGCGGCTTCAATCCACTGTTTTAAAGTAGAATTTACTTCGTCAATGAGAATTTCATGTGATTTGTGAGATGCTCTTTCCACAACTTCAACTTTGCCTGCTTTCAGCGAACGACCCGGAACAATGCGATAGGGAATGCCGATTAAATCAGCATCTTTGAATTTAACTCCCGCTCGTTCGTCGCGGTCATCTAGTAGGGTTTCAATGCCAGATTGGTTTAGCTCTGCGTAGAGTTTTTCGGCGACTTCTACTTGTTGGGCGTCGGAAATATTGGGGATGCTAATGACGGCGTGATACGGGGCGATCGCCACTGGCCAAATTATCCCGTCTTTGTCGTAGGATTGTTCTACGGCCGACTGAGCTAGCCGCGACACGCCGACGCCGTAGCAGCCCATCATAAAGGGCATTTCTTCGCCTTGTTCGCTGGTGTAGGTGGCGCCCATTGCTTGGGAGTATTTGGTTCCTAATTGGAAGATGTGGCCGACTTCGATGCCTCTGGCGCTTTGCAAGGTTTGTTCGGGGTTGTGCACTGCCCGATCGCCTTTTTTGGCTGTTCTGACACCCACAACCGTTGCTGGTAGCGGAAATTCTTTGTTCCAATTCGCCCCGACAACGTGGTATCCTGATTCGTTTGAACCAGTGACAAAGTTTGTCAGGTCAACTGCAGTGCGATCGACCAAACGCAAAAACTTAGAGTTTACCTCCTTGCTTCCAGCGATATAATCATCACCAACATCGGGAGCCATATAACCGAGAGGTAAAGATTTAGCAGCCCATTTCCGCTGAGCTTCCGCATCGGGAACAGTCAAAAATAAAACAGTTTTAGCTTGATAATTGGCCGCTAACTTCGTCAATTCATTCAGCAACTTTACCTGATTCACATCTTGGTCACCGCGAATGCTTACCAATACCAAGACTGTGATGCCATTATCGTAAACAGCTTGGTAAAGCACATTTTTGACAACTTGCGTCGGAGAACATTTCAAAAACTTGCAAAGTTTATCAATTGTTTCAGTTCCCGGCGTTTCCCGCTTTTCAAAAGTTGCAAAGGGCGACGGTTCCACATCAGCAGGCATCGATACAGCCTTTTCCACATTAGCTGCATACTGACCATCTTCAGTATAGAGGACTTCATCTTCTCCCGCTTCAGCCAACACCATAAACTCTTGAGAACCAGAGCCGCCAATTGCTCCCGAATCAGCATCTACTGCTCGGAATTGCAAGCCCGATCGGCGCAGCATATTGCTGTAAGCTTGAGCCATATCCTGATAAGTTTTTTTCAAACTTTCTTCGTTAGTGTGGAAAGAATAGCCATCTTTCATAATGAATTCGCGACCGCGCATTAACCCAAAACGCGGGCGAATTTCATCGCGAAACTTAGTTTGGATCTGATAAAGATGTAAAGGCAATTGCCGATAGGAACGAATCATATCTTTAGCAATTGTAGTAATCACTTCTTCGTGTGTTGGGCCCAGTCCCAATTCTCGCTGCTGCCTGTCTGTCATTGCAAACATAATACCTTCAGCTTGAGTATAGGTATCCCAGCGGCCGGATTCCCGCCACAAATCGGCCGGTTGCAATTGCGGGAGGAGACATTCTTGAGCGCCGGTAGCGTCCATTTCTTCGCGCACAATTTGAGATACTTTTTTGAGAACTCGCCACATTAAAGGTAGATAAGCGTAAATTCCGCTACCGATGCGCCGAATGTATCCGGCACGCAGTAATAATTTGTGACTGGGAATTTCTGCTTCTGCCGGGTCTTCGCGCAGGGTGACAAAAAGCATTTGAGAGAGTCGCATGGCTGATTTCCTTAAAATACCGGATGATTGTAATCTCAGATTAACTTCTGATATTATCAGACGTGAGGCGGATTTGATTAAATATATGAATAAAATTTGGCAAAACTACGAAAAAGGTATGGCAGTATTTGATAATTGTCACTGTCCTACTGTGCAATCTCAGTGGCTTGCCTTAAAAGATGAAATAGGAGAATTTGTTCGAGAACCTAATTTAAGCGAAATTTGGGATATTTTTCATGCTGCTGGTCGATTGTTTTACAAACTAACCGGAATTCCTTTCAATTTACTAGCCTATCCTACTGTTCGCAAACACAGTCAACGTTTCGAGGAGTACGGCTGTATTCGCAGCATTCGTAACTGTGAGGGTAAATGCTGTGGCAAAAATTCGTAGGGTACGCTGCGGCGCACCTGATATCATGTTTGTTGAATGACCTGCAGTTACATTCTAATGACCTGATTCAAAAAAACCTGCAACTTTAGGTAAGCGCCAAACCCATATCCAGTAACTAATGCCCAATCTAAAATCTAAAATCTAAAATCGCATGACTAGATTCATCCACGACCAATTTGCTAAACAGTATTTGAAAGAACTATTAACCCCTCTCGGTAATGTAGAAACCAGCCGGGATGTCGCTGGAGAAGTAAGGCAGGTTGACGTTTTATTTGCCCCCAAAGCAGAACCGGAAGTAGAAGCAACAGCCCTCGGCATTCTGGGTCAAATCGCAGCAAAACCCGCTGTATTTGAACCCTTCCGCAGCCCGGTCCAAATCGGAGAAATTCGCAGTTGTCTGGGCAAACTCTTCGATATCCACGGCGAATTTGAACGCGCCGCAGCTAGAGACAATACCCGGATTGCAGAGGCAGACTTGCCCCAACTCTGGATACTGTCGCCGACTGTTTCCGACACGATATTAGCTGGATTTCGAGCCCTTCCCGAACCGGAAAATTGGGTAAGTGGAGTTTATTTTCTGGGTGCGTCTCTGAAAGCAGCGATTATTGCCATTCACCAACTTCCCCGCACTCCAGAAACGCTGTGGCTGAGAGTTTTGGGGAAGGGAAACGTGCAGAAGCAAGCTATTGCCGAATTGAGAGAATTACCCTCAGATAATGTGTTTCGGGTGAGTGCGTTAGAATTGTTGTACAACTTGCGAACTATTTTAGAAGTCCGCCAAGACATAGATCGAGAAGATCGGGAGTTAATTATGGAACTGTCACCCCTCTACTTGCAACGGCTGGAAGATGCAACTCAGCGCGGTATCCAGCAAGGTATTCAGCAAGGTATCCAGCAAGGTATTCAGCAAGGTATTCAACAAGGTATCCAGCAAGGTATTCAGCAAGGTATTCAGCAAGGTATGCAGCAAGCTATGCAGCGCGCTCAACGCCTGATGGTTGAGAGTCTGCTACAACTAAAATTTGGCGAGATTGATGAAGAATTAGCCCAAATAATCGAGCCTTTGATTCAGCTAGAACCCCTCGATCGCACGCGACTAATTAGGCAGCTCGATCGCTCTGAATTGCTAGCTCATTTTGAACAAAAAAATCAACCGGAATCCTGACTCAGCAGCGCACTCTACAATCGGTAGGGTGCGCTAAATATTACTTTATTATTTATAACAGACAAAATCTGGAGTTAATTATGGAACTATCACCCCTCTATTTACAACGGCTTGAAGAAGCAACTCAGCGAGGTATCGAGCAAGGTATTCAGCGAGGTATCGAGCAAAGTATTCAGCAAGGTATCGAGCAAGGTATTCAGCAAGGTATCGAGCAAGGTATTCAGCAAGGTAAACGCCAGATAGTTGAGAGTATGTTACAAGTGTATTTTGGCGAGATTGATGAAGAATTATTCCAACTAATCGAGCCTTTGATTCAACTAGAACCCATCGAAATCGCGCGACTGATTATGCAGCTCGATCGCCCGCAATTACTAGCTCGTTTTGACCCTAACAATCAAACTGAATCCTAACTCGGTAGCGCACTCTACGATATGTAGGGTGCGCCGAAGATCACTTTACTACTATTGATAATTGGTGGCGATCGCCCCCCGCCTCAAACTTGCCACTTTTATGCGAACTCTGCTGCTATTAGTCCCAGAAAGACTGATTTCTGACTTTAGACGGATTTATTTTTTAGCTTCCACAGCCATAATAAGCAGTAAGGATGAGATAACTAGAGAACTGATTTACTACTCATCTCAATTTCACTAATAAGGCTTTCCGTAAGATAAAGCCGAACCAAAACAAACCATCATCTAAAGATTACAAAATCCCCTATAAAAAAGTTGGGGACTCTTTTCGCTATGCCGAGTTAGGCATAAAAACTTAGGAGGGAAATTATGTTTCAAAGCGAGTTATTAATGTCGCTCTACACTCCCCAAGTCAATAGGGGCCAAATGCCAGTAGAAATGCCCGTAGAAATGCCAGTAGAAATGGATGTGCCATTTGACCACCCCGATATCGGAGGCCTGATGTTTTTAAGCCCGCAGTTTTTCGTGGCATTAATCGCCGGAGTCATCATGGCTTTTGGCTTTCAGTTTTTGTTAACAAATTTCTCGATCGCTGCCAAAATCTCAAATTGGGACGAGGCTTTACCCGACGATGACGATGATGATGAGTCCGAAACTTTAGGCAGTAAAGTTCGTAAGACTGAAGGTCTAGTCGGGGGTTGGATTTTAGTCACCGTTAACCTGGCTTTATTTTTGGCTTGTTTTCTGGCCGTCAAACTAACTTCAATTGCCTCGGTAGACGGAGCGGCAATTATTGGTGTAGTCATTTGGTCGGCGTACTTTTTAACGCTGGTGTGGCTCGGTTCTAGCGCCGTCGGTTCCATGATCGGTTCCTTGATAAAAACTGCTTTTTCAGGCGTTCAAGGCGTCATGGGTACTGCTGGTGCTGCGATCGGCGGCAAGATGGCCAGCGACCAAATGGTCAACACTGTAGAGGCATCTGTTGCCGCTGTCCGCCGCGAGTTGAGTTCGGCGGTAGACCCGGATAGCATTCGCGAAACACTGCAAGATTATGTGGGTTCTTTGCAGTTACCGAAACTAGATGTTAAGGAAATTCGCGGTCAATTTGAAAAGTTGCTGGGCGATGCAGATATCAAATCTCTAGCGGGAAGCGACGTTCTGAAGAATGTTAACCGCCAGACTTTTGTGGATTTAGTTAAGAGTCGCACCGACTTTTCTCAAGAGGAAATAACTCAAGTTGCTGACCAACTCGAAGGCGTTTGGAAGCAAACTTTTGGCAAGCAGCAAGAGCAGAAAGACCCGAATTTAGAGTTAGTTGATTTTCTCAAGTTTGCGGCTCCCGATTTGCTGAAGTCTGACGAACTCAACGCCAAGCTGTCTCAAATTCTGGAAAGTCGGGAAAACAAATCGGAATCCAGCAGCGGCATGAAGCGAGCGATGCAGTTGGGTGTGGAAGCTCTTGTGGGCACTGTTTTGTCGCGGACGGATTTGTCTGATTTGGATGTTGAAAAAATATCGGGTCAGTTGCAACAACTGACAGCACAAGGGACTCAAAAAGCTAAATCTTTTGCTTCTCAGGTGGGCGACAAAGTGCCTGCACTGCCTTTCAATACAGCTAAGGCTGATGTGGAAAATTACTTGATGAATTCCCAACCTTGGCATCTCAACCGGGAGACAATCAAGCAGGAATTTAGGGATGTTATTTATGACCCGGAAGCTTCTCCTGGGGCGGTTTTGCGCCAGTTAGAATTGTTTAATCCCGATTATTTTGTAGGGATTCTGAGCCGCCGCGAGGGGTTTGCTCCGGAACAGGTGACGGAAATTGCCGAACAGCTTGAAGGTGTCCGCCAAGAAGTGTTGGAAATCGTGCGAGATGCTGCTGGTGAAGAACAGTCTCAAGATTTACGCAGCCGGATTGAGAATTATTTGCGATCGACTGGCAAAGATGAGCTGAACCCTGAAGGTATCGAGCGGGATTTCCAAGCGCTTTTGGAAGATCGGGATGCTGGTTTTGAGGCTTTGCGCGATCGCCTTTCCCAATTTAACCGCGATACTTTGGTGCAGTTGCTGGGTCAGCGAGAAGATTTCAGTCCAGAGGAAGCCGATCAGTTAATCGGGCGGCTCGAAAGTTCGCGCGATCGCGTTATTTCTAGAGCTCAAGAATTGCAAGAGCAAGCGCAATCGAAAGCCCAAGAATTGCGACAAAAGGTAGAAGACTATCTCCGCAATACTAATAAGGAAGAACTCAATCCTGAAGCGATCGAGCGCGAGTTTCAAACGCTGTTAAACGACCCGGAAGCCGGATTTAAAGCGCTGAGAGAACGCTTGTCTCAATTCGACCGCGATACGCTGGTGCAGTTGCTGTCACAGCGCCAAGACCTCAGCGAAGAACAGATCAATCAGGCGATCGACCGGATCGAATCTGTGCGCGACAACATTATCCACGCGCCGCAAATGGTGGCAGATAGAGCTAAGCAACAGTACGAGGAAGTTACTGCAAAAATTGGCGAGTACCTGCGGAATACAAACCTGGAAGAACTCGATCCAGAAGCCATCAATCGGGATTTGACTAAATTGTTTGAAAATCCGAAAGAGGGTGCTTTGGCACTTCGGGAAAGACTTTCTCAGGTCGATCGCGAAACTTTAGTCAAGTTGCTGTCGCAGCGGGAAGATTTGAGTGAAGAACAGATCAATCGGACGATCGATCGCGTGCAAGATTCGATTCGCAGCATCGTGAAATCGCCCCGCCGCTTGGCCTCTCGCGCTCAAAAAAGTGTACGGGATTTCCAAGGAAGTTTGGAAAATTACTTGCGGAATACCGACAAGGAAGCACTCAATCCTGAAGGCATCAAACGCGATTTGCAGTTGCTGTTTAGCGAGCCGGGAATGGGGATGCAAAGTTTGGGCGATCGCCTGAAGCACTTCGATCGATCGACTCTGGTAGCATTGTTGTCGCAGCGGGAAGACATCTCGGAAGAGGAAGCTAACAGAATTGCCGACCAAATTGAATCTGTCCGCAACCAAATTGTCGAACAAGTTCAAATGGTTCAGGACAAGTTCCAGTCAGCAATGGATGGTATTTTCGGGAAAATCCGGGATTACCTCAATTCGCTGGAGCGACCCGAACTCAACTACGAAGGCATCAAGCGGGACTTACGCAAAGTGTTTGACGACCCGCAGGCCGGATTTGACGCCATTAAAGAGCGTTTAGGTGAGTTCGATCGCGGTACTTTAGTTGCCCTGCTGAGTTCTCGTTCCGATATTTCCGAGACTGACGCGCACCGAATTGTTGACCAAATGGAAGGAGCACGGGACAGCGTTTTATTGCGAGCGGAGCGCCTGCAATCTGAAGCCAAAAAACGCATCAAAGAACTCAAGAAAAAGACCAAGCAGCAAGCAGAAGATGCGCGCGAAGCCGCAGCAACTGCTGCTTGGTGGCTGTTCGGTACGGCTCTGACTTCTGTGGTTGTTTCGGCTTTGGCTGGAGCAATAGCAGTCGGTGGTATTTCGGGTTTGTTTAGCTAGATTTTCAACGAGTTTGAAATAAAGTTCTCCTGATTCTAGGCTGGCTGTTTGCCAGCCTATTTTCTTTGGAATAATATCAGAGTCCTTCAGGATTCTATAGTTGGCGGAAATACTCTCGATAAATCGAGCGCCAAGTCGTGAAAATAAGGCAGATTAACAGACTCGTTGGGCAGAAAAATCAGCGTCCTGCGATAACCAAATTGGCCAGGGGCATTCTGATACGGATCGCTGTAACATTCCAAGCAAGTTTGTGATAAATTAAATATCCAATAGTTAGAGATGGCGGCTTCAGCATAAAGGGGGAGCTTAACCTGTTTGTCGTAACTCAAAGAAGAATCTGCAATCTCAATAAGCAACAGTATATCCCCTGGACAGGGGTGAGAGGATAGATAGTCGTCAGGGCGATTTTGTACGATCGAAAAATCAGGTTCAGGTTCGCTGTTTGTCGGTAAAACGATGGGAGATTGACACTGTAAAGTTGCCCGCTCTGCTACTATGGCGCTTAATTCCCGCAATAATCTTCTCAGACAGGTTTCGTGAGCGGTACCTTTAGCTGCCATTTTCACAAGTTCTCCATTAATTAACTCAACTCGATCGTCCTCACTAAAGAACCCCAGTTCTGTCAGGCGGTGATATTCCGCTATGGTGAAGCGTTTTGCAGTTGCGATCGACATAACAGCCACCTCAATACAGGTCTGTTGCGATTATAGGCGATCGTCGATCGGCTAAACAATGCTAATCATGAGCTCCGCTAACAACAATCTTGTCAAATTTGCCTCATCCTTTGGTTGCAAATTTTCTCAACTTTTGTGAATTTACTCCCCGAACTTATGTCCGGGATCATATCTGTCTTAAGCAAGATTCTAGCATCACTATTTATTAGGTACTTTAACTTAAGTAGCAAAAAGAAGTTTTCTCAATAAGAAAGCTGAGCAATACATATTATTTTGGAGGCTTGAATGACATTTAGTACTGCCGGTGCTTACGACCAAGGAAAAGCAGATATTCAGAGCTTGAGTGTAGACGACCAATTAGGTTTGCTGTGGTTTGTTTACACCGAAATGGGCAAGTCAATAACGCCAGCGGCTCCCGGTGCTTCCGGTTCCGAAATCGCTCAAGGTTTGTTCGAGCAAGTCAAACCGCTGCCCCACGAAGAACAACTACAAGTAATGCGCGACATTGCCTCAAAAGCCAATACTGAAATCAGCCGGATGTACGGCTCGATGAGCCCTGAAACCAAGCTAGCTTTTTGGTATTTCTTAGCAGTAGGAATGGACGAAGGAACTATTATACCCATGCCTCCAGACTATGAACTTCCCGAAGCAGGAAAAGCTTTATTAGGAAAGGTTCAGGGCATGGACTTTCAGCAACAAATTGATTTCCTTCGCGGTACAGTTTTAGTAATGGGTGCTGAAGCCGCTCCGGGCGCTGGCATTTAAAAATAGGACTTACGAAAAAAAACCCGGTTTCTCGGAGAATATTCGGTGTGGCAACGACGCATTTAGGAAGAAACCCGGTTTTTAGCCGTTTGATGCGTAAGTCCTCAAAAAGATTAGTAAGTAGCTCAAACTAATACCCCGCGCCAGAAACCCGGCTTCTTCAAGAAACCGGGTTTCTGGCTGTTCGGTTTTTTTAGGTTTACGGCGAATACCCGCACTTTACAGCTAATAATTGAATTCAAGGGATTTGTTTCCCACAACTTCCGGCGCAGCGACTGTTAAACGCATATCTTCGGAGCCAAAAGTTAGCAAAGGCTGGCCTAAGTTTAAACTGGCAAAAGGACTTTCTTCTGCCACTTCTAATTCGCCTTTAATCAAACCGATGCGAGACTGTAATCCTCCTTTAAACAACAGCAAATTGCTGCTGTCAGTGCTAAAAACATTTCCGCTAAAAGGCAGCGGTAAGGCTAAAGTTTGCTGGCTGTAATTGAGGCTGCACAGTTGACGGTTTCCTTGGCTAACTGTGACTCGGTAGCCTAGCGGTGCTGCCTTTACCGACTCGCTGCCTTCCCAGGTAAATTGAGCTAATTCTTTAGGAAGTCCCCAAATTTCGCGCCCGCCGGCTACCGAGTTAGGATTGTCTACATAAATATGGGAAATCCAAGCACCCCATTTTCCTGCATAATTGGCGATCGCGCTAACTACAATTAACTCATTGTACTCCATCACAGAACCCAACCCGTAGGAGGATATATAAATGCCACCTAGGGTTTTTCCTGGCAATAAAGAGACAATTTCTAACTCAGAGGGAACCAAGGGGCGCACTCGTGCGACATCTACCAATTGTAAAGTCTGAACAGCATAACCTTGCAGATCCCAAGGTGCAGGTGGATATACCATTTTAAGTGATTTAATCGGTGATATTTTATATTTATTTTACCTTGGAAAGTTGAGTAAGATGGAAACTCGATTTTATCATCCAGATATAACAGCTCAATCAAGCTCTCTCGATGTACTTTGGTGAAATCTGCCAGTGCTCGGTAGCCCCAATAGCCAGTCATTTCTCCTCATAAGATGAGTAACAAGACAAACCACAATTGATGTCTTGTGCTCCGAATGTGTCGATAGTCATTGAGAAGTTGCAAGTGTTCAATGAGATTGATATTAGTCACTTTTTCTACCCTCAATCCGTACATTTGCCTCGTGAGCGATCGGGGCGATGGCGTAAACAAGTCGATCTCCGCCAAGATCGGGCTAGCCAGCGCCCAACCAGGTAGATTCCCCAGATTTTTTGCTTGCTACACACGCGCGTGACAGGACGGGCGAGCGCTCATCCATATCATAATTTTTCTATTTTTGTATGAAAGCACCCTGCTCTCCCTTGATGGGAGAGGGGCTGGGGGTGAGGGTGAGAGTGCCTGCTGTCACACATTTCCAGCTTTGGTAAACAACTATCAGCTTTCGGTCGATTAGCCAGCACAAACTTCTGGGCAATCTCAGTAAATTTGTTGGGGGGTTGGCTCCCAAAAAGCCCAATCCCTCGAAAGAAAAAATAGTTTTTATTAAAAAAAATTACAAAAAAGGTAGTTATTTTTATTTTAAAAATTTTATGTGTTATTTTTGGAAAAAATTTTAGGAGGAAAAAACCAATGTTTTTAAAACAAGGAACCAGCCAACCCCAAGCGTCCCAAGAAGAAAAAGTGAAGGGCGACATCGACATGGCTTGGGCTTGTGGTGAATTTGTGGAACTGGACGATGTGCAACAAGCCACGGTCGTGGGGGGAAGAGGACAGGGGGGTAGTGTATATGTCGATGGGGCCAATCTCACTTTTACGGGAGAGGTAAAAAAGAAGGGTAGGGTAAGCGAAGGGGTAATAAATATTTTAGGACGAACAACACGCGCGAGGGGGGAGGGGGGAGCAGCTTATTTATATAGGTAGGCGTTAGCGGGAACAAGCTTTTCGGCAACGAGAGAAATTGCTTCTGGGGGTGGCTCCCAAAAAGCCCAAGGTAGTGTCATCTGTCCGATCGCAGATTTCTTCCCCTTGGACTGACTCACAACGGGCAGCAGTTTACTTCCCCTGTGGCTGCGCTTTCGCTTTTGAGACTTAGGTTGGAGTTTGTACCTCCGACAAAACCCTAATCTTATCTGTGGGAATACAAACTTTTTGGCTAAACCCGCCCTTCAGATATTATCAGCGTTTATCCGGGTTCATCTGCGGTTAAAAACCTCCAAGTCTACTTAGTAGCATAACCCGTACTTACCAAAAACTCCCGCAACTTCCCGAAGAATTGAGTGCGATCGCGCCCTTGATAAACCCTCTCCAACAACTGCCAACCTTCCGCCTCCTGGCCCATGACATACTTGTTCGCCATGAAGGCCGCCAACACCCCTTTCACCTCCCCATCTTCACTCAGACGCTTGTTAGATTCCAGCCAAAGCTCAGCAGAATTCGTGTAGACTTCCACCGGATACTCTTTGCTAACATTTTGCATTTTACCTTGGCGGTACTGCCAAATTTGCAGCGGAAAGCGAGAATCAGCGTAATTTGTAAAAGCCTCGGAAAATCGCCCGTCCTGACTCTTAAACTCTGGGATATCATTTTTGCCCAAATCGACAATTTCGTAACTCACATTGCCCCAGAAATGCTGGATATGAGTGTATTTGTTAGCCGCCGAGTCGTAGCGGTAAATAAACGAATAATTGCAGCAGCGGACGCCGCTTTTGGTTGACACTAAATCTGCCAGCACTTCCGGTTCCTTGTCGCCGTCTAAATCACGGATTCGTAGCGATAAAAAACGTCCTTCTGATATTTCTTCGCTGGCCCTTTGGTCGGGGTTATCTACTAGAGAACGAGTCGGAATCAGCACTGGTTCTTCTAATAAAGTTTTACCGTCGCGGATAATTCTGATGCGGAGATTTTTAGCATTTTCTGCTTCTTTTACGAAAGAAACTTCCGCCCGAACTTTCCCCGCTTCTGAGATTTCTGTTGTTCTCGGCGGGCCGATATTCGCCGGAACTTGGGCAATATATTGGGCAGGAACTAAGGCAGTTTGGCCGGGTTTGGCGATCGCCTGACAGAAAAAAGTTGCGACTTCGGCGCGAGTAGCATTCCGAGTAGGTTCTAGCTGTTTAACCGCCGGATAATTGACCACAAGTTGTTTTTCTGTGGCGGCGGCGATCGCACTTCTGGCCAGTTCGGGAATATCCCGCGCATCTTCAAAAGTCGCATCCAAAATCTCAGCCGCCGGCCCCGTAGGTGTATATTTCAAGCCGCTGCTTAAAGCTACCAAAACCTGCCAGCGGGTAACATTCAAAGTCGGGTTAAAAATACTGCCGCTGTAACCGGACATAAAACCCGTCTGATAAGCTTCTCGAATTGCTTTAAAACCCCAGTAATTTGTAGGAATATCTGCAAAGTCGATCGGAGCGCGGACGGTTTTGGCATCGGGAAAAGCCATGCGAACCATCGCCGCAAACTCAGCGCGGCTGACGGGGCGATTCGGGCGAAAAGTGCCGTCTTCGTAGTAGCCACTAATAATTTTTTTCTGTGCTAACTCCTCTATGCAAGCTTGCGCCCAATGGTCGTTAACATCCTTAAATTTGGGTTGAGCAAATGCCGGCGCTACATTCAGGCCCGGAAACATTAAATTCCCGATGATTATCCCCAGGGCTACCACTAAACCGATGATAGCTTGCCATCTGTGCGATCGAATCATAGAACAGACTCCTCTACTTACAAATTGGCGATCGAAACTTTCGGAAACTTTATATAATATCAGCTATATTAACCCTATTTAATACCATTTATTAAAAATTTACCGATGACCAAGGACACGGCACTGCCGTGTCCCTAATTTTTCGACTTGGTATAATAAAGCTTACTTCGACTCTAAAGTCATCTCCATTGCCATTTTTGTTGTGATTGTTAATTCTTGAGAAATGCCAGCATTTTTAGCACTCATTTCGCTATTTGAACTAACAGACTCAGTAGACCGAAAAGGCATTAATCTATCCAAGCGCCTTGTGGCTGCTCCCCGACCCTGGGAAGCAAAAGATTTTAGGGTTAAGGTAGTTCCCGGAGGCAGTTGGGGAGAGGTAATATTTTGAGGTTTTGCTTGCTGCTCTATACTTACATTCAGAGAGGCAACTCCATCTTGCCAACTAGCCAATTCATAGGTAGCAATGTTATTCACATTCATGCCGAAATCAGAGGAAGAATAAACGCGCCATTTGGCTCCTTTTCCTACTGCTTCTGCAGGCAGCGGCGAGGCAAGTTGCTCTAGAGATTTAGACATTTGTCCAACCATTTGTTTGAGGTTGTTGTCAGCTTTTTCGGGCAAAATAAAGTTACCTCCTTTATTAAAACCGCGATTGTCCATGATGAAAGATCCTTTCATTCCGACCATGCTTTTGAGTGCGGAACGCATGGCATCTCTGGCGGCTGGCGGGGTATTTCCAGTATCGCCTGTGATATCTGCGTTAGTATAAGCAAACTCGTAGTGAATATCGCCGTTGGGATCAATTTTAGTGACTTTTGTCTCGAAAGTCATCACCGATACTGGACTTTTAGCCACAGGCGAAGACCGACCCAATGCGGATATTTCCATATCCATTTTTACGGTCATAACTGTCGTTTCTTTGACATCGATAGCTGGTTTTAAACGCAGTTCCTGGCGGGGTTCCACTCCCGGATTTAGCAGTTCCACTTGCGGGGTTTTCGAGTAGGTGGCAGGCGCGGATAAGCCAGGGGCTGGCTGCTGCACTAGAAGGGGAGTTTCAGCACTTAGCGAAGCAGGAGAAAGCTCGATCGCCCATCCGGCACTTACCAAACAAAGAGATGCAATAAACTGTCTTTTTTTCATGGATTTAATTTCCTGTTATTTGAATGTTAGCCTGTTCCCACAGTCGATCGACTGTCACGAATTTGTAACCTTTATACAAAAGCAAGGGAATTATTTTATCTGCCGAAGCTGCAACATCTTCACCGCCGCAATAGCCGTCGTGCAGTACAATAATTGATCCGTTTTCAGTTTGCTGCACGATACGACTAATAACTTTCCTCACCCCCGGCCGCACCCAATCTTCCGGGACGACACTCCACATTACAGGGCGATATTCCCACTGTTGCAATAACTCTAATGTTCGCGGCGTAAAAATGCCATTGGGTGGGCGCACGTCCAGGATTAATTTTGGGTCTAAATCGCAAGCTTTGGCAATTGCTTTTTGCGTGTCTTCTAAACTTTGTTTGAGTTCGTGGGTTTTGAGTTTGGCAAACGATATATGCTGATAGCCGTGGAGGCCGATCCAGTGTCCGCGCTCGCACACTTCTTTAGCCGTTTCTGGATGCCTGTCCACGCAAAAACCTAGCCAGAAAAAACTAGCTTTGATGTCGTATTTATCTAAAATTTTTAACAGTTGAGGTGTGTGCTGACGGTGCGGCCCGTCGTCAAATGTGAGGGCAATTTCTCGGCTGTTGATATCTCCCGTCCACAGACATCCGGGAAAAGCCGATTTGAGAATGGGATGAACGACAGGAAACAGGGGTGCTAATGGCATTGATTAACCTTGATAAATGCGATCGGGTAGAAATGAAGCTGCGTTACAATAGAATAAAGTTAACTCAATCTAGGTAAATATGACAACTGCCGTTGATATAGGAACGCTAATTGTCCGCACGCCCGGAACTTGCGGCGGCATCCCCCGCATCGCAGGAACTAGAATATCCGTTCGGAGCATAGCAATTGACTACAAATCAGGAATGAGCCATGAAAAAATTGCTGAAGAATTCCCGCATTTGACGTTAGCACAAATTTATGCCGGATTGGCTTATTATCACGCTAATAAAGATGAAGTTGAGGCGGAGATAGCAGCGTACTACGAAGAGTGCAAATATTGGGAAGCTGAATACATGGCAGGTAAGTTATCGTGAGTCAAATTCGTCTCTATATTGATGAAGATTCTGGCAACCTTTCGTTGGTAGAATCTTTGCGTAATTCTGCTGTAGAGGTGATGACTACCTCAGACGCGAACAAGCTTAGCTCTTCAGATGAGGAGCAGCTAATCTGGGCAACTGAGCAAGGGCGCGTCATTTACAGTTCTAACATGGGAGATTTCTGCCGTTTGCACAGAAGTTTTGCTGAACAAAAAAGAACTCATTCAGGAATTATTGTTGTACCTAGACAAAGTTACTCGGTAGGCGCTCACTGGCGGGGAATATTGAATTTAATTGCGGCTAAGTCAGCAGAGGAAATGATAAATCAACGGGAATATTTGGGGGCTTATATCAGAGCTGAATAACTATCTGTAATAGATGAGCTATCCCCAATAAAAAAAATCATTAACTCTTTTGATAGATTCTCAAACTATCTCCGATAAATTGACCTCTATCTCGCGGTCGATGCGATCGCCCTACAGTGTCTTCATATACTGAAAACCAGCATAACTCATCGACAAACCATCAAGGAGGAACAATGACCGAGGAATATTTAGCCGAACGCACAGTTTCAGCCGTATTTAAGGAAGAAGAACAATTAGACGGCGTAATTCGGCGTTTGCTCGATCGCGGAGTGTCCCGCGACCACATCTCAGTAATGGGAAAAAACTTTCAGTCTAAAACTAAAATTGCCGGCTTTATTACTAAAAAAGATGTAATTTTAGGCGGTCTGCGAAGCGGGGCAATTTTTGGTTCCTTATTCGGTTCTTTTTTGGCTTTGCTAACTGGCGTCGGCCTGCTGGTTATTCCCTTTGTCGGTACAGTAGTCTCGGCGGGCCCGCTGGGTGCTGCACTGTTGGGTGCTGCTAGCGGCGCGATCGCAGGTTCGGCCGGTGCGGGTCTAGTTTCCGCTTTAGTCACTTTGGGAATGCCCGAAGACAAAGCAACTATCTATCAAACCCGCGTTGAAGCAGGCGAATTTCTCGTAATGGCAGAAGTTCCCGCAGATAAATCGGGCGAATTTCAACTGTTGCTAGAAAGTGCAGGTGGCGAAGAAGTTTCAGTTAGCGAAATGACGCTGCCGCGCGCCGTCAAAGGTCGCTGCAATAGTCCGGCAGACTTATCTCCAGAAGTGCGATCGCACCTGTCGGAAGCAGCTCAAAAAACCTTTATGGAATCCTACAACGCCGCATTTGATGAAAGCAACGACTCGATACAAGCGGAACACACTGCTTGGGACGCCATTCACCAGCAATACGAAGAAGATGAAAACGGCGTTTGGACTAAGCCTTTAGCGAAAGTCTAGTCTTCCAATCGCAGTAAACTAATAAAAAATACACTCCAGCCTCTTGAACTTTGCTTCTAGAGGCTTTGACGATTTTAGATTTTAGATTTTAGATTTTAGATTTAAAAATGGTGCAAAACTTAATTCGTAAAGACTTGGAAATTAGCGAAAGTCTCATTACTTTTTGAAAGTGATATACCAATCCTAAATCATTTGTGAATTTCTTACTCCCTCCCCTTGGTAAGGGGAGGGTTGGGGTGGGGTAAAAAAATTACGACTAATTTAGGATTGCTATATTGCACTAGGTTGCGTTGTCAAGTACAATCTATAAGGCTTACAATAAAAAATTGAGTTAAGCAAATGCAAAAATACGTTTGTACAGTTTGCAATTACGTCTACGATCCAGAAGTAGGCGACCCCGACGGAGGCATAGATCCCGGTACTGCCTTTGAAGATATCCCTGACGATTGGGTTTGTCCCACTTGCGGGGCGGCAAAATCCGATTTTGAACCAGAATAAGCGAGAAAAAATTTGTCCGATCGAATGCTCAAAATTACAGTTATCGGCGGCGGTGCTGCTGGTTTTTTTAGTGCAATTACCTGTGCCAAAACCTACCCGCAGGCCCGCGTCACTTTACTAGAAGCTGGCCGGCAACTCCTGGCAAAAGTTCGCATCTCTGGCGGCGGGCGCTGCAACGTTACTCACGCTTGTTTTGACCCCGGTGTTTTAGTGCAGAATTACCCCAGAGGAGGGAAAGCTCTGCGCGGTGCTTTTACTCGATTTCAACCCCGCGATACTGTAGAATGGTTTGCCGGTCACGGTGTGAAGTTGAAAACAGAAGAAGACGGGCGAATGTTTCCGATTACAGACGATTCGGCGACAATTGTTAACTGTTTGATCCGGGCTGCTGAGGATGCAGGCGTAAAAATTCGCACCGGCGATGCAGTCGTTTCAGTAAAGAAATTAACGGGCAACACCGCAGAGGGCGAACAGGGGGACACCGCCCCTAGGTTTGAAATTGATTTGAAGTCGGGGGAGAGTTTGAAGTGCGATCGCCTGCTTCTCGCTACAGGTAGCAATCCATCGGGTTATAAGTGGGCAAAAGAGTTAGGTAATACTGTAGAACAGCCCGTTCCTTCTCTATTTACTTTTAATATTTCCGACAGCAGAATCAAAGATTTAGCCGGAATTTCTGTTCCTAATGCTAAGGTGAAATTGCCGGGAGCTAAATTAGAACAAAGCGGGCCTTTGCTAATTACTCACTGGGGTTTAAGCGGACCTGCTGTACTCAAACTTTCGGCTTGGGGTGCGAGATTTTTGCACGATCGCCATTATAAGACTTCTGTGCTGATTAATTGGCTTCCCCAGTACAATGCGGAAGTTTTGCGGCAGCAACTGCTAGCGGTTAAGTCGCAGTTGTCGCACCGATTGATTGTTTCTAGTTGTCCGTTTCCGGTGCCGCGCCGCCTCTGGGAACGCTTGACAAGTTCGATCGGCATTGATGAGCAAAAACGCTGGGCTGACTTATCTAACAAAATCCTCGATCGCCTCCTGCTAGAACTCGTTCAAGGCGAATATCAGATTGCAGGAAAAGGCGCATTTAAAGAAGAGTTCGTCACCTGCGGCGGTGTCAACCTCAAAGAAGTCGATTTTAAGACAATGGAAAGCCGCCGCTGTCCCGGACTTTTCTTTGCTGGCGAAATCTTGGATATCGACGGCGTGACGGGCGGTTTCAACTTCCAAAGTGCCTGGACTACAGCGTGGTTGGCCGGAAACGCGATCGGCAAACCATCCGATTTGAGATTTGAGATTTGAGATTTGAGATTGGGGAATATTTGCTGTGTAAAGGTTTAGGAGTTGCGATCGCGCGATCGGCTCGCCTATATTAAATTTTGTGTTATTTTTGAATTAAGGCGCACCAAATGTGTGTCCACTTCAGCTTGTAGACAAAATTCGCCGTTTGGCGGACTTAACATCGGGTGAGATACATGAAAAACTTGAATCTAAAAACCCTAAAGTTCGATCGCAACCTTGAGGGCCATCTTGACTCACCTTTCATCGAAAAAAATGGCTTGCTGGAATTCAACCCCAAATTTATCACTCCCGAATTTTTAACAGCCTGGACGTTTGAAACAGACCTGTACGACGAACCAGTTGCGATCGACCACTTTGTCCTCACATTCCCTAGCCGCACCCAACTCGAAAACTACGCCAAATCTTTTTACCCCTTCGGCGCCAAAACAGTTGAAGGCCCCGACTTGTTCCCGATTAACTTTTGTGGGGAAAACATTAATGTTCCCTCCGACTTGTGGCTGCATTTAATGACCTTATTAATGCCAGCGGGCGGCTTAGTAGTATTAGATGCGCCCCACGCACCGGGCGACCAAACAAATCGCTTCCAGCAAGAAAGAGGATTAGAAGCAGTTCACCACGTCGCGATTCGAGTTGAAAACGTGCAGAATGCTGCTAAGATATGGCAAAATAAAAACTTTAAACCGCTATCAGAGCATCCTCTAAACTCCGGCTCATTAACCCAGTGGTTTCTGCAAAACCCCGCCGGACAAATTCTCGAATTAATAGAACGTCGCCCCGGCAACAACGCCACCTTTGACTGCAAAAACATCGCAGGTTTGCGCCTTAGCGAAATCGCAGTTGAGTAGGGCAGGCAAGATGCAGGTCCCACAGTTCCCAATTCAAATTTCCCAATTCAAAATTTATCTCGTTCCCAGTCTCTGACTGGGAATGCCGATTCGGAGGCTCTGCCTCCTGTCTTTTCACTAATAAAATATATGGTTGCAATAAAAATCCCCAAAGTCACTTTTCAACCCCCAACATTCAACTCAATTGAAGAAGAACGCCGCCACCGCAAACAACGTTTAGCCGCCGCATTTCGATTATTTGCCCGCTTCGGATTCAGCGAAGGAATTGCCGGACACATTACCGTCCGCGACCCCGAACACCTCGACCATTTCTGGGTCAATTCTTTTGGAATGCACTTTAGTTTAATTCGAGTCAGCGACCTAATTTTAGTCAACCACAAAGGCGAAGTTGTTGAAGGAAATAAACCCGTCAACGAAGCAGCATTTGCAATTCATTCCCAAGTGCACAGCGCCCGCCCCGACGTAATCGCAGCAGCCCACGCTCATTCTCCCTACGGCAAAAGTTGGTCGAGTTTGGGCCGCCTGCTTGACCCGCTGACGCAAGATGCTTGTTCTTTTTATGAAGACCAAGCTTTATTTGACGATTACACCGGAGTGGTTTTGGAAATCGAAGAAGCTAAACGCATCGCCAAAACTTTAGGTGAGAAAAAAGCCATTATCTTACAAAATCACGGACTGTTAACAGTAGGTCAAACAGTAGATGAAGCAGCTTGGTGGTTTATTGCAATGGAACGTTCTTGTCAAGCGCAGTTAATGGCCGAAGCAGCAGGAAAACCCATTCTCATCAAGCCGGAATGTGCGCGTTTGACACAGCAGCAAGTAGGGTCTCACCGCATGGGATGGTTTAGCTTTCAACCGCTTTATGACATGATTGTGCGCCGGGAACCCGACCTATTAGATTAGGAACTAGGCGGTTGAAACCACTATTACACAAACACCGTCCGCCTGCGGCGAATAAAGAATGAAGAGGGTATTAAAGCCGGATTTAGTATCAGAAGTGAAAAATTTATAAATTCATGCTGACACGGATTCCAGCCAAGCTATCAAATCCTCTTGACTGGTAAAATCTAACAAGATTTCTCCTAAATCATCTAATTGTTCGAGAGATAACTGCTGGATGCGAGTTTGGATTTCCGGCGAAATTTCACCAGTGCGCCGCGCGATTTGACGCAATATTAATGCTGTTTCCCCCTCAATTATGCCTTCTTGGCGGCTTTTAATAATAGCACCGCGCTGGTCTTCAAAAAACATTTCCCGCTTTTCCAACTCCTCTAATTCCTTAAGGGTTAAATTAGTTCTGCTGGCGATGGAAAAAGCTGTTTGAATTTCGGGAATTGATGCAAATTTTTCAGGAATTTCATCGAAGAGGGGAGCATTTTTTATAAAATAAATCCAGCTTTGAATTATGTTTTCGACTTGTTCCAGTTCTTTGTTGAACTTGGGGAGCTCGACAAAGACTAATTCGATTTCTCTGTTATAATACTCGAAGTTTTCTTCGAGTTCTTTAAAGACAAAATGAGTGAGAAATTTTTCTGTATTTTCAAATAGAGTAAAATCAGTAATTGTTAAAGCAATGAGAGGATTTAATTTCGAGTAGCCTTCCCTGGGTCTGAGTTGAGTTGCGTAGGTTTTGGCGGCATTGTACACTACCCGTTTAGTAAAAGCTTCTACATTTATTACCTGCATTTCGATAATCACAGTTTTGTTGCCTGTAATTTTGGCTTTAACATCTAGGTAAGTGTCTTTTAATCCAGTAACGCTCGGCGCGGCGTAAGGGTCAATAATTTCTAAGTCTTCAATGGTTGGCTGTGCGTCATAGAGCATAGCATTGAGGAAGCTAATCAAAATGTCTTTGCTCTGGGGCGAACCAAAGATTTTTTTGAAACCAAAATCTGTTTTAGCACTGATGAAAGGCATAATTAGTAATGGTAATGGGTAATGAGGGCGCTTAAATCACATAAGTCCTTCCATTTCTAAATCTTCAATTATCTGCAATCCGCGCGGGTCGCCGACTCGCAAAAGTGAAGATTTAGCATCTTCCCGCACGCCCATATCTTCATCTTCTTCTAAAGCTTCAATCAAACCGTCGATCGCCCCAGCGTACACTATATTATTTGGCAATTCGCGAGCCAGTTGCCCGATCGCCCAAGCGGAATTACTTCGCACAGCAGACACAGCATCTCCCCGCAGCGCTTCAATCAACGGCGGAATCGCCGCAATCACCACATAGTAACCAACTTTTGCCATTTGACCCAGAGAACTCGCCGCCCACAAACGCACCGCCGAAATATCAGTTTTCAGAGCATCAATTAAAGATGGCAAAGCGCGCTGATCCCTGCAATTTCCCAAGGCCCAAACTACCCCTTTGCGAACGTAACCGTTCCAATCGCGGTTGAGCTGAAGAATCAGGGGTTCCACAGCATCGGGACTCGGATTTCGCCCCAAACCATAAGCCGCGCTTACCCGCACCAAGGGGCAACCGTCTCTCAACAAATTAATTAAATGCGAAATTGCTCGATCGTCCTGCAGTTCGCAAAAAGCCCGCGCCGCAATCATCCGGTGCTGAGGTTCCGGGGATTCCAGCAAAGGCAGCATTTCCTCGGGATCTGGCAGCGGGGGTTCGGATTCGTCAAATTGATCCAAAGGGCTTTCCAGTTCCGTATCACTATCAAGGGCGTTGGAGTAGTCGTTATTGTTCATAAAAAAACTTTACCGTACAGAGGATGCTCCTAAGCAACTCACTCAGCAGTCAGCAGCCAGCAGTCAATAATTGTAGGGTGCGCGCGCAGTACCTTACTACTGAGATATTGCACCATTGTCAGCAACAGGCTTTCCGGCCTGTTCCACAATAAAATTTATCTTTTGTGGGACAGGCCGGAAAGCCTGTTCATAAAAGGCTAATTGAGAATGGTGCAACATATGAGTTACTACAAAGGAATATCTCTGCTGTTACTTAAGTTTGTAGTTGAGGAATTCAGTCCTCATTATTTGGATGAATCAGGACTTTAGCCCTGATTCCAAACCAGTAGAATTTATATTTCAAAGGGATTTGAGCATCCAGACGGAATGGCTCTGATAGCCTAATTTTTGATACAGATTCATAGCAGGCTGATTGCTCAGAAAAACTTGCAAACCAATTTGCCCGTCGCCCCTTTCCCGCGCCCAGTTTTCAGCATGAATAACTAAAGCTGCACCGATCCCCAGACGGCGGTGTTCCGGTGCTACGTACACCAAAAAAATGTGAGCGTGGCGGGTTCCTGTGCTTTGGTCGATCGCATTTCCCAACCACAAACATCCGACAACCGATGTCAGATTTTGGGCTTGAGATTGGGGATTGAGATGCTGCGAGGGAAGCATTGGCAAAATTTCTGCCTCTTCTTGGCTGTTTTTCTGGCACTCTACCCACCAAACCGGCGTCTGGTTAGAAAAATACTGCTCGACAGTTTGAGCCAAATGTCCCAATTCCCGATCGGGGTAAAGCTCTCGATATGTCCGGTGCATAAACTTTACCAGTTTTGCCCGATCGAGTCCCGATCCCGATCGCAGCCAGTAACCCGGTATTAGTTGAGCAGACATCAGCTCAGCGGACACGGAGAGCCGCATCATTTAGCCCCAAGAAAATTGGATTGACTACTGCCGCTTGCTTTTGGGGGATCGCTTCCTCAATCGGTGCCGGAGCAGCCATGTCACCAGGCAAAAAGATGCGAGCACTGACTGCTACCAGAGCCGCGAAAAATACTAATACCGCTATCAATGGAGCAATGTATTGACGAATGATACCCATAACCGCAAAAACTTAATTCTTGAGTTGATATTATCAAGTGTACCATACAAATCTTGTCAGCTATAATTGCTACCATTGGACAATTAGCTCAACAAGAGAGCGATCGCAAATACCAACAAACAGAAAATATAATATTATGAGTGCCTCGCCTGCTGTTTATGAAGCTCTGGCTAAATCAATTGTTTTTTTGAATCAAAAGCCGAGCGCGCAAAATGAAGTTTCGAGTTTCCTAGATACTAATGGCTACTATATTGATCGCATATTCGACGACCCCGAAACAAACTTTTATGCGATCGGGTTCGGTTCATCCAATCCCGAAAATCCGCCCGCCCTCGTATTTAAAGGTACAGACTTCATCGACGGCGACGCTATTTTTTCCGACTCGCGGGACATTGGTTTACCGGAATTTGAAAAGAACAAAGATAATATCAAAAATTGGCTCACAGAAATCGGTCAAAATACTGGTAAAAACCCCAACCAATTATTGCCCGATGTCATCGGACACAGTTGGGGCGGAGCAGTCGCTCAAATTGTAGCAACCGAATACACATCTCTGACCGGCGATATCTTTACTTTCAACTCTCCGGGAGTGTCAGCGAGTACATTCACCAGTTTTCGGAGAAATCTCAGCAGGGCAGGCAACAAAAATGTCACTCACTACATTGTCAGCGGAGATGTAGTCAGCTTGTTTGGGGAAGCATTTATCCCAGGTAAAGTATTTATCCAAAGTTTTACAGATCCGAGTATTAATCCGTTAACTGTTTTGGCAAAACATCGAACTGAAAATTTGTTAACTACTCCGCCCGTGGATTTTTTGCAGAGGCAAATTTCCGTAGAACAATTAAACAGTCCCGAATTTACTTATAACAACGACTCAGATTTTAACGAGTTTATCGCTGCGATGAATTTCGCCCTGCCCAATGTGTCAGTCGCGATCAGAACCAGAGGCGGTGCAGAGAGTTTGAGAACAACACCAGAATTTTCTTTTGTGCAGTTAATCAGACAAATGCAGTACGGTTTAGCTCCCTTGCAACCGAATTATTTATCAGGCGACGCTCGGAACAATACTGCTACCGGCGGTCCTGGAGAGGATACAGTTATCGGCAACGGCGGTAACGATACTCTCAGAGGCAATCGAGGTAATGACAGCATCATCGGTGGTGATGGCGACGATTTCTTGTACGGCGGCAGAGATAACGATTATTTGGAGGGTGGCGACGGAAATGATTTGGTTTCCGGCGAGTTTGGCAACGATTTTTTAATTGGTGGTGCGGGGCGCGATCGCTTTGTATTGGAATCCGGCGGCGGAGCAGATGTGATTTTAGATTTTCAAGATAGTGAAGATTTAATTACACTGTCGAGGGGTCTAACTTTTCCTCAAGTTATAGTAACCCAAGGTGTTGACGGAGCTTTAATTACTATCCCGATTACTGGGGAAATTCTTGCTACTCTCAGAGGCGTAGTTGCCAGCGATATTACGCGGGTAGATTTTGTATAGCTTTAGGGTGCTCAAAATTTGTATTTTTGGTGGCGCAAAACCTGCATGGGTTTTGTAGCGAGAGTGTTTTTTGTATTAAAAAATTTCTATCAATTTGCCCCTAAAAAGCCCATAAAAATGACCAATTAATATGGTCAATAAACGAAGTTTATAGTAAACTTAGTTAAGTAGCTTAAAAACTAATTCCCCCTCAAACGACAGGAAATAAAAAAATATGCCCTCCTCCCCCGCCGCTTACGAAACTATAGCCAAGCAAATTGCTTACATAGATGACAATCCCGAGTTTCAAACTTTAGTTCAAACAGGCTTGAGTGCTGCTGGCTATCAAATCGATCGCACCTTTGACGATCCCGGAACTGGATTTCACGCGATCGGCTTAATTTCCACCACCTCAGACAAACCGCCCGTTTTAGTATTTCGCGGCACCGACTCGCCCGTAGATGATCTTGCTAACGGAGACCCGCGCGGCACCGGTTTCAACCAATTTGAAGCCAACAAACAAGCATTAGGAAATTGGCTGACCCAAATCAGTCAAGATACAACCAAAAACCCCAGCCGCTTGCCACCAGACCTTCTGGGACACAGCTTGGGCGGCGCCATAACGCAACTAGCCGCCACTGAATTCACATCTGCGATCGGAGATGTTGTCACCTTCAATTCTCCCGGAGTTGCTCAAAGTACAGTCAATTCATTTAAGCAGAAAGTCGGTGCCGGAAAAAATGTAACTCACTACGTAGTTGAGGGCGATTTTGTTAGTTTGGGAGGAGAAGCTTTTCTCCCCGGAAAAGTAGTTCTTCAAACATTTACTAACCCGGTTATCAACCCGCTACTTGTCTTGGACAAGCACACGCAAAGCGGTTTGTTAACTTCTCCACCTCCCGGCTTGACTCAGAAAGAAATCTCTGTAGACGAGTTGAGCCGCCCTGATTTCACTTTCACAGATTCCGATTATTTAGAGCTGTTAGCTGGCTTAGACTTTGCACTGCCCGACTTGGCAACCTCGCTGGAATCGCGCAGCAGTTTAGAGCAATTAAGAACCACTCCGGGAGCCTCATTTTTAGCAAACGTTGCAGCAATGCAAACTGCTCTAGATCCATCCCAAATTAATAATTTAGTCGGCGACGATACCAACAATACAGCATCAGGTTTTGGAGGGAACGATATTATCACTGGCAATGGGGGAAACGACACTCTCAGCGGCAACAAAGGCAACGATATTATCAGCGGTGGCAACGGCAACGACCTGCTATTAGGCGGCAAAGGGGATGACAATTTGAGCGGTGGAGAAGGAGACGATACACTCATTGGCGCAATGGGTGCGGATCTCTTAATTGGTGGCGCTGGACGCGACGTATTCGTGTTAGGAGCAGGTGCCGGTACAGATACGCTTGTAGACTTTCAAAAGGGTCAAGATTTAATCGGTTTGAGCGGAGGTTTGACCTTCAACCAAGTGAGAGTTACTCCAGGCGATTTTATAACGACGATTGAACTGGCCCGTAATGGCGAAGTTCTTGCCAGTATTCCTGGCATTCCAAGTAGTCCGCTAACAGCTAGCGATTTTATTGCGATTTAGTTGGCGGCTGGCAATACAGATATTCGGTAGGGACACAACATTGTTGTGTCCTTATTTTATGAACGCAAGCGCACATAATTTATACTCCAATACGCTTGGGATAAGAATAATCTGATTTCCTTTCACAAGTCGGGAACTCTCATAAATACGTGAAATGAAATTTGTCTGAAAGCGCTAACCCAAGCGTATTGATTTATACTCATTCCATGATTACAAACATCAATATTCCTCTAGGGAGGGGTTGACCGAAATCTCCAAAAGTAGTGCAGACATTGGTAAACCCGACCCGCCCGAATATTATAGTTATAGCGATCGCACTTGATATTAATCGAAATCGTCCAGTCCAGGTCTGGGCATGGATGCTAATTTTTTCTCATCTTCTAGGGGCAGAAAGAAAATCGTCAGCATACCGGGAATCACAGCCAGCGCGCTCATCAAAAAATAATTTTGATAGCCGAGATTCGCCTGCAAGTAGCCGCTAAAAACGCCCGGAATCAGCACTCCTGCAGCCATAAAAGCAGTTGTAATTGCATAGTGAGATGCTTCGTATTCAGGGCGGACAGTCCGCATCAAGAACACTGTATAGGCAGCTACGCCAAGTCCGTAAGTAAATTGCTCGATCGAGTTTACAGCATAAGCCCATTCAATACCCGGTTGATTGATTGCCAACAGCCAATACAGCACGTTAGTTGAATTTTGCAGAATTGCCGTCGGCCACATCCATTTTTTCAATCCTTGTTTTGCAATTAAATAGCCGCCCAGTAAACCTCCAATTAACAGAAACATTACCCCGATCGTACCCGATAACAGACCCATGTCCGATGTAGAAACTGCTAATCCTCCTTTCTCCACTTTATCCATTAAAAATGGCGGAGCCATTTTAAACGTCAAGGCATCGCCTAACCTAAAAATCAAGACATAAGTCACAATCCAACCAATTTTATCTTGCTGAAAATAAGTTTTAAATGCTTCGATAAAGCTTGTTGTTTGTTGGGGTGCGTCGGCTTCCAGAGCGTAATTTCGAGGATAGGGAAGATACCACCGCTGAAAGAGATATATCAGCACAAACATAATCGCACAAATACCAAAGGCTGTCGCCCATCCGTAGTTAAGCGCAGACACGCTAAAATCCGAACCGAAAAGTGACAGCGGAATGTTTTGATATGTTTTGGTGTCGCCTGTATTTCCGGTGACTAAATGCTGTTCTGCCAGTTTCCCCGCTAAGAACACCAATACACCGCTACCGGCAATGACAGCACCTCTATACGCCGTGTTGCGAACCCCGACAAACAAGGCTTGTTGGTCTTTATTGAGAGTGTTTAGATAAAATCCGTCAATGGCGATGTCGTGAGTAGCTGACACAAAGGCGATCGCCGTAAAGATCACAAGCGATATAATAATCGGTGCCGGCGTTAATACGCCAAAAGCTAGGAAAGCAAACAGAAAAGCACAAATGATTTCGGTTGCTAAAATCCATTTGCGTTTGGTGGAATACAAATCAACAACTGGTCCCCACAAACCTTTTAAAACCCAAGGAAAAGACAAAAGACTTGTCAATCCGATGGTCTCGTTGTCGGTTCCCATACCTTTCAAAAAAATCACCGACATTAAATTAACGACGGTGTAAGGGAGACCTTGAGCGAAATACAATACTGATACCCACAATCCAGCGTTTTGCTTTTTTTCCATTGCAAAGATATTTTGGCGAGTTACTTATCTAATTTACTGAGTGCGATCGACAATTCCGGTCAATTAAACCGCTTGCATCACAGTATATGTCATTCCGATGCCAGCGGCAGCCATATAAACAGTGTATTTTAGCATCATTCTGACTCACAATTATTTTCATTTTTGGAATAAGCCTGCAAAAAATTTTATCCGTTAAAAGAAACGAGGTAAGCGCGAACATTCTTGTCCCAGTCAGAAGTCTCATAAGTTCGCAGCAGTTCCAAAGCACTTTCTCCTATCTGATATGCAGTTTTTGGACTATTCACCGGAGGTTCGGCACTGTCAGGATTAACAACAATTAAACCTGCATCTAGAAACTGATGTACCGTCTGGCGGCGCACAGTTTCCCGCGTATTTGGCGCATACTTTTTACCGTACTCCTGCTCCATAAATTCCATAATTGGTGTGATTCCCCGAAGTGGAGATTTTGCCCATTCCCAAGCATCCTTTGGCTTGAGGTCAAGCAAAGCCAGAAGGGTTAAGGCGGAACGTTCGTTAAGCTGACCTTTTGGAAAACCCAGCGCTGCAAGTATTTCTAGAGATTCATCAATACGGTTCTTGATTGTCATCGGACTATTCTCTAACGGATTTGTCGCCTTCAGTAGTTGTCTCTCGACAAGTCGATCGAGCTCCCGCTGTGTAGGAAATATTTCTCCTATTTGAGCGCCAAGTAAAAGTAATTGCTCTACATTAGGATACTTCAAAGTGCGTAAATCCGTAGCATTAACTTGAGTGTGTCCGTTGAACAGTCGAAAAAACGCATCTACCAAACTCGAATTTAGATAAACGGTCAATCCCCGCGCCAGGGTGAGGTCTAATCCGCGTCCCTGTTGGTGAAAGTAATTCAAATGGTTCTCAAAACCTACGCTAGAACTATTAATTTTATTGGCATCCCAGACAACTGCAACAATTCGCTTTTTCTCTTCCTTTGACGAGAAGCGCTTGCTCAAAACATAATGTTCGTTAGGTACGAGGAGTGCAGCAGTTTTTTCCGTGACATCTAAAGCTTGATGCTTTCTCGTGGCTGTGGGATATTCAACACCGCCAGCCGAGAAGTGGGCCGGATAAATCAGCGGAACTGTACCGTTCTCCGGTTTTAGCCGCAAGTCAGAGCGAACACGAAAATCTACAACCTTTCCGGTAGAAACTGTTAAGCCTAATTCCTCTAGGGTGCAAGTAAATTGAGCTATTTGCTCGACTACTTTCTGGCTGACAGAATCCGGTAGAATCCGAATAAATTGCTCGGAATCTTTGGGATTAATTAGGGCGGTGTAGGGCAGTTGGTGAGACAAAACCATGTCGTCGTCCACGCTGCTGCTTGAGGTTATTAGTACAGTATTTGGCTGTTCTATTTGTTTGGTGGCGCGCACAATAATAGTTTCTTGCAGCACCGCATCATCGCGAAATGGCAACTGTCGGGATTCAAAGATGTGTACTTGGCGTAAAGCCATCATTTGAAGGAATACTTTGCGGAAATCTCGAAAGTATAAACCGTTGCAAAAGCTGCGGGGAGTAATCGACACTAATTCACCGTTTGGTTTGAGCAGGTGAGCGGCAGCCACTGTGAAGCCAGCGTAGAGATTGCTGGTTTCTAGTCCTATAGAACGCAGCAAGGTTCTGGCTTGGGATTTAGCGTCTATTTTGGCATAGGGAGGATTGATAATTGCATGGGTAAATTCCCGTTTTACTGGCTGTGTAAATAGATTGGGCTGCAACATATCGGCGCTGTCTTGAATAAAATCAATTTCGCGAACCTCACAGGTAAAAGATATCCCAAAATGCTGACATTCAATACTGCACAATTCTAAGGTTTGCTTGAGGTATTCAATCAAAATAAGGTCAATTTCATAAGCTGTAACGTGCAGGCTGTGCGGTTTGTTTTGGCGCTGGCAAAGTTCGCAAACAACGGCTGCTAACAGGGAACCGATACCAGCCCCGGCATCTAAAAGCGATATATCGGGACAGTTAAATTCAAACATTCCCGCCATCAAACTTGCGACTGAGGAAGGTGTTAAAAATTGTCCTTTTTCTCCTCTCTGGCTTTGCTGCAACTTTCGGGTTGCTTCTTGGCGCCAGCCATCTACTCGATCGAGCAAATTGCTTGCAGTTGAGTAGCTGTTACCCGGAAGGGCTAGCGTTTGAAATTGCGGTACTATCATTTGTTCAAAAAGTGCGTTAGCGAAGCCCTCGAAGAGGATCGCCAGTTCAGTGTATTTTCGCCCAAAATTGCACCGATGTGCAAAAATGTCAAGCGCACTATAAAATATATAACTTTTCCAAAAGTATGTTGACTGTTCATATAGCTAGATCGGGAGCTAGCTAACGATGACACAAACTCAAACCAAGCGTTATGATTTTACTTAAGTATCTAGGTCTAAATCATGACAACTATCAACTGGAATGAAGTTTTAGATAGTATTTCAGAGAATGCAGAAGAGCCAGAAGTCGAAGATCGATTTGTCAAACGCCTTCTAAATGCACTTGGCTTCACATCTGATGAGTGGGTACAACAGTTTAAAACAGGGAAGGGTCCTGCGGATTTTGCTGCTCGCAAGAATCACGATGAGGATAAATTTTCAGTTGCTAAGATTAACCCATACTTAATCATTGAAGTTAAAGGGAGAGTATCAGGAAAGGTAATCCTTAACTTAGCAGAAGGTACTCCCACGTACAAAAAAGCTAAAGAACAGATAACAGGTTATCTTCTTGCTCCTAAGTGCCAAACATCTCAATGGGGTATTATCACTAACTCAACAGATATCCAGCTATTCCGTAAACATGGTAAAATCGTATTGCCTGCTACTAACTGCATGAGGATAACCAAAGATAATATTATTAAAATTATTACTAAAATTAAGAACTTGCTGGAAAACCCACCCAAAGCTTTAACAATTTGCATCTATAATGATAAGGGAGGCGTGGGAAAAACTACAACGACAATCAACTTGGCTGCGATTCTTCGACAACAGCATAAAAAAGTGCTTGTTGTTGACTTCGATCCCCAACAAGGAGATTTAACAGATTCATTAGGCTTACAGGAGGGAAAAGTCAAATTATCTGATTGCCTGCTTCCTGGATCATTGAATGTTAAAGAAACTATTCAACCATTTAATCTGAAGAATAAAGCAGGTCAATTAGTTAAGATGTTTGATGTAATCCCATCTGATTCAGGGTTATCGAAGTTCATGAGTTATGAGTATGAAGCACAAATTGAGAAAGGTTCAGAACAACTGCGAGATTTACTTAATATTTTTGTTGGTAATTATGATTACATATTAATTGATGCGCCTACAAATTGGACTTTTTTTAGTAAAAGCTCTGTAAGAGCTTCCGATGTAATCCTCATGCCAACAGAACACAATAACTTTTCATCTTTAAAAAATGCTGCTAAAGTGATTAAAGAATTCTTACCTGAAGTTAAGAAGCTGAGGGAGGACGGTGGCCCTATTGCGCTGCCTATCTTTTTCAATAAATACAAAGAAACAGAGGCTTCCAAGAAAAAATTAAGTGTAGAAATCAAAGCAATTCTTACAGTTAAAAAAGGTAACAATTCTTTTCTAGATCCTAATTTGTTACCCTATTATTGGCCTAAATCTACAAAAACGGTGATTGATCCAACTATATTCACTGTTCCCGAATATGAAGTTGTTTCAAGTGCAGCTTTTTCTCGAACACCCGCGGTTTTTCAACACAAGAAGGCTGCTGAATATTACTTAAAATTAGCGAAGGAGTATTTTTTGTATGAGTAATTCTGAGAACATCGGTAAGTTAATGCACTTGAAGTTATCTAAAATTGAGTCAGCAGAACCCTGCTCTGAGTCAGAGTTTATCATTGCCGGAGCCGCCGAAGCCGTCTTGCAAGCAGGTAATCGCAATTGGATTCCGATTATCGTTAAAGAAACAGGCGACTATCAGTATCAAGTTGTGAGCAATCACTTTGTCTATGCTGTTGCTCAACAAGCCAAATTAGATTTAGTATGGTGTATTGTCATTGACCCAAAACCATCAAATATTGAACAAGCGAAGATTCTAGCGCGAGAAGCAAATCCCAAAGTCAATCTGAGTACAGCCTCAAAAGATACTATTATAGCTGTACTTAAATACTTAGTTAAAGAGCATAATTGGAAGAATGTAAAACCCGTTGAAACGGCAAATAAAATTGTAGATTCTAACCGTGAGCAATGGTCAGATTTCACCCCCCTGACTAAGTTACAATGTGGTTTGACTAAGGCGAGATTAGATTTTATTGCTAAAGTATTTTCTATATCACCGCCACCGCCGCCGCCTCCTCCTCCTCAAGCAGTCAGCGTGAAACGTGCATCAAAAGATGAAATTTTTGACCGTCTCAACTATTTATCAACCAATAAAATAGGAGGCTTTGAAACTATCGATCCTGAAAAAACAGCCGATGCTATCTTCACCGCGAATAAAGGCAAGTGGAAAACCCTCAGTCCAATTTCCAAACTTGAATGCGGCATTGATACAGCCAAAATGAAAATCATTAAAACCGTATTTAGCCTGTAAAACTATGTTAAGTGGTGTAGCGGATTAAATTTACTGGCTCAACCGCTATATTGAAAGATCGGAAAATATCGCCGATTTTGCCGAGGTCAATTTTAATCTCATTCTCCACTCTCCCAGCGGTATTACTCAACTATTTACCGATCTGCCCACTTAATGTACCATTGTGCGAAAATGTCAAGCGGACGCTCAAACCAAAAGTCCGTAAAGGACTGTTAAACGCTCTCTCACACATTTCTGATGCGAAATACCAAAACATTCTTTTTGTCAAGCTTGTTCCTGATTGGCTTAACAATTAGTTTTCTGCTGACTCCTGGTTGGTTCTCCAACTTCCCATCCCGCGCTAGCGCAACTATGCCCCCGCAAACCCAAACCGCCGAATTTCGCGCCTTCTGGGTGGACGCTTTCAACCCCGGCTTCAAAACCCCTCAAGAAGTCACAAAATTGATCGCAGACGCGCAGCGGGCAAATGCCAACGCGATCGTCGCCCAAGTCCGCCGCCGTGGCGATGCTTTTTACACCAGTGCGATCGAACCCCGCACCCTCGATCCCAACGTTCCCCCCGGTTTCGATCCCCTGCAAGATTTGATTGACAAAGCCCACGCCGCAGGCATTGAAGTACACGCTTGGATGGTGACGCTGCCGGTGGTTTCGGGAACCAAACTTCCCGCCGGTCACGTTTGGCAACAACACGGGCCTTCTGCCCCCGGCAGCGACAATTGGGCAATGCTGACTTACGGTGGGGAAGCCCAAGGCTATCTCGATCCCGGCCATCCAGACGCCGTAGATTATACTGTTTCCGTCTATTTGGACTTGCTGAAGCGCTACGATGTGGACGGCGTACAGTTGGATTATGTGCGCTACGGCGGGCCGACTTGGGGCTACAATCCGACTGCGATCGCCCGTTTCAATCAGCAAACAGGTCGATCGGGCAAACCCGCACCCACAGATCCCGCGTGGATGCAGTGGCGGCGCGAACAGGTGACAAATTTAGTGCGGAAGCTTTATGTAGAAAGCCTTGCGATTAAACCGCGTGTTAAAATTACTGCCGCCACGATCGCCTGGGGAGATGGCCCGCAAAACGAGGCAGGATGGTATCAAACGCAGCCTTACAAAGAAGTATTGCAAGATTGGCGCGCTTGGCTGGAAGAAGGGATCGTAGACATGGCGATGCCGATGACTTACCAGCGCGAGTACAAACGATCGCAAAAACTCGCTTACGACAACTGGATCGAGTACGCCAAAGACCACCAGTACAACCGCCAAATTGCGATCGGCCCCGGCAATTACCTCAACTACATCGAAGACACTCTAGGTCAGATTCGTCGCGCCGAACAGCCGTCTGCGAAAGGGAATCACGTCGCAGGTACGGTGCTTTATTCCTACGCTAGCAGCAACGTGTACACGAATGTGGAACTGCGATCGGGCGGCAGTGGAGATTTGCCCCGCCAGCCTTGGAAATACGTTCCCCAAAGCAACGATTTGTTTTACACCGCGCTTTCTGTGCCGAGTCAATACGTTGATGCTGCGACGGGCAAAACCTATGAAACTCAGCCTGTGTGGGCGACAGCAGCAGCCGTTCCCGATATGCCTTGGAAGTCGCGGCCGACTACAGGTGCGATCGCCGGAAATTTGCAGCAATGCGATCGAACTTGCGACGGTGCGAGGTTGACATTGCAGTCGATCGATGCTTCTGGCGTGGTGCGTCAACTGCGCGCCGATGGTAAAGGATGGTTTGGGGCGATCGAGCTTTCTCCGGGAACTTATCAGTTGAAAGTTGACGGTAGTCAAATTCAACAAACTGTTAATGTTGTCGCAGGTGAAGTCACAAAAGTGAATTTCGGAGCCTCTTAATATCTTTTTAGGGTGCGCCGAGGTGCGCTATTGCGATCGACTTACAGCGTATCCCGGCTTTATAGAACCCATTTAGGATCTTTTTGTTGTCTCACAAGCCTTTGAGGTATATAGGTTTTATCTGGCTTGATGCCTGTTAGCTTAAAGTCCTGACGCTGGTATTAAATCCTCTGGTAAAACGATCCCCTCAAAACCATATACTTGGCTCAAGAAGATACCAAATGGGTTCTATAAAGTTTCTAAGATTTCTGACTTAGGGAATCTTACTTTTGCGAGTGAAGCATACTTATCTGCTTCAGAGCGATAGCCAGCCGCACAAGCTACGACGGTAGTAAAGCCTTTTGCAGAAAGACCCAACACGCGATCGTAATTGACAGGTTCAATTCCTTCCATTGGACAGGTGTCAACACCAAGCAATGCAGCACTGGTCATAAAGTTGCCCAGTGCAATATAAGTTTGGCGCGTTGACCAGTCATTGATATTAAAACTGCGGCCACCATCAACCAAGTCACTGATGATTAGACTCCGATATCCTGCCATTGCCTCTACAGTCCCGCCCCGCAGCTCGACAGTGCGAGCCATAAAGCGATCGACATCCTCGGCAGTGAGATTCTTTTTAATCGCGAACACGACATAATGAGAGCAATCAGTAACCTGTGACTGATTCCAGGAGAGGGGCTTGAGCTGTTCTTTAAGTTCCGAGCTGGTGATAATCAGAAATTTCCAAGGTTGAAGCCCATAAGAAGATGGTGTTAACACTAACGCATCTTCTAAAGCTGTCCAGATTTCTGGAGCAATTGTTTTGGCTGGATCGAACTGTTTGGTGGCATATCGCCATTTGAGATTTTCGAGTAAGTCTGTCGGAGTGATGTGATTCATTTCTTTTACTTAAGAGATTGCAATTAATAATGGTTGAAACGGATAATTACAGGCTGGTTGCAAATAATCCTGGTTCAAATGAAATGATAACGGAAGCGGTCTGCAAAAAGTAGCGATCAGGTCGATTCGATCCCCCGACCGACTAATTTTTAGCTAATTCCTAATCGCTTTCCAGAATGCTTGCGAGCAAAGCTTGCTGAGCGTGCATCCGATTTTCTGCCTGATCCCAAACGCGCGATTGACTGCCTTCAATCACTGCATCGGTAATCTCTTCATCCCGGTGTGCGGGCAAACAGTGCAATACAATTGCATTCTTATCTGCTAACTTCAGCAATTGTTCATTTACCTGATATGGCTCAAACAAAGGAATCCTAATTTTTGCTTCCTCTTCCTGTCCCATACTCGCCCAAACATCAGTATAAATCACTTGAGCATTCTTCACAGCAGCTTCTGCGTCCGCCGTCACAGTAACTTCTGTTTTTCCATTAGCGATATTCTTAGCTTTTTCCACTATCTCCGCATTCGGCTGGAAATCTTGAGGGCAAGCAATTCTTACATTCATTCCCGTCATTGCACAGCCCAACATCAGCGAATTAGCCATATTATTGCCATCGCCACAATAAGTCAAAGTCACCCCTTCCAACTTGCCAAAACACTCTTTTACTGTCATTAAATCCGCCAGCACTTGACATGGGTGTTCGTCATCTGTCAGCGCATTAATCACAGGAATTTTCGCATAATTAGCAAAAGTTGCTAAATCCTTTTGCTCGAACGTCCGAATCGCCAAAATGTCTAAATATCTGTCTAAAACCCTTGCTGTATCTACCAAAGGTTCGCCGCGGCTGACTTGTGTAACGTTGGGATTGAGGTCAATGACTTGCCCTCCCAATTTATACATTGCCACCGTAAAACTTACCCGCGTTCGCGTTGAAGCTTTAGAAAATAACAAGCCGAGAACTTTATTGCGTTTCAGCTTGACCATTCCCGATTTTAAACTGGCTGCTAGATCCAGTAAATAATTTAATTCGTCAATGCTTAAATCTGCCAGACTTAATAAATCTCGCCCTTTTAAGGAATCCATGCTTTCCCCCACACACAAATTTTTAACTGTGTCTTAAATCTTAGCCCGCAGAGGTGAATTTTGTTTCTGTAATCCCTAGTTGGCCTCTGCGGGTAAGGTTTATGCGGGCAATTGCTCGATCGCGCGATCGATCGAATCGCAACCTTGTTCAACCGTTTCTACCACAGCCAACACGCCCCGCAATTCCCCAGCACCGGGGAAACCCTTAGCATACCAGGTTAAGTGCTTGCGCGCTTGGGAGACACCGCTTTCACCTTTATATTCCCACAAAGCCCGCAAATGTTCCTTAGCACATTCGAGCCGTTCAATTGGTGTCGGAGCTATCTTTTCTTCACCAGTTTTCAAGAAATAATCAACTTCTCCCACCAAAAAAGGATAGCCCAAAGTTCCCCGCGAACACATCACTCCATCTGCGCCGGTTTCTTCCAGACATCGCATCGCTGCTTCCACTGAAAAAATATCCCCGTTAGCAATAACTGGAATCGATAAAACTTCTTTCACTCGGCGAATCCACTCCCATTTTGCCGGGCCGGTGTAACCTTGCGATCGAGTGCGGCCGTGCACGGTAATCATTTTTGCTCCCGCATCTTCCATCCGTTTCGCAAATTCCAAAATATTAATTTCTTTGTCCGTCCAACCGATCCTAGTTTTAACCGTGACAGGAACATCTACTGCTTCCACAACAGCCCGCACAATTGCCTCGGCCGTTTCCGGATCTCGCAGCAGGGAAGAACCGCCGCCGTTTTTAGTAATTTTGTTAACCGGACAGCCCATATTAATATCAACTGTATCCGCTCCTTCTGCCACTGCTTTCTGCGCCGCTTCTGCCAAGAAATCCGGCCGGCAGTCAAACAATTGAATGCTAATGGGACGCTCGTTCGGGTCAACTTCCATAATTCTCGGCAGTTGCTTCACGTAGTGCAAACCCGTAGCGTTCACCATTTCCGTGTACATCATCGAATCCGGTGCGTAGCGGCGCACCAGGCGGCGAAATACCAAATCGGTAACGCCGGATAAGGGCGATTGCAGGACGCGGCTTTTAACTTCAAAATCGCCGATTTTGAGCGGAGTTGCTAACCTTTCTTTTAATTCGGGAGATAGAGCAAGCATAGTCGATCGCACTTTTATTCTAATATCTGTATATTATACTACACTTCCGATACTTGACAGTTGTTAATTATATTTTTAGCCGATTATTGAGTGGAAGCTAAAAGTATATTTAACCTGACCGCAATGCCTATTTTACACATCCCGATCGCGCGAATTTGAATATTGTCAAATCATGGCCCAAACGCCAACCCCGACCACAGTTAAATCTCTGTGTCGCTTCGATCTATCTATGGGGTGTGACCATTAATGAGGGATCTACCTACTAAGAGTGTTGCCCAAGTCATATTTTTATTGTTTAATTCTGCCGAATGCTCTGCCTGCCTTCAGCTCCGGCTGCCTTCAGACGATTAATGCTTAAATTTATTGGGATTCTGCAAATGCCGTACATCAGATCGTTTTAAACTACAATTGGTGGATTCCTGACGACGCCGATCGAACATTAAAAAAATTGTAGAGAATTCCTATGGACGCCGCAGCACTCTGGCAACGCTATCAAGACTGGCTTTACTATCACGAGGGATTGGGACTTTACCTCGATATCAGCCGCATGGGATTCGACGACGCTTTCGCAGCAGCACTGAAGCCCAAATTTGACAAAGCTTTCAAAGACATGGCAGCTTTAGAAGCAGGTGCGATCGCCAATCCCGATGAAAACCGCATGGTAGGCCACTACTGGCTGCGAAACCCCGATTTAGCTCCCACTCCAGAATTAAAACAAGAAATAGTCGAAGGGATAGCACAAATCGAAGCATTTGTCAAAAAAGTTCAAAACCGCGATATTAAACCGCCCTTTGCTCCGCAATTTACCGACATAATTTCGATCGGCATCGGCGGTTCCGCCCTAGGCCCCCAATTTGTCGCCGAAGCTTTATCCCCAGACATTCCGCCCCTAGCAATACATTTTATCGACAACACAGATCCGGCTGGGATCGATCGCATCCTTAACAAAATCAAAGACAAACTCGCCAGCACCCTAGTAATTACTATCTCCAAATCCGGCGGCACCCCCGAACCCCGCAACGGCATGATCGAAGTTCAAAAAGCCTTCGCCGCTCAAAAACTAGACTTCGCCAAACAGGCAGTTGCCATCACTGGAACAGACAGCAAACTAGACAAATTAGCCAAATCCGAAGGCTGGATTGGCAGCTTCCCGATGGCCGACTGGGTGGGAGGACGCACTTCGGAACTCTCAGCAGTAGGACTTTTGCCAGCAGCTTTGCAAGGCATCGACATTCGGGCGATGCTCGACGGCGCTAAAGTCATGGACGAAGCTACCAGAATTCCCGACATTAAAAACAATCCCGCCGCCCTTTTAGCCATGAGTTGGTATTTTGCCTGCAACGGACGCGGCGAAAAAGACATGGTAGTTTTGCCGTATAAAGATTCACTGCTATTGTTCAGCCGCTACTTGCAGCAATTAGTCATGGAATCTATAGGCAAACAGGAAGATTTAGACGGCAACACGGTTCATCAAGGAATCGCAGTTTACGGCAACAAAGGCAGCACCGACCAACACGCCTACGTCCAGCAACTGCGAGACGGGGTGCCCAATTTCTTCCTAACATTTATCGAAGTGTTGCAAGACAGGCAAGGTATTTCCCCAGAAGTAGAAACCGGTGTCACTTCGGGAGATTATTTGTCTGGTTTGTTGCAGGGAACTCGACAAGCTTTGTACGAAAATCACCGAGATTCCATTACTGTCACAATTCCCCAAGTCAACCCTCGGACAGTAGGAGCATTAATCGCCCTCTACGAGAGAGCCGTAGGTTTTTACGGTTCCTTGGTGAATGTCAATGCCTATCACCAGCCAGGGGTTGAAGCAGGCAAAAAAGCAGCCGCTGCTGTATTGGACTTGCAGCAACGGGTACTGCAAGTGCTCAAAGACGCTGAAAAACCTCTGTCTGTCTCAGAAATAGCCAAACAAGCAGGAAAGCCAGAGCAAATCGAGACAATTTACAAAACTCTGCGGCATTTGGCGGCCAACGGGCGCGGCGTAGCTTTGGAGGGAAAATTAGGCCAGCCAGCTACTTTAACAGCAAGTTATAAACAGAATTAAACAGTAGAATTAAAAATTAAAAGTGAAATTAGTCACTTTTAATTTTTAAGGTTTAATTTTTAAATTCCCCTCATGCCCTTGACGATTCTGGTTGCTGACGACGATTTCGCGACTCGCTTGTCGATTATCGATTATCTGGAAATTACCGGATACTCTGTAATCCCTGCTGAGAATGGCAAAGAAGCTTTAGGCTTGGTAGAGGAATTTCAGCCCCACTTGATTGTTACCGACATTACAATGCCCGAAATGGATGGCTACGAATTTGTGCGGCGAGTTCGGACTCGTCCCGCTTTCCGCTTGCTGCCGGTGATTTTTTTGACGGAACGCACGAGCACACAGGAACGGATTCGCGGCTATCAGATGGGGTGCGACAATTATCTGGCTAAACCTTTTGAACTCCAGGAATTGGGGGCGGTTATTCGCTCTTTACTCGATCGCTACGCTCTCATCGCTCAGGCCCCCTCTCGTTCCCCGGAACCCGAACCAATGCCAACAGAAGCACGCAGCAGAGCCAATGACAAGCCAGAAGCAGATTTTTTAACTCAAAAGTCAAACACAGGCGATTCCCTACGGGATAGCTCCGCTTCACGGGCATCTCCCAGCCAAAATGCTCCGACTTTGACTCAGCGAGAGCGACAAGTGCTAGATTTGCTGACAGAAGGTCTTTCTAATATTCAAATAGGCTCCACACTCCACCTCAGTCCTCGAACGATCGAAAAGCACGTCAGCAGCTTGTTCAGAAAAACTGAAAGCAACAACCGTGCAGAACTCGTTCGCTTTGCCATGGAACACCATTTAGTCAGATAACCGCCAACGCTCTGGGCAAGAAAATTACCTGCACTTAGTTACCCCACTGAATAAATAACATCATGGTCAACAATTATTTAAAAAATCAGAAAATTCTATATGCAGCAGCATTAGCAGCTTCCATAATTTTCTGTATGGCCATGACCTTCATGGGAATCACCAAGTATTACAGCGTTTTACAGGGTGGAGACAACTATAACGATTTCCCTACCAGCGGTTTCAGCCTCATCCGAGTTCTAATTAACGGTTCCTACTTGATAGCAACAGTTACATATATTATATGGATAATTAAAAAAAAACAGACAAGTTCCAGCTTTCTAGACATTTGCAAGTATGCAATCCCCTTTCTGGGACTTGCGCTCATAGCTTATCCCCAAAGCAGTGACATTTATATGTACTTGCATTACGGAGCGATGAGCTTACATAAAATTAATCCTTATCTGAATAATCCGGATACCTTAATTTCTAACATATCTCCCTTCCTCCACTGGGGGCAAACTTCTACCTACGGCCCCGTTTCTTTATTCTTTTTTGTCCTATCAGCACTTGCTGTACCAATTAGTCCTTTACTAGCCGTTTATATTTTTAAAATAATCTGCGTGTTGGTACACGCGCTCAATGGCTACTTAATTTGGCGGTTGCTAACAAATTCTGAAAACCGTAACCTCATAACAATGGCATATTTAGTCAATCCCATGCTATTGAACGAGCAAATAGCTAATGCTCACCTTGACGTTCTTCTTGCCAATACATTGATTGTTTTAATAGGATGTATTTATTACCAACGTTATGTTTTGGCAATTTTAGCAATTTGGGTGGGTTTTCTAGTAAAAACATTACCTATAATTTGGTTCCCCTTAGTTTTTGCTTTCCTCTGCAAGCAGCGTCGGTGGAGAGATTTAGCCGCATCAGTCTTGCTTTCTTTATTAATTATCGCGGTGATAACTTATACATTTATGCCAACAGTTTCAGCTTGGAGAAGTCTTTTAAATCCAGGAACCGGCGCGGCGACCGCTCGATCTTTTCATCATGCGATCAATTTATTTCTGAATTTTTTGCCAAATGTAAGTGTTGAAACTAGGGAAAGTATTTTATCATTCCTCAAATATTTTGCGTATTTAAGCTGGATTGTTTACTATGCAGGGACGTTAATTAAATCATTATTCCGCAAAAAAGATTCGGAAATTAATTTGGTATCAGATATTGGATGGACGACTCTGACTTTGTTTTTGTTTGCTACACCTTGGCTCATGCCTTGGTATCCATCTATTTTGCTGCCAATTGCTGCTTTGAGTATCAATTCTCCACATTTTGTATTGACAAGTTTAACTTTTTCTTTGTCACCCAGTATCATTTTGGGAGCGGGTTCGGGAACAACTGTGATCTCCCTAGTTACGAGTTTTGTTAGCGTTGTCCCCCCTACAGCACTGCTAATATTCGGGCGGAAAAAGGCACTTTTTTAATTTAAATTGATTGCTGGCCGCCAACTGTTAATTTTTCTTGACTGACAACGTACTCCAACAAACCCTCGGAAGCGTCCAGCAGCAAATCAATTACTCGATCGAATCCCTCCGGGCCGCCGTAGTAAGGATCTGGCACTTCTTTAAGGTCGTATTTCTGGCAAAAATCGCACATCAGCCGCACTTTATCTTTATACTTTCCAGCCGGGTCTAGGGCAAGAATATTGCGATAATTTTCCCGATCCATAGCCAGAATCAAATCAAAATTTTCAAAATCTTTCTTGGTAAATTGGCGGGCTTCGCCTAACAATTCAATGTCTCGCTTCCTCGCCGCCAATGCCATCCGCCTGTCAGGAGGACTACCAATGTGATAGCTAGCAGTTCCAGCAGAATCGCAGGTAATGCGATCGCTCAAACCAGCTTGTTCAATTAAGTGATTCATAATATTTTCTGCTGAGGGCGATCGGCAGATATTTCCGAGGCAGACAAACAATAATTTAATCATTAGTTATTAGTTATTAGTTATTAGTCAGTCAACCGCCAATAGTGCTAATTTGTAGGGTGCGTCGCTTTCAGAGTCAATCTGCAAGTTCCATCGAACATGGAGCAGCGACGCACCTTACTATAGTGGTTTTCCAGAAAGTTTAATCAGTCAACCGTCAACCGTCAACCGTCAACCGTCAACCGTCAACAATTGACTGATAACTAATGACTAACCGAAACCGGGCAGATTTAGTCCACCGGTGAGTTCTTCCATTTTCTCCCGCATCGTCATCGTAGACTTAGCGTAAGCATCCTGCATCGCCACCGTGACGAGTTCAGAAACCACATCAGCACCTTCACCGAGGGCATCCGGTGAGATTTCCACGCGACGGGGTTCTTGGTTGCCGCTGAGAAAAACCTTGACCAAGCCGCCGCCGGCAGTTCCCTCAATTTCCATGACATCCAACTCTTCTTGGAGCTTTTTAGCTCCTTCTTGAACCTGCTGAGCTTTTTTGAAAGCTTCAGTCAGTTCTTTCATTTTTCCCAGGCCGAAGCCAAATCCTTGTCCTGATTTTGTCATAACTACTTTGTGATGGTGTGTGGGCTGGCAGTCTGCCGTTTCCGTATTACTTCAATGATGCCTTAGAAGGGAAACTCTCCCAGTATTCTAACTTCTGGCTCCAACAACAGCGACCACCGCTGCTCGACTTGCTGTTGAACGTGGCGGATCACTTGAAAAATATCATTGGCCGTTGCCGACCCGCAGTTAAGAATAAAATTAGCATGGCGCTGAGCTACTTGTGCGCCACCGATCTGATATCCCTTCAGTCCCGCTTGTTCGATGAACCAACCTGCCGTCTTGGGGCCGGGGTTGCGGAAGACTGAGCCACAGCTCGGTAAGTGGTAAGGTTGAGTTGTCCGCCGCTGGCTGAAATGGTCATTAGTTTCTGCCATTACTTGCGATCGGTCGAATCCCGGCTGTAACTGGAAAGTCGCTTCTGTTACTAGCCGATCGCCCCCTTGCAGCACCGAAGTCCGGTAGCGGTACTCCAACTCTTGGGGAGTCAGAATTTCCACCTTGCCGCCAGGGGATAGGACGCGGGCATTGACTAGAATATCAGCAGTACAGCCTCTGTGAGCGCCTGCATTCATCACCACAGCCCCTCCCACCGTACCCGGTATGCCGACTGCCCATTCTAGACCTTTCCAGCCCCGTTTAGCGGCCAACCAAGCGAGGCGGGGAATTGACTCCCCCGCCCCCGCTGTAACTTGACCTGTTTCTGGATTAAAATTCACCTGTTTCAGGTAGCGAGTGCCGACGACCAAACCGGACAAACCTCGATCGCTCACCAACAAATTAGAACCTGCACCCAGCAGAGTCACCGGCATCCCTTCAGAGTCAGCCCAGGCAAAACTCGCTTGCAAAGCCTCCATACTGCGGGGAGCAACGTACCACTCGGCGGGGCCACCGACTCGGAAGGAAGTCAGGCCCGCCAGCGGAACTTGGGAGTTAATCTTGCAATCAGTTCCCCGCAAAGAAATAGGAGAATACACTCGCCGATTGTCCTTAACAGAGGAGTCATTCGAGATAGTCACCATCTTGAAAATCCTTAAAAATACCTTCGCTCGAAGACGTAGTTGAAAATCCATTTAGCTAACTTATGTCGCCCCTTTGAGCGAGCTGCTCTTTCAGCAGTGTCGGTACAACCTGCACCGGCCTGGCTGTCGTTCGACTCTTCGGGGCGGGCGATCGAGCTAATCCGGGCGATCGGCTTGTTGATAAAAAGCCATAACCTCTGGAATAATCTGATTCAGATTACCAGCACCCAAAAACAGAGCCAAATCCCCCGGTTGCAGATTTTGGGTTAAAAACTTAGTGACTGACTCCAGGGAAGGCGCAAACTCAACCTCTCGGCCTTCTTTAGCAATCAAATCAGCAACCTGCTGCCCGCTAATCTCTCCTAAATTCGGTTCCCCAGCACTATAAATATCGCAAGCCACAACCAAATCAGCATCCCCAAAAGATTGAGCAAATTCTGGCAAAAATGTCAGAGTTCGGCTGTAACGGTGGGGTTGAAAAATTGCAACCACTCTTCGGGATTTGGGATTTTTTTCGCTACCTTCGATACGCAAGCGAGCCGCCGCCAAGGTGACACGAATTTCGCTAGGATGGTGGGCGTAGTCGTCCACAAACAGGATGTCATTGTGAAAACCCCGCACCTCAAAACGGCGGCGAGCTCCTTCAAAGCCAGCAATCGCTTTGGCAATCGCCGAAAACTCTAACCCCAACAATCGGCCCACTGCTACCGCAGCTAGTGCATTGCTGAGATTGTGTGTGCCCAGCAACTTCAACTCCATTTCCCCTAGGAAAGTTCCTCGCTCCCAAATCCGAGCCTTGGTGCTTTCGGCCCCGTACTCCACGCCCGAAACCGTGTAGTCAGCACCGCTGTCTGGCTGCAAGCTATAACTGACATGAGGCTGAAGGCAGTCTTTGACGATTTGGTCGTCAATACAGCCCACCAAGGTTTGACAGTTTTGGGCAAACACCTTAAATGTGTCTATTACCTGGTCAAGGGTATCGTAATGGTCTGGATGATCCAGTTCGACATTCGTCACTATGCCAATTTTGGCTACCAGCTTAACGAGAGAACCGTCGGATTCATCAGCCTCGGCCACTAAGTAGGGGCCTTCCCCCAAACGGGCATTGCCTTCCCAAGCATTTACCTCGCCTCCTACTACGATGGTCGGGTCTAGACCCGCAGCCATCAGCATGAAGCCGATTAAGCTGCTAGTAGTAGTTTTGCCGTGAGTCCCGGCTACGGCTATGCTTTGGTAATCTTGAATTAATGCTGCCAACACATCCGATCGATGAAAAATCGGACAGCCCAAATCTAAAGCAGCTCGATATTCGGCATTTGCTGGGTGAATAGCCGTCGAACATACTACTTGAGGCAATCCCGGATTTGCTTGGGCGCTTGAACCGTTGCCGTTCAATTGGAGAGCTTTGGCTGTCGCGACAGAAGTCCCTACCGTACCCGCGACTATCGAGGATACTGCCCTTTCCTGTTGCCCGCAGTCGGGACTGCTACCGTTAAGGGCCGTTTGAAATAGTTCAAAATTGCTGGCGTCTTGACTCCAAAAAATATGAGCTCCCATTCCTTGCAAGCGCTCGGTTATGTGACTCGATTTAATGTCGGAGCCGTACACAGGCAACTTGCGTTTAGCTAGAATGTAGGCTAGGGCTGACATCCCAATCCCACCAATGCCGATGAAATGAAATGGTCTACCGCTAAAATCAACAGAACTCGGCATCTTTGCTCCTCACACACCACACCACGCCAATAACACGCGATATCATATCAAGAATTGTTTTTTCAGGATACAGTTCGCTAGAGATTTTGTACAAAATTCTCTGCGCGTCCCTAGATTTGCGGGACTTGTAGAGATGTTTGTCTTGTATCCTATATGACTTAGTACCGAGTAGTTTTCCGGAACAGTCACAGCTCGAAAATTGCAGGTAACAGAAAACAGGGTCTGGGGTCGGGGTCAATAGACTAATTTTGGGTGGTTGCATACTCCTGCATTCTTTCTATTTCGATCCGCCTGCTGTGCTGGGATACGGCAGCAAAAGCCCCACAACCTTTCTACCAAGATTGAGGGTAAAACCCATAAGGATTTACAAACACTACCACGAACAACAAATTTTCGCTCCTTTTATAGTCATTTATCTACCCGTACGGTCATTTTTTCTTGAAAGTGAGAGATTGACACGATCGCAGCTATAGTATATATTCTTACTTTATTGTATATATACAAGTTATCCAGTTAGTCGAAATAGTCGCAAAGCCATAGATCAAACCAAATCATTGGTTTTGATCGAGAAGCCGATCGACTCTCTTGACAGCCCTTAAAATTTTTACCACTGCGATAAGTATATCTACCGTCAAAACTTTTTCTGTCGCCCACAAACGAATGCTCAGGCGGTCGATCGCGCACTCAAAACAAGTTGGGATTAATATTGGCAAGGTTAATCATCCAGTCCCGCACCCACTCTGACGCTCAGAACCGGGTTTTTTAAGTTTTATTGAAGGTTTGAACGAATTAAGGGGTTGAAAAAACCGGTTTCAGCGTTCAGGACGATCGTCGAAACTAGGGTCGTCCAGGGGTTGGTCGCCAATGAAAACCGAGGGTTTTCTAATAAACGAGCTTATGGTTAAAAGCGTATCAACATAAAATTGGCGCGATGCCTGTATTAATCCTGATTTGGGGGAAATATGGCGAAAATAGCGATTTTGGGGGGGACTTTTGATCCGGTTCACTGGGGTCACGTGTTGGTAGCCGAGACGGCTGCGAGTCAATTTGCTCTCGATCGAGTCATTTGGGTACCGGATCGCTCTCCTCCTCACAAAGAGCGCCCGGATTTGGCAAGTTTTGAGCAGCGACGGGAAATGCTCGCTCTGGCGATCGCCGATCGCCCAGACTTCGTAATTTCGCCGCGGTCGGCAAATCCCAGAGACAGTTCTTTTGCGATCGACACCCTGCTGTATTTGCAAAAATTGTATCCAGGCGATCATCGCTGGTACTGGATTATTGGTAGTGACGCACTCCTTACTCTCCCCAAATGGCACCGGTGCGGCGAAATTGCCGGGTTGTGCGACTGGTTGGTGGCCCCACGTCCGAGTCAGGAAGATCGAGTGGCAGCAGAAAGCGGGGAGATTGGGGGACTGTCCGAGTGGGGAGATTGTCCGGGTGGAAAACCCCTCGATTCCGGGGGGGACAGGATGCAGGTTCAGACAGATGCTGTTGGCCGGCGAGTTGCCGAACAAATGGCTCTTTTGGACGTGGAAATTCGGTGGGAGGTGCTTTCCATGCCTGCGATCGAGATTTCGTCGAGCCACATCCGCCGCTGCTGCGCCGAAAGGATCGACCTCCGCTACTTAGTCCCGGAAGTTGTCGGGACTTATATTGCAGCCCATCAGCTTTACCAGTAACCAGCGGCAGAAAGCCTAATGCCTTCTGCCTTGCAATTTCAGCCTTCTAGAAAAGTTCAAGCTTTTTTGATCGACACAAAAAGTTATAAAGGATCAACCTTTGCGATATGATCTTGTCTCATAAGTCAATTCTTAAATTTTTCCAAAATTTAAGCCTGAGCTAGGGGCTGCCATCATTAGGAGGTACTAAAGTGATTCGAGTCGCGATCAATGGTTTTGGACGTATCGGGCGCAGTTTTGCGCGCTGCTGGCTGGGCAGAGAAAACAGCCAGCTAGAGTTGGTAGCTATTAATGACACTTCCGATCCCAGAAGTAATGCTCACTTGCTCAGATACGATTCCATGATGGGAACGTTGAAGAATGTGGACATCAGTGCGGATGAAAATTCCATTACTCTCAACGGCAAGACAGTTAAATGCGTGAGCGATCGCAACCCGCTAAACTTGCCTTGGAAAGATTGGGGTATTGATCTGATTATTGAATCGACCGGTGTCTTCGTTGACCAAGCTGGTGCATCGAAGCATATCACTGCCGGCGCTAAAAAAGTGCTAATTACCGCTCCCGGCAAGGGTTCTGAAGTTGGCACTTATGTGATGGGAGTCAACCACCACAACTACAAGCACAGTGACTACACAGTCATCAGCAATGCTAGCTGTACTACCAACTGTCTGGCTCCTGTACTGAAAGTGCTGCACGAAAATTTTGGCATCGTCAAAGGCATGATGACCACTACCCACAGCTATACTGGCGACCAGCGCTTGCTGGATGCCAGCCACCGCGATTTGCGGCGGGCCCGGGCGGCAGCAATGAATATTGTGCCGACTTCTACCGGAGCAGCCCAAGCTGTGGCTTTGGTGATTCCGGAATTGAAGGGCAAGTTAAATGGTATCGCCATGCGCGTCCCGACTCCTAATGTGTCGGTAGTTGATTTTGTGGCTCAGGTAGAGAAAAAGACTTTTACCGAGCAAGTAAATCAAGTTTTCAAAGAAGCTGCCTCTGGCTCCATGAAAGGGATTTTGGAGTACAACGATTTGCCTTTAGTTTCATGCGACTATCGCGGAAGTGATGCTTCTTCGATTCTGGATTCCAGCTTGACGCTGGTGATGGATGGCGACATGGTGAAGTTGTTGGCTTGGTACGACAATGAGTGGGGCTACAGTCAGCGGGTGGTTGACTTGGCTGAATTGGTCGCCGAACGTTGGGAAGCCTAGTACCCGAAGGCAGAAGGCTTTAGTCATTCGGCAGAAGGTAAAAAAGGCTAATATTTTGTACTTTTGAGTCGATTTCTAGCTGACTGGTTATTTCGGTTTTCGAGCGGTAGAGACTTTTGGCAGTTGATAGTTGGCGAGTAGAAGATGAAATATCGTAGGGACACAGGACTGCCCTGTCCCTACGATATTGGTAAGCTGCTACTCCCAGCTATCGAACTTTTTGCCATAATACTACGATCGGGCTTTCGGGTCTGCTTGATGATAAATTTGTTGTTTGTTTGTAGTAACCGCTTAAACTTGCTGTGGTAAGTTTTCGGAAAATCCCAAAGATTAAAAAAATAAAAATTCCCACTATAAAAGTTAAACAACTGGAAAAATAGCAACAGCTACGGTGTAGTTTTGCCAACAAAATCTGATATGAAAAAAGCGCTAATTTGTGGTGTATCAGGTCAAGACGGAACTTATTTAGCTAAACTTTTGCTCGATCGAGGTTATGAAGTTTGTGGCACCTCCAGGGACGCCCAAATGTCTAGTTTCGGAAACCTGGCCCGTTTGGGCATCCGAGACAGAGTAAAACTAGAATCCATGTCTCTCAACGATTTTCGCAGCGTTTTGCAAGTGCTTGCTAAAATAGAACCCGATGAGGTGTACAATCTAGCAGGTCAAAGTTCCGTCGGTCTGTCTTTTGAACAACCCGTAGAAACCCTCGAAAGCATTGCCACAGGCACATTGAATCTCTTAGAAGCAATTCGGTTTACTGGCGGAAAAATTAAACTTTACAACGCCAGTTCCAGCGAATGTTTTGGGGATACCCGAGGCAGTCCAGCCGATGAAAATACGCCTTTTCGCCCCAGAAGTCCTTACGCGGTAGCGAAAGCAACCGCATTTTGGGAAGTAGCGAATTATCGGGAAGCGTACAATTTGTTTGCCTGTTCTGGTATTCTGTTCAATCACGAGTCGCCGCTGCGGCCAGAGAGGTTCGTCACCCAAAAAATTGTATCTGTTGTGTGCCGAATTGCTGCAGGCAGTTCTGAAAAATTGCATTTAGGAAATATTTCAGTGCAGCGGGACTGGGGTTGGGCGCCGGAATATGTGGAGGCGATGTATTTGATGTTGCAGCAGGAAGAACCGGACGATTATGTAATTGCCACGGGTGTAAGCTATCCTTTGGAGGAGTTTGTGCAGACAGCGTTTGTTTCTGCGGGTTTGGATTGGCAGGAACATTTAGTAACCGATGCAAGTCTTTACAGACCGACGGAGATTGCAGTTGGGAGGGGAAATCCGGGTAAGGCGAAGCAAAAGTTGGGCTGGGAGGCGAAGTATAAGATGCCTGATGTGGTGCGGATGATGGTAGAGGCGAGGATGGGTAAGGTGTGAGGATTTTTTCAGAAAATATAGCTCTTTGTTTGCAATAAATACCTGTTGTGAATTATCAGCGGTTGTGTACCCTTTTCAAAATGTGAAACAATGCAAGTAGTTATATTAGCCGGCGGTTTGGGGACACGTCTCAGAGAAGAAACAGAATTTCGTCCCAAGCCCCTAGTAGATGTGGGCGGGCGGCCGATTATTTGGCATATTATGAAGACCTATGCCCATTACGGTTTCCGGGACTTTATTGTGTGTTTGGGCTATCGCGGCAACATGATTAAGGAGTATTTCTTGAATTATGAAGCTATGAATAATGATTTCACTATTTGCTTGGGTCGCCAGAATTGCATTACTTATCACGAGGAACATCGCGAGCAAGATTTTAAGGTGACGCTGGCTGAAACGGATCCGGACACCATGACTGGGGGGCGGGTGAAACGTGTGGAGAAATACATTACTGAGGATACCTTTATGGTGACCTACGGTGATGGAGTTGCTGATATCGATATTGGGGCGCTGTTGGATTTTCATAAGTCTCACGGTAAGCTAGCAACTGTTAGTACAGTGCGTCCGATATCGAGATATGGTATTTTAGATGTGGACAACCAAGGCAAAGTTCTGGAATTCACCGAAAAACCTCAAATAGATGGCTGGGCTAGTGCGGGATTTTTGGTACTTCACCGCAGCATATTTGAGGATTTGAGCGGGGATGATTGTTTTTTGGAGCGAGAGCCACTAGAGCGGTTAGCGGCCCAGGAACAATTGATGGCGTACCGCCACAAAGGTTTCTTCTTTGCGATGGATACTTACCGCGAGTATAAGTATTTGAATGAACTTTGGGATAATGGAGAGGCTCCTTGGAGGGTGTGGGAATGAGTGAATTTTGGCGCGATCGATCTGTGTTAGTAACTGGCTGCACCGGCCTTTTGGGTAGCTGGTTGGTAGCTGATTTAGTGCAGAGGGGGGCAAGGGTAACTGGATTAGTCCGAGACTGGGTACCGCAATCCAGACTTTACACAGAAAACTGGGATCAGCAGATTAACGTAGTACGCGGGTGCGTACAAGATTTACAAACCCTAAAACGAGCGATCAATGAGTATGAAGTAGACACAGTATTTCACTTGGCAGCTCAATCTATTGTGGGTATTGGCAACCGAGATCCACTAGATACTTTCGAGACAAATATTAAAGGGACTTGGAACCTGCTAGAAGCCTGTCGCCAAGTTGGGGGTGTCAGTCGCATTGTTGTGGCATCTAGTGACAAAGCCTATGGAGACCAGCCAGTGTTACCTTACGACGAAACAACGCCACTACAAGGAGAACACCCCTACGATGTCTCTAAAAGTTGTGCTGATTTGATTTGTCGGACTTATTTTGTCAGCTATGGGATGCCAGTGTGCATAACCCGGTGTGGCAACTTTTACGGTGGTGGAGACTTAAACTTTAATCGTATAGTGCCGGATACAATTAGGTCAGCTTTGCGTGGCAAGCCAGTGGTACTCCGCAGCGATGGCAGTTATATCCGAGACTATTTCTATATAGGAGATGGGGTTTTAGCCTATTTACACCTGGCAGAGCAGATGGAAAGGCGAGAAATATGGGGAGAAGCGTTTAATTTCAGTAATGAGTTGCAAATCCCGGTTTTAGAAATGGTGTGTAAGATTTTGGAAGTAATGGATAAAACTCATTTAAAGCCAATTATTTTGAATCAGGCTAAGAATGAAATCAAACATCAGTATCTGTCAGCAGAAAAAGCACGTACCCTGCTGAATTGGCAAGCAAAGTATTCTATTGAAGAAGGTCTGCGGGAGACTATTCAATGGTACGAGCAATTGCTCAATCGTGACAGCAAAACATGGCCATTACTTATGCAAAAATAGAAGAGCTTTCCCTTGCTGAGCTAGTTTTTTTTCAAAAGAAACATCTCCAAAACTAGATGAACGGGAATCATAGTTGCCAGCCGTATGTATAGTAACTATGTTTTTGCTGTGGACATTAGCTTTGAATAGCAGCTCACCAATGTCAGAGAATTTTTGCAAGTTAAACAAATGTGAGACTAGAGGCAATGACGATGCACTGATGATGCTAAGCTATTGATTCGCAGACAAGAGTATTAACTGAATCAACCAAATCGCTCTACCGCTTGAATACTGACTCTTTGGAGAATCATATGACTCAATCTTCCCCCAGCCCCATTAAAGAAATCACTAAATGTCGAATTTGTGGCAACGAAAATCTCACCCCTGTTTTAAGTCTTGGCGAGCAATGCCTCAGCAGTGTTTTTCCAGAACAAGACTCCCCTAACCCATCAATTTCTCCTCTCGATTTAGTTCTCTGTGATGGCGATGATTCAAGTGATATTTGTCGGATGCTGCAATTCAAGCACACCGCTAATGTATCGGAAATGTACGGGACAACTTACGGCTACCGTTCGTCAACCAGTCGCACGATGCGTAGCCACCTAGAAGCAAAGATTAAACGCTTGCTAGACATCGTGCAGCCGAAGAATGGCGATGTCGTATTGGATATCGGTTGCAATGACGGTACGGTGCTGAATTTGTATCGAGACCTAGACCTGGTTCGGGTTGGGATGGATCCATCAAGTGAAAAATTCGCTGATAATTTCGATCCCGATATTCAGGTTATTTATGATTTCTTTTCCGCCGATCGCGTTCGTGGCATCATTGGAGATCGTAAATGTCGCATCATAACTTCAATTGCGATGTTTTACGACCTTGAAGATCCCGTAGGCTTCATGCGTCAAATTCACTCAATACTTGCCCAAGATGGGGTATGGGGTTTTGAATTGTCGTATATGCCTACGATGTTGACTAATCTTACCTACGATCAAGTTTGTCACGAACACATAACTTATATGGGTTTGCGCCAAATTTTTTGGATGGCCCAACGGGCTAACATCAAAATTCTGGATGTCAGCTTAAATGACATTAATGGTGGCAGTTTTGACATCATTGCAGCACGGAATGATAGTACGCTGACCCCGAATCATCAAAATATCAAGAAGCTGGTTGATTATGAAGAGCCACTTACCACAATAGCTCCTTACAATCGCTTCCGAAATCGCGTCCTTCAACATCGCGATGAAGTGCGCAATTTTTTCGATTTAACCCGCGCTGCAGGCAAAAAAGTCTATGGCTATGGAGCATCAACCAAGGGCAATATTGTACTGAATTATTGCGGTCTTACACCGCAAGATTTAGTTGCCATCTGTGATAAGCAACCTCAGAAAGACGGTCTGGTTACGCCCGGTACACGCATTCCGATTATTAGCCAAGAAGAGTTGCGGCGCAATCAACCTGACTATGTATTCGTTCTCATCTGGCATTTCCGCCGCGAAGTGATTGAGGATGAGATTGAGTATCTGGAAAAAGGTGGAAAGTTGGTGTTTGACTTACCGCGTCTGCATATTGTCGATCGCGACAACTATAAGCGCTATTTAAGCGCTCCCTTTGAAGAATTAGCTTTTCCCCTGTAATTGGACAAAGTTTATCAGTGACCAGATGACAGCTAATAGAGAACTCATCTTTTCGGACTTCTAAACATGAAAAAAGTGCTTGTAACAGGTGCGAATGGTTTCATAGGCAGACACGCTCTAAAACCTCTAGCTGAGTCAAATTTTGAGGTTCATGCTGTTACCTCCAGGAGTTTACAAAATTCACAAGATGTAAGTGTTAATTGCACTTGGCATATTGTAAATTTACTAGACTCCACTCAAGTTAGAGATTTAGTGCGTGCTGTGAAGCCAACTCACCTGCTGCACTTTGCTTGGTATAACATACCCGGAAAATGCTTGATGGCAGAAGAGAACTTTCTTTGGGTGCAGGCTAGCTTAGAATTGTTAAAGCAGTTCCGAGAACAAGGGGGGGAGCGAGTAGTGATGGCGGGAAGTGGCTTTGAATATGATTTGAGCTACGGTTACTGTTCCGAGTCTGTAACTCCAAAAAAGCCCTATTATCCTTATGGAATCTGCAAACACGCTCTACAAGAGATGTTGATTACCTATTCAGAAGTGACTCAACTCAGTAGTGCTTGGGGGTATATTTTTAATGTCTACGGTTCTCACGATCATCCAAAGCGTTTGGTTTCCTCAGTAATATGTTCTCTCTTGCGTGGAGAGTCGGCTCTTTGCTCACACGGCAATCAATTTCGGGACTATTTTTATGTCCAAGATTTAGCTGATGCGTTTGTTATACTATTAGAAAATAATGTTACTGGTTTGTTGAATATAGCTTCTGGACAACCAGTTATGGTTAAAGAAATTGTTTACAAGATTGCTGAAAAACTTGGAAGAACTGACCTAATTAAACTAGGGGCTATTTCTACATCGGCTGGGGAACCTCCCTTATTAGTTGCAGATGTTACTCGTTTATCTAATGAATTAGGTTTTTCCCCCAAATATAATTGGGATCGTGGCTTGGACTTAACTATAAATTGGTGGAAAAGTCAAGGGGTATAAAGTTAAAATGGCGGACTGTAACCCTAATCTGTACTCCTAGTAGGGGCGATCTTTGGATAGGATTGTCAAGAGAGCTAGTAATGTCGGAGAGATAAATTTTAGGCGTTGCGGATTCCAGATATAATTTTGGTAGGGCGAAGGGTTGTTGGCTTTTGCCCTGGGTATCGATCTCGGTGAATCAGATCTCAATTCAGCAACGCCAATTTTTTTAAGTGTTACCCTCTTCGAGCATGTAAATTTTTTATTATCTGAAAAACTTCACTGTAAATTGCTTCCCAATCACAATCATAGTTGCAATAGATACCAGGTGTATTATCTTCCTCAGCACTCTCGTTCCTAGGTACAAATACGATGGATGCCAAATTTTCGCGAACCTCTGGCGAAAAGTCAGGTTTGACATCGCTGTGGTAATATTTACTGTCTCCATGTACCACCCCAACCTTGTTAGCAATCCATATTAAGAAAGTAAGTCCTGACCCCGCTGGTGCTATGTATGTATCTATAGCGTTAGCCCAAGCTATTTTTTCATAGGTCTTACAACCAATTGCATTGTATGTATCAATATTGGAAGGTATAATCGCCAAAATTTGTTCTATAATTCCTTTCTCCCTTTCAATCATATACTCATCATTATGATTATTTGTCTCGGTTCGAGACCACCCATCAAAGACAATTCCCAAATTAGGAAAATCTGAATGCAGGTTTTTGATAATATTGGCTATCCCTTCTACTTGAGATAGCCATATCCTAACATGGCTACGAATTTGGATACACACCAACGGAAAATGTTTTTTTGCTTTTTCTAATTCTTCCCAAAAACTTTGATCTTGAGAACATTTTTTTAAGGCAGCACGGCTCATTCTGCCTATCAATGCCTCGTTGATAAACAGGTCAGTCACCCTAAAAGCGAAATAGTTATTTTCTAAAATCGTTTGACAAAGATTCCCACTATCAGAAACCTGGATAATCTTCTCCGGGGGAATTTCAGGAAAAATCTCACCAATACTGAAATATTCCCAAGGACCCACTATAAATTTGTCTACTTTTTGTAACTTGTCCTGCTCATGTAAATATTGAAGAGCTGTAAGATCGTTCCAAGTATAATGTGCTATGTTAGAAAAAAAACCCAGAACAGCCACGGATTCTTTTTTGCTGTTACTTTTTATGTAAGATTGGACTTGCTTCCAAAAGCTGACTGTATAGCCCTTCAACTTGTTGATAATTTCTTCAATGTTTATATACGACTCAACAATATGTAACCTAATAATTAGCTCCTGTTTAGGAAAATAAATAGCAAACTTTGCACCGATCCAGTTACCAACAATTAAATAAAATATTTGACTTCCGATAAACCGATAAATTTTTACTGGAGATGGCCACCAATTACCGAAATTATAGTCAATAACAAATGATTCCTCCGATATGAGTATCTTTCCTGTGGCAGGGCAGAGTGAATAGATATAACCAGTTTCTACCATACTTTGCTGACAGTAACCAATTTCTGTGATATGTCCTCTAATTTTTCTCGCCGTTTTTTTAGCCAAAGTAATTTTTTTCTTATCCGCAAAACTATTAGTATATATTTCTTCCAAAGCTTTGTTATCTTGGCCAATTAATTTCAAATTGGCTAGCGACAACCCGGCAGATTCAATCATTGCTTTGTCTGCTTCTGTTAAAGCCCACATATTTATCAGTTTATATTTAGAAGTATGCCTGAAATACGTAACTGCATCTTCCCTTTTAATTTTTGTTTGGCAATGAGGACTTCTCTCATCCAGCACACCTTGTTGATTCAATCCATTCCATAAATACTCGCAGACATTTCTCAGAATGGGTTGAACCTGTGAGGCTTTCTCGAAAGAGGCCACAGCACCATCTAGCATATCTTTTTCGGCTTGGTGGATGCCTAACTGATGGTAAGCTTCAACAATTAGTGTCTGTAAACGCAAGTAGGCTTGCGACTGGTTTGGTTCCACTTCTATAGCTTTTTGGTAACAGGAAAGGGCGTCATCCAAACAATTTTGCTGTAAAAAGAGCATCCCTAGGTCGAAATATCCCCCCCCATTTGGTTGAATCTCTAAGGCTTTTTGGTAAGCTGCGATTGCGTCGTTCAGCTTGCCCTGTTTAACTAGGGCAGATCCTAACAGTTGGTGCGGCCAAAAGGAATACTCCAAGTTTAGCTCTATTGCCCGCTGGTAACTCGCTGCGGCTTCCTCCCACCTGCACAGATAAGTGAAGGCTGCTCCTAAATGGTAGTGAGCTAATGCCAGTTCTGGGTTAGCTTCCAGGATTTGGCAGTAGATGTCTACTGCTTGGTCCCACTGTCTTTGTCTGCTAAATTGAGCCCATAAATGTTCTAGAACCTCTACTGACTCTGGATCGATCTCAATCGCACGGCGGTAAGATGCGATCGCCCCGGCTACATCCCCCTGGTTTGCCAAAACTTTCCCCAATTGCTGGTGCGACAAGAAAGATTTTGGGTTGAGTTCTATCGCACGATGGTAAGCCGCGATCGCGTCTTCCATCTGTTCCTGTCTCACTAAAGCTTGGGCCAACTGCAACCAGGTTTCCCAGTTATCTGGTTGAAGCTGCAAAAGATTGTGATAGCCCTCCACGTTGTCTGGATTGAGTTCTATCATGTGGTGGTAAGCCGCGATCGCTTCAGCTAAATCAGACTGAGTGCGTCGTTGCAGTGCATTGGCCAATGCATGATGAATCCAATCAGCATCAGGGTTCAGTTCACTTGCACGGCGGTAAGCTGCGATCGCGTCTTCTAGTTTCCCTTCTTGCAGAAGTTGATTGCCCTTGTCGAATTCGGTCACAGCCTTTTGCTCGTTCATTTTTGCTAAATTACTTTTTTGCTATCAAACATTATGTCAGACTCACATTATGTCAGACTCAATGGGGCTGCTTACTCCAGCACCAGCTTGTTTATAATACATCATTTTGCCAACACATCGTCAAGTAGCTTGCTTGATATCTGGTATAGTCGGGACGCTAACGGTTTTATCCCACTGTCGCGGCCCAAAATTGCGCTCGCCACTAGGGTAGGTTATAATATAGGCGATTTTGTAGCTCATGCGTTTGCTTGTTTGGGGCTAAACTGGCGGGAACATACTGCGATCGATCTGAGTCTTTGATAGACCAACAGAGATTGTATTCTGGTTGGTGTAAAATCAATGGATGCAATGATAAATTAAACGTGAGGAGGATATATAAATATATGGAAATGGGATTTACAGGAGAAAGGTACGTTCCTACAGTACAGGGTCGTATCCGGTATGAGCATTTACATCGCTATGCTTTAGCACTAGAGTTGGCTCAAGGGAAATCAGTTCTTGATATAGCATCGGGAGAGGGATATGGAAGTGCTTATTTATCTAAAGTTGCCAATTCGGTTATCGGTGTAGATATTGACAGAGAATGTGTCAACTTTTCTCGGAATAAATACGGAAATATTGCCAATTTAGAGTTTGTTGTCGGCTCTTGCGATGCTATTCCTCTTTCTAGTGAATCTCTTGATATAGTAACATCTTTTGAAACCCTTGAGCATCACGACAAGCATGATGAAATGATGCGAGAAATTAAACGAGTCTTGAAGCCGGGAGGGGTTTTAGTGATTTCCGCCCCTAATCGTTTGACCTATTCCGAAAATCCCCAATCAGCCTCCGCTAATCCTAATAATCAATTTCATGTAAAAGAACCCTACGAATATCAATTCGTAAGTTTACTAAGTCGTTACTTCAAAAACGTTAAGCTATATGGGCAGAGGCTAGCAATAGGATCTTTTGTCTTTCCATTGTTGCCCAATAATCTTCCCTCAACTATTAGCGCTTACACAAGCAAAAAAGATGGACTCACAAGAGAATTTTGTTCTTTACAGGAACCCATCTATTTTGTGGCAGTATGTTCGGATGAAATAAATAATACACAAAAACTCTTAAATTCAATTTTTATTGACGAGAGGGATGATGTTTTAATAGACCTTGAAAAGGATACACAAGCTAAATTAAATCAAGCAAATTCTAATTTAGGGTTGAAGGATATCAGATGCTCAGAATTACAATCTGAGGTTTATAAACTTGAGGAATTGTTGTCAAAATATCAGTCTCAACTGCACCAAGCTGAAGGTTTGTTAGAACAATCCCAGTCTCAACTGCACCAAGCTGAAGGTTTATTAGAACAATCCCAGTCTCAACTGCACCAAGCAAATTCTAATTTAGAGTTGAAGGATATCAGATGCTCAGAATTACAATCTGAGGTTTATAAACTTCAGGGATTCTTATCAAACTATCAGTCTCAACTGCATCAAACTGAGTTAATATTAATGCAATCTCAATCCCAACTGCATGAGACTGAGGCGGTGTTGGAACAATCTCAGTCTCAACTACATGAGACTCAGGCAGTGTTGGAACAATCTCAGTCTCAACTACATGAGGCTCAGGCATTGTTGGAACAATCTCAGTCACAACTGCATCAGACTCAGGCAGAATTGGAACAATCTCAATCCCAACTGCATGAGACTCAGGCGGTTTTGGAACAATCTCAGTCACAACTGCATCAGACTCAGGCGGTTTTGGAACAATCTCAGTCACAACTGCATCAGACTCAGGCGGTTTTGGAACAATCTCAGTCACAACTGCATCAGACTCACGGGCTATGGGAACAATCTCAGTCACAACTGCATGAGACTGAGGCAGTGTTGGAACAATCTCAGTCTCAACTGCAGGAGATTCAGGCGCAATGGGAACAATCTCAATCTCAACTGGATGAGACTCAGGCGGTGTTGGAACATTCTCAGTCTCAACTGCAGGAGATTCAGGCGCAATGGGAACAATCTCAATCTCAACTGCACCAGACCCAGGCACTATTAAGTCAATACCAGTCTCAATTGCACCACACTGACATAGTATTAGTGCAATACCAGTCTCAACTGCATGAGACTCAGACAGTATTGGAACAATCTCAATCTCAGCGGCATCAGACTGAAGTTGTGTTAGAACAATCTGTGTCTCAACTGGATCAGACTCAGGCAGTATTGGAGCGATGGCTGTTTCAACAAAATCTAGTCGCCACTCAGACAGAGGGATCGATCCCGATGCAGTACCAACTCTTGTTGTGGGATGCGTGGTATGCTTACCGCAAAGGTGATATGATTGCTGTGGCTCAGTGCTTGCAGCAATCTTTGAAATTTACGCCTTTATCCCGCACAGAAACAGTGGTAAACTGGTTAGAAAGATTTGCGAAGTTATCGTCAGAGAAAGGTTGTGAATTTGATACCTACTCCCTGACTAACTCAGCGGAGTGGAAACAACTGATGCGGAGTATAACTGCTCTTAGAACTGTTATTGCCAGTTAATAAAACACCCGTCCAGCAGCAAGAAACCGCAGCCAAATTTATAACTTTGTCATGAATAAATTATCCTTGGATTCTCAAGTAGAAATCATCTCCGTCCACGTACACAAAACAGCGGGAGGAACGTTTGGGAGAGTTTTAAAACAGATTTACGGTGAGTCGCAACTTTTTTCTGACTATCAGGGGGAAAATTTAGAAACAGTTCTAGTAAAATTGTTGGCTCAACCGCAAGCTAGGGTGATTCATGGTCATTTCCCGGCAGAAAAATACCAGGAACACTTCTCATCGGCAAAAAGAATAATTTGGCTGAGAAATCCAATTATTCAATTCATTTCAGGTTATTTTTTTTGGAAGTCGCAGTCCCAAAAAGGTGTTGTGTTCAGTGAAGAACATAAGTCTATGCTTGACAACAACATGAGTCTGTTGGAATTTGCAGAGTTCAGGGCTACACACTTCATAAATCCCTTAGCTAATTTCTATTGTCGCGGTGTGGATTTAACTGATTTTTACTTTGTTGGTGTTCAAGAATTTTTTCAAGATGATTTAGCCGAACTGAAGCAGATGCTAGGTTGGCCGGATTTTAAAATGGAGGTTTTTAATCAAAACAAGTATCCTAATTATTTAGAGCATTTAAAAGAAGCATTGGAGGACAAAAAGCTGCTGAATAAGCTAATAGCTATGAACCGACAAGATCTACAACTTTATCAAACAGCCTTAGATCTGAGAGCTAAGCGTAAAAAGCTATCTAATTCATGGGAACAGTACGAGCTAGATTTGAAGTTATCGCAGCAGAAGCTGCAACAGATTCAGGGGGGGCTTGAGCGAAAGCAGTCTTTGATATCTAAAAAAGTCGCTCTTTTCAATTAAAATCAAGGATTAATTCCTAGCTCCTAATGAAGTTACAACCGAGAAATAAAATGACTGAATCAGCTTCAATTGAAATTCTGGATGTTGTCCTGTTATCCGTAGAAGATTCCGAATTGCTGTGGGCTTTTAATATAGACAGCCCTCGGAAGCAGTTACAGAGTGACACAGACAAGATTTTTGTTTATGGTTGGGTATTGGGTAAAAAGTACCCAGTAGTGGCCGTGAAAGTAATTAGCAGCGGCACACTCATCCAAAAACTGGCTGTTAATAATCCTCGCCCGGATGTAGCTAAAATTTATTCCAATGTAGCCCGTTCAGAAAGCTGTGGCTTTTCGGCAGAAGTAGGAGTGAGCGAACTGCCACAGGAAGCTGAGTTACTTCTTGAAGCAGTCTTCTCAGATGGAAACAGTGTGCCGATAGCAACGGTGAGATTTCGGCAGAAGCTGCCCCGTTTAAAGCAGATTCAGGCAGAGATAAAGCTTTCTCAGGCTCGATTGCAGCAGATTCAGGCAGATTTGGAGCAATACCAGTCTTTGCGACATCAAGTTCAAGAGCAATCTCAACGCTTCGAGTCTCAAGATTACCAGACAGGGCAGCAGTTACAGGTGGTATCGACGACGAATTTATCCGAAGCATCTATCAGACATCCGCTGGTAACAATCGCTCCTTCAAAACCGGAGGTAGTTGCATCGGGAAGCACTAACGCTGCGATCTTAACTTATACGTCTGGCATGAGCGATAGCGAATGGTTGGAGGTACTGCTTAAAAGCCTCGATCACGGTATCGTAGAGGGCATTGAAATGCCGGGATTTCCGCCCGAAGAACTTCAGCGTCAGTTTGTTGGAATGTCAGGGTCACAGGCTCTTAATGAAGCGTTTAATTTCTATTCTGAAATCAAGCGGTATGCAGGGAAATTGGGGCGGAAATTAGGGCGGGATACTCGAGTTCTAGATTTTGGCTGTGGATGGGGGCGGATAATTCGTTTTTTCCTAAAAGATGTCACAGCAGACAATCTCTATGGCATTGATGTCGATTCAGAGATGACTGACCTCTGTATCAAAACAGTCGGACACGGACACTACAGCGCCATCAAACCGCTGCCTCCTTTGGAATTTTCTGAGGGCAGTTTCGACATTGTTTACGCCTACTCCGTCTTCTCTCACTTGGCGGAACCCGTTCACATTCAGTGGATTGAAGAGTTCTCAAGGATACTAAAACCAGGAGGTATCCTCGTCGCCACTACTCAGGCGCGCAGTTTTATAGAACTTTGTCGCACGCTGCGAAACCAGAGCAATAGTTCTAATAATTGGCATCATGCCTTAGCTCACTCATTTGTGGACACTGAGGCTGCTTTGGCCGATTACGACAGCGGTAAGTTTTTATATAGTCCGACGGGGGGCGGAGGCCCTCGCGACGCATCTTTTTACGGAGAAGCTGTAATCCCCCAGAAGTATGTTGAACAAGAATGGACTAAATATCTTGATTTCTGCGATTTTACCTACGATCCAGAGATCATCCCGCAATCACTGATAGTTATGCAAAAACCTCTTGGCGAGCGCTGATACTAATCTGCTCACAGTGTCGGACAGTGTGAGCAGATTAGCCAAGTACCTACCCAGAGGTATTTAATTTATCGTAGCCATACCAATGAATGAATAGTTCAAATAAGTCAGGCCAATTGAATGGAGAAGGAGCCAAGCGATTTGGCGGCAAACTATTGCGTATCTGCGAGATAAAAGCCGTAAGAATTTTGTGTGTTTCTTGAGAGCCAATCGATCCTAAAGATTCAAAAGAGTTTTTCCCGTGAAAGCGATAGTAATAGAGGTCTTGCTCTAAAAACAGCGGTTCAGTATGTACGATCGACCGAAGGAGAAAGTCCCAATCGTGACAGTACAGATAATTATTAAAGTGACCGACGCGGTTAAAAAGCTCTTTAGTGAAAACAAAATTTCCTGTTGATATACTTACATTGTATGTGAAACAGGCAAACCCCACTGAGGGAAACTGCCTGATTGTTTCTTGAGCCGCGAAATAACTGCGAGCTTGGGGATGAGATTCTGTGACAATCCTGTCATCTGCATCAATATACTGCACGCGGCTAAATGCAAATTCGCACCCTTTAGCCTGCATTTCCTTAACAATCAATTGGAGGCGCTGCGGATGATATGTATCATCCGAATTTAATATTGCAATAATATTTCCCTTGGCTTGCGTTATGCCGTAATTAATAGCAGCATGAGCACCCTGATTCTTGGTGAATGGATAAAATTGTGTGCGGTTGGGAAACCTAGACTCCCAACTAACACTTTGAATTAAACGTGCTATTTCCTCTGATGAACCGTCGGGAGAACAGTCATCAATAATTACCACCTCTAAATTTTCATAGGTTTGAGCTGCCACTGAATCCAGACACCTCTTGAGAAAATCTTTGTGTTTGTAACAGGGAATAACGATCGAGACTAGAGGCAATCCAGAAATACTAGGGTGATTGTTTTGCACCAGTGAGTACCAGCAATAGTTTTACAGTTTGCCAAAATTTAGCCATGTCCAGCTTGTCTGGATCTACAGCCACGTCCATATTTCTGCTTTGGGATCGAAAAGTTCGTGTACTGTTGTCTGTTTAAGAAGGTTGTACATGGCTTCGAGCGATCGGTCTTTGGCTGCGATTCTCTTCTCCAACTCTTCCAGCGATGGATGTAGATATTCTGAGGGAAGACAACGCAACAATTTGATAGTTGTTTGCCAACTGTGCGTACCAGCAAGAGCGTTGCGAGTTGCTAAAAGATAGCTGTGTCCGTATTTCTGATCGGGTTCTAGATGAGCGCCCTCGGCCCATTCATTCCAAGCATTAATAAAGACCAGTCGTTCATCGCCTGAATACCTTTGTTTGGTTTTCTCGATCGAACCGCGCAGCCAAAACTCGTAAGCGTCGGGGCTAGAATTAATATACGCATGAGCTGAACTTCCTCTGCGAGCAGTATTGTCCCATGCAGTCATTGCTCCGGGAAACATTTTAAAATCTGGAAGCTTTGACGACACCATATTGATAGCAGCGTCTTGATAGTCATACATTTTTCCGGTAAAATCACCTCGCATTCCAACAAGTTCTGAGGGTGGAATTTCCCGAGCCGGGACTCCGTGCGGTGGAAACTGCAACGAAGAATCAAAGCCGACACTAACTGGGTCTACATAACCAGAAAAACAAGTAATTGCGAGGCAAAGGTGAACTTCTCCGACACCATTTCTTCTGAAAACCTCTCTCCACTGCTCTGTTAGGCGGATAGGATCTGGCAAAATATCACTGCGATAGACAATGAGTAAGGGTTCGCCATTGATGCGAATATATCGCTCATCAAGCAAAATCGGAATTAAACTTTCGGCAAAAGCTTTATTTTGGTCTGGAGAATGGTCTTGCGCGATCAAAATATCGTGTTCGGCTCCATCCCAGCGTCTTGTCCAGTTTTCATTCGCCCAACAAACACAGAATGGAAAATCCGGTTTCTTTGTTTCCAAGATTCCATCTAGAGGGCGGTGAAGCAGGCGCTTCCCGGCGAACCAATAATAATAATAGCAAAAGCCAAAAATCCCATATTCTTTGGCTAGTGCTGCCTGTGCTTCTCTGGCTTCCGACAGGCGTAAATCATAGAATCCTAGATCGGCTGGAAGATGAGGTTGATAATGCCCTTGATATAAAGGTTGAGCTTTTGTAACTTTAGTCCACTCTGTAAAACCTTTACCCCACCACAAGTCATTTTCTGGGATGGGATGGAACTGCGGCAGGTAAAAAGCGATAAGACGCACGTCCTTCTCTAAAGGTCTATCTTCTGGGCGCTCACTAACCATCATACCGCCTGTGCTGACTGGTTCATGGCTTTTAGGCGTACTCAATACCTCCACGGGCGACTGGTTTTTAATTGGCTCTTTTGTTGCCAATACCCGATCTAACTGCTGGCGGATTTCCCGAGATTCAGGCCGAATCTGCAAGGCCATCTGATAAAAGACGATCGCCCCATCCGGCCAACTGTGCCGCACCAAAGCATCCGCCAACTCAACATAAAGGTCAGCATCATTCGGCGCAATCTCCAGCGCCTTGTGATACAACTGCACGTCATCACGATTCTCCTGAATCGCGCGCCGGTACAAACGCATCGCCTCCTTCAAATCCCACTGCGATCGCATCCTCAAAGCATCAGCCAACTTTTGCGAAAGCCACGGCAAATCCGCCTGAATTTCCGCAGCGCGGCGGTAAGCGGCGATCGACTCATCCCACCGTTCCAGCTTCTCAAAAGCCGTTGCCATGTTGTAATAAGTCCACGCAAAATCCCGATTCAACTCGGCCGCGCGCCGGTAAACATCGATCGCTTCCTCCCACCTTTCCATTTCTAGCAGCGCGTCGCCCAATTTGCTCTGCGACCAGAAGAAATTCGGATTAACTTCGTTAGCACGCCGGTAGGCAACAACCGCTTCATCCCACCGTTCCAAATTCACCAGCGCTTCTGCTAAATTGTTGTGCGCCCAAAAATGGCCAGGATTGAGTTCGATCGACCTTTCGTAAGCCGAAATTGCCTCATCCCACCGTCCCAGCTTAATCAGCGCGTCTGCTAAATAGTTGTGCGACCAACTGAAATCAGGATTTAACTCTGTTGCTTTCCGGTAAGACTCTACAGCTTCTTCCCACCGTTCCAACTTCAGCAGCACATCTGCTAAATTGTTGTGAGACCAGCTAAAATCAGGATTTAATTCGATCGCCTTGCGGTAAGCATTTACAGCTTCCTCCCACCGTTCCAACTTAACCAGCGACTCAGCTAAATTGTTGTGCGACCAAGAAAGATCAGGAGTGTTTCTAATAGCGTTGCTGTAAGCATCTACCGCCGCTTCCCACTGTTCTTGACCCTTAAGTATTTCCCCCAATTGGTGATAAGCTGCGCCAGCATTTGGGTTCAACTCAACCGCGCGCCGGTAACACTCAATTCCCTTATCTACCTTACCTTGATCGATCAAAGTTTTGGCTAAATTCTCGTGTTCCTCAGCCGTCCCGGATTTTGGGTCGATCGCAAATGCTCGATACCAAGCCTCAGCAGCCTCCTCCGACTTGCCTAACTGCGTCAACAGTTTGGCAAAATTGCGAAAAGCACCGGCAAAATCTGGTTTCAGGGCGATCGCCTTTTCGTAAGCCGAAACCGCTTGCTGCCACTGTTCCTGCTGCGCGCAAATGCTGCCGTAATTAGCGTATGCTTCGGCAAAATTTGGGTTAATTTCTATTGCTTTGACATAGCAACTTTTAGCTTCATCAATTTTGCCGCCAGCTTGGAGGGCGTTGCCCAGCATTTTGTAAAGCGGCGCTTCCGGCTTAATTTGTAGCGCCTTCTTGCAAGCTGCGATCGCCTGTTCCAATTTGCCCTGAGCAAAATAGCCTTCTGCCAATATTTTGTAGGCTTCTGGATCTTCTATATTAATTGTAGAATTAACTGCCTGCTGCACTGGCGGCTTAACTGGCGGCTGCACTGGGGGCTTGACTGCGGTTGCTGCGGGCTGCTGCTTGACTGCACCGTTTTTCGCAGTTGCACCCGCCAAAGTTTGCTGTCCCTCGCTGCCGTTTCTCGCATTAGCTGCGTTCAGTTCAATAGCTTTGCGATAATATGCTGTCGCTTCCTCTAACTTGCCTTGTTTTTTGAGCGCTTCGCCCAAATTTTGGTATGCCGTCGCCACATTAGGATTTAATTTTATGGCGCGATCGTAACAGGCGATCGCTTCCGTCAATTTTTCTTGTCGGAAAAAAGCGTCGCCCATATTCAAGTGTTCCCCAGGCGCTACTTTTTCCGGTTCCAAACTAAATGCTTGATACCAGCACTGCTGGGCTTCTTCCGGTTTGCTAATTTGTCCGAATACTTTTGCTAAATTCCGGTACACTCCCGCGAAATTCGGCTTAATCGCGATCGCCTTTTGATAAAATCCGATCGCTTCCTGCCATTTTTGCTGCTGCGCGCCCAGGCTGCCCAAATTCGCGTATACCTCCGCAAAATTCGGTTCTATTTCAATCGCTTTAGCGTACCAGTGTCGCGCCTCTTCCATCCTGCCTTGAGCTTGCAGCGCGTTGCCCAAAGTCTTGTAAGCTGGTGCAAAATTGGGGTGAATCTTCAAAGCTTGCTCGCAGGATGCGATCGCTTCTTCTATTTTTCCTTGGGATAAGTATGTTTCTCCCTGTTGGTTAAATTGAACCGCTGTTGATTCTGTATTCACTGTTGATGGCATATGGGCGGCGGCTCCAGAGGCAGGAATTAAATAGGGTAGTCAAAACGTTTCACAATTATACTCGCGTTTGACACTCACAGTAGGGGGCTTGTTCCCCTAATTCTTAATTTTTTTGATTCCCGGTGCTGGCGAGGAACCGGGATTCTCGGCTGATTTTTTGATTTTACGGCTAAATATCTAACAATCAGTCCGGTTTCTGGCGGATTTGCGGGCCAGTCGCGACTTTTGTAGGTTCTGAACGATCGCCCGTTTTATAAAGAAAAGTAAACACTGCCGGTGCTTGCTTGTGGGATGCTTGCTTGTGGACTGGGCAAGGGAGATTGCACCCTTTTCTATAGGCTTTTTACCGGCGGGCTAGGAGCAACGGCCCACAAGCAACTAATTCACTCTTTGTGGAACAGGGCGGAAAGCCTATTTTTGAGAAGGGTGCAAGATGTGCGATCGAACCCAAACGAGAATAGCCTTTTTAGCAAAAAACGATCGCCCTTTTGGGAGAAAGCGATCGCCCTTTTTCTTCAACCATCAGTTAGTTAACAACTATTAGCAATTACTAATTAAGCTGCTGCGTCTGCCTCTTCTTCTGCGTCTTCTGCTTCAGAACCTGCTTGAATTCCCAGCACGGTAACAACCACCTGATCGGGTTCGCCGAGAGCTACCACTCCCGCCGGCAAAACTAATTCGTGAATGTGCAGCGCATCCCCAACCTTTAAATTAGAAATATCTACATCAATTCCTTCAGGAATGCTGTCAGGTTTGCACTTAACTGCTAGTTGCGTCAGCACGGTATCCAAGATGCCGCCTTCTAACTTGACGCCGACAGCTTCGCCGACAAAATTCAGCGACACTTCAACTTCCAGACTGTCTTGAGTTGCCACGGAGAAAAAGCTCAGGTGGTAAGGATAGCCCTTCCAAGGATGAACTTGAACTTCCCGCAGCAAGGTTTTTCCACTCCAAGAGAGGTCAGGAATGCTGAGGTCAATTAGGGTATTGTTGACTACGTGCTTTTTGAGCAGGTTTTCAACTGTTTTGGCTTTGATGGTAAGGGAAATGGATTCAGATCCTTTGTGACCGTAGAGGACGGCGGGAATCAATCCAGAGCGGCGGAGGGCGTTAGGTTTACTGCCTTCTGCCCGCTTTTGACATTCTACTGCGAGTTCCATTTTATGACTTTCTGCTGATTGTTTTCACATTTTACCAGAATTGTGATATTGCGATCGCGCTCAATTAAATTCGCTGAAGGTATTGATAATTTTCGTTTTCCACACACTTCAGCAATTCCAGCATTTTCCTCAAACGGTACGTTCCTGATTGATACTCTTCTTTTGAAGGGTAATCACCAAGCTTAGTAAGAACTGCATCGCTTTCACTGATGATTGCTTCGCTGAAAATTTTCTTGAACTGCTGGCGAATATCTTGATTTAATTCAACTAGAGGCAGAATTACATTTTCTTCATCTAGGTAAATTTGGGTTTCGACTGATTCGCCACCTATTTTTGAAAAGGCTGATTTTGCTAACCACTCGTAAGTAGCTGCTGTTATTCTTACACTATCGGACGGTTCACCATTGGCTGAATAAAAACTGATGTCAAACATTGGGATTACTCCTGCTACTAAACATCTAGAAACTCGTCCAAAGGAATATTTTCTGCATAAGCTATACCTGCTTTTATAAATTTGGCCTTGCCTGGTCCAGAAATTCTATCGGCACTTACAACTGCAATGACAGTAGCAGTATCAATAATTTCATTAACTGCTTTTCCTGAAAGGTATGTGGTTTTGATTTCTATATGCGGTAAGTTTGTTTTTCTTTCCTCTAAGGTTGACTGTGAATCTTTGATATTTTCTCTCGTGTATTGATTATGAAGATCCCGAATTATTTCTTTTACTTGCGAGGCCTCATTTGGAGCGACAATCAAAATGTCTCCTTTCGGATCGTTGCCAGTAGTTCTCTGGGATGCAATGCCAGCTTCAGCTAACTTTCCGATTACCCAGCCAACCAAATCTCGATGAAGGGTTAGTTGGTAGATCAGACGATCTTCATCGGTCATTGGAGCCTCGTCACACATGAGATAGACCCTTTTTGTCTATTATAACTAAACCTGTTATGATTGTGCTGCTACTGGCGTACCGTCAGCAGAGAGCAAAGCGCGTTTCGGGCCGTGAATCGGGTCTTCTACAATAATAGTTTGGTCGCGGCTGGCACCGAGAGAAACGATCGCGATCGGCACTTCCATCAAATCTGCCAAAAACTTTAGATAATCCAATGCTTGCGGCGGTAAATCTTCCAAATTCCGGCACTCTTCCGTAGACTGTTTCCAACCGGGAAGGGTTTCGTAAATAGGTTGGCACTGAGCAAATATCCGGGAACTTTTCGGGAAATCAACACATTTTTCGCCGTCAATTTCGTAAGCAACGCAAACTTTTATTTCTTCTAATTCATCCAACACATCTAGTTTGGTAATTGCCAGACAGTCAAGGCCGTTGATGCGGACTGCGTAACGGCCGATTACCGCGTCGAACCAACCGCAGCGGCGTTTGCGGCCGGTTGTCGTGCCGAATTCTGCACCTCTCTCGCCCAAAACTGCTCCTATTCCATCTACCATTTCGGTAGGGAAGGGGCCTTCTCCGACGCGGGTTGTATAAGCTTTTGCTACGCCAATTACGCGATCAATCGCTGTTGGCCCGACACCGGTTCCCACACAAGCCCCACCAGCGATTGGATTGCTGGAAGTAACGTAAGGATAAGTACCGTGGTCTAAGTCTAATAAAGTGCCTTGCGCGCCTTCAAACAGAATATTTTTCCGCTTGTAAATTCCCTCATAAATCTTCAGGGAACTATCTACTACGTGCGGGCGCAAACGTTCCGCATAAACTCGATATTCATCAATTACGTCTTGCGGATTTAAAGGCGGCAAATTGTAGAGTTTTTCGAGAAGGACATTTTTACAATTAATCGTCCATTCCAATTGTTCTTGCAACCCTTCCAAGTCCATTAAATCTAGCATCCGAATGCCAGTACGTTCCGACTTGTCGGCGTAAGTAGGGCCAATGCCGCGTCCCGTCGTCCCGATTTTATAATTTCCCCGCTGCGTTTCCGATGCTACATCAATTAATCGATGATAGGGCATCGTGACGTGAGCCGTCTCCGAAATCATCAGCGAGGCTGTCGAAATATTCAGTGCCTCTAGCTGATCTAACTCTGCAATTAAAACTTTGGGGTCAATGACCGTGCCACAGCCGATAATACACTCTTTATCAGGGTAGAGAATCCCGGACGGAATTAAGTGCAGCTTGAAAGTCTGACCGTTTACTACCACGGTGTGACCCGCGTTGACGCCCCCTTGGTAGCGGACAACGATATCTGCGGATTTGCTGAGCAAATCGGTAATTTTGCCTTTTCCTTCATCGCCCCACTGGGCGCCGATCACAACTACGTTAGCCAAGGGTTTCTCGCGTTCAGTTCAGGTTGACACAATCTCCGATTATGTATGAACGTGTCCCGGATGTCAAATAAATTTTTGTTACAATTGAAAGACTTGAGGCTGTATTGCTCTCATCAACCCGCTTCCAGCACTATCGGGGGACTTGGGAAGGGAGAGCCCGAGAGGGGGAGAATGGGAGAGGGGAGAATGAGAGAGGATTTGATGAGTTTTTATGGGAATCCAATGTGCAGATTAAATGTGGAACAGTTTACCTGCTGGAGGTTGTTGGCTGGTATGGGGGAAAACCCGGTTTCTGGCCACTGATGCGTATAGGACTAAATTACAAATTCTTCAATCCTTCAATTCTTCAATCCTTCAATTCTTTCCATCTAAAATCTAAAATCTAAAATCTAAAATCGCATGACTTTACACGCTGAGTTGCACCGCCATCTGGGTGGTTCTGTAGTTCCTAGGGTGCTGTGGCGGTATTTTGATCGCCACAATGCTGAGATGGTTAATCGATTTCAAGAATACTCGGAGTTTGAGGAGTTTTACACTCGTCCGCGCAATAGTCTAAATGAGTATTTGGAACTGCACACGCTGGTAGAAAGCGTTCAAACTGTTGAGACGTTGCCTTATTTCATCTATCGGTTGATGCGGGGCGCTTACGTGTTTGAAAATATGGCTTATTTGGAGTTGCGCTATACGCCTTATTTGCGGACTCCAGAACATTTGGAACAGTCAGAACGCATTGATTTGATGGCAGAAATTGTACAAGTTGTGGGCAAGGCAAGTCAAATTAGCGATTGTCCGATTGTTACTAGCCAAATTTTGTGTATGCACTCGCGTTTACCCTATGAGGTGAATCGGGCGATCGTAGATTTGGCGGCCGGGATGGGAGAATATGTTTGTGCGATCGATATAGCTGGCGGCGATGATTGTATTGGCGAGCGTTTAGAGGAGTTTGTCGGATTGTACCAGTATGCGAGGTCGATCGGCATCAAAACCACCGGCCACCTCTATGAAACTACCTCTGGCTGTTATCCCGAACTTTTGCCTTATCTGATGCGTATCGGCCACGGGATTCAAATTCCGTTAAAATATCCCGAACTGCTGCCAGAAGTCGCGCGCAGGGGTCAATGCTTGGAAGTTTGCCCGACTACCTATCTCAAAACGGGGACGTTACAAGATATGCGCGAATTGAAGGTTGTGTTCGATCGATGTTTTGAAGCTGGCGTCGATATTGCCATTTGCACCGACAACGCGGGATTGCACAACGTGCGGCTGCCTTTTGAGTACGAGAATTTGTTAACTTTGGATATCATTGATTTTCGGCAGTTGCAAGCGTGTCAAGAGGCCGCTTTCCGCCATGCTTTCGCGTGGCCCTACGGGGAGAGGCCTGTGAAAATGCTGACCGGTTTGTTGCAGCATGAGTCTGTGTCCGCGATCGTTAATTAAAGAATATCTATTTAATTAACCACAAAGGCGCGAAGGAAAAGAAAGAAGAAGATAGGTAGATGTCTTCACGCAAATACTCTACTTCAAAATGATAAAAACCTCTTTCTTCTCTTCCTTCGCGCTCTTTGCGTCTTCGCGGTTCGTTTAAAAAAGATATTTGTAAAATTATAATAAGCGTCTGGCGATCGGCAATCGGTAGCAAGTTATAGTTTGAAGGCAGAATCATCAATATAAAAAGATAAAAAAACGATGACAAATATGGACGCTTACTGGATGCCATTCACTGCCAACCGACAGTTTAAAGCGAACCCGCGAATATTGGTTTCGGCAAAAGATATGCACTTTACAACAGATGATAACCGCTCAATTTTAGATGGTACTGCGGGGCTTTGGTGCGTGAATGCAGGACACGCCCGCGAGACAATTGCCGAAGCAGTTAAACAGCAGGTTTTGCGTTTGGATTACTCTCCGGCTTTTCAGATGGGACATCCGGGTGCTTTTGAATTAGCGGAACGTTTGGTAAAGATGATTCCGGGCAATTTCGATCGCGTTTTCTTTACTAATTCTGGTTCGGAATCTGTAGAAACTGCTTTGAAGATTGCAATTGCTTATCACCGGGTGAAAGGTGAAGGAACTCGCCAAAGATTAATCGGCAGGGAACGCGGCTATCACGGCGTTGGTTTTGGGGGAATTTCTGTCGGCGGTATCGGTACAAACCGCAAGTTTTTTGGCAGTTTGCTGACGGGAGTCGATCATTTGCCTCACACTCACAATCTCGAACACAATGCTTTCAGCCGCAAACAACCGGAATGGGGAGCGCATTTGGCGGATGAATTGGAGCGGATTGTCGCTTTACACGATGCGTCGAATATTGCAGCGGTAATTGTCGAACCGGTGGCTGGTTCTACAGGTGTTTTGATTCCCCCGAAAGGTTATTTGGAGCGGCTGCGGGCGATTTGTGACAAATACGGAATTCTGCTGATTTTTGATGAGGTAATTACCGGATTCGGGCGACTAGGCTCTAGTTTTGCAACGGAATATTTTGGGGTGGTTCCTGATATTGTGACGGCGGCGAAAGGGATAACTAACGGTACGGTGCCGATGGGGGCGGTGTTTGTAAAACAAGGCATTTATGATGCTTTTATGAATGCTCCTGAAAATGCGATCGAGCTTTTTCACGGTTATACTTATTCTGGTCATCCTCTGGCTTGTGCTGCTGCTCTGGCGACGCTGGATATTTATGAGGAAGAAAGGCTGTTTGAACGAGCTGATAAGATGGCTGGTTATTGGGAAAATGCGGTGCATTCTTTGAAGGGGGTGCGGCACGTAATTGATGTTCGGAATCTGGGACTGGTGGCGGGTATTGAGTTGGAATCTATTGCTGGAAAGCCGGGGAAACGGGCTTTTGATTGTTTTATTCAGTGCTATGAAAAAGGCTTGCTGATTCGCACGACTGGTGATATTATTGCTTTGTCGCCACCGCTGATAATTGAGAAAGAACATATCGATCGCCTTGTGGAAATTTTAACCGGGGTTTTGCAGGAGATGGAGTGAGATTAAACTGAGATATTGCCCAATGATAAACAACAGGCAAGATGCCTGTTCCACAAAGAGTCAATTTATTGTGGGGTGGGTATCCTGCCCGCCATTAAACTCACTCTTTGTACTATTTTTAAGAACAGGCAAGATGCCTGTTCCACAAAGAGTGAATTTATTGTTGGGTGGGCATCCTGCCCGCCCATAGAAGGCTTGTTAAAAATGGTTCAAAAAATTGAAAAGCGCTATAATAATTAACAACTAACGACGAATGACGAATAACTATGGTGCAATTAACTGCAAAAATCTCTGCTAACGAGTTAGCAAATTTAGCTGTAGATTTGATTCGGAAAACAGGTTGCGAGTACGGTGATGTGCGTTTTTGCACTTACCGAAAGCAGAATCTTTACGCGCGCGATCGATCTTTAAGTCAACTGTCAGATAATGTAAGTTCCGGTTTTGGCGTGCGAGTGCTTCTAGACGGCGCTTGGGGGTTTGCCGCCAGTCACAGCAAAACACCGGCAGAGGTTGCAAGAATAGTCGCTTTGGCTGTAGAAATCGCTAAAGGCAGCCGCTTAACTCAAAAGGAACCGGTGCGGTTAGTGCCTGTCGAAAAATATATCGATACCTATGTAACTCCCATCGCCATTGACCCTTTTTCTGTATCGGTTGCTGAGAAAGCTGAACTGCTGCTAACTATCAACGAGAAGCTGCTAGCACACGGCGCACAAGGCATCAAAAAAGCTTCTTCTTTTTTGCAGTCAAGCCGCGAAGACAAGGTTTTTGCTTCTACAGAAGGCTCGCTAATCGAACAAACAATCTACCGCAGCTATCCGGGTTTTGGCTGTACGGCAATTGCGGGCGGCGATGCCCAAAGTCGCAGTTACGAACGCCCGCCGCTGAATATCGGTTACGAACATATTAATCCAGATGATTTGTTGAGTCAAGTCGAAAGAGTTGCCGCTGAAGCTATTGAGAAAGTGCGCGCTCCCAAAATCCCGGCTGGTATTTGCAAATCCCTGATTCTCAAGCCGACAAATTTGTTCTTAACTATTCACGAATCTGTCGGACATCCAACTGAATTAGACCGGGTTTACGGCTACGAATCTAATTTTGCTGGCACTAGCTTTGCTACTACTGATAAGTTAAATAAACTGCAATACGCTGCACCTTGGGTGAATTTTAAGTGCGATCGCACTCAACCAGGTGGCCGCGGTACAATGGGTTACGATGATGAGGGGGTAAAATCACAAGATTGGTACGTTGTCAAGGATGGAATTTTAGTTGATTATCTCACTGACAGAGAGACGGCTTATCGCCTCGGACGCGGTAGCAGCAACGGTTCTGCTTACGCTGACAGTTGGTCGAGCGTGCCGATGGTGAGAATTCCCAATTTGGGATTGGAGCCGGGCCCGGATGGCGGCAGCCATACTGCTACTTTGGCAGAGATGATTGCGGATACGGAAGACGGGATTTTAATCGACGGTGTTGGCAGTTTTTCGATTGACCAACAGCGGCGCAATTTTCAATTCGGCGGCGATGCTTTTTGGAAGGTGGAAAAAGGTAAAGTTGTCGGTATGTTGAAGGATGTAACTTATCAGGCGATGACTACTGATTTCTGGAATCAAATAGATGCGATCGGGCCGGCTTCGGAGCTGGTTCAGTGCGGTACTAATATATGCGGAAAGGGCGAGCCGATGCAGGTTGCTCAAATGACTCACGCTTGTGTGCCGGTGCGAGTGAGGGATATTCAAATTGGGTAATAGGGCATGGGGCATGGGGCATGGGGCATCGGTTCTTAGTTATTAGTTAATTGCTAACAATGCCCAATTCCCAATGTCCAATTTGCAATGCCCAATTCGCAATGCCTAATTACCAATGCCTAATTACCAATCATGATTGTAACAACATCGCCCGCAAGTTTAAGTGAAGACCAAGCCTTATCTGTAGTAGAAAAAGCAGTCAAACTATCCAAAGCAGAGGAAGTATTTGTCAGTCTCTCTACTGGCGAGGAATCTCTTTCGAGATTCTCGGAAAATCAAATCAGCCAAAATATCAGCAAAACTGTATTTAGCCTGAGCATTACTAGCTATTTCGGTAACAAAAGCGCCTCTGCTGCTGTTACAGAATTTGATGAAGATGCGATCGCCTCCGCAGTCAAGCGATCGGAAGAATTGGCCAGAATTGCGCCGGCAGACCCCGAATGGATGCCGCTGCTGCCGCCTCAAACCTACGATTTGCGATCGCCCGCATTCGACACAGCAACGGCCACTGTATCGCCTCTAGCGCGGGCCAAAATGGTGCAGCAAGCTTGCGCCATTGCTTCCCAGGGAGGCGCTCATGGTTCGGGAACTTTGAGCGCTGATGCGTCGCTGTACGCGATCGCCTCGTCAACCGGACTCCGCGCCTGCAACCAATCTACAGAAGCGGATTTCAGCTTTACTGCTCGCGTTGAAGACGGTTCTAGTTGGGCTCAGAGCACTGCTTGGAGTATCAACGAATTGCCGATCGCCCAATTAGCAGAACAAGTGCTCGATCGGGCGATCGCATCCCGCAACCCGCGCCCCATCACTCCCGGCGTTTATCCGGTAATCCTTGACGGTGCTGCTTTTGCGGGCTTGCTACCGTGGGTGATTTGGGGGCTGGATGCGAGGGCGGCGGATGAGGGGCGATCGTTTATGTCGATCGCCGATGCAGAGGGAAAACCAGCAGGAAACCGCGCCGGGGAACAACTTTTTAGCCCGTTAGTGCAAGTGCAGCGCGATCCGGCTCATCCTTTGTTGCGATCGAATACTTTTTTCGGCGACGGATTGAGCAATAACTATTTGGAAATCATCAAAGATGGCGTCCCTCAAAGCTTGTCTTATTCCCGCTACTGGGCCGCACAAAAAGGCAAAGAGGCAAAAGGTGCTTATTACCCGATCGTAATGACAGGTTCCGACCAAAGTTTAGCAGATTTAGTTGCTCAAACCGAGCGAGGAATTTTCGTCAGTCGAGCTTGGTACGTGCGCTACGTTAATCCGAAAACATTGGAAGTAACGGGAATGACTCGCGACGGTACTTTTTGGATTGAGGATGGCAAAATTGCTTACCCGATTAAAAATCTGCGTTTCAATCAAGTTTTACCTGATATGTTGCGCGATGTGGATGCAGTTAGTGCGGTAAAGCGTTGCGGCGGTAGTGTCGTGCCCGGAGTGCGTGTGAAAGCTTTTAATTTCACCAGTATTACTGACAGTTTGTGACTTGCAGCGGTGAGGTGCGCGGAGGCGCACCCTCTGGGCGTTAGTTTTTGTGCCGATAAGGTAGATCGGGTGCAGGTTCGGGCGAGCGCCTGTTGACAAAGCTGTTAGGAAAAGTAGTATTTTTTTTACCGAGGCATCTAGCTTAAGGTAGACTATTGTTTGTGAGAGTTAGGATTTAAACCAGCTACTATCTAATTTAGAGCGATCGAGAAAAAGCAATTACCAATTATCAATGAATCAATATTTTGCTACAGTTGCGCGCGGTTTAGAAACAATTGCCGCCCAAGAATTAGAACGTTTAGGGGCACAGGATGTCAAGCCAGATTTTACTGGGGTTTACTTTGCGGGCGATCGCGCTTTATTGTACCGCGTCAATCTGTGGTCGAGAACTATTTTTCGAGTGCTAATGCCGATCGCCGAATTCCGGTGTTACAACTCGGATATGCTCTACCGCGAAGTGCAGAAAATCCCTTGGGACGAATACTTATATCCCGACAATACTTTAGCAGTAAACTGCACCGGCGGCAACGAAAAGTTGAACCACACTCACTTTACAGCTTTGCAGGTCAAAAATGCGATCGCCGACCAACAGCGCCTTCAATTTAACAAGCGTTCTAATGTTGATGTAGAGCATCCCGATTTGCTAATTAACCTTCACATTCATCAAGATAGAGCTATTTTAAGTTTAGACAGTTCTGGCGGCAGTTTGCACCGCCGGGGATATCGACCGGCGATGGGGCTTGCTCCCCTCAAAGAAACCCTAGCTGCGGCTTTGTTGGAGATGGCAGAATGGACGCCTGATTTGCCGTTTTTAGACCCGATGTGCGGTTCGGGAACTTTGCCTTTGGAAGCGACTTTAAAGGCCTTGAATATTGCACCGGGATTGTTTCGAGAAAAGTTTGGATTTATGACTTGGCGGGATTTTGACGAACCTTTGTGGGATAAATTGTGGGCGGAAGCGGAAAATAGTGAGTTACCGGAACTTAAAGAGGTGATTGCAGGGTGCGATCGCGATTCCGATATGTTAACCCAAGCTCGCACGAACGCGCAGCAAGCTGGTATTTCCGGTAAGATTCAGTTTGCTCAAACCGAGCTATCTCAGTTGGAAGCACCCGCAGATAGAGGCGTTTTGATTTGCAATCCTCCCTACGGAGAACGCCTGGGAGATGCGAGCGAATTAGGAGATTTGTACAAGATGTTGGGGGATATTTTCAAGAATCGTTTTAAAGGTTGGAATGCGTTTATTTTGACAGGAAATAAGGAGTTGGGTAAAAAGGTTGGACTCAGGACATCGCGGCGAATTCCGGTTTTTAATGGGTCGATTCCGTGTACTTTGCTCAAATATGAACTGTATTAGGGGAGAGGATCGGGAAAATTGGGGTAATGACCAAGCTACTGCAAAAGTGGATAACCAAGAAAGACGTGCAGCTATGGTATAATTGCTCCGGCTACAGTTAAGTTGAGCTTTTGGATACTGCTTTAGAATCATTTTTATTCCCAGCTTCTAAAAATATGAAATCTAATTTTATAGTGTGGGGTGCAATTAATTTTAATATATTAAAATTAATTATCGTACTCTGTCCCTATTCTTTAGCTGGTGTGGCTCTTGACTTGTGGGCGGGATTATTTGGTATATTTTTTGTGGTGATTTATGTTTTTTATATATTTTTAGACAAACAAATACTGTTACAAAATCCCAACAAATTAGCTACCAAAATAGTGGCTTTTTCTTTGATTATTTCCACCTGCACATTAATTTATGATATTGGTAACTTACCGAAATATGTGATTGGTATAGTTGTTATTGGGGAAGGAAGAGGAGACATTGTACAAGTTGTACAATCACCCAATCAATTAAAATCTATTTATTGCTACTACAACGGAGATTTAATGTTAAACGATCGCGATGATACCACAGGGTCATGCGGTCTCAGGTTAAGATACAAGTTAGTCCCTTTTCTTGAAAAAAAAATTTACTCTTATGACGGGCAAGAGCTTTATTTTAGAGTAAATGAACATGAAAACGAACCTAATGTGCCACCTTTGCCTCCGAAGAATACAGGTGACAAAGCAGAGGCACTAATAGTAAAGGAAAAAAAGAATATCTGCCGAATTAAATGGCTCAACAATAATCAAATTCAAATACCGACTGGGGAAATTATTTCACCTTGATCAGAGGTATGTCACCGCTCATCCCTGCATCGGCAAAAAAGAAACGTGAGCGGAAACAATCTTCCACCCTTCAGGAAACTTGCGCCACATCTGACTCTGCCGCCCCAGCCGCAGCACTCCATCCATTACACGGCGAAATTCCAGCGTCACAGCCGCCGTGTCTGCATCGAAAGTCACGACTTGGAGGTTGAACATTTCTCGATCGACATTTACAGGCGATCGCCCTTTGCGAAAAGCCCTCACCTCATCGCTCCCGTACAGGTTCTCCGTCACCCCAAAGCGCACCACTTCCGGCGCATCCCAGAAGAAATTATCGAGAGTTTCAATATCATTCGTACACAGAGCTTTTTCGTATTTTAAATATAGTTCAGTTAACTCAGCCACCACAGCAGAATCATTGATAACAGTCATAAAATGTAGATTTTAAAACTCTTAAGTTTCACAATTGTTGTTTGCAATAAGGAGTTTATTCCTTATTGCAAACACAACTCATTAGTGGAAATTAATGCTCAATTTTGAGCGAAATAATCTTGTCACCTTGGCGGATAGCATTGACGACTGACATATCCTCAGTTTTGCCAAAAGTTGTGTGAACTCCATCTAAATGAGACTGGGGAGAATGGCAAATAAAGAATTGGCTACCACCCGTATCTTTACCGGCGTGAGCCATCGATAAAGTTCCTGCTAAATGTTTGTTCGAGTTGATTTCACACTTGATTTTGTAGCCGGGGCCGCCCGTTCCATTGCCTTTTGGACAGCCACCTTGAATCATAAAGTTAGGAATGACTCGGTGAAAGGACAATCCATCGTAAAAACCTTTTTCCGCCAAGTCAACAAAATTCTTCACTGTGTTAGGCGCATCCGCATCGAACAATTCCAAATTGATTGTGCCTTTGTCGGTTTCCATAATAGCGCGGGTCATGATTTTTCCTTGCTTCCTAAAATGAGTGTGTTGCCTGCGTGTTAATTGCGGACTTCGCTTTTATAACGACAGATTCAAACTGTCGTTATATTGTGGCTTTCAGAAGTGTAGCATATTCCGGCAACTCTCATAGGACTTATGTGCGCTTTCTGAGGAAACCCGGTTTATTGCGAGATTTCTGGTTAGCAAAGCCAATATTTTCGGAGACACCGGGTTTGTTACCCTCTGTCATATTTTAATTGTTGGTCACTTGCGCGTGCTCGGGTTCTTCCTGAATATCGCTCATATTAAAAATGAAAGGAACCCGACTCGAACCGCTGCCCATCACCAGCACTTTTGGCATCTGAGCGCCGCCGCTTCTCCAAGCTTCGATCGCCTCTTTTTGCAGCACTAAATCGCCGCCTTGAGCCTTCAAAGTTTCAGCCAAAAGTCTTTGAGCTTCCGCCCTACCTTGAGCGCGGTTAATGTCAGCTTGAGCCTGCTGTTCTGCTTCTTGAGCCACATAAACAGCCCTTTGCGCCCGCTGTTCAGCGACCTGTTTCTCCTCAACCGCTTTCGCAAAATCTGCCGAGAATCGAATGTTAACAACGCTCGTATCGAGCACGATTACATCATACTTTGATAACCTTTCCTTCAGCGCAGTATCAAAGTCTCGCTTCAGTTCACTTCTTTGAGTAATTGATTGTTCGGCGGTTCTCAGTGCAGCCGCTGTTTTAAATGCTTCTTGCGTCTGAGGAGCAATAATTTTTGAAACTATATTCTCCAATGTTCCTTGAGTCCTTCGGACATCAACTATTCTCGCAGGATCGAGGCGAAAGTTGATCGCAAAACTGGCATTTAAATCCTGAAGGTCTTTAGTAGCACTCTGGGCGGGAACTTCAAATTTTTGCACGGTTACATCGTACACATCTACCTTGGAGATCAGCGGGGGTCTGAGGTGAAACCCCTCTAACAATGCTCCATCTCTGGCTTTTCCTAAAACGCTGACAACCCCTGCTTGACCTGGATTGATGACGACAAAAGAGTTTAAGCCGAGGAGTAGCGCGCCTACTAATAGAATCCCACCGATTGCTGATGATATGCTCTGGAAACTTTGACTTTTCAACTTACACGCTCCTTTGTGATCATTCCATTATAATGGTTAAATGGATTGGGTCGCCTCTAAAGTCTAAAATCTTAAATCTAAAATTAAAATCAAAAATGGATGGGGTCGCCTCTAAAATCTAAAATGTAAAAGGAATTGGCGGATGCTCAAAATTGTTAAATATCCTAGAACTTATCACATCGAAGGTTCGCGTTTCCAACCAGGTGATGAAGACCTCGACAGCGTGCCATTTAGCGCCCTGAGCGATCGCCCGATAGTGATTGAAGAAAAGGTAGACGGCGCTAATACAGGCATCAGCTTCGCACCAGATGGACAAATGCTGCTGCAAAGTCGCGGCCACTATCTCACCGGTGGGCCGAGGGAAAAACATTTTAACTTATTCAAACAGTGGGCTTTCAGTCTCAGCCCAGCCCTCGGAGAAGTGCTGGGAAATCGCTACATTCTTTACGGCGAATGGCTTTATGCGAAACACACTGTTTTTTATGATTTTTTGCCGCACTATTTTATGGAATACGACGTGCTGGACTTAGAAACCAGTCAATTTCTGAGTACAGAATCCCGCCAGAAGTTGTTAAGCGGACTGCCGTTAGTGTCAGTTCCTGTGGTGTTTTCGGGAGTCCTGAAATCGCCCAAGCAAATGATGCAGTGTATGGAAAAATCTAATTTTATTCAACCGGGACATTTGGAACGGTTGCGTTTGTACTGCCGGGAATTGGGATTAGATGAAGAACGATGTTTGAAAGAGACTGACAAGAGCGATCGCATGGAGGGTCTGTACATTAAAGTCGAAGAAGATGGCATAGTAAAGGCGCGTTACAAATACGTGCGTGCCAGTTTTTTGACTGCTATTAAAAATGCCGAAGGACATTGGCTCAATCGCCCAATTATACCGAATATTCTGCGTCCAGGCGCCGATTTATTTAATTTTAGTTTGTAAAGTAAGAAATGCCGACCATTGGCCTCAACTTTCCACGCTCTTTCTCGAATTCCGGCAGGGGTTTAAACCCCTGACTCAAAGCTAAAGTCCTTTTCCATAGGACTGATGAGTTGTTCAGTCAGATCCAACAAGTAAAGTTATGAATACACTGTTAGCGCCGCCTTGGACTTTTCCCTTTTGTCCCGAACCGCCCGATTGGTTCCTGGATTGGGACAGCATTCAAAATCATTTTGATTGGATTCAAAACTTAAAAGGCTGTCAGCAAGACCCGATTTATCACGCCGAAGGAGACGTTTTAATTCATACCAAAATGGTCTGCGAAGCATTAATATCTTCCCCGAATTGGCGGCAATTACCCGAAAAAGAACGATCGATACTTTTTGCCGCCGCTTTGCTGCACGATGTCGCCAAACCAGCCTTTACAAAAATAGAAGCGGACGGCAGAATTAGCTCAAAAGGTCACGCCCGCCAAGGTGCGAGAATGGTCAGACAAATTTTATCCCAATTCGAGCCGCCCGTGCAGTTTGAGATTCGCGAAACAGTTGTGGCGATCGTCCAATTCGGCAGTTTACCCATCTGGCTAATCGACAAACCCAACCCGCAGCAGTCTGTAATTAAAGTTAGTCAAGTTGTCCGCTGCGATTTCCTCGCACTTTTAGCCGAAGCAGACGTGCGCGGTCGCCACTGCGCCGACAGACAAGAACTGCTCGATAAAATAGAACTATTTCGGGAGTTTTGTCAAGAAAATAATTGTTGGGATTCTCCCCGACAATTTCCATCACCACACAGCCGATTTATCTACTTCCGCAAAGACAACGGCAACCCCGATGCTGAAATGTTTGACGATACAAAATGCGAAGTTGTTTTGATGTCGGGTTTGCCCGGAAGTGGCAAAGATTATTGGGTTAGAGAAAACCTGCCCAATTTGCCTGTGATTTCCTTAGATCGGCTGAGGTCGGAGATGAATATATCCCCAGAAAAAAACCAAAGTGAGGTTGTAGAAAGAGCCAAACAAAGAGCCAAGGAATACTTGCGATCGGGAACTTCTTTTGTGTGGAACGCCACGAATACAACAAAACAAATGCGGCAGCAATTAATTGATTTATTTGCTGCTTACAAAGCGCGAATTCGCATTGTTTACATCGAAGTACCGATCGCAGAAATACAGGAACGCAACCGTTCCCGCACAGCCCCAGTCCCAGAAGCAGTGATTCAAAAATTAGCCGATCGCCTGGATATTCCAGATATCACAGAAGCCCATCAGGTAGAGTGGATTGTGAGCGATCGCGCTTAATAGTGGCAATCCACCCGCGATCGCCCGTATTACTTCAACTCGCTACCAATTCCTTTTTCCCTAAAAGAGAATCGTCATAATGCGCCAACAAATCAGCAGGGTGATCGTAAATTTCCGCAGCATTTGCCAGCGAAGCATCATCGAAACCTCCGCACCGAAAAGCAATTACTGGCACCCCGCACTTGCCCGCAGCTTCGATATCGTAAGGAGTATCAGCTAACATCACCGTCTGACTCGCTTCCATCTGCAATTTGCTCAAAGCAGCTTCCACAATATCCGGTTCCGGCTTAGAAGCTTCCGCATCACTCGATGTCGCTGCTTGCGCTTGATCCAATAAATCGTCAACTTGTGCAGCTTTCAGCAAACCCGAAAGTTCTTCAGTGGTAGCTGAAGTAGCAATAATTAGCCGCAATCCTTCTTTCTGCATTTTTAACAGCAAATCCCGCGAACCGGGGGTTGGAGAAAGTTCGGGAGAAAAGCGGTTAATAATCAGTTCTTTGCGCCGCTGTGCAATCTTTTTCCCGTCGCCTGCTTCGTCGGAAAGTCCTGATACCATTTTGGGTAAAACTTTGTCGCCTCCCATGCCAATTAGCGGGCGAATTTTCTCGAACGGCACCTCGTAGCCGTAAGCCGCAAATGCCTCTACCCAAGCTTGAGCGTGGGCGTCATTGCTGAGCGTCAGAGTACCGTCAATATCGAGAATTACTGCTTGCAATTGCATAACTTATTTGTGGTTACTTATTAGACTTCTTCTCAAAACCTGGTTTGTAGTAAGGACTGAAGTCCTTAACTAATTAATTGGCACATTAGCGAGTAAAGTTGTTACTACTAACCACAGGTTAGTAGTAACAACTTTAGTTTTTGTTAGGTTAGGAGTAAGCACTTTAGTCCTTAATTACTTAATTAGTCAATCCGGGACTGGCAAGCTTACTATTAACTTTTTGATTTGCTATTGCATCCCGGTGCCGTGCAATTTGGGTTCTGGCGGCGGCGGTACTGGTTCTGGCCCTAACGGTTGGGGATTGGCTACATATTCAAACTCGCCTTTGCCGTCCATTGATTTGCCTTTCGCCCAGCGTCCCTCGCTACTTTCAGAACCTTCAGAATGATTCCAAAACTGATAAGCATATTCTGACTTTTCCAACTCCTGCGGGAAGGAACTCGGAACGGGTGTTGTTTCCATTCCCGAACTTTCTAAATCTTCGATCGCCGCCAGCCACAAGTTTTGGTGCATCGTGTCGCGGGCGATCATAAAACTCAGGGTGTCTTTCACGCCCGGATCGTCTGACATTTCATACATCCGCACAGCCTGCAATCTTCCTTGCGATTCGGCGTGCAAATTCGAGCGAAAATCTGCTAAAAGATTGCCGCTAGCAACGATATAACGGCCGTTCCAGGGATACCCTACGCTGTCGCTAGGAAGTGCGCCCAAACCCGATACAATTGCGTGCTGCGGATTCATGCTGGCGGCGATCGCATCTCGCGGGCTGTTTCCACCCATCACAGCACCCACCACAGCATCCTTGAAACCTTCTTCTTGCATAGATACAGGAGCTTGATCTAACAAGTGAGCAATCATAGTTGCTAGCATCTCGATATGCCCGATTTCTTCTGTACCGACATCAAGCAGCATATCGCGATATTTGGCAGGGCCTCGGCAGTTCCAACCTTGAAATAGGTACTGCATCATCACAGTCATTTCGCCAAATGTACCGCCAATTAGTTCTTGTATTTTCTTGGCGTAAACGGCATCTGGCTTTTCTGGTCTTTTGTAATACTGTAGTGGCTTCTTATGGTAAAACATGGGGAATTCCTCCCAAGGGGTTTTTGATTAACTTTCATTAGTTGTAACGCTGCCTGCGAGGGAGGGAATCAGCTTTTAGTCATAAAGAAAATCAATCAAACCCGCTTATCTTTATCACTTTAGTTTAATGCGGTTTCTCGCGCCCGCGAACTAAAGACTATATTAAATTTGGTCGATCGTACATTCTATTTAAACAAACACAGCGCTGTCTCCTCCGGGTGTCAAAAAATACGTCAAAACCGCCCTCCTGCAGGGGTTAAAACCCCTATCGGAGAGCGGTTTTTCGGGTTTAGCGGACACTTATGTGCTGTGTCCATCCCCCTAGCTTCGAGTCCCCCCCCTTGTTAAGCGGGATGGGGAGAATCAGTGGAATCAATGAGTTTGATAATTTTCCTCAGTCCAACAGCGCGGCAGAGCTTCACCGGAAGGAAACACTAAATTAGTTTTTGGAAAAGTTGCTGTCTCTTGCTCTTCTTGACCAGCTTGATTTTTTCCCGGCACTTCTTGTTTTGTAGGGCTGAGTAAAGCCTCTACATCGAGGATTTCAATCAAGTCGCCTGATTCTTTTTCTTGTAAAAGCATAGTTTTTCCGTGAAGGGTAAATGCGAGTTAGGGTTTGAGGACAACTTTGATGCAGTTGTCTTTTTTCTGTTTGAAAATCTCGTAAGCGTGGGGCGCTTCATCCAATTTCATTCGGTGCGTAATTACAAAGGACGGGTCAATTTCGCCTTTTTGAACGCGATCGAGCAAAGGCCGCAAATAGCGGTGAACGTGCGTCTGTCCCATTTTCAGGGTCAAGCCTTTGTTGAAAGCTGCACCTAACGGCACTTTGTCAACAAAGCCGCCGTAAACGCCGGGAATTGAGACTGTGCCGCCTTTGCGGCAAGCTACTATCACTTGTCGCAGGGCCGTAGGTCGATCGCTCTCCAACCGCACGGCTTGCTTGGCTTTGTCGTACAAAGCGTCCAGACCGGTGCCGTGGGCTTCCATCCCCACCGCGTCGATGCAAGAGTCGGGCCCGCGTCCCCCCGTCATTTCGGTGACGGCTTCCCCGGCGTCCATTTCTTCGTAGTTGATGACTTCAGCTTTGGCCGCGGCCGCCATTTGCAAGCGTTCCGGTATGCGGTCGATCGCAATTACTCGATCGGCACCCAGCATAAACGCGCTTCTGATCGCAAATTGTCCGACTGGGCCGCATCCCCAAACTGCTACAGTATCCCCTGGCTGAATGTCGCAGTTTTCGGCCGCCATGTAACCAGTAGGAAAGATATCGGTGAGGAACAATACTTGTTCGTCAGAAAGTCCGTCGGGAATTTTTAAAGGGCCGACATCTGCAAACGGAACCCGCGCGTATTCTGCTTGACCTCCTGCATAGCCGCCCGTTAAATGCGAGTAGCCAAACAGTCCCGCCGGCGAATGACCGAACATTTTTTCAGCCAGCCCAGCATTGGGGTTGGAGTTGTCGCACAGCGACCACAAATCGCGGTTGCAAAAGAAGCAACTGCCGCAAGAAATAGTAAAAGGAATGACGACGCGATCGCCCTTTTTTAAGTTCTTGACTTGGCTGCCGAGTTCGACTACTTCTCCCATGAATTCGTGCCCCATGATGTCGCCCGATTGCATTGTCGGGATGAAGCCATCGTAGAGGTGCAAATCTGAGCCGCAGATTGCTGTAGACGTGATTTTAACTATGGCATCGCGCGGGTTGATAATTGTTGGGTCTGGTACATTATCAACTCGCACATCATTTGCTCCGTGCCAGCAAAGAGCTTTCATTATTTTTTTCCTCTAGTTAACTACTAGCTAGCAAATTTTTGATTCTAAATCTTAACTTTACTAAGCTGAGAAATTACTCGCTTGGATGTTTTTAATTTTAAGCCTATAAAATATATATTCTCTCTATCGGAGGTATAATTTATAAATCTATCTTCCGGCTGTTTTCAATACTATAAATGTAAAATTTATGCCCCTAAAGTGCGGGAAATTTTACATTCTTCCGTTAACCGCCAACAGTTATAGCAACCGCGCCCGACGGTTAGGACATTCTTAATTGCTAAAATCCTTAGAAAAGATTGCAACTTCGGTCTTCGCTCAACATCTGCAAGAACAGCTAATAACGAGATGGATGAGGTTGTTTTTGTCGATCGGCGATCGCTTTTATCTCACAACAAATAAACTTCCTCACTTAATCTCACTTAATCCGATGTCTTGGCTCACTTTAGATAAAGAGCGACCGAAAACTTCTCAAGTAAAAGCGGGTTGATCGATTATTAAGTAGGGTGCCTGACTTTTGTATCGCTCCACACTCCACCTGAATCTGGAGAATCACGCACCCTGCTTAAGGATGATTAATAGTCAAATATTGTATCATTAGTTATAACTAAAAGCCGAGCTTGCGGTAAAGTTGTTAAAGATTAAAATTTATCGATCGCCTTTTATGCCTTACACTGCATCTACCCCAACAGACCCCAATCAAGCCAACATCCGCAATGCCGACCACCGCCTACTAGAATTCACCAAGCTAACTCCGATGATGCAGCGGTATGTGGAAGTGAAAGAACAGTATCCCCACGCACTTTTATTGTTTCGAGTCGGAGATTTCTTTGAGTGTTTTTTCCAAGATGCAGTTACGATTTCGCGGGAATTAGAACTTGTTTGTACGAGTAAAGAAAGCGGCAAAGAAATCGGCAGAGTGCCGATGACAGGAGTGCCGCACCACGCCCTCGACCGCTACACGTCAATGTTAGTAGAAAAAGGCTATGCTGTGGTAGTTTGCGACCAAGTAGAAGATGCCTCGATTGCTGCGAAAGAAGGCCGTCAAGTCAAACGCGAAATTACCCGCATTCTCACTCCCGGAACTTTGACTGATGACGGAATGCTCAAACCCAGACAAAATAATTTTTTAGCAGCAGTCGTCATTGCTGGGGAACATTGGGGATTGGCTTATACAGATATTTCTACGGGAGAATTCGTCACTACCCAAGCAGATACTTTAGAACAATTAACCCTAGAATTGCTGCGCTTGCAGCCTTCGGAAGTCTTGGTACCGACTAATGCCCCGGATTTGGTGACTATGTTGAGACCCGGAGAGAAATCCGAGCATTTGCCCGATTGTTTGCCGAATTCGTTTTGCTATTCTTTGCGATCGCAAATTCCGTTTACTTTGCCAGAAGCAAAACAGAGAATCCTGCAAAAGTTCAAAGTGCGATCGCTTGAAGGTATGGGATGCGGCCATTTGCCCCTCGCAGTGCGCGCCGCCGGTGGTTTGCTGCAATATATCGAAGAGACTCAAAAGGAAAAAGCAGTTTCTTTGCAAAGATTGCACACTTACACTCTCACCGATTTTCTCATACTCGACTACCAAACCCGCCGCAATCTCGAAATTACTCAAACGGTGAGAGATGGGGTTTTTCACGGTTCGCTGCTGTGGGCGATAGATAAAACCAGCACCGCAATGGGAGGCCGCGCTTTGCGCCGCTGGGTGCTGCAACCTTTGCTCAACATTAAAGCCATTTGCGCCCGACATGACACGATTCAAGAATTAGTAGAAAATAACGGTCTGCGCCAAGATTTTCAGCAGTTGCTGCGCCAAATTTACGACATCGAAAGACTGACAGGTCGCGCCGGTTCTGGAACAGCTAGCGCGCGGGATTTGGTCGCTTTAGCTGATTCTCTGGGAAAACTGCCGGCATTAGCCTCGATCGCAGCCGCAGGGCGATCACCCTATTTGAAAGCGCTGCAAAATGTCCCGCCAATTTTAGAAGAATTAGCAAGTAAAATTCACGATCATTTAGTTGACGAACCGCCGATTCATTTAAAAGAAGGAGGTTTGATTCGATCGGGAATCAATCCGATGCTAGATGAAATGCGCCAAACTGCATCAGCCGACCAAGAATGGATTGCAAATCTAGAAGCAACTGAGAGAAAACGCACCGGAATTTCTAATCTAAAAGTAGGCTACAATAAAGCTTTCGGCTATTACATCAGCATTACCAAATCAAAAGTAGACCAAGTGCCGAAGGACTACACCCGCAAGCAAACTCTCACCAATGAAGAACGTTATAGCACTGAAGAATTAAAAGAAAGGGAAGTGCGAATTCTGACGGCGCGGGAAGATTTAAATCAATTGGAATACGATATTTTTGCTAAAGTGCGATCGGAGGTAGGAGAACACGCCGAAATTATTCGCAACGTTTCCCGCGCCGTGGCGGCGGCCGATGTTTTGTGCGGTTTGGCAGAAGTAGCAGTTTATCAGAATTATTGCCGCCCGACTATGACAGAAAGTCGGGAAATTAAAATTATTGAAGGTTGTCATCCTGTCGTGGAAAAATCTTTGCCGCCGGGATTTTTTGTACCTAATTCTGCTTTTTTGGGTCGGGAAGAATCCCTAAACCGCCCAGATTTAATTATTTTAACCGGGCCGAATGCTAGCGGGAAAAGCTGCTACTTGCGGCAGGTGGGTTTGATCCAGTTAATGGCGCAGATGGGCAGTTATGTGCCGGCGAAAGCTGCGAGTTTGGGAATTTGCGATCGCATTTTTACCCGCGTCGGCGCAGTAGATGATTTGGCAACCGGTCAGTCTACGTTTATGGTGGAAATGAACGAAACTGCAAATATTCTCAATCACGCGACGCCGCAATCATTGGTTTTGTTAGATGAAATTGGCAGGGGAACGGCGACCTTTGACGGACTTTCGATTGCTTGGTCTGTGGCAGAATATTTAGCAACTGAGATTCGGGCGCGGACAATTTTTGCGACTCACTATCACGAATTGAATGAGTTAGCTTCTATCTTGGATAATGTAGCAAATTATCAGGTGACAGTGAAAGAATTGCCGGATCAAATCGTATTTTTGCACCAAGTTCAGCCGGGAGGTGCTGACAAATCTTACGGAATTGAAGCGGGGAGATTGGCCGGTTTGCCGCCGTCGGTGATTGACAGGGCGAGACAGGTGATGAAGCAGATTGAGAAACACAGCAAAATTGCGATCGGGCTGCGGAAAGGTGTTAAAAAAGATGGTAAAAAAGAGTCGGAGGGCGAACAGTTGGATATTTTTGATGATTAAAACTTTAAGTTGCTCAAAAAGTTGGTAGATGCGTAGGGTGCGTCAGAGCGTCCAAACCTGTTAAAATCGAAAGGATCGATGTCTGACGCACCCTACAACTGCGACACTTGCCTCTGCCTTAAAAGCTTACATTTAAAGACTAAATTCCTTACTACCAACCTGCAACTCAACTTCACTTTCCATTGTGCAACTTTCTTACCTCTTTGTGCACGCTCATCCCAATTTCCAAAGCTTCATTTAGCAATCGCCCGTATTCAGTCGCCCGATCGCTCACATCCACCGCCATCAAAGCAGCCAAATTACTTTCAATATTAGCAAATAACTCGTAACGGCGGCCGATAAATTGCTGATTTTCCCTGAGAATTCTCTCTGTTTTCAAAGCACAGACTAAACTTTCTCTAGTAATTTTTAATGCCTCAATTGCCTCTCCTCGGTTAATTAAATGGGCTTGTAAATTGCCAGCATCCGTTAGGCGATCGATAATATCTAAAGCCTGAATCACCTCATGATACTTCTCAACTTCATCCAGCAGACCCGCCAGCGTTGCCAGAGGCTTTGCCTTAACCCATTTAGAGATATTCCAAGCAACAGTAATCGCCAGCGACAAACCCAAAGTTAGTTGTAAAACACGGACAAATATTTCAGCATCGCTAAATGAACCAACATTATGTTTATTAGCCAGTAAAGCAACAGGCAGCGAAACAACTAATGTCACGCAAAATATCAGCAACTCATTCACCAAAAGAGAAAACAGCTTTTTGCCGTCCCGGAGTGCGGCAGGTCGGTAAAAATCCGCTGCAAAACCGTCGCTCAAAGCTATTCCGCTCAAATCCTCCAACTCCTTCTCAGGAATTTTTAACTGTTCCAAATCCGCTTGTATCACTCTTTAAAATCTCCTTAAATTGGGATTAATTACGATCCTCCCAGAGACATAATTGATTGCCACAGACTCATATAAAAATTGCTTTCTCGGTCTCGGAACAGTTCAAAAGCCATTCCCGACGACCCAAAAAACGGTCTCAGCGTCCATCCCAACTGAGTGCCAACAAACGCATAGAGTCCCAACCAAAAGCGCAAAATATTTAGCCTGATATCTTTGCCTTCGGCATCTTGTTCGGACAGAAAGTGCATTCCTTGATAAATGAAACTTACGCCCAAAAATCCTGTGATTGCCATAATAGCAACATTCAACACCAGATAAAAATTGTAATTGGTACTGCTTAGGAGAAAAAACAGACTGACCGGTGCAAATCCAAATAGCAAAACGCTAATCATCGCCATCGCTGTCATCAACAATGTCAAATACTGTTCAAAAGTTCGTTTTGAACCAAACATGACATTAAAAAAGTACAGTGTGGGAAAGCAGATAATCAGCGTCAGCAAGTAAAGTGCTGGCAACTTAATTGCTGAAACCAGACATTGCATCCACGTACTAGATGCACCTAATATCGCTCCGTAAATGCCAAAAAATACGGTACTAGAAATCAACAAACCGAAAATTTTAGATTTGAGCTTGACACCTTGGCGAATTTCTTCGAGAAACTGTTGCCGTTCCCGCAGCAAATACATTACTACTGAAAAATATTTCACGGGCTCTCCTTGTGACTGATGCGACTCTGAATCAGTCATAACTCAAGCTGAGTGCGCTCGACAAGCTTGTCAAATCCGGGCACTCTATGTTAACCAATTATTGTTGTAGATACAGGACTTACACAGAACCTAATTATGTAGGGTGCTCTTCTGCAGCGCACCTTACCGCTATTGACTATCGGCTGGATATTTCTCCTCAAATTCTAGTCACATTATCTCCAAATTGTATCCAAAAAGGTCATTTGATAGTCATTTCGTAGTCGTTTGATAGTCATTTGATAGTCACTTTGACCCCCGACTCAGCCGTATTCTGGGCAATAAAAAACCTCAAACCGTTCATTTCTCGTTGGTTTGAGGTTTTTTATAGAAGTAAGCGGGCAGCGGGAATCGAACCCGCATAGTTAGCTTGGAAGGCTAAAGTTTTACCACTAAACTATGCCCGCGCACAGAAACTAAACATACCACAAGTCTCTGGGGATTGCAATAGGTCTGTGCAAAATTTTTGAATACCTCCCTCACAGTGGCTGAATCGGTGCTGAATCGGGACTTGCGGCCCGATCGCCCCCTCGCCCAAAAAATCCTCCTCTCCCATGCTGCGTAAGACTTTACGGATGGAAATAATCGTAAATTTGCTGCGCCAGACGCGGGCCAATCCCAGAAACTTCTGCCAACTGTTCGGGAGTCGCTAAACGGAGGTAGTCGATCGACCGAAAATGTGCCAACAATTGTTTTTGTCGGTGGTGTCCCAATCCGGGAATTTCATCAAGGCGCGATCGCTTCATTCTCTCGCTTCTTCGATCCCGGTGAAAACTCACAGCAAATCTGTGCGCCTCATCCCGCACCCGGCGCAATAATTGTACCCCAGGCTGCTCAGAATTAGTTGGCAGTGGCAAAGATTCCCCCGGTAAAAATATCTCCTCTCGCTGTTTTGCCAAACTGACAACGCGCAACTCTTCTAGCAAATTCATCTCCCGCAAAACAGCCACAACGGCTGATAGTTGACCTTTGCCGCCGTCTATCATAATTAAGTCTGGTTTGTCGGAAATATTATGAGAAACTGAGGATAAATTGCTGATTTCTTCCGGTTCTTCTAACTTGCTAAACCCATCTTCCATCTTCCCTCTTCCTTCTTCCTTCAATCCTCGGAATCGGCGACCGATAACTTCTGCTAAACTCGCAAAATCATCAGAATGGCCCGATTTAATTTCAGGATTTTTAATTTTGTAATGGCGGTAGTGTTGATTGGCGGGCAAACCGTCAATAAATACGACGCGGGAAGCTACGGCGTCAGAACCTTGAATGTGAGAAATATCGTAACCTTCAATGCGGCGAGGAACTTCTGGCAAATCGAGAATTTCTGCTAAATCTTCCATTGCTTGAGAATTGCGATCGCTCAATCTTTGCATTCTCGCCAATTCATACTCAGCATTCCGTTCCACCATCTCAATCAACTCAGCCTTAGTTTGCCGCTGCGGCGTCAAAATCGTAACTTTTCGCCCCTTACGGTTGCTCAACCAATCTGCTAATATTTCCCCTTCTGGCAATTCGTACTGCACTGAAATTTCGCTGGGAATTTCTACAGATTCGACATTTTGATAGTGTTCTTCCAACACCCGCTGCAAAATCGCTCCGGCCTCTACCCCCTCTCGTTCTGCCTCTTGCCCAGGGGAGGAGGAAAGAGAAAGTTGAGATAACTCTTGATCCCCCTTGGCAAGGGGGGGTTGGGAGGGTATTTCCGCCATAAATCCCAATCTTCCGACCAGTTGACCGGCGCGAATTTGGAACAATTGGACGCAAGCGTGCTGGGTATCTGCCGCAAGTGCGATCGCATCTCTGGAAACCGTATCGTCTGGCAAAGACACTTTTTGGCCCGCACTCAAAGACTGCAAACCCTTAATTTGGTCGCGAATACGCGCCGCAGTTTCAAAGTTCAAATCTTCCGCTGCTTCTTCCATTTGGGGTTCCAAGATATCCAGTAATTCCTGAGTTCTTCCCTGGAAAATCATCGCTACTTTTTGGATGATTTTTCGGTATTCTTCAGGCGAAGTTAACCCTTGACAAACGCCAACGCAGCGCCCGATGTCGTAGTTCAAACAAGGACGGTCTTTAAATAGCGGTTGAGGGCGCTGCCGCAGCGGGAAAATCCGCTTAATTAAATGCAGCGTACTCCGCAGCGCCCCTGTATCAACGTAGGGGCCATAGTAGCGGTCTTTTGCACTACCTGCGCGGCGTTTGCGGGTGATAAAAATGCGCGGGTATTCCTCCGACCAAGTTATGCACAAATAAGGATATTTTTTATCATCTTTGAGGAGTACATTAAAGTAAGGTTGGTGCTGTTTTACGAGGTTTGCTTCTAATGCTAAAGCTTCCGCTTCTGTGTCGGTGGCGATGAATTCAATTTCGCGCACTTGCTGCACCATCATCGCGATGCGGGGACTGAGATTTTGGCTTTCGCGGAAGTAGGAACGGACGCGGTTTCGGAGTTTTTTGGATTTGCCGATGTAAAGGATGCGATCGCTCTCATCGCGCATTAAATATACACCAGGAACCGCCGGAATTTCTTTGAGGCGACTTTCTAGGCGTTCCGAGTCTTTAACTAACGGCAGAGTTTTTGTGGATGGCATTGCAAGCTATCTCAGCAAAATAGAGACTGATTGTACACTCTTTTATTTTACCTTAATTCTGTCTATTTTTACGGCTGCTACCGTCGCCAAATCCACCGATTAAACTTGAAAATTAGTTACAATATCTGAGATAAAAACTTGCGTGTGCGTTCTTCCTTCGGGTTCTGAAAAAACTCTTCTGGCTTCGCTTCTTCAACTAAAACGCCGCCATCCATCAATACAATGCGATCGGCAACTTCGCGCGCAAACCCGACTTCGTGAGTCACCACCACCATTGTAATTCCAGTTTGAGCCAAATTTCGCATTACATCTAAAACTTCCCGCACCATCTCCGGGTCTAATGCTGATGTCGGTTCATCAAACAGCATAATTTTAGGTTGCATTGCTAGAGAACGTGCAATAGCGACCCGCTGCTGCTGTCCCCCAGACAACTGTCCGGGATATTTTTTTGCTTGTTCCAAAATTCCCACTCTTTCTAAGAGTTGCATCGCCACTTCTTCAGCTTTTTTCTTCGGCCAGCGGCGCACCCACACCGGCGCTAGCATGACGTTTTGCAAGACTGATAAGTGGGGAAACAGGTTGAATTGCTGAAACACCATTCCTACTTCGCGGCGAATTGTCTCGATGTTGCGTAAGTCGTGGGAAAGTTCGATTCCGTCGATCGTAATTTTACCTTGTTGGTATTCTTCTAATGCGTTGAAGGTGCGAATAAACGTCGATTTTCCCGAACCAGATGGCCCCATCACGACAACCACTTCACCTCGGTTTACGGTCATGCTGACGCCGCGCAGTACGTGAAATTGTCCGTACCATTTGTGGACGTTTTCTGCTACAATTACTTGTTCTGTGATTGTGGGTTTAGTTTCCATATTTTTTTGTTTTTAAACCGCTGATGAACGCAGATTTTTTTTACCTTTGACCTACGCCTAAAGTTCGCTCTATTTTGCGGCTTGCTAGGGACATTGAGTAGCAAAATATCCAATAAATGATCCCGACGAATATGTAAACTTCGGCGTATCTGCCGATATAGGAGGGATTTGCTAAAACTGCGCGGGATATTCCGATTAATTCTAACATTCCGAATAGAGACAGGAGCGATGTATCCATAAATAATCCGATGAATTGACCGCCGATCGCAGGAATGACTATTCGCAATGCTTGAGGCAGTACAATTAGAATTGTAAGCAGGGGTGTATTGAGTCCGATCGACCTCGCTGCTTCTATTTGTCCCCTGGGCACGGCCTGCAAGCCACCGCGCACGTTTTCGGCCAAGTATGCCGCACTAAATAGAGTCAGTCCAGCAATCGCTCTAATTACTCTATCCAATTTGGGATATTCTGGCGGTAAGAATAATTGCAGCATCACTTGACCTAAAAATAAAATGCCAATTAATGGTAAACCGCGAATAATTTCAATGTATAATGTTGATAACAATCTAACAACAGGCAAAGAACTTTGTCTCCCGAGTGCTAGCAATACCCCTAAAGGAAAGGAAAGCACAATACTAATAACTGCTAAAAACAGCGTCAATACTAAACCGCCCCAATCATTTGTTGACACTTCGGTCAAACCCAACCCGCCTTTAATTAGCCACAAAACTATTGGGAAGGAAAGAACCCAAATTGCAGGCATCCAGTCCATAATTTTTGGGTGAATTTGCCTTCCGATGGCATAGCTGGCGGCGGCTGCGATAATAATTCCTAAGAGGTAGAGGCGAGAGGTTAGGTCGATCGGCGAAATGACCGCACCCACAACCGCAGCACCGAGTATAATTAGTAAAGGCGGATTCCAAAGACGTTCTTGCCGCTGAAGGTTTCCCCAAGTTAATCCTCCCAACAAGGCAATTATGGCCGTTACTATCCACAGCCGCCAGTAAGACTCGCGGGGAAATCTTCCGGCAAAAAATAGCGGCAAGTTGGCTTCTAACACGTGCCATTGAGCTTTTGTTGTTGCCCAAACAATAATTACTTTAATAGTTTGGAAGGCAATAATTACGCAAACTACTGTCAGAATGCTGTTGTACCAGGTACTAAATAAATTTTTGCGCGCCCAATTCCAAGGGGTAGGCGATTCGGTGGCTGGGGGCGGTAATATGGGGACAGTTTCCATATAGCGGTTTTTAATCCTATGACGTAGAGTAACAACCAGTTATTTTATTAACCCGCGTAGGCGGGTTTTGTTTGTGTAGACGCGATTTCCAATCGCCAAGGCTAAAAAAAATCCTACTTATTTTCGCCGATTTATCCAATCTTCTCCACCTGGTAACTGGCTTAAATGCTGGGCTAACACTGCGGGTAAATCTTTGGCGGAATGGATATAAGTCAAGTTTAATAACCTCACAGCAGTCTGAATAATCAGGTTTCTATCCATCATCTCTGCAAGTTGAAATTGACTATAAACACCATTCAATACTTCTTCTGCAGCCTCTGCAATCGCATCCTCAATCACCTCGTCCTCTATAAAACTCTCCCATTCATCAGAATTGATGTAATAAGATGTTTTATTATCTTTAATATTTGCCTTCTTAATTTCTCTGATTGAATTGCGAATCGAACTTGCCCACGAACCAGTTAATCGCTGTTCAACTTGATTTTTAATCAAGTGAATCAGCAAAATATTTAAAAAAGATTGGATTTGTCGCAAAATTGCCTGTTTGCTCATTCCATCTAACTCATCGACTATTGCCAAAGCATCCGTGTACCTTCCTTCCAATATGCTATTTCTAAGAGCCGTTAATTCTTGTGTCATTTGATCTGCCTCAACTTTAATACTAACAAGCCAAAGATAGTTGTGACTTATTTATTATTGCTTAATCGTCAACTCACAAGTTTTGGTTTCTCTGTCTAAGCTACATTCACTGTATGCCACTTTATGCGCTATCCTTTGATTACCAGTAAATTTGGTTAAATTTAAAGTCTTTACCTTTCCTTGATTTGTACGGTTTTATTGTACCAATTCATGAACAGAGACACTATCAAACTAATTGTTAGATATGTTACCATGATAATTAACATTGCTTCGATCGCCCGACCGGTCTGATTCAAGGTCGGAGAGCCCACCACAAAATAAACGTCGGGATAAGCAACCGCAACCGCTAAACTCGAATTCTTAGCTAAATTCAGATACTGACTGGTTAAAGGCGGCACAATCACCCGCAAAGCTTGCGGCAAAATTACCATCCGCATCATTGTTCCAGACTTCAGCCCCAAAGACTTTCCCGCTTCCCACTGGCCTTTCGATACTGACTGAATTCCGGCCCGGACAATTTCTGCAATGTAACTGCCAGTATACAAGCTGAGCCCTGTCACCAAGGCGGCAAATTCTGGAGTGAATTTTAATCCTCCTTCGAGTTGCAATGCTGGTGTCAAGCGCGGAACATCTAGACGAAAAGGCAGATTTTTGGTGATAATCAAAGCTAAAATTGCACTCAGCCCGATCGCACCTAGAGCCCAAAACAACTGTCTTCCCGGCTTAGCTTCTTCCAACATCACCCGCGCCCGCCACATCCACAGCCCCGCCGCCGCCAAAACTCCGACTGTTAGCAAAATCAACCAAATCTCAAAACCCGGCAAAGCCATCGGTGTTGGTACAGCAATGCCGCGATTTGTCAAGTAAATCGGCCCCCTCATCTGCTGATTGTCTTCGAGTTTTGGCAGGGAAATGAAAACTGCAAAATACCAGAAAAATAATTGCAGCAATAACGGCGTATTTCGCAAAATTTCTACGTACAAACCAGCCAAATTCCGCAGCAGCCAATTGTCAGAAAGGCGCGCAATTCCTACCGTCAAACCCGCAACTGTTGCGAAAATAATGCCGAAACCCATTACCCGCAGCGAGTTGATTAAACCGACAAAATAAGCTTGTCTGTAACTGTTTTCGGGACTGTAGGGAATCACGCTTTCGCCGATATCAAAAGATGCTTGGGAATTGAGAAAATCAAATCCAAATGCAATCCCCAATTGCGAGTAATTGGCACTGAGATTGTCCCAGAGAATGGCGATAACAACTATTACTAAAATTAGGGCGATCGCCTGTCCGGCTATTTTCCAGAAGCGATCGTCCCGCAGCAGTTTTGATATATCTTTAAATTTGGGCAATTTCTCCGATTTCCCCGGTTGAGGTTCTGGATTCATAACTGTTTAATGTAGAACACACTATACCTAACTTTAGCCTGCCTAAAATATCTTGTTGGTTAACAGTCAACAGTCAACAGTCAACAGTCAACAGTCAACAGTCAACAGTTAACAGTCAACGGTCAACAGTCAACAGTCAACAGTCAACAGTCAACTGTTAACTAAAATTACCGGAACGGCGGCGAGTAAAGCAAACCGCCATCTTTCCAGAGTCTGTTTTGACCCCGTTCTAACTTAAGTGTACTTTTGGGGCCGAGGTTGCGATCGTACATTTCCCCGTAATTCCCCACTTTCTTAACAACGCGGACGGCGTAGTCGTTCGGGAGTCCGAAACCTTTACCTAAATCTCCTTCTGTTCCTAGCAAACGTTTGACGTTTGGGTCTGTAGTGCTTGCCACAATTTGGTCTACATTTCCCGAATTAATTCCCAAATCTTCAGCTTCAATCGCCGCAAAAACGATCCATCTCACCGCATCAGCCCATTTAGGATCGCCGCTTTTCACTGCTGGGGCTAAGGGTTCTTTTGACATCACGATCGGCAAAACAACATTATTCTCGGGATTCGGCAGAGTTGTCCGCTTCGAGACTAGCTGCGATCGATCGGCAGTAACACCTTGACAGCGACCTTCTTGATAGGTAGCAAAGGTAGCATTCACATCTTCAAATACCACAGGAGTGTATTTAACTCCTAATTTTCGCATTTGGTCGGACAAATTTTGTTCGGTGCTCGTACCTGTCTGCACACAGATAGATTTGCCCGCAAAATCTTTTAAACTTTTGATGCCGCTGTCTTTTTTGACCATGATGCTTTGAGAGTCATAAAAGATCACCGGGGCAAATTCCAGTCCAGTAGTGCTGTCGCGACTCGCGGTGTAGGTGGTATTTCGGCTGAGAATGTCGATTTCTCCCGCCTGCAAAACTGTAAATCTATCTTTAGCATTGAGCTTTCGGTACTCGACTTTTTCGGGATCGTCAAATATTGCCGCCGCGACAGCCCTGCACACATCCACATCCAGCCCCGAATATTTGCCTTTTTCGTCTACAAAGCTAAAACCCGGTAGTTCGCCACTGACGCCACAAATCAGTTTGCCGCGGCTGACAATTGTATCTATCCGGCTGGAACCTTGTTGCGAGTTGCCGCCCGCAGTAGTTGTTGCTGTTGTTTGTCCGGTTTGTGCCGATCGATCCCTACAAGATGCCAACGGTGCCACAAATAACACGCTTGCTAGTAGCAGAAATCCCCATTTACGCATAGATTTTAATAGAACGCTTTCCTGACAATCCTACCTTGTAGCTGTCAGAACTGTGGCGATCGGCTATCTACACAGCTTCCGGTTTCTAATTAGCCGTTCTGCATCCGGTGCGGCCCTGCGGCAACTGCACCGACTACCCGCCTGTTTTTTTTGAGCAAGCTGGGAGCCGAGAGTTAGAAACCCGGTTTCTGGCTGGAGGTCTGGTCGTCAAACCTAAGATTTATCCCTGAAACCCGGTTTCTTTTCTGCTATTTCTGCCCAGCGCGAGCGATGGTCGCCTTTCCCTGGAATATTTATCCGATTTTGATTGAATCCGCTCACAGTAGCTCTGGTGCGAGCCGCTGCTCAGCTAAATCGCGGATTAGGGACAGCCGAGACTGGATGTATTCGTCCAACACATCTGCTTCTTTGCCATTAAGCGCAGAGTTCGTTTTTAACTGCTTTAGCAGCCACTGTACCAGGGTGGCATCGTCTAAATTGACTAACAGAGTAGCTTGGGTGGTCTCAATTAATGACCAGAGTTGGCGTAACATGACTGGAGTCATAAAACCTCGTTGAGCGTAAATACGCACTTAATGGGCGGGGATAGCGAAAAGCTGGTCTTGGTGTCTCAAGCCGATAGACGAAAAGCACCCTCATGTCGATCGGCTTAATGATTATTTTATATTTGACCACAATAACTTAATGCAGTAGTGTCACAAGTTACAACACACAAGATGTTATAAGAGTTCCCAATTCCTTCACATTGAGATAAACATCTTGATAAAAGATTAACAATCTTTACACGCGCTCGCTCGCGGGGGCTGCCAAGAGCTCTCCGGGATCGGGCCCGATAGCCCGGTTCAAAAGAAAATTGATTGATTACTCAGTAGCCACAAACTTTTGAACCCCCGCCAGAATTATTTCTAATTCAGCGATGATTTTTGTAGCCCCCTCCAAATCATTTGATTCGGCCAGACTTTGAAGCTGATCTGCCATATCGGGCATTAACCGCACCGCCGCCGTAGCGCTGACACCTTTAATTTGATGAGCGTGGCGGGCGAGTGTCTCCATATCTCCCGATGCGATCGCCCCCTTAGCAGCTTCTAAATAACTAGCAGTATCCACCACAAAAGTTTGCAGTATTTCCCGCTCAAAATCTAAATCAGCGCCCGAAATTTCGTGCAAACGTGCGATATCGATTACCGATTCGATATCGGGATCAGAGTTTTGAAGTTCCTCGCCATTAAACTTGGGAGTTTCAATTTTTAGCTTGGCAGACCAATTTGCTAGTACCGATTTTAACTTTTCGATGGCAATAGGTTTGCTAATATAATCGTCCATGCCCGCCGCCAGACACTTTTCCCGATCGCCCTTCAAAGCATTCGCCGTCATCGCAATCACCACCGTCTTTTGATGTGGCTCCATCTTCCCAGCAGCATCTGCTGCTTCCCGGCGGCGCAATTCCAGCGTTGCTTCGTAACCGTCCAAAACCGGCATCTGACAGTCCATCAACACAATGTCATACTTTTTCAGAGCAACCATAGATAGCGCCTCTGCGCCGTTATTGGCTACATCCGCAGTGCATCCCAAAACTCTGAGTTGATTGAGACCAACTTTTTGATTGATTGGAGTATCTTCAACTAACAAAATCTTTAAACTTCCTAACTCCCGGTTGTCAATAGCTGAGGCTCGATTGGACGTTGGATTTGCCTGCGGCTCATCAATCAGCGTCATCGGGGCGATCGCATTCGCCAAGCAATCAAATAGTCGGTGAGCTTTAACAGGTTTAGTTAAATACCCGCTAAAACCGCTATCTACCAAGCGTTTCGCCTCTGCAAGCTGAGTCATTGAAGTCAGCACCACCCACTTTGTCTGCTGCATTGCAGGCTCAGAAATCCTCAAGCGTTCGAGACTTCCCGCCACCATTTCCGGCAACTGAATATCAACCAAAACGATATCGTAAGGGGAATTAAGGCTGACAGCTTTGTACAGAGATGCGATCGTCATCCAACCGTTCTCAACCTCCTCAACCTCCATTCCCCACACAACAGCCATTCTCACTAACACTTTTCGCACTGTCGGCTTGTCGCTGGCAATTAACATTTTTCGCCCCGCCAGCACCGTTTCCAAATTCACTTCGCACGCTGCCCCGACAGCAGTTAAATTTTCCTTAACTGTCGGCACAGTAAACCAAAAAGTCGAGCCTTGGCCAGGGGTACTTTCCACACCGATTTGCCCACCCATTAACTCCACCAACTCCTTAGAAATAGCCAGCCCCAAACCTGTGCCACCATATTTTCTTGTCGTAGAGGCATCAACTTGAGTAAAAGATTGAAACAGCTTTTTTTTGTCTTCTGGAGCAATCCCAATTCCTGTATCTGTGACTTTAAACAGCAGGAGTATCGACTCACTATTTTCTATTTTTACCGCTTCGATATTCTCTAAAATTTTCTGATTATCGCTGGCTGCCAATAACTCAGGATTACTAGCATTAGCCACCTCAATTACCACTTCTCCTGCTTCTGTAAACTTTATAGCATTGTTGATCAAATTAGTGAGTATTTGCCGCAACCGTGCTGCATCACCTTTAATTTGCAGCGGCACGTCGTTGTCAATCAGTGCCACCACTTCTATACCTTTTTCTTGTGCGGGAGTTGCCAACAAATCCAGCACTTCATTCATACAGATACTGAGGTTAAATTCTAGTATTTCTAAGCGCATTTCTCCAGCTTCTAGTTTGGAGAGATCTAGAATATCGTTAATGATGGAGAGTAAATTTTGACCGCTGAGTTTCAGCGTCTGTACAAAGTCAAGCTGTTCGGGAGTAAGATTCGTTTTCAGCAGCAAATCCGTCATCCCCATCACTCCATTCATCGGAGTACGGATTTCGTGACTCATATTTGCTAAAAATAGCGACTTCATTCGAGACGCTTCTAGGGCTGCTTCTCGGGCTTGCTGCGCTTGTTCAAAAAGAGTAGATTGCTGAATGGCGATCGCCAACTGCACGCTCAACCTTCCCAGCAAATCCATTTCAGAATCAGTCCAAACACGCGGAGATCTGCACTGATGGGCAATCAGCAATCCCCACAACCGATGTTGACTGGTTTCCAAACTCCTTCCCGGCAGTTCAATTTGAGTTTCCGGCGAATATTCTGCTGCCAAACCCTGACTTTCATCGCCTATAAAAATTGGTACAACTACATTAGCCCTTACCTGCAAACTAGCAAGTAAATCTCGGTGTTCCTCGCTCAAATTGGCAGTATAAATATCTGCCATTGCTTGAATTGTTTCTGCACTGTACAGCCATACATAACTTTCCCCAAAGGATGTTCTTTGAACTTTTCTGCCCAGCAGGGGCATCCAATCATCCCCTACAGATTCCACAACCACAATCGCTGTTTCCTCGGAATCAAAACGATAAATTACCGTGCGGTCAGTTGCCAGCAACTGCCGCACTTCTTGTACAGCAGTGCTCAGAGTTTGAGTCAGGTTGAGAGACTGGCGGACTCGCTGAGCGATCGCCGAAACCAGCCGTTCCCGTTCTGCTTGTTCCCGCAGCATTCTCTCAGCTTGCTTGCGTTCGGTGACATCGCGAATTACCGCAGCAAAGCACAGCGGTTCGGTGGTTTGAGGGTGCTTGACCAGAAAAGCATTCATCACAACATCAATGGGTTGTCCGTTGCCCAAGTGCTGCATTTGACCTTCGCCTTGCCACTGGCCATGACTGATAATTGTTGGTAAAATCTCTTGACTGAATTTCTGTTGAAAATAGGGCCCAATATAATCCCATATCTCCGTATAAAGCACTGCTGAAAGATTCTCTACACCCACCAGTTTTCGTCCGGCTTCGTTGACAAAGAGCGTTTGGCCTTTCAACGTAGCCATGCCGATAAAATCGCTGCTGTTTTCAATCAGCGACACAAATTTTTGCCGTTCTTCTTCTCCTTTTTTGCGTTCGGTAATGTCGCGCTTGACGCAGACATGACAAATTACATCGTCGGCGTTGTTAATCACAGAGTATGCCGCAACGTCGATCGCCAGCGTCTGGCCTTTTTTAGTGCAGTTAGTAATTTCGCCCCGAAAACTTCCTGTTTTCGCTAAACTTTGGGCAATTGCCGAAAAGCGCTCCCCCGCAACCAGCGGCGAAGCTTCTGCTTCTAATTCCGCGTCTGTGTATTCTAAAAGCGTTTGGTGAGCAAGATTTTGTTCGAGGAAAAACCCGTCAGCATCGATAATGACGATCGCATCGTTGGAGTTTAAAAATATTTCTCGGTAAAGCTTTAGTTTTTCCTCAGCTCGCTTGCGTTCGGTTATGTCTCTTTTGACACTTACGTAACAAACTACATCCCCCGCATCATTGAGAACCGCAAAAGCCGAAACCTCCACCTCAACTGTTCCTTCTTGCACAGCCTTAATACAGGTCATTTCGCCTCGGTAACTCCCCGAAGTGGCCAAGCTTTGCAGCACCGAGGCAAATGTCTGTTCTCCCATGTGAGTGGCCGGCGTTTTTCCCCACAATTTTGACGCGCTGTGACCCAGCAAAGCCGTGTGAGCTTGATTTGTTTCTAAGTAATAGCCTTCGGGGTCTAAGATCGCGATCGCATCGTTGGATTTCAAAAAGATTTGTTGATAAAGTTGCAGCTTCCGTTCAGCTTGTTTCCGGCCGCTAATATCCGTGAACAAGCCGTAGTAAACTATCTCCCCCGATGCTTGAAATTCTGGCTGGGAAGCTCCTTGCACCCATTTAAGTTTTCCTGACGGAGTGACAATTCTTCCTTCCCACCGCCAAGGCTGCAAATTTTCTGCAGAAAGCGTCACCGAGTTGAGAAAATCATCTCGATCTTCGGGATGAATCATGTCAACAATTACATTAAAATCCTGCTGAGCAGCCTCTGGTTCTATTTCATACAATTCTCGGCAGCCCGCGCTCACAAACGAGAAGGCCATTGAGCCGTCTGGATGCAAGTCAATTTGATATACCGTACCCGGTACGCTAGCAGTAATTTTTTGCAGTTTGGCTTGGCTTTGATTCCTGGCTTCATCTGTGGCCTGCAATTGACCTATCTCTCTAGAAAAACCCAAAACCCCAAATATATTACCCTCTGCATCGCATAGCGGCATTTTTTGCGTGTCAAAGACGTGCTGTTTGCCACCTTCAAAGACGATCGCCTGGTAGGGATTGCGAACCCTCTCCCCAGCCAGCACAGCTCGATCTTCCTCGCGGATGCCCCTAATTTGGCTGTTGCGATCGCCAAATACTAATTCGGCTGAAAACCCTAATTCAATATCATCTTTGCCGATAATTTCCTCAACATTTACCCCCAAATATTCAGCAAAACTTTGATTTACAAAAATGTATCTAAAGTTTCTATCTTTCACAAAAACTCTGTCCGGGGCCTCGTCCATTACAGCCCGCAACAATAGTTCTTGACTTGCCGAATCCAGAGCAAAAATATTTTGAAATTTATCCTTGAAACTGGTTGTTTTAGATGCTAATATATTTAACTGTTTGGCGCAAATTTGAGCGACAGTGTGGAGCAAACAAAGGTGTTCCAAATTAAAAGCAGTTGCCTGCTCTGCACCAATGAAAAATACTCCCAACAATTCTTCACTTTCATCCAGATTGGCTGGTGCCATCAAGATTGACTGAAACTGAGCAATTGGTGGCGGAGTGATGTTGTGCGCCCAGTCCCGATTGCCAGCGAGCCATTCAGCGCGAGCAGCTTGCAAGCGCCCTTCTATTTCGGTTTTGGTGCTACCACTTAACGGCTGTAAGTGTTCCAGGTATATGTGATCGTCCGGTAGCGTCAAAATTGCGATCGCCTGTGTGGGAATGAGGCGATCGAGATGTGCCAGACACGCAGACCAAATTTCCTCAACACTGAGAGCGGCTTGAACTTTTGCAGTAAGTTCGTGGAGAACTTGCAGTTCCAAGGTACGCTGGCGGACTTTTGCTTTGAGGCTGGCGGCTAGGATTTGCATAGTGCTCACCAAACTGGTTTGCTTATATTATAATTATTGATTTTTAAACTTTTTCAAACAATCATCTTAAAATACATCCGCCGAAAAAACAACTTTTTTATATTGAAATTACCTTCAACCAATAAAAAAAAAGCGTGCGATCGGGAGCAAAGCGGCACCGCAAAGCACCTGCTTAGCTCCCGCAGCGAGATTAGACGGCGAAATTATCCCATTAAAATCACGTTATCGATGACGTGGATGACGCCATTGTCTGCTTCGATATCCGCAGCGACAACTGTAGCATTTTTCACCTCAAAACCGTCAGAACAATCAATTTTAATCGGCGAACCTTCTAAGGAAGTAACAAAACCGACTTTTGCCAAATCAGCCTTCATAAACTTCCCCGATACAACGTGAAACATCAAAATCCTGGTCAGTTGGGGAACGTTCTGCACTAGGGTTGTGATAGTTCCCGGCGGCAATTTCGCAAAAGCATCGTCAGTGGGTGCAAAGACAGTGAAAGGGCCCGGACTCTTGAGCGCATCTACTAAATTAGCTACTTGCACCGCCGTTACCAGGGTTTGAAACGAACCCGCACCTACGGCAATATCAACAATATCAGGCATTGTGTTTTACCTCATTTGCAAAAAATGTTCTCTTAAGTATCGTAAACTGAGGCTGGCAACAATACCTACTGTCTTTTTTGAAAAATGAGTAATTATTTTGTAGCGAGGACTTCAATCCTCAGATTGTTGCTGAGGACTTCAGTCCTCACTACAAACCTAATAATATAGGACTTACGCATGGAGGCCCAGAAACCTTGTTTTTTACGAAAATACTTCCTTAAAACCCGCACATTAGGTACAACACCCAGTTTCGAGGAGTCGGAGTGCGTAAGTCCTGTAATAGTTATGTTACCCGATATAATATTACTAACCCCTTGGCGATTTAACCGGGCTGGGGTTGACAATTGGTACAATATTGCTGGCGATTGTGATACCAAGATCCCCGGCTTCTAAATCTGCTTCAGCATTTAGATTTTCTCCCTTGTGAATGCTAAAACTGCCGTACAAAATTGAAATTTCAAAAATGTCTGTATGAATCAAAGCTGCTTTCCGGTGCGTGTTTTCACCCAAATGAAAGCCAATCAAATCAGCTTCAGGATCTGTGACATCTTCAGGATGGAACACCTCCCAACTGATGTCTCGGCAGTCATGAAATACTATGCTATAAGGCAATCGATCGCCTGTCGGATCGTAAATACATTCAAATAAAATTTCATTCCCCCACAAAGACACATTGACATTTGTGATGAGGGATGTAAGTCCACCTAAATTAAGCAAGTTGTAGTCATCTGGCATATTAATTACTCACTTTTTCTCCAGAATTGTGCATCCCAGGAATCTTATTGCCAAATTCATCGCGTGTTTTGACCAAGCTGCCATCTTTGTCAAGACGCAAACCTTTGTTTATTTTTCGGCCATCTGAACCGTATCGGGGAGCTGGGGTGCGTACAACTTCACCATCAGGACGGATATTGACTCGCGAACGATCGGCAAATTCGTATTCAAAATAACCCCCTTCAGTAGTTCTGATTTCTGCACCCAATCCGCGCAAAAAATCATCGACTTCTTGGCGAGTCATCCCGGTTAAGTCTCCAAACTCAGATGCAATTCCATTTCCTCCCACTCCCTGACTCGGCACGCAAGTCTCCTCACCAACCATTGCTTATTGGAGTTTAGCACGGTTGAAGAATGGCAACAAGGAAGTTCGGCAACGGATTCGCTTTCGGAGGATGTAACGGATGGAAGGAAGAAGGAAGAAGGAAAAAGGAAGGCTCATTCCTCAAACTCGCAAGGCCCAATGCTTTTCGACCCAATTATCAATTCCCAATGACCAATAACCTCTTTCCAAAACAAATAGGGGGTGCGTTGCGCCCCCCTACTAATTAACTAAAACTAACTAAAGTAGGAAACAATTATTAGCCGCCGATTTGCACTTTCACCACGCGGTTCTTTTCTGCTTCCGCTTTGGGCAAATTCAGGTGCAAAACTCCATTTTTGTACTCAGCTTCTACGCTGTCATTTTGAACCCGTGCGGGTAGGGGAATCACCCGGCGGAACGAACCGTAACGGAACTCAGAGCGAGTCATGCCTTTATCTTCACTCTTAGTTTCCTGACGGCGTTCGCCGCTAATAGCAACAGCTTCTGCGGTTACTTGTACGTCCAAATCCTTAGCTTCCATGCCCGGAACTTCTAATTTAAGGTGGATGGCTTCGGGAGTTTCATCGAGTTCGGCGGGGGGTAGAAAAGCCACACCGTTAGATGCGCGATCTGTGGCCGGTGACAAGCTATCAAACAACCGATTCATTTCGCGTTGCAAGGAGTCCATTTCCCGCAAAGGTTCCCAACGAATAAGTGCCATAACCAATACCTCGACTCTCTGAAGTTTTTTCTGAAGTTTTTAGGGTTGAGAAACACTTGACTCAACCTGTATTTAATATATTCCAGCTCCAGAAATAGGGAGATTCGGTTTTCCGCAAAAAGGCCGATCGCATTACCGAACAGTGGCGAGCAATAATGTTGAGTGAGTCGGTTTGAGAGTGGAGATTTGAGATTGACTCCACAGATGAATCTGGAAGTTTGACCAAGAGTCTAAAATTTCAAGTATCCGTTTTTGGGCGAAGTCAGCCGATTTGAGGTTGGAGAGTTGAGATTTGAGATTGACTCCACACATGACTCGGGAAATTTTAACTTTGGTCTAAAATTTTCTGCTCTCCACCACTCCTGTCTGCTAGCAAATATCGGTTTGTGGGCGAAGTCCTTGCAGGTGGCGCTATTCGATCGCATCGGAACCCAACAATTTGAGATTTTAGATTTTATTTAGAATTCCCAACCTAAAATCTCACATTCCACATATAACGAAACAAAATTAACTCCACCGCGAATGCTGATAAGAAGCGTAGGTATCAAACAAAGCACCCACCAAACCAAAAGTTAGACCAATGACGAAAAAGCCCTGGAGGGGACAGCCGCTGCCGAAAGTAGCTAAGAACTGCAAAATCAGGTCTTCTCCAGAACGACCAACTCCTTGGAGAGCAGGCACGAAGCCGATCAGCAAAAAGCTAGCCAATCCCGCGCCGATTAACAATACGGGGGCGACAAAGCTCAACAGGCTGGTCAGCAGTACAGAGCGAAGAAAATTGGGAAAAATGCTCATAAGAGTCAGTAAATTCAGCTAAACTGCCGAAAGGTGCAAGCAAACAAAACTTGTCCTTTTCTACGATAGGCAGCGATCGCCGTCAGTGGCCAGTTCTGTCAGAAATCTTAAATGTTATAGAAAAAACTTGTTTAAGATTTGTAGATAGATTTCATTTTTTGCAGTTGTTCTACACTCGAAATCCCCTTGAGCACCACTACATCTTCGAGCCTCAGTTTGTGGAGTCAGCGGTTGCTGGCAGCAGCTTTATTGGGCGGCCAAGTCATGCTGCACTTGCTGAAGGGCAAAATTCACCGCCGCAACACCATCGACCAAATGGCAGCAGTCGGCCCGGAATCTCTGCTGATTGCTTTGCTGACTGCGGGTTTTGTCGGCATGGTATTTACTATTCAGGTAGCGAGGGAATTTATTAACCTCGGTGCCGGCAATGTCGTCGGTGGCGTTTTAGCTTTGTCTTTGACTCGCGAGCTCGGCCCCGTCTTAACAGCCGTAATCGTGACGGGACGGGTAGGTTCGGCTTTTGCAGCGGAAATCGGCACGATGCAGGTAACAGAACAGATAGATGCCCTGCTGATGCTCAGAACAGACCCGATCGACTATTTAGTCATTCCCCGCGTCCTTGCTTGCTGCTTGATGCTGCCAATTTTAACCATCATGTGTCTCGTCACCGGCGTCCTCGGCGGACTGCTGATTGCTACGACAATGTACGGCATCTCTCAAAGCGTGTTTTTAGAATCAGTCCGCAATTTCCTGAGTCTGTGGGATATTTGCAGCGCGGCAATTAAGGCTTTTGTATTCGGTGGCTTGATTGCTGTAATCGGCACTAGCTGGGGTTTGACCACCACCGGCGGGGCAAAAGGCGTCGGTCAATCGACTACTACGGCGGTGGTGACGGCTTTACTGGCTATTTTTATTGTGAACTTTTTCCTGACTTGGCTGATGTTTCAGGGGACGGGCTCTAGCGTACTCAAAGGCTTGTAAGCTAGGAAACGGATAAAATATGAATAATCGGCAACATTCGTTTACTACCCTTGATTTAAACCCGTGAATACCACTGCCTCTTCGACTGCGCCGACAAATACGATCGAGCTCGCTCCGAGTTATGCGATTCCCCTAGTCCTGGTACTGGCGGCCGTACCGCTGCTGTTCGTGCAGAAGTGGGTGAGTTTGCCGCTTTCTGTGTTCGGCTTGTTTCTGATGTACCAAGCCGCCACCATCCGGCTACAATTTACCCCAACCGATTTGGACATTTATCGATCGTCCAACTTAATCCGCCGCTTTCCTTACCGAGAATGGCAAAATTGGCGGATATTTTGGCCGGCTGTGCCGATTTTGTTCTATTTCAAAGAAATTAACAGCATTCACTTTCTGCCGGTTCTGTTCGATCGTAAAATGCTACAGACCTGCTTAGAACAGCGCTGTCCCCGTCAAGACTAAAAAAGTTGTTAATTTTTAATTTTTAACTTTTCTGTGCCCCACGCCGAACAAAATTTCCCATGAATTCAGACGAATCTCCAACCCAAGAACCGCAACCACAACCAGCCGCCCCAAGCGGTGACGGCGAAGTCGATTTACCCGTGAATGAGACGGAATATCAACTTCTATCTCAAACACGAGATTTGTGGATCGACGAAGATGAACTGCCAGCCCAACTCCCGCCAGAAACAGACCCGCCGCTGGCGGAGGAAGATGCCGAAATCGCCCAATTCGTGGACGAAGCAGGCGCAATCGCCCAAATTCCACCCAACACCGACGATGGCGAATCAGAAATTCCGATCGCTCAAATCGAGCTTCCCACAGACTCCCAGCCAACAGCAACCCCAGAAACGGTAACGAACATCCCCGAAAATGTTACCGAACAGTTGGCAGAGAGAGTCAAAGAATTGCAGCAGCAAGAACAAAATTTGACTGAAAGAATTGCCGCCTTGGAAGCCGACAAAGCCAATGCTATAGAAGCGTTGGGCCAGGCTCAAGCATCGATCGGGCGTTTGGTACAAGACGGCTTGATTCAACTAGATCAGCGCAAACAAGCGCTACAAATCGAAGTAGAAAAACTCGAACGCCGGCGCGATCGAATTCAAAAGGAAATGCGAACCACTTTTGCCGGCGTTTCCCAAGATTTAGCAATTCGAGTTCAGGGTTTCAAAGACTATCTAGTAGGCAGTTTGCAGGATTTGGCCGCTACCGCCGAACTCTTAGATTTGACACCGCCGGTGCAAGAGACACCCAAGCAAAGTCCTGCTGAGGAGTCTCAATCCTCAGCACCGGTAAATCCCAAATTTGCCGAACAGGGATTTCAAGAACAAGCCAAACAAATTCGCCGCACCCTCGATCAATACCGTACTGTCCCCGACTACTACGGCCCGCCTTGGCAACTTCGCCGCACTTTTGAACCCATCCACGCAGAACGAGTTTCTAACTGGTTTTTCACCCAAGGAGGAAGGGGTGCTTTGCGGACTATGGGTTCGCGGTTGCAAAATATCTTGATTACTTCGACTATTATTTCTGTACTCAGAAGCGTCTACGGCGGACGGGTGCGGACTTTGGTGCTCGCGAACAGTCCCGAACGTTTGGGAGAGTGGCGCCGGGGTTTGCAGGACTGTTTGGGCATTACTCGCAGCGATTTTGGCCCGGAAAGGGGGATTATTATGTTTGAGTCTGCGGAGGCTTTGGCTCAAAAAGCCGATCGACTGGTGAAAGATGGCAAATTGCCACTAATTGTCATTGATGAAACGGAGGATTTAATTAGTTTGTCAATCCTGCAATTTCCGCTATGGCTGGCATTTGCTGCCGATCCGCAAACTTTGACGACTGCTAAGGATTTTTGATCAAGTCCGGGCGAATATAATTCGCTGCTATACAAACTTTCGTCCGCCTGCGCGGACTGAAGAAACTCAGAGGGAAATTAACCGGAATTGGTTGTTCCTTCTTCCTTCTTCCTTCTGCTGTACACGAAATCTCAAATTAAAAAATGGCTAGCTGGATAATTTTAAATGGCGCATTGCTAATAGCAGCTTATCTGCTGGGTTCGATTCCTACTGGGTACGCCTTGGGGAAATGGATGCTAGGAATTGATATTCGAGAGGTTGGTTCGGGTTCGACTGGTGCGACTAACGTACTGAGGACTTTGGGGAAGTGGCCGGGGTTGGGGGTGTTGCTGGTTGATGTGTTGAAGGGGGTAAGTGCGATCGTCCTAATCCGCTACATTTACTCTCTCACTTTTACCCAGCAGCTAGCAACCGCCGCAGGTTTAGAAAATACTGCAACTGTCCTCCCTTGGATGGCAACTTTGGCGGGTTTCTCTGCTGTTTTGGGTCACAGCAAATCTATTTGGCTGGGGTTTACCGGCGGTAAATCTGTGGCGACGAGTTTGGGAGTCTTGCTTGGTTTGTACTGGCCTGTTGGTTTGGGAACTTTCGGAATTTTTGGAATCGTGTTTGCGGTGTCGCGAATTGTCTCTTTAAGTTCGATTATCGGGGCAATTAGCGTTGCTGGATTGATGTTTGCTTTACATCAGCCGCTGGCTTATGTATTGTTTGGAATTGCGGGCGGTGTGTTTGTAATTGTGCGACACCGAAGCAATATTCAGCGGTTGTTGAACGGTACTGAACCGAGGATTGGAGAGAAATTGGAAACAGCCGCTAGCGAGTGATAATTAGTCCCATTTTATCCCCAATCTTCGATAAATAAACCCACAATTTCCTGTAAGTTAGCTCTGTCAAATCCGGCTTTTGTAGGATGTGTTGCAACGCATCCTCAAGCTCAGAATCCCTGAACAGAGATAATGCTGTTTTGGAGTTCACTAGGCGTTACACTATCAACAAAACCTATTAAATCTCCTGAATTCCTGACTCTGATGAGAGTCCCTGAAGTCACAAAAGTACCAGGACTTAAAATATCGGCTGGGGAGACAGTGCGTTTCGCATCTTCTGAAACATCAAAATCTCTTAACACTAGCACATTTGTCAAGTTATCCAAAACTATATCGTCAAGAGTCAAACCGCCTGCTAATCCAATCCGATCTAAACCGACTTGAAAGTTGTTAATAAAATCGGCCTTATTGATATCAGTAATTCCTGATTCTAGTTGGAGGACGTATAAGTTACTTCCACTGGTTTTCCGCGAACCATCATAATCCACACTTGATAACCAGTCTCGACCCAAACCTCCTATCAAAGTGTCATTCCCGTTACCGCTGTATAAAATATCATTGCCTCTGCCTCCCAACAAAATATCATCTCCTGCTTCAGCGCGCATCCAATCTGCATCTTGACCACCGCTGAGACAGTCATTTCCCTGACCTCCCCATAGGTCATCTTTCCCTTTTCCCCCCAATAAAGAATCGTTGCTAGAATATTCACCAACTAGCACATCTTCTCCGTCATTGCCAAATATTAAATGATTATTTATCCAGCCGAATACTGTATCGTCACCTCCGAGCATCCATACTCCCGAAGGGAAATTAGCTGTACTTTGAAACTGTAAATTAGCGTATTCGGATGTATTGTCGCCAACTAAGCGAGGCACTCCTGATGGATCTGGTTGTAAAGCCATAAAATATTTTCTCCGTAAAATCTCCGATGTCAAGATTATAAAATAAGCCACTCTCAAAATCAATTCATATATTCATAACTTTGAGTTCATAAAAGTCATATTTGTGGTACGATCGACACCAATGAGTGCAGCGAGTCGAAGGGATGGAACAATTTATGTGTCTGAATCCAGGGGATATTCTGCGCGATCGCTACCAAATTATCGGTCAATTAGGTGAGGGAGGATTTGCCAAAACCTATACGGCTAACGACGCTTTAGACCGCCCCCCAAATCCCCTGTGCGTCGTCAAGGAAATTGGGCCGCCTCAATCGTCGTTTAGATGTTTGGGTAGTAGAGCAATCCTAAATCATTATCAAGACTATGATGCAATTATATGCAATAGTTGATTGTGACAATAAAAAAATGAATAACTTACAACTCCCACAAAAAGATAGCGAAAAAGAAATAGCTTATGAGAGAATCTTTCATTAAAAGCGATATCGAGGCCAGAGAACTAAAACGAGCAATAGCTGTAAGGATGGCGCTTAGGTAATATCTACCATGAAATTAGCAAGATTTTAGGTGAAAGTATTTTTTTATTGTTATTGGAAAAAACGGCGTTGCTGACTTAGAGTATGAATAGGAAGAATAATTTATGTAATGCCCAGAATGTAAATCAACCCACATCCGTAAAAAAAGCAAGAAGAAAGGAAAACAGAATCACATTAGTGTCCAATGTGGTCGTCAATTCATCAATCATTATGAACCCCATTGAGGTTATAGCGAGAGCATTAAACGTGATTGACTAAAAATGTACGTCAATGGTACGGGTTTACGGGCGATAGAACGAGTTAAGGGAGTTCATCATACCACCGTAGTGACATCCTCCCCCACCATAATCTTTGATTTGGTGGGGGAGGATGTCACTAATACATTACTTGAAATTTCACGATATTCCCATTCCTGGGGCATTCATACCTTGATTCAGCAACGCCGATATTTATGCTTTGAATCAGTAAACGTACCAAATTAAAAAAGTTATGAGCTTTGAATGCTGAGTTGGATTAATTTCTTAATTCAAAACTCAAAACTCAAAATTCATAACTTTTAGTAGTGGGCTTGGAGGGATTCGAACCCCCGACCTCATGGTTCGTAGCCATGCACTCTATCCAACTAAGCTACAAGCCCCTGTTGAGTTCAGATTTAATCTAAAATTGATTAAGTTCTTTTCTCACAGAATCTAACAATAACACCATTACCAAAATAATGCAAGACCTTTCCCAAACTTTTTCTAAATTGCCCGATGTGGCACAGCTAACTCACCTCGACAACAGTGGGGAAGCCCAAATGGTGGACGTTTCAGCGAAGGTGCCGACTGTACGGCAAGCTGTGGCTGCGGGCCGGGTGCGGATGTTGCCGGAGACTTTTGCGGCGATTGAAGCGGGGAATGCGCCGAAAGGTGATGTGTTGGGCACTGCAAGGCTGGCTGGAATTATGGCGGCTAAGCAGACTGCACATTTGATTCCTCTGTGTCACCCTCTGCCGCTGAGTAGCGTGGAGGTGCAGGTGATGCCGGATGCTGGGTTGCCGGGGTATCAAATTCGGGCGACGGTGAAAATTAAGGCGGAAACAGGGGTGGAAATGGAGGCGCTGACGGCGGTTTCGGTGGCGGCGCTGACTTTGTATGATATGGCGAAAGGATTGGAAAAGTCGATCGCCATTGAGTCAATTCACCTGGTGAGTAAAAGTGGTGGCAAGTCTGGAGACTATGAAAATGTAGAGGCATAAGTTTCCTGCCGAAAGAGGGATGCAGCATTCAAAAAGCTGCACTTATGATTAAAATAGGCACTGAACTACTAATATCAAGTGAAAAACTATGCCTCCTCGTTGGCCCCGCAAACCCGATCGCAACGATCCAGAGTACCGCCGCTTAGATGACCGGATGAATTTTGCTATCCACGTCGGTCTTTTTTCTGCTACCAATTCAGGTTTGTGGTTTGTTCACAATTTGCAAAAGGCTGATTGGCCTTGGGCAATTTCGGTAACGGGTGGATGGGCTCTAGTAGTTTTGGCCCACGGGATTTACCATTTTGCGATCGCCGATTATTCGCCCCTCACCAAAGATTCTGGCTGAAGGCAGTTGGCGGCGATTTGTTAAGTCTTTTGATTGATAACAAATAACTTTCGGCTTTTTTGATATGGCTAATACTACACAGGCGATCGAATCCTTAGCAGCCGAAATCGGCGAAAATGTCTACATTGACATTGCCAAGTGGCATTTGTATCTCAATGATGCCCACCTGCATACCGTTGTTGCCCAACAACTTTATTCAATGCTGGAAGATGGCAATTTAGATGCTGACAAAGTTGGACAAGTTTTGCAAGGAATTCCAGTCAAGTTGGGCGGCGGCAAGCGGGAAGTGCCACTGGCAGATTTAATTCCGATGCAGTGTCAAGTTCAATTGATGGATGTTCTTGAGGAATTTCAGCGGAAAATGTAAAGGAAAGGGCGGGTTTTGTAAGGAGATTGTGGGCGTTGTGTCTGGTATTTCGCCCTTAACCCGCCCCGACAATTTTATTTGCGAAAGCGCCCCCGAATGCGATCGACAAACATATCAACTTCCGGCAACTTCATCTGACTGACAAACAGGGCAAAAACTCCTAACCCTACAAAACTTGCCACACTCAACTGCACTAATTGAATTACCAAACCTTCAGTACCCAAAACTCTTTGACAGGCTTGCAGAGTAGCCAAAGTAACGAAAGCAGTTAGACAACTGCCAGAAGTTAACCCCAGAAAAGGCAAACTCCACTCCCCCCAAGGCAGGCCACCCAGCTTTTTATCTAATAAGTACAAAAGCATAATCATCGAAACAAGATTCACTCCCACCGTCGCTAAAACTAATCCGGGCGCGCCAAAAGCCCCTACTAATAAATAATCCAGCAGTCCGTTCAAAAAGATATTGATAATACTGATGCGAAAAGGCGTTTCTCCGTCTCCCAAAGCGTAAAATACCCGTACCAAAACGTCGCGCCCTAAATACACAAACATTCCAATACTGTAAGCCATCAATATCGGTGTGACAAACTGCGAGGCTGACCGATCAAAAGCATAGCGTTCGTAAACCACGCGGACGATCGGCCCGGCAAGTGTTACCATCAAAGCGCTCAGGGGCAGCATCGTAAGGGCCGTCAAAATTAAAGATTGACGAATTCGAGCTTTTAATTCCGGCCAATCTCTCGGATCGGTGAGGCGAGAAAAGATGGGTAGAAATGGCACTAAAATTACATTAGAAATAATGCCTAAAGGCGTCATAACTAACAAGCCACTGTAACCCAACGCAGAGGCAGCTTGAGGGATGTAGGATGCGAAAAATAGGTCAGTATAAACATTAATTTGCAGCATTCCTGATGATAAGGTCGCAGGAACCATCACCTTAATTACTTCTTGCACTCCCGGCCGTTTAAAATTAAACCGCAAGCGCAATGTTCCCAAGCCCGCGCGCCACTGCGCCACCAGTTGCACCAACCACTGCAAAACTGCACCCGCTAACGTTCCCCAAGCTAACACTAAGCCACCCATTAGTGCGTATTCTGGCTGAATAATTTTGTCTCCGAGTTGCATTGCGAGAAAACCCAAACCGCCGACAAGTGCAACGCTAGAAAATAAAGGGCTAATCGAAGGCAACCAGTACATATCGGCGGCGTTGAGAGTGCCGAAACCAATGCCGATCAAGCCTGAAAGTAAGGCCATCGGCGCCATAATCCGAAATTGCTGGACGGCAATTGCTTTGATTTGTAAACCTTCTGCTGTTCTATTTAATCCCGGTGCCACCAAATCGATCAGCGGATCGGCAAAAATAATTAAAGCGATCGTCACCAACAGCAACAAGCCCCCGACTAAGGTGGTGATAGTCTCGACTAACGGTGCTGCTTCTTTTTTATCCCGGCGGGCTAAAACACTGACTATGGCGCTGTGAAATGGCCCGTTAATCCCTCCCAGCAAAATAAATAAGAAACCAGGGATGACGTAGGCGTAGTTGTAGGCATCGACGGCGACACCGACTCCAAAGGCTGCGGCGATCGCAATTTGGCGCACCAATCCAAAGACTTTGCTAATTAGAGTGGCGACTGCGACAATGCCGGCAATCCCTGCGAGGGAACGAGAGGGCTTCTGTAATTGGGACACAAATGGTTACAAACGCTAATGCTAAAAGGATTCACTTATTTTAATCGCGAATCGGGAGAATCATATCATGAACTCATAAAACTTCTAGGGGGAATTGCGCTGATACCAATTTTATCGATATTACTGACTTGCGGAAATTCAATAATCGATCGGGACTCTTCGTCCTAACTACAAACCGCCGTTTCGTGCTATGATGCGTCAATCTAAAATCTACAATCTAAAATCTACCATTTAAAAATGATGAAATAAATGAGTTGATAAAAGCAGATAAATAACATATAGTTGATAACTTATGATCGATTGTGTTAGCTCCCAGACTTATTTAAAAAGTGCGGAGCCAGGTATTCGGTTATAGGTAAAATCTACAATTGAGAATCTAAAATCTAACATCTAAAATCTAAAATCGAATGACTGGCTTAATTTACAAATATCCTCCTCTTTTACCCGGAATTCTCATCAAACGTTACAAGCGATTTTTTGCCGAAATAGAACTAGATTCGGGAGAAATAATCACCGCGCACTGTCCGAATACTGGCCCGATGACTGGTGTTTACATTCCGGGCAATCCAGTGCTAGTATCTCCCAGCGACAATCCTAAACGCAAGTTAGCTTATACTTGGGAATTAATTAAAGTTTGCGACACTGTGCCAACTTGGGTGGGAGTTAATACTGGGCTGCCAAATCGAGTAGTTAAATTAGCTTTGGAATTGAAATTGTTTCCAGAGTTGGGCAATTACAGTTTAATTCAACCGGAGGTTGTTTACGGCACTGATAAAAAAAGTAGAGTCGATTTTTGGCTAACTGGTGAGGAAAAACCGATTTTTCTGGAAGTGAAAAATACAACTTGGGTAAAAGAGGAGTTGGCTTTATTTCCCGATACAGTGACGGAGAGGGGACAGAAACATTTGAGAGAATTGATCGAAGTTGTGCGGCAGGGTTCGAGGGCTGTAATGCTGTATTTTATTAATCGCGGAGATTGTACTGATTTTGCTCCGGGGGATAGTGCCGATCGCCTTTACGGAGAATTGTTCAGACAGGCGATTAGTGAAGGTGTCGAAGTTTTGCCTTGTCGCTTTGATGTGACACCGGAAGGCATTCGCTATTTGGGGTTAGCAAAACTCGATCTACTAACCCCTAAATTATAGGTTTAAATTGCCTGCATTTCTCGATCGATCTCCACATTAGCCACGCCCGGTACGCTCTTTAGTCTTTCTAGCTTCGATTGAGAAACTTCTCCAGTAATGATGCCAGTAACAGCTAGCACCTCATCCACTTTCATTCCCGCCGATTCTAAGCCAGTGACAACCGATTGAATTACCGATATGTTTTGGTCGTCAACAGTCACTATGATGCGCTGTACTTGTTCGTCAGACATATTTAGCATCCTTTGGAGTACATCCATTGCGCTATTGTAAATTGTCTTGTGTTAGATCCCCGCAGGCTTAAAGTGCTGCGGGGATTTGGGTATTCTGCATTACGGAGCTTCTACTAAGCCGCTTCCGACACGAGTATTTGGCAACGGTAGCGCCATAGCATAGGAAGTCAGCAATTGCCAAAGTTCAGCACCTCGTTTACCAGTCGATTCGGCATACAGGGCCGCGATGCCAGCTACGTGAGGTGTAGCCATGCTAGTGCCATTGTAAGCAGCATAACGCCCTTTATTCATAGGCACTGATGAGTATACTTTCACTCCTGGAGCGGCGATATCGACTTTAGTTCCTTGAATTAGCTCAGAGGTAGCCGAGAAGTCAGCCACTTGGACGCAGTTATCGACGGCTGCAACAGCCATAATCGACGGGCTATTGGCTGGTTGTCCGACGCTTCCTCCGGTTCGTCCGTTATTGCCGGCGGCCGCCACGATCAGACACCCATTTTGTAGTGCCCGACGACCGACAGTTTCGTAGGCCGTAGAGGGCTTTGGATTGGTGTTTCCTAATGACATCGAGATCACTTGACACCCATTGGCGATAGCCCATTCCATCCCAGCCAGAATCCACGCACCAGCGCCACTACCGGCATTGCTCAAGACTTTACCGACATAAATGGTCGATTCGTAAGCGATCCCGTACCGCCGGCCGTTAAGATCCTTGAACCCGCACGCTGTCCCGATGCAGTGCGTGCCATGACTGTTGCCATCTTGTACGTCCTCCCCTGGTACGAAGGACTGCGATACGATCGATCGACCCGCGAAGTCAGGATGCAATAAATCCATCCCAGTATCCAGCACCGCAACTTTCATTCCGCTACCAGTCAACAGAGAGTTCATCACCTTCGTTGCCTTCAGACCCCAAGTAGACTCGATATCATCAGAAAAACATTGTGGTTTCTTGATTTCTGCTACCTCTGTATTAGTGGCTTTGTCGTACAGGTTATCCACCGCATCCCGATAGCCCCGCAGGTAGTCTGCCGACAACCCATCACCAATGGCGTAGAAAGTGCTCTCCGGTTCGATCGCCAGAATCGCAGAATCCTCTCCCGCTGATGTCATGACGCTGCTGAAACCCCCTTCGTCTAAGGAAACAACGGCAACGCCGAGAGTAGGAAACACCGCTCCCCCTGCTGCTTCAATTTGGGTCAAGTCTAGAGCAGAGTCCGCGAAATCGTCAGCGTTTGCCAGTCCTCTGATACCAGTTTGGTCGCTCAGGAGGTCTAATCCTTCTGTCACTGCATCTTCGCGGAAAGTAATAATGTAACGCCCTGTTGTTTCATCGGGTTGGGCAGTTTCTGGGATGGGAAAACTAGGTTGTTCAGACATAAATACCTCTTATTTAGAGTTGGATAATGCGTTGAGTGCGATAATAGATTTATGGAATTACAAGGCTGTGACTTGTGAGGAAACAGCCCTGTATTTCATCCATGCTTCTAAGGGTTGAATACGAAATAGTCAACAGAGAGCCGAATCGGGCTTCCCCATTCGATGTTGACCCAAATACTAACAACACCGTTGTTTGGGGCAACGTTATGGAGAGTATATCGAGCATTCCCCATAAACTTTCCACCTCCCGCAGCACCTTCACCAATCGCGACGAAGACGAGAGAGTCGCGTGTGATTATGCCCCAATTAAGATGCAAGATGTGCTGTCCCTTGCGATCGCCCCAGTCATGGCGATAACGGTAGCCATTACCGAAAAATGCTTCGGGCGAAGCTCCTTCTTGAGACATACCAAATTGACCCACCTCTTCAACTTTGGCGTCTTGGGTTTCCTGGGCTGCTGGAAACTGCGGCATAGAAGTTGAGGCATGAAGTTCTGTTGTAGAAGACATTGTTTATTTCCTTGTTATTTAACAACCTTAAGGGCCAGTAGTTTCTAGCTATATGCTGAAGCTAGATAACTGCTTTTGATATAATAATCACCCAACTTTATTTGGATAACAATACGACGATCCGCGTATAGGATGATGAAGATATTGCAACAACTTACTTAACTGTTACGATTCCTGTTTAGATTGATTGGTCAAGTTAAATTGAGAAGAAAAATGTAACTTGACAACGCTACTCAGATTTATGCTGTCAAATTCAGCGTGAAATTGTCGTAACTGTTAATATCAAGCAACCGGAAGCCTACATTAGTTGCTTGGGTGTTGCTTATCCACTCACACCAGTCAAATGCTTGTGGAGGGACAGGCCTCACGTAAGGCCCTGACCAATTTGCTCCGTTATCAGCCTCGGCATAGTAGCAGTAGTAGCGATTCAGGCTACGCAAACTCCCTCCATAGACCACTTTGCATTCGCCAGGATTGATTCGCCACCAACCTTTTTTTGCCCAATTTCCACCATCTGAACAGTTGGGACGATAGTACATAATAGCTACCCAAACACCATGTGTATACTTGTTGCAAATTGTGAGCATCTTCCACCTCTTACAATGAGTAATTGTCAATGAATACGGTTCTATGTCCTTTTGGTGGAACGGGTAAATTCAGGTAAAACTTCTTTTTTTTCCACAGAGAACATCGATGATGCACGTAGGGTATGAAGCAACGTTTGATTTTCAATGCCCGGTTTAGCATCTGATTGACCTTCGCGAGCTGTCGAATCTTGTTTCAGGGCAGCGACATCCACAAAATCGACTGTTGCATCTTCTTGGCTTTTTTGAGGTAAAACTTCTTTGTTTTCCACAGAGAAGATTGATGATGCGCGTAGCGTGTGAAGCAAGGTTTCATTTTCGATGCCCGGTTTAGCATCTGATTGACCTTCGCGAGCTGCTGAATCCTGTTTCTGAACACCGACATCGACAAAATCGACCGTTGCGTCTACATTATTGGTTTCCATTTTTACCTCCGTAGTGGATTTTTGTTGGGCACAGGTTACAGGCTCCGTATAGCGTTTGATCTCATATTCCTCAAAATAAACTTTGAGAGCAATACGACGATCCGCGTATAGGATTATGAAGATATTGCAACAAATTCCCCGTTGAACAACCCCAATTTTTCCAGAGCAACCATCACAGCACCCGTCCGGGTTTGTACGCTTAGTTTCCCGTAAAGATGCTCCAGATGTTTTCGCACTGTTCCTTCACTGCAACCGATCACTTTAGCTATTCCTGCATTGCTTTTATCTTTGGCAATCCAGAATAAAACCTCCGCCTCGCGTTTGGTGAGTCCTAGCGATTCCAGGGTCGAAATAGAGAATGATTGCAGTTCTTCTTCCTCCAACAGCAAGAGATATTGCTGGTTGATGGGATCTGGAAGCAGACGGACGATCAACTGTCTTCCTGCTTGCTGAATGTGCAAGGGCAAACAGCGAGAGGGAACATTGCGGTTGAATGTGAGTCGTGCAATCTGCTCCTGGAACCAATGTTGTAAGGATTCTGGCAATGAGTAGGGAATGCGGTGTAAAAAATACTGGCTCAAAAGTTCTTCTGCCCGTTGAGTAATGAATTGCACCTGCCCTGCAATCTCCACAACTATAGCCCCTACGCGATCCAAGATTTGCTTGACTAATCCCTTAATGAAAGTATCTGGCTCCTTGTCTGTGCGATCGCCTAAAACTTCGAGAGTATAATGTTGGTAGCAATTTTCGTAACTTTTTGCCTCAGCTTTTGCTGCTGGGAATTTATCCATACCTTCAGATGTCAACATAACTGCGCGCTGACGCTTTGGTGTCTGTGAATTCATGGGAAGTATCTCCATTGGCATACAGGGTGAGAATGGCGAAACCAGATACCCTTGCGGTGCGGGTATCTAGCTCATTTCACTCTTGTTAATGTCTACAACTGTAGAAATGCACTCTGAGATTTTTTGACAGTCCCTGATTTAAGTTGCTTTTCTTAAGTAATTACTAACTAATAACAGTCACTAGCTATTAGTTACAAGTCACATAATCGAGTGACTTGCATAATTTTATTTTTTGTGTTAATGTCTGTTTATTTTAGTTTAAATATAAAAAAATAACTCAAAAGAAAGTGGCAAGCCATCAATAAGTCTCCTTAAGAACGTCGCGGTGAATTACATCATCAAATATACTAATTAGTGATGGTAAACTTGGTTAAACATCGGCCATCATCCTGGCTTTTCTGAGAATAAATGTAAGTACGGTTTCTTGTCGAGAAATAATGTCGGCTGTAACTTCCATTCCGGCTTGAATAGGATACTGACAGCACTGTGGATCGGCAGATTCGGTAATAGCCCGATCGCGCTTGACTAAATAAGTTCTTTGGGGTATAACAGTCACTTCATAGTAAGGCGGACTGTTATTTTCACCAGCAATGGCATCGGGTGCGATCGCACTAACTTTCGCTTCTAGTACGCCGTAGTCGGGATAGGGATAGGCAGAAATCCGCAGGATAGATGTTTGACCGATCGCGATTTTACCAATATCGGGAGCGGCGACGCGAGCTTTGACGACAATCGCAGCATTAGCAGGAGCAATTTGAGCAATTGCCGCGCCGAGTTGTGCAGTTTGTCCGGGATTTCGCAGATTCAGTTTGAGAATAGTGCCGTCTACGGGAGAACGAACAATACTTTTTGCAAGTTCGGTATCAATTTGTTTGAGCTCTTGGCGATCGCGATTGATTTGATTTTCGATGTCAGCGCGACTCTGAATCGAAACTAATCGTTCTTTTTTCAACGCTGCCAAAGCTGCTTCACCCTTGGCTTTTTCTTGAGCAATTTGCTGTTGGGCGATCGCCACGGGTGCACCACTAGGATTCAATGCAGCTTCAACAACTTTCAATTTAGCAGCGGACACTTCAACAGCTTGTTGCTGCCTGTCAACGGTTTTTCTTTGGCTTTCAACTGCTTTTTTTTGCGCTTCTACGGCGGCTTTTTGCCCTGCCACGGCTTGTTCTTGCTGCTGTGCGGCAAGTTTCGTCTCCTCCACTAAATCCAGCGAAATAGCGCCTGTTTCTTGGATTGACTGATAGCGATCGCGCTTAGAAACGGCTGCTTTTAAATTTGCCTCGGCAGCCCTTAAATTTGCTGCGGCTGTTTGCAAGGAAGCCTGTTCTTTTTGCAATTCCGGCAGCGATTTTTCCCATTCCGACTGAGCTAATTGTACATTAGCTTTGGCCGCTTCAACTTCAGCCAGCGAGGTAATTTGCCGTTCTCCATAGTCCCGCTGGCTGCGGCTTAAATCTGCTTGGGCGGAGGCAACAGCGCCTTCCATTGCCTGAGTTTCCGCTGCTAGGCGATCGTCTAAAGCCCTAATTTGAGCAGCAATTTGACGCAGTTGCAGTTGGTTTTGCTGGATATTTCCTTGCAGTTGGCTTTGTTTAGTTAAAAGTTGGGAAGAGTCGATCAGGGCGATCGTATCTCCTTGTTTGACAGCCTGATTTTCTTTCACTTGAATGCTTTTAACCGTGCCTGCTGTCGCCGCTTCTACAATGCGGATTTCTCCAGCAGGACGGACGGTAGCGGGAGCTCGGACGGTAACATTATATTTAGCAACAGCCGCAAGGGCGATCGCCCCGCCAAAAGTTGCCAACAAAAATAATCCGCCCGCCGTTATCCAGCGGCTGATGGGCGGCAAGAATTCATCCGGTTTTGCGGTGCGAAGAAAGTCAAAAGAAGAGTCAGTAGTCATTAGTCATCAGCCCTTATAAGGTCTTGTAGGGGCGAGTTTTACCAACAATAATCGCCTGAAATCGATAATCTCATAAACCCGCCCCACTACTTACACTACTTAACCTGGTGGAGGAACAACAAAGTCGATACCGCCAAATGCTGGGTCTTGATTTGTGTTATTCCGCCTCATAGTCACGACAAAAAAGTAAAGCCTAAACGACTCAAATTGGTGATTTGGGTCATCAACAAAGAAAGATGTATTGACTGCCAAGTTGCTAGAGTTAGAATTAGAACTCCACGCTGCATTAACTGGTATGGAGCTGCCAGCGTTGCTATTGCGGTAAAAAAGGTGCGTCGTAATTTCAGCCAGATTTCCAGTACCATCCGTATCGCGGTAGTAGACGCGATACCCTGTCAAATCGTTGTCGTTTGATGGGTTGGATACTGTTAACCTGTTGATTGGCAGCGGGCAAAAAAGTCTTACTGTTCCCGTACTATTTCCGTTGAAAATAAAAGCGCCGTTCACCATCCTAACACTTGCGTCCGCAGTGTCACTTTCCGGGCGACAAGCACTAGCAGGAATAGTTGTTGCTTGAACATCTTGGTCATTAGCTACAGCGGCACTAGGAAAGGTAAAAAGCCCCGCGATCGCTGTAAGAAATATGAGACGTTTTAATTGCATCATACTCACCTCGTGCAGATATATCCCTGAAATATTAAATTTTTATCCTGTCTTGATTGCTAAGCGTTCCTTGAAGGGCGAAAGGATAAACGGAGAAATATTAAACCTATTCACCACATATCCCGATCGCCCTAAAACAGGACTTATGCACCAACTCTATACGTAGGGTGGGCTTCGGCGCACCTTACCCCACAAATAGTGTAGAAATTACTCCATTGCGTAAGTCCTATTAAGCTACTCCTTTATTTGTGATTTCTACGCAAACAATCTCGCCTTTATTATCATCCCAACACACAAAATCGACATCATGCCGCGTGCGTGTAGTCGTAGCGCTCAGCGAAAGATTACGTAATAAAGTTCCTCCTGAGAATAATTCTTCCTTTTGTTCGTCTAACGCTACTGTGAGTTCTCCCAAGAAAACAGTATCCAAGATGGACTTCGATAAATTATTGACTGGTATTTTCGTAAACATTGTTGGTCTCCTTGATGTTATTTAACTAAATGAATTGGCGAAGAGTAGAGCCCGGATATTAGCAGACAGTGCTGCCAATCCCAGGGATTTAAAGTTGTTAGACAGCATTCCCCGGTTTTTATTGGGTTCGGTACTCACATCTATTGGCAGAACATCCATCAATTCAGGAACGGTGGTAACTTGACCCCCTGCGATCGAATCTGCTTCTGTATCTGAGATATCTTGAAGTGCGCGATCGCTCAGCCAAGGACTCTAATTAAGCATTTCCAAGCCTCCTGTTACAATTACTACTATTTTTCCTTGTTGGCTTGATTAAGGAAAGAAGGGAGAGCGATCGCACGTAAAGTCGCTAAATCTGCCCCGAACTCCTCTTGGAGACGCTGTACCACCTGTAATTGCCCACCCGATATCGATTCCTGACTCTGTTCGTTTAAATCCATCACTAGCGGATGTAATTTCTGAACATCCAACACTGATTTTGATGAATTTTTAGTTTGGTGTTTGCGAAACATTTTTATCCTCCCGAGTTTTCAAACAAACAAATTATGAGAGATGCGATCGCACAAATAAGATAGCGACATTCAAGGGCGATCGCTCATAATAACAGTAATGTTCCCCTAATCTTTCCTTCCGCTTCATCAACATTTGAGCTTTCAGACAGACTACTTCCTGGATGGAAAGTGAAAGAGGATGGAGCCTTTGAGGTGCTTGGCCGAACGACATCGGATAATGTACTCCAAGCTAAGCAACCCTCATGCCCACCAGAAAGCTTTTCGGCTTGTTGGTCATCTAATTCTTGCCAAGGTTCTCGAATTTCCCTCATCAAATCCTCCATTTTACTTCAAATTTAACGAAGGGCTCATTGGCTGCTTTTTACTTCTTAATACCGGGTCGCTCGTGTAATCTAATCTCATTCACGCTTGCACGGCCTGGTGTAGCAAAGAGGATCATAAAACAATATCTCCCCGACATAAACTATTCATGGCGTGGGTCTAAATCAGCCACTATATTTGGTAATAATGGACGGTTAATAAGCAATTTTGATGACTGTTGGATTGGGATTAACGAAACCTTAATTATGCTCCTTTGTGGATGTTAACAGGACAGGTTTGGTAGATGCTATCGCGCTAAGCAAAGGGATTGGCAAAGAGCAATACCAATGCTTCCACGGGCGTAAGGCCTAAGTGTAGAATAATCCTACCGCCTTCAGGTTGAATGGCTCCTCCCTGTAAAGCTTCTGCTTCGCGATCGCTTAGTTCCAAGCAACCTGAAGGATTTAATGTTTGGTTGTTTAATATTTTTCGTTTCATCTTTCAACTCCTTAGCGGTGGCACTACATTAGTAGAATTACAAAAAAGAACCTGCATTCACATGGGGTTTATGTCTGATAAATTGTTCCTTGGCACCACCTGACAATAGTTCCTCAGCTTGTTCGTCCAGTGTGAGGACGAGTTTTTGGAGTGGTACAGAATTCAATTTAGGTTGTGCTGCTTTTTTGATGAGAGACTGATAAGACATTGGTTTAGATCCTCTATTTGCACGTTATTGCTATGAGTTGAGATTCCCGACTTATACTAAATTGAGGTTATCTATCCCCTTTATAAATCCTCCGTCATTTCCAGAGTCTATGCGCGGGCGAAGCCTGTGGTGAAGGACTTATGCGAGCGCGAGCAATGACGATAAAGGGCTCACAAACCCGGATTTGGTATTATTAGAGAAGTTGGGAATCTCGCCTTCAGAAATCATTGAGAACTGCCTGTTTAACTCTTGCATCTGCTTTGCTCTTCATCGATCGAAAGCACAGCTACTACGCCAGTGATCGCTATTAGGCAAATTTGGGAGAGTTGTCAAAGAGCATAACCCTAATCAACACCGGGTTCTCTGTATGTACAAGTCGTACTACCGTCTAGTTTGCGCCGGCACCAACCGACCAATCCCCAAACAGGATCGTACTGCCTCCAAATCAAAGGATTTCCATGTCCTCCCAGATAGGATGAAGACTCATCTAAGGACAAATCATGCCAAAGATGGTGAGATTTAGAGAGTTTAATTTGATTTGAAGATTGAGCTTGAGATTTGAAAAAATAAGCATGATTACTTAACCTCCTTGTAGGAATTTATGAAGCAGAACGGAATCCCAAAAGCACAAAAGCATTTATGATGGTTTCGGAGGATCGCGGCGGTTGGATGACATCATAACGAACACTGCAGGCCAGACAGCCCTCTGCACCGCCAGAAATGGTTTCTGAGGTTTTTTCGTCCAGTTCATGCCAAAGCGTTGTGTTCATGTTTGTTTGGATTGCTTCCATGTTTGTTTGGGTTGTTTTCATGTTTTTTTACTCAAACTATTCAGCTTTTATTTCACAACCAATTGCCGCAGTTACTAACACCGATCTTGACCAGAACTTGGAGGTAACATATCGTTGGGACCCCAACAACCTGAAACTGCTGTTGGCCCCTTGTAAGGTCTAGAGTTTTGGCCACCACAAATTTTTTCTTGTTCGCGATCGCTCAGTTCGCACTGCACAAGTGACGATTGAAAAGATGGTTGTAACTTCTTATCTAAGGGCTTACGAAACATATTATGGCTCCTTTGCTAGTTACTTAGTAGTTTGATAGTGGCACGCACTGGAAGAAGCATCTTGCACGATATTGCTGTTTTTGCACATTCTTGCTATGACTTGAGTAAAGTCTTGGGGGTCACTCCAGTCAAGCGTTTGAAGTGGCGGTTGAGATGACTTTGGTGGCTAAATCCGCAGGCGATCGCAATTTCAGACAAACTCATCTTTCCTTGCAACAGCAATTGTTTTGCCCGTTCTACCCGCTGTTGGATCACGTATTGGTGCGGACTGATACCAACAGATTGTTTGAAAGCGCGGGAAAAGTGGTAGGGACTGAGTTGGGCGATCGCCGCCAGTTCATCTAAACTGAATTGCCGTTCTAAATAATCGTTGATATAGTCTTGAACCCACCTCAATTTGTGCGGACACATTGCCCATTTGCCGTTGAGTTTACGATCCCCTTGCGTCGAATAATGCCGCAATAAATGTACGGCAAGTGCGTTCGCCATTGTCTCTGCATAAAGCCGGCTGCCCCCGCCATCTGATTGCGCTTCTGCCTTGAGTGCCAGTCCAATTTGCTGGATTAACGGATCTTGAAATGCCATCGGCCACAATAACTCAACTTGCTCGGTATTGAATAACTCCAGTGCGCTGCGAACTAAGAATTCGCGATCGAGATTGAGAGAGAGTAAATTAATTTCACTATGCCAGCGAAGTTCGTGAGATAAATTAAATGGACAAAGACCGAGCGCACCGGGAAATACTTGCTTGGTTTCCCACTTGCCGTCAATCTTTCGTTCCATTTGGAAACTCTGTCCGAGGTTGATGCCGATCGAGTAAGATCCGATCGCATATTCCGGGGTTTCAAACGGTGGCTGGCGGTGGTATTCTAAACTGATGCCAGTCCAAATTGTGCGATCGCTCTTGATGATTGGCAACTGGGGAAATATCTGGGGAAAGTGATTTTCTTGACTTGAATCGACAACAAGAACTTTACTTTCATACATAATTTTCTCTCCCGCGCTACAAAACTATCTTTCTGTTTAATAGTTAGGACTTACGTAAAAACAGCCTTGCAACACTATTGGTAGCGGTAAGGTGCGGTGTGTTTCGCCCTACAAAGAGTGTTTATGCGTAAGTCCTAATAGTGAAACTTTACGGTTTATTTAATTTTACGTTTGATAGGGCGATCGGCGACTAAAATTTCTCAAGATACATAGAAGTGAAACCCTAGTCAAGGGCCTGCAGAGTGCCTAACCCCTACTCCCTACAAGAGTTTTTGGAGATGTCTAATCATCAAGCGTTCTAGGCGCAAAAGACTCAGAGAAACGAAAAATCAACAAAGGAAATAAGCCTGTAAGCTTCAAACTTGTTATGAAATATCCGATCGTTCTCCAACACAGCGAAGAAGACTGCGGCGCCGCCTGTCTCGCCACCGTTGCCAAATCCTGCGGGCGCACGTTAGCCATGAACCGCGTCCGCGAAGCCGTCGGCACCGGACAATTGGGCACAACGCTGCTGGGATTGCGCCGGGGGGCAGAAGCTTTGGGATTTAACGCCCGTTCCGTCAAAGCGACACCCGAATTGATCGATCGCCTCAACGAAGCCCCACTGCCCGCGATCATTCACTGGAAAGGCGTTCACTGGGTTGTCCTCTACGGCCGCCGAGGCAAAAAGTATGTGGTTGCCGATCCCGGTGCAGGCCTGCGTTACCTCACCCGCGAGGCACTCACAGAGTCTTGGAACAATGGAGTGATGCTGCTGCTGGTGCCGGACGAGAACCGTTTTTACGCACTGCCAAATGACCGAATAGGGGGATTTGGGCGCTTTTTGCAGCGCGTCTGGCACTACCGGGGCTTAGTTGCCGAAGTTTTGCCGCTGAACATGGCGATCGGCCTGCTTTCTCTGGCTTTCCCGCTGCTGATTCAGGTACTCACCGACGACGTATTGGTGCACAGAGACACGGAACTGCTAATTACGATCGCGATCGCCACCGCCGCCACACTCATCTTCAGCAGCCTGCTAAGCCTAGTTCAAGCGAATCTAGTAGCTCACCTAGCTCAACGTTTGGAACTAGGACTCGCACTCGAATTCGGTCGCCAAATCCTGCGCCTTCCCCTCAGCTACTACGAATCGCACCGCAGCGGCGAAATCGTCAGCCGCCTGCGGGACATCCGGGAAATCAATCTGCTAGTCTCCCAGGTAGTAACCAGCCTGCCTAGCCAATTCTTCATCGCCCTAGTATCCCTGGGATTTATGCTGGTCTATAGCTGGAAACTGACTGTCGCTGCCGTCGCCGTCTCGTTTTTCACAACTCTGTCAGCCCTAATCTTCCTGCCCGCCCTGCAACAGAAAACCCGCGACGTTTTGGTCACAGATGCGGAAAACCAAGGCATCCTAGTTGAGAATTTCAAAGGCGCCTTGACTTTAAAAACGAACAATGCGGCGCCTCAAGCTTGGGAAGAAGTGCAAAGTCGCTTCGGTCATCTGGCAAATGCCACCTTCGGCTTGTTACAAATCAGCATCCTCAATAGCGTTTTTTCTACTCTGGCTTCCGGCGTCGGTTCCCTTGCCGTCCTCTGTTTTGGCAGCATTCTGGTAATTCGCCAAGAACTTACCGTCGGCCAACTGCTGGCATTCAACGGCATGAACCGCAACTTTACCGCCCTAATTAGCACCGCCATCAACTTGATGGACGAGTTCGCCCGCGCTCAAACTGCTACCCAGCGTCTCGGCGACATCATCGACACCGCGCCAGAAATGGGGGACAACGCCCCGCGCGATCGTGCCGACATTCCCGCTGATGCCGATATTACTTGCAAAAACCTCAACTTCCACCACATCGGCCGCGTGGATTTGCTAAAAGACTTTTCCTTAACGATTCCCGGCGGCAAAGTGACAGCTTTGATTGGCAAATCCGGCTGCGGCAAAAGTACGCTGGCAAAACTGCTTGCCGGGTTGTATGGGCTGCAATCCGGCAATATCCGCTTCGGACAGTACAATCAATCCGATTTGTCCCTAGAATGCCTGCGCGAACAAGTCGTGCTCGTGCCGCAGGAAGCTCACTTTTGGAGCCGATCGATTGTCGAGAATTTCCGCTTTTGTTACCCTAGCGCGACTTTAGAACAAATAGTAAAAGCTTGCCAAATTGCCGGTGCCGACGATTTTGTCAGCGGACTTCCCGACACGTATCAGACTGTTTTGGGCGAGTTTGGCGCGAATCTTTCTGGCGGACAAAGGCAAAGATTGGCGATCGCCCGCGCCCTTATCACCGATCCGCCTGTCTTGATTTTAGATGAATCTACTGGAGCTCTCGATCCGGCAACAGAAACTGAAGTGCTCGATCGATTATTAGCCCATCGTCAGGGCAAAACGACTATTTTAATCAGCCACCGTCCCCGAGTCATTCAGCGCGCCGATTTGATTGTACTGCTCGATCGGGGTGAACTCAAACTAACTGGAACTCCCGAAGAGTTAAGCCAAATTCCCGGAGAACATTTAAATTTTTTACATCCATAATTATAGCATCCGACTTCGCGTCTTCGCGGTTCGTTATAACACCCAAGCGCGATCGGCAATCGGGTCTGGTAAAACTATCATTTAACTAAGAGCGATCGCCTCTTAATTTTGACGACCAAGAATCCCAATCCTGCAACAATCATGGCAGCAATGCTGCTGGGTTCTGCCACTGCTCCGGCAATCATGAAAGAATTGAGCCCCAAAGCACGAGATCCCTGAGAACTGCTATAGACGAGCCGCCAAATGTTGGCAACATCACTGCGATCGCCTCTTATAGTTCAATCGGTAAATAATGGAACTTCCAGCACAAATCCAGGTAAAACATCTTCTCCAGAAAGTTGTGTTGGTAAAGAGCGAACCTCTTTTGGTTGTCCCTGTCGATAAATTTCTACCTGCTGATTTTGTGGATTAAACAACCAACCCAACCGCACCCCACTTTGCAGGTATTCCAGCATTTTATCTTGCAAGGTTTGCAGATTGTCCGATCGCGATCGCAGTTCAATTACAAAATCCGGTGCTATGGGGGGAAATTTCTGTCGTTGTTCTGGAGTCAGCGCTTCCCAGCGAGACAATTCCACCCATGCTACATCAGGAGAGCGAGATCCTCCACCGGGCAATTTGAATAGCGTGGAAGAACTAAACACCTTACCTAGTTGGGTTTGGCGATTCCAAATATAAACCTCACCGCCGAGATCCATCTCGCGACTACCGCTATCGCCGCCAACTGGAGACATAACAATTAATCTTCCTTCAGCATCGCGCTCTATGGTCAATTCAGGATTGCTGAGACAGAGTTGATAAAACTGCTCATCGGTAAATTGAACGCGATCGAGATTAACTTTTAGGGGTAACGTCAGCAAGGTCATCGTCATTACTCCCGATTTTTGAGACCTGATAATTTCAATTTTAATAGAATGTTTCGCTTACAATACACTTGTAGCATCTAATAAAAAACAGCGATCGCACTATGGGAATGACTCTGACCGAAAAAATATTAGCCAAAGCATCAGGGCGCACTAAAGTCGAGCCCGGAGAAAATATCTGGGTAGAAACAGATGTGTTGATGACCCACGATGTCTGCGGGCCCGGCACCATCGGCGTTTTCAAACGCGAATTCGGTGAGAATGCTAAAGTCTGGAACCCAGACAAAATCGTCCTCATTCCCGACCACTACATTTTCACCAACGACGAACGCGCTAACCGCAACGTCGATATTCTCCGCGATTTTGCCCAAGAACAAGGGATAAAATACTTTTACGACATCACGGATCGATCGGACTTCAAAGCAAATCCCGACTACAAAGGAGTTTGCCACATCGCGCTAGCACAAGAAGGCCACACCAGACCGGGCGAAGTGCTGTTCGGCACCGATTCCCACACCTGCAATGCCGGCGCTTTCGGACAATTTGCCACCGGTATCGGCAATACAGACGCGGCTTTTATCATGGGAACCGGCAAACTCTTAATCAAAGTTCCCGCAACCATGCGCTTTGTGTTCAACGGTGAACTGCCGGATTATTTGTTAGCAAAAGACCTAATTTTGCAGATTATTGGTGATATTAGCGTGGCTGGTGCTAACTACCGGACGATGGAATTTGCCGGCGATACAGTTGAGCGTTTGACGATGGAAGAACGGATGACGCTGTGCAATATGGTGATTGAAGCTGGCGGTAAAAACGGCACTGTTGCGCCCGACAAAACTACGTTTGATTACGTTACTTCGCGGACTGACAAACCCTTCGATTCATTTTACAGCGATGGGGATGCTAAATTTTATAGCGATCGCACCTACGATGTCAGCAAATTAGAACCAGTCGTCGCCAAACCGCACTCTCCCGACAACCGCGACTTAGCCCGCAACTGCCGCGATGTCAAGATCGATCGAGTTTACATCGGTTCCTGCACCGGCGGCAAAACCTCCGACTTTCTGAATGCCGCCCGCATTCTGAAAGGAAACCAAGTCAAAGTTCCGACTTATTTAGTACCAGCAACTCAGAAAGTTTACGAAGATTTGTTTGTCACCAAATACGAAGGTCAAACGCTTTCGGAAATCTTCTTAGCGGCTGGTTGCATCGAACCCGCAGCGCCTTCTTGCGCCGCTTGTTTGGGCGGCCCGAAAGATACTTTTGGGCGGATGAACGAACCGGAAATTTGCGTGTCTACAACTAACCGCAATTTCCCCGGTCGGATGGGGAATAAAGAAGCGCAAGTTTATCTAGCTTCGCCTTATACGGCGGCGGCTTCTGCCCTGACTGGGTATGTCACCGATCCGCGCGAATTCCTGTGTTAGAAAGTAGCTGATGTAAGGTACTCTGCGGTGGCGCCAAGGCCCCTGGAAGGTGCGCCGCAGAGTACCCTACGAGATGAATGTAAGGTGTGCTTCGGCGCACCCGCAAAAATGAGTGTAAAATGACCTATAAAAAAGTAGGAGGACGATATTAATGCCAAACTATCGCCGATTTTACCTTCCTGGTGGAAGTTTATTCCTAACGCTTGTTACCTACAATCGCACACCGCTATTTTCAGAGTCAGAAATTTTCTTGCGACTCCGCAATGCTGTAGGGGGGATTAAATCAGAATAACTTTTGGAAATTATTGGGCAGTTGTATTGCCCGAATACAGCCATTTTTTGTAAAAATTACCTGCTAATTATACTGCCTATGCCAAGCGTATTGGACAGATAAAAGTTGTATTTACACAATCTTTGTGAGGTCAAGGAACTTGGAATCAAAATGTCTCAGTGTTCTGACTACCAGTGTCGAAAAAGTGATATTTGGTATCGGCGCTTTTAGGGATATCTTATTTGCAAAAAAGATGATTTTGAACAGCATTTAAACTATATTCACTACAATCATGTTAAGCACAATTGAAGTTATTGTCCGCATTTGTGGTATTATTCTAGCTTGAGCTTCTGGTTAAAAAAGATGTTTATTCCGTTGATTGGTGCTGTTGTCGTCATGGCAGAAAGTCAAAAATACTAAATTTTGATGCCATTTCCTATAGACTAGGAGAATAAATTCACAGGACTTACGTAAAAATTGGTTTGACAGGCTACTTATAGCGGTAATGTGCGCCGCAGGGCGCAACCCGATCATTGTGTAAGATGTGCACTGCTTGAATTGACAGGAGATTTGCTTTGAAAACACTATTTTTGGCTTGGCAAAGCCCGGACAGCGGTTCTTGGTTTCCAATTGGTCGATTGATATTTAACGGTAAAGAATACCAGTTCAATTATACAAATGGTGTTCTAGAAGCTAAACTTAAGTGCGGGTTTCAACCCTTGCCATCTTTCCCGAATTTCAATAATGTTTACACTTCACAGAAACTGTTTTCGTTGTTTTCTAATCGAGTGATGGCGCGATCGCGCCCTGACTACAATGAATTTGTACAGTGGTTGAATATCCCTGAACACGAACATGACCCAATTGCTTTATTGGCGCGTAGCGGAGGCAAACGGGCAACGGATAAATTTGAGGTGTTCCCTTGTCCCGAACCAGATGAAAATGGACGTTACTTTATCCATTTTTTTGCAGATGGACTGCGATACCTTTCAAAGTCGGCAATTGAACGGATTAATCGGCTTCAAATTGGCGAATTTTTGTACTTAGCCCACGAATTTCAAAATCCGCGCGCTTCCCGTCTGCTTCTGTGTACTAAAGATCACTGGATTGTCGGCTATTGTCAGCGCTATCTGGTGGATGATATTTTTGAAATTATTTCGCAGCATCCAGAATTGGTTTGCGTACAAGTCGATCGCCTCAATCAACCCCCAACGCCGCTACAGTTCCGCTTGCTGTGCAAGATGACTGCTGATTGCCAGCAAGGCTTTCGACCCTTCAAAGGCAGGATGTACCAGCCGATTAGCAGTGATGTTTTAGCTGCAAGTGCGATCGGATAATCAGCAACAATAAGTAAAATTACGATCGCATAATTAGGGAATAAGTCAAGTTAATTATTGTCAATTGAATACAGAAAACTGCACAATTTAGACGAATATTTGGCTAAATATTGACATTTTTTACATAATAGAGTATTTTTGAGCTAATTTATCGATTCCAAATTCCGCATTCTCAGTTAAGCCCATACAATTTCTGAAAATTAGAGCTACACGTTGCTAATGATTTCTATTAGTATTGTTGCCCAGAGTGAAACAAATTCGAGTTCTAATTTTTATTAGAATTAGAACTCATATGCGTGTGAAATTGACCGAACATAAACTTCCGAGAATTCTGAGTATGAACAAAAAAATAAAGATTGGGGTTGCTGAAGCTTTTGGTACTTTTGTGTTGGTATTAGGTGGATGTGGCAGTGCGGTTTTAGCGGGAGACAAAATCGGCTTTTTGGGAGTTTCGATCGCCTTTGGCCTATCCCTCTTAATCATGGTTTATACGATCGGGCCTATCTCTGGATGCCACATTAATCCGGCAGTAAGTATCGGTTTAGTAGTTGCCAAACTGATCGATGCTGTTTTGCTTCCTTATTATATAGGAGGTCAGATTGTAGGGGGAATTTTAGGCGGTCTGGTTTTGTATATGATAGCATCAGGAAAACCGGGTTTTGATGCGGCGGCTTCGGGATTTGCGTCTAACGGTTTTGCAGAACATTCTCCCACGGGTTACGGACTTTTGGCAGCAGCTTTGACGGAAGTTGTACTGACTGCTTTTCTGTTATTTACAATCATGGGTACTACTCATCCCAAATATCCCGTCGGTTTGGGTGGAATTCCGATCGGCTTGATGCTGGTGTTGATTCACTTAATCGGAATTCCCGTAACCAATACTTCAGTTAACCCAGCTAGAAGTATCGGTGTGGCACTTTTTCAAGCCGGATGGGCAATCCAACAGTTGTGGGCGTTTATTGTATTCCCAGTGATTGGTGGAATTATCGGCGTTTTGGCTTATAATTTCATTAAACCCACTATGGAAGAAATTTGATCTAGAATCAAAAATAAACCGGGTTTATTGAATTTTTTAGGGTGGGAGAATTCATCCGGCAACTTAAGAAGCCCGGTTTGTCGATCGCACAAGTTGATAAAATTGCAAGTATTCGGTAAATATGCGCCATGATTACGATCGTGATGGGAGTTTCAGGTTCTGGCAAAACTACTGTTGGCAAGTTGCTGGCGCAATCCCTCAACTGGGATTTCAGCGATGCCGACGATTTTCACCCATCCGCTAATATCGAGAAAATGACTCTGGGCATTCCTTTAGAAGATGCGGATCGCCTTCCTTGGCTATTAGCATTGCAAGCTACAATAGACAGGTGGCTGTTAGAAAATAAAAATGTGGTTTTGGCTTGTTCTGCTTTAAAAGCATCCTACCGCGAAATGCTCTACCGCGACCAACAGGGGATAAAAATAGTTTATCTCAAATGTTCTTTTCAGCTATTGGCAGCCCGGTTAACAAGTCGCGAAAATCACTACATGAAAGCAGACTTGTTGTTAAGTCAGTTAGACACTCTCGAAGAACCAGAAGATGCAATTATCATAGATGCTTCGCAACCGCTAGAGGTAATCTTGCGCCAAATTAGAAATCATCTCATGTGCGGTTAATTGCCCCAAATAAAACCTATAATATTAAATCTGGCTTAAATACCTGTTTAGTTCTTAGTTTCTCTTAACTAGGGCGAGAGTTTGTATAGTAGCGCTTTCAAACGCCGAGTCTGATCGAGGGTTTTTAACGCGGATTTGTATAATAGTTATTTTTTTCAAAGCAACCGCGTTGCTGAACCAAATTTAGACCCCTCTGCGTTTCCAGACTGATAGGTTTGCCGCCCTAATTTTTGTACAAATACAAGAAAGCTTCTACTTCAGCAGCGGTTGGTTGAGATCTAATTGCCCCCGGTTTCATGGCTGTCATCGCACCTACCGCACTGGCATAAGTTATAATTTTTTGGGCTATTTCGGGATCGGCTAGATTCTTAATTCCATGCTTGCACAACTGGCGTACAAAACCAGCCAGAAATGCGTCGCCGGCACCTGTTGTATCCTCAACATCTACTGCAAAGGCGGGGATTTTTCCTTCATTTTCCGAGATACAATAAGCGCAACCTTTCTCCCCTGCCGTCACCAAAACGCCTTCTACAGAATCGAGGCGGTAGGTAATAGCTCCTGGGTCGGTAGTGTCAAACAACCATTCCGCTTCTTCCTCTGATAACTTCACAAAATCAACTTTTTTTAAAATTTTTCTAATGCGCGCTTTTGCTTCGTCTGGATTTGGCCAAAACACCGGACGCCAATTGATGTCAAGTATAATTTTAACGTCGTACTGTTCTGCTAGTTCGATCGCTCTGGCGATCGCCTCTCGACTTTCAGGATAAGCTAATTCTAAAGTACCTAGCACTAAATATTCGGCATTTTCAAACAGCACTTCGGGTAGTTGTGCACCAATGAGGCGGGTGTCGGCAAAATCCGCAGTATCAAATTCACCAAAACCGGCAAAATTTCGATCGCCCGCTTCATTCCGCAAGACATAAACTTGTCGCGTCGGCGCACTTGGATGTCGCTGCACTCCAACGATATCAACCCCTACTTCTTGCAATACCTGCACTAGGGAATTCCCCAATTCATCCCCACCTACAGCACCGATAAATCCCGCCGCCGTCCCCAATTTAACCAAAGCACAGGCAACATTAGCAGGAGCACCGCCGGGATATGCAGTCCAAGATTCTACCTCTTCGAGAGATACTCCTGGTTTGTCTGCTAAACAATCAAATAAAACTTCACCCAGACACAGAACGCGAGGATAAGTCATAGAAATTTTAGATTTGAGATCTTAGATTTTAGACCAGCAGTAGACAGGTCAATAATGATTTTTAACCCATCCCAGAAAAATTGCAAGCTATTTTTTTATGGCTGCTCCTATAATATCAGACTTACTGATACTGGCAGTTACTCCCTTAAGGCTGAAGAATAGTGCGGGCGTATCAGTTAGTTGTTTTACGCGCAAACATCTGCAGGTTGGGCCCGGATGTCAGATGGGCGTAGGTAAAGGCAGCATCCGCCACCCGACGCACAAGCAGTGGTGGCTGCCCGTCTTGCCTTGTGCGCGCTGGGTTTGCACTCCTGGCGATTCTGCAAGCGAGTTGGTGCTTCGGGCCCCAAAGAGTAGCACACCAAATTTAATTTTCTCTTCATACTTGATCCCTCATCCTTTAGAATTGTAGATAGGTAAATATGCAGACATAGGAAAAATTTATGAGTGGGATTGTCTCTGGGACCCCTGTCACCCTGTCGGACAGAGAATTGCAAGTGGTAGAGTTAGTAGCGGCGGGATTGACTAATGAGAAAATTGCCGAAAAGTTAGAGATTAGCAAGCGTACAGTTGACAACCACATTAGCAATATCTTGAACAAGACGCGCGCTGACAATCGAGTTACCCTTGTACGCTGGGCGTTGCAGTGGGGAAAGGTATGTTTGGACAATATTAACTGCTGCCCTTTACCGCGGCCGATCGATAAAGAAGTATCTTAAGTAGGGATTCTGGTTGGGGACAGGCAAAGAAATGATGCAAACGGCACAAGAAAAACAACTCCGCTATCAAATTCAATGCCCTGGATTGCCGCTGGCGGTGTATCGCGAAGTGGCGGTCCATTTGCGTCAAGTTGAAGGGGTGCAAACCGGTTTAATTCCGCAGCAGTCGCAGCGGTTTGATTACGGCGACAGCCAAATTGGGGGTTTGTGGATACAGTATCCTGAAGGGTTCGATTTGGCAGGTCGCCAGCGGGTCGATCGCATTTTGGCTTATTATGGCGATCGTTACGGAGCGTGGGAATTATTAAGTCATTAGTTATTGGGAATTGGCAATTGTTAGCGGTTGACTGTTGACTGTTAACTGTTGACTAATAACTAATGACTAATGACTAATTACTAATGACAACTGACAACTGCCAACTGACAACTGACTAACAAAATGAGTGCAATTAAAACTTTACCGGGAACGCGGGATATTTTGCCCGCTGAAATTCAATATTGGCAAAATATAGAAGAAGTCGCTAGAACCATTTTAAAAAAAGCGGCTTACCGAGAAATTCGGACGCCAATTTTTGAACAGACATCTTTATTTGAACGTGGCATCGGCGAAGCTACCGATGTTGTGGGCAAAGAAATGTACACTTTTAAGGATAAGGGCGATCGATCGACTACTTTGCGCCCAGAAGGCACCGCCGGAGTAGTCCGAGCTTTTATTCAAAACAGTTTGTACGCGGCGGGAGACGTGCAGCGTCTGTGGTATGCGGGGCCGATGTTTCGCTACGAACGCGCGCAAGAAGGAAGACAGCGGCAGTTTAATCAAATTGGCGTGGAAGTCTTGGGGAGTGCGAATCCTCGTGCGGATGTCGAAGTAATTGCGATCGCCTGCGATATCCTGCAAACCCTCGGTTTAAAAAATTGGCGCCTCGATATTAATTCTGTCGGAAATAAGGAAGACCGACAAAATTACAGGCAAGCATTAATCGATTATTTTACACCGTACAAATCAGAATTAGACGCCGATTCTCAAGATCGCTTGACTCGAAACCCGCTGCGGATATTGGACAGCAAAAATCAGCGTACTCAAGAAATTGTAGCTGGTGCGCCTAGCATTTTAGAATATTTGGGAGAGGAATCGCGATCGCACTTCGAGCAAGTGCAGCTTATGCTCACAAATTTAGGAATTAGCTATCAGTTAAATCCCAGATTAGTGCGCGGTTTAGATTACTATACCTACACCGCATTTGAAATTATCTCCGACGATTTGGGAGCGCAAGCAACAGTTTGCGGAGGCGGCCGCTACGACGGTTTAGTCAAGGAATTGGGCGGTCCTGATACGGCGGCAGTCGGTTGGGCAATGGGTATCGAAAGGTTGATTATCCTGCTGCAAAAGTTGCAACCTTTGCCCGTGCCAAAGTTAGATTTTTATTTGGTATCCAGGGGCGAAAAAGCAGAACAGCAATCGGTATTGTTAGCTCAAAAATTGCGAAGTGCGGGGTTTAGTGTAGAGATAGATTTGAGTGGCAGTGCTTTCGGGAAACAGTTTAAAAGAGCCGACAGAAGCGGTGCAGTTGCGTGTTTAGTTTTGGGAGATGCGGAAGCTGAAAACCAGACGGTACAATTGAAGTGGTTGGCGAGTGGTGAACAAAGTGCGATCGCACAATCAGAACTACTAGCAATGAGCACCGAACTACAGCAGAAAATTAACAACCCTTAAAACTCTCGGTTCCTCGTTACCAGGCTCTGCCCGGTAACGCATATCCAGAGGATCTGCTTCGTCATTAAGCCATTAACATTAATCCCAAAAACCAAGAGATATAATTTAAGCATTAAAACATTTAACCTCTGATAAACTATGTCTGTAGCAACTAAAAACCCAGAAACAAAACTCACAATCACCTGGCCGCTACTACCAGAAGATTTTCAACTACCAGACGACCCCGGGGAAGACGAAAGCCAACCATTATTAGCCGCCGCTTTGCGACAGCCGCTAACAGCATTTCCAGAATTAATGCAGGATGCCTTAATTGTTTCCAACTTTGCCCTGTGTGCCGGAATTAGTTTCCCAGGTTCAACCAGCGACGAACAGCGTATTATCTGCAAAGCGCCAGATTGGATGTACGTGAAACCCGTCAATCCAAAAAATGTTTCTCAAGTACGCCGTAGTTACACGCCACACACAGAAGGAACCATTCCCCAAATCGTGATGGAGTTTCTTTCAGAAACCTATGGAGAAGAATACTCCGTTGAATTTACCTCGCGGGTGGGAAAGTGGTATTTTTACGAGCAAGTAATCAAAGTACCGAGATACGTCATATTCCGAGCAAAAACAGCTCATTTAGAAGTTTACGATTTAGAATCAGAGCATTACAAGTTGCAAAAACCAGATGAAAATGGACGTTATTGGATACCCGGATTAAACTTGTTTTTAGGAATTTGGGAAGGAACTCACGAAGGCAGAACAGGCTGTTGGTTGAGGTGGTGGAATGCAGAAGGCGAGTTGTTGCTGTGGTCGGAAGAACGAGCCGATCGCGAAAGACTCCGCGCTGAAAAATTGGCAGAAAAACTGCGTCAAGCCGGGATCGAGTTAGATGATGAAGAGTGAGCAACAAATTGGGTGGCCAGGTTAAGATATTCAAATAACTCTTGAGCCGATCGCCCCTTTAGAATAGAAAGGAGCGATCGCACCTGTCGGATCAAAGTGGAGAGTGGCTAAACAGTCACCTTTAACAGGTTTTGTTTAAGTAGCTCGATAATTTCTTCGCCCCACTTAACTTGATTGCCACTCCAGTTGCTATAACTGGATTCTACTTTATAGACTCGTCCGTATTTTTTGCCTCCTTCTGTCAGTTGCCACTGCCACTTACCTCCTGTGCTCTTTAATTTTTGCTGCAAGCCCAGTTTTTCCAAAGTCTCGTTGACTTTAATGCAGGAAATCTTTTTTCTTGTCTGCTGGCTGAGTTTGGTGGCAATTTGCGTTGGAGTCAAATCGACATTTGACAGCAAAGCCGAGTCAGCTACCTTGTGTTTAGACATGGTAAACTCCTTTTAAGTTAATTAATTGAACTTCAGCCAGACACCCGCGACGGCAATCGCTAGGGCTGGCTTTTTCATTGCCAAGCTGCAACAGATCGGACAATCGCTTTTCGGAAGCTATTTGTCGCTGATTGCTGCAATATCACTTACAAGAAATAATTATTGCAAAAATTGAGGTAGGTGTCAAGTCTGTTTGCCCTTGTAATTGCGGATTTCTCAAAACCCTGACAGCATGGACACTGGCTGTATCGCGACCCGATTTAACCATCAATACTGAGAAAATCAGACTGCTACATCCTCAGCGTGCCTTTTCAAGACGTTTTCTCAATTCGGCAATCAGTGCTCTAATGCGATCCTGTACCTCTTCACCCAACCTGTCGCGGGTAAAGGTCGCAGCTTCATGGGCGCGAACAATCACATCAGGCACTAGGATAGGAAGGCTATGTTCTTGATTTCCCGTATCAAAACCTGATTGCGTATGGCTGCGATCGAGCTCTATATGTCCCGCCGCTAACCAGGAAAGCAAACCATCCAAACACTCTTGTTCGTGGTTTTCTGCCTCCTGTTCCAATCGCTGTGTATTGATGGCGACTTCCAGTCGCGGTAGCAAGAAATGTGCTGAAATACCGCTGTTTCCTGACAACAATTCGTAAGCAGAAGAGGGAGCAGCGTAGCACATAGAAACGCCAACTTTAGAACAAAGATAAATGAACGGTCCGTAGTCGTCTATATCTAGATTGGTTGACTGATAATGCTTTCTTTTCTTATTAATGTGCTGCTCGATAAACTCCGTCCAATCTTTCGGATTGTTCTCTTTCACTCGCTTAATTTCATCGCCTTCTGAAATTACTGGAGACATTTCCTCTGCTTCGAGGGCAATATCTGAGAAACGTCGCAGAACTCGGCAGGTAATAAATAGGCGATCGGGAGAGAAGTTTCTCGCATTCTTTGCTACACCCAAAAATAGTAAATGCGATACTGCTGTATCTGCAAAAGGATATTGATAAACTTCCTCAGCATTGCTAACTGCAACTCTCCCGTCTACGGCACATTTATTAACGTACAGATACCAAAATACCAAAGGTGCGAGCCACGACATCCCAGGATTTTTAACAGCAGCACCGTACACAATATTATCTAATCCTGATCCTAATAGAGTATTGTGAAAAACTTGCATGAATTTCTCAATCTCGCTGCGAACAATTTGCCCATACAAACCGCCAGTTTCATAATCTCTCAATCGGTGTACCAAGGGAAAGATTCGACCATCACGTATAATCAATGTCGGCTTGTTTTTAGTTCCTAACTCTGGCGAATTGCCCATTGGTCGCCAATCCGCTTCTTTAGTAGCAATCCGAAAATCCTGCCAGTATTGGCGGAGATCCATTGCAGCCTTGCGAGTATGCTGTAAATTACTCTCTTCCACAAAGTTTCGTGCCAGAGTTGGCGACAAGACTAAGCCATTTGCAGCAGCGGTATGGTCGTCATAGTCCTTGAGTTTATCTGGAAAGATATCGAAATCTTGGTATTCGTCTGGAAAGCCGTATTTGGAGTTAGTCACTAACGCGGCCGCTGAAGTGGGAACCACCACAGGATCGGGGGGAATAAAACTGCCAGATGTGTGTTCTAAAAACAAGTCTGCTACAGAGGCATCTGTACCTGCTGCTGATTTGTGCAAGTTGGTGGGCAACAGTTTTTCTTGTATTAACCGATCGCCAAAAATGCGTTTTTTCAGTTGCTCCCTAGCTTTTTTTTCATCTAATTTAGCAGTTTCTCCGTACAAGCGAAAGCGCTTGGCTTGAGACGGCAATTCCAAAATACCCGGAAGTTCATCTACACGATCGTACAGCTTCCAGAATTCTTGAAAATAACGCTTTGCCCATCCTAACTGCGAATCGAGTTTCACAGCCAGTTTTTTGGATTCATCTGCTGCCCCGCGTTTCAACTTGCGCTCTATTTCAGCCGCCAGCTTGTTCAGATCGTCAACTAGCCAACGCGCCATCCCAATTACTAACTCTACCGGATTTTCGGCTGCTAACTTAGGCGCAGCTTCAATAATTGCTCGCGCGTAAAATTCTTGATGTAAATGACCGCTGGCGATACTTTCTAAAACAGAAACAGCTTTTTGCTGTTGCTGTCGTTCTTCCTGATTTAATTCCCCTATTTCAAACTCTGTTTTACTATGAACTCGATACTCTTTAATACCCGGAATTTCAAGTTGGCGCGGTTGGGTTTTAGGGTGACAGTAAATATAAGGCTGTGCGCCCGGTTTTTTACTCCAACCTTTGCGTCTAATTAGCTTTCCTTCTTTTGCAAGTCGGTTGAGGAGATTGCGTACACCTCTTTCTGAGCCTACATCTTGGGATCGACTGAGTTGGTCAAAAATCTCTGCAAATTCTAATCCATCTGGCTCTTTATCCAGCAATTCCATAACATTTTGAATTAGAATTCCTGCATCTTTCGCCATTTCATTACCTCCTCTGCTAAGTTGGGCGTTGGCGCGCCGTGCCTGGTTTGGCGCTGGCGAACTTTAATAAGCGCTGGATGGCGCATGATATCGGTAGCTGACGAGATAAGGGCAGTTCCTTTTGCTAATTTGGGAATGCGGGCTTTCATCTCTTCTGAAACATCTCCCATCGTACCGGACACTAATCTGAGGTCATCTGGATCGAGGGCAAATACTACCCGCGTATTGCACGTTAAAATGACTTGTTTGTCCATAGATGCTGGACTTTGAGTAATTAATGCGATCCCGATTCCGTCGTGGCGGGCAGTGCGGATCATCTCTCGAATTACCAAAGTTGATGGCGTTGTTTCTCCTCCTGACGGCAAGAAGAAATGAGCTTCATCCAGAACAAATACAAAGGGCGGAACTTGTTCTCGCTTGCGGAGTGCTTGCAGCATTCGGGCTGTTGCTCCTACTATTAAGTTCCGCTGCTGTTGGCTCAAATGTCCGACAAAGATGTTAGTTATCGGTTTCTTTACAAATTCGCTCAACCATTCTTCGGTTTTCGCAGTTAACAGCGAGTTGCGGTTGAAAGCAGTTTCAACCTTCTTTGCGGCCCGCCCTCCTACGGCAGTTTGACCGAATTCTGCAGCTAGGTTGTGAATTTCGCCGAGTAGGTTTTTAATGGGAATGTTGACTGCTGCTGTCTCGTCTAAAGTTTTGAATGCTTTGTTGAACAGAGCATCATAAGCAAAAGACACTATCTCCAGTTGGTCTGGTGTCAAATTTGGGACAAATCCCAGAAATTCCTTCACTCCAATAACTGAATAGGGTACTCGAAAGTTTTCTCCGGCTTTAAAGTTGCAACCTCCCAAGTCTTCTGTTGCTTTTAGCATATCGCCGAGCACGTCAAAGGCAATGACGGGAATGCCATGTCGTACCAATTCCTCCACCAAAACCCCGACAAAATAGCTTTTACCTACGCCAGTTTTTCCAACTACTGCCAAATGTCGCGCGATCGCCTCCATTGGCAATATAAAGTCTACTGAACTATTCCCCGATTCGATTCGCCCAATGTGAAATCCCCGATCGAATGAGTCGGGTTCGGATGAGTCGGGAATATTCAGCAACTGCGGAATCTTATTTGCTGGTAATTCATAGACACCTTTGCCAGTTTGTGCTAACTGATTTGGCTCTTTGACAGTTATATTTTTGTCATCGTCCAGGTGTATTTCGCCCAATACTTCGGCGGCCATCACGCGGGTAACGTGAGGTGCTTTATCCGTTGGTCTCGGATCTTTCGAACCTACTCCATAAGCTTGATTTTGTTGCAGGGATGATGGGTTGGCACGCGGGTTATCTTCCGTACCGCTGATGATGCGTCCGTAGTGAACAAACTCGTCAGCATCACCCACGATAATGATATAGGTACCCAAAGCGGGCCTGCATCCTACATGAACGTGAAACGGCACCTCGTCAAAGGTTGGAGAACCCAAATAGGGGTCTGAGGAGGTTGTCCCAATCCGCATCTCCTCTGTCAAACCCAGTATTGCTTTGATGCCTGTGCCAGTGTCACTTCGCTCGGCTACCTGCATAAATTATTTGTTGTAATTTTACCTGTATTGTGATTATAGCAGGCTCTCCTGGCTGCGACCACCCACAAATTTTCTGTTACAAAGCTTTACATTTAGGCTGTGATCCCTCATCTATGATGAAAAAGCTGTTACTGCCTCAGTAGGAAAGGAGGCTAAAAGGAAGCGATCGCCTTTATGTCACTCGAACATCTCAAGCCTACCTGGGAGAAGCCACCACAACTGATATCCTTGTTTTCAGGTTGCGGCGGTATGGATTTGCCATTTAAGATGGCGGGATTTGAAGTAGTTTGGGCAATAGACTCAAATAAATATGCTTGCGAGACTTTCAAAAGGAATATTTCTCCGGTAATTACCCATAACTCAATAGAAAAAATTAATATTAAACAAGAAGTTCCCGATGCAGATATTATTATTGGAGGCTTTCCCTGTCAAGATTTTTCTCTGATTTGGAAGCGTTACGGACTGGATGTAGAGAGAGGAAATTTGTACACATACTTCCGAGAGTTTGTTAAACAGAAACAGCCTAAAGCATTTGTGGCTGAAAATGTCAAAGGTTTGTTAAGTGCTAATAATCATCAGGCTATCAAGCAGATTATACAGGATTTTGAAAACATAGAACCTGGATACCTAGTCAAGCCTAAGCTATACAACTTTGCAGATTACGGAGTTCCCCAATTTCGGGAAAGAGTGTTATTAGTCGGAATTCAGAAGGATACAGGATTTAACTTTATTCATCCTCAACCTGAATATGGACTAAATCGTAAGCCTTACCGAACTGCTGCTCAAGCACTTAAAGGTGTCGAGAAAGTACGAGAAAACAATGAAAATCATAAAATTCATCCAAAAACTCAACAAAGATTGGCACAGATAAAACCCGGTGGAAATTTTAGTGATATTCCCAGAAATAGTCCACTCTACGTTAAAGGCTTGATCAGTCACGTTTATCGGAGATTAGATCCGAATCAACCCTCTAGCACAATCATTGCTGGTGGCGGCGGTGGCACTTGGGGATATCATTATAAAGAACCGAGAGCATTGACTAACCGAGAGAGAGCAAGGTTGCAAACATTTCCTGATTACTTCATATTTGAAGGTTCGACAACTGAGGTGAGAAGACAAATAGGTAATGCAGTTCCGCCCGATGGAATTGCTGCTGTTGTTAAGTCTCTGATTCCGCTATTTCAGGAGGATTATATTAAAGTTGATTTATATGAAATGAGTAAAACGTTGCAGGGGATGTCAATTCAAGAACGATTAAAATGGGCTGAATCCGAGGGATTTGAGCAGAGTTTGCAGTTAATTTGAAATGGGGCGGTAGATAGGAAGCTTAAGAGTAGGTTTTTTTGTTTATAATTAAATAAAATACATCCGGATAGAAAGTCAATGATAAAGTTTGACATAGGTCATTACACCGATTTCAAGTTGCCCAACAATTCAGATACTCCAGAGCAATTACAACAAACACTTCACACAGTTTGGGATAGAAAGTATCGCGATTTATACGAAAGAGGCGGAAACAGCGATGTAGAAGAAGCCTTTGTAGAAGTAATGACAGGCTTTGGGATGCCTAATAATCTAATATCCCATCAGCGATACGTCTACATGGCTTATGGAATAGCATTAGCAGCTAAACCGACTATTAAACATTACTTTCCTGAAGAACACAAAGCTGATATCGTTGAAGGAATTGTATCTTGTTGGCTGAAGGATAGTTGTGAAATCCCAGAAACTTGGGCAGATACCTTATTTCCTAATATCAACAAAATTGGAAAGTATCAAGCTACTGACGAAGCTTATAATATCTTCTACGGCTTGCTGCAAACACTCAACAGCCAAACAGCCTATAATGCCATCTTGGATATTTTGTATGAGGCCATTACCGGAGATGCTATTTCTGGTTTTGCTGCGGCTCAACGAGATATGTTTAATTGGTGGTTAATTGAGGTGATTCCTGCTGCCTATTGTTTAAAGCTGCCATCTACTTTATATTCAAGAGAATGGGAATTTCCGCCGCTGAGTCAGTGCGCTTAAGTGATGACAAAAGTAATTGGAAAAGAGTGCGTGTTGCTGCTTTAAATTAACTTAAGGCACTGTGAAACCTTTGAGCGATCGCACTTTTTCCTCATCCCTCAACCCTTTACACTGCACCAAAACCCCAAAACCCCCCAAACCCATCGGATCGATTAACTGATGCAAAGCCTCCCGGCGCCGCAAAAACGTTGCCACATCCAATACTTCCGCATCATTTGTAGACAGAGAAGCAAGGCGATCGCCCAAACCCAACGCCATCAAAAACAAAGCCTGCTGAGTAAACCCTACCACATCCAAACCGCACAATTCACCCTGCCTTTCCAGCGCCGTAAAATTAACATGAGCCGTTAAATCCTGCCGCCCCACATTAATATAAGGATTATTGTGATATCGGTGCAGATAATAACACTGTAGCGTCCCTTCCCTGCGCCTCGGATTGTAATAGCGGTGCGCCGGATAACCGTAATCAATAGTTAACAAATATCCCCGCTGCAACTTTTGAGCAACTGTACTCATCCAGTCCAAAGCCGCCAAATTCACCTCACTGCGATAACCATCCCCATAAACACTCGCCGACAAATCGATGCTTACAAAATCCAAATATTCGGCAATTTTAGGCGTGGAAACTTCGCCAATTACTTCAATAAATTTTATTTTTTCTTGTTCATTTCCTGGGGTTTCTGCGGCAACGTAAATCTCCCTAACTTGCCCTTCTGCCAAAATGAATTGATGCACTGGCAAAGCATCCACTAACTCGTTAGAAAAGAAACAACCGACTATTGAATTATTAACTATCTCATCCCAATTGCACCACTTGACGCACTCGATCCCACCTAACCTTTGGCGTTGTTCCGCTTGAAGTATTGGCGAAATTTCAACAATTATGTATGTTAAAGTTTTAAATAAGTCGGGATGTTGCCGTTGCAGATATTGCAGCACATTAGCTGCAAAATTTCCCCGCCCAGCGCCCATTTCTACGATCGCGAAATTGAAAGGGCGATCGAGCAATTCCCACATTTCCACAAACTGCTCTGCCAAAACCTCCGCAAAATCAGCACCCCAATGAGACGACGTGATAAAATCGCCTTGTTTGCCGATCGACGGGCGATCGCTATTATAATATCCGTGCTGCGGATGATATAATGCCAAATCCATATATTCAGCAAAAGTAATACGCCGCTGCGGGCTGGCGGCAATTCTTTGGCAGATTAAAGCGCAGAGTTCCGGGTTACTGTCATTGATATCTGATTGCTGAACTTTCATAATTTATCGAATCAAAGTTGATCTTATTTCATTTGTGAAGGAGAGATTTTTTTTATTAACCGCAGAGGGCGCAGAGGGCACAGAGGAAGAGAGAAGAGAGAAATAAGGTACATTTTAGCGACGTTAACAGCAAAATTAATCGATATCTATCCGCGTTTATCTGCTGTTAAAAAAAATCAACCCGGTTCCATAAAAAAACCGGGTTAAATTCTCAAATAAAAACGGACAAAACCTACCTGTCAACCGAGCCCATAATAATGTCGATACTACCCAAAATTGCCACCAAATCCGCAATCTTCACACCGCGTACAATGTGAGGCAAAATCTGCAAATTATTAAAATCCCCAGTCCGAATCTTCCAGCGCCAAGGAAACACAGTATCATCCCCGATAATATAAATCCCCAACTCACCCTTGCCGCTTTCAACGCGGACATAATGTTCGCCCTTGGGAATCTTAAAAGTCGGCGCAACTTTTTTGCCAATAAACTGATAGTCAAAACCATTCCATTCAGATTTTGGCCCGCTTTCGAGTCGCTTCGCTTCCAAATTCTCGTAAGAGCCACCGGGGAGTCCTTTCAAGGCTTGATAGATAATCTTAACCGACTCGCGCATCTCCCGAATCCGCACCACATACCGGGCCAAACAATCGCCAGCAGCTTCGGTACAAACTTCCCAGTCGAAGTCGTCGTAACATTCGTAATGGTCAACTTTCCGCAAATCCCACTTAACGCCGGAAGCACGCAACATGGGGCCGGACAGTCCCCAGTTAATCGCTTCTTCGCGAGAAATAGTACCCAGGCCTTCAATTCGGCGGCGGAAGATTGGGTTGTTGGTAATTAAACGTTCGTACTCGTCAATTTTGGGAACGAAATAATCGCAGTAATCTTGGCACTTCTCTACCCAACCGTAGGGCAAATCTGCGGCAACTCCGCCGATGCGGAAATAGTTATTATTCACCATGCGATAACCTGTGGCTGCTTCCCACAAGTCTAAAATCATCTCGCGATCGCGCATAGTATAGAAAAAAGGAGTTTGCGCCCCCACGTCCGCCAAAAACGGCCCCAACCACAACAAATGGTTAGCAATCCGGTTCAACTCGAGCATGATTACCCGAATGTAACTCGCCCGTTTGGGGACAGCAATATTTGCCAACTTTTCCGGTGCATTGACTGTCACCGCTTCGTTAAACATCCCTTCGGCATAGTCCCAGCGGCTCACGTAGGGCACGTACATCACGTTGGTGCGGTTTTCGGCAATTTTTTCCATCCCCCGGTGCAGATAGCCCAAAACAGGCTCGCAGTCCACCACATCTTCCCCGTCTAGGGTGACAATTAGCCGGAGTACGCCGTGCATGGAAGGGTGGTGCGGCCCCATGTTGAGCACCATCGGTTCGGTTCTAGTCTCAATTCTTGACATAATTAAATGAATTAATGATTACTGACTATTGTTGATTTTTGTTTCGCTGTTATAGATTATGAAGGATATCGAGCTCTGTGAGAAGCATACCCCTGGATCAGATGTCAGTATTGACACCTATCACGTTCCAGTTTTGGGTCAAGAATTAATTGCGGGTTTGGCTGTGCGTCCAGGCGGGCACTATTTGGACGCGACGCTTGGGGGCGGCGGACACACGAGTTTGATTTTAGCGGCGGCGCCAGATGTTACAGTGGTGGCGATCGACCGCGATGAACAAGCCATCCGTTTTTGCCAAGCCCGATTTGCCAACTTGCCCGTTGAGTTTTGGCACGGCAACTTTGCTGAATATCAGTCCTCAGAGGCCGAATTTGATGGTATCATAGCAGACTTGGGCGTCAGCTCTGCTCAGTTCGATACACCAGAACGAGGATTTAGTTTTCGCCACCCAGCTCAACTAGATATGCGTATGAACCAGCAGCAATCTTTGACGGCAGAAGAGATTATCAACCACTGGGAAGAAGTTAAACTAGCAGATATTATTTACAAGTACGGCGAGGAGCGACTGTCGCGGCGCATCGCGAGGCGGATTGTGCAAGGGCGTCCTTTTCAAACTACAACAGAACTTGCAGGGGCGATCGCCTCCAGCTTCCCCCCCAAGCAGCGCAACGGCAGAATCCATCCGGCCACCCGTACTTTCCAAGCTTTAAGGATAGCTGTCAACTCCGAACTCGCTTCTTTAGAAACTTTCCTCAACCAAGCGCCCAGGTGGTTAAAACCAGGTGGGAGAATCGGAATCATTACATTTCACAGTCTGGAAGACCGACCAGTCAAGCACCAACTCAGAGGAACACCCAGTTTGCAGGTACTGACAAAAAAGCCGATCGGGCCGCAATCCGAAGAAATCGCTAGAAATCCCCGCTCTCGTTCTGCTAAGCTCAGACTGGCAGAAAGAATAACTTAATTCGGCAGTAGTAATATGCTTGCTGCAAAAAGTTCATAGATTAGGGAGACTTGCATGCAGCAATCAAGTACGATTCGGCAAAGATGTAGGGAATAGCGCCAACAACCCACCACTAACCCTCCGGGTACAGTGCGGGTTGAAATACAGCCGATGTTGACCAGACTTAGGTAGCAATACCTGCGTTAGTAGTAAGTGTTAAAATTCACACCCATGACAGTGCCGAGCTCGTTAAGAACTCTGCAAACAGAGCATTAATTAGCCGTTTTGAATGGTGGTGTGTTTAGAAAAGTACCGACTCCTAACAAGGTCATTGCTCGTATCACAGCGTGAAAGCTGACTCGGGAATTTTCCCTATTGAAGCGGCCTACCGAGGCGGGTTACAGTATCGAAAGCCTCTCATCTGTGCGAACAGATGGTGCGAAAGGAATGCTCACCTTGAGGTAAAACGGGTTTCTTTAACTCAACTTGACGTAACTGATATGTTGCATATATCCAGCCCCCCTTTTCCTCCCGCCACCTTGCTGATTACAGCTATGGTGGGGGTTTTCAAGGGGGAAGAAAGATGAGTCGGGGAGATGGAAGCAAGCTGAAACTGATGGTAGTCGATGACGAACCCGACAACTTGGATTTATTGTACCGGACGTTTCGACGCGACTTTCAGGTTTACAAAGCAGATAGCGCCCTCAGTGCCCTGGAAGTTCTAGACGAACAGGGCGAGATGGCGGTGATTATATCTGACCAGCGGATGCCAGAAATGAATGGCACCGAGTTTTTGGGGAAAACAGTCGAGCGATTTCCCGATACGATTCGGATTCTGCTAACGGGATACACCGATGTTGAAGATTTGGTTGAGGCCATCAACTCAGGTCAAGTTTTCAAATACATCACCAAACCGTGGAATCCAGAAGAGCTCAAATTGGTGATCAATCAAGCCTCGGATACTTACAAATACTACAAGCAGCGCAGCGTTGCATTGCGCCGCGCTTTACGCAAGGAATCTCTGTTCAATGAGGTAATGAGCGTCATTCGCGGGTCGCTAGATTACTCTAGTATGGTACAAACTATTGTTCAAACCGTAGGTCAAACTTTTGAGGCCAACTATTGTATGCTGCGGCCGGTAGAGAGCGATCGACTATTGCCGAGTACCTTCCCCTACCAAGCCCAAACCGACGATGCCAGTAACTTTTCTTTTGATGAAAATTTGCTGGTTCAAGCTGTAGCCACCCGCCAAACTCAAGTGAACTCACACAGTGGGGGGAATGGTAACTCGGTTGAGATTGCCGTGCCCCTGACTTACCAGCAAGAATTGCTGGCGGTACTGGCTTTGTCCCAGATTGGCGGCACTAACCCTTGGTCGGCAGAAGATATAGAGTTAATAGAAGGTGTAGCAGCTCAAGCTGCTCTCGCCCTGTCTCAAGCTAAGCTCTACCAGCGCACTCTGGATTTAGCCAAGCAGATGCAAAACGAGTTGGAAGTGGCTCGCCAAATCCAAACAAACTTGTTGCGCCAAAGTTGGCCGGATTTTGAAACTGTCAGGGTGCAAGCTTGCTGCTATCCGGCGCGGGAAGTTGGTGGCGACTTTTTTGAAGTCTACGTCCACTCCCAAGGGGATATTTGGATAGCGGTGGGAGATGTTTCCGGTAAGGGAGTTCCGGCTGCTCTATTTATGGCGAGCGCGATTTCGGTGATGCGGCGGGAACTTTCCCAAGAAGTTTCTCCAGAGCCAGATCAAGTTATGCAGAACATGAATAGCAGTATGTCTGACGACCTGATCGGCAACAATCATTTTATTACAATGGTTGTTGCTCGTTACACTCCGTCAACCGGACACCTCGCGTTTGCTAATGCCGGTCACATTTACCCGATTGTTTGGTCTCACTCGGAGGTGAAAGCTCAAGCCGCTAGCGGTAAAACGCCAGCCGAGCCGAATTTCCTGAAAGCTCGTGGCATTCCCTTGGGGATACTACCAGTTTGGAGAGGGAAAGCAGGTACGATCGAATTAAAGTCAGGAGATGTATTTCTGCTGACGAGTGACGGAATTACTGAAGCTAGCGTGACCACTGAAGCGGTCGCAGGGGGTGTACCAACCCGTTCTATGCTACAACAAGAAGGGCTTTGGCAACTCTTGATTCAGGAACCTGGTTCTTTCAACTTGGACAATTTGTTGGCTCACATCCGAGCCGACAATCCCGTTCAGGAAGACGACCAAACCATACTCTCTCTGGAGGTTCTTTGAATCTGTCAGCGACTCCCGACGCCTAGTCGGGGGTGAGAGCCGAAAAAACTTAAGCCCTGCTGGTTGACGGCCCACAGAGTAGTCCTGCAAAGGACGGCGTTATCGTCAACAGTAAAAAACCTAGCCGGCGATGGCGCAGCTAGTTTCCTGAATCGCTTTCCGAGGGGATTAAACACCTGCAAAAGGTTAAGGTAGAAGGCATTGGTCAGAAAAAACCAAAGCTTAAAAGCCGGGGATTGAAACAAAGATTTTTTATACCTCGCTGCTTGCAGTCTCGGTATAATTATCAATTGTTAATGGGCTTTAGACCCATAACTAAAGTTTTCACCTATACTCTTAACTTCTGCCTTCTACCGAATGACGAATGCCTGATTTTTAAACACAAAAGGCTAGTATCCCCCGATTAGCGACAAGTATTGAGGCCGAATCCATTCGGCGCGTCGTATTTCATACCTGGAAGACACAGGGTTTTCAAACTTACGGGATTTTTTTATGAATACTGAGCTTCATGTGCCAAGCGACTTGCGGTTTTTAACAATTGTTGAAAATTGGTTGCTGAGCAGTTTAGAAGTAGAGCTAGGAGAGCACGTCGATTGGCCACGTCAGTCGAATCGTTTGCGCTTGGTGTTAGCAGAAGCCTATTCTAACGTGATCCGCCATGCTCACAAAGATCAACCCAATTTGCCCGTGTTAATTCGTTTGAATTTAAAAAATAGGGATATTGGTTTAGAAATTTGGGATTACGGTAAAGGTTACGAAATGGATACTTACAATCCCCCGAGGCCGGAAGCTAAACAGGAAAGCGGCTACGGCTGGCTGATTATGAGCAGACTTATGGATCGGGTGGACTACAGTTTGCAAATAGACGGTCGCAACTGTCTAAAGTTGGAAGCGAGTTTGCCGGAAAAATCTTAATTAGTCGTTAGTCATTAGTCATAAGTGATTAGTGATTGACAATGCACTTTGAGACTCGCTTTGGCTGTCTGTCGCACGCTGCGGTGACAGCCAATTTTTCGTGAAGTAGGGTCAGCCCAACGCGAGACTGTAAGATTGTAGGAGTACAGTCCCGATCGCACAAATAGCCACGAAACCGATTTTTTCTACCGTTAGCGGCACTTCACCAGAAATTGGGAAAAAAACCCCGTTTCTGCCTCATTCTTGCCATAAGAAGCCGATTGACCTGTCGAGTTCACGATTTGAGCTATTACGTGCGATCGACAGGTCAAACCAAAATAGGCAATTTAAATCTGAAACAGCTTATTAAGCATCAAATTTTTTCTGTGACCGCAGACTTAGCAATTCTTGGGGAGAAGCTAACAGTTTGACGGTGACAGAAAGGATTTTTTGGTCAGAATTGAGCAAGAATAGCCATCCGACATTAACACCAAATGCGGAAGTCTGCACCCGACCGCTGACCTGAACTTCTACTTTGCCATCTTCTAAAATTTGGCTGACACCTTTCTGGGGTTCTAGCTGCATTCCTCGCGCTTCTTTTTTGAGATAAGTGGCGATCGCAATCCTGCCGATAATTGGATCTTCAAACGGCGCGTGCAGAACCCCATCATCGGCAAATAAATTAGCCGTCGCTTCAAAATCCCCCGCGTTTAAAGTTTCAAAATATTGCAGTATCCCTGGCATTGTGATGCCTGCAATCTTTATAGAGTTAGTTAAAATAGGTCGAGTTGTGGCGGTCATAAAACAAGTGATTTCAAATGAATGAGTATACTGTAATCATTCTCTTTGTCGCAGCAAATCCCTCAAAAGATATAAGTAGGGGTAGGAAAATAATTCTCCGAAAAAAGGAGGAATCGGGAACCGCAGAGCGTCGAGCGCAGCTTTCAGAGCGCTCGACCAAAATCAATCCTACTTTCAAAAAATACAAGTGTAGCCAAGCTGTAAACCCTGATACAATCAGTCATTTTCCATCCTTCAATTCTTGAATCTAAAATTTAAAATCTAAAATCTAAAATGATATAAACCCAGACACCTAATGGCATCTGGGTTTCTGGGCAAGCCTGTTTAACAGAGCAAACAAGAATATTCTATTTGCGGATCAAATTGAGCAATTCTTTAGGAGATGCCAACAAGTCGATCGCCACAAAGAAAATTTGACCTTGGGGATCGAGCAAAAACCGCCACGCAATGTTCATTCCCACATTCGATCCGAACCAGGGAGTTTCAACTTTACCGGTGACTTTCACTTGTCGGTAGCCATCTTCGGCGGGTTCCGATACGCCTTGCTGGGGCATCATTTTCAGTCCGACGCACTCTTCGCGCATATAGTTGAGGATAGCTTCGCGACCAACGATCGGCTTTTGGAAAGGCGGTTGCAGGGCACCTTCTTCAGCAAATAAACCGACGGCTGGGGTGAAGTCGAAGGCGTTCATGTAGTCGATGTAGTTGAGCACAGTCTGCTCGCTAATACCCTCAATTGTGCTTTTTACCCGTTCTTCTGGAGCGGTGGGAGTGCTGCGGGGGGCAGAGCGTTTGGCGTACTCTTGGTTAAAAGCAGGGTCATAGCCCATGTTAACTACGGTATTCCGAAGTACGGTAATTTGCTGGCCTGGATCTAGTTTCTTGATGGTTTCAAGGACTTGGGTGGCTTCGGAAGACATTTGATAGCCAGCGGGGATCGGAGCGACAAGGCCCTGTTTCATCAACTGTCCCAACTCGTACCAGAAACCGAGTTTGGTGTTGACGCGCAAGGAAGTGTAAATCCGACCTATCGTTGTGTCGGCGTTGCTGGCTAGGTCAAACATGGTTTTGCTTTGAGCAGCCGGCGACATTTGCTTGATTTCGCTGAGGATGCCTTCGACAAGCGCCATGCTGGCTACTCCCGGTGCTGCTGCGGTGATGGAAACGCCCATTTCGGTGTAGGCATACCAGAGCAAGGCTAGTTGGTCTTCAACGCTGAGTTTGTAGAAGGCTTCGGTGGTAGCCGGAACAACGCTAGCAATCTCGGTGTTTGAGAAGATAGATTGAGCGGATTGAATGCTAACTGCCATGTGTATGCTGTGGGATTTGTGGTTTTAGTGAGGTACTTGAGTGAGGAAACCTCAAGCTCCCTTGATTAACATTATGTAACTTTTTGTTAAGTTTTGCAAATATAAATTACATATATCTGAGTTATAAAACTATGATCAATGGTTTGGTAAATTGCGATCGCCGTCACTAGACTGTGCGCCGAATTAGGTTATTTAGAAAACCGAGCGTTAAAAATTGCTTTTTATATCATATAAAATCAAAATAGTCAATACAAAAGGTAAATATTTACCGGGTATCAAATGAAAGCGCCAATTAGCAGCATTTTGGTGAAGCAAAAAGCCCTTGAGTTGGGATTTCACAAAGTCGGGATCGCCTCAAAAGACACGGATTTCGATCTAGAAAAACAAAGATTGCAAGCTTGGCTGGACAAGGGTTATCAGGCGGATATGGCCTGGATGGCAAACCCGAAACGGCAGGATATTCGATTAATAATGCCAGAGGTGCAGTCATTAATATGTGTCGCCATCAACTACTACACACCTCACCAACGCCCCTCAAATCCCCCTGGTGAGGGGGGGGTCGAGGCAGGGGTCGAATATGCTAAAATCTCTCGCTACGGTTGGGGAAGGGATTACCACAGAATTTTGCACAAAAAACTGAAGGTTTTGGCAAATTGGGTGCGATCGCAAGGCGAGGGAATTGAAGCGCGGTATTATGCTGATACCGGGCCGGTTCAGGATAAAATGTGGGCGCAACGTGCCGGGATTGGTTGGATTGCCAAAAATGGTAATGTAATTTCGCGCGAATACGGTTCTTGGGTGTTTTTGGGAGAAATCTTGACTAATTTGGAGTTAGCGCCCGATGAGCCTCATACGGAACATTGCGGTACTTGTACTCGCTGCATTGAGGCGTGTCCGACGGGGGCAATTACTGAGCCTTTTGTGGTGAATGCCGATCGATGTATAGCCTATCACACGATCGAGAATCGAGCCGAAAAATTGCCCGACGAAATTGCATCTAATTTACAAGGCTGGGTAGCAGGCTGCGACATTTGTCAGGATGTTTGTCCTTGGAATCAGCGATTTGCTAAACCAACTGATGTTGCCGACTTTGAGCCTTATCCTGAAAATATAGCGCCTACACTTGCAGAATTAGCCGACATTTCCGACGAAGAATGGAACCGCAGATTTACAGCTTCGGCGCTGCGGCGCATAAAACCCGAAATGCTGCGGCGAAATGCCAAAGCCAATCAAATTAACCCTTAAAAGTTGAGATGTTCGTCAGGGTGCTTAGGGGGCACCTTACCCTATAGATAATACCCCTAGGGTATTTACGGAGCGCCAATAGTCAATATATTATGCAGTAAGTCATTCCCCATCTAAAATCTAAAATCTAAAATCTAAAATCTAAAATTTAAAATCTAAAACGGAGCGCCAATAGTCAATACATTATACAGTAAGTCATGCCCATCTAAAATCTAAAATCTAAAATCTAAAATCTAAAATCTAAAATCTAAAATCTAAAATTCTATGCTCCCCCGTTCCTTATTTGCTATTGTCCAATGACCAAAGTAATTATTTTTGATTTTGACGGTACTTTAGCAGATACAATCGATATTCTTCTGAGCATCACCAACCGTTTGTCAGTAGAATTAGGCTTTAAGTCTGCGACCAAAGAGCAAATCGCTCAACTGAGCAATTTAACTTCTTGGCAACTCCTTCAGTATTCTGGCATTTCTATCTTCAAATTCCCACTGTTGATTAGAATGTTGAAAGCAGAGTTACGCAGCGAAATTCCCAACATTCAATTATTTCCGGGAATTAAAGAAGTTTTACTGGAGTTAAAAAAACTAGGATTTCAACTGGGCATTATCACATCTAATTCCCGAGAAAACGTCTTGGCATCGCTGGAAAAAAATTGTTTGCAAGACACTTTCACATTTATTTACTCTGGGTCAACTTTTGGTAAACATAAAGTTATTAATAGCTGGCTAACAAGAGAACATATAAATCCTAAACAAGTCGTTTATGTGGGAGATGAGATTAGAGATATAGAAGCTGCTCGAAAAACAGGAATTAAGGTAATTGCTGTAGCTTGGGGTTTTAATTCTCAGGAGGCTTTGGCTGCACACAATCCCGATTTTTTGATTAAACGCCCCCAGGAGTTGATAGAGATTATAAGTAATTTGTGGGAAGTGTAAACTGAAATTGCAAGAAGTAAGACTCGTCGGTTGAAATCTATTCAACACAAACTCTCGTTCCAGCAGAGAGGGACTAAAGAATAAAAGGGGTATGAAAGCCTGATTTGTTAACAGCCAGAGTCCCTCGTATCATCTCTGCGAGTAAATTAGGTTAATCTCCTTCGCCCCGTTTCAGTGCTGCTAAAACTGCTTGCTGGCTAACTGCTTGGTAGATTTTGCTAAAATGCTGCTTGAGTGCGTCAGATGCGGGCGAGGATTTGCTAGCGGTTCCTTTTCCGTCGGTTGCGAGGGGAATTGGGCCTAAGATATCTAATACTGTTTCGCTGCTGGGCGGCGGTACAATAACTACTAAAGAGGATTCTAGCTGCTGATTGTATTCCCAAAAGCGATCGACCTTCGGCAATTTAGAATTCGTAGCGGGGGCATTTTCGCCGGAGTTGAGTTGGGAATTTTCCTCTCCTTGCGTACCTCGTCTCTGACGGAGTGCTGTCAAGATTTGCTCTTTGGTTCTCCCCCGCAGTTGAAAGAGTACAAAGGGGTCTTCACTGAAGCGATCGCCCAATAAGTAGTATACTGCACTGATGTGTTTGCAAGGGTTTTTGGGGTCAGGACAGCTACAGCGCGATCGAATATCAGATAAACTTAACGGAAATAGCGTTTTGCCTGCTGCCGCAAATACATCCTCAATATTGTGTGGCATTTCTCCTGCTAGTAATTTAGCTGAAAAAACTGCTCTTTGCGACATATTTTCAGTCACATAATCCCAATCTTCATCGCTCAATGTGTCGAGTCCTAAAGAAACTTGATAGGGTTTGGGATCTGTTCCTTGAACTATGGCAATTACTTCTTGGTTAGGGAAGTTAATGCTGAGAACTTTACCTTCGCGCGCGTATTGCCAGCCACGTTCTAAGCGCTTTTTGAAGCGGTAGGTATTGATTAAATCTAACCACTGTTGTGTCCACCATTCTCTGTCAATCATAAGCCGAAGGAAGAAGGAAGAAGGAAGAAGGAAGGAGAAAGAAAGCTTTAGTTATCTAGGAGAGTCAGGAACCGGGTTTTTTACGGAAAAACTGGACTATAACCTTTAATCATGGTAAAAAACCCGGTTTCTTTGGTCAGAGTGCGTAATTTTTCTGATTTTTGAGAAATAAAGTCCTCACCCGAAACCGAAGAAAATTAAGCACATTATTCTTCTTCCGTTTCTATGATAGCATTGCGATCGAGGATTAGTAAATTGCGAAGTTGGTCTGTATCGAGTTCGGTGAGCCAGTTTTCGCCGGCGCTGACCACTTGTTCGGCTAGAGCTTTCTTACTTTCGATCATATCGTGTATTTTCTCCTCTAATGTACCCGTGCAGACAAATTTGTGGACTTGCACATTGCGAGTTTGACCGATGCGAAATACGCGGTCAGTTGCCTGATTTTCTACTGCGGGATTCCACCATCTGTCATAGTGGAAAACGTGGGTTGCTCTGGTTAAGTTCAAACCTGTGCCGCCTGCTTTTAAAGATAAAATCATAATCGGCGGGCCTTGGGGATCGTGCTGGAAGCGATCGATCATTTCTTCCCGCTGCTGTTGCCGAATTCCTCCGTACAAGAACAAAACTTCTCGTCCTAAATGCTGTTCGAGATGCGGTTTCAGGAGTTTTCCCCATTCGGCAAATTGAGTAAAAATTAAAGCCCGATCGCCCTCAGCGATCACCTCTTCTAACATTTCCACCAACCGCTGCAATTTCCCCGATTCCTGACTTTTAATCCCCAATTCTTTCGGCTTAGCTTCTGCTTTCATAAGAGCCGGATGGTTGCAAAGTTGCTTGAGTTTTACCAGCAAAGCCAGAATCATTCCCCGGCGCTGAATGCCTTCGGCTGAGTCTAATTCCGCTATTGACTCTTCGACTATTTTCTGATACAATACCGCCTGTTGAGCCGCCAGCCCGCAAAATACAGTCATCTCCTGTTTTTCGGGCAAATCTTGGATGATTTCTTTGTCAGTTTTCAGGCGGCGGAGGATGAAAGGCCGAACGAGCGATCGCAAAGTCTGCAATGATTCCCTATCTCCGTATTTCTCGATCGGAATTGCAAATCGGCGCTGAAAGAAATTGCGCGGCCCCAAATAGCCAGGATTCAGAAACTCCAAAATTGACCACAATTCTTGCAGTCTATTTTCCACGGGAGTTCCTGTCAGCGCAATTCTAAAAGATGCCTCGATTTGTCGCACCGCTTGCGACTGCTTCGCCTCGGAATTCTTAATATTTTGCGCTTCATCTAAAACCAATCCTTGCCATTTAATGCCTTGAAATTCCTTCGCATCTCGAAACACCAAGGCGTAACTGGTAATTATTAAATCCTTTCCTTTAATTTCAGCCGCAAATGCTTTGCTTTTAGCGCGTTTGTCTCCGTGGTGAACTAACACTTTCAGCGTCGGACCAAATTTCTTGACTTCGCGCTCCCAATTGCCCAATACTGATGTCGGACAAACCAGTAATGTTGGCGCTTCTAGAGAATCTTGTTCTTGTAAGTGTACGAGGAAAGCAATTAGCTCGATCGTCTTACCAAGTCCCATATCGTCCGCGAGACAAGCACCCAAACCCCAGCGTTCTAAGAATGCTAACCAGCCTGCTCCTAGGGCTTGATAAGGCCGCAATTGTCCTCGGAAACTAGCCGGAGTTGCGATCGCACTTACCGCTTGATTATCGCTCAAAGTATTCAACAATTCCTGAAGTTGACCCGTAGCCTCAAAATTCACCACAGGCAATTTCTCGATCATCTGACTATCGCCCGACGCCAAACGCAAAGCATCCTCCAAAGAAAGAGTCATTTGCTCTTTGCGGCTGGCAAAAAAAGTTTGAGCCGCTTTCACATCCGGCGCGCGCAACTCCACCCACTCGCCGTTAATTTCCACCAAAGGCGAATTCAACGCGATCAATCTGTCAAATTCTGCCTTAGAAAGGCGCTGTCCGCCGATCGTCAATTCCCACTTAAAATTTAGCAGACTTTGCAATCCCAACCCGCCTTTCGCCGGAGTCACTTTCGGAGTTTCCGCTTGAATGCTCAAACCCAAACGACTCGCCCAGCCATCTGTCTTTGTCAAACTCGGCGGCAAAACTACGCCCAACCCGCTATCAGCAAACCGCCAAGCTACAGACTTAATAAACTCGTATGCTTGCAGCGGATTTAATTGGCAAGATTGAGGCCGCTGTGCTTGCAAACTCGGTTCAATTAACGGATAAAGTTTCGAGGCTAAACCCAAGCCGCTGAGCAAAGTTTCTTGAGGCAATTCTATTGTCCGCCCCGCATAAGCCAAACGCTCGACAGAGTTGTTCCAAACAGTTGTCGCGTCTACCAAAAATTCGGTTTCATCTGCTGCTTGCAAGCAATAATTTAAATTCCAGTTGGCTTTACCGGGTGCTGGTGGTATGAGTTGAAAGCAAGTGCGAAATTGACTTTGTTGAGATAATTGATTTTGCAGCGGTGCAGTCCAAGCACTCAGCTTGGTTGCCAAGTTTTCCAATGCTGCTGTTTCTACTTGCACAATCCCCGATTCCTGCTGCAAAGCTTGCAGCCAGTCGCGCACAGGAGAAACTGCTTTGATGTCTAAAGTAGAGCTACCAGCCGTTAGCGCAGCCCTCGAAGAGGATCGCACTTGACTATCTACAATACTACTCAAAAATCCTAACACCAATTCCTCAGCCCCCATCGGCAAATCCACCGCTAAAGGCAATTGACTGGATTCTTCTTCTTTTTCCCCTCTTCCTTCTTCCTTCTTCCTTCTTCCTTCTTCCTTTTTCCTGACATCCGTTACATCCGTTACAGAATCCGTTGCCGAACTTCCTTCTTCCTTCTTCTGATATGTTCTGCAAGCCGTCGGCATTTGCTTGACAAAAGTGGCGAGGCGGAGTGTATCTGTAGAACTATCTAACAACGGTTGCCATTTGGCAATAGCAGAACCGTCCGACTGTTTCTCCAATCCAGGCAAAAATTTGCATCTTGCCAACAAATCCAAACTCCACCTAGCAATATGAGACCAAAAACGCAAATCTGAGCCGACAAAAGAGTCTGGTTCCGTGCTGTTAAGCGGTAGTGATTGCAAGAAAACAAAAGCTGCTTGAGGGTTGAGACAAAAACCCTCGACTTGCCATGGATAAAGGTAAATTTCCTCGGTTTGGGCCGTTTCCTCAAGTGCTGCTGCTGAGTGCTGCGGCATCAGATTTGCGCTCGATTCTGAGATTTTGGTGGGAAGTGCGATCGTCCGAATTTCCCTTTGAATTGAGGAGTTGGGTGCGGAAATTTCTACGGCGCTTTGAGTTTTGGACGATCGCCTAGTTTTTTTGCTCTTTTCCGGTGGAGTTTCTGCGGTTTCCGGTAATTGCCAATCCAGTTTTCCCGACTGCTGCAAGGAATTTAGGAAAGTCTTAAATTCCGATTCGGTCATTGCTAAGGGATGCGGTAAATTTATCCCCGATTCCCTGGTTTCAATTGCACCAACTTTTCGCCAAGTTTCTCCCCAAATAAATAAGCAAGTTTTTTCATTCTCTATGAGCCAACTGCCGTGTAAAATTGCCATATTTTTTACCCTGATATTTGTATTTAAGTGCGAGGTTGACTACAGCATTTATAGGGATTTATGAAAATTTTATTTAAAACAAACCGAGGAAATTTTAAGCCGGATAGGAATTAGGTAGAACCTGTATATTTAGGTACTTATGGCACACCTTACGGCTTATTCCCTGACTTAGATAACTAAATCCCTGTTCCTTCTTCCTTCAAAGTCCCAATTCCCAAACGAAAATTCATCGTACCATCTATGGAAGGCGTTTAGCGGGCGATCGACCGGAGAATCGACCGGAGAATCGACCCCGGAGTGCAAAAAATAATTCGAGAGTATAAATGCTTACAATCGAGACGCAGACAGTCGATCGCGAGGCGATTATCCCTGTCTTTTGGCGTCGGACTCTCAAACATCCTGTGGTAATGTTACGATCCCGACAGAGAAAGAATGTGGTAGATAAGGAAGCAGTGCTACATGGTAGAGATAGACAAGTCAATATCCTTCGATGGACGGGATATTAGACTGAAGATTGGTTTACTAGCGCCTCAAGCAGGCGGTGCAGTTTTGATTCAGTCAGGTGACACGGCGGTTTTAGTGACAGCGACTCGATCGCAGGGGAGAGAAGGAATTGATTTCCTGCCCCTGTTGGTGGATTACGAAGAGAGACTCTACGCTGGCGGTAAAATTCCCGGTGGATTTTTGCGAAGGGAAGGGCGTCCCCCCGAAAAAGTGACTTTGACTGGCCGTTTGATCGATCGACCGCTGCGCCCGCTATTTCCAAGCTGGCTGCGAGATGACATCCAAGTTGTAGCCACAACGGTTTCGATGGACGAACAAGTGCCACCAGACGTTTTGGCGGTGACGGGGGCTTCGGTGGCGATACTGCTGGCGAAAATGCCGTTTTACGGGCCGATGGCGGCGGTGCGAGTCGGTTTGGTAGGGGACGATTTCATCATCAACCCAACTTACAGCGAAATCAAAGAAGGCGAGTTGGATCTCGTGGTAGCTGGTTCTCCTGACGGAGTAATCATGGTAGAAGCCGGCGCCAACCAATTGCCGGAACAGGATATCATCGAGGCGATCGACTTCGGCTATGAAGCAGCCTGTGACTTGATTCAAGCCCAGCGCGAAATTATGGCGGAATTGGGCATCGATTTGGTGGTAGAGGAACGGCCATCGCAAGATTCGGCCCTGGAAACCTTCATTCGCGATCGCGCCCAAGAACCCATCCGCATCATTTTGTCAAGATTTGAAAAAGACAAAACAATACGGAATGCAGCATTGGACGAAGTTAAGGCAAATGAAGTCGAAGCTGCGATCGCCGAACTCCCGGAAGAGGACCCGGTAAAAGTAGCGGCCACCGCCAACAGCAAGGCGATCGGCAACGTTTTCAAAGACGTTACCAAAAAAATGATGCGGAAGCAGATCCTCGAAGATGGCATCCGCGTAGACGGTCGCAAGCTAGACGAGGTGCGACCCGTTTCTTGTCGCGTAGGCGTGCTGCCGTCGCGAGTACACGGCTGTGCGTTGTTTAATCGGGGGTTAACCCAAGTCTTGTCTGCAGCTACCCTGGGAACCCCAGGCGACGCCCAAGACTTAGGAGACGACTTGCACCCGCAGCAAGACAAACGCTACCTCCACCACTACAATTTCCCGCCGTTTTCCGTGGGAGAAACCAAGCCGATGCGATCGCCCGGAAGGCGAGAAATCGGTCACGGAGCCCTCGCAGAACGCGCTTTGTTGCCCGTTTTGCCATCCAAAGAAGATTTCCCCTACGTGATTCGCGTAGTTTCCGAAATCCTTTCTTCCGACGGTTCCACCTCAATGGGTTCAGTTTGCGCCTCAACGCTAGCATTAATGGATGCAGGCGTTCCCCTTTCCCAACCCGTCAGCGGCGCGGCAATGGGCTTAATTAAAGAAGGCGATGAAGTCCGAATTTTGACTGACATTCAGGCAATTGAAGACTTTTTAGGCGACATGGACTTTAAAGTAGCCGGTACCGACACCGGGATTACTGCTTTGCAGATGGACATGAAAATCAAAGGTTTGCCCTTAGATGTGATTGCCACCGCCATCCGCCAAGCCAAACCGGCCAGACTGCACATTTTAGAAAGAATGCTGGCAACCATCGACACTCCCCGCAAGGAAATGTCGCCGTTTGCACCGCGTTTGCTAACCCTGAAAATCGATCCAGAATTTATCGGTTTGGTAATTGGACCAGGTGGCAAAACGATCAAAGCCATCACCGAAGAAACCGGTGTCAAAATAGACATCGAAGACGACGGAACCGTGACAATTGCTGGCAACGACAGCGAAAAAGCTCAGCGGGCTTACAACATTGTCCAAGGCATGACGCGCAAGTTGAATGCAGGAGACGTGTATGTCGGCCGCGTAACTCGAATTATTCCGATCGGCGCTTTTGTGGAAATTTTGCCCGGAAAAGAAGGAATGATTCACATTTCCCAGTTAGCCGACTACCGCGTTGGCAAAGTGGAAGACGAGTTAGCTGTGAACGATGAAGTGATTGTCAAAGTGCGAGAAATTGACAATAAAGGTCGAATTAATTTGACCCGCTTGAATATTCATCCCGATGAAGCGGTAGCCGCCCGCGAAGCGCTGAATAAATAGTTTACGGTTGGTAATTGGTAATTACTTATAGAGTAATTGCTAATTGCTAATTGCTAACTGGTGATTAGTAATTGCTAATTGCTAACTGAGATTAAATCTGATTGTTTCAGATTGATTTGGGAGTAGGTGCGCGACAGCGACAGATCGACAATAGTGCGATCGGCTGTAGAAGTTAATAAAGTCGCGCACTTTCCCCTCTGCGGCTGAAACCGCAACTACACAATCGATCGCAACTGTGATTCAAGAGTGACAATCTTCGATGTCCCCGTTATAGCCGCAGGATATCTTCTCGGACAGGGGCAGTTCTATTTGAAACAGAGAACCTTTCCCAACCTCGCTACTTACCGTTAGGTGTCCGCCGTGAGCTTCCACAATTTGCTGGGCGATCGCCAATCCCAATCCAGAGCCGCCTTTCTTCCGTGTTCGTACCTCATCAACTCGGTAAAATCGATCAAAAATGTGTGGCAAATCTACATCGGGAATGCCGATTCCCGTATCTTTTATTTGAATTAAAATGTGATGAGATTGAGTCAATAACCGCAGCCACACTGTTCCTTCAGGTAAGGTATATTTGCAGGCATTGGTGAGTAGATTAGTGATAGCTTGTTTTAATAAATCAGAATTGCCTTTGATGATAACTCTCTCTTCAGGCAGTTCTAAATGAAGGCTTAAATGCTGGGCAACACCCTGTATTGATGAAGTGGCGATCGTATCTTTTAACAGGTCATTCAAGTGAATCGATTGAATCGATTTTGCGTCTAACTGTCCTGCCTGTCGTGCTAAAAACAAAAGATCAGTCACCAACCGATTCATCGACTTAGCCGTTTCAGCAATCTTTTCCAATCGAGAGTGCTTAGGCTTGCCGGCATCGACTGGGCTGAGTAAGCCAACCTGGGCATTGCTGAGTATGGTGGCAAGCGGTGCTCTTAGTTCGTGGGAAGCATCAGACGTAAATCTTTGCATTTGGACATAGGCGTTTTGAATCGGTTGCATAGCCAATCCGCCTAAAAACCAACCTACTAGACTAATCACGCCCAAGGTCAAGGGCACTGTTACCACCATCACAATCAGTAACTCTCTCAGTGTTTTCTGAGCATCCGTCAATGGGATGGCAATCTGGAGATAGCCAATCGTGCGTCCATTGTAGTCAACCGGAAGCGTTAATTGTCGCAGCCACTCGGGGGAAGACTTAATGGTTTGAAACGCCGCGATCGCCTGAATCTGATCCGAGGGCTGCGCCCCATAAAACTGTTGCAGTTGTCCAGTCGCTGAATACCAGCGAGCGTAAACAACTTCACTGTCAGAGGGAGGAGAATAATTCCCCAGAATCGGAACGTTACTCAGATCGATGTGTTCTTTTCCCTGCCGCAAACCATAGTCAATATTGGCAGCCATGACTCTTGCTTTTTTGTAGAGTAGCCGATCGCTCTCTTCTAAGCTGTTAACCGCTCGCTGGTAGTAAATGATCCCTGCAAAAATGAGGAGAATAGTCCCCATCGACAGCGTAAACCAGTGGGCAAGATTGCGGCGGCTACGATTAAACATCTGGATTCAAGCGATATCCCATACCATATACGGTTTCTAGCCAACTGCCAGCACCTATCACCTGCAATCGCTGCCGCAGACGACGCACTAGGACAGTAATCGCATTACTCTCCGGTTCGCTGCCCCACTCCCACAAGGCTTGTTCAATTTGGCTACGGGAGAGTACCTGACGAGGATGGCGCATCAGATACTCTAGAAATAGAAATTCACGACTCGATAAATGCAGACTTTGATCCCCCCGTTCAATAGCCAGCGTTGATAGATGTAGAGTCAGATCTTCAACCTGTAAAGTATCCCCTTTCCAAAGCGGCGATCGTCGTCCCAATGCCCGCACCCGTGCCAGCAGTTCAAACACATCGGCAGGTTTGATGAGATAATCATCGGCTCCCGCGTCTAAACCGCTAATTTTGTCAACAATCGCATCTTTGGCAGTCAACAGCAAAACAGGGGCCGTTTTTCCCAGACGGCGGTATTGCTGGCATAAGCTTAAGCCACTGACCTCTGGTAATAACCAATCCAGGATCAACAGATCGTAGTCCCGCTTCGATAAAATCCACTGGGCCGTCGCCCCATCTTCTACACCATCCACAATATGTCCTGCCTCAGAGAGAGCAGCTTGAAGTGGCTCCAGTTGATCTACATCGTCTTCTACCAGGAGAATTCGCATCTGTCTAACCATTGTTCGGCAAATTGTCTGTATGGTAGAGAAGAAATTTAGGAAAAGCCTCCATCACAGGTAAGATTTATGCCCATCTGTTGCTAACTAAAATGTTGGTAGTTTCTCCAGATTATTTCGAGCAATCTAAATCTAAAATTCAACATTCCAATGGCTTTACCTCGCTTCCTACCACTTTTACACCGCGCTGCCTGGGAATTCTGGTTACCCCTGCCTTTGGTAGCAGCCTTATTCTGGACTACAGGTAACTTCATCGCGGGCAAAATTCTAAGCTGTCCTTATCACTCTGTCAACAAACTCCAGGCAGATAGACAGTTAAATCGGAGATTACCAGTAACAATCTTGACCATAAATGCAGAAATCGATCGCAGCCTGGGTGTTACCACTATTTTTGTCAACACCAGTGACTCAACTTTAAAGAAGCTGGAATACGAGTTTCCAGTAGCCCAAACCAGTCAGGTCGAAGCAACGATCGCCCAAGAATTAGCAATGCCGGTTGAAAATGTCCGCAAATTGATCAGCTACCGTATTAAGAACTAAGCGGATGATCGAAAAATTGCTGCACCATTCGCGAGTGGGAAATAGATTAAGTGCCGCCGATCGTAAGCATGGATTTAGTGCCTGTGATGAGAAGGACTAGAAATTGTGTCTTCTCTAAGATCGATAGGCTCAATTCGAGTTTGAATCCAGGCAAAGAGAACAGCAACTCCCAACAAAATGAGCGTTGTGCCTGCTACCAGTTGCAACATGATACTGTAACGCATAGCCCCCCCATTAAGCTAAATCAAAGTGTTCCATGTGAACGTTCGTAACGGGAACATTTAGTTCAAATAACGCCCGCTCAACTGCATCCATCATCACCGGAGCCGCACAGACAAAGTAATGCCGACTGCCCCGATGAAGAGGAATGTATTTTTCCAATAATGCTTGGTCAACATAACCTGTGTCACCTGCCCAATCGTCATGAACTTTTCGCAACACATAGACGATCGATAGATCTAATTTTTCCTTTAAAGCGTCTAGCTCTTCTTGATAGGTCAGGTCGTCCCAGGAGGAAGCCGCGTAGATGAGCAAAAAGGGGCGATCGTCCTTTCGTTGGGCCGCTGTCAACAGGATGCTGAAAATGGGTGTAATCCCCACTCCACCAGCAATCAACACAAAGCCAGCGCTGTCCCAATAGCGCTCGGTCGTAAATACCCCATAGGGCCCATCCAAATACGCTCTCGTTCCCGGTTGAACATCTTTGATGCCTTTGGTGAAATCTCCGATCGCCTTGATACCAAACTCGATGCGATCGGCGCGATCGGCACAAGACGACATCGAAAACGGATGTTCTCGCATACTCAACGGGGTAATATTCAGCGTCAACCAGGCAAATTGACCGGGTTCAAAGGTAAAGCCTTCATGTCCCAGCGGACGCAATGCCAGCGTCCAGACATCACCCCGTTGTGGCAGCACTTCCTCTACCACATAGGGCTTTTGAGTCATCAACCAGGGTTTGACCAACCGCACATAAACGATGAGCCAGAGCGAGACGAGAATAATACCTCCCCATAGCACAGCTTTCCAGAACAAGCCTAAATAATTGCCAACGGCGAGGGCATGTGCAAAGCCGAACCCCACTGCCACCACTGCCAGAATGGTGTGAGAGGCTCGCCAGGGTTCGTAGGGAATCTTTAGTGGTTTGCGCCAGATGGTTGTCACCACCATTGCCAGAAATGCCAGTGTACCCAAGACTGCCATCCGCGCCCGCCAGGGCGCCTGGGGAAAGTTGAGTAGTTGTAGGGTTTCCGGTTGAGCAATAAATAAGATAACTGGATGTACCAGCACCATGAAAAATGCCACCAGTGAGGTATAGCGATGAAACTGCAGCAGGATATCAATCCCGTAAGAGGTTTCGATCCGATTGACGCGGGCCGTCAGGATAAATTGCAACGCCATCATCGCCAAACCAATAAAGCCCAGCGCTACCGAAAACTCAGTCCAGAATCCACGTCCAGAGGGAGCCGGATGCAGTAACAGCACCAACAGGGGAAGTAGAGTTAGTGACAGATACCCTACAATCCAGAGAACAGCAACAGCGCTCGGGCTATGCATCAACAACCTTCTCATATCAAACTCCTAGACGATTATGGTTGGGATGCGAGTTGAAACCGTCGGTTTACTTCTTCCCAGTTGACCACATTCCACCAATTGGTCAGATATTCAGCGCGGCGATTTTGGTAGCGCAGATAATAAGCGTGTTCCCAGACATCGTTGCCCAGGATTGGGTATAAGCCTTCGGTAATCGGATTGTCCTGATTGGGCGTTGTGGTAATTTGCAGTTGTCCTTGGGAATTACGAACTAACCAAACCCAACCACTGCCAAAGCGACCGCCCCCCGCTTCGTTAAACTGTTTTCTAAAGTTCTCGAAACTCCCAAAGGTTTGATTGATGGCTTCAGCAACTGCACCAGTAGGTTGCCCACCCCCATTGGGACTCATAATTTGCCAGAAAATCGTGTGGTTTAAATGCCCACCCCCATTATTCTGAACAGTTGTGCGAATAGCTTCCGGCACACTGTTAAGATCACGTAGCAAAGCTTCAACACTACGGTTCTGCAAATTCGACTGTTGCTTTAATGCCTCATTGAGATTGTCAACATAAGAGGCGTGATGGCGATCGTGATGAAGCTTCATGGTTTCGGCATCAATAGCTTTCGCCAATGCACCATACTCATAGGGCAACGGCGGTAGTTGCGCGGGGTAGGCACTCAGTTCCCCAGCCCGTGATGCGACAGCAGATGGTTGAGTCGTCGAGGGGGATGTCTGCGATGTCTGCGCCTGTGGTGTCGATTGACAGGAAATGATCAGCAGGACTACCGCAGCTCCTGCTATCAAAAAACGGATAGGTTGTTGTAAAAAGTTTTTCATCGTTCTCGGTCAATTTAATGAGGTAAAAAAGACGGTTTGACAGATTCGGAAAAGCCAGCACGATCGGCAGTAGCTCTTGCTTCGCTAAGAGCTTCGCCTGAAATCACCAGGATGGAGCAAGGAGGATGAGGAACGACATAGTTACTGACACTTTCTACTAGCACCTCGGCTAACCTTTTGGTTGCTCTACGACAACAATAAGGTCTGCTCCCCATTCTCGAGATACATGGCAAATCGCCCGTCCTGGCTTTCCCTTTTCGTAGCTAAAGTCTACTAACATATGCCACGCCTTCACTTCTGCTGGTAAAGCTGCCATAGCTTTTGATTTTTCTCCTCTCCTGCACTTAGGGAAGTGATGGGAGTGTACTGACTCAAGAGAGATGGGTCAATACAATGGAAAACTTGGCAAACAGCATTCTCTTGTTTTGCTAGGGTAAGCGCTTGCTCAAAGAGAAAGGGTGTAAAGGGTGATTCATCAAAGGCAATCAAAATCCTTATTAATTTCCTTCTACTGATTAGCCATGAGCTAATTAGCATTGGAGTAGATTCGACTCAGACTGAAAAAGATCTGATCTAAGCGTTTAAGCTCTTATCTTTTAGAGTCACAAGTAAATGTGACTAAAAAATGACAAAATTTTTTATTCCCGGCTGGCGGGGTGACAAGCCCACTTGAAACCCAGATGGGGCAAAGGTTGAGCTTCGTTGTGGAAAAAAAAATCGACCGCCGAATTGTGACAGGCTAGCTTATCCTAAAAAAATGCTACCGACATCCTATCAGAACCATTTACAAAAACAACTGACACACGCTCAGTTTATGTTAATTACAATCTTGGTTGGCTTGATACAATCAGAAAAACAAGTCAATCGATTTTAGATTTTAGATTTTAGATTTTAGATTTTAGATTTTAGATCAATAGTCCGGACAGTTTTTATATAGCCCAATGGCTTATTCTCGCTTGACTTTGAGCCACTGTGGATAATTAAATCAATGTCAGGTTAGAGCTGAGCCCACGGGTATTTCCCTATCCAAGAACAGCCGAAAGTCGCCGTCGCAAGCTACACAGATTGCTGGACATACCTCAATGCCAAAAATACGGCAAACGGAGTACAGGGAGGCGTGGGCGCAAGATGGAGAGCAGTGGGCAAATTATCTCGAACGATATTATGAATCTGTGCAAGACTTAACGAAAACTCGAAATAAGCGTCGCTTTTATCAACAGGTATAGGGGCTGCAACCCTGATTATGCTTAGTTTGTAGACCTTTTTGTCACCCTCCCAGATTACTTGACTAATTGATCGATCGTTTCTGAAATTAACGCTCTTTTGACGCAAAGAGACCAAAGAGAGGACCCAGAAGGACACCAAAGACGAATCCTCCCGCATGTGCCCAGTAAGCAATACCACCACCTTCCATGCCGACATTACTGCGTATCTGCAAACTGGCAATACCGTACAAAGCTTGTTGGACAAACCAAAAGCCCAGGAAGAAAATTGCCGGGATACGGAAAGTTGTTATAAAGAATCCTAACGGAACCAAGGTCAGAATTTTAGCGTGAGGAAAGCGAAGAATGTAAGCTCCAAGGACACCCGCTATCGCCCCACTAGCTCCCAACGCAGGCACCGTAGACTGCATTGAGAAAAACCACTGCGCCAACCCTGCTAAGGCTCCACAAAGCAGATAGAAAATCAAAAACTTGATATGTCCCAACTGGTCTTCGATGTTGTTGCCAAATACCCACAAAAACAGCATATTCCCACCCAGGTGCAAAAAACCTCCATGCAGAAACTGCGAGGTAATGAGTGTCATCGCTTGAAGTAGAATTTGTGTGAGATCACCACTTTGAAAACTGGTAGTTAATTGATTCGGAACAACCGCATAGGCTTGTACAAAACTCTGCAATTGCGGAGCTGATAAACTTGCCTCATACCAAAAAATAACGATGTTGATACCAATTAACCCATAATTGACGTAAGGAGTAATTCGGGTAGGATTGTTGTCGTGAAGGGGAACCACAATACTTCTTCCTTGTATGGAAATCGGTTAAAAAGGCTGGTTGCCCACGCGAAACCAATGGTAACCGTAGCCTTTGAGATGAATTTTATGAGAGGAATCCACGATCGCCTCATCCGGCTGATCTTCAAACAAATCAATCAAATATTTGTTGGCATCCTCTTGGAGTGTCAATGTTGCTGTACAGGCAGCTTCTGCCAGATTATGTACGGCAATAACCACCCTGCCCTCCCATTCACACCGATGGGCAAATACACTGGGGTGATTTGCCTCCAAGATTTGCCATGCGCCCCAACCAAACTCTGGGCATTCCTTCCGCACGCGGATGGCGCGTTCCATCCAGTTGAGCAACGAGTCAGGGTTTCGACGTTGAACCTTGACATTCAAATGCTCGTAGCTGTATTCGCCTTCGGAAATAACAGGAAGGAGGAGTCGATCGGCCTCGGCCGTCGAAAATCCACCATTGGGCGCACTCGACCATTGCATTGGTGTCCGAGCCGGATCGCGCTCTTTCAATGATAAGTCATCGCCCATACCCAATTCTTCGCCATAGTTAATCACTGGCGTGCCTGGTAGGGTTAGCAGCAAACTATAGGTTAGTCGCAGTCGCTGAATATCGCCGTTGACCATAGGAGCAAATCGACGACGGATACCGCGATCGAAAATCCACATTCGATCGCGATCGGGCGCAAATGCCCCTGCAATTTCGTCTTGCTGAACATTGGAGAGTTGATCGAGCGACAGTTCATCATGATTGCGAATAAAGTTTGCCCATTGCCCAATGGGGGGGACATCTGGCAATTCTTTAAATGCTTCAATTAGTGGAGTTGCCGTTTCCTGTGCCAGGGCAAGCATTAAATGTTGATTTCCCCAAAAGTTAAACAGCATTTGCATCCGGTTGCCATCCCCAAAATACCTGGATAGTGCTTCGGGAGGTTCATTGGCTTCTGCCAGCAAAATCGCATCTCCCCGTCGCCAGGAAAGAAAATTCCGCAGTTCATCAATGTAGATGTAAGGATCATCGACTCGCTCAAACAGGTTATCAGCCTGTCTCAGTTCAATGAGATAGGGAGCGGCATCAATCCGAAACCCAGATACGCCCAACCTCAACCAAAACCCCATGATTTTTTGAATCTCTATCCTGACTTCAGGATTAGTAATATTCAAGTCAGCCTGATGGTCATAGAACCGATGGGCATAATAGGCTTCTGCTTCTGGTTGATATGCCCACGTCGCTTTCTGAAAACCAGGGAATATAATACCTTCTAGCAAATCCTGCGGTTTCTCTTTTGACCACAAGTAGTAGTTCCAGTATTTGGAGGTTTTATCTTTACAAGCTGCTTGAAACCAGGGGTGCTGATCTGATGTATGGTTGACAACCAAATCAACAATAACCCGGATTCCTCGTTCTTCTGCCCTATGGGTGAATGCAACAAAATCTCCCAATGTTCCTAAACGAGGATCGATGCTGTAGTAGTCCATCACATCGTACCCATTATCTTTATTGGGAGATGGATAGAAAGGCATGAGCCAGATGCAGGTAACGCCCAACCCAGACAGGTAATCAACGCGCTCAGTCAAGCCTGCAAAGTCACCAATGCCATCACCATTCGCATCCATGAAGGTTTTGACATCGATGCAATAGATGATGGCATTTTTGTACCAGAGATCTAGCATTAGAATTACCCATTCAACTCCTAAAAGAACAGGTAAAGCAATCGCTTGAGCGATCGTGATTCTCTACCTGTTTTCAATTTGAAGCCCAAAAGTGATCAGAAGGTGACAGGTTCAAAAACTGACTCAGCGAGTAATGCGAAGAATCTTGTCCTGCTCTGGTGGGCAACTGCCGCGACCATCACAATTACTGGTGGTCACATACAATTCGCCATCGGGGCCCATAATCGCTTCTCTGAGCCGTCCCTGCTGCCCCTGCAAATAAACTTCATGCTGCTGCACCTGACCCGATCGAGGATCAATGACTATTCGCTGCAATTGCTCTGCCCGCAGTCCTGCAACGATGAGGTTGCCTTTCCATTCAGGAATCGCATTACCTGTGTAGATGGTGGCTCCTCCGGGGGGTAATGCCTGCTGCCACACGATCGCAGGGGTTACTAATCCTTGCTGTGATTCACAGCGGTAGATAGTGGGCCAGCCCAAATTATCACCTGCCTGGGCAACACTGACTTTATCGTGTCCCGATCGCCCTAACTCGCCACTGGGGCCATGATCGCTGACCCACAGAGTCGATACATTCACCCAATCAAACCCCTGAGTATTGCGAATCCCCAGGATATAAACTGGATTTCCTGGGAAGGGATTATCAGCGGGTACCTGGCCATCAGGGGTGACGCGCAAAATCTTGCCTGCAAGACTTTTGACATTCTGAGAAAGGTTTGGATCTCTGGCGTCTCCGGTGCCAATATAAAGCATCCCATCGGGACCAAATCGAATCCGTCCGCCGTTGTGGAATTGAGCAACGGGAATATTGTCAACAATGGTGCGATCGCGGGTTGCACTCACTCCATCTTGGGACAACTGCCAGCGTTCCACACGATTCACTGGAGTGCCATTTTGGTTGGCGGTGAAATACACATAAAAGAATCGGTTATTGGCAAAATCGGGATGAGCGGCAATGCCCAGTAATCCACCTTCACCGCGATCGCTGACATTGATGGTGGCGATCGCTTGGGGGCGCAGCTTGCCATTTTGCACTAGCCGCACCCGTCCCGATCGTTCAGAAACAAGCAAATCGCGGTTTGGTAAGAAGGCAATCCCCCAGGGAACATCCAGCCCTGTCACTACTTCCTCCACCCGTACACTCACCTGCCCCTGCGGACCAAACCCGTCTTCCACCAATTTGCAACTGGCTGGCTGGGCAGTTTGATTAGTTTGTGCCTGTTGCGCTTCACTACTAATTTGGACAGAAGTCGGTGTTTCGCGCACCTGCGCCTGGGGAGAAGTGCAGCCAACTAGACCCATGATGCTCAACATTAGCCCACTTTTAAGAATGTTTTTTCGTTTCATGCCTTTTTACCTGCTAATTACTTTTGAGCTATGCTCCAATTGCCATCAATTTTTGTGAATCAAAGAAAAGACCTAACACCGCTTATCCACCTGTTCAAATCACTTTTTCTTGTAGACACGATCGATCGTCGTTTAATCACTTTTAAGCCGAAAATTTGCCGACAATACCAAGCCCTGATCTAGCAATCCAGTGCTTTTAACCATTCAACAACATGATTGCTATTGTGCAAGATCGTGTAGAGTTGCTCATCTTGCAAAAGGCTGAGTCCCGTTTCTGGATTATCTGTGAGGTTGTCTGATTGGCGATCGAAGCGCTCATGTATTGATGTCAGGAGTGACGCGGATTTGGTAGATGCTACCTCAACTGCAAGCAATGGTTCGTTCTGGTTTGATTATCCTGCAAACCATCGAAGCATGGCAACCTGCTCTGAGTAATTAATTGGAAAAATGTGGGAATTGTCACCTTTGAGTCACATTTGCTGTTGACGCTAAGAGTAGACCTTGATTGTCAACCCTCTCCTAAATAGGTTTTTGAGGATGAACAATTCACGTTTCCAGCAACTCTTTTTAATTTCTGGTATCACAGGAATTCTAATTCTTCTGAGTGGGCGTCGGATTTTTGGGCAAAACGGAAATTGCTTTACGCCTGGGTGTCGTTAAAAATTCTACTCGTTGAGAAGCTAAAACTGTGGATAGATTAGAGAACACTGCACTGGTGGAACGTAACGAACCCCAAACAGGGGCTCCAAAACCCTCTATTACTCTAATTGAAGCGATCGCCTTGATTGTCGGGCTAGTAATCGGCGCAGGCATTTTTGAAACCCCTGCTCTGGTCGCTGCTAATACCGGAACGGTTGGTGGTGTCATAGGAGTCTGGCTGATAGGCGGTGTTGTGTCATTGCTGGGGGCACTTTGCTACGCCGAATTGGCAACTACATATCCCCATGTCGGCGGCAACTACTACTACCTGAAACGGGCATTGGGGCAACCGATCGCGGTTTTATTTGCCTGGGCACGCATGACCGTGATTCAGACTGGATCGATCGCGCTGCTGGCATTTGTGTTTGGCGACTATGCCTCTCAGCTACTTCCACTAGGTGGCTACTCGCCTGCAATTTACGCAGCACTCGCCATCGCCTTGCTCACAATGCTGAATATCATTGGACTGCGCCAGAGTAAAAGCCTCCAGAATGGGCTAGCGGTGATACTCGTTTTAGGCTTACTGCTGGTCATCGTAGTGGGTCTGGCATCCTCCCTTCCTCCCGTCGGGCCCATTTCTTCCGATGCCTCTCGTACCTCTTCCTGGGGCTTAGCGCTGGTCTTCGTGTTGCTGTCCTATGGGGGTTGGAATGAAGCCGCTTACATTTCTGCCGAAATTCACAACCCGCAACGCAATATTGTGCGATCGTTCCTCTGGAGTATTGGCATCATTACAGGACTTTATCTGCTGATTAATCTGGCATATCTGCGGGGATTGGGTATCGCAGGCATGGCTGACTCTCAAGCCGTTGCATCAGATTTACTGCGGCGAGTGCTGGGTGAACCGGGAGCCGCGTTTGTGAGTTTACTGGTTGTGACCGCCACGCTGGGGTCGATCAACGCCAGCATCTTTACGGGGGCACGCAGCAGCTTTGCTCTGGGGCAGGATAGGTCTGCGTTTCGCTGGTTGGCACGCTGGCATCCGCATCCGAGTTCACCGACAACCGCTTATTTATTGCAAGGTGCGATCGCCCTGACGCTGATTGGGCTGGGAACCTTCACCCGCAAAGGATTTGAAACAATGGTGGACTACACTGCGCCCATCTTCTGGTTTTTCTTTTTGATCAGCACTCTGTCGTTAATTGTTTTACGCATTCGAGAACCCGATCGACTTCGCCCGTTTAGCGTACCGCTTTACCCGATCATTCCCATAGTGTTCTGCGCTATTTGTGGCTATTTGCTCTATTCCAGCCTGGTCTATACAGGCATCGGCGCGATCGTAGGGGTCATCGTTGTTCTACTGGGTATTCCCTTTGCCCGTCATACTACATAGCAACTTTTTTTGGAGATTTACGATCATGCAACTCAAAACCATTAGGCAATCATTCTTTGTTGGCGTTAGCATTCTCAGTTTTGCTGCGATCGGCTGTACCGAACAACGTAACTTTGAGACAGTGGCTCCAACTCCGGCTGCCACATCCCCAACTAATTCTGTTTCTGATCTGGCTCAAGCGACTCCTAGCCCCACAACAGCAGCTCCCACCCGTCAACCCGATGTCGTTTACGTTCCAACCCCTGTACCTGTTGTGAATGAAATGCTGCGGCTGGCAAACGTGCAAGCCAATGACGTGGTTTACGACTTGGGTAGTGGCGACGGTAGGATTGTGATTGCAGCCGCTCAAAAGGTTGGCGCGCGGGGCATTGGTATTGATATCAACCCTGAACGCATTCGAGAAGCTAACGAGAACGCCAAAAAGGCTGGCGTGACCGATCGTGTCCAGTTTCGTCAGGAAGATTTATTCCAAACAGACTTCAGTGAGGCAACAGTTGTCACGCTTTACCTACTGCCAGAACTCAACGTAAAACTGCGGCCCAAATTACTCAGTGAATTAAAACCAGGTACGCGCATTGTGTCCCATGAATTCGATATGGGCGAGTGGAAACCTGAGCAGGTAGTAAAAGTGGACGGCAGAACAGTCTACTACTGGGTTGTACCTGAAACTCCTCCTGCTAATTTGAAGTAGTGATATCAAATCCGTTAGCATCGGAATAGTAAATTCGAGTTCACTGTTGACTGTTCACGGCGTCAACCGTCAACCGTCAACATCATTCCGGTGTAACCGGAAATGATATGAGACTATTGCAGCTTGATGAGTCATACAGCGTATTCCAGCTTTATGAAGTACACCCCAGAAACCGGGTTTCTTTAGAGTTCTCGCATCATTACTGATTCTGTTGCTCGAAACCCGGTTTCTCGCGATCTACATCTCTTCAGACTATACATACCTTGCAAATCGATCGATCTTCCTGCCAGGTCAGCAGTCTAACTCACGTTAAATAACCGCAATACAGTCAATTTCAACTAACACATCTTTCGGCAAACGCGAAACCTCCACACAAGCGCGCGCCGGTGCAGTTTCCGCATCAAAATATTTCGCATAAACCGCATTCACGGCGGCAAAATCATTCATATCTTTGAGGAAAACCGTAGTTTTTACCACATCCAACCAAGTAGCGCCGGCTTCTGTGAGAATGGCTTCGAGATTTGCCATAACTTGTTCGGTTTGTTTTGCCACGTCGTCGGTGTAGACAATATCGTTTAGTCTAATGTCGATCGCAATTTGGCCAGCTACAAACAGCATAGTGCCCGTAGCGGCGATCGCTTGATTGTATGGGCCCACGGGTGCCGGTGCTTTGTCAGTACGAATAATTTTGCGCGTCATAGATGTCACTTTTTGAGAGAGTTTTTCGGAAGTTTCTGGCTGGTTGAGTTCTGTGTCAGAGGTTTTAGGCTGGTAGATTTCTCCATCGGGCATTATAGCACCCGTGAAGTCTGCATTTTCGATATTCCAACCATAGGTTATTGCATTCATCAAGTTAGCCATCTTCAAATTGGCTCCTTTCAGATTTGCATTGCTCAAATTTGTCTCGTGCAGATTTGCTTGCTCTAGGTTTGCCCCTTGCAGATTAGCTTTGTCGAAATATGTTTTTTCCAAGTTGCATCGACTCAAATTAGCTCCCTCAAGATTGGCATTGCTCAAATGTGCTCCTTGCAGATTGGCTTGCTCTAGGTTTGATCTTTGCAGATTAGCTTTGGTGAGATAGGCTTTTTCTAAGTCGCATCGACTCAAATTAGCCTCAGCTAGATTCTCGCTAGACAGACCAAATTTAGGCATATTTACTTCTTGTAAATTAGCTCCTTGAAAATTAGTTTGTAGAATTTTTGCGCCACCTAACTCCGCACGACTTAATTCTGCCTTAGTGAAACTTGCCCCAGTCAAATTTGCATCAGTCAAATTTGCGAGGCTCAGGTTTGTCTCAATCAAAGAAGCTAAAGTTAGATTAGCAGAGGCTAGATTTGCTCCCCTCAAGTTTGCTTTATTGAGATTGGCATTAGTTAAATTGGCATTAATTAAGTATGCTCCACTTAAATCAGCACCACTGAGGTCGGCCCAAGATAGATTTTGTGAACTAGATGTGGCATTGGTCAAATTCGCACTTTTTAATGATGCCCTGCTAAGGTTTGTCTTGTGAAGGTTAGCCTTAATCAGGATTGCTTCACTCAATTCTGCCCTAGACAAATTGGCATCCTCTAAATCAATCCCGCTTAAGTCTACACCTTGAAGGTCTACCCCACTTAGCTGTGCAGTCCGAAATTTTCTTTCGCCTTTAGCGTATCTTTCTAAAAGTTCTTCAGCGTTCATTCATAACCTCGATCGCCCTTCCGCTACACCCCACTTTCCCAGCCTACCACCAAAACCGAAAGCGCGATCTAAATCCGCATCAATCCATTTTCATCTGCGGTCAATCAACTCCCTTTTTCAACCGCAGATAAACACAGATAAACCCAGATAAATTATATCAAATTCGTCCTTCCTCGGAATCATCGCTCTCTCTGTTCTCTTTCTCTGCGTTCTCTGTGTCCTCTGCGGTTTAATCATTCTGATTTCATCTGCGGTTAACAAATTCCCATTTTTCAACCGCAGATAAAAGCAGATTTACACATTACACACCAACCGGAGCACCAACAACCTCACCTTTCAACATCCGAGAAGCAGCATCAAGCAATTGCTCCTCCAAATAAGGCTTAGTGAAATAGCCCTTCGCGCCCAAACTGTAAGCCATTTGGCGGTGTCTGTCAGCACCGCGAGAAGTTAGCATCGCGATCGGCAATTCACACAAAACAGCATCTTTCTGCATCCGAGAAAGTAGTTCCAAACCGTCCATTCTCGGCATCTCAATATCGCAGAAAACGATATCGCAAGGCAGACCAGATTTCATCTTTTCCCAAGCTTCCTTACCGTCGCGAGCTTCTTCCACGCGATAGCCAGACTTCTCGAAAGTAATCGACAAGAGCGATCGTACCGTAATCGAGTCATCCACAATCAGCACAGTCGGCTCAGTCTTCTCGATTTCCGCCTCCTTAGTAGCCTTCTCGCTCTCATCCCAAAGCGTACCGCCAGTGTCCTTCCGCAGCCTTCCGGTAGCCAAATCTATCAGTTCCAGAACGTCCGCAATCGCCACGATCCGACCGTCCCCGAGCACCGTGGCCCCAGCAATCCCGATCGGCTTCGGCACCGGCCCCTCCAACGGCTTGATCACAATTTCCTGTTCCGTCGAAACCTGATCCACCTGCACCGCTAAGAAATTGCCAGCAGACCGCAGCACGATCACCGAAATCATGTCATCGTCAGTATTAAACCCGTAAACACTGCCCCGTCCCAAATGGCGGTTGTAGGCCAGCAAATCCCGCAGCGGCCGGAACGGCAAGCTTTGACCCCGCCACTCAATGCAAGGCAAACCGTCTGCCCCCGTCGTCACCTGATCGCGAGGCACATCGATCATATCCTCGACCCCATCCATCGGGAAAGCAATGCGAGCTCGATCGCTAATGCAAGTCAGAGCCTTAGAAATGCTCAACACCAGAGGTAAACGGATGGTAAACACAGTCCCCTTGCCGATGGTTGAATCGATCGACACAGTACCGCGAATCTCCTGCAAGGAAGTCTGCACCACATTCATACCGACTCCCCGGCCGGCATACTCCGTAGCCTGTTCCTGAGTGCTGAAACCCGGCATAAACAGCAAATCGTAAACTTCCGAGCGAGACATCCTCTGAGCCTGAGCCGCCGTCAGCATACCCTGCTTAATCGCCTTCGCCTTCACCCGTTGCGGGTCAATTCCCGCCCCGTCGTCAGAAACCGAAACTACCGTTTGGTTCCCTTGGTGGAAAGCGCGAATGGTAATCCTGCCGACAGCAGGCTTCCCAGCCGCCAGACGCACCTCCGGCGCTTCGATCCCGTGAGTAATGGCATTGTTCACCAAGTGAGTCATCGGGTCATATAGCTGATCCACAATCATCTTGTCGATCAAAATCTCCTTACCCTCAACCTGCAACTGAGCCTGCTTCCCGCACTTAATCGCAATTTCCCGCACCGCCCGGAACAACCTGTCCGTCGTCTCCGCAAACGGCTTCATCCGGGCGCGAGTCAAACCTTCTTGCAGTTGAGTCGTGACTTGCCGCAGTTGGCGAGTCACCTGATCCGCCTCATCCACCAAAAACTCAATGTCCGCCGCCGACTCCCGCACCCGCACGATCAGCTCGATAATCTCCTGAGCCAAACTGTGGAAAGGAGTAAACCTGTCCATTTCCTCCGGTCTCCAGGCACTTTCCCGGGTGTGGGCCGAATCCTCAGAGCGCCAGGCCGATCGGTGTCCCTGACGGTTTGCCAGCAAAGCAATCTCCAAAAGACTCCGCTCGTAGAAATCCTGAGTCCGCTGGCTCACATCGCTCAGCAGCGTTACCTGGTGCAGCAAATTGTCCAAAAACTGCCGCATCCGTTCTTGGTCTTGCTCCAAACTGTTGCGGTTTACCACCAGTTCCCCCATCAAATTGCTGAGGTTATCCAGTTGCTTGATCGGCACCCGCATCGTTTGGTCGCCGAACCCGCCCGCGCGCATATTGCGCCTGGGTCTGTTGATCGCCGACGGCCCCATATTGCCTTCCCCTTGGCGGCCGCTGTCCTTGGGATCTTCCAGCAGTTTTTCCAAATCGCCAAATTCGTCGTCGCTCTCATCGGCAGCAGTGCGCGGAGCTTTACTAGCAGTTGTCGCCGGTGCAGGAATTTCTGGCATAGTTGCGCTCTCGCTGAGGAGTTCTTCGAGATCCGAGAAAACTTCTGTATTTACCGGACTCTGATTTGTGCTGCCAGAAGCTGCTATGACAGCTCCAGCACCCCCTGCAATTAACAGTGCTTCTAAATCGTCAAAATTGCCTTCGGCATCCTCCTCGCCTGATTCGCCTTCGGCAAAAAAGTCTGCCAGCGACCCCTCATCTAACTCCGAGGAATCGGCCTCGCCCGACTCGTCCTCAGCGTCCCAAAAGCCCGTCGTCAGTTCCGAAGTCACCAGAACCTCAGCATCGATCGAATCCAACAAATCATCAAAACCCTCCAACTCTTGGTTGTTGAGAGTAGCCCCGGTTTCCATCGCCGAGAGCAAGTCAGCATCGCCATCAAACATACCATCGAGAGATTCTGCAGGCAGTGGCTCTAAATCCGCACTTAAAAAATCCGTTTCTAGGGCATCAAACAAATCATCTTCGCCCTCAGACTCCCCGGCGCCATCTGTTTCGGATCGATCGAACAAATCCGCACCCACCTCGTCGAACAAACCCTCGGCAGGCTGGGCAGACAACTCCTTCACATCCACAGCCGCACCGTCATCTGGCGCCGATCCAGCATCTGGCTGCTGCACCATGCCTTCGGCAAACATATCCTCCAAGAAATCGAAAACTGCGCCCTCATCAGATTCGACATTTGAAATTTCCGACTCAGGACGATCATCGGACAAAGCCCCAAGTTCAACCTCTGCCGAATTTGTCAAGTCTTGGTCGAAGTCTTGGTCGGAAACAGCGGCACCATTGTTCTCGAACAAACTCCCCAAGTCGCCCTCCTCAACTCCCACATCCGCACTCAGCAATTCTGAATCCCCATCATTCCGCCAACCCCCACGGGCTTGCCCCGAAGCTTCTCCGTCATACTCAGTACCCGTAGGTACAGAACCGAACAGCTCAGCCAAATCCGCCGCTTCTCGGGAAGTAGCCGATCCTTGGCCATCCCGCACAGTTTGTTCATCCTCAGAAATCGAACCCGAGGTCATATCCCCAAACAGCGCATCTAAATCCGTATCGTCCACTTCCAGGTTGAGCGATTGCACAGACTCGTCTTCCAGGCCGAAAGCATCTTCTAGCCAGTTTTCATCCGCAGAGATATCTAAATCAGAATTTGATGTCATGTTAAGAACGTTGCCCATTTCCTCATTTTGTGGGATGCCTGCAGCTTGATCTCGATCGCCCCCGTTCTCCCCACCTTCGTCTTCTGAAGAAAGGAAATTAGAAGTAATCCCCAACAGCTCGCTCAAATCCGAGTCCTCGCCAACCTCAGAGAACAACTCGAAATCATCCATTTCAGGGAGAGCAGACGCTTCGGCATCCGCTGAATCATTATTGCCCCCCCCTGCTGCAGGCTCCTTCGATTCTCCGTCTAAAGCCTCCGATTTCAGAGAAGACTCCGAAGAAACTGCCGGCACACCCGTTGCCTCAGATAAGCCTAAATCGCCGAACAAGTTATCGAAATCAGCATCCTCCGTAACACCAGCAGAAGTTTGGGCCGCCACTTCGTCCAAAAGCGTACCGAGAGCATCTTCGTCCGCTTGTCCCCTGGCTGGGGCCACCGTGTCTTCTCGTCGCTCCAAACCGTTCCTACCGTTACCCGTTTTAAGTTGTTTGCGAGTTAACCGCTGGCTCGAACCCCCATTTTTCTGACCGGCAGCTACTGCCGAGCCATCTGCCTCTTCTCCAAACAGCAAATCCTCCCCAAACAAACTCGTCAGGTCATCAATCGGAGGCTTCGTGTTCGTTTCGGAAGTTTCCGCATCGTATTCGTCAAACAACAAATCAGTAAAATCGCCGGAATTGTCATCGTCTGACCCCAGCATTCCCGCCGCCGATATCCCAGAAGACTGTGCATAGTCGAGGTCTTCTTCTTCTTCCCAAGCGCCGTCGAGCTCCGGGGACTCGCCGTCAAACAAGTCAGCTAAAGTGTTGAGTTCTGCCGCGCCCACTTCCGGGCCGCTGCGGGTCGAGCCTCTAAAAGCACCCGTCTCCATATCCGATTCTGCGAAGGCTGAATCCTCGTCGAACTGGACAGATCGAATGCCACTGTCATCGTTGCTGTCGCCACTGTCTAGTTGGTCGAACAGCTCGTCTATACTCAGCCCAGAAATAGTCGGCAGCAACTTGTTCAATCCATCCGTGGAATCGCCCGATCCCACCAGATCCCACGCCTCATCCTCAACCGAAACCACATTTGTCCCGGATTTACTCGGTTGAGCGAAGGCCAGCAAATCTTCAAAATCCGTTTCTGGAACCAAAACAGCCGGCTGCAGCGCCAGAAGTTTTGCGCTTGGTGCGATCGACGATTCTAGACCAGAAATTACAAGTTCTTGCGCTTGTTTGATGTCTTTGATTACCGTTGGGGCTAAGGTTCGGTAGCTATTTTCTGGGTTGGCGATCGCCTTGGATACAGCTTGGATCAATTCTATCCAGCAGGGCAGTTCAAATTCTTCCCCTGCCCTGAGCAAATTCCGACAAATATTCTTGAGTTGTCGCCTGCTTTCTGGTCCCTCGGGCTGTTTAAACTCTTGCAGGAGTTCCCGCATCCTCGCCGGCACGTCTGAGTCAAATACTAGCAGCAGCGCGCTGTCTTCTGTTGCTCTGGCATCAGGTGCGTAAACTGAGCGCGAATCCGGAATACTCCTTGATGAGGCCAACGCCCCGACTCCCATCCCCGCCATAACTGGTTCGGGTACTGACATCGCGTAGCTCTCGTCTGCATGGTGTTCTCCGTGTCCAACGAGTCCCCCCAAGTGCCCGTTGAGTTCTTCAAATACTGGTTCTAATTCTCGAACCATCTGTTCTCCCAATTCTTCTGTCAGTCCAAAAGGCCCCGACAGTTGCTCTAAGAGCCCTTGCAATGTGTCAAAAATTCGCAGGAAAAGGGATTCTAGCTGTTGGTCTACTTTAACGCTGCACTCTTTTAAAACTTTAAAACTATCTTCTAGTCGGTGAGCTGTTTGCTGAATGCTGGTCAGCCCCAGCATTGCTGCTCCTCCTTTGACAGAGTGAGCGGCCCTAAATACTTCGTTGACCAGTTCTGGGTCTTCGATCGTGGTTTGCAGATTCAGCAAGCCTTGTTCGATCGTATTGAGGTGGTCTTTTGCCTCCTCAATAAAGTAGCCCATTATCCTCTGTTGTTGCTCCGGCAGCATAGTTTTATTCCTGATTTTAAGCGTTATTGTATTGGGTCTATGTTAGTAGTTCTAGAGAAGGTCTCTGTATATCTCGCCCCTTGCCAAGAGAATAATCTGGCTACGAGATATGGCAAATGTCCTGGCTATTTTTGCTTTCGATATGCCCTCACTTAAAAGATAGCGAATCTGCTGCACTTGTTCGGCTTTGAGTTTGCGGTTAGGACATATCTTGCCTGGAACGAAAGGAAAGCGGTTTTTTTCTATAGCATCGCGGGAGTTATCGGCGGGGGTTCCTTCCCACAAATGGTCTGGATTGACACAACCGCGATCGTCGCAACTGTGGCACGCAAAATAACCGGGTTTGACAGGCCTTACCAGTTTGTGTTCCAGTACAAGTCTGTGAGCGTATAAACTTTTTGTTTTGCCATTAATTCTAGTAGCTTTAATGGCGTAACCATCACTTCTTTTAGCCAACGTACAAATCATGCAGCCGTTCGGCTGTATTTGGGCCCGAATACCGGGAATTATTTCTTGGCCTCGCAGTTGTTTTTGAGGTTTCGGGGCTGATGTACTTCCTACATCTTTAATTCGTCCTTTCTTAAACCTATCTTGAGAATTTTCCAGTCTAGAACCTTCCCATAAATGGTTGGGATTAATGCAGTTGCGGACATCGCAAGTGTGGCAAGCCAAGTATTCCGGTCTAATCGGACGCTCTAAGATATTTTCTAATACTAAACGGTGAACAGTCAGCGTTTTCCATTCACCGTTAATGCGAAGTCTTTTGTTGGCATAGCCCCTGCTGTTTTTGGTTAGGGTAGAGATAATACAGCCCGTCGGCTGTATTTCACCAAATATACCAGGAATAACCTCTACTATGTTGTCGTCCATCTGTGCAACTCCTACTTCCTTTAGGTGTTGGATTGGCATCCCCGCAGCGGTTTCAAGACTGCGAGGTTGCTTTTTGTCGGCCATTGTTGCCACACTAACGTGCTTGTAAATCAGCCAGCAAAAAAAGCATTAGACAATTGATTACTGCCTTTCTGCTGTTTCTACTCGGAATCTTTCCACCGATGTCAAAAGGTCGCGAGCAACGCCCACCAAATTTTGCAAAGCACCCGAAACTCGCTGCGCTTCTTGGGACGTTTCCTGAGCAGTTAATTCGACAGCTTGCATCACAGAAGCTACCGCGCGAGCTGTTTCGTTTTGCTCTACAGTGTCGGCAGTAATCGATCGCACTAACACGTCAATTCGGTTAGTTACTTGAATGATATCTTCAAGCGATCGCTTCGCCTGTTCTGCCAATTTTGTCCCCTCAATAACCTGCTGCGTCCCTTCTTCCATCGCCGTCATTACCGCGCCGGTTTCGCTTTGAATTTGCATCACGATCTGTTCGATTTCTTTCAAAGACTTAGCCGATCGGTCTGCCAATTGTCGCACCTCGTCTGCCACGATCGCAAAACCCCTGCCCGCTTCCCCAGCTCTCGCCGCCTCAATACTGGCGTTGAGGGCCAACAAATTCGTCCGGGAGGCGATCGTCGCAATTAAAGCCACAATCTTAGAAATTTCTTGAGAAGCTTCCGCCAGCCTCTTGACTTTTCTCGTGGTTTCTGCTACCGTTTCTCGAATTTCCAAAATCCCGGCCACCGTCCGCTCCACAGCCTCGCCCCCTTTCAGAGCCGTTGCCGCCGCGCCCCGGGCCACTTCTTCCGCCTCTCTAGCGCTTTCTGCGACCCGCTGAATCGCATCGGTGAGGACTTGCACCGAATTCAGCGTTGCCGCCAGTTCCTCAGCTTGCCGCAGCGCGTCGGAAGACAAATCGCCCGCAAACTTAGCACTATCTGTAGCGCCTTTGCTGACCTCCCGAGCCGCCTGCTTCACCTGATGGACAATTTCGCGCAGATTTTGAATTGTCAAGTTAAACGAGTCAGCAACCGCACCCAAAACGTCTGCGGTCACTTCTGCAGTCACCGTCAAGTCACCCCGGGCCGCTCCTTCCACGTCGTCTAGCAAGCGAATCACTTGGCGCTGCAAGTCTTCTTTTGCCTGTTCCTGCTCGTCAGACTTGCGCCTGGTATCGCTAATCGTGGTTTGGATGACCTTCGCCATGTGGTTGAATTTAGCAGCCATTTTGCCAAATTCGTCTTCCGAGTAAACGGTAGCGCGAGCATCCAAAGTTCCTTGAGATACGGCATCGAACTGAGCTTGCAAATTATCCGACGACTTGCGTACCTGCTTGGCGATCAACTGGCCGATGCCCCAAGAAGTTAAAAAGCTGGTAAAGCCTGCGGCTGCGGTCATTACCCAGCCTGTTTGGCGCAGGTAAACGATCGCCTCCGGTTTGTCTTGCCGCAGAGCTTGATAGGAGGCAATGTTCGTGACGAAAGCCACAGCTACCAGAGAAACCAGTCCCGCCCCGATTGCCGTGTACAACTGTTTTGTAAACAAAGGGGCATTTTCCAAGAAAGCCAGTCCCCCCTGTTCTACTGTTACCGAAGTATCGAGCGCTTCTGTTTCGGTGGGAGAAAAACTCGGCACAGACGCATCAGCCGGGCCGCTTATGCTAAATATTTCGTCATCCCGAATTGCTGAGCCATCGCTGTTGTCAAAGTCCAGGCTGCTGCCTGTCGTTCCCATCATGCCGCTGGTCGAGTTGCCGAAATTGGTGTTACCTCTAGTCAGGATCGAACTGGTGGCATCTTCTGAGATATCAAAGTCCGGCAAATTGCCCAAATCGTCAAACTCGTCAAATTCGTCTAAAAAGTCGCTGTGTTCTTGACCGTTCCCTGCTTTTGACGACCAGCCGCTATTGTTCTTGTCGGACGCCCCGAAAGCTGTCGCTTGTTCGTTTTCGTCGAAAGAGAAAGAATCGCTAAAAGCGTCGTCTTCAAAAGCATCTAACTCGAAGTTGTCTCTAGAGCTAAATGCCGGGGGTTCCGAGTCACTGTAACCGTTGCTGTTGGCGGAAGCTTGATCGACTGAATTAAATTGTCCCCGGCTCGACCTTTGACTTTGAGAGTTGGGGACAGCACCTCCCATCAACAGCGTTTCGTCTTCCGCCAGGGAATAGTTTGACGAGTAGTCCGACCCGTTATTCGGCTGTTTGTTTTGAGGTCGAGCAGACCCGAAACCCGACGAGGGCATCGCCTCGGCAAACGGGTCTTCCTCTTCGGCCAGAGGTGCGTTATGACCGTAATTTTGGCCGCTCTGGGGCGGGGATTGGTAGTCGTAGTCGGAGTTATCGTCGAATTCGTCTGGCAAATCGAGCCCAGCAAAAGGTTCGCCAAAATTGTCCGAGTGCCCGATGGGGGAGTCTAGTTGGTTCGAGTCGAAGGAATTCCCGGTTTCTGAAGAGGCAAAACTTTGACCGTTGAGCATCTGAGTCGGAGCTTCGGAAAACGAATCTCCTGAGTAAGGTGGGCTTTTCCCAGACGCTTTGCTGCTAGACACGTCAGCAGCATCAAACCCTCCATCATCTAAGGCAAAAGGGTCTCCAAATCCCGAGTCGGCAAACTCGTCTATGTCGTCTAGCGAGTCGGAGGTCTCAGCATAAGCTGCCATTCCGCCGCTGTCGCCACCAAACGGGTTAGAATGTGAGGTTAAATCTGGGACTAAGCCTCCGCCATCGTCGTCTTCTGCTTCCCAGCCCAAGCCACTCATGCCCAAGTCTGCCAAGTCCTCGTTTTCCATGTCGTCTGGGGATTGACTTGTATAGGAAAGGGAGGGTGAATTTCCTTGGAAAAGTCCCAAATCCGGGTCTTCTAACCCTTCATCAAGAGATAAGTCTGGGTAGAATTCTAATTCAGTTTCAGCAGACAAAGCCTCGAAATTTTCCGTTTGCAGCTCTCCAGATAAAAATTGGTCTGTGTAGGTAATTCCGTTGTGAGCGTGTTCCACCAAACTTGGGTCGTCACTCAGGCCTAGCACAACCGTGTACTGTTCCCGCGCCACCTCATACTGTTGCAGTCCGTAGCAGTAAATGTGTCCGCACAGCAGGCGAGCGCTGGGGTCTTCGGGAAAATCTTCTACTAATTGATAAACTAGGGCTGCGGCTTCGGAATAATTGCCATCCATGTAGGCCGCTTCTGCCCGTTGGTAGTCCTGCTGAAAGTTGGTACTTGTTGCCATTTGCCGCCCTCTTTGGATTTTAGATTTTAGATTTGAGATTTTTGATTTTTATCTTGAATAGAATGTTTAGATGCGCGCCTCAAGTCGTGTGACTGTTGATGGTTAGACCCCAATCGAAAATCGCAAATCGCAAATCTAAAATCGATTTCACGCTGCCCACCGCGCCGAGCGCAGAATTTTCACTTGATCTAGCAGTCGGAGCACTTTCTGAGCTTGTGCACCTAACATCCATTCTCCCCTCAGAAATGGAATCATGCCGTCTGGTGCATTGTTCTGAGAGTGCAGTTGCTCTACGTCGAGCCAGTCCATCCCCACAATTCGATCGACTGCCAGCCCCAAAATCGTGTCTTGGTCTTCCACAGCCACGATCGGGATTTCGGGTCTATCTGTGTTCAGAGGTGTTTGGTCTCCCAGAAATTGGCCGAGGTCTGCCACCCAAATCACTCGTCCTCTCATATTTAGCGTACCTAAAAGCAAAGAGGAAACGTTGGGGATCGGTGTCATGCGGTCTGGGGACGGGGAGAGTACCTCTCTAATCCCTGTCGCTGGCAGTGCGAACTCGTTCCCCGAAGGAACGTAGAACCGCAGGTGCAGCTCGCCTTCGGGAGTTTCTAGTTCTTGGAATTCCGGAGCCGGATCTACGCCTAGTCCTGGTAATATAAAGTCTGGGCTACCGCTAATCATAATTCTGACACCTGCATTTCTAGCAAATTGTTGAGGTTTCCCGCCAAGAATAACCCGATCCAACTTCGATGGTCGAAACTTGACACAGCCAAGCTTGACACAGCCAAGGGGTGAATGGCGCGACTGCCTGAGATCCTTGGCAATAAAATTTCTCCGTCAATAATTGACTGCCATCACTAAATTCGCGCGACCTTTGCTGGCACATTAGCTCAAATCGACTACGAACAATTAATTTGAAACCCCTAAAGCTTCACTTTGTACTCCCACCGCCGTCTCAATTGGTAAAACTCTGGGTAATTTCTGCGATAAATGCTAAACCGATACTCGGATTAGCGAGGAGTTGTTGACATGGCTGGTGTCGCGACAATCATAAACGGAGTCACTTAAGACTGACAATTGCACTCTCTGACTTTGTACAGAAATACCTAGCAATAAGTAGCTCTGTGCATCAGTTTTTCGGAGCGGCTGCAAGTGGAGAACAAGTATATTATATTTGCACTTTGAGCGTGTTAGACCCACTTGGGCCTAGAAATTGAACAGAGTTTTACCGACGCCCTTATGCCAGCGCGCGGATTAATACATTCTAGTTTATGGTGCGATCGCCAATAGTACCCCCAGCTTTCTCTTTGTGGCAGCCGAGACTCGATCTAACCGCAGGTACAAAAAAGCTCCCCTCATGGCATGGGTGCGAAATTTATTTTTCTTCTAAGTGGTCTTCTAGCGAGCGGTCTAATAATCTTTCCGAGAGATTGACCCGAGGGTAGCCCGGGCCCACATATTTTTCTACCAGCATCAATAACTCGCTTTCACCAAAAGGTTTCGTGTAAAAGTCTGTAGCTCCGGCCATGCGCGCTTTAACGCGATCGATAAATCCGTCTATGCCCGTCAGCATAACGATCGGCGTCTGCCGGAAAGCGCTAGAACTACGCAGCATAGCGCAAATTTCGTAGCCGTCGAGTTCCGGCATGGCGATGTCACACAGAATTAAATCGGGTTTGAGTGGAAACACCAAACTCAATGCTTGGAGGGGATTGCCGATCGTAGTAGCTTCGTAACCGTGTTCATTTAAAATTGACTCGACTGTTTTGCGAATAGTATTGTCGTCGTCAATACAGACAACTCTGGGAACCTTGGTTTCTGGGGACGACCATTCTTTTTTGTTGTTGGTGGGGGCAACAGAGGGTTCGTAAAATACTTGCACCAATCCCTGCTGCACAAAGGGGTAGATCGCCTTAGCGACAGTGAGCACGTCTCGGTTGAGGTAGCGCGCCATTTGGCGGATCGAAGTGTGCCCGTCGGCCCAGCGTCTGAGAGTATTAAAGGTATTGACAGGCAGCGCGACTCGCAGCTCGGAGGGGTCTGAAATCACCGGGCATTGGTTGGGCGACTGAATGTGAGGGTGAAACTGCTTCCACTGCTGCACCTGTTTGACAATCTTGGCCAGCAGCGAGCTAATTTCTAAGCTGGTCAGTTGAGGAGCCAAAGCTGGGCCCATTTCAAAAGTGAAGGAACCCTGGTGGAGACTGAGCAAGTCAAATAGGGTTTCGTGGATCATGCTCTGGATGATGTTGCGCCCTTGAGCTGGGGTGAGGATGTGGTTTTCTAGCAGAGCCCATAGGTAGCCGTATTCTGGGGCATTGGTAGATGCCATATAGGGAACTTGGATTTTGTCGAGGGCGGTATCTGCTTTGTAGCGGCGCAGGTAGTCGCGCAAGCGAAACAAACTGCCCGCACTCTGGGTAGCGTAAATAATCTGACCGTTGAAGCAGAAGACATACCAGGATTGTCCTGCAAGGGAGCGCGGGGTAGGTTGAGTACCCGTGCTGCTGCCGGTGGAGGTGTAGGCCTCTACGAACAGTTCTCCGGTTCGCTGACCTAACTCAATCAGTTGCAGGATGCTGCGGATGTCTATTTCACTCAAATTTCCCTGCATGCAGCTAAAGTATCCTCCTTAAAACCGTTGGCGTCTGAGCTCGGAAAGACTGTGTGCTGGCGAAAAGATTGACTTTAGTTGCCGTCAATAATTTACGCGCTGATGCCGATCTCACAATTGGGAATTGACGAAAGGGCGATACTTGCTGCCGCTCCTCGGCCGCGCTACCAGTCCACAAGCTGAAACCGCAAAACTCGCGGCATTCTCTAAGTGTAGAGTTTCACCTTAGTATTCCCACTGTTGCGTAAACTCGTAGAATCCACATCGCACGATGGCACGGGTTCTTCGAGTGTGCAACGCTGGCATTCCCGACTGGTTCAAGTCTTCGATAGCCAAAGTTTTGAAGTTTTTGGCTGAGTATGCCGTCCGTTTATCCAGCACATCTTGGCGTAGGTCAACTTCAAAATACCGAGGATTCTCTGGTTTTACCGCTGCTACCAGCAGCAAGTGCCGATCGAGCCCCGATGGGAACGTGAGGCTAGTCTGTTGGGTTGGATGAGTTGCGATCGAGGTTTTTTTGGGTTTGCCACAGCCCTAAAATCAGGTGCAGTCAAAATGAACCTTTGTTGGCAATTGTCAGGAAAACCCTCAGTGCCGATCGACCTTTTTGCTCGCCCGTGGCGAGCGTCATAGGCTCGCGTCATTACCTTATTCTAAGGCAGCGCGGTTCAAATCCCTAGTCCGCCGGAGCAAGGCGCACGCTTGGGGGCTGCAACGGCTTTTCTCACGATCGACCCATAACTAAAGCGTTGTAAAATCAATACAAACTTTTGGATCGAAGCGCCAGGGGCAAGCCCTGGGCTAACGACATGGGAGTTAGACCTGGGGATCAGTCGGTAGGGACTTTTAAGTCTCGTGAAACGATTGTGTTGCTAAAACCAGAGTGGTATAATTGGCAGAGAGCGATTCGCCAGAGTAAGAATAACTTTCAACCCATTGAAATATCCTAGACGGCGAGCAACCCCGGCAACGCACTAATCCGATTAATTCGGAATAGTGAAAGGGCAAATAATTGCAGCATAGGTCACGTTCAACCTTAAAAATAGGAAGGACTCAGCAAGTCTGCGCTCCGGGAGAAGTAAAGTTGTTTGAGTGAGTAGAGCCATATTTGAATGTCCCATTGTCGTCTAGAAGGTGGGCAAGAATCCCCCGGCTTTAGACGTGGGGAGGTTCAAAAACTGACCTTTTTCAGGTTTGGGCTATGGCAGTCTCCGCAGTGAGAGCTAGTCTTTAATCCCGCGGCATGGGTACTGCTCTCTCATTCCTCCAGACAACTGGCGGCAGCCTTACTTTCTGGAAGTTCTCCCGTGAGGACGTGCTATGCGTAAGTGCTGAAGAAAAGTTAGAAAAAAATGCTATCCCCCGATTGGGCAAACGATACCAAAAAGTAAGACTTAAGTGGCAAAAAGTTATCATTACTTGCCTATACTTGTTTACTTTAGGTAAGTTGACTAAAGATCACACGCAGTGTTATGTTTAGTCAAGAACCTTTGGCTTAAGGGGGATAGCCTACTTATGTTGGAATTAGCCGTCTACCCAACAGCGTAGGAAGTAAACACCACTTATCTTTTAGGCCTTTAAGTAACTTAAAGTAAGTTGGGATAGGTTTTACGAAGCAGAGGACTATTAGTGTGCTGTATCTAGCGGAAGTACAAAAACAGAGAAGCGGCTTTGGTCTCGGTGGCGGTAAGGCTGAACTGAAACTGCTAGCTTGTCAGCGGGGCGAACATAACTGGAGCGCCGTACCAGGCGATGACGCGATCCCAGTTGAGGAAGCTAATAAGTTTAACGACGGCACGCTGGTGCTGGTTGAGCTGAGCGCTAGCAAGCAAGTGCAGCGGATTCAGGAGGCGGCCCGCCAGTTGGTGAGCATTCTGCAAAATTTCTCGCGATTGCAGGACAAGTTTAAGGATAAGGAAGAGGAAATTGAACAGTGGAAGGCTTCTCTGACGTTTTCGAGTCAGGAACTCAATCGCCGGGAAATGGAAATGCAAGCCCGCGAAGAGCAGTTGGCTCAAATGGAAGAGGAGTTGGAGCGGCTGGAGGCTCAGCGCTCGGAAATTGAAAATACTAGAGATGAAGCTAACCGACTGCGAGAAGAAGTCGATCGCAGTCGTGTGGAAATTGAGACGGCTTGGGAACAGTTGCGGGGCGAGCAGCAACGGGTGGCCCAGCAGCAGTCTGAGGTTCCGCAGGGGGCAGTAGTTGACGAGCAGCAGACTCAGAGGATTCAGGAGTTGATGCAGAAGCTGGGAGGGGCAATTGCTTCGGCCCAAGGGGTGCGGGAACAACTGAATCAGTCTTTTGGTGCCGTGGGCGCTCAGCAGGCAATTCTGGATCAGCACTGGCAGCAGTTGGAGCAAAAACAAAGCATAGCTCAACAGCAACAAGAAGAGGTCGATCGACAAAACCAGAGCCTCCAAAACCGCTGGCAAGAGTGGTACCAATCTCAAGAAGCTTTGGCGCAAGCTCGAGCGGAGCTTAAAGGGCAGCAAAGTACCCTCAGCGCTAAGCAGGATCAGGCTCAGTCCGTGTCTTTGCAGGTGCGGGCTGTTGAGGAGCTCTACCAGCAAGTTTCCAGGCTCGCATCTGCTTCGGGTGCTGCAGGTACGGAGCCGAAAGTAGATGTGTCAGCTTTGGAGAAGATGCCTGTTGATGAGTTACAGGGGCTGGTGCAACACCTGCAACAGGATTTGGAAAAGGTGTTCCGGTTTGTTAACGATCAAGAGGAGGAGTTGACTCTGCAGCGGGAGACAATCGAGGAGCTGCAAGGGAAAATTCAAGCTGCTAGCGAGTACGATCGCATGGCTTTGGAAAATGAAATGGCAGATGAACTCGAAAGTTACCAGATGTTAAACGAAACTCTGGTGGGACAGCGGCTCCGGTTGCAGGAACGGGAAGATGTTTTAAAGCAGCATCAGGCGGTGCTGTGGCGGCGGCTGGGTACTGCTAATGCTCCCAAACAAGAGCGAGGAGATATTGATTTGGGGCCGATTGTCGCACAGCTCAATACTCAGCGGCAGCAGCAAAGCCAAGAATTGCAAAGACTGGAAAACGAAATTCAGCAGGTGCGGGAAGCCGTATCCCAAATTGAGGCAAATGTCAACCGCCAAAATGGGGAAAGTGAGGCGAAACGCTACGAACTCAAGCAGTTAGAGCAGAATTTGTTCAACCAGAAAGGTGCAGTGGCGCAACTCTGGGGCAGGGTGAATGTTTATCAAGAAATGTTGCAGCCGGTGCAGGACAATTTGACTGCGCTACGCCAAAAGCTCGAAGCGGTGGCGGGGGAACTCGATCGGGTGCAGGAGACGGGAGACGAGCAAGATCGGGTAGTTTCCGAGTTGCGGCAAGTGCTTTCGGGTTTGATAACAGCTTAAAATTTAATATCTAAAATTATCGAAGGGTGTTCGACTCGACCGATCGCTCCTCCAGGAAATGGATCGGTTTGCGATCGGTTGGGCGCTACGATTAAGCTGGTTAGTTTTTCTACACTTTCAAAACTCGGCGCCGAGGGCAATATTTGTTGCAGTAGTTGCCGCATTGCCCGTCGCTGCAATGCCAGGGGTGCTTCCCGCAAAATCGGGCGATTTAACTTGACGGGAAGTTGAAAATTCACCTGCGGGCTGTCTGCAATTGGAGACATTGCTCGCTGTAGCAAGTCGCTGGCTGCAAGTTCCAGATATTCTACGTCGGCGCGGAGGAGTTCGGCTGTTTGAGCTAGGGCTTGCTGGGCTTTTGGGTTGAAATGAGTTTCCACATAAGGCAATAATTCCGATCGAATGCGGTTGCGACTATATTGCAAGTCTTGATTTGTGGAATCTTCCCAAATTGGTAGTTTTTGCTCTTGACAAAATTGACCTGTTTGCGATCGAGTTATTTCGAGCAAGGGACGAACTAAATAGATTTTAGATTTGAGATTTTGGATTTGAGATTGGGAATTTTCCTCCTGATTTCCCAATCTCAAATCGGCAGATATTGGGGAGTTGGGATTTTCGCCCGAATTCCCCAATCTAAAATCGGCAATCGGCAATCGAAAATCGAGCAGGGGTCGTGTCCAGGTGAGGGCAGAAAGTCCGTCGGCGCCACTGCCGCGAATCAGGTTGTAGAGGAGAGTTTCGGCGCGATCGCTGGCTGTGTGGCCTGTAACAATGTAGGGGTAGTTGTGGGCGATCGCAATTTCGGTTAAAGCTTGATATCGCCACTGTCTGGCCGCTGCTTCTGTTTTGGGGATGTCCGAAGCTGTTTCCAAATAGTAGGATATTCCCCAGCTTTTAGCTAATTGTTCTACATGATTGGCCGAGGCTTGCGAGTCAGAACGCCAACGATGATCGCAGTGAACAATCGCTAGATCCCACCCCCATTTTGGCTGCAAATCTAGCAGTAATTTAACTAAACACAGAGAATCTTGTCCGCCGGATACTGCTACTAGCAAGCGCTGATTAGATGGCAATATTTGTCTGTACAGCAGCGTCCTGTGAACTTGAGCGTGCAGGTGCGTCCAATTGGAAGATTCAGCCATGAGAGCAGTTTTTCATTAAGCAAAAATAAGGAAGTTAGACAACGAGCCGTGTACGGAATTTAACCGATGGATTTTGAGCAAAGAAGGGGAAGCATCCCCCTCTCCCAATCTCTCAGTCTTTGCCTTCCTAGCTCCACATTCCTATACTTTGGGGGTCGCGGTCTGGATACCTAGAAATAGGAAAATTATTACTTATGTCTGTTGAGTCACATTGATTGAATGGCTCATCTATATCGGTTTGATTTGAGCTATCTACGGCGTAGTTTTGCACGGTGTCTGATCTTTCGGCCGCGGCAGGGAGGGCTTTTTGTTCTTTGATTTCAGATTCAAGCGGAATGAACTCCAGACGCATTCTAAGTTTTCCTTTTGTCCAGTCTTTGCCAGCACTTAATAGCTCGCAATCCAGACCGTCTGAAAATAATTTTTCGTCTACCAATTTCGCCTGCATAATTGCCATAAATTCGCTGACTTTGAATGTACATTGATACATCAAAGCGCTCGTAGGGGCAGACACAACATCGTCTTCTTGGGGAAATATTTTCGATTCGTCCATATTAATTGTCCTTATTTTAATGAAGGAAGGAAGTTCGGCAACGGATTTTGTAACGGATGCAACGGATGTAAAGACAGAGGTCAGGAAGACCGAAGTTAGAAGAAGGAAGAAGGCCCTTCGACTTTGCGATGGGTAAAAAAAGGGAAGAAGAAAGAGGGAGTTAATTATTAGAATCTCGCTGGTTGAGTAAGGTGGGAATTGCCCACCCTACAACCGGAGATGATATTAATCCCGATTCTTTGACTTATCCTGTTCTTCTGTGGCCCATTGGTGGATCGGGAATTAGAAAAACCAACCGTAGGAATGCAAACCTTTGCCTAACAGATTAACGCCTAGATAGCAAATCCAAACTACCACAAAACCTGTGGCGGCTAAAATTGCTGGGCGTCTTCCCTGCCAGCCACGAGTAATGCGGGCGTGCAGGTAGGCAGCAAATACCAACCAAGTAATTAGCGCCCAAGTTTCTTTCGGGTCCCAACTCCAGTATGATCCCCAAGCTTCGTTAGCCCAAACCGCACCGGCAATAATGCCAACTGTCAGTAAGGGGAATCCTAAACCGATGATGCGATAGCTAATGTTATCAAGAGTTTCTGCTAGATTCAATCGCTGGGGCGAGAGAAGTTCTGCGGTTTGAGTTGGGGCGGTTGATGGGGTTTGAACGGTGGCTAATTCGAGCACTGCGGTGGTGCCCAAACCGTTATTGTTGGAGTTGAAAGAGGGTTCGCTGAAAGCTAATGCGCTGTCGGCGCTGGTTTCTGCAATTTGAGGTTCGGGGTTTTGAGGGCGTTGGAGGCGGTAGTTGCCGTTGCGGTTGCTGTTGGTGCCGAAGGAACTACCGGTAAGTTCGATTTTTTGGCCGCGGGTGACGATTAAAAAGGCGATCGCCAGTAGCGCTCCTACCATTAAAGTTGAGTAACTGAGCATCATGACGCTAACGTGCATCATCAGCCAGTTGGATTTGAGGGCGGGTACTAGGGGCTCTGCAGATTGCATGGTGGTGGGCAGAGTCAGGGCTGCAAAGGCGGATATTGCCATTGCTACGGGGGATGTGGCTACTCCTACTAAGCGGGAACGGCTCATATTTTCCGCGACTAGGTGGATGGCAGTGATTCCCCAAACTAGGAAAAATAGGGATTCGTAGAGATTGCTTAAGGGGAAGTAGCCGGCTTCTATCCATCGAGAACCGAGTAAAGCGGCGATGGATAGGTTGGCGACGGCCATTCCTGCGGTGCCTAGGGCTGACAGGTAGGGAATGCCGGGGAATGCTGCGCCAACCCAGTAAATGAGCATTGTTGAGAACAAAATGGCAAAGGAGATGTTGTCCAGCCAGTTCTGGAGTACGACCAGATCCATAAAAATTACTCCGGTAGTGTTTTTACTTATTTTTGCTAACTAGATCGATCGTACTGGGGTTGGGCAGTTTTGGGTTTGGGATTTTGAATTTTTGTGGCAATTATGAGTGGTTGGCGGTTGTTGAGGTGCTAGTGGGCGATCGACTCACCAAGGATTGCCAATCATTCTAAAAGCAGACCAATAATAAGGATGAGAGAAATTCTGACTCGCCGTGTTTGCCAATTCCGGGGGTAACGGCAGATTGCCAACAGAAGTGTGCAGCATCCCCCCTTCAATTCGCACTTCTCCCCGCAACATCGCTAATTGCGCTTGCCGCAGTGCTTCTGCTTTAATCGGAGCAGTTTTTAACTGCCCGTAAAACTCCGCCATCAATCCTAAACTGCCCTCGTCGCTGACATACCAAAGAGTCGCCATAGCCGATTTAACCCCGGCTTGCACGGCTAACCCGCCAAAGCCCAACTCGGCCTCTCGATCGCCCACAGCAGTCCTGCAAGCACTCAAAACTAACATTTCCACTTGCGGACTGTGCCAATTCATTTGCCGCAACTGATCCAAACGCAATTTAGTATCCCACAACTGAATAAAGGATTGGCTGGGGTCTCCCGATCGAAATTCGGCGTGGGTAGCCAAGTGAATCATCCCAAAAGGCTGCTGCTGCCGCTGCGATTTCAAATTGGCCAGGGTGAAAGCTTCGTTCAAGAAAGACTTGCCCGGCCACTGCTGCGGGGTGATTGTCGATACTTCTATTTCCACCCCAGGCAAAGGACTCATCTCTGAAAATTGCGACGCCCCCATTGCCAGAACTTGGGTATTTTTGAAATTGGCGGCGTTGGTATCTGTCAAACTCAGACTCGGCATCGCTCCAACACTGTAACGCTCTACCAGAAAGCCTTTGCCGTCGTGCAGGGCACCCATCGGTATCGATCGCAACCCCATATCTGAGATAAAAGATAAATTCTCAATGCCTTTGGCTTGCAGTTCTGCTTCGAGCGGCGCTACCATCCACTGGTAGAGTTGCTGAGCCAAGGGCAAATAACTTTTAGTGTTGCGCTTTACCGGATTAGTCAGTTCATCGCGAAATTTCCGAACAGCTTCCATTACCTGGGCGCGAGAGGTTCCAGGGATGCGCTGGCGAACGGGCGCACCTTCCGGGGTAATAACCATCATTTCCAGTTCGTCAGAGGCTTGGATTTGCTGTTCTACGCGCAAGATGGACGAACTGCTGTAAGGCCGATCGACTGTAGAACCCCTGGGTACAAAGCTGATATAAATGAGAGCTGGTTTGATGCCTGTGGCTTGTTGGACGCTGCGAAGGGTATTTTGGGCATCTTCTAGAGTGGCGATCGCATTTGTTGATGGCAAATTTAGGTAATCGGCAAACTCCCTGGTAAATCTCTCCTCCACGGGAAAAATAACGGCATCGACGTTAGTTGGCAAATTGGAAGCGTCAAGATTCGCAGATGCGGGAGGTGAAATGCGCTGTTGCAACGAATTAGATATCTGGTTTTGCTCTTGCAAGCTAGGCGAAAATAAACGATTTGTGCTGGGTGGCTGGTTGGCTGCGAGCTCCGGTGTCGGTATCGGTGCGAGATTTATCGGCGCAGCAGCAGGCGCAACCACTGGATTTTGAGTAATTGTCGGTGCTGGTGGCAAATTTGAGACTGGTGCTGGATTTTGAGTAATCGTCGGTGCTGGTGGCAAATTTGAGACTGGCGCTGGCGTGGGCGCTGGTGCTGGTGGCAAATTTGAGACTGGTGCTGGCGCGGGCGTTGGTGCTGGTGGCAAATTTGAGACTGGCGCTGGATTTTGAGTAATTGTCGGTGCTGGTGGCAAATTTGAGACTGGCGCTGGCGCGGGCGTTGGTGCTGGTGGCAAATTTGAGACTGGCGCTGGCGCGGGCGTTGGTGCTGGTGGCAAATTTGAGACTGGTGCTGGCGCAGGCGTTGGTGCTGGTGGCAAATTTGAGACTGGTGCTGGCGCAGGCGTTGGTGCTGGTGGCAAATTTGAGATCGGTGCTGGCGCTGGTGCTGGTGCTGGTGCTGGCGCGGGCGCGGGTGCTGGCGCGGGCGCTGGTGCTGGTGCTGGCGCGGGCGCTGGTGCTGGTGCTGGCGCTGGCGCTGGTGCTGGTGCTGGTGCTGGTGCTGGTGCGGGTGCTGGCGCGGGTGCTGGTGCTGGTGCTGGTGCTGGTGCTGGCGCGGGTGCTGGTGCTGGTGCTGGTGCTGGTGCTGGCGCTGGTGCTGGTGCTGGTGCTGGCGCGGGCGCTGGTGCTGGTGCTGGCGCTGGCGCTGGCGCTGGAGTTGGTAGGAATACTTGTGGGGGAGTCGGCGCTGGTGCTGGCACGGGCACGGGCACGGGCGCGGGTGCTGGCGCGGGCGCGGGCACGGGCGCGGGTGCGGGCGCGGGCGCGGGTGCGGGCGCGGGCGCGGGTGCTGGTGCGGGCGCGGGCGCGGGTGCGGGTGCTGGCACGGGTGCGGGTGCTGGTGCTGGCGCTGGTGCTGGCGCTGGTGTCGGTGCTGGTGTCGGTGCGGGCGCGGGCGCTGGTGTTGGTGCGGGCGCGGGCGCTGGTGCTGGTGCTGGCGCGGGCGCTGGTGCTGGTGCTGGTGCTGGTGCTGGTGCTGGCGCGGGTGCTGGTGCGGGTGCTGGTGCTGGTGCTGGCGCTGGTGCTGGTGCTGGTGCTGGTGCTGGTGTCGGTGCTGGTGTCGGTGCTGGTGTCGGTGCTGGTGTTGGTGCTGGTGTCGGTGCTGGTGTCGGTGCTGGTGTCGGTGCTGGTGTCGGTGCTGGCGATACTGAAGAAGCCGTAATGTTAATTTGGGTCGGCTGTACTATCTGAGGGGTGGGGCTGAAATAACTTCCCTGTGTAATCACATTTTCCTTCTTTGGACCCCCAGTGGCAATGCTGCCAGCAGTACCGTTGAGTTTGTTATAGTCGGGCCCGACGGTGAAAGGAGTGTTCGAGGCTTCGCCACCGTGGCGAATGGTGATATCTCCAGCATTAGCGCTAACAGTAGTGGATGCGGAAATGCTGCAAGCTTGCGACAAGCAGTGGTTATCGTTTGTGAAAGTGCCTGTAGCTCGGAAATTACCGCCGGCTGTAATGTCAATATCTCCTCCGGCTGTTCGGCCTTCGGTGTTGATATGGGTTACTTCGATGTCGTTGCGGGCGTTGAGGATGACTTCGCCGCCTTGTTTTTCCTCGGAGTTGGCGTCTATGAACCCTGTTTGAATGCTGCTTGAGGGTGCTGCAATACTAACGTCTCCGGCGTTGCTGTTTTTGTCGATCGAGCTTGCGTTGATATTGCCTGTTTCTACTTTTCCTGTACGGCTGGTGACGGTGATGTTGCCGCCTGCGGTGGTGTCAGAGTGGGAGTCGAGATCCGCAGTGCTAATGTCGCCACTAGCTTCTAGGGCGATTGGGCCGCCTTGGGAAGTTGTCAGGTTTCCGCTGACTGCAATGGTGTTGGCTGCTTGAATGTCGATCGCCCCAGCGTTTGCATCTTTTAGTGCCACGTCCCCCGCAGCTACGGCTCGGTTAGACGCCGTGAGTACCACTTCACCGCTGGCATTGACGCTGATGCCTGTAGCGTTCGTTTCACCGATGCCTGTGAGCAGTTCGGGCAAGGATGCGATCGAGAATGTCGAAGCTGTGCTGGATGTTTCAGTGCTGCTAGTCGCTGAGGGCGGCTCGATTTCCAAACTCAGCAAATTGCCTCGCTGGCTGACACGCACTAAATTTGTCCCGGAGACTGATGCTACGGTAATTTGACCGTTTGGGGCAGAAAGGCTGCCTGTGCTGACAACGGTGCCGCCGAGCAAGGTTAAGTTCTGCCCTGACTTAACTGCTAAGTCTGCCGTGCTGATAATTGCCCCTGCCTGATCGGCTCCAAAAGTAAAGGAATTGGGGGCGCCTGTCAGAGATGTGTAAGTGCTACTACCGTTGGCGTTAAATGAGTTTGAACCAAATCCAATAGCGGTGGCGGTGGTTGCTGTGAAAGAAGCCGGCACGTTTAAGCTGGCACTGTTGCCAAATATGATGCCGGATGGATTCATCAGAAACAAGTTAGAATTGCCGCCGGTTACTTGAATTAAGCCGTTAATAATCGAGGGGTTGCCGCCGCCTATGCCCGCTAAAATGTTGCGAATGTTGGGGTTTGATATAAAGTTGGCAATCTGATTTTCCGACAAGCCGAATTCTGTAAAGCTGTGGAAAAGATTTTGTCGATCGCTCGATAATTGTCCGCCTTGAATATCGAAGCGAGTTGGCTGCCCAGGAGTTCCGTTTTGGGCTGCGGGAGTGACGGTAGTGCCTGTTGCGTCCGCCGCTGGAACAATTGTTTGACCTTCGGCTTTGGCTTGCAAAAAGTAAATATTTATTAAGACTATTTGCAGAGCAAGTGTCAGTTTGCTTATTCTGGCTTTTGAGAGGAATTTAGACTTTTTTTGAATATTTTTGGCGGTTTTCATGGGTTTTTAATGGGTAAAATATATAAATCACAGAAATTAGGTAAAGAAACTGGCTTTATAGAAAGAAAAAACTTGGTTGACGGCTGTGTGAATAAATATCTGCACATCCGTGCTATGTCTGGTCAATTTGCGTAGAAGATTGGAAATCTACCCCTCATTTGCCGAGGGGTATTTGTGAGCTATTCTGTCACTTTTATTACTCAGTAAGGTTGGCCTGGTAAATGTTCACGTTCCCTTGTTAGGAAAGCGATACGCTTGGCTATAAACCTGTTCACTCGTTACTTAATCGCCTTCGACAGTGCATAATGCTGGCGTTTACATCATGGTGTCATGACCAGATGAAATTAGTCAGTTAAGACGCTTGACTGCACGTTCCGATGTTGTACAGGTGCTGACTAGGAATGCCAAGATCGGCAGAGGTTGTTCGGAACGGTTGAAGACGCTATATTTATGAAGCAACCGGGTTTCTGACTGCAAGTGCATTCAGGACTCAATGGGTAGAATTGGCGTCTGATTTTGCGATTTTTTCAGCGTAGCTTCTCCACAATCTAAATATAACTCTAAATTCCTCGGCTCTGTATCTTCCGCATGACATATTAAAAGAAACAAAAACGGCCTTCCTAGAGGCACTCCCACCCCTAGAAACCCGGTTTTTTAACTATTATTGAGAGTAGGAAGGAAGTATCGGGGTTCAAAAACTACGTTCCTGCGTCCAAGGCTGACCAGGAAACATCCCCCAATATTTTATATCCAACAAAAAATACTCGACACTTGCCCAAAATTAAAATTATGAAAAGAAGAAATGAGAAAGAATCAGAAGACAGAATTCAGAATTCAGAATACCCCATGCCTGAAGTGAGGGTTAACGGTCACGGAAATATTTTTTTGTGACCCACGATTAAAATCTGGGGCTTTAAACCTCGATTCTCCATCCTGTCGCACAGAATCCCTTCTGGATTCTGGCTCCTGAATTCTGAATTATTCTTCAGGAATTTAAATTGTTAGGGTGTTTAGAAACCCGGTTTATTTAAATAAAAAACCGGGTTTTGGGTTTTTTTTGTGTGATGTTTTGTGAAGTAAAACTACTTAAGTCCGGCTCTATTTCCCTCTTGTAGTCAAGTCCACTATGGCCGATTTCGCTCGGCTGCTTTTCGGTTTTAATCGATCGCCCTATTGGTATTTAAGGGGGTGTAGAGGCGGATTTGTGGAAGGATTTAAGAGTTAATTGGGTGAAGTTTGGACAGTGGGCGAGGGACTGGGTGAAACAGGGCGCGGTGAAGCAGGACTCGGTGAAGCAAGACTGCGTGAAGGATTTGCAGAAGGAGTGGATTGGGTGGATTTTTTGAGACCGACAAAAGCGTCGTAACGGGTGGTACGATCGCCAATGACGGCTGCTGTAACGCCGATCGACCGCGTGGCATCAATCCACATTTTTTGGCTGGGAGGAAACTCCGGTAAAGCTAGGTTTTTCGGGTTAAACGCACTCTCGGTGTCGATGAAAAAATTGCCGTTGTGGGGCTGAAGTTGCGATCGTACAGTTTTCTGGAACAGTTCGCTGCTTAAAAGCGGACTTTTCGGTGCCGGAACGATCGCATCAACCACGGGAGCTCCTACTGTCATAAACATTACATCGTTCATCCAACCGCGAGTTACCGTAATCCCTCCAAACGGCGATGTCCATTTAATTGCCGGTTTGCCGCCGACTTTAATTTCCTCCACTCTAAACCCTTTAGTTTTCATCGTTTCATCAAGCTGTTTCAGGGATTTGTTGGCGGCGCCCTGGTTGTTTGTTTCCACCATAAATACAAATCCGGCAGCAAATTTGTCTCTGGGATTCTGGGCGGGGGCTGGTATTAATGATAGAGAAAATTCTCCCGCCATCCAGTTCATCAAGTCTTTATCTAAATCCAAGCCGGTAGTCGATTTTAAACCTGTGCGTAAAACTTGGGGATTAATCGGGGAAATCGGGTTCGCATCGGCTCCCAATACGTAGTCTTGCCACAAACGCTGCAAGTTGCCGCCGGATACCATCATTATTGTATTGCTTGGCAGGCGGTTAACCATTTTTAGAGCATTGTTTTCTACTGCTATCCTTCTGGTAGAATCTGGTTTTAGCCAAGAGACTGATTTGAAGGCAATTCCTTCTACATCCAGCGTCGCTGTGGTGGCAAATCCTTGATTTTGTTGCAGTTTTTCGAGGTTTTCCGGTGAAATTTCACGGGCTGAGTTGGCGGCAGCATAGGCGGCGGCAACGGGCATATTGACGTAGATTTGACCGAAGGCGCCCGGACTTTTTATTTTGTCTATGGCGTCTCCATAGCCAGGGGTTTTGGCTAGGGAAGGTTCGCCTTTGTAGGTGTCGATTATTCTGTCTGTAGCGCTAGGATCTGTGGTGACTGCTAGATACCTGGTTCCCAATACCGCGACTGAGAAATTGCGATCGGGTACGCCTTGAGTTTCTGTGACTTGCACGCCTTTATAATTACGCTCAACTATTTTTCCTTGGCTGAGGGGTCTGGGTTTTGCTAATAATTCTTTGGCTTTGAGCGGGTTGGCAATTGGCAAGATAATTGCCACTGACTGTTGAATTGGCGGAGATGGGGGCGTGTTGGGTGCCGGCGAGGGGGCTGGTATAGCTATTTTGTTGCGGAGAAAGGCTACCATTGCTGTGTTACCCACCCAGGGTTGAATGTCTTGCTGGTAGGCGTAGCCGTTGCTTGTGAGGAGGCGATCGCGCATTTCGCTTAAAAACCTCTCAAACGAAGCTTTTGACTCCGGCGTGCCAAACTCTCGCAGTCTATTCCACTGGGATTCATCGGTGGTGATGGATAGGGCCATCATCGTATCTTGCGGGACAACCGTTGCCCCCGCCGGCAAATCTTTGGCGGGCCCACGGGAAATGACGAGGTAGTAGGTGACAAAGCCTAAACCGATCAGAAGTGTGGCGGCTCCGATCGTAAACAGCAGGGAAGATTTATCTTTCTTAAACATTATTCGTAAGGTTCGGGTGCTCGCAACATCATAAATTATATTGGGGATGGAGCATGGGGGATTGGGCATGGGGCATGGGGCATTGGTAATTTGTTGTTTTTTATTTGTTATTAGAAAAACTACTAACCAGTAACCACTAGCCACTATAGTCCTAGACGCAGAAACCGTTTCTTTTACTAAATACTGGATTTGAGCGTTGAATCCTGGTAAAAAACCAGGTTTCTTTGGTATTTACGCATAAGTCCTACACTAACTACTTCCCATCCCCAATTCCCGATGCCCGATGCCCAATTCCCAATTCCCTGATGTTAGTTTCTGGCCTTAAAGTCTTTAAAGATAGTTTGAAATGAGTACATGAGCCGGTGGACATCGTTTGTGGCTCTAGGAAAAATGTTTAGTTCCCATTTTTTGCGAGCGGTAGTTAGCAGTTTTGCTACGGGTTGGGAGTAACTGTTAGAAATGAAATAGCTGCCGCCTTCGTAGCGAATGTCTGAGGCTAAGCCGATAAAAGCACCAGCCATTTCTAGTTTAAGTTCTGAGGTGCTGTGTTCCGATTTTACTGCTAAAATTACTTGCGAGTGCCGGGGTTCGCGGTTGAGCAAGCGGCAGATATTCGCTTCTTTTTGGTACAAAATTAAAACATTACAGTTGTGCAGAACTCCGGCTCTACCTTGGACTTTTACTCCTAGGTGAACTTCCAGGGCTGGTTTGTCGGGAAATTCCACAACAGCATGAGTGTATGGATGTGCAGTTCCGTGGATTTTTCCCGCTGTTTTTCTAAATGTTAAATATCTCGGTGTTTCGTCGTCTAAAACATTGTTATAATAAATATTACCCCCTTCATTAGCAACTGCTTTTAGCAGGATGGTGAATAGGTAAGCGTCAAAAATGCTTGATTGTTCTGCGACTCCGTTGAAGTCTGGATCGATCGAGTTTTTTAATTTGCTTTTAATTTCGGAATTGATGGCGTAGTTGCTCGGCCCGGAAGGCAGTTTTTCGAGCAAGTGCTTGAGGGCGATCGCCTGTTTGTGGCGGGGGGCTGTGACGCTGGAAGTAAACTCGATTGTTTTGGCAGTTTCGCCACCTGAATTGGCAAAGGTAATTTTTGTGCCGAGGGGAGAGGTTTCTGATTCTACTTTCAAGAAATAAGCAATTTCGTCTTCCATTTCGGAAGTGTTCACAGTCGCTTGCTCGACAGCATCAATTAACAGCAAAAGTTGTTCTTTTGCGGTATAATCTTCTATCTTGAGCAGGGGTGTTTTTCTTTTGAGCGATCGCTCTTCTATTACTTTCCCTATCTCTACAGTATCGGCTACTTGTTCAACTACCCAACCCAAATTAAACTCATTCAGAATTGCCGCCAGTTCTTGATAGAGTTTGGCGTACTCGATCTCGTCCATAATTGTTTCTGCGCTGCACACTATTTTGATTATACAAGCTGATTTGATTTTTTGGTCAATGGCTGGTGAGCAACTACGCAGATTGCCTGTAATAGCGGATTGGCGGAGTGTTTGAGTGTCCGAGTGGGGAAAATCTTTCTCTTGGCTGAACATCCATCCGTTAAATCCGTTCAATCCCGTACACTGCTGGTTGCCGAACTTGCTGCTGCTTGAGAGAGACAATTGGGAGTAAGCTATTCTACGACATTTGTAGCGATCGAACTATGGCAACTATCAACGACAACTACCTCAAACTCAAAGCTGGCTACCTGTTTCCCGAAATTGGGCGCAGGGTGAAAGCCTATGCAGAGGCGAATCCCGAAGCGCCCATCATTCGGCTGGGGATTGGCGACGTGACGGAACCGCTACCGGCTGCTTGTCGGGAGGCGATGGTGAAGGCGGTGGAAGACATGGGCTCGCGGGATACCTTTAAAGGATACGGCCCGGAACAAGGTTATGAGTGGCTGCGGGAGAAAATTGCCGAGCACGATTTCAAGTCGCGGGGATGCGATGTTGATGCTTCGGAAATCTTTATTTCTGATGGTTCTAAGTGCGATTGTGGCAATATTCTCGATATCTTTGGCAACAATAACACGATCGCAGTTACCGATCCAGTTTATCCGGTGTATGTAGACACTAACGTGATGGCCGGGCACACGGGAGATGCGAACGAAAATGGCGAATACGGCGGCTTAGTTTACCTGCCAATTACAGCGGAAAACAATTTTACTGCGGAAATTCCCACCGACAAAAAAGTCGATTTAATTTACTTGTGTTTTCCGAATAACCCGACGGGGGCAACTGCAACCAAGGAACACTTGCAAGCTTGGGTAAATTATGCTAAAGCTAACGGTTCGATTATTTTCTTCGATGCGGCCTACGAAGCGTATATTACCGATCCGAGTTTACCGCATTCTATCTACGAAATTGAAGGGGCGCGGGATTGTGCGATCGAATTTCGTTCTTTTTCCAAAAATGCTGGTTTTACGGGTACTCGCTGTGCGCTAACAGTTGTACCGAAGACTTTGACTGGAAAAGCAGCAGATGGTTCCGATGTCGAAATTTGGAAGTTGTGGAACCGCCGCCAATCTACTAAGTTTAACGGTGTTTCTTACATCGTGCAGCGCGGTGCTGAGGCGGTTTATTCTGAGGCTGGCAAGGCACAAATTCAAGCATTAGTCAATTTTTACATGGAAAATGCTGCGATTATTCGCGAGAAATTGACAGCGGCGGGAATCGAGGTTTTTGGTGGCGAAAATGCACCTTATGTGTGGGTGAAAACGCCTCATGGTTTGTCGAGTTGGGATTTCTTTCAGAAGTTGCTGGAAACTTGCAATGTGGTGGGAACACCCGGTTCTGGTTTTGGTGCGGCGGGTGAGGGTTATTTCCGCATTTCGGCGTTTAATAGTCGGGAGAATGTGGAAGAAGCGATGAGACGAATTGTGGAGAAGTTTAAGGTGTAAAAAGGCGCGAGATAAGTCTTTTTGGGGCGGGCAAGATGCCCACCCCACAAGAAATTGATAGGTTGTGGAACAGGCATCTTGCCTGTTTCTTTGGGCGGGCAAGATGCCTGTTCCACAAGAATTTGATATGTTGTAGAACAGGCATCTTGCGGACTGGCGGACTGAGCCATGTTCTACAGCATTATAATGTATTATAAATATACGAGTCCGCTTCTCCTCTAGTCAAATAACTCTATGGCCCCCCCTTCGCCATCTCCCTGTCCGTTTTCTGCACCCTCTATGCTGAAAAAGCCCGATTGCTTTGTGGGGCGCCAAGAGGAACTAAGATTTATTCAATCTCAGATGACAGGCCCACAGCCAACCAGCGTTAATATTGTGGGACCACATAAAATTGGCAAGTCATCCCTACTTTGGCGTTTTTATCAAATTTGTCGCAATCATCCTCAATACGCTTCGAGTCGTTATGCGGTCATTTATTTATCATTTCAAGATGGTGAATGCCAAGAAGAAAATACTTTCTATCAAGCAGTTGCTCAAAAGTTGAGCGAAGTGCCAGTTATTCAAGCCAAGCCAAGTTTAGTTACAGCTTTTCAAGCGGTCGATTGGAATCGCAGTACCTTTGCTAAAGCCATTAGACTTTGTGAGGCACAGAAAATATTACCCGTGTTATGTATAGATAAATTTGAAGCGCTGTTTCAGGAGAGTTATCGCGAAAAATTTGATGAAGGTTTTTATGACAATCTTCACTCCTTAATCAACAATAGCGCGATGATGTTGGTATTAGTCTCTCTAGAAACTCTTGATTCCTACCGCACCAAATATAAACTGACCTCTTCTTTTTTCAACGTCGGTTCATTCTGGTTATTGGAAAAGTTTTCAGAAGCAGAAGCTCAAAAATTGGTCGAGTTGCCTAAAGGAACAATAGCAGGGGCTATACCAGCTTTAACTCAAACAAATCAGCGTCTAGCTTTGCAGTGGGGCAAACAGCATCCTGTGCTTTTGCAATTAGCGGGAAAATATCTTTGGGAAGCGCAACAATATTGTAAAGATGTGAAGTGGGCAAAGCAGAAGTTTCAAGACCAAGCTAGGGCAGTTTTACAATTGCCAACTCGACCAAAGCGCCCTCAGAAGTTTTGGTATTTGCTGCGCTGGGTAGTCTGGGATATGCCAATTGGGGTAGGCAATTTAACTAAACGTTTCGGGCTGAAATTGGATGACATATTTACTTGGCTAATGGGTCTGAGTTTGATAATTGTGGCGATTATGTGTGTCGCACGGATCGTTCCTGAAAATGAGTTTTTTGATTTGTTTAAAAAGTTCTTGTGTGGCAGTTTGAGTCCAGTTTTAGCGAAGTGGTGTGATAGTTAAGATAAATATGAATGGGAATTATTTAGCTGAATGTGTTCGACTTCTCTACTGGATTTACTTTAAACCTTTTACTTGGGCGGAATGGCTGCGGGACATTCATCCTGATTTGAAACCTAATACTAATCCTTTTACTATGCGGGCGGAGTTTAGGGCTAATCCTAAGTTGCGGCGGTATGCAGAGCAATTCAGGTTTTTAAAAGCAGCACTCACTATAGTTACTGTAAGCTTATTTTTCATCATTTATTCGGTTTCAATTATAATATTTACTTCGTCGTATTTCAGTATTTTTACGATGATATTGCAATTGGGAAACTGGCTAATTATTAGTATTGATAGTAGTTTGAGAAACTGGTTAAAACAAATTATATCAATGGTTTTCAGTATGAGCTTTTTGATAATTATTTGTCTGATATTCTCACCGGAACTAACGCAATTGATTCCACACATCGTTCTCCTACAATATTTAATTCAATTTGAGGTTGATTGGATGGTGGGGGATGTAGCAGGGGATGTGGCAAGGGATGTGGGGTTAGGTGTGATGTTAGGTGTTGGGTTAAATGTAGTGTTAGGTATGGCATTCGGTGTGCTGTCCAGTGGGGCGTCCAGTTTTGCGTTGGGCGTGACGTTGGGTGTGGCGTTCAGTTTGGCGTTAAATGTGGCGTTCATTCTCGGCATTTTGCAGGTTTATTTCTGGATTCCAGAATTATTGTCGATGTTTTTCCTGTGGCAGTTTGTGCCAGAAGGAGACAAGGCAAAATGGCTGCGGCGTTTGCCACCGTACTTCGACCAACTCATTCACTTACCGATTCCTTGGATGGACTCTTTTATCGTCAAAGCTTATCACCAGAACCCAGTTGCAGCCCAACAAACCATCGATTATCTAATCGACTCAACTAACCAACAGAAAGTAGCATTAAAAGCAATGGTGGAAATTGCCATTGATACCCTTAACCGCTGTCAAAACTCTCACGATATTGTTGCCATTACCGAACAACTTGCCTGGATACCCTCACCACCGCCAGCCGAAATCGGTTCCGTACTACCTGAATTTTTGGCAATCAGCCAAGATGTCCGCGCTGCCGAAAATGCTAGTTCTGCCTACCTTCAATCCGAAATGCTGGCGACACCTGTGACTAAACTCAATCGTTTGCGAGAAAGTCTGGTTTTACGCAAAAATGCAGCTTTAGCCACCAGCTTTGGCAGCATTGTGCAGCGGTGGCTGAGTATCTTAGAAACATCCCGACAAACTCTAGAGGAAGCAGCTTTAGATTCAGCAGAAATCCCGCAAGTTTATGTCGCTGGACCAGCCCTCAACCCAGAAAATTCTAGCAGTCGCTTCAAAGGGCGTTTGGACGTATTTCGAGAAATCGAGTCTTTGGCTCGTTCCTCTCCACCACCTGTATTGTTGCTGTATGGAGGCCGTCGCACCGGAAAAACCTCCGCCCTCAAGTTTTTACCTCAAAAAGTTGGCTCAGAATTAGTGCCGTTGTCGATCGACTTTCAGGGTGCCGCAATGACAAGAACCTTGAGCGGTTTAGCCGAGTTTATCGCTGATGAAATTGTGGAAGCGGCGCGGCGCAACCGCAATTTGCAATTACCCGCCATTGACAGAGAATCGCTAAAGATTGATCCGTTTATGGCTCTCCAAAAATGGTTTGTGCAAATTGAAAGATTTGCGCCGGTAAAGCGATTTTTGTTGTGTATGGACGAGTTTGAGCGGTTGGAAGAAGTAGTAAGGGATACCGGAAGTCGATCGCCCCTGAACTTTTTGCGCTACATTTTGCAGAACCGCGCTAATTGGATTTTGCTATTCAGCGGTTCCCATACTTTGGACGAACTAAATCCTTATTGGAACGATTATTTGATTAATACACAATCTTTACGGATGACGTATTTGCAGGAATCAGAGGCGCGGGATTTAATTCGGAATCCTATTGATGATTTTCCCGACATTTATACAGAGGGCGCGATTGATGAAATTATTTACTTAACCCGGTGTCAGCCTTATTATGTACAACTGATGTGTCGCGTACTTGTCGATAGCCTGAATGCAATAAACAGAGAAAATGCGCGGTTAAATCAGGAAAAACAAAGGCAATTAGCAGCAGAAAACGTGCAGGCTGCAATTCTCACAAGTTTGGAACAAGGGGGGGCTGCATTTCGAGAACGCTATCAAGAATTAACGGAATCAGAACGAGAGTTTTTGCATAAATTAATCAATGAACCAGTTTTAGCGGTAAGAGAAAGTCGTTCATGGCAGAGACTTGTGGAGAAAGAAGTGCTGGAGGTGACTGAAGAAGGTTATCGTTTTCAAGTACCCCTCTTTCAGAAGTTTGTAGAGATTCAAAGTAGGTGATAAGTTATCAAAATCAAACACGTTATACCCGCTGTCCGCCAGGGGTTTAAACCCCTGGCGGTATTTCGGGTTAAGCGATATTTCTGGTTAAGTTGAAACGATGAATGGCAATAACAAAAATGATATGAATTCTATCCCTCAGCATCGCTGGGATAACCAAATTGGTCTGGTAATTCAGCAGAGGTAATTTGCAGAATCTCTAACAACTTCTTATATTGAACAGGCGTTAGCTTCGGTACAGATCGCCCAGCTTCCCAGTTGCTTACCGTCGCTTCCGTAACGCCAAGTGCTTCTGCTAGCTGCTTTTGAGTCATAAACCGCTGAACTCTCAGTCGCATTAGGGGCGATCGATCGGCTCTTTCTGAGGTTTCCATAGGCTATTTGTTAAGTTATATTAATTTATTTGGGTTTTACCTAAAATAATTGACACCCACCCTAAATTAATTTAGATTAAATCTAATAGAGATTAGACAGCACCAGCTAAGCCACTTGTGCTGTAGGGGAATTGCTGTCTTTTTTTCAACTTGTTATTGTACGCGGTTTTACCGTTACAAAGCATCAAACCTATCCAAAATTATTTGTTAAAGCTATGTTGCAAGATTCATCATCCAACCAAACATCGCCCAATGTTTTAACCAACCAAACCTTTGAGGGCGATCGCGAAGCAGTCCGTCACGTCATCATCGGTTCGCCGCTGGGGGTACGGCGAACTATCCACCAACTGCACGCATTGCGCTACGAGGAAGCTGTTCGTTGGACTCATCCGATCGCCATTCCCGACAATCGCATCATTATTACACCAGAACAGGGAGAAATCATGAGTCTGTTAGTCAAATTAATCCGGCTGCAATGAATTCATAAATGTGCGATCGATGTTTCTAGAATTGAGTCAAAAGTGCGATCGCGAATCTCTTCTCGTTGCCCGTGCTAAACTCAACAGATATATCCAAAAACTCTTGTGGGGTAGGCATCCTGCCTGCCCTTGGCACAAACTTAACAACTAGCTCGCTATTCAGCTTATGATTGTTATCACCCCCGTCCTAAAACCCGTTAGCCAGATCGAGCTTGCTCCCGGCAGTGTCGTAACTATTCCCAATATAACTTGGCTGGAATTTGAGTCAATTTTGGAGGAATTGGGAGAAAAGCGATCGGCACGAGTTGCTTACAGCAAAGAGACTTTAGAAATTATGGTTCCTTTACCAGAACACGAAATTCCCAGAGATTTAATCTCTGATATTGTCAAAATTTTACTTAAGTCGGCGGGCATAAGATACCAACCCTTCGGTTCTACTACTTTCAAACGGGAAGGTGCAGCAGGAGTGGAACCTGATGCTTGCTTTTATCTTCTAAATTATCAACGGATGATTGGCCGCCGCCGACTTTTACCGGATGATCCGCCGCCCGATTTAGCAATTGAGACGGATGTTACTTCTAAAACTACGATCGATGCCTATAAAATTATTGGAGTTCCAGAAGTATGGGTTTATGACAGCGGCAGACTTCGCATTTACTTGCTGCAAGATGGAGAGTATGTAGAATCGGATATTAGCCCGAATTTTCCAGAAATCGCGATCGCCCAACTGATTCCGGCTACAGTGGAACGTGCTTGGCAGGTTGGAAATTTGCAAGCGCTAGAAGAATTTGAAAGTGCGATCGGCTAAACTCCTAGGAGACGTTACGCACTTCGCACTTCGCATCCAAAAAATCACACAATTACTGCCAAATTGTCAACCCCTAAAGGTCGATAAATTGTATCTCTTTGCTGATAACTCCGCCCCAAAGAACGAATCGCTTTTTGCAAATCTTCGACAGATTGACAACTGCCGCCAACCGCACCGGCCATCGTTGTAATGTGCTCTTCCATCAATGTACCGCCGATGTCGTTGCAGCCCCATTTCAGCGCTTCTGTAGCTCCATCTAAACCTAATTTTACCCAACTCGGCTGGTGATTGGAAATCAAATTGCCTAAGAAGATTCTCGATACAGCGGTGAGTAACAATGTATCTGCTAAAACTGGTTGGTCGCGGCCGACTCGACTCCGCAAAGGTGCCGGTGCTTCCTGTCCGACAAATGGTAGTAAAATAAATTCTGTAATGCGTGCCCCATAGTTTTGGTCGATCGCAGTTTGTTGGAGCGATCGCACTTTTTCTAAATGCAAAACCTGCTGTTCGGCAGTCTCAATATGCCCGCAAAGCATCGTACTCGTTGTCGGCAAACCCAGACGGTGAGCAGTTCCCACAATTTCCAGCCAAGTTGCCGAATTTAGTTTTTCCGGGCAAATCACCCGTCGCACAGAATCGTCGAGAACTTCCGCAGCCGTTCCCGGCATCGAACCGACTCCCGCATCCCGCAAAGCCGAAATTACATAGCTGAAACTAAGATTATCTTCTCTGGCAATAAATTCTATCTCTTGAGGTGAAAAAGCGTGCAAGTGCAACTGAGGAAATTTATCCTTAATAGTTTTCACCAATTGCAGATAATAAGGCAAAGATGCGCCGTTCAGCTTAGCTTGAAGATTTAAGCCGCCCTGCATACAAATTTCCGTTGCACCCCGCTGCACTGCATCAGTTGCCTTTTCCTGAATTTGAGCTGCGTCTAACCAAAAAGCGCCCTCATCTCCGTCGTCACGGCGGAATGCACAAAAACTGCAATGCTGCTCACAAATATTAGTAAAATTAATATTCCGATTGATAACGTAGGTGACAGTATCCCCTGATTGTCTGCGGCGGAGCAAGTCAGCGGTTGTTTGAATAGAAGCTCGCGCGTCTGGATCTCTTTGCTGCAAAAGTACCAAGGCTTCTGCAGCAGAAATGTTATAACCTTGTAAAGCTCGATCGAGAATTGCATCCACAGTTTTCTTTTTAACTCAATTACAGAATTACTAACTAGAATTAAGGCGTTTCTATATTTTAACTAATCAATTATGGAGGAACGATATTTTACAATCTCAAGTGCTACCAAACTATTCTTGACTTTCTGAACACTCAAATTATGGGCAGCTACCAACCAAATCAGGTCTTGCCAGTGCCGTCGGGGCCTTTGCAAATTCCTGCTATACAGACTTTCGGTTCAACTTTTGTACACGCACGCACACCGCCAATTTATTTTTCCCTAGTAATTCCCACCTACAACGAGCGCAGGAATATCCAGAGTATTGTGGAAAAATTGAGCCAATTGCTCGATGGTATCCTTCCCGGCAACTACGAATTAATTGTAGTCGATGACGACAGCCCCGATCGCACCTGGGAAGTCGCCCTGTCCCTGACACCGGAATATCCGCAATTGCGGGTGATGCGCCGGGAAGAGGAGCGGGGACTTTCCACAGCGGTAATTCGCGGGTGGCAGGCAGCTCGCGGCGAGGTTTTGGGCGTCATCGATGCCGACTTGCAGCATCCCCCGGAGACGCTATTGCAGCTTTTAGCAGAAATTCAGCGGGGAGCAGATTTAGCTGCTGCGAGTCGTCACGTTGGCGAGGGCGGGGTGAGCGACTGGAGCGTTGTCAGGCGATTTTTATCGCGGGGCGCTCAAACCCTGGGGTTGGTGATCCTGCCGGGAGTGGTGGGCCGAGTTTCCGATCCGATGAGCGGCTATTTTATGGTGCGTCGCACTTGCATTGCGGGAAAAAGCATGAATCCTGCGGGTTACAAAATATTGATTGAAGTGCTCGGCAGGGGGGATATCCGCTGGATTGGAGAAGTTGGTTACGTGTTTCAGGAGCGGCAAGAAGGGGAGAGCAAAGTTACTTGGAAACAGTATATTGAGTATTTGCGGCACTTGCTCAGATTGCGGTTTGCCCGCTGGCCGATGGGCCGATTCCTGCGGTTTGGCGCGGTTGGTTTCAGCGGCGTGTTTGTGGATATGGGAGTTTTTTACCTGCTGCGGACTGTCCTCGGTTTGGGGCTGACTCGCAGTGCCATCTTTTCTGCTGAAGTGGCAATTATCAATAATTTTTTGTGGAATGATTTATGGACTTTTGGTGATATTTCTAAGCGGCAGCCTGGAAAGCGCCAGCGCTTGAAACGGCTGTTGAAATTTAATGTGATTTGTTTGATGGGCTTGATTATGAATGTGCTGCTGGTGAATGTGCTGTTTAATGTTTTTAAGGTAAACGAGTATTTGGCTAAGTTGATTGCGATCGCGACTGTGACTCTGTGGAATTTCTGGATCAATATGAAGCTGAGTTGGCGGGTGACGGACGTTCAAAAATAGTTTTTAGTTGGGTAACTTGTTAATTGTTATTGGAACTGACAACTAACCACTGCAAACTGCCAACTGCCTTTAGATGACTGAATTAATGATTAATAACAAACAACTGTTGTTGCTATTTCTGTGGACGGCGATCGCCTTTATTTTGCGCTTTGCCAATTTGGACTCGAAACCGCTGTGGACGGATGAGTTTTCCACTCTAGTGTTTAGTTTGGGCAACAGTTTTCGCGGTGTGCCGATCGATCGCGCGATCGACCTTTCTACATTATTACAACCGCTACAATTGCGCCCCGATGCTGACACCGCCGACGTGCTCCGCAATTTGCTGGTAGAAAGCAATCATCCACCAGTGTATTTTATGGTCGCCCACTGGTGGATGCGACTGTTGGCGCCTTCCGAGGATAGTTTAGTTTGGATTGGGCGAGCTCTTCCTGCATTATTGGGCGTGATTTCAGTTCCAGGTATCTACTTTTTGGGCACGTTTGCTTTTAGTTCTCGTTTAGTCGGTCAATGTGCGGCAGCGATGATGGCAGTTTCTCCCTACGGCATTTATCTCGCTCAAGAAGCTCGCCATTACACTTTAGGAATCTTATTAGTTATTGCCTCTCTTTTTTGCCTCGCCTTAGCTGCAAAAAAGCTGCAACAGCGCGCTCCTCTGCCTATTTGGGCGGTGCTGCTTTGGGTAGTTGTTAACTGTTTGGGAATTGCGGTTCACTACTTTTTTGCACTGACTTTGTGTGCCGAAGTAATAGCATTAATTGCGGTAATCTGGCAGGAGTTTAATGGAAAGTTGCCAATTTCAAACAGCCAGCAGCCTAATATTTGGCAATTTCCAATCCTCTGGCGGCTTTTCGCAGTAGCGATGGGCACTTTAGCAGGCGGTTTAGTTTGGCTGCCGGTATTTTTGTCGAATAAATACGGCAGCGAACTAACTAATTGGATTGTCAGCGGCGATCGCACATTCTTAGATTGGATAGCGCCGATTTTTCAAGCTTTAGCTGGATGGATCACTGTCATGTCTCTGCTGCCGGTGGAATCGCCCAATTTGGCAGTAGTAGTTGCATCGGCGATCGCAATGACAATATTTTTTATATTGGTGCTTCCCATCCTGTTTAGCGCTCTTAAAAATTCCTTAAAAACGCCCGATACTCGTTTAGGTACTGTTATTTTCGCCGGATTTGTGCTAGGAGCAATTTTCCTATTTTTCAGCTTTGCATATATTCTAGGGATTGACCTAACTCGCGGGGCTCGATACAATTTCGTCTACTTTCCGGGGGTGATATTGCTTTTAGGAGCAATCTTGGCGGTTATTTTTAACACACCTACAGTCCAAAGTCAATGGTTTAATTTACCTGCTATGGAAATGGCTGGCAAAAAAGCAGTTCTGCTAATTTTAGTAATGGGTTTTTTTAGCGGTGTCACAGTAAATTCCAATCTCGGCTATCGCAAATATTACAAACCAGACCTTTTAATTCCGATTATCCGCGAATTATCGAAAGTTCCCGTGTTAATTGCCACTACTCAAAAGACTCATGTAGAAATAGGAGAGTTGATGGGGATAGGGTGGGAATGGGAAAGAAGTTCGGCAACGGATTTTGTAGCGGATGTAACGGATGTAACGGATGTTAGGAAGAAAGAAGAAGTTAAAGCCTTTGATTCTCCGCTGTTTCTTTTGGCTAATCAGAGAAGGGATGCGCCGGAAATAGTGGCAGGGACACTTGACAAAACACTCAGTCAATTAGAACGTCCGCTGGATTTGTGGCTGGTTAATTTTCGCGCACCTGTCAATCTAGAAGCACAAAAATGTCAGCTTGAATCGCGCGAGTTGCCTGCGGTGGATGGGTATGAATATCAAGTTTATCACTGTTCTAGGTCATAGGTAAGGGGCGATCGCGGAGGGATTGCCCCTACAAAGGCGGGAACTAGACCGTCACTAAGAGTCAGCAGCCAAATGTTTAATTAAGACGCTCATCACTTCACCGGGATTTTGAGTTGGGACAAGCGGACTCCAGTCAGAAACGCAGGCAAAATTATCGCGGTGAAAAGAATGAATGACACGGGAAACAACAGGACGAGAACTGATAATGAAAAGTTTCAAGAGTTCTTGGTTAACTGAAGTTTGCAAGTTTGGCTTTTTAGCAGGGGGCTGAGTCGGTTCGGTAGTTGGATCTTCTGGCCCAACCTCGAAAGCAAGTATTAATTCGGTATTGGGTAGCATTTGCCGGATGACTTTCAGGGAAGATTCTGCTTCGCTGCGGCTGCGAAATTGCGCGACGGGTAAGCGCTGAAAGTTGGGCAGCAGTCGGTAAATAATCCAGGCATTCGCAGTTTCTGGGGCGTTCATGGCTGTATTGTAAATTGGGTATGTTTGCCCATAGAAAAGTGACAGACTTGCACGCGATTGCGAGCGCGATCGAGCATCGAGCTACTGCAATCAATATGCGTCCTAATTGATGATTTTTTCTCGCTCGCTCTGCGGCGAGCGAAAACTATATCTAGTTGAGCAATGACGTTATCTTAGACCACAAATAAATACAAAAATAAATTATTTACAAATATTAATATGATATTTGTTTAGTAGTAAACTGTTGATTTAAGCGCTCAAATTAGGCGTTTAAATTAGGTATTCAAATTAGGCGGTTATCATGAATGGCGAGCAATAAAAAACGTTATATAGGGTCTATCGACAAACAACCACGCTATAATTGATGTAAGTTTTGGGAAAAACTGCAATGTTAAATTACAACTTACCGAGGTACTTGCCCTCAGCCGATGAACTACCTGACTCGGACGAAACGCCTGTGGATAACGAACTTCAAGAACTAATACCGGGGTTGCTAAAAGCAATATTGCTCATACTTTGGGCAGAACGCATGGACTGGTTTTTTGGCATAGATATGGGTATCTATTATCACCCTGAAAAAGCTCCAATTGTCCCCGACGGTTTCTTGAGTTTAGGAGTAGAACGGTTTTACGATGAAGAATTGCGTCCCAGTTACGTCCTGTGGGATGAAAATGTTGTGCCAACTTTGGTGCTGGAAGTCGTTTCCAAAAAGTATCGCAAGGAATACAGCACAAAGTTGGAGGAATATCAAGATTTAGGCGTGCTTTATTACATTATCTATTCATCTCGCCGCCGTCGCAAACCCCGATTGGAAGTACATAAGTTAGTTAATGGGAAGTATGAATTACATTCGGGACATCCAGTTTGGATGCCCGAAATAGGTTTAGGAATTGGTTGTGAAAAGGGAAATTAAGTAGGTCGGCGAAAAAAAACAAAACTATGTTAAGATACATAAAGAAAGGTATAGCTTTAGTGAGGTAATTAATATATGGGCGCTCGATTAAGAGTATTTCTGACTCAAAA
>NZ_JAMPLN010000006.1:0-272282 GCF_040004035.1 Microcoleus vaginatus FACHB-2002 | reverse complement strand
ATCATCAAGACGCCGAACCAACCTACATAAATGCGGTTGTCGGTCGATGTTACCCACTCGCAGAAGCGTTCCCAGACATTGGCGCTTTCGCGCTGCTGTAAGGTTGTTGTCATTTGTTTATGATTGCTTTATTTGGTTTTCAATGTTCGTGACGGCTTTGTGTTCCGCCATGTAAATAAACATAAAGCTTTTATTTCAGTTTGTAAAGGCCTTTTAAGCACAGTTTTTCTTATAGGTGTTATAAATTATGCTTGTTAAAGGCTATAAGGCTTGCTGTATAAGGAGTTAAAAAGCTGAATGCGGAATTGGTGGACGATCGCCCACGAAAGAAGAATACTCATAATCTACCTAAGCAACGAGATTCCGGGCTTGCGTCAGTGTTAAGATAGATGAAGGGTTGCGATCGCAAACCGCAAAACTCCCATTGACATATATATGTTGTTGCACAAGTCCGATCGATAAAAATCCCAAGGAATGTCCCGCAACGTCACCTACAGCCCTGCTTATACTCTGGTTCCCACTTACGAGTGTTATAACCGCTGCACCTATTGCAATTTTCGGGCAGAACCCCTGCAAAGTCCTTGGCTGACACTCGCAGAAGCCGAAAAACAGCTCAACTTGCTGCAAACTCAAGGTGTAATTGAAATTCTCATCCTCAGCGGCGAGGTACATCCTCACAGTCAACGGCGAAAAGCTTGGTTGCAGCGGATTTACGATTTGTGCGAACTGGCACTTGCTCTGGGATTTTTGCCGCATACTAATGTGGGGCCGCTCAGCTTTGAGGAGATGGCACAGTTAAAAGAGGTGAATGTATCGATGGGGCTGATGCTAGAACAGCTTGCCCCAGATTTGTTACAAACGGTTCACCGACACGCACCGAGTAAAGTTCCGGCGCTGCGACTGCAACAGTTAGAATGGGCTGGGGAATTGAAGATTCCGTTTACAACTGGTTTGCTGCTGGGAATTGGGGAAAGTGAGGCAGATTGGATTGAGACATTAGAGGCGATCGCCCGGATTCATTCGCCCTGCAATCACATTCAAGAAGTTATCCTCCAGCCACACAGTCCGGGAAATCAGCAAAGTTGGGACGGTGAAGTTTTTGATGCTACAAAAATGCCCGAAGTAATTGCGATCGCCCGCAGCATTTTACCTCCTGAAATCAGGCTGCAAATTCCGCCGAATTTAGTTGCACAGCCAGAGATATTGCTGGCTTGTTTAGAAGCAGGTGCTAGAGATTTAGGAGGAATTGGGCCGCGGGATGAAGTTAATCCCGATTATCCTCACCTGCAACACCAAACTTTAACAAAAATTTTAGCAGCATCGGGATGGCAACTTGTGCAGCGTTTGCCTGTTTATCCTCAATACGATAAGTGGCTGCCGCAGACATTGCAAACTGCTGTAAAAAACTGGAGAGTCAATCGATTTTAGATTTTATATTGAAGAATTGAGCCTACTGATAAATCCGGGGGCTTGTGACCAAATTGCTTGATTGTCAGTTATTAATTATGGGTAATGGGAATTGGTAGCAAGATTCTTTAAATTGCTGCTATAGAGATTTTAAATCAAAGAACCGCCACCATCAATCCAGACTTCGGTACCTGTGATAAAGCTGGACGCCTCTGATACTAGAAATAAAATTAATTGGGCGACTTCTTCACTAGAACCTGCGGTATTATCAGTCAAAGGAATTATATCTTGAATCGCATCAGGATCGAGTGGAATGTCATCAAGATGGCGCTTAACGGTGCTTTCCTCAATGGCAGTTAGCACCGCGCCCGGACAGATAACATTGACTCTAATTTGGCTGGGCGCAAGTTCTAGCGCCAGCATTTTCGCTAAAGCTACTTGGGCAGCTTTGCTGGAAGCGTAAGCTGTGGCCCCCACTTTCCTGAAACTTCTGGTGCCATTAATCGAGGATGTAATAACGATGGAACCTCCTTGTTTTTTTAGATAAGGAACAGCATATTTCACAGTCAAAAATGTTCCTCTGAGGTTGGTGTTAATTGTCTTGTCCCACTCTTCCGGTTCTATTTCTTCTATCGGCGACCATACACCGTTAATACCTGCATTTGCCAACACAATATCAATTCTTTGATATTCGTCAATAATTGTTTGAAATGCCTGTTGCATTTGCCGAGAATCCGCCACATCTGCTGCAATCGCTAGCCCGCAGCCTCCTTCTTCGACCAACTGGCGGACGGTTTCTTGCCCGGTCTCTAAAGTGCGATTGATAACAGCAACTTTTGCGCCTTCCTTGGCAATTAAAATTGCTGCAGCACGACCAATTCCCGACCCTCCGCCAGTAATAACGGCAACTTTTTGTGAAAGTTTCATAATTTTTTATGTAAAATAACATTATACACGATCGCATACCATAAAAATAGGACTAGAGAGAGCTTTAGTCCTAACTATACACAGGTTTTAGTCATCAAAAAGATGAAATCAAAAAGTAAAAAGATATCTTGCTTTTTACTTTTTGCTGTTAACACCGTCCTTACGGCTGCGGCACCCAGACAGAAACTGAACCGGCGTTACACCTAAAATCAGCCCAACCATCCTCATTCGTAGTGATGGGTTCTTGGATGTGTTCGGTGATGTCAATATAAGTTCGATTCGGTTGTCCGACTTCCATAAACTTGGTGCCATCGCCTCCGTTACTGAGTACAACAGCCATGCCGCCCGGATGTTCTTCATTACCGAGTCGCGTCCAGCCAATAGTGTTGGCGTGGTCGAAGTAATCGTACTGATTGCCGTAGGAATAAGTTTGGCGCGCTAACAAGAATTTATCTACCATAAACTGATGTTGGTCTAACCAAATCTCGTATTCATTGCCATCATTTGCTTTATCCTTATAGTTAGCGCCGTAATAATCCGGGTAAAAAATGCACGGATATCCTTCGCGCCGCAGCAGAATTAAAGCGTAGGCAAGAGGTTTAAACCAAGCCTCGACAACTGATTCTAGGGATTGTAAGGGCTGAGAATCGTGGTTATCAACCAAGGTAACGGCGAGGGCGGGTTGCTGTTGAACGAGAGTGTTATCAAAAATTGTTCGCAAATCGTAGCTATTACCGGCTTTGCTAGCAGCGTGGAAGTTGTAGTGAAGGGGTGCGTCAAATAAGGCTACTTTACCCTTCGTTGCTTCTAGGAAGTAGTGCAAAGCTTCCACTTCGTAAGACCAATATTCGCCGACGGCAAATAGGTCGCGTTGGGCATAGTGGCGGACGTGTTCCAACCATTCTTGGAAAAATTCTGCTTTAACGTGTTTGGCGGCATCGAAGCGAAAGCCGTCAACGTTTGTTGTATCGACATACCACTCACCCCAGTATTTTAATTCCCCGCTGACTTCTGGGTGGTCCATATCTAAATCGCAACCCATCAGGTAGTCATAATTGCCTTTTTCTAAGTCTACTCCTCGATCAAATTCTTTGCCTTTTAGCAGGTAAACTGCATGGGCATCTGTGTTGTAAGTGTTGTAATCAATGGCGTCAAAATGCCACCAATGCCACTCCATGCTGGAATATTTTTTGTCGCGACCGGGAAAGGTAAAATGCGTCCAAGCTTTGATTTTTTGATATTCGCCTACTGTGGCATTGCGGTCATCGGGATGCAAGGGTGTGGCTTCTGCTTCTTCTTCTGCATCTGCACCTAATTTGTGGTTGAACACAACATCGGCATAAATCCGAATTCCTGCATCTTGGGCAGCTTTAATCGCGGCCAAATATTCATCTTTTGTCCCGTATTTCGTGCGTACCGACCCTTTTTGGTCGAACTCGCCTAAATCGAATAAGTCGTAGACGCCGTAACCCACGTCCGTACCGCCGCCAGTTCCTTTATAGGCGGGTGGCAACCACAGAGATGTAACGCCGATTTTCGCTAAATCTTTTGCAGATTTCGCTAGCTGATTCCACAGGCTGCCGTCGTCGGGGCTGTACCAGTGGAAATACTGCATCATGACGCCATTGGCTTCAGACATATATTTAGTTTTTCCTATTTTGTAATGTTGCTAGATAGATTTTTGTTGGTTGCCGAGCGCTCTAGCTGTGCCTGCAATCTCTGGTCTATAAATATCATAATAGATGGGGCTGGTAAAGACAATCTATCTGTTGATGTATTGACAGCAGAAAATGAATTTGATAATAATTATTTTAGGCAGACACAAAAAATTAATTTGGTCGGGATGGTGCGATAACTCGCTCAATTTTTGTGCTCCAAGTACCGTCGATCGCCAATTCAAGCAATCTAAATCCCGGCGGGATTTCGTCAACTATAATCGGATGGCTTTTGGGTAAAAGTTGGAGACAGGTACTGGGCGTTCCCAAGTAGGAAACTCCGCCCCGCTGTTGGTGAAATTCTTGGTGAATGTGGCCGCAGAGGACTATTTTGATTTGAGGATATCGATCGACAATTGCCAAAAATTCATCGGCATTGTGCAGCATCATTCCATCCATTATTTCACAGTCGATCGGCAAAGGATGATGGTGCAAGGCAATGATAACAGGTCGCTCGCCGGTTTGTTGCAGTTGAGAGTCGAGCCAATGCAAGCTTTCTGGGGAAAGCCGCCCGCCGTCGCATCCGGCTTCCACACTCGAAAGTAATAGAAATTGCCAGTTTCCTAGCATCCATGATTTTTCTGGGGAAAGAGGCGACTGATTTAAGATTTCTGCCATGACTGGGATGTTGTCGTGGTTCCCAGGTATCCAGTAGGCGGGAATTCCGAGGGGGGCGATGAGGGAGACGAGGCGCTGGTAGGATTCGGGTGTTTCGTCTTGGGACAAGTCGCCTGTGAGTAGGAGTAAGTCGGGCGGCGGCTGTATCTGTTGCAAGCGATCGAGAACTGCTTCGAGGGTGCGGGTTGTTGAGAGGCCTTTCCATTCTCGATCGATCTCTGCAAACAAGTGAGTGTCGGTGATTTGGGCGACGAGTAGGGGAGAAACTGGTGTCATGGCTGGTGTTGCGGGTCGTTGCTATAGTTCTAGAGTACCTTCCCACAAGGGTTTTGGGGATATGGGAAAAAAGGGCGATTCCCTACCCTTGGGGAACCCACGCGCGTTGGGGATAGCTGCGCTTTACGAAATTTTTGACAGGTATGTTAAAATTTTCGAGATTTGGTGTACTATAAGAAAACGTCAAATTTCAGACGTGACGGCGGCATAGCCAAGTGGTAAGGCAGAGGTCTGCAAAACCTCCACCCCCAGTTCAAATCTGGGTGCCGCCTTTTTTAATTTGTGTTAGATGTGGGGCGATCGGCAAACCTTTCGAGGGTTGTGGCGAAATTTAATTCTTTAAGACTGAGGCAAAAAGCCGGTTTCTTAACCTGATTGCGTAATTTTAGGTTAAGGATGAGAACGAGAAACCGGCTTTTTATGTTGATAGTGTGTCCCGGACTGTTCTTGTCTCTTATGCTATTTTTTCATGGTTACTCTCACTACTCCATCACCTGTTAAACTCTTCCTCGAATTCTCTCTCTTGGTTCTATCTGGTTTTTCATACGATTATATAAATCAACTGTAGGATCGGAATGACTAATGCAAGCAACTAAGGCATAACGTTGTATTTCAATTTCATCGGGTTTGGCCCATTTACGGTTACAACTTACAATTAGGGTCATGTTTCCTTGATCGTATTTTGTGGAGCGATCAAAAATTTCTACTTGCCCCCTTTGTATTGTTCCTTTTTTCCGCACAGTGGAACTAGGAGACAATGTGACTTCAATACCAGCGCCATGTTTTTCCTTTAACTTTGTTTTTGTGTTGTCTGGAGACACATCAGGCAAACTTGTCTTGGTAGCCGTTTCATAAGCATTTCTAACAATTTCGCGATCGATGCCTTTAAAAAGGTCGAATTCCATCGTGATTCCTAGATATGAGTCTCCACGAGTCGGACGAGTTGGCGGGTCAAATGCGAGGGTAATGGACAATATACGAGTGCCTTTTTTCTTCAGGAAATCAGATGGCAACTGGGGAATTTCGTAAATATGAAAACTTCCTACTTTTATCGAAATATTATCCTCTGATAGAACAACATAGTTTTCGGCGGAATACATTGCACGTTGCAGGTCAGGCTGACCATAACCATAGATTGCTAGCTGGTTATTAATTGTTTTTGTCTTTTCACCCTGAAGCTGCCCACTTTTACATTGAAATTCGCGCGGAATTTCTTTAGGAAGAAGCGCAGAGTTGACAATCAGCGCCCGAATCAAATTAGAGCTAGCATCCGGGTATTTTGTGAAAAGTTGAGCAGCAAGGTTAGCAACACGAGGAGCAGCAAAGCTTGTACCGCTACAGAAGTGAAATAAAGAACTGTTGTAATGTTTGGATAAAGTCAGAAGAGAAACTCCAGCTACAGTATGCTCCAATTCACGCACTTTAGGTAGACCAAGGCTTTCTCGATAACTGAGGTCTAATACTAAATCTCCACCGAAGTCCACAAGATCAGGCTTAATCATTCCATCTACCCCAAAGCCAGTTCTAGTGAAATAAGAGGGGTATCCTGGTAGTTTTGCAATTGGCTGAAGACGAACATCAGAAGTGTTTGTTGTGATACTACCACGACCAAAGGATAAAGAACCAACAGTCAGTGCAATTGCAGAAGTAGCTGGATCAATAATTCGAGCGTTTTTGTTCAACAGATAATTTGGATAATCATTCCGCAGTTGCTCATATTTTAATTTTTCATGGAAGTTATTTCCTGCTGAAATCACAAAAACAATGTTTTTATGTTGGTATTGATAAGCAATTTCATCGATCTTTGCAGCTAATCGAAACTGCTTCAGACCATCTCTGTAAATTTGGTCAGCGTTACCCAGTGAGATATTGATTACTTTGCAATTGGGATACTGTTCAACAAAAACACGAATGGCTTGATCGAGTTGAGTTTCTACGAGAAGATCCTCATCATATTGGTTCTCGTCGTTTGTCACACGAGCAGAAAATAGCCAAGCTGTTGGATCAAACGAACGCTGTTTAATGCAATTCTCAACATCTCCATAGATAGCAATTCCAGCGACATTAGTACCATGTCCATTTACATCGTCAGGGCCACCTTTTATGAATTGCCGGTTTGCATCTGGGAATACTTCAGCTTCACCCAAGACTGGAGCAATCAACGGATGACCACGCTGTACGCCAGAATCTATCACAAGAATGCCACAATTATCTTCAGGTGGGGAAACAACTTCTGGAAAACTAACAATTGGTAGATTATAATCAGCAGTGCTTTCAAATGCAGGTTGGGGAGGGCGATCTATTTCCTTAACAATTTTCTCTTCTAGCAAAAAGTCTAAAACTTCATGATTGATTTTAATTCGCGCTATACATAGGTATTCACCTATGTAGCGATCGCTCATTATCATAGGAGCAGTATCACTGGACAAGTATTCTAGCGTTTCGGTAATATCATCTAAATACTTTTTCATTTCTTTGCGATCGCCTGTGTGCCACAGTTCCAAATCTAAGGCCGCAAGTTCATCTGATTCTACAGGCTTTAGCTCCAATAGACGACCAATGCGATCCTCACGTTCTAGAGGAACTACGTCATCAATTGCTCCTAAATATTCATATTTAGGCCCATCTGTAATTTGACTGTAATTTTCTAACCTTTTTTTGAATTCTGTTAGCTGATTATCAGATGAAAAAACCACAATAGCTTTGTTGGGTTCACGCGCTAAACAATTAAGTCCTGTTAGAGTCACCAAATCATCTGAAATATAACCTTGTTTAGCCATTTTCAGCTTAAAAATTAATTTGGGATCGAGACGGAAGGGATTATTTTTTTCCTTGACAGGCTCAGTCAAGATGGCAATTTGACCCAATAAATGCTTACTATGTTCACTAATATTAGGGCGTTTGTTACCGCCAAATCCAGGCTTCGAGCGTCTAGGTAATTCGATGTTTATTCTAGGTAATTTCAAATGTTCAAACTTACTTACCATTAGGTCTAGACGTAAATAATTATTTTGAGTTGGCTATTATACTTTGTCTGTCTAAAAAACGCCCGATCGCAAATTCTAAATCATCTGCCGTCAAGGTACGTTCCCCTCGCAGAACCACAGCTTTAATCGCATCAGAGCAGATCCGCTCTATATCTGCTCCAGTAGCATTCTCAAGCCGAGCTGCAAAACTAGATAGATCAATAGCAGTATAACGGATCGCAGACAGATAGCGACTCAAAAGAGCCGTCCGCAGTTCAACTGTTGGATTATCAAAGAAAATAACTTCATCAAAGCGTCGCCAAACAGCACTGTCCAGTAGTTTCTCGTGATTAGTAGCTGCGACAAAGATACTTTGATTAGTCGCATTATCTATGAGCTGTAGTAAGCTATTCACTAGGCGTTTGACTTCGCCGTGTTCATTTAAGTTATCGCGATCGCGGGCGATAGCATCAAACTCATCGAACAAAACAACCCACTCACCGTTTTCAATGTAGGTGAAAATTTTCTGAAGATTAGTGGCAGTTTGACCCAAGTAAGAAGAGAATACCGCTGTTAAGTTTACATAAACAAGCGGTAGCCCCAACGCACTGGAAAGGATTTTTGCGGTTTGAGTTTTGCCGCAACCAGGTGGGCCGCAGAAAAGCAATTTGTTTTTGGGTTTCAGGTTATAGGCTACAAGGATGTCTTGCTTGCGGTTTTCAAGGACGATTTCTTGAAGGATATCAACAATTTTTTCACTGAGCACGATGCGATCCCAAGTAAGATCGAATCGTTGTACATTAAGCAAGGAAAGTCCGGTATCCTTATCTTTAGGAGGTTCAGGAAACTGATTCCAAGGTGCCAAATTAGCAGCTAGAGGTTTGGTGTATTCACTCCCGTTTAGAAGCAGCTTTTCTAGATCTCTAGCAAGTAAGACATGATTTTTATTTTTTTCTTCTTCAATAATTTCCCTAGCGGCAGCCAAAAACTCATCTCTTTCATTGTGAGAGAAGCTTCTGAATAGTTTTCTGAGGGTTTCGCCACGCGCCATATCTTGCAACAAGAGTTTAATACTCTACATACCTTCCTTAATTAAATATAGTCCATTTTTCCTAAAAAGTCAACATTTGAAATACTGAGTTTTATGTATTGATTTTCTGTCGCTGCGATGTTTGATTTTATCTATAATTAATAACTTAATTAATCTGAATGAATTATATTTTATACAGAATTGTCAGATTACTTTACCGCTATGTTATAAGGAATGATAAAAATTTAATTTTATTGTAAAATAATCAACCACTCGTCCTTATACGTTAAATAGAAATATGACAATTTAATTGCTAATCACTAATCGCCCCAAGGCAATTAGCAATTAGCAATCTTGCCCAACTTATCACATTTTGCTGATAATTCTTTGCAGGATTTCCACGCCTGATACCGCTTGCCAGCCAAACAGCCCTAACAGCACAATATTCAGAAAGATGTGAGTGTTTCTCGCCCAATCATTGCCTTTTTGCATCAAAGGAGTCAGCGAGGCTGCGATCGCAATTATTGCCATCATTCCCAACCCTGCTAGCAAGTGCGGCCCGACAAATAGCTTGCCGTTGTTGATGTAGGTGACAGCCATCCCAACGATCGCAACCGTAACCATCAAGGCTAACAGCAAAGAACCCATCTGGTGATGCTTGACGTTAAATTTGCCCTTAATTAACTCTTTTTTGAGTTCGCCTTCCGCACTTCTGGTACGTCGGATTTGAATGCCCAGATACAAAGCATAAAATGAGATGGCCAGCAGTACCCACATTAAAATTGGGTGGATGAATTGGCTCCAAACTTTCACGGACTGAGGAATTTCGAGATTCATAGTGTTCTGAGGATTAGCAAACATACTTCATAAAACTTAGCATACCAGTCAGTCCGTCTCGTGCGACGGTACAAATATACGGTATGAGAGACTATTATGCCTGCCACTAAACAAGACGCTGTATTGATTCAAGCCGCCAAGACTGGCAACATTATTCACGTGCAAGCTTTACTCGCTAAGGGAGTTGACGCTAACGCCAAAGACTCTGAGGGGACGACGGCTTTGATGTTTGCTGCCCAAAAGGGCTATACAGAAATCGTGCGTGCTCTACTAAACAATGACGCTAATGTCAACCAGGTGAGCAGGCGTTTTGGGCTAACAGCTTTGATGCTGGCGGCGGCTCACAAACAGGCTGACTCTGTGCGGCTGTTGCTGGCGGCGGGTGCTGATGTTAATGCTAAAAATGATGATGGAAGTACGGTTTTGATGGCGGCTTCTCTCAAGGGCGATATCAATGTTGTGCGGATGTTACTTGATGCTAATGCTGATGTAAATCTGCGAGATAAAGATGGAGATTCTGCTCTGAAAATAGCTGCTTTATCGGGTCATGAAGCTGTTGTTAAAGCTTTGGTGGATGCGGGTGCTGTTGGTGACAATTCTATGCTGTTTTTAGCTGTCCGTCAAGGAAGCGCTGAAATTGTGCGAATTTTGCTCAATTGTGGGGCGGATGCTAATGTTAAAAATCTAGAGAGCAAAACTGCTTTGATGCTGGCTGCGACGGTGGGAAATTTGGCTGTTGTCGAGGCGCTGTTGGCTGCTGGTGCTGATGTCGAAATTCCCGACAAAAACGGAGAAACTGCTTTAACTTTGGCTGCGGATTCCGGCAATACTGATGTGGTGCAAACTTTGCTTGGTGCGGGTGCTAATGCGAATGTGAAAAATGGAGATGGGGGCACGGCTTTGATGGCCGCGGCTGCTGGAGGAAATGCGGCGATCGCCAATATCTTACTCGATGCTGGCGCGGATATCAACGCTAAGGATAAAGATGATGAAACTGCTTTGAATTTTGCCGTGGTTGAAGGCTGCGAAGATGTGGTGGAATTGCTCTTAAACCGAGGTGCTAGTGTCGGTTCGAGAAATCGGTTGGGCGATACGCCTTTACTGGTGGCGGCTGTTCACGGCCATAGTGCGATCGTATCGGCTTTGCTGCAAAAAGTAAACTCAAATCCCGCTGATTATCTGAATGCTAAAAACTTTGGGGAGACGGCTTTGACGCTGGCTGCGTTTCACGGACATACCGAGACGGTGAAGGCTTTGCTTGACGGCGGTGCAGATCCCAATGTCCCGGCGGATTTGGGAAAAACTGCATTAATGAAAGCCTGCGATCGGGGTTATGTGGCGATCGTCCAATTATTAGTCGAAAAAGGTGCGGATGTCAACTTGCTCGATGATTCGGGCGCAACCGCTGTAATGTGGGCTGCACATCGGGGTTGTGTCGGTGCTGTACAGGTTTTAATTGATGCTGGTGCAGAATTAAACCACAAAAATCCGGGAAATTATACAGCTTTAATGCTGGCTGAATTTAAACGTTATTCCAGCGTGGTGAAATTGCTCAAAAGTGCTGGAGCACTGGAGTAAGAATGAAATCGTTTTGAGTAAGGTAATTCTGTCATTCTGAGGGTAGGCTTTAGGAAGTGAAGAATCTCAGATATCGGGACTTACGCATTGTAAAGGTGTGGCAATAGTTTGAGATTCTTCGCTTCACTCAGAATGACAAAATTAGGTGATTAGTGCGTCCAGGACGATGAATTATATCAATTTCGGCTGCGCCGCAAGGATATCAAATACGCGCTTCATCGTCGGGCGTAAAGTCGAATCAAGCTGCCAACAAAAAAATCGCGCAATTTTCATTTTTTGGACTCACAGTCAACAGTCAACAGTCAACAGTCAACAAGCATTCCGGTGCAACCGGAATCGATATTAACCTCAATTTGCTTTGCGTACCCAGCCGTTAATAGTAAAGCGGCTATCAGCAAAAGCTTTTGAGGGACAGCTAACTCGCAAAACTTCGTGCATATAGCGACTTAGAAAAAATACGATGCTATTATTGCGCGGTTCAACAGTTCTAAATGTCTGGTCAGCGACATAAAAATTGTTCTCGATTTTGCTGTCATAAATCTGCAATTCGCCACCTGAAAAAGCCTTGGGTTCTCGATAGAAATAGTAAACGTAAGTAAAAAATCGGCTGGCGGTATCTGGCGAGCCACTGTCGTTGTGAAGTTTATAAAAGTTGTTGTCATTGTGCATGGTTAGCTGAGCTTCTATCTCACCCAGGGGAAATGACGGAATATTTAAACTTTTCAGCACGTCGGGGAGAATTCCTTTGATGCGATTAACCATCAGTTCGGAAAATTCGGGGAACGAGTGGAGTACCATCGAACGGCGGTAATCTTCGGCATTGGTGGAGGTGCTGGTACTCACAAATTCTGATTCTTTTGCTAAGACATATTTAAGGAGTTTGTTTTTTTCAGCAGGTGTCAAAAAGTTGTCTATTTGGGCATAGCGAGATATTAAGTCGTCATTTACAGGCGGCGCAGGGGCGGGAATTTCTGCGGCGGGAATTTCTACGGGAGTTGCAGGCTGCTGCGCTTGCAGTTGCTGCAAGTAAATTGGGGGTTCGGTGACTAATCCGACTAGGTGTTCGCCGGGAAAAAAAAGGGTGGAACGCCCGTCGTCTATGGGGATTTGAAATAATGGCGAAAAACTGAGTGTTTGTTGAGTGCGATCGACTAATGTTTTGATAAGGCTGTGGAATAATGGTGTATCAGATTTGAGCGTGACGGTGCACTGATGTCCGCCAGTGAGCAGGATTTTGACTTTTACGTCTTCAGGTTTAATTTGCGGTTGAGTGTAAGTCATAATTTTTTAAGGACGCAACTGGGAATTTGGTACGACATAACAGTGTTGATTGGTGTCATAGCCTTCCAGATCCCCCCTAACCCCCCTTAAAAAAGGGGGGGACAAGAGTGTCTAAATTCCCATTAATAAGGGGGGGACAGGAGTTTTCTCAAAGTCCCCCTTTTTAAGGGGGATTTAGGGGGATCGAGACTTAGAGTAAAACCAGAGATACAATGAATTTCTGACTTAAGTTAAAACCAATAAACACTATTGTATCCCTACAATAAAATACACAAGTGAGAATTGCTTTAGGTATGATTCCTAATGCAAGAAGTGGCGGATATCAGTGAAAACCATTGTGATTCCGAGTTGGTTGGCTGCTTCGATGGAATCTCGATCGCGCATACTTCCGCCGGGTTGGACGATCGCAATTATGCCCGCCTCAGCCGCAGTTTTGACTGAATCATCGAAGGGGAAGAAACCGTCGCTGGCCAAAATCGCTCCTTTGCTTTTGTCTCCTGCTTGTTCTAATGCTAGTTTAACTGAGCCGACGCGATTCATTTGTCCGGCGCCGACACCGATTGTAGTGCGATCGCGCGTCACAACGATCGCATTTGATTTGACGTGTTTCGCTACTTTCCAAGCAAACAGCAATTCTTCCAACTCTCCCGCCGTCGGCTGTTTCTCGGTAACAATCCGCCATTTGCTAGTTTCTTCTACTATATTATCTGAGTCTTGCACCAGCAAACCGCCTGCAATTATTTTAACAGTTTGTGGCGGCCCTTGAGTCAAATCTGGCAAAATTAATACTCGAACTTTCGCCTTTTTCTTGATAATTTCTTCCGCTTCTGGTTCGCACCCCGGCGCGACGATACATTCTAAAAATGTTTGAGTTAATGCCGTTGCGGTATCAGCATCAATCGGGCGGTTGAGGGCGACAATTCCGCCGAAAGCTGAGACTGAATCGGTGTCGAAGGCTTTTTGATAAGCTTCAGAAATAGTTGTTCCCAAGGCTGTGCCGCAAGGATTTGTATGCTTCAGAATAGCGGCGGCGGGTGTGTCGGGGAATTCTACGATCAGCCGCCTTGCTGCTTCTAAATCTACTAAATTATTGTAGCTTAATTCTTTGCCTTGCAGGATGGTGCTAGTCGTCCAGCCTGTCGGTGTAGTTCCGCTTTGATACCAGGTGGCGGCTTGATGGGGATTTTCGCCGTAGCGGAGAGTTTGCAACTCTTTTCCTGATAAATTAAACTGCTCTGGTAGCGAAGATCCTTCAGCGGATTGGCTGCTGCTGAGATAAGTTGCGATCGCGCGATCGTAGTTGGCTGTATGTTTGAAGGTTTCTAGGGCGCATCTCTGCCGAAACTCTAAGGATGCTTCGCCGCCATTTTCCCGCAGTTCTTTTAAATAAGTATTGTACTGTTCGGGGTCGCACAAAACTGTCAAATGAGCGTGGTTTTTGGCGGAAGCTCTCAGCATCGCCGGCCCGCCGATATCTATCTGCTCAATTGCGTCGGCTAGAGTAACTCCTGGTTTAGAAATTGTCTCTTCAAATGGATACAAATTGACTACAACTAGATCGATCGCCCGAATTTGATTTGCGGTTAAATCTGCGAGGTCTTCCGGTACATCGCGGCGCGCTAAAATACCGCCGTGGATTCGTGGGTGAAGTGTTTTGACTCGCCCTCCCAAAATTTCGGGAGAACCAGTATATTCCGCAACTTTGGTGACTGGGATGCCTGCTTCTTTGAGGGCCGTTGCTGTCCCGCCACTACTAATTATGTCAAATTCAAATTCTTCTACTAGACTGCGCGCTAAGTCGATTAGTCCGGTTTTATTGGATGTGCTCAGAAGTGCTAGACGTGCCATTGGTTTGAAGTTGCGATCGCAAAAATAGATAGGTTATATTCTATATCACATCTGCCTGCAGGGAGATGATTTGATAATGGCTAATTATGATTATTTTTAATAAAACAAAGATGAGTTCGCTTATTTTTGACCATATTTTTTGTCAAACTTATATAATATTTTATACTTACCAGTGGCTTCTAAATATGTAGAACTTGCGCGTGGAACTGGTTATTTTGTGAGTGCGAGGGGGATTGAAGCCATATCCAGCTTGCACAGTTCGTGTCGCTACGTAAGTGTCAATGTTGTTGAAATTACTTAATAAAACTTAATAGATAATTATAGTGCGATCGCTCTTGAATTTTAACGATGTTTTATGATGAATTCTAAAAGTAATGTGCTAGCATCGGGTGTAAATTGCTCCCTCCCTAAATTTCCCGGAAAATAGGGCGAGCGCAATACGTTAATGTCAAAAATAATTGGGTAGGGTAGAAATATGTTTTTTCAAGAAGCCGATCCAGAAAATAAAGTCAGTAATATTAGCAGGAACCACAAAAAAACTGCTCCCAATCTGACCAATAGAACAGGCTACCAACAGATGACAAAAAAAAGAGCCGAGACTTCGACCGAGGCAAATATTTCCGAAGCTTATAGTCTTAGCCTGTGCGAATTGCAGCAGATGGAGCGAGCAATGGAACAGCTAAAGCAGGATTTGAAAGCTAGCGAATCTCGGTTTCGGAATGTGATCGAAAAAAATGCCGACGGCATCGCAATCGTCAACAAGCTAGGACTTATTTGTTTTGCCAACCCGTCAGCAGAAGCGCTGTTTAACTGCACTGCTGAGGAACTTCTAGGGCAAGCATTTTTTGGCAATTTAGTAGTAGAAGTTTCAGCTTGCGACCTTGAGATGGCGACGGATATTATTCCCCAAGTTGGAAAAACAGAAGCACCAGGAACTCGCGTCGTGCAAACAGAAGTTGAAGCTATTCGCAAGCAAAAAGCAAATGCTGTAGTAGAAATGCGGGTGGTGGAAACGGAATGGGATGGAGAAATGGCTTATTTAGCTACGCTGCGGGACATTACCGATCGCAAGCGCGCAGAAGAAATGCTTTGGTTGTACGATCGAGCTATAGCAGCTAGTAGCACCGGATTTACGATTTATGACGCCACTGACCCAGAACATCCAATTATTTATTGCAATCCCGCATTTGAAAGCATGACCGGTTATCGGCGGCAGGAAATTATCGGAAAAAACTGCCGATTTTTGCACGGAAGCGATACTGATCCGGCGGCAGTAGAAATAATTCGCCAAGCCTTGCAAACAGAAAGCGAATGCAAGGTAATATTAAAGAATTATCGCAAAGACGGAACCGCTTTCTGGAATTGTTTTTCAATATCTCCCGTGCGCGATAGACTGGGGAAATTAACTCATTTTATTGGCGTACAGAGAGACATCACTGAGCGCAAAAAAGCCGAAGAAGCCTTGCATATTTCCGAAGCACAAAGCAGAGAACAAGCCGCTGAACTAGCAGCCACACTTAACCAACTCAAAGCCACTAATTCCCAATTAGTTCAAAGCGAAAAAATGTCTAGTTTGGGCTTGCTACTGGCTGGCGTAGCTCACGAAATTAACAACCCAGTCAGCTTCATTTACGGCAATCTCACTCATCTCACAAATTATACTCAAGACTTGTTTCACCAACTCGAACTTTACCAAAAGCATTATCCCCATCCAGTCGCGGAAATTCAACAGGCAAGAGAAGAAAATGAACTAGATTTTTTAGCTGAAGATTTACCTAAAATACTCTCTTCAATGAGCGTTGGTGTCGAGCGGATTTGCCAGATTGTGCAGTCGCTGCGGAACTTTTCGCGCCATGACGATTCACAGATGAAACCCCTTAACCTCCACGAAGGTATTGACAGCACGCTGTTAATTCTAAATCACCGTTTGAAAGGAAACGGAGAAAAGCCGCCAATTCAAATTGTAAAACAATACGGAGAATTGCCGACTGTTGAGTGTTTTGCTGGGCCGATAAATCAAGTTTTTATGAATATTCTCAGCAATGCGATCGATGCCCTAGATGATGCTAACAGTAGGCAAAATTGTCAAGAAATGCCAGAAAATCCCAGCCAGATTAGGATTTGTACGGAAGTGGTCGGCAATTTTGTAGAAATTAAAATAGCCGACAACGGGCCGGGAATAACTGAGGAAGTCAAGCAGCGGATATTCGATACATTTTTTACTACCAAACCCATTGGCAAAGGCACGGGAATGGGGTTGTCAATTAGCTACCAAATTATTGTAGAAAGACACAAAGGCGAATTATATTGTACTTCGGAATTGGGCAAGGGTACGGAATTTACTATCAGACTTCCGCTCCAACATTAGCCCACGGTGTGCAATCTGCACCTTACCAACTTGAGATATAGGCAAGGAAGCGAGCGGGACGCTCGCACTCATAAAAAACGATTTTTCTCGTTTTTTCTCGTTCCCAGCCAGAGTCGGGGAACGCATATTTAGAGGCTCCGCCTCCCCATTGTAGAGACAATTTCAGGGTGCTTTTATGTTCACATTACCTGCATAAATAGGAAATTAAAAAACCTCCACACCATCCAACTTCTTAAAAGTTTCAACCTTAGCCCTCGCCGCTTCCCCGCAAGTCTTCGGCGTCGGAAACATCTTCCCAGGATTCGCCAAACCTTTCGGATTAAACACCTGACGCACCCACTGCATCGTCTCCAAATCTACCTCGGAAAACATATCCGGCATAAAACACTTCTTGTCAGCACCGATGCCGTGTTCCCCCGAAAGACTTCCCCCAACTTTCACGCAAAGCCTGAGAATTTCTCCGCCCAACTCTTCCACCTTTTCCAGCGCACCTTTTACCGAGTTATCGTACAGAATCAGCGGGTGCAAATTTCCGTCTCCCGCGTGAAATACATTGGCAATTCGATAACCGTATTTCTCGCTCAAACCCTCAATTTCTTTCAAAACATAAGCCATTTGCGTTCGTGGAATTACGCCATCTTGCACGTAATAATCCGGGCTGAGATGACCCGCCGCCGCAAAAGCAGCTTTCCGCCCTTTCCAAATTTTTAGGCGCGTTTCCGGGTCGCTTGCCGTGGTGATATTTCGCGCTCCGTTGTGCTTGCAAATATCGGCAATCCGCTGTTTGTTTGTGGCAACTTCCACTTCTAAACCGTCGATTTCTACGAGGAGAATTGCCGCCGCATCGCGGGGATAACATCCAGTTGCCACCACATCTTCCACAGCATTGATGCTGATGTTATCCATGATTTCCATGCCGCCGGGAATAATACCAGCGCTGATAATATCGGAAACCGATTCGCCCGCTGCTTCTATACTGGAAAAATCCGCTAGGAGAACGCAAATCGATTCTGGCGCTTTGAGAATTCGCAAAGTAACTTCTGTGGCGATTCCTAAAGTGCCTTCGGAACCGACAAATACACCAGTTAAATCGTAACCGGGCATTTCGGGAATTTCACCACCGACATCGACAATGGAACCGTCGGGAAGTACCAATTTTAATCCTAAAACGTGATTCGTTGTGACTCCGTATTTGAGGCAGTGAACTCCGCCAGAATTTTCCGCAACGTTGCCGCCAATCGAACAAACAATTTGACTGGAAGGATCTGGCGCGTAGTAGAAACCGGCGCCGCTAACTGCTTGCGTTACCCAGTTATTAATTACTCCCGGTTGCACGACTACTTGCTGATTTTCTAAGTCTACTTTCAGGATTTTTCGCATCAGGGCAGTGACAATCAGCACGCAGTTTTCTACAGGCAAAGCGCCGCCGGAAAGGCCGGTTCCTGCGCCTCTAGCCACCCAGGGAATTGAGTTGCGATCGCATATTTTGACCACTTGCGCCACTTCCTCCGTAGTTCGAGGCAATACCACGACGGCGGGGCGCTGGCGGTAGCTGGCGAGTCCGTCGCACTCGTAGACAATCAATTCTTCGCGGCGCTGCACGACGCCATTTTTGCCGACTACAGCCTCGAATTCTTTAATAACGGGTTTCCAGTTGCGTTCTGTTTCTACGGCTATCATTAGTGATTTTTATTAGGGAACTATCAATAATATTGTTGCAAATTTTACTATTTTTGTGCAATTATTTTTCTAAGGGTTGCAATATTGACACAGGGAAGGATCGGCAGTCTCTCGACCGTCGGGAAATAGTTTTTCTTTAGTATAACCGCAGTTTTTGCATTTATAGATTGCCGATCGCACTAGCTGAGTCGGAAAATAGCAAAGTCCGCAGGGCAATCCGATTTTCGTCTCAGCAATATCGAATCCCGGCCAACCGCACTCCGGGCAGAATTGCTGGAATTTTTTAACTAAATCCAGAGTTGCATTTTCGATGTTTTTCATCCGAGTTGGATTGTACATCGCCCGCATATCTGTTTCGATGTGAACTCTGCCAGTTGACGATTTTCTTAAGCCTGCTGTAACCGCGTCAAAAAGTTGTTTTTCTGTCCTAATCCCCTTGACAATTTCGCCGTTACCGAGTGCAGCATCGCCAACTATAACCACCAGTGCGTGTTCCGGAAATCCCGCTTTTTTAGCAAAATCATCTGCTTCTTCTATACTGGAAACTAACTGGTGACTGTAGTTAGTTTCAACGGAGAAAGAGTCGCCGATTAGTTCTAGATTGTTTGCTCGATCTAATAAAATTACGATTTCTCTGTTAGCTGGCAGATACGGCATCATTGGGTGAGGGCCGAAAGTGCCTTCGCTGGCAAAGGCAAGAGTTTCGCCGGCAATTTCTAGGGCTTTTTGTGCTTTATGGCGAGCCGCTTCTATTTGTGTTCCTAAGCGTTTAACTTCTCTGGTGAAGGTGCCGAAAGTGTCCGTGTCAAGCTCCGCAGGTACTAGGATATTTACACCAAATTCTCGTTCTAAAACGGGAGCCATTACCCGTTCTTTTTGGTGCATGGTAGCAAGAACTGCGGTGCGATCGCTCAATAATTGATGGGGATTCACAGGCTCAGAAATATTAGACATACAGCAGCCTCATTTCATAACAGAATGCTCAAATACACCCTTTAACCTAAGTTATCAATTCAGCACTCAAGCGTCAATCTTAAAAGCGATCGCTAGTTGCCTCCAGTCACTCCCCCAGCTTGACCTCTGAGTACAAAAATTACTCCTGTCATAATTAGCCCCACGCCTACCAACCGCAGTGGCGGCAAAGGCTCGTGAAATATAAGTTTGCCGCCTAAAACAGTAAACAGGTAACTAATTGACAGTAAAGGTGAGACTACGCTAAGGTTTGCCCGCGACAGAACTACTATAAAGCCGATCGAAGAAATTGCATACAAAGAAAGACCACTTACTATCAACGGCTGAGTAGCCATTGCTATAATTTTTTCTATTAAATTAGCAGCGCCAATGGGCCCTAATATTTTAGCTCCTGCCTTCAGACTAAATTGACCTGCGACGCCGCACAATATTGCAGCAAGCAATAACAAAAAAACGCTTCTATTCATAAATTTACTAACCTATAGTACAATCAAAAATTGCCGTTCCCAAAAACCTGAAAAACTATAATTAAGTTTTGTTAGGTTTTATTCACCACCAATATTTTAAGCAGAGATACGGGAAAATCAAGTATGGTCGATCGCGATCGAGAGTCGAACAAATATATGGCAGAGCAGACCAACCCAAACGGAGAATATACTCTAGAACTATCGATACTCATGCCTTGTCTGAACGAAGCAGAAACTTTAGAAATCTGCATCGAGAAGGCACAGAAGTCCCTGCGCGAACTTGATATTGCCGGCGAGGTCATCATAGCAGACAACGGCAGCACTGACGGTTCTCAAGCTATCGCTACCAGAATGGGAGCGAGAGTCGTGCCCGTAGCAGCCAAAGGCTACGGCAGCGCCCTGATGGGAGGCATCATCGCAGCGCGCGGAGTTTATATTATCATGGGCGATGCTGACGACAGCTACAATTTTTCCAACCTCGGCTTTTTTGTCAACAAATTGCGAGAAGGTTTCGACTTAGTAATGGGAAACCGCTTTCAAGGGGGCATCAAACCGGGTGCAATGCCGCCGCTGCACAAATATTTAGGAAATCCGGTGCTGACATGGGTTGGGCGGCTATTCTTTGCAAGTCCCGTCGGCGATTTTCACTGCGGACTCAGGGGTTTTAGGAGAGACTCAATTTTGAAACTCGACTTGCAAACAACGGGGATGGAATTTGCTAGCGAAATGGTGGTCAAGGCCTCTGTATACAAGCTGCGGATAACTGAAATCCCAACCGTACTTTCTCCCGACGGCCGCAGCCGCCCGTCGCACTTGCGAACTTGGCGAGATGGCTGGCGGCACCTCCGATTTTTGCTGCTTTACAGTCCTCGGTGGCTGTTTTTGTATCCGGGTACTGCGCTGATGATTTGGGGTCTAATTATCGTGGTTTGGCTGTTGCCCGGTACTCAAAAGATTGGTAGTATCAGCTTTGATGTACACACGCTGCTTTATGGTGCGATCGCAATTATCATCGGTTTTCAAGCAGTAACTTTCGCTTTTTTCACCAAAATTTTCGCCATCAGCGAGAAATTCCTGCCCGAAGACCCCAAACTCAACAAAATATTTCGCTATGTCACCCTAGAGACAGGATTGATTGTGGGAGTCACGCTGATTTTACTCGGAATAGTTGGCTCCTTCTTGTCATTAACTATCTGGAGCGAAACGGCTTTCGGTTCTCTCGATCCTTCTAAAACTCTGCGTTTGGTTATTCCCTCGCTCACTTGCCTGACTGTTGGTTTGCAGATGGTTTTGTCCAGCTTTTTTCTCAGCGTGCTGGGGTTGAAGCGTAGGTAATAACATTAAACTTCCTGCCAACATTTTTCAAAACTAAGTTGCCATGCAGTGGAAGATAAGGGCGATCGCACTTCCTTCGATCCTAAATTGCTATAATGACAATCAGCAAAAAATCTTAATGAAAAATCTATGTCTACTTATAGCGAGGTACTGAGTCAGGCTCAAAATCTCACTCTTGAAGAGCAACAGCAACTGTTAGAAGTATTGTCAGCATTGGTTCGCGATCGGGTAACAACCCAAACTCAGGGTAAACGATCGGAAATTGATGCAGCACTGATTGAAATGGTACAAGATCCAGAGTATCAAGCTCAAGTGCTACAGATGGAGGCTGAGTTTGCGGTAGCGAGTTGGGAAGCGTTGCAATTGGGAGAATCTCCTGTATGAACCGGGGAGAAGTCTATGATGCTAGACTTGAACCTGTTGAGGGTTCTGAACAAGGAGGAACCCGTCCTGTTATCATGGTTAGTCGAGCTACAATCAATACATATAGCCCTGTAGTTTTGGCTATTCCCTGCACTACTTATCAAACTGGTAAACGAGTTTATCCCACTCAGGTATTAATTAAAGCTCCAGACGGTGGATTAACCAACGATTCTATCGCTATGGCCAATCAAGTACGGGTATTATCTAAATCTCGTTTATTGAGTTTACGAGGAATGCTGAGTGAGGAAGCAATACTTCTGCTGAATCAAGCTTTATTAATTGCGTTGGATTTGCCTGGTCAAGTTTAATTGCACTTTGGGGAAGAGATGGGCGATCGCACTTTGGGAAGATCAGGGCGATCGTACTTTGGGAAAATAAGGGCGATCGCTTTTCCCCGCTGCTTGTTAAATAGTTCTTTTTAAAACTGTACTAACTTTTAACTTCTCGGCTACGCATCCACTCAGCTAAACGCTCTAGCTGTTGTCTTAAAAAGCTTTTGATGACTGGTTGCCTCTTCACATAGTTAGCGATGCTAGGGCTTATATTGTAGTATAGGCTGACTAACCTTAGACCAACAGGATTGGTTAAAAGTTTTTTGTCCCGGAAATTGCGGAAGGTGTCAATGTCTGGGTGTGCGGAAGTGCCGTAAGCTGCTGTGGCGATGAAGCAAGAACTACTAGAACTAGAACTACTAATACTAACTCCTCTGGATGGCAAAAGACAGTTGCTATATGAGCAACATTTATCAAAGTTTGAACACAGTTCTCTGAATATTGGATCGTCTGAATTATCAATGAATTGAGATGCGTTTTTAAATTCGGCTCTACAGTTAGCTAGTACCAAAGCTTGTTCATCAGAGAATTCTATTAATTTACTTATATTTTTATACGCAATAAATTCGTCAACCTTTAATTTATCTTCGTATTTACCAAGAGTTTCTATTATTTCGATTGAATTTTCTAGAAATATGAAGTGTTTATTAATTTCGTTAAGTTCACCATAACAAATCTTAATTTGCTCTACTAAGTCAAAAAGCAAAAAAAGTAGACTGATTTTATCTTTTAGAGGAACTTCAGAAGACTCGTAGTCAGCAAGAGTAGCTCTAAACATATCTAAAGCAAAATTATATTTTATGAGAGCCTTATCATAGTATCCAGCTTGTTGATATTGTTTGCCTTCTGTTTTCGTTATTACGGATTGATTTATACCAAATACTTGCATTATATCGCTCATGTTTATACTCCAATTTTAAATTATTAATAATACTGAGATGAAGCATCGCCCCCTGCACCCTCCCCCATCCTTTGCGCTACCGCATAGTAGATTCGAGGGAGTGATCGCCCAACCTTTAACTTTTCCTGTAAATGTTGGCGATCGCAACTTTTCTCAATCAATCCTTATGCTAAATTCGATCTAGCTTCGTGGCTTTCTAGCTGCTGCATAATAATTAGCTTCAATCATAGCCTGCTGCTCTGATGATGCTGTACCAGCATACTCGCTAGCAGTGTATACTTTGCCCGTGTCTTTATCCCAATAGACATCAAATTTACCACCCGTTGGCGATTTAACTTCACCAATTTTTTCTTTAGCCATGACTAATCTCCTAAGCAATCGTTTTGCGTAAAACTACAAAAAATGATACTGACTAGACCTTTAGATAAATGTTTAAGCTTTGCAATTAGCAGCTAAACGAGAAATTGAATACAGGTTGCGACTGTTGATTTCTGAGTCATTTAACAGCTCATTTTCATCAACTTCCTCATAAGTAGCTGAAATATTTGTGATACAAGATGCTACGGCTCTATGTACACCATCTACCACAACTAACAAATTGTCCTTAGTTCTCCGAACCTTAATAGGAGGAAAACAGTAATCTTTTCGGCTCATTAGATCCTGAACCATTTGCTTAACTTTGTAAGTCTCCACATCATGAATAGAAAGCATATTGCCAGTATAAGTTTGAGGCATATTATCTCCCTGTTGAACACAGTAATGCTCAGTATAGTACAATGATGACTTCGGTAATGTCGGGAATTACTCCAGACACCCCGCAAATTCCAGAAATATCGACAAGCCCTGATATAGCACGATCGCCCTCAGTGCAATCAACTTCTACTCAAAAAATCATACAACGACCCCATTTCCCCATCGCCCACCCACTCACTTTAGAAAATGTTATATTTTGTTATCTAAAAAGTTATAAAAAATAAGTTATAATAACTAAAAATTACCCCTGACGCGATCTATGGAGCTTAACGAAGTCTTAAGATTTGCAGATGAAAAAGTTTTTTCCACAACAGGGAAGCACTTAGACGACCTGCAAGAAGCTATTTTAAAAGAAGTGCTCCAAGGTCGAAAATATGCAACAAAAATAGCGCAAGACCGTGATTGTAGTGAGGGTTATGTTAGGGTGGCTGCTTCTGAATTATGGAAGATATTATCAGATGTCTTCGGCGAAGAAGTTAGTAAAGTAAATGTTAGAGCAATACTGGAAAGAGCAAAATTTTATAATAGTTATTCATCAGCTATTGCTGAAAATTATGGAACAGTTAATAATAACCTTAATGTTTGTCAAGAAAGGGCGAGAAGTCCAACAGAACCCCAAAACCCCCAACAAACTCCTAAACAACTCCACATAGACTTAGGCGACGCACCGGAAATATTCACGTTTTTCGATCGCACTTCTGAACTCTCCACCCTCGAAAACTGGATAACACAGGAACACACTCGCCTCATCGCACTCCTGGGAATCAGCGGCATCGGCAAAACAACCCTCTCCCTAAGCCTGATCGATCGCATCAAAACCCAATTCGATTACGTCATCTATCGCAGCCTCCGCTTTTCCCCAACCCTAGACGCAACCCTCACCAACCTGCTGCAAATCTTTTCCCAACCATCCGAAATTCCCCAAAACATCGAAACCAAAATTTCCCAAATCCTCGATTACCTGCGAAAATACCGATGTCTGATTGTCCTAGATGACGTGCAAATGCTTTTTAGCAGCGGGCAACTAGCGGGACAATATAAAACTGGATATGAAGATTATCAGTTATTTTTTAAACTAATTGCCGAAGTTTGTCATCAAAGTTGTTTGATATTGAATAGTTGGGAAAAACCCAGAGAAATTGCCAGATTATCAAAAGAGTATCATCCCGTGCGATGTTTTGTATTGGGAAGTTTAGGAGAAGCAGCTAAAGAGATTTTGAACTCACAAAAGTTATCGGATGAAGAAACATGGTCAACTTTGATTGATATTTATCAAGGCAATCCTCTGTGGTTGGAGTTCACTGCAACGCTGATTCAAGAGTTGTTTGGGGGGAGAGTTTCTGAGTTTTTGCAGTGCGAGATGCCGATTTTAGATGAAGGGTTGCAATCTCAGTTATCTCAACCTTTTGGGCGTTTGACTCCGGCAGAATTGGCACTGATGGTTCACCTGGCTAATCAACCTGAACCCGTTGCTATGTCGGAGTGTTTCAACAAAATACCGTTTTCGCCGTCAGAAATAGTCAATGCAGTGCGAGCTCTTGGAAATCGGTTTTTATTGGAAGCAATAGAAAAGGAAAAGATAACTTTATTTATTTTGAATCCTGTGATGAAACAGTATGTGAAAACTCACTATTCTTAGTCCGCGCAGGCGGACTTTGTTTGTGTAGACGCGGTTTCAACCGCCGTCTTTATTCGATAGAATAAATTCGATCGTATTTCATAAAGCGGGTAACAAACCCCGAATTAATTTAAGTGCGATCGTACCCATTCCCGAAACTCTCTAATTCTCGCATTCTCTCCCTTTTCTGAGTCTAGGTGCATAAACTGTGCTATTTCTTTGACAGGAAAGGAGGCAAATGCCAAACTGGTTTCGGACTCGACATAACCCGCATCAGTTAAAATGTTAATTATTAGTTTTCCTTTCTTCCAAATCCAAACTTCCGGCACTTTAAGTTCCGCATAAACTGCCATTTTATTGATAGATGAGCTAGTCAAATCCATTTCTACAGCTAAGTCTGGTGGTGGGTCTTTCTTGAGATCAATTGTTAATTTACCCCGCATTAATGCTTCATTTTGGATATAAAAACATTCATCAGCTTCTTTTCCAGCTTTTTTGGGTTCCGAACGCCAAGTAGATGATTTTAATCCGATAATTTCAATCCCAAGTTCCTCAGAAAGTGCTGCGATTAGCCGACCGAGAGTCCAGCTATACCTCTCATGTTCTGGTAAAGGTACCATGAGTTCTAAAGTTCCCTGATAGTAAGTCATGCGCGGCGTTGAACGTTCCGCAAATATTTCTAACAACTGTTCGTAGGTTTCCCAACTGATATCCTGTAAAACCAGGTGAGAACCTGCAAGCTCTTCTTTACTGTATGTTATGGTTTGAACCATTGTAAATACTCCACGAGAACTTTAACCCTATTATAAATGGATCTAATTTAATTAGATCGATCGCCCTTGACCGTATCCAAAACCTGTGTACATTCCCTAAGTCCTAAGATAGACAGTTAGTTACAAAAGTTGTTGAGGCTGACATTTCTGCCAGCCCCATAAATCTTAGAACTATTCTACCCCCTCAATCCGGTCTTCCACCTCCTGATAAAGTTCACGAAGACGATCCAAATTGTTCTCCGAAGTCTCCCAATAACCGCGGCCATTCACCTCAAGCAAAGTGCTGACAATCTTGCGGAAAGAATGAGGATTTAAGTTAAGCAAACGCTTCTGCATCTCCTCATCTTGGATAAACGTAGTGTTGACATCCTCATACACCCAATTATCCACAGCGCCCGCCGTCGCACTCCATCCAGTTGTATTCACCAGACGCTTAGAAATCTCCCGCACACCTTCATAGCCGTGCGACAACATCCCTTCGTACCACTTCGGATTCAGCAGCTTAGTCCGCGAATCTAAACGCACGGTTTCTGATAGCGTCCGCACCTGCGCGTTGGCTGTCGTTGTATCAGCAACAAAGGATGTCGGTTTCTTCCCATCTGCGCGCAAACTGCCGATCAATTTAGTCGGATCGGAGTCGAAATAGTGCGACACGTCGGTTAGGGAAATCTCGGCAGAATCCAAGTTTTGGAAGGTGACTTCCGCAGTTTTCAAGGATGATTCAAAAATCTGCCTGTCTTGTTCCATTGTTCCCGGATTGTCGGAAGAAAAGGCGAAGGATTTGCGAGTTAAGTACATTTCCTGCAACTCGGCTTCGCTTTCCCAAGTGCTGTTTTCCACCGCTAAGTTGATGTTAGATGAATAGGAACCAGAGGCATTGGAAAATACCCGGGTTGCTGCTTGCCGCAGGTTGATTCCCATTTCTTCCGCTTGCTTCAGGGCGTGTTTGCGGACGAAGTTCATCTCTAACGGTTCGTCGGCTTCCGCTGCCATTTTCACGGCTTTATCTAACAAATTCATTTGGTTGATGAACAAGTCGCGGAATACGCCGGAACAGTTAATTACTACGTCGATCCGAGGGCGTCCCAACTCTTCTAAAGAAAGCAATTCGAGTTTGTTTACCCGGCCCAATGCGTCGGGAACTGGCTTCACTCCCACCATCCACATTACTTGGGCGAGGGATTCGCCGTAAGTCTTGATGTTGTCGGTTCCCCACAACACAACGGCGATCGTTTCTGGGTAATTTCCGCCGTTATCAACGCGCTGTCTTTCTAATAGCCGATCGACTACAAGCTTAGCAGACTTAACCGCCCCCGTTGTAGGGATTGACTGCGGGTCCAAAGCGTGCATATTCTTGCCCGTCGGCAAAACATCCGGGTTGCGAATCGGATCGCCACCGGGCCCGGGCAGAACATACTCGCCTTCTAACGCGCGCAACAAAGCGCCTAATTCGTTGTCGGCACAAACTTGCTGCAAGCAGAATTCCAGATACTCAAACAGCGGTTTAATCGGTTCAGGATCGATTTTTTTGTAACCGGCGGCGTGCAAAGCTTCAAGCCAAGGTGTTTTCTTGCCCATGTTGAAGAAATTCAACTTAGAAACAAGGGAAACTCTACCCTCAGCGTCGGTTTGTTCCTTAACCAAAGCGCCAACGGCATCCCGACAGGCCAAGGTGATGTTTTGCAGCAATTCGACATCAGTTAAAATGCCTTTGTCGCTGTTACTGTAAATTTCGCCGATATCGCGTCCGAGACTGTTAGCAATAATCCGCGGCAAGCTGATCAGCCCGTCTTCTTCGCGGTCTAAATTGGCGATATTCACCAAAGTTGCGATCGCCTCTTCCGCAGTCGGCGGCTTACCGATAACGTGCAAACCGCAAGGTAACAACCGCGACTCAATTTCCATCAACTTGCGGTAAACCAAGCCAACTAAATTGTCGCGTTCCTCCGCAGTCATTCCCGCAGCAACCCCTCTTTCTTGTTCCGGAGGTAGGGCGATATCCTTGTCCAAATTCACCAAACGGCATTTTTCGACGATCGCATCAACAATCGGCACACCGCGCCCAGTCTCTTTCAAAGTTTGATAAGAAGCAATTAACTCGCTGAGTTCCTGCAAACCTTTGTACAAACCAGCATTTTCAGCCGGAGGAGTCAGATAGCTGATTGTTTCAGCATAACTGCGGCGCTTAGCAATTGTCGCCTCGCTGGGATTGTTGGCGGCGTAATAATAGATATTGGGAATTTTGCCGATCAAACTGTCGGGATAACATTCCCCAGACATTCCCATCTGCTTACCGGGCATGAATTCTAGCGAACCGTGAGTGCCAAAGTGCAGCACCGCATCCGCACCCCAAATGCGCTCCAAATATGTATAGTAAGCAGCAAAACCGTGGTGAGGGCTGGCGGAACGAGAGAATAACAACCGCATCGGATCGCCTTCGTATCCAAAAGTAGGTTGCACTCCGATAAACACATTGCCGAAATGTTTGCCGAAAATCAGCAAATTTTGTCCGTCGCTGTTCAAATGTCCCGGAGGCGGGCCCCAATTTTCTTGCAAGCGTTCCGAGTAAGGAGTGAATTCTTCGTATTCAGCTACCGACATCCGGTAAGCAACATTTAATTCCGGGCTTTGGTATTGGGCTGTTGCGTCGTGAATGACTTCTTGCATCAGTTTTTCGGCGGAATCCGGCAATTCTGGCAAGTCGTAACCGTTGCCTTTTAAGGCTTTCAATACTTGGTAAATCGAGCCGAAAACGTCTAAATAAGCGGCTGTTCCGACGTTGCCTTTGTCCGGCGGGAAACTGAAAACTGTGATCGCAACTTTTTTATCTAATTTTGGTTTGCGGCGCAGCATTGCCCACTTCATAGCGCGCTGGGAAATTGCTTCGATCCGGTCTTGTAGGGCGATCGCCTTGCCAGTTGCGCCATCACGTCCCGACAAAATAATTGGTTCGATCGCGCCATCCAACTCGGGAATGGCAATTTGCAAAGCAACTTGAATCGGGTGCAAGCCTAAATCGCTATTTTCCCACTCTTCCGTCGTTTGGAAAACCAGCGGCAAAGCCACCATGTAAGGGCAGTTTAGCTTTTTCAAAGTCTCGATCGCCTTCGGGTGATCTTGTTTCGCCGGGCCGCCCACCAGCGCAAAACCAGTCAGAGAAACCACCGCATCAACGATCGGCAGCGGCGCAACACCTTTGGTTCCAACTTCCAAGAAGAAAGTTTCGACTGGTTTCGAGAAGTCTAAACCGCCGGCAAAAATCGGCACTACCCGCGCCCCCATTGCCTCCAATTCCTGCACCATTGCTACATAGTGCGCGTCATCTCCGGTGACTAAGTGAGTCCGCTGCAACACCAAGCCGATGCAAGGTGCGAGGGGGTCTTTGAGGTCTGCCGAAATATCTTTGCGGGCGTTGTACCAGGTGAGATATCCTTTTACATCCTCAAACATGGACGGTGCCAAAGGATGCCAAATTCCCATATCCGGGTAGACAACGGGCTCTTGAAAACTTAGCTGTTCCTGGCCTTTGAATACATATTTATGTGACAGCATCAGCAAGAAGTTTTCCAAGTTTTCTTGGGAACCGCCCAGCCAATACTGAAAACTCAGCATGAAGTTGCGCGCATCTTGGGCTTTGTCGATGGGCAAATATTTCAGCACTTTTGGCAAAGTTTGCAGCAGTTTCAGCATTCCGTCTTGGAAGGAACTCCCGGATTTTTCCTTCCGTTTTTTCATGAATTCGCCGATCGCACTTTTGCTTTGTCCCAATTGTGCCATCGAGAAACTGCCCATTTTATTGAGTCGCATCACCCCTGGCATCGACGGGAAGACGACGGCGACATCCAATCTGTCGCGCAGCGGTTCCACCGCCGCTACCACTTTTTCTGCCAAATCTTCGATGAAAATTAGAGAAGCAATAAATACATTGGCATCCGCCACATCCCGCTTGAAGGCCTCGTAATTTTCCGGGCTGCGGAGTTCCTCGATCAGGTAGCCACTGATTTCTATTGCCAGATTCGGATTTTTCTTGTTTATCGATCGAACCGCTGCCGACAGGGCGCTTTGATACTGCGGTTCCAGTACGACATAGACCACCTTCATGAGCGATCGCCCCTGCAAGTTTTCCGGCACAACGTGGCGAATGGTGGGCTTGACGTGAGTGAACATCCGGTTAGGCTCCTTTAAGATGCTGTTTTCGGGAATCGGGAATTTTTTTATCCCATAAGCATTTTTACCAGAAAACGCTTGCCATTAGGCGATTTGAGCCTGCACATGACACAATTCGACAAATTTAGGTCAAATTTTCGTTACATTTTTTTATAAATTCCTTGAGCAAATACTCCAATTTTTATTTACAAATATTTACTTGACAAAATGTATATTTTATGTATACGATTAATGGGTTGGATAAAAATAATTAAAAATTAACCAACCATTGAGAAAGAAATCCTGAAAAAAGTTTCAAGTTTTGTAGAATTGATCAAACTTGCGATAGCTCAATTAACTGAGGGGAAAAAGGCATAATTGCTGAAAGCAGAATGTAGCCTTCGGCTAATTGATGCGTCATCAAGATTGACATTTTACCAGGAATTTAAAACCCTTTCATAACGTCTGTTTTGTGTAAATTCCTGATTGGCGATCGAGTTCATGGAAAGCTAATTGCTATAAACTCTCAAACTCATCAAAACTTTAGGGGGAAAACATGGCTAACTACGCAATTTTCGACGAACAATTCTACCTCGCCTCATATCCTTGGGTCAAACCAGCCATTGACGCAGGAGTCATCTCATCTGGGAGAGAACACTTTGAAAAATTCGGGCGAGAAGGCGGTCTAACCAAAGTATCGCGTTATTTTGACGAAAATGCTTACCTTACTGTCAACACAGACCTCAGACCGTTCGTCCGCACAGTCAATCCAAACGGACCTTTTGCGAGTGGCCTCGATCACTTTATCCAGTTCGGTTACGAAGAAGGACAGCGCCGCAGCGCAGTATCGCCAGAGTACAGCGAAGATTTTTATTTAGCAAATAACTCCGAGTTGCGATCGTTTATCGGCCCCAATGCACCTTTCAAATCAGGCTACCAGCATTTCATTCAATTCGGCTCAAAAGAAGGTCGTTTTGGAACTTCATTTTTTGAACCGGAATACTTAAGAGAAAACCCCGACATTGTACCGTTTGTCAACTCGGGAGCCCTGAGAACTGGTCGGGAACACTACTTCAATTTCGGGAAAAACGAGCCAAGCCGCGACGCAACTTTTGTTGGTAGCCGAAGCAACGATATTCTAACTGGTGTTGGTGTGGGGAATACCGAACTGATTGGAGTGGAAGTAGGTATCGATCCCAGGGGCAACCGGCAGTATGAAAGTTTTGGCACCAATGAGTTCGATGTCCTGATTGGTGGCCCGGGACCTGATAGCTTCGTACTCGGAGTTCCTGCTACAGCCGGGAATGTCACCCCAACACCGCTGTATTTGGGTAACGGTCAAGCTACGATTCGCAACTTCGACATAGAAAACGATTTTATCCAACTGCAAGGAACTTCTTTAAACGGCTACAATCTGGTTCCCATTGGCAACAATTTGTCAATCCAGCGTTTTGGAGATGTGCTCGGCGTGATTGAAGGAGGAGCAAACTTGGGTTTGACTTTCCAAGAATCTAACGGTAACGGTACTTTCTTAATTGGATAGTCATTGGTCATTGGTCATTGGTCATTGGTCATTAGTCATTAGCTCAGGCTGATGATTAATGATTTTTTATTGATGGTGAGCGATGGTTTTATAAAAAAGTACGATCGCACTTTACATTATTAAAACAGCAACGATGAATTACGATATCTTCGACGAACAATACTACCTTTCGCAATATCCGTGGCTCAAACCAGCGATTGATGCAGGAATCATTAAATCCGGGAGAGAACACTTTGAAAAATTTGGTCAAGCCGCTGGTCTCACAAAAATATCGCGGTATTTTGACGAAGATACTTACCTGGCAGGCAATCCAGATATCGCACCCTTAGTCCGCACTCCCAACAATCCAAATGCGCCTTTTGCGACAGGACTAGACCACTTTATCCAATACGGTTACGAAGAGGGTCGCACTCGCGTATCGCCTGAGTATGACGAAGCGTTTTATCTCGCAAATAACCGAGATTTGCAGCCGTTTATTCAGAATGGAACTTTTAAAAATGGCTACCAGCATTTCATTCAATTCGGGGTAAAAGAAGGTCGTTTTGGAACATCTTTCTTTGAACCGGGATACTTATTCAATGTGTTTGAGGCTATCAGCTCTGGAACCTTAAAAACTGGTCGGGAACATTACTTCAAGTTTGGGCAATTCGAGCCAAGCCGCGAGGCAACTTTTGTCGGAACTTCCGGTAATGACATCCTCATTGGTATAGGGGTAGGGAAGGTCGAATTAATTGGAGTTGAAGTAGGTGTTATCTATCCCGGCCCCCGAAATTATGAAAGTGACGGCAGCAATGAATTCGATACTCTCACTGGCGGTAGCGGCCGCGATAAATTCGTGCTCGGTGACATTGTTGGCTTCAGGGGAGGAACCCTCTCATCCAGACAGTTCTACATCGGCCCAGGTTTTGCTACAATTCGGAACTTTACTCAAGGTCAGGATATCATCCAGACAGGGATTCCCTTAGATCAACTATTGGTGTTTTCAATCAACAATAATCGAGATTTAGCTATCCAAACGAATGGCTTTCCCGTCGTTGAAAATGGAGTTTTCATAGCCAGTCGCTTTGACACAATCGCTGTTGTTGAAGGTGGCGGCAATCTCAATTTGAATCTATTACCAGGATCTAGTGTTATTAGATCTTTGCTTGGGTAGAAATATCGAATCTATTCAGAATTTTCTTTGGGATGCTGTCGGTGCGATCGCTAATCGAAGAGAAGTGAAAAACATGGCTAACTACGCAATTTTTGACGAACAATACTACCTTTCGCAATATCCGTGGCTGAAACCGGCCATTGATGCAGGAATCATCAAATCTGGAAGAGAACACTTTGAAAAATTTGGTCAAGCCGCCGGCATCACAAAAATATCGCGATATTTTGACGAAGATACATATCTAGCTCAAAATCAAGATATTGCACCATTTGTTCGCACCGCCAACAACCAAAACCGACCCTTTGCTTCAGGTTTAGACCACTTTATCCAGTTTGGTTACGAAGAAGGCCGCACGCGAGTATCGCCTGACTACGACGAAGTTTTTTATTTAAAGCGCCACCCGGAAATAACTCCATTCGTGCAGAACGGAATTTTTAAATCCGGCTTTCAACACTTTATCCAATTCGGAAAAACAGAAGGTAGGTACGGGACAAGTTTCTTTGAACCACGTTACTTGGGAGATAACCCAGATGTGGCGGCAGTTGTGGAGGCGGGAAGTTTAAAAACTGGTCGAGAACACTATCTAAAATTTGGGCAATTTGAGTCAAATCGATACGGATTTTTTACAGGAACCAACGGTAATGATATCGTCACGGGATTTACAGCGGGAAAAAATCAAATTATCGGAATGCAAGTAGCTTTCGCGGGCCAAAATCCACCTTTTGGCATTAATAAGAATAAGTATGACGCTTTGAAATTGGATGACATCACGAGAGAGCCTTTCCTGACTACCACTGAATTCGATACATTGATTGGCACTTCTGGCATTGATTACTTCGTGATCGGAGATGCTGTTCCCAACAACCGACGTAGTTTGCTCAGCCGGGTAGATTTCTATACCGGCAGTGGGGAGGCCAGAATTGTCAATTTTGAAAAAGGAAAAGATTTTATTCAGTTGGTGGAAAGCTTTAATGAACTGAGTATATTTCCATCAGGGGCGGACTTATTAATTCAAAAATCGGGAGATACACTTGCCAGAATTCAGGGCGGATCAAGTCTAACTCTGCAACCGATTGAGATGATAAATCCATTTAGTCCTCCAGTAGGTCTCACTTTCCTCGGCTAGAAAGCATAGAGCTTAAGTGAGATTTTACTGTGGGGTAAAATCACCCGGTCAGGTAATTGTCTCTATTCTGGATTATTGATAAATTGCATAAACAGCTCATTAAATGCCCAGTAGAAAAACATGGCTAGTTACGCAATTTTTGACGAAAAATACTACCTTGCTCAATATCCTTGGGTGAAACCAGCCATTGATGCAGGAGTTATCAAATCTGGAAGAGAACACTTTGAAAAATTTGGTCAAGCCGGCGGCTTAACCAAAGTATCGCGGTATTTTGACGAAGCTACTTACCTTGCTGGCAACCCAGATATCGCTGCCTTAGTCCGCACCCCCAACAACCCAAATGCACCTTTTGCGACGGGCCTAGACCACTTTATCCAATACGGTTACGAAGAAGGTCGCACTCGCGTATCGCCTGAATATGACGAAGCGTTTTATCTCGCAAATAACCGACAGTTGCAGCCGTTTATTCAGAATGGAACTTTTAAAAACGGCTACCAGCATTTCATTGAATTCGGCATCAAAGACGGTCAGTTTGGGACTTCATTTTTTGAAACAGAATACTTAGAAAGAAACCCCGATATTCGGCCATTTGTGGAATCTGGAGCCTTGAAAACCGGTCGCGAACACTACTTAAATTTCGGCAAAAACGAGCCTAGCCGCTCTGCAACTTTTGTCGGAACTCCTGGGAATGACATCATCACTGGTTCCGGGGTGGGGAAAGTTGAATTAATTGGAACTGAAGTAGGTTTAGGTACAGGTAATGGCTTTGGCTCCGGTCGAGTGTATGAAGGTGACGGCAGCGATGAATTCGATACTCTCCTTGGGGGTAGCGGCCGCGATACATTTGTACTTGGTACACCTTTAGTAGGCAGTAAGGGGAACCCGGCCGGAATCTCACAGTTCTACATTGGGTCTGGTTTTGCGACAATTCGGAACTTTACCCAAGGTCAGGATAGCATCCAGCTCGCAGGGTATGATTTAGAGCAATTTTTGATAGTTCCCATCAACAATAATCGAGATTTAGCTATCCAAACGAACGGCTTTCCCACCGATTTTCAAAATGGAGTTACCCAAGTTAGTCGCTTTGACACGATCGCGGTTATTGAAGGTGGCGGAAATCTCAAGTTGAATCTATTACCAGAATCGCCTTTTGCGACACTTTTAATTGGATAGAAATTTCGCAGCTATTCGGGATTTGCCTAATTGCTGCTAGGGAGTGCGATCGCACATTCACAAAAATGGCGATCGTACTTTTGTGTTTGCCCTAAAAATAATAAAACAGGCTTAATAATAATTAACTTGACATAGTGAGTTCGTAGAGTTATTTATAGTGGGTCAAGTTTAATCGACAAGTAAGCAGACTAAGCTTAGAGTACAACTTATGACTAATTATGAAATTTTTGACGAACCATACTACCTTGCCCAATATCCTTGGGTGAAACCGGCTATTGATGCAGGAGTTCTCAAATCTGGAAGAGAACACTTTGAAAAGTTCGGTCAAGCCGGCGGCCTCACAAAAGTATCGCGTTACTTTGACGAAGACACCTATCTAGGTCAAAATCCAGATATTGCTCCCTTTGTTCGCAGCCCAAACAATCCAAACGCGCCTTTTGCGTCTGGTTTAGACCAATTTATTCAGTTTGGGTACGAAGAAGGTCGCACCCGCGTATCGCCTGAGTACAACGAAGATTTTTATTTGGCAAATAACTCAGAGTTGCAATCGTTCGTTCAGAACGGAACATTCAAATCAGGCTACCAGCATTTCATTCGATTCGGACTCAAAGACGGTCGTTTTGGGACTTCATTTTTTGAACCGGAATACTTAAAAGAAAACCCCGACATTGTGCCATTTGTCAACTCTGGAGCCTTGAAGACCGGTCGGGAACACTACTTCAATTTCGGGAAAAACGAGCCAAACCGATCCGCTACTTTTGTCGGAACTTCCGGCGATGACATCCTCACTGGCGTTGGTGTGGGGAATACCGAACTAATTGGAGTGGAAGTAGGTATCGATCCCCAAGGCAATCGGCAGTATGAAAGCTTTGGGTTTGATGAATCTGATGTCCTGATCGGCGGCCCTGGGAGGGATACATTCGTACTCGGAGTTCCTGCTACCTCCGGTAATCCCACATCCCGTCAACTCTATACGACTCCTCTCGGTATAGTTACAATTCGGAACTTTGATAAAGACAATGACAAGATCCAGTTGGCAGGAAGTCCCGATATCTACACAACAATGGGGGATGCTAACGAGCTCATAATCCTCAGCCCAAGATATGAAACAATTGGTATTATTGAGGGGAAAAATTTATCTTTTTCTACAATTCAGCCACAGGGAGACGGCACTTTCTACCTATTCCTTAAATAACCGGAACCTCGGTTATCTCTTTCTCTCTTAACATGGTAGGTGCGTTAATAACGCACCCTACTCAACTCAGATTATAGCAGTTGCCAAATTGCTGTCAATAGCCATCGAGTTGTTCTTCTGCTGGCTCAGCTTTTGCTTTGGGTGTCAAATACCGAAAACCGTATTCATCGTGCCAGTATCGAACAGTACCATGACAGAAAGTTGGCAACTTTATTAATTAATCGTACGATCCAGAAACCAGGTTTCTAAATATCAAAATAATTAAAACCGTAGTAGAAAAACCTGGCTAACTACGCAATTTTTGACGAAAAATACTACCTTGCTCAATATCCTTGGGTCAAACCAGCCATTGATGCAGGAGTTATCACATCGGGACTAGAACACTTCAAAAATTCGGTGAAGCCGCCGGTCTAACTAAAGTATCGCGGTATTTTGACGAAGCTACTTATCTTGCTGGCAACCCAGACATCGCTGCCTTAGTCCGCACTCCCAACAACCCAAATGCACTTTTGGCGACCGGGCTAGACCACTTTATCCAATATGGTTACGAAGAATGTCGCACTCGCGTATCTGCTGAGTATGACGAATGGTTTTATCTCGCAAATAATCGACAGTTGCAGCCGTTTATTCAGAATGAAAATTTTAAAAATGGCTACCAGAATTTCATTGAATTCGGCATCAAAGACGGTCAGTTCGGGACTTCATTTATTCAAGTAGATTTGGCACGATCGCGGTTATTGAAGGTGGCGGAAATCTCAAATTAAATCTATTACCAGAATTACCTTTTGCGACACTTTTAATTGCATAGAATTCTCGCAGCTATTCGGGATTGGCATGGGTCTGCAGTCGGTGCGATCGCACTTTTGTGTTTGCCCTAAAAATAATAAAAAAGGCTTAACCATAATTAACTTGACATACTGAGGCAGTAGAGTTAGTAATAGTGGGTCAAGTTTAACCGATAAGTAAGCAGACTAAGCTTAAAGCAAAAATTATGACTAATTATGACATTTTTGACGAACCGTACTACCTGGCGCAATATCCTTGGGTGAAACCTGCTATTGATGCAGGAGTTATCAAATCTGGAAGAGAACACTTTGAAAAGTTCGGTCAAGCCGCCGGCCTCACAAAAATATCGCGGTATTTTGACGAAGCTACTTACCTCGCTGGCAACCCAGATATCGCTGCCTTAGTCCGCACCCCCAACAACCCAAATGCACCTTTTGCGACGGGCCTAGACCACTTTATCCAATACGGTTACGAAGAAGGTCGATCGCGCGTATCGCCAAATTATGACGAAGCATTTTATGTAGCAACTAACCGAGATTCGCGGTCGTTTATTGAGAATAACTTTAAAAGTGGCTACCAGCACTTCATTCAATTCGGCCGCTTCAGTAATGGTACTTCTTTCTATGAAACAGTATACTTAAATAGAAACCGTGATATTGGACCTTTTGTCTACTCTGGAGCTTTGACAACTGGTCGGGAACACTACTTCAATTTCGGAAAAAACGAGCCAAACAGGACTGCTACTTTTATCGGAACTTCCGGCAATGACACCCTCACTGGTATAGGAGTGGGGAATGTCGAATTAGTTGGAGTAACAAGCTCTGCAGGCTTTGGCGCCGGAGTGTCTGGAAGTGACGGCAGCAACGAATTCGATACTCTGATTGGCGGACCCGGCGCCGATACATTCGTGTTAGCGCAGCCTGTATTTACCAGTAGAGTGTTTGTGATTGGATATAAAACTTTCTACCTTGGACCGGGTTTTGCTACAATTCGGAACTTTACCCAAGGTCAGGATAGCATTCAGCTTGCAAGGAGTTCCTTCAATAATATCTTGGTGTTTCCCATCAACAATAATCGAGATTTAGCTATCCAAACTAACAGCTTATCCGATTTTAACGGAGTAACCAGTAGCTTTGACACACTTGCTGTTATTGAAGGGGGCGGAAATCTAAAGTTGAATTTATTACGTCCAGAATCTAGTTTGTCAACTTCTTTAATTGGGTAGAAATCTCGCAGCTATTCAGGATTTGCTTGATCGCTGCTGGGGAGTACAATAATTAATTGTACCCTCCAGAAACCGGATTTATCGAATAAACCCGGTTGCTAAGTCTTTAATGCCGATCGCGCGCTAGCTTCAAAACCTCAACCGCATCTTTGTGGCCTTCCGAAGAGGCCCAAATTAACGCAGTCCAAGTATTATTATCATACGCTTTGATATCAGCTCCTTTATCGATTAAAAATTCCACAACTTGAGTGCGCCCGCTACCTGCTGCACTCATCAAAGCCGTCAAACCAAAATTAGTTTTAGCATTCACATCCGCCCCCGCCTCCAGCAAAAGCTGTACAATCTCCGTATGTCCGGCAGCAGCGGCACTCATTAACGGCGTCCACCCGTCATTGTCGTGACTGTTGACATCCGCACCAGCCGCGAGCAATTTTTTGACGATCGCCGAATTGCCAGCCTCAGCCGCCGTCGTCAAAGCCGTCGCGCCTTCCTCATCTTTGGCATTGATATCTGCACGCTGTTCGATCGCACTTTCTACAGCCGCAACATCACCCGTCTTGACGGCATCAATTAAATCTGTCATAAATTCTCCCTTGTATCCTCTCAAATATTAAATCCTATGACAGTCGATATTTTAATCCTCTCCAACGGCCCCGGAGAATTGGCAACTTGGGTGCGTCCCGCCGTGCAAGCTTTGCGCGAGCAATTGGGAAACGCGGGCACTCAAGCGCGAATCTCTGTGGTGCTGTCCCCCTGTCCGCACGCCACCGGGAAAGAAGCAGAAATAGCCTGTTCCTACCCTGAAGTGGACAGAGTGCAGGCGCCGGAGCATTTTTTTCCATTCCTATTATCTGGCAAAACTGCTGAAAATTGGGATTGGCACGAAATAGGAGTTGTTTTATTTTTAGGCGGCGATCAATTTTTTACGGTTGTGATTGGCAAAAGACTTAAATATCGCACTGTTATTTATGCTGAATGGGACGCGCGGTGGTATCGCTGGATTGACAAATTTGCAGCGATGAAACCAGAAGTTTTTGCTAAAATTCCCGAAAAATATGCTAAGAAATTTACAGTTGTCGGAGATTTGATCGCCGAAGTAGGGAACGGGAAATCGGGCAGGGCGGGCATGGGAACACCGCCCCTACGGAAAATAGAATTAATTGGATTGTTGCCCGGTTCTAAAGCGGCTAAATTAGCTTTAGGTGTACCGTTATGTTTGTCGATCGCCCAATCCATCCATCGCATTCGCCCTGAAACTCGCTTTGTAATTCCCGTTGCTCCTACCATAGATGTGCAAACTTTAGCACGTTTTGCCGACCCTGAACAAAATCCTTGCCTGCATTTATTTGAGAACGCCAGCGCCGAACTTCATTTAACAGAACTGCCGTTTTTGCAGACAGCAAATAACTTGCAGGTAGAACTTTGGACGCAGACGCCCGCCTACGATTTGCTATCAGAATGCAGCCTGTGTTTAACTACTGTGGGAGCGAATACTGCGGAATTGGGTTCGTTAGCCGTACCGATGATTGTTTTGATTCCGACGCAGCAATTGGATGCGATGAAAGCTTGGGACGGATTGCCGGGATTGCTGGCAAATTTACCGTTAGTCGGTTCAGCTTTTGCGACTGCGATTAATTGGCTAATCTGGCAATTGGGAAAGGGAAAGCTTTATGCTTGGCCGAATATTTGGGCACAGGAGGAGATTGTGCCGGAGTTAATTGGGAAGCTGGAACCCGATGCTGTGGCTCAATTGGCGATCGACTATTTGAGCCATCCTGATAAATTAGCACAAATGGGCGATCGTTTGCGTGCGGTTCGAGGAGAATCGGGGGCGGCGACAAAAATTGCTGAATTGATTTGTGAAGAAATTGAGGTGCAATCTAATTGTCATAAGAATTAGATTTTTTTATTTTTAACCGCAGATGTCGGCAGATAAACGCGGATGAATGCAGATTTAATCCAGATTTATTGGTGAAAACAGGCAAAAGAAAGTTTATTTTCTCTTGCCTGTTTATTATCCCAAAACTGGATTTGAACTCAAGTTAAGCTCGATCGTGCTTAGCAATCACCCAAACAGCGTGAATGATGCCGGGAATAAAGCCCAAAAACGTGAGAACCAGGTTGATCCAAAAATCAGTACCGATGCCGACAGTCAAAAATACGCCCAGAGGGGGAAGAAAAATTGCAGCGACTATGCGAATTAAATTGTTCATCTCAGTTACTCCAAACGAGTTTTCTCTTTCAATTTAACTTCACTGACCAACCGAACCTTTCCCGAAAAACTTAGGCGGTGCTGCCATAGTGTAAACTTCGGTTTCAGTGGCGATTACCTGCCGCAAGTGACCGGGAACTTGCATCAACCCCAACAGTGTAATTCCGTCGAACATCCGCAACCCGCCAGTTGTTTTCTCGGCGAGTAATTTGTCAGTAGCTTCGGGTTCGGGCCGCGTATTAATTTCTTGATTTGAAGCTACGGCAAAACCCCAAGGAGCTCCATAAGTAGAAATAAAGCTGGTGCAGGATTGAACATTGGAGAAAACAGATTTCAGGGTATTTACAATGCGAGCGTGCATTTTCATTTCTGCCGGAGAAACTGGCCCGGCTTGCACTACGAAATATCCGTTAGGTGACATTACGCTGCGAACTTTCTCAAAATACTCCTTGGTAAACAACTGGAAAGATGGGCCTTCTTCAATGGGATCGGACAAGTCAGAAATGACAATATCCCAATCTTTGTCAGTGTTATCTAAATAGTCCAAGGCATCGCCGATTACTACTTCGCAGCGGGGGTCATCAAAGGCATTTTGGTGCATTTCGGGCAGGTGTTGGCGGCAAGCTTCTACTACTTCGCCGTCAATATCGATCATCACGACTTTTTCAACTGTTTTCCAGCGCAGCACTTCTCTAATTGTAGCTCCTTCTCCGCCGCCGAGAACGAGCACTTTTTTCGGGGAACCGTGACAAATCATGGCTGGGTGCACCAGGGGTTCGTGGTACAGAAACTCGTCGCCTGTACAAGATTGCCATTTGCCGTCGAGAACTAAGCCTTTACCGTAGGTACCGGTCTGAACTACGTACATTTCTTGATAGGCTGTTTTCTTGTAAGCGAGCACGCTGATGATGCCGTGAACGTAAATATCCCAAGGGGTAATGTACTCGCTCATCCAAAAGTCTGCACGAACTTCGCTACCTGACATCAATTACTCTCCAAATATAAACTGCTGTGTCGATGTTGTCACAAGTAGTAGTTCTTAGCACAAAATGGTGCGGGTATGTAAGTACGAGCGACACATTGCAGTGAGATTTCGGAGGAATGGTATAGTGTGATTGCGTTCTGGGATAGAGGCATTGCCTTGTTAGTTGAGATTGCTTGTGGGCGATCGCGCGGCCAGTCGATCGCACTTTTCCCGTCGCCCCGGAGTCGATCGCACTCACATTCAATATTTTCGCTTTGCATTGCCGATGGGTTTTGTACAAAGGTTGTCTGAATCAGGCAATTTTTCGCGCTGGGCCCGCCTTTATAAGTTTGCGATCGCCCTGCTTATTTATCAACAATCCGATGAAAACCCCGCAAATGCGAGAGCGGGGAATAAAAGTAGCGATCGGTTTTAACCATATTTGTTATTAATATGTTGACATTGTGAATGTATCTTAGATAAGATTTTTATATCGACCCAAATAAAGGAAGTGTTGAAGTTTTAGGACACAATTGGATAGACGATATGCGCCGAGATTCTAACTATGTAAAGGGTGCCACTAAATTTACTAATAAAACTGTTATGACACTATTTTTAGGTTCAAAATAATAGCCGATGGAACCAACAGACTGGGAAAACAGAATCAAAGAGCTGGAAAATGAAAATCGAATCCTGCGGAAAAAACTCAAAAATTCGGAAATTGAACGCAGCAAATTACAAGTCCTTAATCAAAAACAAGAATCTTTGCTAAAAATAGTCACTGAGGAGTTTAGAGATTCCGAAAATATTTTTAAAGCAAAAATTTCTACACTAGAAAAAGCTCGGGAAAACCAGCAAAGAACACAGATCAAATTGATCGAAGCCGAAAAAATGTCGGCTTTGGGAATTTTGGTAGCTGGTATTGCCCACGAAATCAACAATCCCGTTAACTTCATCTACGGCAATATTACCTATGTCAATGACTACGCAGGCGACCTTTTAAAGTTGCTCGCAATGTACCAGGATAGGTATCCCGAAACAGATGCAGAGATTGAAGCTTTTCTGGAAAAAATTGACATCGACTTTCTGCGGGAAGATTTGTTGAAAACTCTTTCGTCAATGAAAGTTGGCTCCGAGCGCATCCGCGAAATCGTGTTGACTTTACGCAACTTTGCGCGGGTAGATGAAGGTGAAAAAAAACCAGTTAACATTCACGAAGGAATTGACAGCACCTTGTTAATTTTGCAGCATTTAACTAAAGAAAAACCAGGTCAGTCTGCTATAAAAATTATTAAGAATTATGGATACTTGCCCAAGGTAGAGTGTTATGCTGGGCAATTAAATCAGGTGTTTATGAACATCATTAATAATGCTGTGGATGCCCTGCGGGAGCGAGAGCAAAATTCTTCACTGGACGAGATAGAAGCCAACCCTATGGAGATGGTAATTACTACTTCTATTATTTCCGAAAATTGGGCAAGAATTAGCATCAAAGATAATGGTCTGGGAATGAATGAAGCTGTAAAAGCGAAAATTTTCGATCCGTTCTTCACCACCAAACAAGTTGGTTACGGGACGGGTTTGGGATTGTCAATTAGCTATCAGATTGTTGTGGACAAACACGGGGGGAGGTTGGAGTGCATATCCGCAATTGGAGAAGGGACTGAATTGGCGATCGAGATTCCGATCGCCAAATCCCGCAGCTAAGATCGATCGATCGAGCTAAACTGAGGGATAATGAAAACTCCCTTTGACCGCGGCTCCTCCTAGTTTGATGTGCAACCCTATGTCTACTGTCACTTTTGGTTTGTCAACCCCTATAGCGGCAGAGGCCGGGGCATCCTACGGCAGCAGCGAACCGCCACAGCGCCCCACCGTGCGGGCAGAGTGGATCGAGGTATTGGTGGACTCTCCCTTCAGGGTTGCGGGGGACTCCCCAGGGGAGGAAAATAAGTTATTTACCTATCGTTTACCTGCTGAACTTACAGTACAACCAGGGGATATCTTAAGTGTACCCTTTGGCAGTCAACAGGTAGGGGCGATCGCGATTCGGTTCATTTCTCAACTGCCGCCCGACTTAGATCCGGCGCGGGTTAAAGATGTCGAAGATGTTGTCAGTACGGGATTTTTCCCACCGACTTACTGGGAATTACTCGATCGCACTGCCACCTATTATTGCACACCTTTAATTCAAGTAATTAGAGCCTCCCTGCCGCCCGGTTTATTAAGCCGTTCCGTGCGCCGAATTCGCTTAATTAAGGACGCTATTTCTCCGAATGCCGAAACATTTCTCAATCCCGCCGCGAGTCAACTTTTGCAGTTGCTGCAAGCTCAAAAAAACGGCGATTACACTTGGAAATACCTCCAGGGGCAAGTTAAGGGAAGTTATCGGGGATTGAAAGATTTATTGAAACGCGGTTGGGTAGAAAGTTATTTAGAACCGCCCAATCCTCCCAAACCACAACTCAAACCGGCAGTGACATTAATTGCTAGTGCATTTGTCACAGATTTAACCAAGCGGCAACAAGAAGTATTGGAAGTTTTGCGGCGCGGCGGCGGTGAAATGTGGATGAACGATTTGCTGAGAATTTGCAGCGCGAGTTCTTCTGTTGTCAAAAATTTGGAACAAAAAGGTAGCGTTGTCATCGATCAAAGGGAAGTGCTCAGGGGCGATCGCGGAATTTCTCAATTGCCCGATGCACCGAAAACTTTAACTCATTTTCAAGCTCAAGCTTTAGCGTTTATTAACTCTTTTTCGGGATTCCGTCAAGTGCTGCTGCACGGCGTTACAGGTTCCGGGAAAACCGAAGTGTATTTGCAGGCGATCGCCCCAATCTTAGCCAGCGGCAAATCCGCCCTCGTACTCGTTCCCGAAATAGGTTTGACACCGCAACTTACCGATCGATTCCGCGCCCGTTTTGGCGAACAAATTTGCGTGTACCACAGCGCCCTATCCGACGGCGAACGTTACGATACATGGCGTCAGATGCTGACTGGAACCCCGCAAATTGTCATCGGCACGCGATCGGCCATTTTTGCGCCATTACCTCACCTCGGCTTAATTATCCTCGATGAAGAACACGACAGCAGCTTCAAACAAGACCAACCAGCCCCCTGCTACCACGCCCGCACCGTTGCCAAATGGCGCGCAGAATTAGAAAATTGTCCCTTAATTTTAGGTTCCGCAACGCCAGCATTAGAGACTTTGGTGGGGACGCGCCGAGATTATTACTCGTTACCAAATATCCATTATTTATCATTGCCCGATCGCATTTATTCTCGCCCCATGCCGCCTGTGGAAATAGTCGATATGCGCCAAGAATTGCGGCAAGGGAACCGCTCAATTTTCAGCGCTTCCCTGCAAAACGCCCTCGAACAATTGCAAGCAAGACAACAGCAAGGTATTCTATTTATTCACAGAAGAGGACACAGTACCTTTGTCTCTTGTCGAAGTTGCGGCTATGTGATGGAATGCCCGAACTGCGATGTTTCGCTTTCTTATCACCACGTCGGCGAAGGAACAGCAGAAATATTGCGCTGTCACTACTGCAACCACACGGAACGACACCCTCAAAACTGCCCTGAATGCAGTTCTCCTTACTTCAAAAACTTTGGCAGCGGCACTCAGCGAGTCGAACAGGAATTAACGAGATTGTTTCCAGAATTGCGGGCAATTCGGTTTGACAGTGATACGACTAGAAATAAGGGCGACCACCGCAGATTGTTAACGCAATTTGCTAATGGGGAAGCTGACATTTTGTTGGGTACGCAAATGCTGACGAAAGGGTTAGATTTAGCTGGAGTAACATTGGTGGGAGTTGTGTCTGCTGATGGGTTGCTAAACTTATCCGATTATCGGGCCAGCGAACGAGCTTTTCAAACATTAACTCAAGTCGCGGGCCGTGCTGGCAGGGGCGACGATCCGGGGCGGGTAATTATTCAAACTTACACTCCCGAACACCGGGTAATTCAAGCAGTTAGGCGGCACGAATATGCAGATTTTGTGGAAACAGAATTAGCAGAAAGAGCGGCGCTGAATTATCCACCTTCGGGGCGGCTGGTGTTGTTGCGGTTGAGCAGTGTAGATGCGGCAGAAGTGGCGGTGACTGCGGTACAATTGGCGTCTGTTTGTCAGGAGTATATTGAGCGATTGTCTGTACCGGGATGTGAGTTGTTGGGGCCTGCACCTGCGGCGATTATGCGGGTGGCAAATCGCTATCGGTGGCAGATTTTGCTGAAGTTGCCTTTGGATGAGTCGGTGGATTTGTCCGATTTGATCGGGTTGCGCGATCGCACGCCGCGTTCTGTTAGTTTAACTATTGATGTCGATCCGTTGAATTTTGGTTGAGGGTTATTGGTTGGGTGGGGGCGGGTTTTTATAGATTGTTTGTGAGCCTCAAATATTGTTGGTAAAACCCGCCCCTACCGGCCATCGTCGGGGCGGGTTTCACCAACCATCTATGTGACAAACCAAGAATATAATAAACCCGCCCCCGCGCAAAGGTAAATCGGAATTTACATTTTTTGGGATGATCTATAAAATCAGGTTAATCTGGGTTATTGGTTGGGTGGGGGCGGGTTTTTATAGATGGTTTGCGAGCATCAAATATTGTTGGTAAAACCCGCCCCCACAGCCCATCTCCGGGGCAGCTTTCACCAACTATCTATGTGACAAACCAAGAATATAATAAACCCGCCCCGGCCCAACGAACAACTTTTTTATGGGGACAAAATTATGAAATACGAGCCTAACAAACACCACCGGCGCTCTATTCGCCTGCCAGGATATGATTATAGGACTCCCGGTGGGTATTTTATCACTATTTGCAGTTGGCAGCGCGAATGTTTATTCGGCGAAGTTATTAATGATAAAATGCAATTGAGTCCCTATGGTAAAACTGTTTTATTCAATTGGAGTCTTCTTCCCAAACGTTACCAAAATGTGGCAGTGGACAATTTTATTGTGATGCCAAATCACGTGCATGGAATTATTGTTTTGAACGGCAGCCCCGAAAGAAATTATACAGAATCCGATAAATTTGGGCCGATAAAATCAAAAATCCATCCTTTGTCGGAAATTGTGCGGGGTTTAAAAACATCTTCGGCGCGGCGAATTAACCAAATGCGAGATTTGACAGGCATATCGGTGTGGCAGCGGGGTTATTACGAACATATCATCCGCAATGAAGAATCATTATTTGCTATTCGTGAATATATTGTTAATAATCCTTTGTTGTGGGGAAAAGATGAATTGTATCCTCATAATGCAGTCAAAATTAATGAATCTAGTCCATTGGCGATCGAATGGAATGGTAAATCTTATATACAGTCGATCGTCATCTAATATTATGTCAATCGATGCGAGGGGCGGGTTTCACCAATCATCTATGCCTAAAATCCATAATCTCGTAAACCCGCCCCCACCCAACGGTAAATCGCAATCTACCTATTTCAAGGTACAAAGGGCGGGTTTAGAATATTATTGGTTTTTAAATCAAAAATATTCTAAACCCGCCCCTAGGGGCCTAATAAATTATCGGACATCAAACAATCTCGATCGACCCATACCTACCAACTAAGGCAAATCAGTGCTCCCCATCAGATAAAGGTCGCACTCCCGGGCCACACCGCGCCCTTCATTAATTGCCCAAACCACCAAACTTTGTCCCCGGCGACAGTCCCCAGCCGCGAAAACTCCCGGAATGCTGGTTGTATATTTTTCGTGCTCGGCTTTCACGTTGCTGCGGGCGTCGCGTTCCAATCCCAGCGCATCCAGCAGCGGCTGTTCCGGGCCGAGGAAGCCCATCGCTAGCAACACAAGCTGTGCCGGCAACACTTTTTCCGTGCCCGGGATGTGGTTCGGAATGAACTGCCCTTTCTCGTTTTTCGCCCACTCCACCTCAACGGTGTGCACAGCTTTGACATTGCCGTTTTCGTCGCCCTCGAACTTTGTCGCCGTGGTGAGATAGCCGCGGGGGTCGTCGCCGAATTTGGCTGCTGCTTCTTCTTGGCCGTAGTCGAGGCGGTAGACTTTCGGCCATTCCGGCCAGGGATTGTTGGCCGCCCGTTCCGAGGGCGGTTTGGGCAGGATTTCTAGCTGTACGAGGCTTTTGCAGCCGTGGCGGATGGAGGTGCCCACGCAGTCGGTACCGGTGTCGCCACCGCCGATGATCACGACATCTTTGCCTTCGGCGGAGATGAAGTTATCGTTTGTACTCTTGTCTAAAACTGCTTTGGTGTTGGCTGTCAGGAAGTCCATTGCGAAGTGGATGCCTTTTAATTCCCGGCCGGGGATGCCCAAGTCGCGGGGTTTTGTCGCGCCGGTACAGAGGACAACGGAGTCGTATTCTTTTAGCAGTTGTTCGGCTGGTAAGTCTTTGCCGACTTCGGTGTTGCAGACGAATGTCACGCCTTCGTCTTCGAGGACTTTGAGGCGGCGCATTACGACTTGTTCTTTGTCTAGCTTCATGTTGGGGATGCCATACATTAGCAGGCCGCCTGGTCGATCGGCTCTTTCGTATACTGTTACCCAATGACCGGCTTTGTTGAGTTGCGCGGCGGCGGACAAACCGGCGGGCCCGGAACCGATGACGGCGATTTTTTTGCCGGTGCGTTTGGCGGGTGGTTCGGCGGCAATCCAGCCTTCATCCCAGCCTTTATCGATAATTGCGGCTTCGATGTTTTTAATCGTGACCGGCGGATTGTTGATGCCGAGCACGCAAGCGCCTTCGCAGGGTGCGGGACAGACGCGGCCGGTGAATTCGGGGAAGTTGTTCGTTTTGTGGAGTCTGTCAAGGGCTTCTTTCCAAAGTCCGCGATATACTAGGTCATTCCATTCGGGGATGAGGTTGTTAATCGGGCAGCCGCTTGCCATGCCGCTGATAATTGTGCCCGTGTGGCAAAACGGAATGCCGCAATCCATGCAGCGCGCGCCTTGGGTGCGGAGTTTGTCCTCATCCATCGGCAGGTGAAATTCGTCCCAGTTGTGGACTCTCTCGACTGGTGAGAGTTCGGAGGGCAATTCGCGCAAGAATTCGATAAAGCCGGTTGGTTTTCCCATAGTGGTGTTCTGGTTAGAATTTACTATTCTGTCAGTTTTTCAAAGGTGAAGCTGGCTGGCTTCTGAATTAACTATTGTGATCTAAATTGTGTGCGATCGCACCTGAGATTGAGCAATTTGTACATGAAATCTTTAATATCGCCGGGAGTCGGGGAATTGTCGGCAGCGGTAAAATATAGATAGATCGACAGCAAAGAAACCGGGTTTTTTACGGGGATTAAAGGTTTTAAAGGTGATGATGCAGTATTTTCGTCCATCAAACCCGGTTTCTGCGTAATTTCAGCATGGCTTATTCTCCGACGATCGCATTTACTGCTACAGCCACATCTGGAAACCCTCGCGGCTTAACTCAGACTGCCCGCCAGCGTCAACTTTCAAGCGCCGTCCCCATCAGCAGGGCTCGAAATACAATACAAAAAGTTACAGGTCTTGCAAAATATTAATTTCAGGATATACTACTGTAAATCGGTCAGATATGTGGAGTTAATATCGTCAACTCCTAAAATAGGTACACAAAGTCATGAGCATTACAATTGAGAACGTATCGAAACACTTCGGCTCCTTCCACGCCATTGACAACGTGAATTTGGAAATTAAAAGGGGATCTTTAGTCGCGCTGTTGGGGCCTTCCGGTTCCGGGAAATCGACTCTGCTGAGGATGATTGCGGGACTAGAACCGCCAGACAGCGGTCAGATTTACCTGACGGGTGAAAATGCTACTCATCAGTCGGTGCAGGAACGGCATATTGGTTTTGTGTTTCAGCACTACGCTTTGTTCAAACACATGAGTATTCGGAAAAATATTGCTTTTGCGATGGAAATTCGCAAAGTTCCTAAAGGCTCGATTAGCAGGCGGGTTGATGAACTTTTGGATTTAGTGCAGTTGACAGGTTTGGGCGATCGCTATCCTTCGCAACTTTCCGGGGGCCAGCGGCAGCGGGTGGCTTTGGCCAGAGCTCTCGCAGTTCAACCAAAAGTGCTGCTGCTAGACGAACCTTTTGGAGCATTAGATGCTAAAGTCCGCAAAGAATTGCGATCGTGGCTGCACAACCTTCACAAAGAAGTTAACATCACCACAGTTTTTGTGACTCACGACCAAGAAGAAGCTATGGAAGTAGCGGATGAAATTGTGGTGATGAACAAAGGTAGAGTCGAACAAGTTGGCACTCCTGCTGAAATTTACGACAAACCAGCAACAGCTTTTGTGATGAGTTTTATTGGACCGGTCAATGTGCTGTCGAATGCTGCGGGTTTGTTCGCCAGCAACGCCACAACGCCTCGCCATAATGGAGCCGCTCATTCGGAATTAGTGTTTTTGCGCCCCCACGATGTGGAAATTAAAACTAAGCCGGAGTCGGGTTTTTCATTAGCAAAAGTCAGTCGCATCATTCATTTAGGGCGGGAAATACAAACCGAGTTAGTGTTAGAATCGCAGCAGGTAGTAACAGCTTACGTGAGTCGCGAGCGCTTCGATTCTCTACAGTTAACGCGAGATCAGCAGGTTTACGTCAAGCCCAAACACGCGATGACTTTCCCTGCTTATTCAATTTAAAATCAGCGGCTGCATCTTACTCAAAATACTATCGGGGAGCTTTTACAAAACACTCCTCCCACATCGTTACCAGGCTTGTGCCTGGTAATGCTGTCTCGTGGCTCTTAATCGGAGGCAGAGCCTCCTGAAATTCATTCCCAGGCAGAGCCTGAGAACTAGAAAAACGAGAAATCCCAGGCAGAGGCTGGAAGAACTAAAAAAAGGATAGGTGAAGAATATGACTGCTAACAAATTCAAGAATTTAGCAACTAGCACTTTACTTAGTTATCGCCGTTACATCCAAGCAGGATTAACACTTTGTGCAGGATTGGGACTGTCTGCGATCGCCTCTTCAGTTGCGTACAATTGGGAATACAAATCCATGCAAGCCGAACTGCAAGACCGGCTGGACAAAATAGCTACAGACATTCAGAGAGATGTTAGCGGCAATTTAGAAATAATTCGGGCGGTGGGAGCATTTTACAGCGTATTTGACGGCGTTCAAAAACCAGAAATGAAGACATTTGTTGGTCCTGCCCTCTACCGCCATCCGAGCCTGAAGGCGATCGCTTGGCTGCCCCGTGTTTCTGACTCTCCGCAATTCCTGACTGATGAAATAGATTTAGGTTTAGATTTGACTGCCAATCGGCTAGCGTTAGAAAAAGCCGCCAAAAGACAAGAAATTATCGCGACTGACCGTCAAAAATGGTCTTCACAAAATCAACCAACCGTCTTCGTGTTTCTGCCAATTTTTAGTCAAATTTCTGCTGACAATACCGCAGACTCGCCGCAAAATTTACTGGCTAGAAACCCAGAAAATTTGAAAGGCTTTGCTTTGGGGATTTTGCTCGTTGATGCTATTGTGAAGTCGGCTTTACAGGAAACTCAACTCAACTTTGTTAATGTGTATCTTCAAGATGCTATGGCTCCTGAAACAGAAAGATTTCTCGCTTTTTACGAAGCAAAGACTAAAAGGATCGTCACCGACGAAAACATTAAAAACCAACTTCAAATTGGGGAAAGAGCTTACTGCCCGGATGGCAGCAGTTGCACCCGCATTCTCAATATTGAAAATCGCAGGTGGTTGCTGCAACTGCGGCTAACGCCAGAGTACATTAATCCTCTAAGATTTTGGCGTTCTTTGACTGTTTTAATTTTTGGGACAATCTTAACTTTGGCGGCGACACTTTATCTAATGAGCTTGTGGAATTATACCGCTCTCATTGAAAAAATAGCAGCAGAACGCAGGGCTAAATCTCAAAGGCTAGAACAAACTTTGCAAGAGTTACAGCAAACTCAAAGTCAACTGATTCAGCAGGAAAAAATGTCTAGTTTGGGTTTATTAGTCGCTGGTGTCGCCCACGAAGTGAACAATCCTATTAGTTTTATTTACGGCAATATCCACCACGCCAGCGCATATACTAGCGATTTGTTGGAGTTGGTAAAACTCTACCAAAAACACTATTTATACCCTCCGGCGGAAATTTTAGAGTATTTAGAAAAGGTTGACTTTGACTTTCTCAGGAAAGATTTGCCGCAACTGCTGTCTTCGATGAAAATAGGAGCAGATCGCATTGTTCAAATCGTCCAATCTTTGCGAAATTTCTCTCGCTTAGATGAAAGCGAAATGAAACCTGTCAACATCCATGAAGGCATTGACAGCACTCTGCTAATTCTGCAAAGTCGCCTGAAAGCTACAGGCGATCGCCCGCCGATCGAGATTGTTAAAAACTACGGCAATTTACCTTTAGTAGAGTGCTATGCCGGACAATTAAATCAAGTGTTTATGAATATTCTGGCTAATGCGATCGACGCCCTTGAGAGTTACAACCTCGATCGCGGGCCCAAAGCAGCGAAAGCCAATCCGATCGCGATCGCCATAACCACAGAATATTCAACTCCCGATAAAATAATTGTGCGGATATCCGACAACGGCCCCGGTATAGCAGAAAATGTCAAAAAACGGCTGTTCGACCCTTTCTTTACGACGAAACCAGTCGGAAAAGGGACAGGATTGGGACTGTCCATCAGCTATAAAATTGTCGTAGAAAAGCACAAAGGTACGCTGCGCTGCGATTCGACACCGGGATTAGGGACGGAATTCTCGATCGAGATTCCGCTGCGGCAAGAAGTCAGACAAGCTGTACCGTTTGTTTCGCGGAAAATATCGGAGGCAGCTTAGAGAGGGCTGGGGAAGAAAAATTTTTTTATCATTAACTACTGTAATTCGGTCGGATTATAGTATTATATGTAATAATGCCACAATCAATACTGCTTTATGCAGCTTAAACCGTCGGCACTGCCGATACTGTATAACCCAAACACGGCGAGACTAAATATGTTCAGTGACTTGCAAATTATTTACGAACGCGACCCCGCGGCGCGCAACTGGCTGGAAGTATTATTTTGCTATCCCGGACTGCAAGCACTTTTTTTGCACCGGACAGCACACTGGCTTTATTCCGCTGGCCTGCCGTTTGTACCGCGCTTGATTTCCCAAGTAAGTCGCTTTTTAACAGGTATTGAGATCCACCCAGGAGCAAAAATTGGTAGGGGGGTGTTTATCGACCACGGCATGGGGGTGGTAATTGGCGAAACTGCGATCGTTGGAGATTATGCTGTAATTTATCAAGGAGCGACCATTGGTGGCACGGGTAAAGAAATAGGAAAACGGCATCCAACGCTGGGAGAAAATGTAGTGGTAGGAGCGGGTGCTAAAGTTTTAGGCAATATTCAAATTGGCAATAATGTTCGGATTGGTGCGGGTTCGGTAGTGCTGCGGGATGTCCCTAGCGATTGCACAGTTGTGGGAATCCCCGGCCGCATTATCTCTCGGAAAAAGCAGGTGGAAGATCCTCTAAATTCTCAAGGTCTACCGGATTTGGAAGCTCAAGCGATTCGAGCTTTGTTCGATAGAATTAAGGATTTAGAAGAGCAGGTTGCTTTTTTGAAATCTCAACAATCTCCGCTCAAAACCACTCAATCAGAGCAAGCAGAGGTCGCAAAACATAAATTATTCCTGTCTTCTGATATATTCATTACACAGTTTTTAGACGGTGCAGGAATCTAGTAAATCTTTAATTTATATAGATTTTTGCCAGCCACACTATCCTGCTGTCATTGGAAAAACTAACTTTTATTCTTTCAGTAACTGGCTATGACTATTGCTTCTCTTTCCACTAAAACTTTTGATGAAACGAGCAGACATATATTTTCTCGTCGCTCGCACTTGCCCAACAGAAGCAATGCTCTCTGGAAAATTGAAACTGGAGTAGTGCGAACTGTAACATGGCTTGAAGATGGCACAATTATCACCTTGGGATTGTGGGGGCCTGGTGATACGATCGGCAAACCGATATCAAAATGCGATCCTTTTCAAATTGAATGCCTCACTAAAGTCGAGGCAATTTTACTATCGGGCGATCGCTGGCTAAATAGAGATATTTTGCTCAATCACATTCAGCAGGCTGAAGACTTTATGGTAATGCGAGGTTACAAAAGAGTTGATTTTATGCTCTATCAACTATTAACCTGGCTGGCTAAGAGGTTTGGTTCTGAGGTAGAGCAAGGACATCTGATAGATATGATTTTAACGCATCAGGACATTGCAGAAATTATCGGTACAAGTCGCGTAACTGTCACTCGCACCCTCGGTCATTTTGAGCAGCAAGGCTTGATCGATCGTCTGCCTCTCCACCGGATTATTCTACAACCTTCCGAGGTTTGGCACTACGAAATCTAAGGGTAGAATCAATGTCTCGCACCCGCGTGCTCGCGAGTCCGTTGCTGACACGGGCCAATTCGCACGCGCGTGCGAAGCTATCCCGGAGGGAATCGCCCCAAAATTCCTGTATCCTTCGCTACTAAAAAAAACTATTGACTTTCTGAGACTGTCTGTGCAACAATCAACAGCTATACCTATAATATACGGTAAATCGGTCAAGTTTAAGGTGATTACTGCAGGGAGCGATCTGCTCTCTAGCAGCGAGGAGCTTTTTGTGCTTTTCGACAGAGACAATGCAAGAGGAAAGAAAATGAAAACTAAATCCCTGAAAGCTCGATTTAAAAGAAAGAAAATAGAGGCATTAATTGCCGTCCTAGCGGTGCTGGCGATCGCAATTCCTCTGTTCCCATTTTTCCCAACCCAAGCAGCGGAATCAAAAAGTAAAATTCAATTCGTTTCCCCCGCGTGGGTTGCCCAAAACGCCAGCGACAAAAACCTGCGAATTCTCGATGTCCGCACCAATCCAATGGACTACTTTATCGGGCATCTTCCCAACGCAGTCAACATCGCCGACAACACCTTGCGCGGGCCGGACAGCGGTTTGCCAGTACAGTATCTAACGCCGGATAAACTGGGGCAATTACTGTCGCGGGCAGGAGTAACAGACAACAGCCTCGTCTTAGTTTATTCCGACGGCAGAGACATTCTCGGCGCGACAATGGTTGCTTACGTATTAGAGCGATTGGGACACTCGAACATAGCAGTTATCGACGGAGGTTATGCGGGTTACAAAGCAGCTCAAACTGTGACGAAAGAGTTTCCAAAATACGCGGCCGGTACACTGACTGTCCGCGATAACAAATCAATTCGTGTCACCCTGGATGAAGTCAAAAATTTAATTGGCAAAGCAGGCGTCACATTCATCGATCCCAGACCGGAAAAACTATTTCAAGGGGAAGAAAAAATCTGGACGCGCAACGGACACATTCCCGGCGCTCGCAACATTCCCTGGCCGACTTTTACCGATGCTGAAAACCCGCACAAGTTGAAGTCTCTCGACGAAATCAAGCAGGTTTTGGCAGCTAAAAAGATCGATCGCAACAGCGACATCATCGTTACTTGCAGTACGGGGCGGGAAGCAACGCTGCAATATGTAGTTTTGAAACACTTGCTGAACTATCCCAAAGTCAGAATCTACGAAGGTTCTTGGACTGAATACAGTCAGACTAATTTACCTGTAGAAACTGGTCCGGAACAAGCAGTGTAGAAAACAAATCTGTAGTTAACAGCAATTTTGGGTAAAAATTGACCTAAGAGGTAGAATGAAAACAGCAATTATCTCGATATCAATGCTCGGAATAATCAGCGCGATTGGCTTTGGTTTATCAACAATAGCTGAGCACCGACAAGCAGATAATTCCGTTGCTTGCACTCCTAGCGAACAACCCGATGAAAAATCGGAGACTTCGCCGCGAAAAACTTAGCGCTAAAATGGAGGCTCTGCCTCGCTTTACAGTTGTTTCTGGAGTCAAGTATTTTATTGTGAATAACACCGCAGAAATTGCTTTTTCACGGCTGACAAAAACTTCGCCGCCCCGATCGCAGCGTCCGATTTTAGCTCTGATACTGACGCTATTTGCTGCTGGTGCGGCCGGTTTGAGCGCCTACGGCTGGCGGCAGAGCGTTTTATTTCTGATTGGAGGCTTGCTGGGCGCGAGTTTGTATCATGCAAGTTTTGGCTTTGCTTCTGCTTACCGCAAATTATTTGCAGAGCGCGATATTACAGGTGTTTTAGCGCACTTGTTGATGTTAGGAATTGCTACTGTACTTTTTGCTCCCGTACTTGCATCAGGAGAGGCATTCGGACACAAAATAGCCGGGGCTGTTGCGCCTGTGGGCTGGCAAAATGCGATCGGCGCTTTTCTATTCGGAATTGGAATGCAATTGGGCAGCGGCTGCGCTTGCGGCACGCTTTGGACAATTGGCGGCGGCAGCACGTCAATGCTGTTAACGCTGCTGACTTTTTGCATCGGTTCTTTTGCAGGAAGTTTGACCAGACATTTGTGGCATTTGCCCTCGCTGCCACCGATATCTTTAGGAAAAACTTTGGGATGGATGCCCGCAGTCATCTTGCAGCTAAGCGTATTTCTGTTAATTGCGATCGCCCTCTGGCAGTGGAATCGCACCAATGGCAAGCAACCCTTAACAGCAGATTTTATCATTAAAACTCCTCAATCTCACATCAAGAATCAATGGCTTTACGGGCCTTGGCCTCTGGCTGCCGGAGCTTTTGCCCTTGCCTTTCTCAACTGGGTAAAACTGTTAATTGACGGCAGGCCTTGGGGAGTGACTTGGGGGTTTACTTTGTGGGCGGCAGAACTTGCTACCGCTTTCGGTTGGAATCCAACAACTAACCCGTTTTGGAATACTCCCGACAAGTTGGAATCCCTGCAAAAAGGCATCTTTGCTGATGTTACTTCCGTGATGAATTTTGGCATTGTTTTGGGAGCAGTTTTAGCGGCGGCTTTGGCTGGCAAATTCACCGTCAAAACAAACCTTTCGTTACCCAAAGTTACAGCCGTTTTGAGCGGCGGTTTCATGATGGGTTACGGAGCGTTGCTGGCTTTTGGCTGCAATGTCGGCGCTTTTTTTAGCGGTATTGCTTCTACCAGTTTGCACGGTTGGCTGTGGATTGCGACTGCTTTGTTGGGAAGCGTTGCGGGAATTAAATTGCGATCGCTCTTCCGACTTGAGAATTAATTTCCAACATGAATAGGCGATCGACCTGCGGGTAGGGACAAAGGCAAAGCCTTTGTCCCTACAGATGTCGCATTTTCCCGCCAAGCGCGCCTTAAAAACATTAACTACTGTTTTCCTATAGATATTTAGTATTTAGTAGTGTAATGTATTAGATTAAGTAGAGAGAGGTGGCGAACGCACCTTGAGTGCGATCGCCCAACTGCTAGCAAAACAGTCTCTCAATCTTGCCACTGTTGCCATTAACAAGAATTGCCACATCAGCGAAATCTTATAGATTATCCGGGCAAATCTCATCAGGCTGCATTTGCTCTATGTCAAGCGCATTAAACTTAATTGTGCGCTCAATCGACCTGAGAAAAAACAAGAGGAACTAAGAAGCATCAATGCGGAATCATCATCTCGCAGATAGTGTATTGCAGCCATTTAAGAAAAAAACTGGTTTGCCAGTATTTTCTCTTAAATCAGCCCCTCTGTTAAAATCGTCCCTGTTCAAAGGTGACGGTGCAATCTTCGATCAAATTCAGAATGGTCTGGGCAATAGATAATTTGTATCGAATTTGCGTTAACTAAATTTTCTCATCGACTCGTCAATAAGTTCAAAAGCAAGGGCAACAATTGCACTTGCTTTTTTCTTTGTGTTGATTTCTTTCTTCTCACTGCCAACAGATGCGATATCTCGCACCTGTTGACTGCCGCCAAGTAGGTGAGTATGAATCTACTTAAAGATGAGACAGCATATATCCGCCTACCTACTTAGTAGTTACTTTAAGGCGGGGGTATTGCTTGTAAAATACTCGCTCCCTGCAACATTTGAGACTTTCGGGATCTACCCGCTTCTGGGTGTTCCCAAGACGGTGCAAAGGGTGGAACCAAAAACGGACAAGCTTTCCACCCACCCTTTACGCCCACGCCGAGCATCCGGCAGTTTCCGCCCCTGTGCCCGTGCTGCTCGTAATACCGACAGTGCCGACAGCTTAAACCTACATTTACGTTGCTCACGGGATTTCTCCAACCGTTTTTGTAATAAAAATATACTAACACCTGTACACCTACCGGAATTGTGTACTATTATATAATGTACAATTTAAACTCGATCGCCAGTGGGGAATGTGGAACTATCTTCTAGAGTACAATATGCCCTGTTAGCGCTCTTGGAACTGGCGAGCCACCACCCGAAGGATTCGCCCCTAACAGTAAGCGAACTTACTGCTTCTCAAGAGATACCGGAACGCTATTTAGACCAAATTCTTGCCGTGCTGCGGCGTGCAAGTATTGTCCAGAGTTTGCGGGGTGCTAAAGGCGGTTATTTGCTGGCGAAAGATCCTTGGCAAATTACTTTGCTAGAGGTGTTTTCGACTCTTGAAGGCGACGGCAGCGGCCCGACCCAAAAAGTTTCGGAATCTGTAACAATAGAAAAAACTGCGGTGCTAGAAATCTGGCAGGAAGCTCAACAGGCATCTTGGGCTGTTTTGGGAAAATACACATTACAAGATTTGTGCGAACAGCGGGATGTTCGCAAGCAAGCACATCCCATGTACTACATTTAAAGGGAGAGAAATTAAGCCATGAGAATTGCTAAGGATGTTACAGGAATAATTGGCAGAACTCCTTTAGTTCAGCTCAATAAAATTCCCCAAGCCGAAGGAGTAGTTGCTCAAATTGTGGCCAAATTGGAAGGGATGAATCCGGCTGCTTCGGTAAAAGATCGGATTGCGGCGAGCATGATTCAGGCTGCAGAAGAGGCGGGGTTAATCCAACCGGGGAAAACAATTTTAGTTGAACCGACTTCAGGCAATACGGGAATTGCTTTGGCAATGATCGCGGCGGCGAAAGGGTACAGTCTGATTTTAACGATGCCGGATACGATGAGTACGGAACGCCGATCGATGCTGAAAGCTTACGGAGCTCGGTTGGAATTAACTCCGGGACATGAAGGGATGTTAAGCGCGATCGCCCGTGCGGAAGAAATTGTAGAAGAAACGCCCGATGCTTTCATGCTGCAACAGTTTCGCAACCCCGCTAATCCAAAAATTCACCGGGAAACAACGGCTGAGGAAATTTGGGAAGATACAGAGGGTAAAGTAGATTTTTTAGTGGCTGGAGTTGGCACCGGCGGCACAATTACGGGAGTTGGTGAGGTAATTAAACAGCGGAAACCGAGTTTTAAGGCGATCGCAGTTGAACCCGCAAGCAGCCCCGTGCTTTCTGGAGGTAAATCTGGTGCTCACAAAATTCAAGGGATTGGCGCAGGATTCATCCCAGAAGTGTTGAAACCAGAGTTAATTGATGAGGTGATTACAGTTACCGACGCAGATGCGATCGCCTACAGTCGCCGACTTGCCAGAGAAGAAGGATTGTTGTCAGGAATTTCTGCCGGCGCCGCTTTGTTTGCCGCAATTCAAGTCGGCAAGCGTCCCGAAAATGCTGGAAAATTAATAGTTTTTGTCCAGCCTTCTTATGGCGAACGCTACCTCAGTACAGCCTTGTTCAAAGATTTAGAATTGCCGACTGTCAGCGAACTCGAAGCATTAGTCAGCAATTATTAAATTGTAGTAGGGCAGTGGTGACAACTTAACGTTAAACCCACCGTCTCTCTTGTGGTATCGAAGTCTATATCCCCCCTCACCCCCCTTAATAAGGGGAGTAGGGGGTGGGACAAGATTCTTCTCAAAGTCCCCCTTCTTAAGGGGGATTTAGGGGGATCTAGACTCGGCTCTCAACAAGATATACAAAGGTTTTTAGGGGATTGTTGACACCAATGGGCTCGGCACTACCCCTACTTTTCAGACTTGATACAACTTCCAACTAGCCATTGCCAACATTCCGTAAATAACAAACTTTAGCGGGCGTTGAGGCATAATTTGGCAGAATTTAGCACCTACTAAAACTCCCGGCACCGAACCCAACCAAATTGGCAATACTAAACTCCAGTCTACTGTTCCGAGGCTGAGGTGTCCCAGAGATGTAAACATCAACAAAATTGCCGCCTGCGAAATATCTGTACCCACCAATTTAGAAGTATCCAGGCGGAAAAAAGCAATCAGCAACAGTGCAAACATCGAACCGGAAGACACGCTAGTAATTCCCACTATGCAGCCTAAAATTGCTGCCGCACTCACAGTACAAATACGGCCATAATTAGTATTTAAGTCCCATTTAGGGGGCGAAGGGAATTTAAACTTAGGGAAAAATGTTTTGACCACTAATTGGGTCAGCGATAAAGCTACAATTAGTGCGATCCCTACTCCGAGAACGCGCAGCAATATGCTGTCTAAGTCCTGACTTCCGCTGGATTTGATGCAGTGTAAAATCCACACGCCCGTCAGCGAACCGGGCACGCTGCCCAAAGCCAGCCACTTAACTATTTGCAAGTCTAGGGTTTTTTGCTGCCAGTGTTTGAAGCCACCAACAACTTTCATCAGTGTGGCAGCTACGACATCCGAACTAATAGCAATTGATGCCGGAACATGGAAAACAAAAATTAACATTGGGGTGATGAGCGAAGCTCCGCCAACTCCGGTCAAACCAACAATTATGCCCACAAAAAAGCTGAGAAAGGATAGTAATAAGTAGTTCACGGTTATGCCCAAAAACTGTGTATTTAAGCGCTGCCAACCAACAAATAGATAACTTGGGCGGCTCCTGCAACACAGCTACACAGGCTAAATCTCACTTGCATTTCAATATTTTTTACCAAAGATTTGTCTCGTCAAGGCTTTAGAGTTGCCACGTTCTCAGCAACAATATTCTTGGTAAAAGTAAGTAAATGCAAATAAACAAGACTACAGAAATTGTAGTGTAAAACTTCCCTGATTTTCTTATATGTACCTGTGTAACTGCTCAAAAACCCTGGATTCATTTATGGGGTTTATATTTTGTCTTCTACCTTGAAGTGACGATCGTCATAGGTAAAGTAGAGGTGAGGTTAACCGACTGCTTGCCGACAAAGAAATCGGGAGTATCGAGAACATTAAAATGAATCAATGCCACAATGACCAGAGTGAAGGCCGTTGAGGAAACTAAACCCGTCAATAACTCTTTTTTGAGGTTTTTTTCCTTGGGTTTGTCTGTCAAAACATCTAAAGTTCCTAGCTGCATCAACAGAATTCCAGCAATATTGGAAAGCCAGTAGCCGACAATTGTGCAGGGAAACAGTAAATCTGGGGAAAGCCCACTACAGATATACCCAAAGGCGTAGGCAATTGGCAGATTGAAAAATATGTCGTTCCACCAACACAGGGGTGATAGCAAATATCCAATTGCCAGAAGCAACCCGCCTCGGATTTTTTTAAACCAGACTTCGTTAAAGCCCTTAGCTTCTGGCAATTGTTGGGTCAGTTGTCCTGCAAGCTGGTACTCTTCACTGACTTTTTTAGCGTTTTCCACGTTAATATCTCATTACTCGATCGACTTACCGTAGTTTAGCAGCAAAGCTGAGCTATGTCTAGTAAGTCAATCGAGTTACCGTATTTTGTTGGCCCTCGGCTGAATCTACTTTGTTTCCGGTAGAAAAATATCGATGAGGGAGAGGTGGTTGAGAATGCTGGCTGGTGCGAGTTTAGGCGCCGATCGAGAAATTGAAAGCTTCAGGTAAATGCTTGACAGTTTGCCAAAGATATGCAGTATCGATGCCCCAGTAAAATTGCAGGTAAACGAGCAAAAGCCCGATCGCGACTGTGACGCCTAGCAATTTAGGGACTATTTTCGCGACAGTCTCCAGCACTACGAATGCTGCCCAGATAGCAGCAGTTAAGATGATAATGGAAGCGATCGTGGCAACTGTATCGCTGTTCATGGTTAACTCCTATTGATAATCAATCGGGTATTACAAAACTACTTGGGCCCAGGGCGACTGCCAAAATCGAATAAATTACTCCAATTCCCAATAAGCCCACAGCAAAACTGAAAAATAAAACCATGGCGTCTGGGGGATTGTAGGTATCGTGGTCAATTTGGTGGCGAACGGTGAAGTAGTGCTTAGTTGAGATTAAGACTGTCACCCAACCTATTAGAGAGAAGATTAAACCCAACTTCCACCCCATCGCCTGACGGTAATGTACGGGCATTTGCACGACGCGAAGTCGGATGATGACGACGCCAAAAGCCATGAGGGCGATCGCGGCCCGCATCCATGCTAAGAAAGTGCGCTCATTTGCCGATCGATCGATCGCCCGCGACAGATTTTGCTGCTTTGGTTTCTCATCATCTACTTGCATCGGTTTGAACGATAATTGCACGCGATCGAACTCTTTAATATTCATATTAAACCGCCACCATTATTCAGGTGCCATCAAACCAAATGAGCTAGAAGGAACGGTGAACATATAATAAATTACCCCAGCCCCTAGGATTGCGATCGCGAGGCTGAAAAGAATTACCCAGCGATCGGTAGGTTCATAAGTATCGTAATCGATATCGTGACGGACGCCAAAGTAGTGCTTAGTTGAGAATAACACCGTCAACAAACCCACTGCTGAAAAAAGCAAACCCAACTTCCAGCCATTGCCGGGAGTTGGGAGTAGAGGGGGATGAAAGGTGCGAAGGCGCACGATAACTACGCCAAAACCCATCAGCGATATGGCTGTCCGCATCCATGCTAAATAAGTGCGCTCGTTTGCCAAGTGATCCCGCACCCGCGACGGATTGGGTCGCTTAATCTTTTCTGTATTTACTTTCGTGGATTTCCAATTTAATAGCATAGATAAACCTTTTAATTTTAACGTCAAATTAAGAAGGGAAACCGATATATTTTCGCTGGGACGATTATTCGCCGGGGATCGCTCCCCGGCGGGTTCTTGCGTTGCAACGGGCTTTACACAGGCGATCGCATTACAACTTCACCAAAACTAATCATTTTCCTCAGTAGGTGCGTTGGGAACTTGCGTATCTATGTACGCCTGAGTCACGTCAGGAACAAACCAATTAGCATCCCCAGGCTGGAAAACTTTAGCAGTAGGAACGTTAAATTCTACAGCCCCCGTATCGGGATTAGCTCTGGCTACAACTTGAGTTCCGTCAACTATCTTAACAGCTAGACCGCCAGTCAATTCTTCTGAAGGTTGATCGGTAGTTCTTAAATCGGTTGCTTTGATATCGCTGGGTAGATAAATTCCATCGCAATCCCATTTATGTTCAGTTGTTTGGCCGTCAGCTAGAAAATAAAGGGCATTCTCGTAAGAAGAAGAAGCTGCTTTTTTGCGTTTCGGGCCGTAGACAGCCAGGGTTTTTCCGGTTTCGTTGCGACACTGACCCCAAGGTTTTCCCGTTTCTAAAGTGTATTTTTGAAACTCCAATTGAGAGATTTTTTGCTGAAGTTGCTCAGGGGTATAAGTCTGGGCGAGATTGGGTGCATCTTTCGCTGTCCTGAGAGTGTTCAGAGCTTGAGTCACCTCTATGTAGTCTGGATTGCTCGCATATTTCGGCGTTTTTGGAGCATCTGCCCATGATGGGGGAACGAATACTAAATTGGCGGCCATTACCAACAGCACTAAAACAAATTTGAAGATTTTCACAATTTTTCTCCTTTTCTAGATTGTCAGGTTTTTTCCAACTTTCTGTTTGCTTGCTATCTTAGGACTTAGGCAAAAACGATATCTCTTTAACTGGTTTGCCTGAAAAACCAAATTTTGCAGAATCTAAAAATCTGGTTGTTTAGGATTAGACCTATGGTCAAAGTCGAGCGGCGTGGGGTAGTGGCGAAGTGTTCGGGCGATATTTTAAGGATTCCTCCTCAAGTTTTTAGCTGAGTTGGATTCACCACTACAGAATTTATTGAAATGACAGGTATATTCTTGCCTAAGTCTGGCAATTTGCTAGCTCACAAGATGGCTTGAACTTTCGTAAAATTTCGAGGCTAAATTAGTTTGAAGCTGCTTTTAGCTCGGTCAATTAGTTCATTATTAACTTAGCATACTTGGTAATATATGGCAAGTAATTTATACACCTTTTTTAAGAAAACAATTGGCACGGTAAAACTGATGAGTTAGAAGTTAGGAATTCCGGGAAAATTATCTACCTAGAGAGGGATAGAAGTAGCGGGTTCCGGGCTAATTCTTAGTTAGAGTGGAATGCCGGAAGCAGCCGATAACTACCACTTTCAATCAGGATGAATATTCCCAAACCAATCAAGACAAAAGGGACAACAGCCTTGGTATAGCGCGTCAAAATAGGGGCGATCGCCCTTTGGCGAGTTAACCGGTAAGCGGCATAAGACCAAACACCTACCATCACCGAGAAAACCGCCAAAATCACCACCAAGCTCGGCAAATCGCTGCTAGCAAACAGCGGCAAATAGATGCCGATGTTGTCTCCCCCGTTGGCCACTGTTACCGCAGCCACATTCAAAGTTTGGGGGTTGAAAAGATTGGCGAGTTTTGACAGCACAGATGAGTTAGATTGACGGTTAAATTCGCCCGATACGGCTTGTACGTCATTTTCCTCATTATCTCTCTTGACTAAGTGACTAATGCCGATCGCGATCGGAACCAAACCCAGCAAGCCAATCCAAGCTTTCGGTACAATTAAGCCACCAAAAAAACCGGGCAAACTAGCAGCGATGAGTGCTGCAAATCCGAGGTACTTACCGACAAAGATATGCCGGGGGCGGAAAGTATCATTTACCTGGGCGAAGAACAGCATCGAAAGCACCATATCGTCGATATTGGTTGCGGCAAAAGATGTAATTCCGGCAATAATCGCTGCTGCAATCCAATTCATGTGCTGTCCCTGCAACTTTTCTAAACTTCAGTTTCGCTGGCGTTACCTCTGCTCATAGTTATCAAACAGAAAGCGCAACCAACTAAAGATATTATACTTAAAGTTGGGCTTGCCAGAGTCCCGCTTTTCACCAGAATCGCCATTCCCAATCCGATTAAAACAAAAGGCACAAGCTGATTGCCGTAGCGAGTCAAAGTATCCGCGATCGCCCGCATCTGAATTAACCGATAAGCAGCGTAGCACCAAGCGCCCACCATCGCGAAGAATACAGCGAGAATCACCGCCAAACTTTCTAAAGTATTGCTAGCAAAAAGCGGCACATATATCCCGATATTGTCGCCCCCATTTGCCACCGTCACCGCTGCTACGCTGTAAGTTTGAGGAGACAGAAAACTGCTAAAAAAAGAGTTCTCAGATTGCTCTAATTCTGCCTCAGCTTCAGAATCGTCAGTTTCTGGATTCAGCAAGCGGCTAAGCCCGATCGCAATTGGCAGCAAACCCAGCATTCCGATCCAATCTGGCGGAAAGATTAAGCGACCAAAAAACCCCGGAAGGCTAGCAAAAACCAGTGCAGTAAAGCCCAGAAACTGACCGAAGACGATATGCCTGCGCCGAAATACTGCATTCACCTGCGAGAAAAACAGCAGCAGAATCAGAATATCGTCAAGGTTTGTAGCCGTAAAAGCTGTCATTCCCGTAGAAATTGCTGTTAGTAATTCATTCATTTCTGTCTCTCCTCAGATTTTTTATTTGGTTGTATTTGCTGGGATCGTATCTTCGGAACGGGCAAGATGCCCGTTCCACAAAAATTAAATTTTATTGTGGGCTGTTGAGCTGAGCAACGCCCTTGAAATGCTCATCGACAATGGTGCAATATCTCAGTAAAAACCCAGTTGCTTAAAAACTCTTTCTCCGAACAGCGAACTGGTAACTGCTAATCAAAAACGCTCACTGTCAAAGGGGACGGCTTTCAATCGAACACCGCCGTAAATTGCATTTTCTTCCTCGAATTTGGCATGAATTGCGTCAATACCCTGCTCCATCGAACCCACAAGTCCAGGATAGCGCCGCCGCTGCAAGAAAAACCATCCGCAAGTAGCCACCAAGTACATCAAGAACAAGTAAGGAAACGCATCGTAAGGAGCTTCTGGAACTGGGAACATAGTGCTGCCTGGAATGCCCACACTTCCGGCAATCGGAATCATCATAAATGCGATCGCCACAGCCGAGAACAGGACATCTCGCACGCGCAATTTACGAATTTTGTGCAGGTAAACCGGAGCTGCGATCGAAATCAAGATGTATACCGTTAAAAATCCGTAGCTGCAAATTGCCCCCAAATAACCCATACAATCGAACAGTTTGATGTTAAACATAGACATCACAGCAGGCACCAAAAATGTCATAAATGTACACATCGTTACTGCAACGTGGGGAGTTCTATTAGATGAATGCGCTACACCTAGTGAAGAGTGAAACAAACCGTGGCGGGCCATCATAAAAAACACTCTCGCCGCTGGATTGATGCTGCCTAGCACGCAAGCAAAAAAGCTAAATAAAGCGCCGAAAGCCACTAATTCTCCCAGCCAACCCATCCCGATTTGTTGCGCTAGAAAAGTCAGAGGTTCTTCACTATTAGTAATAGAAACTCCAGTACCGCTAAAACCCAAAACCTCAATATAGGTCATCAGAACGAAGAATAAGCCTGCCATGACAGCACTACCAATGACAGCTCTGGGGATATTTTTTAAGGGTTTTTTCGCTTCGTCGCCCAGAGATGTAGCACTTTCAAAACCAGAGAAACCAAACATTACTAAGACAAGTCCCGTCGCTATGCTCCCCGGAGTTACGCCTTCCAAAGTTAGTTGCGACATATCTAAGGCAAAACCTTTGTGCGCCCAGATGATAATTCCCAAGATAAAAATCGCCGCCACTGATGCTCCCTCCAGCCACAGCATCGCCATAGCTGAAAGCTGGATATCTTTATAACCTGCATACCAAGCAACGCCAGCCCCGATCGCTAACAGCGTAATCGGTGACGGATGGATGCCTAAATGACCGATGAAAGTACCCGTAAAGTTGGCAAAACCACACAAAACGGACATCGCAGTAAATAGATAAGCCAGTACCAAACTCCAGCCGCAAATTACGCCGGCCGTCGGGCCAAGTCCTTTAACAATATAAGAATAAAGAGAACCGGCAGAAGCCGATCGACTCGCAAATTGGTTGATATTGATGCTGACAAATACTAGGCCTATCAAGCCGATGAGAAAGCTCAGCCAAGTCCCGTTACCCGAAAGAGCGACAATTAACCCTAGATTAGATGCGGGTATAGTTGTAGGTGCAATCACCGCAAAGGATTGAGCTAAAACCTCCCCGAAGGAGAGGCAGTCCGGCTTTAAGCCGTGTGCACTCTGATTTTTTGGCGTTTTCTTAGTCATTTATCTTCTCTCTTTTTGTCGATCGACTTTTGGCGATCGGCTTAAACTTGTCGGTGCTACTTCAGCATTGGGCCCTGCCTTAGAAGCTTGAATATAACTGTAATCCCCTTCTGGGGTAGAATCAAATGTTGTTTTTTATCGAATTAATAAATGCAAGTGATGCAGTGCAGCCGCAAAATAACTGTTGGAATACCAGACGTATCTGTCGCCAAAAGCTCAAACCCGTGACGTTAAAAGGACACTTTAAATAACGGCTAATAACCGTGCTTTTTTGGTAATTCCAACCTGTACCAGAGACTCGATCAAAAAGTTCAGGTCAAAGCTTAGCCGCCAGAGATTTTAATCTCAAAAAATAACTGTATTTAGTAAAAGGGTACTCAGCATGGCCGGAATGACACTTGACCAACTGCGAGTTTTTCTAGCTGTCGCGGAACACCTGCACTTCAGTCGCGCAGCCGAGGAACTTTACATCACCCAACCCGCTGTCAGCGCGACCATCCAAAGCTTAGAGGCGCAATACGGAGTAAAACTATTTCACCGCATCGGCCGCCGGATAGAAATCACAGATGCTGGGAAGTTGCTGCAAGTTGAAACTCAGAAAATTCTCGACCAAGTTGCTTTGACTGAGAGAGGTTTGCGGGAGTTGAACGACTTGCAGCGAGGCGATTTAAACTTGGGTTGCAGTCTGACCATTGGCAATTATTGGTTGCCTGATAAACTTAGCAAGTTCAAACAAAAATATCCTGGTATTTGCGTGAATTGTACTCTGGCAAATGCCGAAGAAATTTGTGCGGGGACGGCGACGGGAACATTTGATTTGGGTTTAGTGACGGGAGATATTAAAGCTTCGCTTAAGAGCACTCTGGAAGAAGAAGTTGTAGGCAGCGAACGCTTGCTGATTGTAGTTGGCAAATCTCACCCTTGGTTTGAACGAACAGATGTGAGTTTAGCGGAAATTGCGAAAACGGATTGGGTGATGCGAGAATCTGGTTCGGGAGTTCAGCAAATGTTGGAACAAGCTTTGCAAAGTTGGGGAATTAATCCCCATGAATTGAATGTAACTTTAGTTTTAAACAGTAGCGAAATGGTAAAAGCAGTGGTGGAAAGCGGCACAGGTGCAGCGGCTATTCCTGAATTGATGGTGAAAAAAGAATTGCAGCTATCTACACTGCGAGCGATTAAAATTATAGATAGCCAACCAAGTTCTAATGTATGTTTTGAAATAATTAAACCTGTTTTCAAACTCAAGCACCGACAGCGTTTTCAAACTAGAATTACTAAAGCTTTTGAAGAGATATTAAGTCAAGGTGCTGGTAATTGGTAATTCAGGACTTAGGCACGAATACTTAAGAAAGCGGGTTTTTTACCGACATAAGAAGCTAAACCCCGTGTATTGTGTCGTAAAAACACCCGGTTTCTGGCACCCCGTGCGTCCAGGATTATAATTATCTCTCAACCAATTTACTCAAGTCCAATAAATTTTTACCCCCATCACCAACAATCAGCGGCAATTTCCCATCCCATTTTTCTATAGCCTGCCTTTCCAAAAGTTCTGGAGTCAAATTGTCCCGCAGCAACCTTTGCACTTCGGCTTCTCCCTTAGCTAAATTCACCTTAGCGTCCGCCTGTTTGGCTGCTTTCAGCGCTAAAAACTCCCCTCTTTTTGCCTCCTGTTCGGCAATTTGTTTCGCCTCCACCGCCTCGCTAAACCGCTTAGAAAAGTGAACGTGTACTAAAGAAATATCGTCAACGGCAATGTGATATGTAACCAGCCTCAAGGTCAAAGAATCATCAACTGCGGCTTTAACTTCTCCCCGTTTAGTAATTATTTCTTCAGCCGTGTATTTGGCCATAACTGCTTTTAATACTTCTTCAACAGCAGGCTCTATAATGCGAGCAATGACTTCTTTCTCGTCACCTATTTGTTGAAAAATAGCATTTGCTTCTTCAGGGATAATATGCCAGTTGAGCGCTACATCCGTGAAAACATCTTGCAAATCTTTTGAGGAAGCTTCAGCGGAGCTTTCCTGTTTTTGCACCCTGACGCTCAACTTTTTTACAGTATAAACTGTGGGGACTATTACGTGAATTCCTTCTCCTAGTACCTGTTCTTGCACTTTACCAAACTGCATCAGCACGCCCCGTTCTCCAGCGTTAACTATGATAAAAAATTTGGACAATATAGCTAAAAACACTATCACTATTGCTATTTGAACAGCTAAGTAAAAATCCTTATTTTTTTTATTGCTTGATTTGAGTGAGTCAACGTTACTGCTGGATTCTAAAACCATATTCCACCCCGATCGCACTTTATTCAAAGACAAATATTGAGTTAACCAATCGGCTATTTTCCTTCCACCAGCAACTGTTCAAAATCCGCTGCTGCCAAAGGAGGACTGAACAAATATCCTTGCATTATATCGCACTTATAGCGCCATAAAAAATCTTTTTCGGCTTCTGTTTCAACTCCTTCGGCAATTACTTCAAGACAGAGACTGTGGGCCATTTCAATAATAGCTTTCACAATCGCTGCATTGGTGCAACCATCGGTGATATTGCTGATAAAACAGCGGTCTATTTTTAAAGTATCGAAGGGGTATTGCGTCAGATAGCTTAAAGAAGAATACCCAGTTCCGAAATCGTCAAGAGATATACAAACTCCCAAATTTTTCAAATGTTGCAAAGTTGCGATCGCACTTTCGGCATCTTCTACCATTAAACTTTCTGTCAGCTCTAATTCCAAACTGCTCGCTTGCAAACCAGTTTCTGCTAAAATTTGGGCAACTCTGCTGCTGAGATCCGGTTGGTGAAATTGGCGCGGCGACAGATTCACCGCTATCCGAAGCGGAAAACCAGCATTTTGCCAAACTTGCATTTGCTTGCAAGCTGTCTGCAACACCCACTCGCCTAACTGTACAATGAAGCCAGTTGCTTCGGCATGGGGAATAAATTCTGCAGGCGAAATCAGCCCTTTTTCTGGATGTACCCAGCGCACTAAAGCTTCTGCGCTCATAATTTTACCTGTCTGGACATTGACTTGCGGCTGATAGTAAACTTGGAATTCTTCTCGTTCCAGTGCGTTGCACAAACAATTTTTTATCTGCTCTAATTTGTCGGCAGTATTTTGGATAAATTCGCTGCCTTGCGATCGCAAAGTATTGTACTGTTCGGCGACAGCTTCTTGTTTTTTCAAGCGGCTCGATATTGCGCCCACAAGTTCAGCTTTACTAAAAGGTTTAGTCAGGTAATCATCTGCTCCTAATTCCATACCTTGCCGCATTTCAGAGCGATCGGCTTTACCTGTGAGAAACACAAAAGGTACTGTAGCAGTAACAGGATTCGATCGCAAGGCCACCAGCACCCCATATCCGTCAAGTTCCGGCATCATCACGTCGCAAAGAATCACGTCGGGAAGATTTGACACCGCCGCATTTAAACCTTTTGCTCCATTTTCTGCACCCGTCACGTCAAAACCTTCAGCTTTGAGGAGTTTGAGAATATTCTCCCGGATTATTTGCTCGTCCTCAATCACTAGAATCTTTTTCATACATCATTCCCTGAAAGCGGTATAATTGACCCTCTAGCTGAAAGCGATAAGCGTGGTAATAACTGAGAACGCACAGCTCGATCGGCCCAACAGCCGAATATTTTCCCACACAAATAGCAAACGCCGGAAAAACACTAATTTTTCAAGCACAACTAGATTAATGTTTCTCTGCTTACTCAGTGCCGTCCGTATTATTACGAGGTTAATTAATAATCTCTAAACTAATTCTAGGCGATGGATAGTTAGCAGCGCCTTAAATAACTGCTAAACTAATTGTGCCACCTGAACGATTGTCTGCAAACAATCTCAGCCTATTTATACCAGTTGCCAAAAATAATGCAACTGCAAGCAAGTTCCAAACCCTTGCGGAGTCAGTCTTCCCCATTCTTCAATGTAAAATCTAAACTTTTAAATCTCAAATGGTATTACCTACTGGATTCCCTGAACCCGCACAGATTGGGGTCATAGAAGTTAAGCAATATCCTCACTACCGCGCTGTCACCTACACCCACGCGGGCGATTTGCGACAAGCAACTGGCATCGCCTTCAATCCCTTATTTCAACACATCAGCAACAACCAAATTGCGATGACAACGCCAGTAGAAGCGCGCTACACGGAAAATTCCGGGCAAATCGATGCAGTTCCCCAAGCAGAAGTTTCGTTCCTCTATCCCGAACCAAATATCGCCCCCAGCAGCGTTAACTCCGCTGTAGAAATCACGGATACTTCCCCGATGACGGTTGTCAGCATCGGTGTGCGCGGGGCCTACACTTGGGAAAGCTACGAAAACAACCTCCAGAAACTCAAAGATTGGCTTCAAGAACATCCCGAATACGAAATAGTCGGGCCGCCGCGCCGCTTTTTTTACAATTCCCCGATGACGCCGGAAGCAACTAAAATCAGCGAGGTACAAATTCCGATTAAGTGCCGCTGACGTGAACAACTAATTCGCGAATGTGACCCCGCTGGCGGTGTTCCCACAGGTAAATTCCCTGCCAAGTTCCTAACAGCAACCTGCCGCGATCGATCGGGATTTGTTCAGAAGTATGAGTCAGCGCAGTGCGAATGTGCGCCGGCATATCGTCTGGGCCTTCGGCATCGTGAATGTAGCGATCGTCCTCCGGTACCAGTTTAGCCAAAAAGTTAGCCAAATCCTTAAGTACATCCGGGTCAGCATTTTCTTGAATCACCAAACTAGCAGAAGTATGGCGCAAAAATAAACTACAAAGTCCCGTTTTAATACCTGAATTCGCCACCACATCTTCTATCTTAGGAGTGATTTTGCCCAAAGATTTCCCTGTAGTTTGAATCTTGAGTATCTGTTGATAGTGATTCATTCGATTGTATATTCTAGATTTTAGAGTTTGGATGAGACTGATGCAAAAGTCTTCTGTCGGCGGAGGTAGACTTTGTTTTTTTAAGATCGATTTCTAATCGCACTTATGAAAAATAGTCTACAACAGCTTGGGCGATCGCTTCCGTACCATTTTTATCCAATTTATCCGACAAACAGGGCGGATGCAGCGGTTGTCGCAAAAACTCCCAATCCCCCTCAAAAAACTCCGTCGCCGTCAAAATTTGATGTTCCGCATAATTTTGAATCCCTTCCAGCAACACCGCAGCTTCTGCAAAACCTTCTCTCATTATAGAAATAACAGGTATTTCCAAGCGCAAAGCTTCCGCAAAAGTGCTGTATCCCGGTTTAGAAACTAAGCGCCCGCAGATAAGCATAATATCAACCGGACGCGGTAAAATCGGGAAAGATTGTGCAAAATCCTGATTTTTGACATAAATCAAATTCGGCAAATCGGGAGCTCCCGCATCAAAAGTAATAAATTGCCAGTCACTAAATTGCTGTAAATTTTGATAAGGAATTTCTTCTAAACCCAATCCGCCGAAAGTCAACAATACAGTTTTTTCCAGCGGTGTTTCGATGCCGAATACTTCCCGAATTTTTTCGTTACTGTAGCGAGGATTGCCGCCAGTCAAGCCCACATCTTGAATATTGGGGAAAGCTGCCATCGGTTCGTGCAAAGGAAGACGAAAAAGCCGATCGCACATTCCGAAACATTCACCAATCCAATCTGCGATTTCTGCAAATTCCCCGCCCCAATCGCGATAGATAAAATCCCACCCGAAATTGCTCATCATCCAGCAAGGAACCCCAGCCGCTGCCGCCATTCGCGTTGCCAAAGGAGGAATATCTGCCAGCACCAAACCCACCCGATTTTGCTTAATAAAATTAACTTCGCTGGCAATTAGGGAATTTTGCTTTTTCCGAATTTCCCGCAATTTTTCCAGCGTCGCGTCTTTATCCATATTCAAACTGTCAGCTTGCACGACACCCACATCAAAAGCGCGGGGACGGTGGATAAAGTCGCCACCAATATAAGATTCTAGCAGCCACCGAGGTGCTGTTGTTGTGATAATTAGTAAGATATCTGGATTTAATTCTTGAATTTTTGCAGCTACGGACGCAACTCGGACAGCGTGGCCGAATCCGTGATTCGTGATGGCAATATATAATGTTGGTCGAGACATTGATAATAGGGAATAGGGAATGGGGCATCGGGCATCGGGCATCGGGCATCGGGCATCGGGCATCGGGCACCGGGAATTGGAGGTAGAGACGGGAAGCCAGCAAGGCCAAGCTTCCAGCGACGCACAACGAACAATGACACAATTAATAAGTAATGACTAATGACTAAGCGGTTGTGTATTTAACTTGTATATTCCTAACCTTGCTGTGAGCAACTGCCGAGAAGAGTTTTATTATTATTTTAAATGCAATTTAAAGGCGGACTAGCTTATGTTACCGATTGATATGCTCTCCGACCGATTGACGCTAATAAAATTAGTTGTTAATGATGAACGCCACTCCTCTCTGTATGAATAAATTAAAACTAAAATTTTTCCTCCTAACTTAATTATAATTGTACAGGCATCGAATATGCAAGAACTCATCAATCGGACGCGCCCTTAGACCAAACAGGCAATTGATTAATCTTGTCCAGGGTTATATCTACATACTTTTTATTGTCCGCCGCCAGATTTTCCCCAAAATATCCCTCATCGCCGTCGTGCTTGTGAGGGCCACTCAAAGCTTCTGCATAGCGGCCTTGCAAACGAGCTTGATTGAAAGGAGAAGTCGCGTACCAGTACCAGCGACTCGGAAAAACTATGCCGCCAATATCCTCAATTGAATCGCGAGTGCCGCGAAAGTGGAAAATGCGATCGGCTTCTGCAAAACCATTTTCTCCCGAAAACACGCCCCCAACCGAAATAACCGTAATTTCTGCCTTCAGCCATTCTTTAAGATAGCGAGTAGCACCCAAAGCAACTTGTGCGCCGCCGCTAGTGCCAATTAAAATAACTTTCAAAGGTTGTTTAGAATTAACTGGAATGGGAGATTGAGCATTCATGCGATCGATAATTGCATTAGCAATTCCCTGATTGTATGCAAAGCCGTAGCGATAATCTAGAGAAATTGCAAACCTCCAAAGGTTGCGAATTTTAATGAATATATTCCCCGCAATCGGCCCTTTTTGTGCCTGTTCTGCAAACCGCCAAAAAGGAGCTAGCCACCGCTCTCCTCCTAAACTTTTGTTAGAGGCTGAGTAAGGAAAAACATCGCCCACTGCTACGCACTGCGGGTGACTTTTAACTAAACCCTTGAGAAAAAACTCTTCACCAGGGGTTAATTCGTCCCCCGAAAAATCGCCAACTCCCGGTAAAAAGATGATATAGCAATTGAGTGGCGAAGACTTGCGCGCTGCTAGATTGCCCTTGTTTGAGGGCAATATCTCCGGCGGATTTTTCTTGATACCAAAAGTTTCTGCACTTTGATTCAGCCACCATATAACAGTTCCCACCGGCGAAAGAATGCCCCAAATTATCAGGATTACACCTGCGATGAGCAACAAATTTAAACTTCCCCCGCGCAACCATGCAAGTATCCGTAAAATCAATCTTAGCATTTAATAAAATCTGGTAGAATGCCAATTAATTACTTAATTACCTAGAAATAGTTCGGTGATTCTGCTGTATTAGAGCTTATTCTGTAAAAATTGTCAACTATCTTGAGGAGCAGGAGTTCAACGTGAAGGGAGAAGATTCAATTGCAGGTTTGGGCGCAACGCTTTGGAACGCACTTTCTTTGAACGGCAATTTTTACGAAAAAACTCCCTACACTGGCAGAACTAAGCGAATAGCTTTAACAATTGTAATTTTAGCTGCGCTGTCCCGCGTGTTGGGCAGTGCTGTCATCTTGTTAATCAACCGAACTGAGCTATCAGTATTATTTCTAGGACTTTTGATAGAGGGTTTGGCAGTCGCGGGGGGTTATTATTTTTGGACTTTCACTATCTTTAAAATCGGGCAGTGGCTGAAACCGGGTCACGTAACTTATGGCGAGTTGCTGGTTCCAATCGGATTTGCCTACGCCCCCCAAGTTCTGAATTTCTTAACCTTAATTCCCTTGCTGGGAGAAGGAATAGAGCGGATATTAGCTGTGTGGAGTTTGCTAGCTGTAATTGTGGCGGTTCGCCAAGGTTTGGATATTCAAACTCGCTGGGCGGTGTTAATTTGTCTGGTGGGTTGGCCATTGATTCAAATTGCGATCGGCTTTGTGGAAGTAATTGAACAGTTGCTTTCACGATGGCTTTAATTAATCAATACGGCAGCAGTATAGTAAACTCGCTGCCCTGTCCATGTTCCGACTTGCAAATTAACTTTCCTCCATGTTGTTCTACAACAATTTGATAACTGATAGACAATCCCAAACCACTCCCCTTACCTACCTCTTTAGTAGTAAAAAACGGATCGAATATTTTACCGCGTACCTCCGAACTCATCCCCACACCATTATCAACAATGCGAATCGCTACTTGATTTCCTTCCGCGACTTCAGTGCAAATCTGAATTGTCGGAGTCTGTTTCGAGTCAACTTCACTCCCTCTTTCGCGAGAAAAAGCATCAATCGCATTGGTCAGGACATTCATAAATACCTGATTAATTTCTCCCGGATAGCAGTTCACTAAAGGCAAATTGTCGTACTCCTTGATAACTTGAATATCAATTAATTTGTGATCCAAAATCATCAACGTGCTGTCGATACCTTCGTGAATATTAACCCATTTTCTATCTGATTCATCTAGCCGAGAAAAGTTTCGCAGCGACAGCACAATATCGCGAACTCTAGCAGCGCCCACTCTCATTGAATCTATCATTTTAGTGAAATCATTCATTAAAAAATCTAAATCTATTTGCTCTGTTTCATTTACTATTTCGGACACTGGATTTGGGTAATTATTTTGGTATAAACGTAGTAGATTTAGTAAGTTCTCAGCGTATTCGTTGGTGTAATATAAATTTCCATAAATAAAGTTAATCGGGTTATTAATTTCGTGAGCAATTCCCCCGACAACTTGACCTAAACTGGACATTTTTTCACTTTGAATTAGCTGCACTTGAGTGTGGCGAAGTTCTTCCAGTGCTGTATGCAAATTCTCAGTTCTTTGGGCTACTCGCGTTTCCAGAATAGTATAAAAACGGGCATTTTCTAGAGAAATAGCTGCTTGTGCAGAGAGGATTCCCAAAATTTCTACCCTGTCGGTAGTAAAAGCACCTTTTGTTAAATTGTTTTCTAAATAAAAAATTCCCGTAAGGTTGCCTTGATGGATAATTGGCAATACCAGGATAGATAGGGGTTGATTGGCCACAATATAAGGGTCAAATTGGAATTGATCGGATCGGGTAGCATCATCTAAAACCAAGTATTTTTGGGTTCTTTCTACATAGTTAATTAATGAAAGTGGGAGGTTCTCGGATTCGGCTATCGGGAGAGATTGTAACAGGGTTACATCATTAAACTGACCTGTAAGTCCAGCTTCTATGAATAATTGATTACCTGTCTTGGCAAGAAATAATACTTTTTGAGCGCCTGCGTTTTCCTTTACAAGCTGTACAAGTTTCTCTAGCAAACGGCTGAGGATAATTTCGCTCGAAACAGCTTGAGATGCTTTGACAACAGTTGGTAAATCCAGCATCAAGCTATTGTCAACAGTAGTGGTAGCAGTCATGAGATCAACATTCTTAGATATTGATCCTTGATTGCGATCGACTAAATAAGGATAACGGGATTCTAAGTATTTAACTTTTGCTATAGCTCCCCAGCGGATGTAGGCATAATAAGCTTTTGTCAGATAAGATTGAGCAATTATCTCTTTATCCAAAGATTGATAAAACTCTCCAGCTAATTCATAAGCTAATGCTTCTTCTTGGATGTAACCGTTAGCAGCCGCTCCTTTAATAGCTAAGTCATAATAATCCATGGCTGCAAGTTTATCGCTGAAAAGTCGAGCTTTCTCAGCTTCAACTAACTCGTACTTGTGCTGATAATTCATGGGTGCATGGTAGGCCCACTTTTTCATAATTTGCTGATTAGAGTTAACAATAGCTAGGTATGCTTCTTGATTCTCACTGTCAGGATAGTGAGCGAGGAGGGCCAGCGAATAGTAGAAATTGTGTACCCCAACAGTGATTAAGCCGATCGCCCCATCTGCATATTCTGCCGCTAATTTACCGCGGGCAACAGCCGCAGCATAATCTTTCAATAAATAAAGCACGATCAATTTACCAACATACGCTGCAAACAGCGACATTCGATTATTTTCTTTCTGCCAACGGGACATCACAGCAGGTTCATCCAACCTGCCGCTAACTAACCGTACTTGCTCTGCTGTTTTGCTTCTTAAGCTTGAAGCAGTTACTTGCCAAATTTGAGCATAACCCATGGCAAATTCGTGTTTATTATTTTGCAAAAACTCCATACAAACGCTTTGTCTTTCTTCGACATATTCTAACTGTTCTCCCACTAACACTAAATTAGTAATATAGTGCATAAAATTATAAACAGCCCATTCTAAATCACCATTTTCTACACCAACTTTCATCCCTTCTAAAAATGAATTAAGTGTATTTTTAGTAGACTCTTTCCAGATTCTTATATGAGCATTAAACATTACATAAACCTTAGCTTTCTGTTGGCTAGCATTAAATTGTTCTAGCAGCTTTAAAGCGATTAATCCAGCGTAGTAACCAGCTTCGATGTCGCCTTCGATGCCGCACAGAATCATTCCATAAAGAGTATAGGGAAAAGTAGCTAATGCTGAATGACCGTGATCGATACAAAGATTGACCATAGTCAAGACGAGGGAGGACACAATTTCAGGTTTGGCAATATAAGCCGGAGGATAGAGGGCTGTCAGGATTTCCATAGCTGCCAGTAGATATGGATCTGTCATAACTGGCAGGTTTTCTAATTCCTCAATTCGCGGCAATTTTGGCACTGCAATGGTTTCGTTGTCTAATAGGTTTAGTCCCAGCATTTCCAGCACTTCTAGACCTGTTTCAACAGCTTTTAGCATCTGGCTTTGAGCCTGATAAAATAGGATCTTGAGCTGATACACTTTCACTATGTCAAGCTGGTTTTTAGCCGATCGCAAAACCACTTCTGCCAAAACTTCTGCTTGCTCAAAGTTGGTGTTTAAATATTCCGCTTCTAGCGTCTCTACATACAAGCGCAGCGTCATGCTATAGTTGCGCTCCCAGCTATCAGGTGCTAATAACGACATTCCCGCATTCAAATACTTAACAGCGGGTTCGTAAGCATTAGCTACTTTTGCCTTATGTCCAGCAATTAAATTTAATCCTGCTAATTCATCTTTTTCTGATTGCAGGAGCAGACAATCAATTCCTACATTCAACTGGTTGATAATATCAAAAATTTTCTCTTCTACTTTATCGGCGGGCGTATTTTCAAACAGCAATTTACCGATGCTAAGATGAGTGACTTTCTTTTCATCATCAGGAATCAGCGAATATGCAGCTTGCTGGACGCGATCGTGCAAAAATTTATAGCTGATTCGCGAAGAATCGAAAGTTAAATTAGCTCCTGCTTCTCCATCTAAAAATAAAGGAATGAGATAACTCTCATTCAATGGAAGTATTAACCCCGCTTGCAAAGCATCCCAGAGTTCAGTCGCCGTGACTGAGGGAGATTTTGCGTTGACAGTAGAGAGAACATCTAAAGTGAATTTGTCCCCAACACAAGCAGCCAATTTCAAAACTTGTTGTGTAGTCTCTGGCAATTGTTGAATCCGACTGGCTACCAGTTCAACTACACTCTTATCTGTGATGCCAATAGCGTGAATCTCCTCAATGTTCCACTGCCACTCCCCTCTGCTTCCGGGAGACAGCAGCCGGGAAAAGTCAAACCTCAAAAGTTTTTCTTGATAAAGAGTGTTGAGTAATTGCGTCAAGAAAAAAGGATTCCCACCAGTTTTATTCCAAATTAACTCCGCTAAAGGTTGAATTCTGGCTGAGTCATTCAATGTCTCAGAAATCAACTCAGTAACCTGGGCTAAAGAAAGAGGTTCCAGCACTAAATTGTTGATAACAATACCCGTTTGTTGAAGGTACTCTACTGTTTGCATTAAAGGATGTGTAGAGCTAACTTCATGGTCTCGATAGGCTCCAATAAATAGTAAATATTTGCTATCTGGGTCAGTCGCTAGCAATTCCATTAATTTCAATGTCGCTGAATCTGACCACTGCAAGTCATCGATAAATATAACTAATGGATGCTCTTTTTGCGCGAATACGTGGATAAATTCTTTGAATAGCCTGTTAAAGCGGTTTTGTGCTTCTGTGGGGGCAAGTTCTGCAACGGCAGGCTGTTTGCCAATTACCAATTCTAGTTCGGGAATCACGTCAATAATTACTTGTCCGGCATCGCCTAGTGCGGCTAAAAGTTTATGTTGCCAATCTTGTAATTTTTTGTTATTTTCGGCAAGTAACTGCTGGATCAAAGATTGAAAAGCTTGAATTAAAGATGCGTAAGGTATATTGCGTTTGAATTGGTCAAATTTACCTGAAATAAAATAACCCCGCTGTCTGGTGATGGGTTTTTGAATTTCGCTAACTACGGCCGATTTGCCTATACCTGCATAACCAGACACTAGGATCAGTTCAATTTGGGAAGGGGAAGAATTTTCCTCGCAATGATTAGCTACACGTTCAAATGCTGCCAATAGTTCGCTGACTTGTGTTTCCCGACCGTACAATTTTTGAGGAATCAATAACTGACTCAATATATCTAAGTTTCCCGGCGTAAAATCTACTATCTTGCCTGTAGTTTCTAACTGATTTAAACAAATTTCTAAATCTGCCAACAATCCGCCTGCGCTTTGATATCTCTGTTCGGCATTTTTGGCAATCAATTTCATCACAATTTGTGAAATTGCTGGTGGAATGTCTGAATTAATGTGATGGGGTAAAATTGCTTGACAAGCTATGTGACTGTAAACTATCTCTAACGGGTCGTTGCTCATAAATGGCAATTGATTTGTCAGCATTTCATATAAGGTAATCCCCACAGAATAAAAGTCGGTGCGGTAGTCGAGGGTGCGGTTCATTCTCCCGGTTTGTTCGGGAGACATATAAGCAAAAGTACCGACTATCGAGTTAATATTATTAATTTGGGGATTTTCTTTGGATAATCGCGAAGCAATCCCGAAATCTGTCAGTTTAATAATTCCTGTTTGGCTGTTGAGGATGATATTGCTCGGCTTAATATCTTTGTGAATAATTTTTTGAAGGTGTAGATATTCTAAAGTTTTTATAAGTTGGATGCCAAACCTCAAACAGGTGATGACTTCGAGCTTTTGTCTGGACATGAGGCGATCGATAGATTCGCCATTAAAGTCTTCTAAAAGCAAGCCGAGACGGTTATCAAAGGTTTCTAGGCTAATGACTTTAACTAGGCCTGGATGGTCTAAATGTTGGCGAATGCGATACTCGTGCTTGATCCGGGTAATTGCATCGAGGGTAGGATATTCAGCTTTCAGGATTTTGAGTACGGTTGTATCCTGGTGGGTGAGGATTTTTCCTCGATAAATAATCGTTTCGATACCTTCGTGGAGAGTGGAGTGGATTTGGTATTGCGAGAGAAATTGCATGGAGTTCTCCTCAGAGTTGAAAATATATCTGATTCTAGTCGCTGTTCGCTGTTGACTGTTGGCTGTTGGCTGACGGCACCACCACTCTCAACCGTCAAAAGTCTTGACACGGCAACAGTTATATGCTTAATTCAACCATGTACCTAGGCAAAGAAAAATCAAGCTTTATTTACTCGGACAAGAATATAATTTATACATAAAATGTAAGGATTCAGGCAATTAAGCCATTTTGCTACTATTATTCTCAATTAATATCCGATCGACAGCGGACGGCAACCACACCCCTACTATTCGGGTCTCCCCACTGTCCCTACCCCTTTAGCAAGATACATTGTTAGAGAAGGAAATACACAAAAATTTACATCTATAATTTGTGTAGTGTTCCAAATCGCTCCTCACCAGCAGCGATACAGCCCTCGCCAAGACAGTAGGATAGAAAAAATATGTTTGAACGCTTTACAGAACAAGCCATTAAAGCAATCATGCTAGCCCAAGAGGAAGCGCGACGCCTCGGTCACAATTTTGTAGGCACCGAGCAAATTCTTCTGGGGCTCGTCGGCGAAGGCACTGGCATCGCTGCAAAAGTATTACTGGATATGGGCCTCAACTTGAAAGAGGCGCGCAATGAAATCGAAAATATCATCGGTAGAGGTTCCGGGTTCCTCCCGCCAGAAATTCCTTTTACGCCCCGCGTCAAGCGCATTTTTGAGACGGCGCTGAACGAAGCGCGGCAGTTAGGCCACAATTACATCGGCACCGAGCACATCCTGCTGGGGCTGATTCAGGACGATGAAGGGGTGGCGGCGAAGGTGCTGCAAAACTTGGGAATCGATCGCCAGAGAGTCCGCACGCAGGTAATTCGTGCCGTGGGAGAAGTCGCGGCGGTACCTGGAGGTAGGGGAGATAGCGGCGATCGCAAAATCCCGACTTTAGAAGAATTCGGCACAAACCTGACCAAGTTAGCTGCAGCAGGCAAACTCGATCCCGTAGTGGGCCGCGAAAATGAAATCGAGCGCGTGATCCAAGTGCTCGGCCGCCGCACGAAGAATAATCCAGTGTTAGTAGGCGAACCGGGAGTCGGCAAAACAGCCCTCGCCGAAGGCCTAGCCCAGCGCATTGTTAATAGAAACGTCCCGGAAATTTTAGAAGACAAACAAGTAATCAGCCTCGATATGGGTTCGCTGATTGCTGGTACAAAGTTCCGAGGCGAATTTGAAGAACGGCTGACGAAAATCATGGCCGAAATTCGCGCTGCCGGCAACATCATTCTGGTAATTGATGAAATTCACACCTTAGTCGGTGCAGGCGCAATTCAAGGTAGCATGGACGCCTCCAATATGCTCAAACCAGCCCTTGCTAGAGGGGAATTGCAGTGTGTCGGCGCAACTACCTTGGACGAATATCGCAAGCACATCGAGCGCGACGCTGCCTTAGAACGGCGCTTCCAACCGATCAAAGTCGGTGAACCGAGCGTGGCTGAAACAATAGAAATATTGTACGGGTTGCGATCGGCTTACGAACAGCATCACAGACTGACAATTTCCGACGCAGCTTTAGAAGCAGCGGCCACACTGTCAGACAGATACATTAACGATCGGTTTTTGCCAGACAAGGCGATCGACTTAATTGACGAAGCAGGTTCCCGCGTCCGCGTGATGAATTCACAAACCCCGCCCGAAGTTAAAGAGCTCAAAAAGCAACTGCCTGCAGTAACAAAAGAAAAAGATGCAGCAGTGCGCGAGCAAGACTTCGACAAAGCTGGAAAATTGCGCGATCGCGAATTAGAAATTGAAGCCGAAATCGCCGAAGCTACGATCAACAAAAGCCAACTCAAAACTTCTCCCATCGTCACCGAAGAAGACATCGCCCACATCGTGGCTAATTGGACGGGAGTACCGGTCAGCAAGCTGACAGAATCCGAATCAGAATTGCTGCTGCACATGGAAGACACGCTGCACCAGCGCTTGATCGGTCAAGAAGAAGCTGTCACCGCAGTTTCTCGGGCCATCCGCCGCGCGCGGGTAGGCTTGAAAAATCCGAATCGCCCGATCGCCAGTTTCATCTTTTCCGGCCCCACAGGCGTCGGCAAAACTGAACTTACAAAAGCCTTGGCAACTTATTTCTTCGGTTCCGAAGAAGCCATGATTCGGTTAGATATGTCCGAATTCATGGAACGCCACACGGTTTCCAAACTCATCGGTTCGCCTCCCGGTTACGTCGGTTACGACGAAGGCGGCCAACTAACAGAAGCAGTCCGGCGCCGTCCTTACACGGTCATCTTGTTCGACGAAATCGAAAAAGCTCACCCGGATGTCTTCAACATGATGCTGCAAATCTTGGAAGACGGCCGCTTGACGGATGCTAAAGGTCGGACAGTAGACTTTAAGAATACACTGCTGATCATGACCTCAAACATCGGTTCGCGAGTGATTGAAAAAGGCGGTGGCGGTCTCGGTTTCGAGTTTGCTGAAAGTGCCGCAGACGGTCAGTACAACCGCGTTCGCAGCTTGGTAAACGAAGAACTGAAACAGTTTTTCCGTCCCGAATTTATCAACCGCTTGGATGAGATTATCGTCTTCCGCCAGTTGAACAGGGAAGAAGTGAAGCAGATTGCGGACATTATGTTGCAGCAAGTCTTCAGCCGCTTAACCGAACAGGGTATTACTTTGTCGGTCACGGAACGGTTCAAGGACTTGTTAGTTACAGAAGGCTACAATCCCAGCTACGGTGCTCGACCTTTGCGCCGCGCAATCATGCGGTTGTTGGAAGATGTGCTGGCTGAGGAAATGCTGTCTGGGAAGCTGAAAGATGGCCAAAAGGCGATCGTTGATGTGGATGAAAACGGTCAGGTTAAGGTAGTGCCCGATGGTTCATCTGAGCCGAAATTGCCCGAATTCGCATTGAGCCATTAATCGGCTCTAAAAACGGATAAATACTGTTGATTAAAAACCCGGTTTCTCGCAGAAACCGGGTTTTTAATTAAATGAAACCAGTTTAAAAAAAGCAACTTTAGGCAAGCTCCAAATCCTTATATAATCAGTCATATCAAATTCGGTAGCATCGGAATTATTCCTCTCTGTATTCTCTCCCTCTGCGTTCTCTGCGCCCTCTGCGGTTAAATCATTCCGATACAACCGGAAACGATATCATTCCCAATTCTAAAATCTAAAATCTAAAATCTAAAATCAAAAATGGTATGAGTTATGACTCTATTATCCCAACACATTATCTACAGCAATTTCTACATCTGGAAAAGCTAGAATAGATAAAACCTGACCTCGCTGAAATCTTTGAATATTTTGGTATCCCGAAGGAGAAGGTTCGCGATAAACTACTACACATTGCTCGTTAATATCTACCAGCCAAACTTCTACAATATTGTCTTCGGCATAAAGAGGAATTTTGATATTTCTGTCAGTTTCAGCGGTTGCATCCGCTACTTCCACAATTAGTAAAATATCCTCAGACTGAGGATGTCCCGATTCGTAAAAATCATCGCGCCGCCGCAGCAAGGAAATATCCGGTTCAGGTTCTGAGTGATCGTCCAATTCTACCGGATCTTGAACTCCAATGGTTACTCTCGATAATAAGCGGATATAGAATAACTCTGTCAGACGCTTGACATGAGATGTATGCCTTCTACCGACGGCGGCCATTTGAACAATTTCTCCTCGAATTAATTCCACTTTATCATCTTTTGTCAAGATGCCAGCTTCAATCATCTGATGATATTCTTTTACTGTAAATAACCGCTTGATTAACTGAGTTGTGATCATTGGTTATGCCGGGAATATAAGAGTTTTTGTCTGCGGTCACAGGTCTAATAATGTGATTATACTACATCGACCAGTAGTCGTTCAGTAGGGCCGGCATTGCCCGCCTTACAATGGCGAATCTAATCCCACGATTGTAATTGCACAACCCAATGCTGTACAAAAGCAGAAATGCGATCGCGCCGAGTTTCAAAAGTAGCAGCAATCCAGATAAACGCAATCCCAAAAGCCAAACCTATCGCCCATTTTATCAGCGGATAATCGAATATCAGAACCACCAACTGATAGAAAACATTGATTAAAAAAATTCCAGTTCCCACAAACAAAAACGCCCGAACTCGCAGCGCCAAACCCGCTGCAATCGCCACTAAACTAAAAGCTGCCGCAACTAAACCGTGGCTTTGCTGAGTCAAAAGAGGTATGCCGCAAATCAGCGCAGTTGCGAGCATTCGCAGAGTGTGGCGCAGCGGTTTTTCTGCTGGTAATTTGAGAGTGCCATCGAACTGAGTAATGTAAAGTAAAGAAAGTCCTAAAGGAGTAACATAAAACTCTGGCTGAGTCAATCCTATTTGCCAGAACCACCGCAGCATTATCCAGTCAATTATCGCCACACTCACATAGGTAAAACGGACTTCTTCCCTTTCCCAAGCCAGGAAAAAATAGAAGGTAGCAGCTATCAGCAAGCTAATCGGATAAAACTTAGCCGGACTTTCCAAAATAGTAACTATTGGAATCAGCGAAGCAATTACCTGCCAAGGTTTTTTTGACCAACCCCAGTTGTCCCAAGGCAAAATGTAAATGAAATAGGCAAATAGAGAAGCGAAGGCAACTTTCCAAGGCCCCAGCGGCCCGGAAATATACTTAACTAAAGGCGTATTGATCCAATAAAGCCGGATGCCAAAGGCTTCTAGCCAGCCCAAGTAAATCCAAATTTCGGCCCATTGGCGAGCGAGATTATTTCGCCCTTGCAAGAAAGCGTATTGAACTAATAAAGCACCAGTGACTAATCCTAAACTTAGGCCGGACTTAATATCATCGGCAGAAGCCCAAATCAGCAGCAAACTGCTCAAAACCCAATGCAGGTGAGCAAATATTTTTAACTCTGCATTAGTTAAATGTAAATAATTACTGAGCCAAGGAGATAAAATGCGATAGATATATGTTAAAGTTGTGCCCAGAGTTGCCAGGACAATTAAGCCATCGCCAAAAGCTCCTCCCGGTGTTTGAAAAAGTTGATATAGTAGCGATTCGTAAGCAGCAAGGGACACGCCAATTAATCCCAAATAAACCAAAGGTTTGAATTCTGCCTCCCGCCTACCAATACCGATCGCAATTAAAGACGCACCCAACACAGTTAAACCAGTCCAATTCGTCAAAGTGTGCGATCGGAAAGTTAAACCCAATACCCCGTAAACCAAAGGTATAAAATGAATGCTAGGTAAAATTGTTGGATCAAAGTGGCGGCGCCGCCACACATCACCCAATAATTGAGTAAACAATCCGAGAGCGATATTAGCCACTGCCAAATTAATCGTAGTGCGATCGACAAAACTTAAACCGACTGCTGTCAATAACTCCAAACTCCAAGCCAGAGCATAAATTGCCAGAGGGGAAAGTTGCCGTAAACTTCGGAAAATTATCGCAGCCATTATCACCAAAATAGCAGCCAAAACTTCAGCAGATGGTGGAAAACTCAAGGTACTGTCTGCGTAGAGTTCATAGGAATAAAAAGTAATAGTTGTTAACAGCAAGCTTGCCAGTAAGATTGCCCACCCATCTACAGCTCTATCGTAAATTTCAGCTAATTGAGAAGGCTCAGACAAACGGCTGGAAAAACGAACTATTATGCTGCGAAGCAACCACATAGACAAAAGTGCGATCGCCCCGGCAATTCCCCAAAGCCAACCAGACACAAAACCTAATTGATCGATCACCGCAGCTACGAAACTCAAGCCAAACCCCACTCCAATCGCAGCCGCTGGTAGCTCTACTAAATAGTAAGTATTGACCAACATTAATCCGGTGGCCAACCCAAAACCAATTAACCGATATCCCGGAAAAGTAAAAATTAGAAATTGTGCGAATATTAGGGCGATCGTACTAAAGGTACTGGCAACTCGTTTGTGAGGAACCTCAGTATATTTAGCAACAGCAGTCAAAGCCAAAGGAGTCGCCACCCAGAGCAAACTCCACTGAGGGCGATAAGTTGCAGTACCCGCAATCAAATAATTTTGCAACAAGACAAAGCTAAATCCTGCTAATACTAAGCCTAGATACCAGGAACTTTGGAACCATGCAGGATGCCAGCGAAAAAAGATAGAATTTTCTCGCGAATTCGCCGCTTTCATCCCGACAAAAAATACCCACTCAGCCACCATAAAAATTAATAATATTGCCGACCAAATATTGGGTAGCTGGTTGGGAAAAAATAAGTCAATTGCCGAAGCGATCGCGCCTAAACCAATAATGTGAGTTAGGGAAACCAAAATTGCCGGATTTCCAGGTTGTTCAGCCGCAGAAGCCGGCATTGAGACTCGGCGGGAATTATCGGGAATTAGGTATTTCCAAGTGATCCAACCTAAAATTAAAGTAGAAACTAATAAATTGAGCGATCGCCAAAACGGATTGACAAAACTAATAATAGTTAAACCACTCCCCAAACCGAGAGCAAGGTTTTCGCCAAAACTGGCAAGTTGAAACTTTCGCTTGCGGTAGAGCCACTGCGCCACACTTACTATTAAAATTAAATAAGGCAACAGCAGAACACCCCAAAAAGCCCAAGGAGTTTCCTGAGAGTTTGTAAGCTGAGCTAAAAATGCCACAACTTGTGTTCTAATCCCTAAAGGAAGCACTCGCCAAAACAGCCAAATAATCTGAAGCCCCACCGCCTCAAGCATTAGCAAATCAAACTCTTGCCAAAACCGCACTACACGGTTGTAAAAAAACCAAACAGCCAATCCGCTAACTGCGATCGCCTGTAGCGGAATGTCGCGAAAACAAACCAGGTATCCCAAACCCAACAAACCCATTCCCGCTAATTGCCATTTAAAAAAGTTGCTGGGATTTGGCTGGTCGGATATATTGTTTTCAATAGTTCCAGATTGCCGAGGTTGCTGCCAATCTAGCCATGCTAAAAGCACGCCACAAATCGCCAAAGCTAAACCCATTTCAGCGATATTTACATCCTTGACAAATATCGCTCTACCCAGTAAAATTCCTAACGAATAAGCTACTAAAGCCGCTTTTTTGTAAGTCAGAAAATCTCTGCTCAAACTGAAAGCAGCGGGGAATGTTTCAGTATTTGCCCCACGTTGGATAGATTGCAATCGTTGTTGCTGAATTTGATAAACTGTAGTAGCAGCAGTTCCCACTGTACCCACATAAACCGCAGTAAGGGCAAAGCCTGCCAAGGCCCACCCCCAGTGCAAATAACTCAATCCCAAATGATTTAAGGCGATCGAGCGAGTGATGTTTTGTCCTGAAAAGCTTTGATATTGATCTTTGATAATCCGGGCAGTTATCCAAGTCAAAATAAGTGCCGCTGCGATCGCTACCGCCCAATCCGAAGGATACCGCCACAATCCAAAAGTATCCATTGCCCAAAAATTGATCGGCACTAGCAACAGCGTCACTTCTTGCAAAGTTTGAGCAGTCAAGTGCAAATTATGCTGTCTGTTTGCCCAACTGCTAATCGCCCAAAAGGTTAAAGTATAAGCTAATAAAACTCCATATTGTCCGGCGGCAGGAAATCTTTCCCACTGACTGGCAGCTAAGACTCCAGAGGAGACAACTACCATGAACACTCCTAAAAATAAAAGCCACACCACGCTAATTTCTGCCATTAGCGAGTGCAAAATTTGAGCGATAAAATTAGGGGTTTGAGTAGTTTCTCTGGGTCTAGCAACGCTTTCTCTGCTGCTAGGTACTGCTTTCTGCGTTGATAAGGCAGGTACTTTTGGCTCGGCAATAGGAGCTCGCTGGTTCTCAATTTCAGAAAGGTCTACAGCGGGATCTCTGAGTGGGCAGACTAAATACTGTCGGCACAATTCCTCAACCTCAGCGGGCGAAAGTAAACCTAGCCGCAGCCACGCATCTAAACCTGTCAACAACTCAGGATGCGACGCTAAGACGCTCAATTCAATTTTGCTCGATCGACCTTTGGGAAACGACATCGGCTTAAACTTGTACTAAGTACCTTCAAGCTATAGCCTAGATTAATGTCGAGCGAACATCGCAACATTCCGCCCTCGAAATTGGCACAATAAGTATTTATTACTAAAAGCCTGTATTTGCGCCCCTAAATGGATTATTGCAAATGGTGCAAGATGTTGGATTTAATAAACCTTAGTTTTTCTCAGTATCGCTCTATACTAATAAAACTCATGTTTTAGCAGGAATTATCAGGATAATTCTCATTACCTAGTCACTAATAATACTTGTTATTAAATCCCTTAGTGATAGATATTATATATTTTTGTTAAGAAATCCATCAAATCTAATCTTTGTACTTATAGTTAAATTAAAGAAATCAGTTTATTCATTTTTGTCGGCGGGTGCAGCGCTATACATGAGAATCCAAAGAGGTTTGAGAATTAAAACCTTAGAGGGCTTTTATTGCAATTTTTGATCGATTAATTTCGGTAATTGTAGTTTCATTCTTCATGAACAGTAGGTGTGTTATGCCAACAAAATCAATCAGCCAAGTATCAGTAAGAGCGATCGCATTTATCGACAGCCAAGTCGAAGATTATCAAAGCCTGATAACAGGCATTATGCCCGGAACAGAAGCAATAATTATCGACTCCCGCGCCGATGGAGTCGCCCAAATCACCCAAGTATTAACGAATCGCACCAAAATTGACAGCATTCACATAGTTTCTCACGGCAGTCCCGGCTGCTTGCAACTCGGCACAACCCAACTATGTGCCGACAACCTAGAAACTTATCACCAGCAATTGCAACAATGGCGGCACGCTTTAAATCTTTATGCAGACATCCTGATTTACGGTTGCAACGTAGCAGCAGAAACCACATCAGACAGCAGTGACCCAAAAGCCAAATCCACCCGCGAATTAGACTCTTTTGAAACAAGGGTAGATAGTGCCAACTTCCTTCAGCGCATCGCGGCACTGACAGGAGCAAATATTGCGGCATCTACCAATCTCACTGGCAGTGCAGCGAAAGGTGGCGACTGGGAATTAGAATACACAACTGGAGATATCTCTTCTTCTCTAGCATTCAAGCCAGAAACTTTAGCCACTTACGATCGCGTCCTCAGCAACTATACTCTCTACGATGGCATCACAAACTTCTCTGGTGGCATAGGGGTATGGGGATTGCCTGATTTCTATCCAGGGACACAACTACAAAAGCTCCCCAGGCTTCGTTACCTACAAACACCGGCCCCTGAAACTACAACTCCCCCTACTTTAAATACCGGTGCATTTTCACCAAATATCAGCATCAATACTGCCAGCATCTCAGGAGGAAATACAGGTATTGCAGGCTATTCCAATCAAGATATACCACTACCACCTCAACCACCCTACGATCCAAATATAGGATATGTTCCACAACCAGGAAGACTCGATCGCAATCAGGGCTATACCCTATTGTTTAACGTGGCAATTACCGCAGAAACCAGCGAAGCAAATCGATCGGGTTTCAGCGTCATTGCCCCCGGCGTAGAATTGGGTTTCAAATCTACAGGAATTTTTGCTCAATCAACCCCGACTACCAATAACTTTGTCCCCGCTGAAACAGCCACACTTCCTGCTGGATTTAATGTTGCCTCCTTTAACAAGTACGCGCTGACTGTCAAAGATAACCAGTACAAACTCTTTGTTAATGATTCCTCAACCCCAATTTTGACAGGGCCGCTGCGTAACTACTTATTCCAGCCAGCAACGAGTTCTCCTACTTTCAATCCCTACAGCGATTACTACGGATCATCGCTATTTTTAGGGGACAGTACCGACCAAGGAAGCTCTACATTTCGTCTGGGCAAAGTCTCTATTGCTAATCAATCCATCGTCGCAAAACCGGACAGGGCAGCCATCACTGTCACTCTCCCGGACGCCAATAATACCTCGCCGAACTATGGGCAGCAGAACTATGGCCAGCCGAACTATGGGAAGAGTGTCATAATTAACGTTTTGGCAAACGATACAGGTGGCGCGAAACCTTTGACGGTAAAAAGTCTCTCTCCATTTCCGCAACAACCCAACTATACTCCTCCACCAAACCCATATAACGATGGTGATTGGACACTAACCGGCCCTAATGGCAACAATGCTGCTTATATTAACGATTGGATTTATGTAGGAGGTAAATTCACTGAAATTGGCGGTAAACCTCGCAATAACGTTGCTCGACTGAATAGCAATGGGACGGTAGATCCGACTTTTAATCCCAATCTTGCACTAGATCCCAATATTCCTTCCAGTGCCTTTCCAGGAGTTTACACGATCGTGATCGGCGATGACGGTAGCCCAATTGTAAGTGGGAATTTCATCGACAGCGGCGGATTATACCCATCAAATCGTTTGTCTTTAGTTCGTTTGAATAGCAGCGACGGCAAGGCCGAGCCAATTTTTAACGCCAGCAATCCCAACGATCCTAATCAGAAAACGAGTCTTGTAGGTCCGATCGCAATTGATGCTAATGGCAACTTAATAGGCAAAAAGAGCATCAACGGCAACTTCACAGGCCCAAATCTCACATTGGATCGGGTGAATAGCATCAGTGGCGCGATCGATCCTAACGAGAATATTCTAGCTAATTTGAATTTTATCGACGCGATCGCGATCGATGCTAATAACAACCCAGTCATAGGGACAACCTTCACCAACCCGACCACCTTCGCCAACCAAAACAAGCTGGTTCGATTGAATAGCGACGGCACGATAGATAACACTTTCAACCCCAACCCCAGCCCTAATAATTCTCGCATCGGGGCGATCGCTATTGATGCTACAGGCAAGATCGTAGTTGGAGGCAATTTTAGTAATATCGGCGGGCAGCCGCGCAACAGCCTTGCTCGATTGAATAAGGACGGCACGGCAGATCCCACCTTCCTTGCCAACTTGTTTACCAATGGATCTGTCAATGAAATTGTCATTGATGCTAACGGCGACTTAGTAGTAGGAAGTGTTGATTCAGGATACATTAACAGCACGTTGATTCAAAGAGTAAAAAGTAGCGACGGAACCAACATTCCTGGTGGCATCAATCAAAGTAATTTTTTGAGTCCGATCGCGATCGATAGTAGACAGGGAATCTTATTTGCAAAACAACCCGATCCCAATACCTCCAACTCTACTGACAGTATTGCTCGGTTCACTCCTACTTTCGTTCTTCCTAACAACAATGTCCCTACTAACTACAATCCCGATCCAAATTTTAATGTTCCGTTCAACGGTTCAGTATCGGCGATGACTATCGACCCGAAACGCAACATTAACTATGTTCCCGCACCCGGTTTCAACGGCATTGACCAATTCTTTTACAAGGCTACGGACGGTTCTACCGATACCTCTAATCAACCTTATTTTCCCCCCCCTAATAACTACAATCAGCTCCAAGGCTCAGTTTTCGTCATCGTCAATGACTCCCCAGTGCTCGATAATTCGGGCAATCCCAGTTTAAACACGCTTAAATCCAACGAAACTAATAGCGGTACATTAATATCAGAATTAATCGATCGCCTTGGCGGCACCAAAATCACCGATCCTAATGATGCCATTTCTCTGCGTCCCCGTGGCGTTGCGATTACAGCAGCAGACACAACCAATGGTAGTTGGCAGTACACCACAGACGGTACAAACTGGAATAATTTTGCTTTCACCCCTCAAGGCACGGATCAAAATCCACTCTTATTGCCATCCAACCCCACTACCCGCATTCGCTTGATTCCCACCAACGGATACATCGGTACTGTCAGTAACGCTATTACCTTCCGTGCCTGGGATCAAATTAGCACATTAGATCGATCGGGTAATAGTATTGCATACCCGTCCAGCGTCTATACCGGTGGCCAAGCCAATATTGACATTGCCAAAGACTTAGAAATTAACGGTGTTTCGAGTCCTTTCAGCAGTGCGGTAGAAACAGCCAGCATCACCATTACCAATGCACCAATTATCACCAATATTGACTCACCTCAAGCTAATGGAAATTACGGTATTGGTAAAGTCATTCCCATTACAATAACCCTCTCCGAACCAGTCACAGTTACGGGGACACCACAGCTTACCTTAGAAACCGGAACCACCGATGCAGTTGCAAATTATGTCAGCGGCAGCGGCAGCAATACCCTGACATTTAATTACACAGTTGCAGCCGGAAATAATAGTCCCGATTTAGACTACGGATCGACAACTTCCCTCACTCTCAACGGCGGTACTATCCTGAATGCCAAAAATGATAATGCTGTATTGACTTTACCAAGTCCCGGTGCAGCCAATTCATTAGGTGCAAATAAAGCAATAGTCATTGACACAATTGCTCCGACTGTTACCGTTAATCAAGCCACAACACAAACCGATCCGACTGGCAATTCAACTATTAATTTCACAGTCACATTCAGCGAAGAAGTAACCAGTTTTGATGCCTCAGATATTAGCTTCACCGGGAGTACAGCAGGCGGAACTTTAACAGCTAACATATCCGGTACTGGCCCGACTTACACCTTCGGAGTCAATGGCATGACAGGCGACGGCAATATTGTTGCCAGCATCAATGCTAATGCAGTCACAGATTTAGCAGGTAATGCCAATACCGCAAGCACGAGTGCAGACAATATCGTAACTTACACGGCCCCAACTCCGACAACTCCCCCAACTCCGACAACTTCCCCAACTCCGACAACTTCCCCAACTCCGACAACTTCACCAACTCCAACAACTTCACCAACTCCGACAACTTCACCAACTCCGACAACTTCACCAACTCCGACAACTTCACCAACTCCGACAACTTCACCAACTCCGACAACTTCACCAACTCCGACAACTTCACCAACTCCGACAACTTCACCAACTCCGACAACTTCACCAACTCCGACAACTTCACCAACTCCGACAACTTCCCCAACTCCGACAACTTCCCCAACTCCGACAACTTCACCAACTCCGACAACTTCACCAACTCCGACAACTTCACCAACTCCGACAACTTCCCCAACTCCGACAACTTCACCAACTCCGACAACTTCACCAACTCCGACAACTTCCCCAACTCCAACAACAACGCCAACTCCGACAACTTCACCAACTCCGACAACTTCCCCAACTCCAACAACAACGCCAACTCCGACAACTTCACCAACTCCTACAACAACGCCAACTCCGACAACTTCACCAACTCCTACAACAACTCCAACTCCAACAACTTCACCAACTCCAACAACTTCACCAACTCCAACAACAACGCCAACTCCAACGCCAAACAACATCAACCACGCGCCTGTACTCAATTACGGCCCGACTACCACCCCGTGGCATTACCAATACCTGAAAACCAGCAATTCATCGCAGTTTGAATACACTTTCCCGCAGAATACCTTCACAGATTCCGATCCTGGAGATACTCTCACTTATTCAGCTACTCTGATAGACGGAAGTCCCCTACCGAGTTGGCTGAATTTCAATCCAAATACTCGCACTCTCAGCGGCAAAAGTCCGACAATTCAAACTCTCCAAATTAAGTTAAAAGCAACTGATAAAGCGGGTGCAAGTGCTAGCGACAATCAGGGAATGCTAATAACTGTTAGCTGTCGTGGCGTGGTGATTGACGGTTACATTTCTGGTTCAACTCTCTTCTTTGACGCTAATAAGAATAACGTCCGCGATGCCAACGAACCGTTCACTACTACTGACAGCAATGGTGGTTTTGAATTAGAAATTCCCTTCGATCAGTTTGACACTAACAAAAACGGTCAAATCGATCCAGAAGAAGGCAAGATTGTTGCTGTTGGCGGCTTCGATACTGCGACTGGTTTGCCTCTGGAAACACCTGTATCTGCACCTCCCGATTCTACGGTAGTCACGCTGTTAACGAGTCTAGTAGCAGATTTGATCGATCGCGGAATTTCCCAAAATGAAGCGGAATCGAAAGTCAAAGCTTCTTTGGCGATTCCAGCAAGTGTTGATTTGACAGATTTAGATCCAATTGCTGCGACAAAAGACAATCAACCGGGTGCAGTTGAAACTTTGGCAGCAATGGTAAAAGTGCAAAACTTGATTACCCAAACTGCCACCTTCATTGACGGTATTTCCACCGCTGGTTATCCAGCCATTAATAAAGCTGTTGTCAGTGCAATAACCAGTCAAATTAAATCTGGTACTGAGTTGGATTTAACTAATCCCGCACAGTTATCAGCAATTATTCAGCAAGCTGTTACCAATACGAAACAGTTTGAATCGAATCTCAACAGCCAACAATTACTATCAATAGCCCCGCAAGTGGCTGAGGTAATGGCAGAGGCGAATCAACGGGTAAATCAAGTTGTTTCTAACTTTTTGCCGAATTGGATTCCTGCTGAAATTGCCCGCGTGCAAAAAGTTGCACTCAGTGACACTGCAATGGATTTCAAACGAGCTGCTGCGGGCATCAAACCGATTTTTGAGGTGGTTGCCGAAAATACTGGTGCTGCTTTAGATGCGAAGATTCAAGGCACTGCTGCACCTTCTTTGCCTGCTAGTCCGATCGCGATCGGTGATATAGAACCCGTCAGCGATTCTGCCAATTCGACGATCGGTACAAATCAAGATGATAGTCTGATTGGCGGTGATGCTAACGATTTCATCAGCGGCAAACGCGGCAATGATTCCATTGACGGCAGCATGGGTGACGACAGCGTTTACGGCGGCAAGGGTAATGATAGTCTGATTGGTGGTAACGGTGAAGATATCTTATTTGGCGATCGCGGATCTGACAGTCTCATCGGCGCTGATGGCAATGATACCCTCTACGGTGGCAAAGGCAATGATACCCTGATTGGTGGCTTAGGGAATAATAGTTTAATTGGAGGTGCAGGTAGCGATTACTTTTTACGATCTGCCAATTCTGCGATCGATACAATTGTCGATTTTGAGGATGGAAAAGATTTGATTTTCCTAACTAATGGCTTGAATTTTTCGCTATTGGCTGTAACTCAAAGTAATAATGCAACTTTGATTAAGTTAGTGTCCAACGGTCAAGTTTTAGCTTCCTTAACCGGAGTTTCTGCTCACACTATCAATGCCACAGATTTTCGGTTTTAAATACGATCGGCTTACATCTAAGTGAATCTGGGGTTAAAAAGTGCAAATATGGACACGGCTCCAAATATGGACACGCCAGTGCCGTTTCCCTACAATATTATTTTGGGGTAGGGACACGGCATTGCCTTGGACTCTATCCTGACTCATGGGCACTGCCGTGTCCCTACTTCGGCAGGGATTTCAGCAAAGTGTCCACACTAGCATTGTGGTCTATGAAAGAAAACAAATGTTTGAAGACGAGTTTTCCCTCTGCATCCAAAACAAACTGAGCGGGCAAAGGAGCACCTAAAGCCTGACCGACTTGATAAGCCCGAAAAACTTGACAGCCTGGATCAGAAAGCAGAGGCATTTTCAAGCCTAAATCTCTAACCACAATTTGGCTTTGGCGATCGTCGGTACTGGCAACCATCAATAATTCTATATTGCGATCGGCAAATTTTTCCCAGTTTTCATTCAAAGCTTTAATGTGAGGAAAACAGAAAGGGCAATATTGCTTTTCCGTAAAAATCCGCGTAAAAGCCAGAATTACCGGCTTATCGCCGCGATAATTCGACAGCCGCACCAATTTGCCATTATTAATATCCGGCAATTCAAAATCTGGCGTCATCTGCCCCAGGTTCAGAACATTAGTCGCCGGAACAGGCAATAAATTTTGGAAAAATCGCTGATTTAACAAGCCGCTAAAATTAGTAGAAGTCAGCATATTTCCTAATTGGGTAATTGCTAATTGCTAATTGTTAATTAAAAATCCGATTCAATGAATTTCCCTGCGGGTACGGACACGACACTGCCGTGTCCTTACACCTATAATGTGCTTAAACCGCAGCAAAGAATACCTTAGACTTGACAGGATCGGGAGTCATTGTCTTGTCACCGGGCTGCCAGCCGGCGGGACAAACTTCATCGGGGTGAGACTGGACGTGTTGGATAGCTTGCAGAGTACGGAGAGTTTCATCCACGTTGCGACCGAAGGCAAGATTGTTAATAGTAGAGTGTTGAATGATGCCTTCTTTGTCGATGATGAACAGACCTCTGAGGGCAACGCCTGCTTCTGGGTCGAGGACGTTGTAGTCTGAACTAATTGTTTTTTTGAGGTCAGCAACTAAGGGATAGTTGAGGTCGCCGACACCGCCTGATTTGCGGTCTGTTTGTATCCAAGCGAGGTGAGAGAATTCGCTGTCAACGGATACGCCGAGGATTTCGGTATCGATTTTCTTGAAGTCCTCGAAGCGATCGCTAAATGCTGTAATCTCAGTCGGGCACACAAAGGTGAAGTCCAAGGGGTAGAAGAACAGGACTACATACTTTTTGCCTTTATAGTCGGACAGTTTAACTGTCTTGAATTCCTGATCCACTACGGCTGTTGCTGCGAAATCGGGTGCAGCTTGACCAACCCGGAGGCATTCACTGGTCATAGATTTTGTTTCCTTTTTTACGAACTGTTACAAATATATCATACTCATAACGACTACAAGTATCTTCTCGATAAATCAAAAAAATACGCTCTCAAATTTGAGAGCGCAGTTTTTTTGATTTAATAATGGCTCAGGCGGGATTTGAACCTGCGACCTTGGGCTTATGAGTCCCCTGCGCTAACCACTGCGCCACTGAGCCAAATCTACTTCACGATTTACTATCGTAGCACGGTAAGGCTAGCTATGTCTTCTTTTCTAACAACACTATTTCTAATAACTTCCAGTAAAAGTTATGAGTTTTGATAATCATTCAAAACCCATAACTTCCGACCAGTCGTTACCGAGAAGCGCTGGACGCATCGTCGGGCAGCAAAGCCATTGGGTTGATAGCACCCTGTCCGGCGGGATGAATTTCAAAGTGCAAGTGCGGCCCGGTACTAAAGCCAGTGCTGCCCATTTCTGAAATCTGTTCCCCTTGAGCGACTCTCTGACCTTTTTGCACCAAAATTCGGCTGTTGTGGGCATAGACAGTCTCAGTGCCGTCAGGATGGGTAATTTCCACCAGATACCCGTAGCCGCCGTCGTTCCACTGAGCATAGGTAACCACCCCGTCTGATGCTGCCACAATTGGCGTGCCGATCGGCCCTGCAATATCAATTCCTTTGTGCATCCGTCCCCATCGCCAGCCATAGCCAGAAGTAAGAACGCCCTTAGAGGGCCAAATAAACCCGTTAGCCGACTGTTGTTTGCCGTTAGGCAGATAAGTATCAGGGTTCGAAAGCGGAGGCAGTTCTGGGGAAACCATGCGTCCCAAAGACGGGTTGCTTAGGGGATCGTAACCGTCGGCTCCCAAAGGAGCAGTTGCTACCACAGGTCGCTGCTGCTGCTGTTGAGCAGAGGTCGGCGTCAGGTTTATCGGTTGCAGTTCCGCTGCGCGAGCGGGGTCTAAACGCTCTTGCTGCTGCTTCTGAACCTGCTCAGACCAGGCTCTCGATGGCGGTCTGCTGATTTCATTCTGCACCGCCTCAGTATAGTCGGGGGTGTAGAGATATGGATTGACACTTGGCATATCCTCAGACGGGTTGACCGAGGGCCCGTCAGTTGGAGCCAGGGACACCGCATTGGCGCCGATAGAATTGCGCGAGGCACGATATTCCTCTCGTAGCCTGACAACTTCTGCCCTCAAGCGTTCGGAATAAGGGTTGAGAGCTTCTGCGGTGGGGAGAGCCTCCGAATTCGACTCTGGTAAAGCGCTAGTTGGATCGGCATTTGAACCCTGGGCGCTAGTATTTGCCACGAAGCTGAGCGGCTGCGGGTATTCTCCAGTAGCGATGGCGGTAGCAGTTGCACTGGCTGGCTGAGGTAGGGCACTGGTGTCAACTGCACCTGTAAATGTTGGTTCGCCTTGCAGATCCAGCTTCCGTGGATCGCTAATGGTTTGGGAAACTTGAGTCAGCGGAATGCTGTTAATTTGGGGAACCATCGGCGCTGAAATATTGTTCAGACCTTCCAAGTTCTCCAGGGGAGAGACAACAGGCACTGTGGGCGCGGGTGCTGCAACGCCAGCACCGGCTATTTCCGAGGTAGACGAGCTCGGGTTCAAAGATGCGGGAACCGAACTCCCCGCCCTGACAGATGTAGAGTTAGAGGCAGAATAAGAGGCAGCAGCCTGCACCCCTGGATTTTTAAACCCAACTTGGGGAATTTTGAGCCGTTGATTGACATTCAGCAAGTTGGGGTTGCCGAGCTTGTTGACCGAGATCAGATCTGTGGGCGATACGCCGTGACCTTTGGCGATCGCATCTACCGTATCTCCCGGACGCACGCTGTAGAGAACCTCAGCCGGCGCGGCGGTACTTCCCGCAGGGGGGACTACCACAGCCGAGGGCAAACTGGGTGTTGCCAAAGACTGTTCAATTGACTCGAATGCTCGATCATCGGGCGATGCTGCTTGACCTTCCCCGGAATTGGGAATTACAGGTGTGGCATCGAGGTCAGGAATAGTTGTCCCAGTTGCATATCCCGGGGAGGTCAGCGTCGGTGCTGACTCGGGCACAAATGCCGCAGGTGTAGATAAATTTGCTCCCCCCTCCGACCCGAACATAGTTCGACCCGATTCTGTGGTGCGGTTTTCCTGTTTTTTCAAACTGTCGATTGCCCCGTCTGCATTCGGGATTTCGATCAAACTTTGTTCCGGTACCGTCGTGACCAGCGGGGTCGCTGCGGTTGATGGCAGCGCTGTCATTGCTGCACTATCCAATGGCTCGGAGCCAGTCAGATTTAACTCTTGTTCGGGATTGACCGTCGCTGCGAGATCTAGCGAAGCCGATGTGCTATAGCCGGCGTTCTGTTGTGGTGTGGCTTCCGTCGCAGTCGGAATTCTGAGCTGTTGGCCAACTTGGAGTATGGTATCGGGTTGGATCTCGTTGGCAGTTGCTAGTGCCAACGGTTCAACTTCATAATCCCGAGAAAGCTCCCAAAGGCTTTGCCCCTCCTGCACCTTAACCGTCGCGGGTTCATAAGGTGATCCGGGCTGTTGGGCCCTGGAACCGTCAACTTGTGCCGATGTAGCGGGCCCGTTGGCCGATACTGGCTGTACTTCAGCGGTGGATTCTGATGTCGGTGCGAGCTCAGACGCGCGAGCGCTGTCTCCATTTCTCGGTAGCAGGATGCCAGAAGCACCTACCGATATTGCCAGCCCGATCGTGGCGAGAGAGCGAACTCTGCCTGTGCTGAGCGTTGTCTGTTTGGATGGTTCCGCAGAACCATCTCTGTCGATTTCACTAGCCTGAACAGGCTTAATTTGGGGATATGTTCGTTTCAAAAAAACGACCTCCTACTGAGAAGCGCTAACTGTCCTTGGAAACACTCAAGGGGATCGCATGACGCTGAGTTTAAATCAACAAGCAAAAATATTCTGATTGTTGACAGCTATCATGCTTAGGCCAGATTACCTTGCTTTTTTAATTTAGACAAGCTCAAACCGTCAGAAATTTTAAAATTCTCGGTCAAACCTGCTGCAATTAACCCCACAAGCCTTACACCGCAATAGCTGGAACGAATACATAAAATCTTCGTTCCGGTAAGGCTCTGAACTCTTACCTATTATCTGACTTTATGCTAATTTCCGGACAGGCTACAACCGTATATTTACTAGATATAGTGTTCAAACCCAAGCTGGTGCTCGCTGACGCCCTAAATCGCTAAAATCCTCCGTTTTTGTTGCTGAATCATCTGGTGAGTAATTTGGTGTTGCTGATAACAATCTGTTTTTGAATGAATAAAATATATTAATGTCGGCTATCTAGATTTTCCCCCCTTTGATACAAATTTCTTATATTAAAATGGAGATTTTGCCACCTCCGGCAGCTATTAAATATCTATATATTTATGTGTTGATAATGATTTATCCCAGCTCGCCCAACTGTCGTTTAGCCTCAAATAAACCCACAGCGGCGCTGACGGAGAGGTTCAAACTCCTGACTCCAGGCTGGCTCATCGGAATAAAAACTGTGGCGTCGCAGGCATCCAAGACGAATTGGGGAATGCCTACAGTTTCCGAGCCAAACATCAGCCAGTCGCTGGGCTGAAATTGGAATTCGGCGTAATTGCATCGCCCACCAGTGCTGAATCCGATCGATCGTCCCCCGCGCTGCTGCCGACAGGCCTGAAAAGCCGCTAAGTCTTCGTGGCAGTGGAGATTGACGTAGGGCCAGTAATCTAAGCCGGCCCGTTTCAGGTAGCGATCGCTAATTTCAAACCCCAGCGGGCCGACTAAATGCAGTTCCGTGCCTGTAGCAGCGCAAGTGCGGGCGATATTGCCAGTATTGGGGGGGATTTGCGGGTGAATCAAGACAAGTTGGGGCATGAAGCTAATTAACAGCGAAAAATACAGCTCTTGGGAAATTTATAAAACTACCCAAAGGTAGATCTACCTTATAGCTTTTATTTATAACCTTTGTGGAGCTCCATTGATTAAATATTCTGATTGGTTTTTGGGAGTCGCTCTGCAACTTTTGACCGGGAGGTTGGGGCTATTTGTATTGGCTGAGTACGCATAGCCAGGGGGCTAGTGAAACCCCCCGTTATAATAACGGCGGGTACTTCAGGCAACTAACTGGGCGCACAAGTTGTCTTCAAGCTCCCATTCTTGGTGAGCCATCCCGTGAATTCCTTGGAGAATAATACTGCGGGTGTCCGAACCGCCCTCGTGTAGCTTCAACCACTGCTGGGCCGTGTTGCCTTCCCGGAGAATCTTTTTGAGTGGCGAGAGAAAGCAACTAAAGCCGCGTTTTTTGGCTATAGGCCAGACTTCTCGGTAAATTTCCTCAATCCAATCTCGTGCCAGAATAGTTCTGCCGTCTTGCCAATGGGTGAGTTCGGCATCCAAACTTTGCCGGGATGCAGCAATTTCGTTGGCGTCTGTGAGGGCAACTAAGTCTTGGTTGCGGGTGGCGGCAGGTAAGGTAGACAGTTCTAAGGGGTCTAAGCTGGGGTCTTCCATCATCTGCCAGATGCGAGCTTCTAGTAAGGCAGTGATGGCTAACAAAGCCAGAGGATTGACTTCGAGGTCGCAAATTCTCAGTTCTAGGCGGTTGAGACAGTAGGGGCGACGATCGCCATTTGGTCGCACTGCAGACCACAAATGGCGGACGTTTTGCATAGTGCCGAGTTCTAGCTGTTCTTCAGTCCACTGAATGTAATGCTTGTGACTTTCAAACAGGGGGACGATGGCGGGAGTTTTGGGAAACAAACCCCACCGAGTGGAATGATAGCCCGTTACTTCGCCGTCGAGGAAGGGGGAAGAGGCGCTCAAGGCAAGGTATAGCGGTGCTTCGACGCGGGCGAGGCGGATGGCGCGCATCAGCATTTCTGGTTGGGAGATGCCGATGTTGATGTGAATGCTGGCGGTGACGACTTTGGTGCCGTAGGTTTGCTCGATGTAGGTGTGGTAGGGGTTGTTGGGATCGGATCTGTAAAATCGATCGCTCCCTCCGAGAGACAGGGTACTTCCCGGCAGCAAGGTATAGTCGCCCAATTGTTTGAGATACTCGCGCAGCCGGACTCGCGGCTTGACTAAGGCGCACAGCAGGCGATCGTAGCTGCACAGCGGGGCGGTCGTGTACTCCACATTGCGGCTATCAGGCTCCCGGACAAATCCCTCTAGATCGGCAACTATGCGATCGGAGAGACCGACAACCTCACCTTCGGGAGTGCCGGTATACATTTCTACTTCAAAGCCTTTTGATAGCAGCACGTTTGTTCCTCAGCTAAGTTGAGTGCTAGTTTCTAGTATCCCAAAAATTGACCGGTTCATACTATCTTCCACGAGGCAGAGTTGAAATTTTTCGCCACGGACACTGAAACCGGGTTTTTCGGCGCCGGCAAGTTTGAGCGTTTGTGTGTTAGTTGCGAGCCCGCCACGACAAATACTCCCCTCGCAAAGAGTTTCCGAGGCGGTTTTAGAGTCAAAAAGGCTGTTTGTTCGATCGCGGACGTGTTTCATGGGGCATTCGTGACGATCGAACTTATGGTGAATAGAACCCACTCCTGCCTCAGTTCGTCATCTGTTTTCTGCCTTGAGGGGGATAGCCGCAGATATATCTTGGGTGCGATTCTAAAAGATCACTCTGCAATAGTTTTGAGCTATTATTAACCCCTAAAAATCCCTGTGAAAGAGCAAGAAAGAACCCCTCCCAATTTTTGGAATATGCTAAGCAATTTAGCCTTAGTCCGGTTTTTGCTTTTATTTGCTTCTGGTTGGGCTGGACTGCAACTTTTAGCTTACTTTGAAACTGCCGTCGCGGTTTTCACCATTGCTGCACTCGTGGCTTTTTTGCTCAACTATCCGGTGCGAACTCTCCAAAGATTTTTACCGCGAAGTTTAGCTGTCGCCTTCGTTGTCTTGCTCACCATTTTAGTTTTTGGCGGTCTCACCGTCACTGTAGGCGTCACTCTTTTATCTCAAGGACAGCAATTAATTGACAGCATGACTGAATTTGTGAATGCTCTGGCGCCGCTGTCCGAGCGCATCGAAGCATTTCTGCGGGCGAGAAACCTGCAAGTTAACCTGCGAGTTATTGAGGAACAACTGCGAAATCAAGCTTTGGCTGGAGTTGTATCGAGTATTGCTTTTTTACAAGTATTTTTAACCAATTTATTGAATTTAATATTAATTTTGGTAGTGGCTTCTTTCATGTTACTTGATGGAGAGAGGCTGTGGGTGTTAGTTCTCAAATTTATACCTCGACACCTGCACAGGCGTTTAAGTGTAACAATAGAGAAAAACTTTTTAGGATTTTTTCAGGCACAAATCCTGTTAATGTTATTTTTGACAACAGCAAGTTTTTTAATTTTTCTGCTGTTAGATGTGAAATTTCCCTTAATTTTAGCCTTTATTATCGGATTGTTTGATTTAGTTCCAGGGATCGGAGCGACGCTGGGCATTAGTTTAGTTTGTTTTATTGTATTGTCTCAAAATGTGTGGCTATCTTTAAAAGTATTGGCAGCTTGCATTGTTTTGCAGCAAATTCAAGACAACTTTATTCATCCGAGACTGATGCAAAATTCGCTTAACCTCAATCCGGTAGTGGTATTTTTTGCACTGTTAGTCGGGGCGAGAGCAGCAGGACTTTTAGGTATATTTCTGGCGATTCCGCTAGCGGGAGTGATAGTTAGCTGGTTTGACATTGAAGAAATGCAAGCGGAAGGTTAATTGAGAGAGCCCTCCTACTTTATATCAAATCCGGCTGAAAAATTCAGTTTTAACGTGCCGACTCGAAGTCCCCTGATTCAAAAACTCTCCTGTTCCCAAAGCGCAACTAAAATTAAAGAGAATAAAGCAACTTAGGGTACACCTTACTGCGTCAAGTCAATGAATAAATTGCAAGTCAGTAGGAAATCTTTCTTCTTCTGGTTCTGGATCGTAAATGTAATCGCAGTCAAAACGCAAAGCTTGAGAGTGGCGGCTGATAGAAAATCCGCAATTACTCACCATTTCTGTAGTAAAAGTTGCCATGACTAACTCAATGAGCCTTCTGTAGGAAATGTTAGGTAGTTGAACGTAATAGGTGCGTCTGGCAAAAAAGATTCTCTCATCTTTCGGTAGAATTATGCCATTAATTCTGTGGGCGTGTTGAATCGGCTTGATATAGGTTTCAATAAACTGGGACTGATTTTTTTGCAGTCTCGCTAATCTTTCGTGTTGCAACCAGCTCATTTGAAACACAATTTTAATAAATTCAAAGCCCAAAATGTAGTTAAAAACATTATTACGTTCTTCTGTACTCAAGACGAAGCGGAGTGCAGATTCTAAATATTGGTCAGTTTCTCGGCGCGATTGTTGAGCTGAGTGGATATAAAATTGTTTGATGTAGCTTCTTAAATCTGATTCATTTAATTGTTTTTTGACCCGAAATCTGATTAAATACTCTTTGACTCGGTGTAGAGTATCTACATCTTCAAACATTTTTGAGACTAAACCGTCGGCTGTATAATTATCTAAAAATTCGGCTTGCAAGTCGGGAGTAGATGCACACAATATGTAGCAGAGGGACAAGACATAGCGCCGTTGGTTCCAAGGCAAACTTTGAGCCCAATCTTTAACTTCTACAGGGAGTTTTTGGATCACGGTATCTGTGTGGGGGAGTTGAGCAAGGTCGGCATATTTATGTTTTTGTTTAATCATTGCCTGAAACCTTATATTAGTAAGTATACAGAGTAGTAGATCGCAGATGATGGGAGAGGGGAGCTGCGAGGGAGGGCTGCAAGTTATTCTGTCTTATTTTATTGCCATCTATCTAAATATACATTCTGTAAGGAACGGAGCGCGTGATCTGTCTCACACTTTAGCGAGTTTTAAATCACAAAGGCTAGCTCTTCGCATCACATTTTGCGACTGTGAGTGTCACCCATAAAACTTATTCAGGTCACCGGAGCCACAGTGGCTTTCGTTGAGGATTAAGTCTGGTGATTCATAAGTTTTTGTTAGTAATGATTACTGAGATCAATCATGAACTTGACTACAAGTATTTTCCCGGAAAATCAGTGCCAAGACTTAACTTTTTGCGATCGCCTCGTGCAACCATTGCGACAGTGGCTTGATAGCATTACAGTGGGAGAGCCATCAGTAACTCAGTGGTGTGCCAACTTATACTCGCACGGTGTTGTTGTGAGAGAGATCTTCCGTTATAGGGACACCATCTTTTCTACATACCGCCTATGTGCAAGCTTAATCCTGTGTATGAGGAATTAGTGCGGTTGCGTTTTCGATCGCCCTCGTTTTTTCCTAACCTATACGGGGAAGATGTAACGCCGTAGCTAATTGAGGGGTGTCATACCTCGCTCGCCCATTGATATCAATTATTTATGGGGTCTGTCGCTCTGGTAGTTGCGAGAGCCATAATTTAAGCCATAATTGTTGATAATATCAATGGATGCCTCTCGATAGGAGTGGGTATCCATCGTGGCGCTTAAGCCAAAAATAACATCAAACGGTAGCAGCAAAAACAATAACTATAAAAATAATTTAATAATCTACGTGGGATCAGGGAAGTGAATATGTTTAACGCAACTGAACTGCTGATTAAGGCTTTTGTCAATCGCCTGATTGAAGGCTACCGCCACACTTATGGCGGGTTTAAATCTGACTATGGAGAGATTATTGCTTGGGTGGCGAGTATGGCTTTAGAAAATATTGCTAATAGCGATGCTCTTTATCACAATGTCGAACACACTATTTTAGTAACCTTGGTGGGACAAGCAATTCTGGGTGGGAAGCACATCCGCGAAGGGGGTGTTTCCTGCGAAGATTGGCTGCACTTCCACATTGCTTTGCTATGTCACGATATCGGGTATGTTAAAGGTGTTTGCAGGCAAGATAGAACAGATTTGGGACTGTATGCGACGGGAATAGGCGACCTGAAATTAACGCTGCCTCCGGGGGCGACGGATGCTAGTTTGATGAATTATCATGTCGATCGCGGAAAAATGTTTATTGACGAGCGTTTTGGCGGTCATAAATTGATTGATGCTGAGCTGGTTAAGCGTAATATTGAGCTGACTCGTTTCCCGGTTCCGACCGATGAAGATTATCAAGATACGGTAAATTATCCGGGTTTAGTTCGCGCTGCGGATTTAATTGGTCAGTTGAGCGATCCGCGATATTTGCAAAAGATTGCTGCGCTGTTTTACGAGTTTGAGGAAACTGGGCAGAATCTGATTTTGGGCTATCAGAATCCGGGGGAGTTGCGGGATGGTTATCCGAAGTTTTATTGGAATGTGGTTTATCGGTATGTGAAGGATGCGATCGGCTATTTGGAACTGACGCAGCAGGGAAAACAAGTTGTTGCTAATCTGAGCGCCAATGTGTTCCGGGTGGAGCATTCTCAGGTGTCAGAGTCTGCGGTGGCTGTAGTTAGGTAGGGTTTGTTTGGGTGGATGTCGGGCGATCGTTCTTTTTTCGGATAAGTAGGTCGCTCTAGTTAAATACTGCTGCATAGTCAGGATAGCTGAGATGTTGCACCATTCTCAATAATCCTTTCAGGGCGGGATCTCCTGCTCACCCACAAGAAAATCAACTCTTTGTCAAACCGGCTCGAAAGCCTGTGCGAGCCAGAATAGTGCAAGATGTGAGGATAAACGACTTGCACAAGGATTACAACAGGAATTGTAGCAAGTAATGCAGCAAGGAATGAGGGAAAAAGCTCTAGAAATTGCTAGGCAACTTCTCAATGTCCTTGACAATCAAACCATTAGTCTAACTACTGGTTTGAGCGTTGAAGATATCCAAAATTTGCGGGAGGAATGAAAGGAAGGGAAAAAGTGCGATCGCACAATTAGTACACCTTTTCTCGCTACTAGGATCAGCCTGGTAGCGCAGGTTTTGAGGTTCTGCCTCTTTGATTGAGAATGACGCCAAATATTAATTCTCATCCATCTAATGCTTAAGGATGAGTCTGCCCTCTCTCTAAAGGAAGATTTCATTAAACCAGTAAATTCCGTATGATGCTGTAAAAGTCAGTCAGAGGGGAAAGCTATCTCCGACTCTAGCTCCGCATAACTGACCAATCTTACAATATAAAAAAATACATCTCATGACATCAGTCACTCCCAATCAAACTTCCTCTCAATACGAAGTTAGCGAACCAGAAGACAAAATTGAGTCTCTGGTAGAAGAAGTTAAGCCAGAAAGCGAACTCGATTTAGAATTCCTCTACACCAGAGACATTGAATTCCGACAAGAAACAATTTATTTTATTGTAGTCGATCGCTTTTACGACGGCGACCCCACAAATAACGAAGGCCCCAACCCAGAACTTTACGATCCAGAAGGGAAAGATTGGGGAAAATATTGGGGCGGCGACTTGCAGGGAGTTATCGACAAACTCGACTACTTAAAAGATATGGGTGTTACCGCAGTTTGGCTGACTCCACTGTTCGAGCAAGTAGAAGCATTATTTGTCGAACAAGCTGCCATTCACGGCTACTGGACTAAAGATTTCAAGCGACTAAATCCCCGCTTCATTGCCACAGACGACAATCCTTCTATTAACCAAACACAAGAAAGTAAAGATACGGTATTTGATAAGTTAGTACACGAGTTGCACCAGCGAAACATGAAACTCGTGCTCGATATTGTTTGCAATCACAGCAACCCAGATTTTAGCGGTAAAAAAGGGGAACTCTATGACGACGGCGTAAAAATAGCTGACTTTAACGACGATGAAGATAACTGGTATCACCACTACGGCGAAGTCAAAAACTGGGAAGATGAATGGCAAGTCCAAAACTGCGAACTGTCGGGTTTAGCAACTTTCAACGAAAACAATATTGCATACCGCAATTACATTAAGTCAGCAATTAAACAATGGCTGGACAGAGGCGTTGATGCTTTGCGGGTTGATACAGTCAAGCATATGCCTATTTGGTTTTGGCAGGAATTTAATGCTGACATTTTAACACACAGACCTGATGTTTTCATTTTTGGCGAATGGATTTACAGCGACCCTAGAAACGATCGTTCTGTGGAATTTGTCAACGAGTCGGGGATGACTATTTTAGATTTTGGTCTGTGCGTGGCAATTCGAGAAGTATTGGGAAAGGGTGCGGAGGCGGGATTTCAGTTAGTCCAAGATGTCCTGAATTTGGATCACCGCTACTACGGGGCGACGGAGTTGATTACTTTTATTGACAACCACGATATGCCGAGGTTTCAGTCGTTGAATCCCGATCCAGAAATGCTGCAGTTGGCGATAGGTTTAATTATGACGACTCGCGGCATTCCCTGCATTTATTACGGCACCGAACAGTATCTGCACGATGATACAGATGGGGGAAATGACCCCTACAACCGCCCGATGATGGAAAAGTGGGATACTGATTCGCCGATTTACCGAGCTGTGCGATTACTGTCGGGATTGCGACGGCTGAATCCAGCTATTTCGATGGGGAGTCAGTGGCAAAAATATCTAACTGCTGATGTTTATTGTTACGTGCGCCGCTATCGCGATTCTGTGGTGTTTGTAGCGATGAATCGTGGCAATTCTGTTACAGTTGAAGAGGTTGATACTGAGCTGCCTGATGGAGAGCATACGGAGGTTTTATCGCGCCGCAAGTTTGAAGTTAAAGATGGGAAGCTGTACAATTTAGAGTTGGGTGCGCGGGAAGTAATGATTTTTAGCCGCGTCGGAGAGCGAGTTAAGGCGACAACTATTGTGCGGGCGCAGCTTAACAGCGTTCAAACTCAGCCTGGGGAAAGAATTGTGGTGATTGGAGATTGTCCTGAATTGGGGAATTGGGATATTAGTAAGGGTTACCCGTTGGAGTATATCAATACTAATACTTGGTTTGGGGAAATTCCTTTTAATGAAAGCGCGGGTAAGTTGATTTCTTATAAGTATGCGCTGCTACGGGAAGGACAGTCGCCACTGCGAGAAAATCTGGTTTGTCGCCGCTGGGTTTTAGTTTCGGAAGGGACTGTGAAATGGCGGGATAAGTGGGCGAGTGGACGGGAGTCTTAATAGTGTTGATTTGTGAGTTTTGGGTGAAACCGTTTTAGCCACAGAAACCGGGTTTGATGAACGAAAATACTTCCTTAAGGCTTTCGATTATCTTTTTACAACCCGGTTTATTTAGTAGGTACGTAACTGCGGTGAAATTTAATTAGTAACTGCAACTCATAATTAATTACTTTTTAAATCTGACTTAGGTAATAAATAGTTTGGCTTTTTATCTATAGCAGTAAGGTGTGCATTGTGCATTCTGCGGACGTGATTTATGGTGCGCCGAGGCGCACCCTACAGTTTTATTAAAGCGATCGCAACTTCTGGGCTAAAACATCGACATAACGTTCGCTGCTGTGCTGGTTCACAACCATTTCGTAGCCGCGCTGCGCTTGAGATTCAGCTTCTTGAGGATTTTTTAGCAGATGGACGATCGCCTCGCGCAAACCTGCTGCATCTCCGACATTTACCACTTTAGCAATATCCGGGGCCGTTAAATAATCGACGATACCTTGAGTCCGAGTAATGGCGACCGGTCGCTTGCAGGCCATGGCTTCCACCAAACCCTCCACTCCTGCAGCATATTTATTGTCCACCAAACAAACTGCAACTTCCTCTGCATCGCGGTAAAGCTGCACTAAATCTGGCCATTCATAGAATTTGCGGGACATATTTTCTGGCATAGTATCGGGGAAAGCTTTCGATAAAGCCTTGGCATGTTTAGAAAAACCGCTAATTTTTACGTCAACATCTAAGTCAGCATTTGCTGCTGCTAAGAGTCGGTAGTCGCGCTTTTCTAAACCGACGCTAACAACCGTTTGCCGCTTTTTCAGAAACGGGACCCGGTGTGAGAAATTGGGTGTCTGTATGTTCTAGAAGCACTAAAATGCGCGATTCAGGTATAGCTAAATAGCTGCGGAGGAAGTTTGTTTGAGGGCGGGCGTTGACCATGAATACGTCAATTTTGTCAGCTAAACCGAATCGTTTCAGGGCGAGGCGACCGCGCGGCAGATCGATATTGTGGAAATGTACAACAATTTTCGGGCGATCGGGCAATTGACCACACACCGCCACCACTGGAATCCCGTCCTCGCCCGTACAAAATATCACGTCGTCGCTGCTAACTTGCTTGGACAATTTGCGCGCGGCGACCCAATGTTCGGGTTTAGAAGAAATTTTCGATCGCAGCTTGTTACTCGACGATATTGCTTCGCCATTCGGGGCGGGGCATGAAGGGTGGCATTTAAGCGGTCTCTGAGGGTTCGCACGACGTGGCGAGGGCATTTGCCGAGTTTTGCATCGCGGTCAATTCCATCTAGGTCAATTATTGCGACCTAATGGCAAATCGTATTTCCAACTATTGTGCTTATAATCATCTTGGTGCTGGCACAAATTATCTAACCTCAGAAAATTCTATCCTCTGCTGTTGAAAGTGCTAGTGCGAGCTGTCACGGGATTTTAGATTTTAGACTTTAGATTTTAAAACAGATAATTCTAGTAAGCTAAGGCGCATCTAAATTTTATAGTCAAGTTTGATGAAATTATTGTGGGGTGTCTCGCCCGCCCCAAAAATAAAATTTAGATACCGGACAGCTTAGTATCTGCTTAGTGTCTAAAATTTTTTTGAGTTCGACAAATCCTGTCTGGGGCTTGTAGAGCAACGGCCCAGATGGTTAAGAAACCGGGTTTATCGGCACCTGCGCGCAAATCCTGTACTAATCAAAAACAGTGACTCGCGCCGATCGATTCCAAGGACTTAAGCTTTTATGCTGAAGTTAGCTAAAAAATTTATGTTTAACCTCATGTATATTTCTCCAGAGCAAGATCAAAAAATTCGCTACACCCTGCGCGAGTGCGGTCAAGAAGCTTACAAGCTAGCAGCCGAACCTTTTGAAGTTTCCGAGAAAGGGCCCAACGACTACGTGACGAGTATCGATCAATACCTAGACCGACAACTATCGGCAGTATTTAGCGCTTTGTTTCCTGAAGATGGCAGGATCACCGAGGAAAACGCCGCCTCCAGAGCAGCTTACGGGGCCAATTACCAGCGCCTCTGGTGCATCGATCCCCTCGACGGGACTGAAGAATTTATTCGGGGAAAACTGCACTACGCTTCGATGGTGGGGCTGCTGCTGGAAGGGGAACCGGTAGCCGGCTGGCTCTATGCCCCGGCTTTTGACCAAATGTATTTTGGGGGCAAAGATTGGGGATTGTTCCAAACTGTCGGAACCCAAGCGCCACAGCCGATCGCGCTGTGCAAACCCCCGGCTCCGACAGCGGAAAATTGTAAAATTGTACTCGGAGACAAAGACCAGAAAAACTACGCCCTGGCGATCGCCCAAAGCATCCCCGGAGCAGAATTTTACTCGCTGGGCAGCTTTGGCTTAAAAGTGATGGAAGTTATCTTCGGTCGAGCTGGTTTGTACCTGTATCTCAACGGCAGAGTTAAAGTGTGGGATACCGCCGGCCCTCTGGCTCTAGCAAAAGCAGCCGGATTGGTTTGTTGCGACTTGCAAGGTCAACCGCTGAGGTGGACTAAAGATGCGATCGAGCCGGAGACTCTTGCCCATACACAGTCAATCGCGATCGGCTGGCCGGAATACATAGAACCTCTGTTGGGCAAAGTTCAACAGGCAGTGGCAGGCTTGTAAACCCGTTTAAGATTAAAGAATCTCCCAATTTTACGTGAACCGGGCCTCTGCACCCTTATCATCAATTAAAGGAGCAACAGATTGTTTGTGTTCCCAAACATCGATCGTTCCCTAGCTGTTGGGTGTCGCCTAATCATATTTCCCACCTCCGCGAGTTTGCGTCAGGAACCTCAGCCTAAAGGCGTGAGGCTTGGAAGAGTAATCTGACAAGCCATTCTGACCAGCCTAAGTCTTAACTGACTACGTTTTTTGAGTCACGACACCGGAGAATGCGAAGCCAGTTTTCCGCTCTGTCGCTGAAGGTTAAACAGCTCTAAGGTCACTGGGGCAGTGCTTTCAGCCCAACAAGCTCACTAAACCTTGGCGAGGCTAACATCACCCCGAAAGGGAGGCTCGAAAGAGCAAAACACTATGCGTACAGGGCCGGGAAGTTTGAGGCGGTAATTGTCCCGCTGAAAGTGCAACACAAAAGCACACCGAGCCAACCAGTCCCAAGGCGGTAGTAATCAAAAAAAGACCATATAAAGCCGTCCTAGAAGGACGGGGTTTCTACCCATTTTTTTGATGAAGACAGAAGCTTTCAGTGAGCTATTCCCTCTATTTAAGGGTGCTAACCCAGAAACCTTGGGAGGGCTGCTATCAAATGCCGTCAAGCATGAGTATCCCCCGGGCCGAGCTGTGGTGATGGAGGATTCTTGGGGCAACGCGATTTACTTTGTCGTGTCTGGCTGGGTAAAAGTCCGGCGCTTGTCAAACGATCGAGCTGTATCAATGGCTATTTTAGGACGGGGTGCGTTCTTCGGCGAAATGGCAATTCTTGACGAATCTCCCCGATCGAATGACGTACTTGCTCTATCGCCGGTGCGGCTGCTGAGCGTCACAGCTCAGCGATTTATCCAAACCCTGTTTAAAGACCCGCAATTGCACCACCGGATGCTGCAACTGATGGTACGGCGGCTCCGCCAAACCAATCACCGCTATCAACTCCGAAACCGCCAGCCAGCGGTTAAACTAGCAAATACTTTAGTCGAGCTGGCAGAAAACTACGGTCAGAAAACTGCTGAGGGCAAAGAGATCTTCAATATTCCTTATGAAGACTTAGCTGATGTCACAGATATCACCCTAGATGAAACCAGCAAAATTATGGAAAAACTCGATAGTAAAGGTTGGATCAAAATCGATCCAGACCGCCAAACTATCCATTTGATCAACCTCAAGCACTTGATTAATTTGGCAAGTCAATGACTGATGTTACTTCTTTGGATACCTCGTCGGCTGCCGACAACCGTCAGGGGCAACTAACAGCACCGACAATTCAATATTCGGTGGCGATGCCCAATCCTGAATCCCACCTGTTTGAAGTAACTTTGCGCGTGCAAGGTTGGTCGGAGCCGGTTTTGGATTTAAAAATGCCTGTCTGGACTCCCGGTTCTTACTTGGTTCGAGAGTACGCCCGCCACCTGCAAGATTTTAGCTCCCATGCGGGCGATCGAGCTTTACCTTGGCGCAAGCTCAGCAAAAATCACTGGCAAATCGAGACCGATTCGGTGTCCGAGGTCACGGTACGCTACCGCATTTTTGCCAACGAACTGACAGTGCGAACCAATCATTTAGACTCGACTCACGGTTATTTCAATCCGGCGGCTTTGTGCTTTTTCTTGCCCGGTTTTGAGAGCAACTGCTACACCGTGACCGTTGTGCCACCGCAGCCCGAATGGCGCACCGTTACTACTTTGCCGGCTGTTTCCGGGGAAAATCTTACTTTCGAGGCTGCAGATTTTGACACTCTCGTAGACAGTCCTTTTGAGATTGGCTGTCACGAAGTGTACGAGTTTGAAGTGATGGGAAAACCCCACCAGCTAGTTGTTTGGGGAAAAGGCAATTTAGAACCAGATCGCACGATTCGAGACATCCAAAAAGTGATCGAAGTCGAGGCAAAAATGTTCGGCGGTTTGCCTTACGAACGCTATGTGTTCTTCCTGCATTTGTCCGGCTCTGGTTTTGGCGGTTTGGAACACAAGGAGAGCTGCACTCTCAACTATCCGCGTTTTGGTTTTCGGGCTAAGGAAAAGTACGAACGCTTTATTCAGTTGGTGGCTCACGAGTTTTTTCACCTCTGGAATGTCAAGCGCATTCGACCGAAAGCTCTGGAAGTATTTGACTACGAAAAAGAGAACTACACTCCTTCTTTATGGTTTTCTGAAGGCACGACCAGTTATTACGATTTGGTGATTCCTTTTCGAGCTGGTATCTACAGCGTGAAAGGTTATTTCCAAAGTATGGCTAAGGAAATCACTCGCTTGCAGACGACTCCGGGGCGGAGCGTGCAGCCGGTCAGCGAGTCGAGCTGGGATGCTTGGATTAAACTTTATCGCAGGGATGCTAACAGCGACAACTCGCAGATTTCCTATTATTTGAAAGGGGAAGTTGTGTCGTTTTTGCTCGATTTGTTGATTCGCGCCAGACACGGCAATTCGCGATCGCTCGACGATGTGATGCGTTTGATGTGGCAGCAGTTTGGCAATGCTAATTCGGCCCAAAACGGCGATTTTGACCTGAAGTCGGAAACAGACGGCAAACCGGCGCATTTGACCTCAAACGGACACTTAAATTCTCCTTCGCTGCCAGCAGAAATAGGCTTTACTCCCGAAGAGTTGCAAAGTGCGATCGAGTCTGTCGCCGGCATTGATTTGAGCGACTTTTTTGCGCGCTATATAGACGGTACAGAAGAGTTGCCTTACAACAAGTATCTGGAACCTTTCGGGCTAGAACTCATCGCAAGTGAAACTAGCGAAATACCTCGCATCGGTTGGACGTTGGGAACGGAAAACGGGCGAGAAATGGTTAAATTTGTCGAAGTAGGATCTCCGGCACAATTGGCCGGAATTGATGCGGGAGACGAGTTGCTGGCGATCGAAGGTTTTCGGGTAAATTCAGAACAAGCGGGTGAGAGGCTTAAAGATTATCAGCCAGGGGACACAATAGAGGTGACGGTTTTTCACCAAGACGAACTGCGGACTTGTCCTGTTACTCTGGCCGCGCCGCGCCCGACGCGTTACTCGATCGTGCCCGTGGAACAGCCCACCGCTATTCAGAAACAAAACTTTACTGGATGGCTGGGAGTTCCTCTATCAAAATTGTGACATAAAGGAAGGGGAACCGGGAAGAAAAGACAAGAAGGAATCAGGCTCAATTCCCAATTCCCAATTCCCAATTCCCAATTCCGCTAGCATCCTCCTGGTAAAATTGAATCACCAGTCAATACTCAAATATCATTCAGTTTTTCGACAGACAGTTAACAGTCAACAGTCAACAGTCAACAGTCAACAATAATTCCGGTTGCACCGGAATTAATATTCCCTATTACCAATTTTGATTATGCAAACCCCACCTCCTCCATCAATTACGCCCCGCCAAATGAATCTGCTGAGAATAGTTGCTTCTATGGCCTGGGCTGACGGCGAACTCGCGACAGAAGAAGTTAATTTAATGCTCGATCGCTTTTGTCGTTTGTTTGCCCCTGATACCGACGGACAACAAATGCAACAAGAACTGCGGGATTACGTCATGCAAAATATCCCCCTTGACGAGTTGATTGGCCAACTAGAAACTCAAGATGAAAAGGAATTAGTCTTGCAACTCGGCTATGAAGTGATTTCATCTAGTTCTCGCACTCCCGACGAACCAAAAATTAACGCTGAAGAAGCCGCAGCTTATCAAAAATTAGTGCGGTTGCTGAATCTTTCAGAGGATGTGGTCAAGCGTATTGAAGCTGAATCATCGGCAGCAGATACTTCGGAGGGAATTATAGAGAAGATGGCTCAAAAATTAGAAAAGTTCATCAAAGGCTAGTTCGTGACTTGCGCGCGCTTGGCTTAAAAACCCGGTTGATTCCTAGATTTCTCGTTACTCAACCTGGAATTTTTTGTATAAACCGGGAATAAGCCCTCCATGCCTAAGTCTTGTTAGGTAAGTATCGGAATAATAAATTTATGAGTGCAACTATTTACAACTAAAGCTGAAGGGAAAAAAACCGGATTGTGACTCCCAATTTCCCAAGATATACTAACAAAAAAACACGGAAAAGTTGAGAATATTTTTCATCGCCGAGAACGGTAACAGAATTTGCGATCGCCCTTCCCGTTCGCTGCCTTACCCTTAACGATAATTAGGGATTTAAGCTTTGCCTAAATCCCTAATTGAGCTACCGATTTTTTGCCATCACTGAAAGTGATATCGTTTCCGGTTGCATCAGAATAATAAAATCGAGTCAACAGTCAAGAGTCAACAATCATTTCGCTCGTACAACCGGAATAGATATTAATCCAACCAGTCATTAGTGCGGTAACTTGCTGAGGGCGTGCCAAGTTCTATAGCCGACAATTCCATCTTGCGGTAAAGCCATGCTAATTTGTAATTGTCGCACTGCTACATCTGTCATCGGCCCGAATAATCCGTCAATGAATCCGAAATAGTATCCATTGATTTTCAAGACATTCTGAACAATTTTAACAGCATTACCAGAACTGCCCTTCATGACGATCGGCATATTCACAGGTGCACCAGAGTATAGTGCTTCCCAAGTGAGAGGGCCGACAATCCCATCTTCTTTTAAAAAGACGCGGTGTTGATAACCTTTGACCGCGTTTTGAACTTGCACACCGAAGATAGCGTCCATCGGGCCGAAATAATATGCCCAATGATATAGAAGTTGTTGTAGTTCCTTGACAGCTTGACCTGTTGAACCCATTTGTAAAGTTGGTTTGTTTACTCCCGTGGTTTCAGCAAATGCAAGACTTGATTGAGCAGTAGTATCGGCGACGAGAGCCATAGTTTCATTGTTCAAGCTTCTTTCTTCGGTGTACATAATGTGGTTCCTCTCAATATTTAAGTTTTGGTCTTTGATATTTCAGGTATAACTGGTGGGATTTGTGGATGCACAGTCACTTTTTGGAGTGTCACTCATGTGAGTGTCACTCGTTTGAGTTACCTGTTGGTTTGTCGTAAGGAATGCAAGTTGTCATATGTTTATAAGGACTTCCGTTGTCAATAAAAACCAAGGGGTAAGGTGGGCGGTGCTAGCCCTGTCAAGGCATTTGCTGAGCTTGGTTGAGAAGCCGGGCAGTTGATACATGGGGGTGACGTGAATCGCTTGGGAGGAGGATCTTTTTTCTTTTTGGAAGCGCGAGGTTGTTTGAAGAATCTTTTTAAATGTACCCGCGCAGCCAAATCTAATAAAATTTCTGGGAGCTGTTGTCGATCGCCATCGGCAAAAATACTCCTATTTTCAGCGGTAACCGCAATCATTATCGCCCGCTAGGTGCTTTTAAAGTTATCCTGGCTTGACTGTTGCTAAGACTAACTCGAACAACGAGCGATCGCTTAGCATGACTGTCAGCACATAGACAAACCTCGCTCCCTAATCTTAATTCAGGGTCGAGGATGACCAGTAATTTAACTGGTAGTGCCACGGCTCATATATGCCGTAATACTTCAAGCCGAGGGTCAGTTCCAGCCACACAATTCTCATCGACGAGCCGCACTTTGTAGGGAGGTAATAATTTTGGTGCAGAGCCTCCAGTAAATTCTCTTATGGATGCCATCGCCACTGCTGTTTCCCAAATAATTGCTACACTTTCTATCGGTTCTACATCATTTAATTTGTCATAAATTGCGCTACAACTGACATCTAATTGTTGCGCTCTGGCTCGATAAGTCGCGTTGACTGATGGGTATATTCCACAGACTACCCGACTAATTAAATTCACCAAATCCGAAAATAAGAACTGCCTGGTATACTAAACTTGTGCGTGGGCATCAAAGATGCGATCGAGCGCTGCGGGTGCGAAAAGTCCTTCCATCAAACCTTGGGTCATTTGATCCATTTATCATAACACCCCGATTGGGAACCCTTTTTTAACTATGATTACAATACCCGGTTATTCTATCACTACTCAGCTCTACTCTGGTACCAGAACCCAGGTTTATCGCGCTCTTTCTGAAATAAACCAAAAACCTGTGGTCATCAAACTACTTAAGTCTCAGTATCCGACCTTTAATGAACTGGTGCAGTTTCGGAATCAATATACTATTGCTAAAAATCTTGATGTACCGGGAGTGGTCAAACCTTTAAGTCTGGAAAACTACGATCGTGGTCTTGCTATTTTTATGGAAGACAATGGCTGTATTTCCCTCTATGAAGAAATGAAGCAATGGGGGAATGGGGAGGGTATGGGGAGGTGTTCTGATTCCCTCAACGAGTTTTTCCACATCGCCATTCAGATTGCCCAAACCCTAGAAGGACTATATTCATACCGAGTTATTCACAAAGATATCAAGCCCCAGAATATTGTTATTAACCCCCAAACAAAGCAGGTCAACCTAATTGACTTCAGCATTTCCTCCCTCTTACCTAGAGAGAGCCAAGAAATTATTAACCCTAACGTTCTCGAAGGAACGCTGGCTTATATGTCCCCGGAACAAACCGGACGGATGAATCGGGGTATCGACTACCGCACCGACTTCTACTCATTGGGTGTTACCTTCTACGAACTGCTCACCGGGCAACTCCCCTTTGTGTCTGCTGACCCGATGGAGTTAGTCCACTGTCACATTGCCCGCACACCAACTCCCCCAAGCGAGCTTGTACCAGCGATTCCCCAGGTGGTTTCCGATATAGTTATGAAATTGATGGCAAAAACCGCTGAGGAACGCTATCAAAGTGCTTTTGGACTGCGATACGATTTAGAAACCTGTTTACAACAATGGCAAGAAAAAAACAGCATTACACAGTTCACCCTAGGAAGCAGGGACATCACCGAGCGCTTTATTATTCCGGAAAAACTTTATGGTAGAGAAACGGAAGTTGCTACCCTGTTAGCTGCATTTGACCGTGTAAGCGCAGGTACTATTGAAATGATGTTAGTGGCTGGCTTTTCGGGGATTGGCAAGACAGCGGTGGTACATGAAGTCCACAAACCCATTGTTCGGCAACGGGGTTACTTCATTAAAGGAAAGTTCGACCAATTCAAGCGCGATATTCCCTTCTCTGCTTGGGTGCAGGCACTCCAGAATTTGATGCGGCAATTGCTCAGCGAAAGTGCCGATTCTGTGGAGAAGTGGAAAACCAAAATCTTGGAGGCTTTGGGTGAAAATGGTCAGGTCATTATTGATGTCATCCCAGAATTAGAACTGTTGATTGCGGCACAGCCAGAAGTTCCAGAATTGGAAGGAAGTGCCGCCCAAAATCGCTTCAATCTGCTCTTTGAAAAGTTGATCCGGGTGTTCGCAACAATTGAGCATCCCCTCGTCATTTTTTTGGATGACTTGCAGTGGGCAGACTCCGCTTCTCTGAAGTTGATGCAATTGCTGATGAGTGAAACGGAGACAGGCTATTTGTTGTTAATAGGAGCCTATCGGGATAACGAAGTTAATCCAGCACATCCCTTGATGTTGACGTTGGATGAGATTCGGACAGTTTATGCCACAGTCAACCAAATTATTCTAGCACCCCTAGACCAGCCTGCTTTAAACCGCCTGATTGCCGATACCCTGAGTTGTCCCCCCCAATTAGCAATTCCTTTGACAGAACTGGTGTTTGCCAAAACCAAAGGCAACCCATTTTTTGCGACTCAATTCCTCAAATCTTTGCATCAAGAGGCTCTAATCTCCTTTGATTTTAGTGGCGGCTATTGGCAGTGCGACATTGCTCAAGTGAGGGCGCTGGCTGTCAGCGATGATGTAGTTGAGTTTATGGCAATTCAATTACAAAAATTGCCAAATAATACCCAAAATGTGTTGAAACTTGCTGCTTGTATTGGCAACTCTTTTGACTTAGCAACTCTGGCTATTGTACATGAGAAATCTCAAGCAGAGACAGCGCCTGACCTGTGGAGAGCGTTGCAAGAAGGCGTCGTTATTCCGATTACTGAAAGTTACAAGTTCTTTCAGGAGGGAGCCGAATTTAGGGGTCAGAGTTCAGGGGTTAGTAACGAAGAAAAACTGACAACTGACAACGAACAACTGACAGTCCCCTACAAATTTTTGCATGACCGAGTACAGCAAGCGGCATATTTTCTGATTCCCGAAGACCAAAAACAGTCAACCCACCTGAAAATTGGGCAACTACTTTTGACTAATACTCGTCTAGAGGAGCGCGCCGAAAAAATTTTTGATATTGTCAATCAGTTGAATATGGCGGTGGAGTTAATTACCCATCTGACAGAACGAAATGAATTAGCCCAGTTGAATTTAATCGCTGGACGTAAAGCTAAGTCTTCAACGGCTTACGCTGCTGCCAAAAAGTATTTAAGTGTAGGTCTAGAGCTTCTAGCTGCAGATAGCTGGCAAAATCAGTACGAGCTAACATTGGCTCTCTATGACTCAGCTACAGAAATAGCCTACCTGAACGGCGATTTCGATTGGATGGAAAAATTAGTAGAAATTGTACTGCAACAAGCAAAAACAATCTTGGACAAAGTGAAAGTTTATGAGGTAAAAATTCAAAGCAGGATGGCCCAATCGCAACAACTCGAAGCGGTAAAAATTGGGCTACAAGTGCTGGAAATAATGGGAGTTAGCTTACCAGAGTCGCCTACACCTTTGGACATTCAACAAGCACTCTCAGAAACAATGGCTTCTTTAAACGGGAAGAGAATGGATGATTTGCTTAATTTGCCTTTGATGAAAGAGCCAGATAAGTTAGCAACCATGGGTATCTTAGCAACTATGGGTTCTCCTACCTATCAAGCTGCGCCAGCACTATTCCCGTTAATTGTATTGTCACAGGTTAATCTTTCTATCAAATATGGCAATTCAATCTTTTCTACCTATGCTTATGTTTGTTACGGGGTAATTTTAAACGGAGTAGTTCTAGACAATGAGTCTGCTTATCAATTTGGTCAATTATCTTTGAGTTTAGTGGAAAAATTAAATGCCTTAGAACTCCAAACTTCAATACTCTTCATAGCTGGCTCGTGTACAGTGCATGGGAAAGTCCATGCCAGGGAAACTCTACCATTTTTACTGAAAGGGTATCAAAATGGACTGGAAAACGGAGATCTACAATATGGCGGCTATGCTGCCATGCAAAAATGTCAACATTCATATTTCATCGGTCAGGAACTAACAGGACTTGAACGAGAGATGGCGAAAACCAGTAATGCTCTTACGCAACTCAAGCAAAGAAACGCCTTAAGTTGGAATCGAGTATTTCACCAGGCAGTCCTTACTTTACTGAAACTCTCTAATAATCAGTGTTCTTTACCGGATGAGATATACAATGAGGAGAAATTGTTATCCCTTCTTAGGGCAGCCAATGACAGAACTGGACTCCACTACTTTTATGTAAACAAACTAATCCTCTGTTATTTGTTTGGAGAGTATCCTCAAGCATTAGAAAATGCTACTCAAGCCCAACAATATTTAGACGGTGTAACAGCATTCCTAGTTGTGCCTGTGTTCCATTTCTACGATTCTCTGGCTCGGCTGGCAGTATATGCTGATGCAGCCGCACCTGAGCAAGAGGGTATTCTCGCCAAAGTACGAGCTAATCAGGAAAAGATGCAAAAGTGGGCGCATAATGCCCCGATGAATCACCTGCATAAATTTTATCTAGTGGAGGCAGAGCGCTATCGGGTTTTGGGTCAATATATGGAGGCAATGGATTATTACGACAAAGCCATAGCCGGAGCAAAAGAAAATGAGTACGTCAACGAAGAAGCCCTCGCCAACGAACTCGCCGCTAAATTATATCTCGGTTGGGGCAAACAAACAATTGCCCAAGCTTATTTAACTAATGCCTACTATGCCTATGCTCGCTGGGGAGCCAGGGCTAAAGTTGAAGATTTAGAACAACGCTATCCCGAACTACTCGCCCCCATTCTTACCCAAAGAATCAATGCAGCCACAGGAGAAACAATTCTCCAGACAATCGGGGGAACCATCTCTTCTACCAGTACGGGTAAGGTATCAGAGTTTCTGGACTTTGCAACAGTAATTAAAGCCTCTCAAGCGCTCTCCGGGGAAGTTGAACTGGATAAGTTACTCTCCAGTTTGATGCAAGTTGCTATTGAGAATGCTGGAGCTGAAAAAGGCTGTCTAATCTTGTCCGAGGCAGGTAAATTGATGATTGAAGCAACGGGAGTCAGCGGCACAACAGAAGCAACAGTACTGCAATCAATTCCTGTTGAACAAAGCCAAGAGATTCCTGTAACTCTGATCAACTATGTCTGCCACACATCTGAAACTTTGGTACTCGACAATGCCAGTGTTGAAAATACGTTTTCTGCCGATCCCTACATCATAGGTACCCAACCTAAATCGGTATTGTGTACCCCAATTATTAACCAAGGTCAATTCCTTGGTATCCTTTACTTGGAAAACAATCTGACCACGAGGGCATTTACTCCGGACAGATTAGAAGTCTTAAACATCTTATCCGCTCAAGCGGCTATCTCCATTGAAAATTCTCGGCTCTATCAAACCCTAGAAGACAAAGTAAAAGAACGTACAGCGCAACTCGCTCAAGCTAATCAGGAAATTACCGCTCTCAACGAACGTCTCAAAGCCGAAAATCTACGCCTTAGTGCTGAGTTAGAGGTAACGCGCAAACTCCAACAGATGATTTTACCTAAACAAGAGGAACTAGATTTAATTGAAGGGTTAGAAATCTCTGGATTTATGGAACCGGCAGATGAAGTCGGCGGCGATTACTACGACGTGTTTTCACAAAATGGTCGAGTCAAAATTAGTATCGGTGATGTCACCGGACATGGTTTGGAAAGTGGGGTAGTAATGCTAATGACCCAAAGCGCTGTCCGAACCCTCCAAGAAAGTAATCAGACCGATCCGGTGCAATTTTTAGATATTCTCAATCGAACAATTTATAGCAACGTCCAACGTATCAACCCCGATAAGAACCTGACGCTTTGCCTACTCGATTACGATCGCGGCACGCTGAGTTTAAGCGGTCAACATGAGGAGGTCATTGTGGTGCGTGCTGGGGGTAAAGTTGAACGGATAGATACGATGAATCTTGGCTTTCCGATTGGCTTAGATGAAGAGATTTCCGACTTCATTGCTCTTGAACAAGTGCAGTTAAACCCAGATGATGTGGTAATGTTATACACCGATGGAATTACGGAAGCAAAAGACATCAATCGCAAGCAATACGGGATTGAGCGGTTATGTGAAGTGGGCAGCCGCAACTCTTCCCTCTCAGCAGAAGAAATTAGACAAGCGGTGATTGAGGATGTGCGGCAGCATATCGGCTCTCAGAAAGTTTTTGATGATATTACTTTGGTGGTGCTCAAACAAAAATAGGTATGTTTAGAGGATGTAGAAAGACCATGCGATCGCTTACGACACGCGTAAAGCCCGCCATACCCCCTCTGTGGAAAGTGCGACGGATGACTGGATCGTAGCAAGGTTTCTATCCCTCGGGTGCGCTAGCCGGAGCCCGCTTCCAAATCAGATAGGCTATCTGCTCCTCACCACCTATCGGTATAAGAGGTGTACTAAATGTTAGCCGATCGTCTTTGAATTCAAAGAAGCGTTCTTGGTCTGTAACAACCCAGTTCGGGAACAGGCTGGCTTTAATATGATGAATAACTTTGTTTTCATTGATTTCATACTGACGATTGTTCTATACCTTTTTAAACCAACTCGTAAGGAAGAAAAAGAGATAACGATTTTGACAAGCCTCCCCTCATCAGAAGCATCCGCAGCAGTTGTTGCACAACTCGATCGCCAGCACCGTAGCGTCGAAAATGTTTTTCAGAGAGTGACCGAGAATTACGAGGGTGAATTTCAAACTTTGGGGTATCCTAAACCTGCATTATTCTCTTTTTGTTTAGCATTGGTTACTTACAATATTTTGGCAACTGTTCGTGCAGTGCACCACGAGTGTGCATGGAGTTGGTAAAATCGAAGCCTGTCTTTCTGACTATTACATTGTTGATGAAATCCAAAACACCTATCGAGGAATGATGATTGCGATTCCTCGGAAAAAATGGGGGGTTTTTGCTTCTTTCTGTCAGCAAGAAGTAGCGGCTGTTTGATTAGAATTGGCTCATAGGGTACGTTTAAAAAGATTCCTCAAACAACCTCGCGCTGCCAAGAAGAATAAACACCCTCCTCAATAGGATCGGCGTCACCGCCATGTCTCAACCGCGAGACTTTTAGCGCAAGCGAGGCAGTCACCAAGACGCGGGCTAGGTGCGCGGTGCACACCCTACAAAATGCAAAGGTGCGCCGTGCCCTACCAAATACAAAGATGCGGGGTACGCGCCCTACCAACTCATGTTGATTGTTTACTCAGCAAATTCTCGCAATGTGGGAATTAAATACTGTGTCAAAGTAAAGGCATCTACTCCTAATTCCGTCCGTTCTTGGGCAGCCATGATTCCGGCTTGAGCGTGCCACCAAGCTGCTGTTGCTGCAACTGATTGGGGGGGGGATTTGCGGGCGATCGCACTTGCTAATAGTCCCCCTAACAAGCCTGTAAGAACGTCGCCGCTGCCGCCTCTGGCGAGGGCTGGGGTGCTTTCGGGATTGAGGTAGGTGATGGTACGTGAAGCGTAGCTATCCCCTAGGGAATCGCCCTCCTCCTTCCAACTTATGCAAACTCTGGCTCCTTTGAGCAATACCGTTGCACCGCAAAGCTGAGCTGCTGCTTGAGTTGCGGCAATTCGATCGTCGCCGGTTTCGTCGGCTAATTCGGGAAATAAACGCTTGAATTCGCCCGGGTGAGGCGTGATAATTGTCAGTGCTGGGCGTTCGGACAAAATCGGGACTGTCCCGAGTTGAGCGAGGATATTTAAACCGTCAGCATCTAACACGAGAGGTCGATCGCTCTCCAGTACAGATTCTACAGCTATTGCCGCTTCCAATGTCAGACCTGGCCCTGCGGCGATCGCATCATAAGAACTCAAATCAATTGCTACTGGCAACTCGCTAATTGCACCGCTTTGAGTTTCGGGACACCCTATAACTAATGCCTCTGGCAACTGACTGCTCAACATCGGTTTAATCGACTCAGGAACAGCAATTGACAGCATTCCGATGCCGCTTGCTCTTGCTCCCAATGCTGCCAAAATTGCTGCTCCGGTGTAGCGGCGGGAACCTGCAATAATTAGTAAGTGACCGTTGGTGTATTTGTGCGAAATTGGCGATCGGGGTAACGGCAAATGCTGAGTTGCCCAGGCTGTTGTAATGCGTTGTATTGCTGGCGTTTCGCCCAATATTGCTGCAATATCTGCTGCCGGAATATCAAAATCAATTAATTCTGAACTGCCGATATATTCTAACGCTCTGTCTTGCAGAAATGCCATTTTCCACAAACCCAAACATAATGTATGTTTGGCCCGAATAGCCGTCCCCAAAACTTCTCCGGTATCTGTATGAATTCCCGATGGAATGTCTATACTTAAAATGGGTATACTTAAATTATTTATTTCGTCAATAGCTGCCGCAGTGGCGTTATTAATTTCTCGTTCTAATCCAAATCCAAATAAACCATCTACAAGCCAATCGCAGTTTTTCAGCGGTTCAATTTTGTCAACAAATCGAATATTTAAACAACGCGCATAATCAGCATGATTTTTCGTGAGTTCTTTGAGTTTAGAAAACGGGCAGTAAATAACTACTTGGAACCCTTGAAAGTGCAATTCGCGGGCAACAACCAAAGCATCGCCACCGTTGTGTCCGGGCCCAACCAATACGCCTATAATTGGCAATTGAGAATTAACAAGATTTTTCCCTCCTTCCCTTTTCCTTCTATCCGTTAAATCCCGTACACTGCCCGTTGCCGAACTTCCTTCCGCTTTCAAAAGCTCCTGAATGCGTCTAGCAATCAGTCCCGCGACTTTTTCCATTAAAGCTGCGACGGGCATTCCAGCAGCAAAGATTCTGGTTTCTATTTGCCGCATTTGGTCGGCGGTGACAACAAATTTTTGAATAGTCATATTAGTGCTAAAATTTCAGCTAACAGCAGCAGTGGCAAGTTGTAGTATGCTTGTGGTATAATAAATTAGCTCGATCGAACTAACTCACAGTAAAATAGCAATTTCTCTCAGAATCATGAACAAGATTGTTGTAGGCCTCTCCGGCGGGGTCGATAGTTCCGCAGCAGCCGCAATTTTACACCATCAGGGATATGAAGTGGTGGGTTTAACGCTGTGGTTGATGAAGGGCAAAGGTCAGTGCTGCTCTGAGGGAATGGTCGATGCAGCTAAAATTTGCGAAGATTTGGGCGTTCCCCACCACATTGTTGACAGCCGCGATGTTTTTCAGGCAAGTATTGTCGATTATTTGGTGGAGGGTTACAGTGCAGGAGTTACGCCTTTGCCTTGTTCGCAGTGCAATAAAACTGTGAAGTTCGGGCCAATGCTTAAGTATGCTCGCGAAGAACTCGGAATTGAAAAAATCGCTACAGGCCATTACGCTCGGATTACTTACGATGCTGCTACGGGTCGCTATCAGTTGCTGCGGGCGATCGACCCTGGGAAAGATCAGTCTTATTTCTTGTATGATTTAACACAGGATTTGTTGGCGGGTACGGAATTTCCTTTGGGGGAAATTACCAAGACAGAAACTCGCAGAATTGCGGCGGAATTTGGCTTGAAAACTGCTGATAAGCCGGAAAGTCAGGATTTGTGCTTGGTGGAAAGTAACGGTTCGATGCGGGCTTTTCTGGATAAGTACATTGCGCCGCAAAAGGGTGACATTGTGGACAAGTCAGGGCGGGTGCTCGGACAGCATGACGGCGTGCACCACTACACCATCGGCCAGCGCAAGGGACTCGGAATTGCTGCACCGGAACCGCTGTACGTGATTGAACTTGATGCTGCTGGCAATCGGGTAATTGTGGGCGATCGACAGTTGGCAGTAGAATCTGAGTGTACTGTCCAGAAAGTGAATTGGGTTTCTGTGGCTGCGCCGACGGCTCCGATTCGGGCTCAGGTACAGATTCGATATCGATCGCACCCCGTCCCCGCTACAATTATTCCTGTGGAACCATCCCAAGCAGAGGAAAAAGCCGGCGGTACAAGAGTTAAGTTGATTTTTGACGAACCGCAGTTGAGCATTACCCCCGGACAAGCGGCCGTTTGGTATGACGGAGATGTGCTGCTGGGCGGCGGCATCATCGAAAGACACCAACTCCCAAATTAAGGCAAGGGGCGGGCTAGAAGCCCACCCCACAAGAAACCACCCACAAAAAAACTCACTCTTTGTGGAACAGGCATCTTGCCTGTTCCCAGAATCTCACCAGAAATTACCCACAAAAAAACTCACTCTTTGTGGAACAGGCATCTTGCCTGTTCCCAGAAGCTCACCCCACCAGAAACTTTCCACAAGAAAATTCACTCTTTGTGGAACAGGCATCTTGCCTGTTCCAAAAGGAAACTTATATTTCATTTCACAGGGGTACATTTACCTACCTAACTTTTTTCCAAACGCAAGATATTTCCCCTAGCATTAGTACGGTAAACCCAAGTTTGCCTACCATCAGAAACCACAACCCGCCAACCTTCGACAATCATTTGACCGCAAATTTCATCCGCTGTCGCTAGCCCTAAACAAGTATTGGGCCAACTTTGTCTGCTCGATTCAGTTACTTTCAACTTGTCAGCAGCAATGCCAGTGGAGTCCGACAACTCTTGGCGAACTGCTGCTGCCACGGTTTCGGGCAATTTGTTCGGGGGATTTTGGCGCGTAGCCTCGGCCAAATTGCCCGGTTCGGAAATTAGAGTATTGAGTGCCAATACCGAATAGCTGATGTTTTGGGGCACCGCGGCTGAGGAAAATTGCTGCGCGGTTTGCTGCTGTTGCTTTTCCAACTGGGCAAGGGAATCTTTGAGAGCGCCCGCGTTAGCAGCAGCGGTGTGTCTTAGCGCCGGATACATTTCCCATACCAGAATTCCTGTCAGCACTAAAGCCAAGATTACAGGATTGGGCTGCTTTTGCTCTCGGTTTTTATTCTTTTGAAATTTATTTTTGGAGATTCTTTTCATCATACGCCCTCTGCCTCACTTTACACAATGCGCGATCGCTCCTGAACACTCAACTGCAGATACTTATTTAGACACTATTGCTGGTGCTACTGGTTCCTTTGTGCAGAACTAACTTGACTGCTGGTGTGGCGCAAGTATTTCCTACTCGCTGCCGGCAGTTGTGTTTCAGGAAACTTGCACTACCCAGTTATCACTTAATTTTTACTTTTTGTCTCGCGGTATTAAGAAAAATTTATGCTTAAGTAAATATTCTTAAAGTCATCTAATTGTGGCCCACAATCTCAGTACGAATGACTTTTCATCGTTCCAAAACTGCTAAAGGTGTTTTAGACTGTGGTAGGCGAGCTGAGCCGACGAGGTGAAAGGGATGCCACAAAACTTGTTGCAACAGGACGAAAACGCATGAGAAATTAAATCAGCTATCTGATTAATTGTATTAGCATTATTGTTTTATAGAGCGATAGTCCCGGAAAATACTTTAGTAGCAAACGTTAGTTTTTTAGTTCAATATTTTTGAAATCTATCGATTATGAGTAGAAAATCCCTGGGAATCCATTTAATGAATCGGTTGAGCTATCCTCAAAAATTTACCCTAATCGGTTTTCTATTTGCAATACCGTTAACCTTAGTCATGTACCTGCTGATTTCCGAAATTAATAGCAGGGTTGATTTTGCCCAAGAAGAAATCTACGGTAATGAATACCTGCGCCCGCTCCGCCAGTTGAGGCAATACATACCGAAACTTCAATTGTTAAATTATCAGCCTTTAAATACAAATTTAAGCCTCCCAGATACGAGAGCAGATTTAGAAGCTAAAATAGATGCGAACTTTCAATCCCTGGTATATACAGATCGCCAGTTAGGGAAAAAATTAGTTTCTAGCGGCTATTTTAATAAAATCTATCACAATTGGCAAAACTTTAAACTTCGTCGCAGCCATTGGAGTAGAGAAACTTACGATTTTGTATATCAAAATTTAACAGACGATATTAATAGATTGAGCGCTCACGTCGGGGACACTTCCAATCTCATATTAGACCCGGATTTAGATACCTATTATTTGATGGATGCTACTTTGCTGAAAATTCCAGAAATGCAAAAAATCTTGTCACAGATTAGACTAATTTCTCAAAAAAACAGCTTGCTTTCCCATGCCCAACCTGAAAAAAGAGCAAAGCTGATTACTTTGGCTGGCAAATTGAGAGAACTTAATCAGGATTTAGCAATTAATATGGAGGTAGGATTTAGCAATAATCGTCACGGCAATCTTCGATCGAAATTAAGCGATAAACTGACAAAATTTAACTCGGTAGTAGATCTCCTAACGGCGCAACTAGATAAACTGATTAATCCCACAGTCGTAGTGGAATATTATGCCTATCTTGATGGAAGCGATAGAGTTCTGGATTCGAGTTTTGAACTATGGGATGAAACTGTTAAGGAATTAGACTTATTGCTGCACAAACGTATAGATAATTTTGTTACAAAAAAAACGACTATTTCTGGTTTTGTGTTAATAACATTAGCAATTGTTGTTTATTTATTTGTATCTTTTTACCGAACCGTTATGCAAACTGTATTTGTCCTAGACGAAGCCTCAAAAAAGATGGCAAGCGGCAATCTCGATCACAAAATTATTTTGGATAACAGAGATGAACTGGGGCAAGTTGTGACTGCGTTTAACAAAATTGCCGATGCCTTAGTTGGTGCTAATCAAGAAATTACTGTTCTCAACGATCGCTTAAAAGCTGAAAATATCCGAATGAGCGCAGAACTAGACGTTACTCGCAAGATTCAGCAGATGCTGCTGCCGAAAGACCGAGAACTCAAGGAAGTTATCGGCTTAGATATTGCGGGATTTATGGAAGCTGCCGATGAAGTAGGCGGCGACTATTACGACGTACTCCAGCACAAAGGTAGAGTGAAAATTGGCATTGGCGACGTGACGGGACACGGATTGGAGAGCGGCGTTTTAATGATTATGGTTCAAACGGCAGTGCGAACTTTGCTCGCCTACAATGAATCAGATCCGGTTAAATTTTTAAGCGCTATTAACAGTGTAATTTACGATAACATCCAGCGGATGAAATGCGACAGAAACGCTACCCTTGCCTTGCTAGACTATCAGCAGGGAATGCTGAAGTTGAGCGGCCAGCACGAAGAAATGATTGTAGTGCGGTCTAACGGTTGTGTAGAGAGGTTTGATACGATCGATTTGGGTTTCCCGATCGGACTGGATGCAGATATTGCTGAATTTGTTGCTGAAACAATTGTGCAGTTGTATTCAGGAGATGTGGTAGTGCTGTACACTGACGGGATTACGGAAGCTAAAAATATGGATAAACTGCTTTATGGTTTAGAGCGGTTAATTAAGGTAATAGAGATTAACTCGCAGCGTTCGGCTGCCGAAATCAGGCACGCTGTAATTAAGGACGTACGATCGCACATCGGCGAACAAAAAGTTTTTGATGACATCACATTGCTGGTACTCAAACAAAAATAAATACTTGGATATCGCTTCTAAAGTTTAAAATATATTCAGTGATCCCCCTCATCTCAAACTTTAGCTCTCACATCGATATGACTCAAATCTTCGGCGATTTCATCGAGCAGTTCGCTAGCCAAGAATACTTAATAGTTGGATTTTCTCCGAGTTCGGTTCCTCTCAAGCAGCGGTGGCGGAACAACGGTTTGTCGGCGGATTTTCTGGCTGACTACCTGACGACTTTTTTTCCGGGCAACCAAGATGAACCCTCGACAATTGAAAGACAAGCTGAAATAAAAAGCGCTGTTAGCTACATTGCCAACGAGTTATTGGAAAATGCCATGAAGTTTAATGATGAAACCTCGGAGTACCCGATCGCTATTAAACTGCAATTAGAGAGCGACGGAGTGATTTTCTCGGTTGCTAACAGCATCTCTCCCCAAGCGGTGGACAAGTTTCAGGCTTACATTCACCAGTTGCTGACCTCGGAGCCAAGCGAACTTTACATTCAGCGGTTGGAAAAAAATGCTGCTGACGAAAGCTCTACCAATTCTGGATTGGGTTTGTTGACCATGCTCACCGATTATACCGCCAAACTTGGCTGGAAATTCCAGACCGTGCAAAAAGACCCGGAAGTAATTGCGGTAACAACTATGGTGCAATTAACAGTATAAGCAACGCTGGCGATCGATAATATCTAAGGGACTTTTTTTTGTGGCTATGGAAATTAATACACAAGATTACCAGATCTGTTACGATCCAGCAACGGCAACCGTGAGTTTTATTGGATCTCTAAGGCTGAGCGGGCCTGCGGAGTACGCGCCGATAGCGCATTTCCTAACGAAGGTTGCCGACATGGAACCGACGAAAATTACCCTTAATTTGCAGCAGTTAGAATTTTTGAACAGTTCTGGCATCAATGTGCTATCGAAGTTTATTATCGAGATCCGCAACACAGCCAGGGTGCAAATGGCGGTACAAGGCTCTCAAAGCATAAGTTGGCACGGCAAATCTTTGAGGAATTTCCAGCGCCTGATGCCGGGTTTGCAGTTAGAATTTCTATAGAAACACGATTACTTTTAGGTGCGAGCTGTTGAGCAATTTTTTGTTAGTCGAGGCGCCAATTCTCGAGTTATGCTGGAAGAACAACCATCTAGAGAACAGCTACTTTTAGAGATAGAAAGATTGCGCCAGCAAGTGGAAGACTTGAAGGAGGAAAAAGCGGATCTGGAAATCTTGCTGGAAACTACTGCTGAACATTCTGATTCGGTTGAAAATGAGTTGCGATCTCGCGCATTCGAGGCAGTGCGCGAAGGCGAAATCAAGCTGGCTCAATTTCTCGAAGCGATTCCCATAGGTGTGCTCGTGCTGGATTCTCAAGGCAGACCTTACTACGTAAATCACGCCGGACAGCAGTTACTCGGTCAAGGAGTTTTGCCCTTAAATGCAGTTGAGGATTTGTCAGAAAATTATCAAATTTATATTGCGGGAACTAAGACTATTTACCCTTTCGAGAATTTGCCGATCGTCCGAGCTTTGAGGGGCGAAAACGCCACTGCTGACGATCTGGAAATTCATCAAGCTGACAAGAAAATTCCCCTGGAGATTTGGGGAACGCCAATTTTTGACGAGGGTGGCAAAGTTGCTTTTGCGATCGCAGTTTTTCAAGATGTCACGGAACGCAAAGAAGCTGAAGTCGATCGCCATTTATTTATTAAAAAACTATTTGACCTTAATCAAAACTTGGAAAAATCCCTGGATGCCGAATCAGAGTTAACTGATGCCTACGGTAGATTTGTGCCGCACCAATTTCTAAATTTGTTGGGATATGAAAGTATTATAGATGTCCATTTAGGCGACCAAGTGCAGCAGGAAATGTCGGTGCTATTTTCCGATATTCGCGACTTCACGACGCTTTCAGAAACTATGACTCCCCAAGAAAATTTTAAATTTATCAATGCTTACCTTTCGCGGATGGAGCCTGCCATTACTAGCAATAACGGGTTTATTGACAAATACATCGGTGATGCAATTATGGCTTTGTTTAGTGACTTTGCAGATGATGCAGTGAAAGCGGGTATTGCAATGCTAAATATCCTCAGAAATTACAACGAATACCGTCAAGGTGTCGGCTACGTCCCGATTCACATTGGCATTGGCATCAATTCGGGTTCTTTGATGCTGGGGACAGTCGGGGGTAAAAGCCGAATGGACAGCACTGTGATTAGCGATGCTGTTAATTTAGCATCTCGCATTGAAGGATTGACCAAAGATTACGGCGTACCTCTGTTAATTTCTCAGCAGACTTTGGAACGGTTGCGAAATCCCAGGGATTATGCTATTAGGATTGTGGATAAAGTACAGGTAAAAGGAAAATCTCAATATGTCGTAGTCTATGAGGTATTTGATGCAGATCCGCCGGAAATTCTGTCGGCAAAGCTAGCAAATTTGTCTGTATATAATGAAGCTATGTTACTGTGCGAGCGCAAGGAGTTCCGAGAAGCTGGAAAATTGTTTGAGGAATGTTTGCGAACAAACCCCAGCGATCATGTAGCTCGCATTTACCTGAAACGCTGTCGGGATTGGCGATCGCTCCTCAAAGGAATTTAAAGCAAGTTTAGTCTATTTTAGATTTTAGACTGCCTCCACAGATAAATCTGGCAGCTTGAACTAGGCTCTAAAATGTTGGGGGCTGACCACTTCTGTCGCAAAGCAAGTATCCGTTTTTGGGCTGATTCCTGACTCATGACTCATCTCAAATCCGGTTACATCTGACATCTTGCATCATTATTGCTTAACACGCCCGACTACCTGTTCCACAAAGAGTAAATTTTCTTGTGGGGAGTAGGGGTTGGCTTCTTTTAGCCAGCCCGTAAAAGGCCGATAGATCGTGGTGCAACATCTCCGTTCCATCCGAATCATATAACAATCGCCCAGGCTGCTAGGACAGATACTAGAGATAGTCCCTCGTCTTGATAGTGTTCAATCTCCTGATGACCAAACCCTACATTTATGAACTACGTCACAAAGTCATCTAAGCCCGGAGAGCTTTTTGAGATGAAGAAAACAGAAGCCTGTCCCGTGTTTAAAATCAGCCACAACATCATCAAAAATCAAGCTTTTAGGCACAAACCAGAGACTTTCAAGAAAATCCGAATCGTCCCTGGTACGACACTGGTTTTTAAGGTGAAGCGTTTATATTTTCAAGGCACTACAACTACAATATATCTTGAGAGTGATGACTGACCTCTGGAATCTGTCAAAGGTGTAAAATATAAACAGCTTTATACCTGTTACTTCTGAGAGCTCTCAAAATAGAACGGCTTAGGGCTCAAAAACCAGCGATCGGTAATTTGGGGCGAGAACGGCGGCCAGCGCTGAACCTGTCTCAGAAAAAGTTGGCGGATGAATTAGGGACGACCTTTCCCCCGATTAATCGTTCGGAAAATGGACACGCTACGCCTTCGGGCTTGGCACTCAAGCAAATTTAGATATTGCTGGATGAGTTAGGTAATTTGCCAGATGCAACGCTTCGCGAATGCAGTAAGGCGCTGCGAGCAAGATATTTTTCGGATAAGGAGTACAAAGGGTGAGTTTACAGGGAATCAACAGCATTTTCAGAGATATTCGACTACTTCCCTATGGTGTGGCGACCCTCTCCGTGGCTCTGGCACTGGCGCTAACCCGATTGCTTTTACCGTGGCTCTACCCAACCACGACGCCGCTGTTTTTGATCGCGGTGATGGTGAGTGCCTGGTATGGCAGTTTCAGGGCTGGGTTTCTGGCAACAATTTTATCGACACTGGCAATCAACTATTTTTTTATTGAGCCGTTCTATTCCTTAAAGATCACTAATGTAGAGACAATTGTTCGGCTGGGTATGTTTTCGCTCGCCGCAGGATTGAGCGCTTCACTCAATCTATCGTGGCGCACTGCTATAAAAAACGCGAAAGCAGCCTTGCAAACTTTACAGGAGTCAAGGTCGCTAGAACAAAAAGCCCTGGTTCGCGGCCAAGTAGCACAAACTGCGGCGACGGAGGCAAAAGAACAGCTAGAAACGGTACTTTCTAGCATCAACGATGGGTTTTACATCCTCGATCGCGATTGGCGCTACACCTATGCCAACGATCGCTACTGTGAAATGGTTGGAATGCCTCGGTCAGCGATTCTGGGTCAGAACGTTTGGGAGTTATTTCCGGCTGCAGTTGACACCGATGCTTATGTGCAGTTTCATCGGGCAATGGGGGAACAAACGCCGCTCCAGTTTGATTATCTCTACTCACCTGGGAAGGGTTGGCATGACTATCGAATTTACCCTTCGCCCAGGGGACTGACCGTTTTGCTTGCTGACATTACCGATCGCAAACAGGCCGAACTCCTCCTAATCGAGCAGAAACGACTGCTGGAGTCGATCGCATTCGGACAGCCCCTAGACGACTGTCTGGCAGCCGTGTGTAACTCAGTATCCAGGCTGAATCCGGGTACCCGCGCGGGCTTCCTGCTAGCGGATGCTCAGCGGTTAACTTTTAACAGATCCATTACTCCAGACTTTCCAGCGTCTTTTGGTGAAGGACTCCAAGATGCTCCGATTAACGATTTGTGCATTGGAACCTGTGGCGAAGCAGTGTATAGCGGTCAGCCCGTGACCTGCGCCGACATTGCCAACGACGACCGCTGGTCGCAAGCATGGCGAAATTTATGCGTGGCTCATGGCATTCTAGCCTGTCATTCTCAGCCCGTGATCGGGCAGGACAATCTAGCTCTGGGGTCGCTGATGCTTTGCTTTAGCGAGACGCGGAGGCCGACGGATTGGGAACATAAACTCGCCGAGTTCGGCACCCAAGTTGCCAGCATCGCCTTCGAGCGCGATCGATCGTTCCAGGCGTTGCGTGAGAGCGAAGAACAGTTCCGACTGGCTTCCGAAGGCGGCAATTTGGGTTTGTGGTATTGGGATATAGAAACTGATACCCTGAGTTTTACGGAGATAGCCAAAGCGATGTTTGGTTTACCCCTGGATCAGGCAATGTCAGTGCAGGTATTTTTAGAAGCGGTGCATCACGACGATCGCCCATTCGTTCACACCGTACTCACGGAGCTAAAAGCGAATCAACCGCATACTGAAATAGAATATCGGACGCTTTGGCCAGATGGCACCGTTCGTTGGATTTTGGCAAAGGGCGATTGCGCCTATAACGCTGAGGGCATCATAATTTCAACGCGGGGCGTATTAATCGACATCAGCGATCGCAAACAAGCCGAAGAAGCGTTGCGTCAAAGCGAAGAACAGAGTCGCAACATTCTGGAGAGCATTGATGATGGATTCTTTTCCCTCGATGAGAATTGGCGTTTCACTTACGTGAATCGGTCAGCGGAAATTCTTCTAGACCGCACTCCGGGCGCTCTGATTGGGAAGAATTTGTGGGAAGAATTCCCAGGACTCAATGGCAGCGAGTTTGAGCGGGTTCATCGGCGCGTGGCAAAGGAGCGCGTGGCTTTTTCAGTGACGGCGTTTTATCCGGATCACGATCGGTGGTATGACGTTCGCACCTACCCTGCCGCGAACGGGATTACGATTTATTTCCGAAATGTCACCGATCGAAAACAGGCCGAGGAGGTATTGCAACAACGAGAAGCAGAACTTCGTTTAGTCACCAATGCCGTGCCTGCCTTGATTTCGTTTGTAGACTCAGACCAGCGCTATCGCTTCAACAATCGAGCATATGAAGAATGGTTTGGACATCCGGCAGCGCAAATCTATGGCAAGCACCTTCAAGAGGTTTTAGGCGAAACTGGCTATCAAGGGATTCGTCCTTATGTTGAGCAAGTCTTGGCAGGAGAGGAAGTGACCTTTGAAACCCAAATTCCCTACAAAAATGGTGTAACCCGTTATGTCAATGCAACCTATGTTCCCCGCTTCAATAGCCAGGGAAAAGTTGAAGGGTTTGTAGCACTGGTAAACGATATCACCGATCGCAAACAAGCCGAAGCCACACTACGGGAGAGTGAGGCACGGTTCCGGCTGATGGCAGATGCCGCCCCTGTGCTGATTTGGATGTCGGGTACCGATAAACTCTGTTATTACTTCAACCTCCCGTGGCTAAACTTTACGGGACGGACGATCGAGCAAGAAAGGGGCAATGGTTGGGCAGAAGGAGTCCACCCCGACGACTTTGAGCGGTGTTTAGACACCTATGTGACTGCCTTTGATGCCCGTCAACCGTTCAAGATGGAATATCGCTTGAAACGCTGTGATGGCATATACCGTTGGGTTATGGATGAAGCTGTTCCTCGCTACGGATTGGAAGACCAGTTCTTGGGCTACATAGGCTCCTGTGTTGATATTGAAGACCACAAACAAGCTGAGGAAGCCCTGCGCGAGAGTGAATCCCGCCTCCGTCTGATCATTGAAAGCGCCAAAGATTATGCCATCTTCACCCTTGACCTTAACGGCATCATTGCCAGTTGGAACTCAGGGGCAGAAAGGTTGTTGGGCTATACCGAGACAGAAGCAATTGGTTGCTCGGTTCGGATGATCTTCACGCCCGAAGATAACGAACAAGGACAAGCCGAGTACGAGAGGCAAACGGCTCTACTGCAAGGACGGGCCGAAGACGAACGCTGGCACGTCCGCAAAGATGGGAATCGGTTTTGGGCCAGTGGATTGATGATGCCCCTGCTTAACGAAGCGGATTCTCCGCAGGGATTCGTCAAAATCATGCAGGACAAGACCGCACAACGGCAAGCAAGTGAGCGACTGCAATTGCTGTATGAAACTACCCGCGATCTCATGAAGACAGAACAGCCTCTGGCTTTGATGGACACGCTATTCGGCAAACTTGCAGTGCAACTCGATCTGCACTCTTACTACAACTTCATGGTGGAAGAAAAAGACAACCGCCCGATGTTGCATTTGAGAAACTATGATGGCATCTCTGAAGAAAGGGCGCAGGCGATCGCATGGATCGAATTAGGGCAATATCTCTGTGGACTGGTTGCCCAAACGCAGCAGCAACTTGTCTTGAATCAAGCCGAACTCTCGACTCATCCGAATGGTAAAGCCGTCTATGAACTTGGCATCACGGCTTACGTGGGTCAACCGTTAATCGCTCAAGGGCGGTTATTAGGAACGCTCTCATTTGCCAGTCGGACTCGGACGCACTTCACTCCGGCAGAAATCGAGCTGCTGGGATCGACCTGTGACCAGATCGCGATCGCTCTGGAACGGGCAAACCTGAACGATTCACTCCAGCAGCAAGCGGAACAGCTAAGACAGGCAAATCGCATCAAGGATGAGTTTTTAGCGGTACTATCCCATGAATTGCGATCGCCCCTCAATCCCATCCTGGGGTGGTCAAAGCTGCTGCAAACTGGCAAGCTGGATGCGGCCAAAACGGCACAGGCGTTAGCGACGATCGAACGGAATGCCAAGCTGCAAAGTGAACTGATTGAAGATTTGCTTGATGTCTCGAAAATTCTCCAAGGCAAGCTCAGTCTTAATATTCGTCCAGTCGATTTAGCTTTAACTGTGGAATCGGCGATCGAAACTGTCAATTTGGCTGCTGTTGCCAAATCCATTGATATTCGGACTGTGTTAGATCCTCAGATTGGACAAATTTTGGGGGATTCGGGCCGTTTGCAGCAAGTTGTGTGGAATCTTGTTTCCAATGCGGTCAAATTCACCTCAGCCGGGGGGCGCGTTGAGGTGAATTTGACTCGTGTTGGCAATCAGGCTCAAATTACGGTGGCGGATACAGGGATTGGCATCGCACGGGAGTTTTTACCCTACGTGTTTGACTACTTCCGGCAAAAAGATGGCGCTACAACCCGCAAGTTTGGTGGCTTGGGATTGGGGCTGGCGATCGTGCGACATCTAGTCGAACTGCACGGTGGCACCGTTGGGGTCCAGAGCCAGGGTGAAGGGCTAGGAGCTACCTTTACCGTAAGACTGCCCCTCTCAGGGAAGGTAAGACAAGAAAAGTCTCTTCCAGGACTTTCAGAACGATCGACTGCGGATGAACCGTTATCCGGGATGCGGATACTGGTGGTAGATGATGAGCCGGATATGCGAGAGTTGATTTCCTTTTTGCTAGAAGATGCAGGTGCAGAGGTACTGACTGTTGCTGTCCCTCAAGAAGCCCTCACAGCCTTGACTAATTTCCAGCCAGATGTCCTGTTGAGCGACATTGGAATGCCGGGGATGGATGGCTATATGCTGTTGCGGCAAGTGCGAGCTCTGCCGCCAGAACGGGGTGGGCAGATTCCCGCGATCGCCCTGACTGCCTATGCGGGTGAGTTTAATCAACAGCAAGCTTTGCAAGCTGGATTTCACCGACATCTGGCAAAGCCGATCGAACCGGATAAATTAATTAAGACGATCGCCGCGCTTCTTAGCAATAACAGTCATCGCCCAGCAAGCTATAAAGATTGAGTCCAAGGATCTCAAACCGATCGAACATCACCCAGCTTTTAAGTTGCTGTGGTTAGGCAGCGATATTTGTATTACAGGAGAATCTACAAATAAATCCGGTTTCTAGTCTAACAGTGCGTAAGTCCTGATAATATAATCAATAATTTGGAGTGTCAAAAAAAGACGATGGGAATTAACAAGCAGCAGCCTAGAATACGTATAAAACCTTCAGTGATTAAAGCAATAGCTCTGTTCTTTCTGTGCTGCTTGTTAACTGCAAGTTGTGGACAAAGAACACGTCCATCGGTCACTGCGACCGGCGAAAATGCTAATAACCGCGTTACTATTGGCACAACCTTGAAATTGCGGACGATGGACCCTGCGGACGGTTACGAAACCTTATCAGGACAATTGCTGCGAAATTTGGGCGACACTCTCTACACTTACAAGTCGGGAACTACTGAGTTAATCCCCCACTTAGCGACAGCAATGCCAAAAGTTAGCCAAGACGGATTGACATATACAATCCCCTTGCGTCAAGGAGTTATTTTTCACGACGACACACCGTTTAACGCCGCAGCAATGGAGTTTTCCTTGCAGCGGTTTATCCAAAATGGTGGCAGTCCGGCTTTGTTGTTGAGCGATGCAGTGGAATCGGTGAAAGCCACGGGCGAATACGAATTAACTTTTCAACTCAAAAAGCCTTTTGCTGCTTTTCCTTCCCTGTTGACATTTTCCGGTATGTGTGCCGTTTCTCCGAAAGCTTACGAGATTGGGCAGGGTAAATTTAAACCCGATACCTTTGTGGGAACTGGACGTTACAAGCTGGCGAAGTACGGCAGCGATTCTCTCAAGTTTGACGTGTTTGACAAGTATTGGGGGGAAAAGCCGGTTAATCAAGGAATTGACATTTTGCTGCTTTCTAGTTCGTCAAATTTGTTTAATACTTTTCAGACTGGTGCAGTTGATGTGGCTTATTTGTCTCTGGATGCAGACCAAGTTCGCAGCTTGGACGAGGGAGCAAAAAAAGGGAAATGGCAGGAAATCGCGGGAGAAAGCAGTACGGTTAATTACATGACGCTGAATATGCAGTCTAAACCGCTGGACAAGTTAGAAGTGAGACAAGCGATCGCATCAGTGATGGATCGCCCCTTGATTAACGAGCGCGTACTGCAGGGACAAGCACAACCGCTTTACAGTCTGATTCCCACAACCTTGGACGTTCAAAAACCGGTTTTCAAAGAACTGTACGGTGACGCCAACACGGCAAAAGCCAAGGAACTATTAACGAAAGCGGGATACTCGGCCACAAATCCTTTTGTTCTGCCAATTTGGTATGCTTCGGCTTCAAGAAAAAGAGCTTTAGTCGCAAGTACGATCGAGGCGCAAACTAAACTCAAAATGGACGGGATAATGCAGGTAGAAATTAACAGCGTTGAATCTCCGACTTTGTTTCAAAACATAGAGAAGGGCATTTATCCAGCGGTTTTAGTGGATTGGTCCGCCGACTTTTTTGACGCTGACAATTACATTCAGCCGTTTTTAGATTGTGCCACAGGTTCGGAGGCTGGGGGCTGCTCCAAGGGTGCAAGTCAAAGTCAGGGTTCGTTTTATTATAGCGATCGGGTAAATCAACTGATCGACAAGGAGCGCAAAGAAACAAACCCTGAAACCCGCAAAGCCATATTTGCCGAAATTCAAGACATACTGGGTAAAGATGTACCTTTCATCCCTCTTTGGCAGGATAAGGACTATACATTTGCTCAGAACAGCATCACCGGCGTCCGTCTAGAACCGACGCAATCTTTTCCTTTTTGGTTCCTGAAAAAGCAATAATTCTTTACAATAATTTTGGGGAGTTTAAAACTCAATAATTATTGCATATTTTGTGCACAACAGGGTGATGATTGTCACAGTTTCTCAAAGAGACTGATCACCCTAACCTCTTTAATAATGTGGGATATTATTAAAGAGAGATTTTGCTGAGGGTGGGTATATGAAACTTGGAATTTTAACAACAACAGGGCTGCTGATTGCGATGGGCTTGGCCTCGGCATCGGGAGTAAACGCAGAAAACGTATCACACGTCAAGCAATTATTAGAAACTAAAAAATGTAGCCAATGTGACTTGACAGGAGCGCAGCTTGCTGGTATGAATCTGAGCGGGGCAGATTTGAGCGGTGCGAATCTCAGAGGTGCAAATTTGAACGGTGCAAATTTGGACGAAGCCAAACTGAACGAAGCAAATCTGAAACAAGCTAAATTGCAAGGTGCGAGTTTAGTTGCAGCTAAAATGCACGGGGCTAATTTGGAGGGAGCTGATTTGAGCCGCGCTAATCTGAGTTTGGCGGGTTTAGTGATTGCGAGTTTGAAAAATACCAACCTCACCAGCGCTAATTTAATCGGCGCTAATTTAGAAAGCGCCAATTTGGCGGGTGCAAATCTGAAAAATGCTCGCCAGTCTGTAGCGAATTTAGCTAATGTCAGCCTCAGAGGCGGAAGTTTGTCGGGAATAGACGTACAGGGAGTCAACTTGCGGGATGCAAATTTGACCAATGCAAATTTGAACGGTGCAAATTTGAACGGTTCGGACTTGACAGGTGCTAATTTAAAGAATGCCAATATGGCAAATGTAGATTTGAAAAACGCTTCTTTGCCGTAGGACGATCGCCAATTGCTATATCAAATTCTGGTCCTTAACAAACTTAATATAATAAGGTAGGGGCAATTCTGAAATTGCCCCTACAGTTTTAATTGTAGGATTTATCTTGTTTCCGATCGCTGCGTAGGTCAATCGATTTTAGATTTTAGATTTTAGATTTTAGATTAAAGAATTGACCCCACGGATAAATTCGGGGGGCAAGTTTCATCGGATACAGGTTTTTTATTTTACCGGTCCTGAGTCTGCGCGTTGGAATGAATCCGGGGGCTTGTATCTTGGCTGCTTTCGGTCAATCGATTTTAGAGTTTAGATTTTAGATTTTAGATTAAAGAATTCAAGCATTGAGCCCACGGATAAATTCGGGGGCTTGTATCCTGGATGCTTTGCGTCATGGTTCGGTGTGCGAAGCTTTTCCTTGGCGTCTGCGATTGCTTCATATTTTGATCTAGGATCAATCTTCCTCGTGACTATCTTGGGCGAAGCGGATAATGTCATCATCGCCGAGGTATTCACCATTTTGGATTTCAATCATCACCAGGGGAATAACGCCTGGATTTTCTACGCGGTGAGCAGTATTCATGGGAACGTAGGTTGACTGTTTCTGCATGAGAATCGTCTCTTTGTCGTCGCAGATAACTTTAGCGGTACCGGAGACGACAACCCAGTGCTCGCTGCGGTGATAGTGCATTTGGGTGCTGATGTGATGCCCCGGCTTGACTTCAATGCGATTGATCTTATAACGATCGCCCGCGTCTATGACTGTAACTTGACCCCAGTACCGGGTTTGTGTGCGATCGTCAATTTTTTCGATTGTGTCCACTGTTTCCACCATCCTGTTTATCTCGCCAACGGTGTCTGTAAAAATATCTGTAGTTCAAAGTATAGCAGGGATTGGCTAAGTGCGTAACTCCGTAAGTGCGATCGATTTCAACATTACTCAATTAGCCGCCATTCACGAGCATCCACAAATTGCGACAAATGCCCCACATTTGTTGTAGCAATTATCACCTCATTGCCTTCACTTGCCTCCAATATTGCTTGAGCAGCCAAAATCACATCCCCGTCAAGTGCATTGGCTTCTGCTGTTGGTCTTCCTCTCCTTCTCGAATCCGCCCACAACTGAGCGGCCAAAAGCATTACTTCTGTAGTCAAAGGACGGTAGGGAAGTTGCGATTTAAGTTCATCAAGTCGTCTAATGCCGGCCGCCTTACCTGCACGAATTAATTCGCGCCTCACCTCATAGTCAGCAATTTCAGGGAGTATTACAATGTAACCTTTTAGTGGCAAAGATTGCAGCCAGAGTTTACCATCTTGATATAAAGAAGAGGCGGCTTTTGGATTTGTAACAATTCCTAAAGGCCCAGAATCTAACAACACTATTCTGCTCATGGACTATATATGCACCTGGTTTTCTTCTAGTGCCTTGCGAAGCACTTCAGCGGTTTCTGTTTGTTCCTCTTCATCTCCATCATCTACCCAAGACTGTAACAGCTTGCTCAAAGCTTCGTGCTGCTGTAAAGGATCGATAATTTCTGGTTTTTCGTTATCCTCATTTCCTTCCTTTAGCCCCGCTCGCATTAGTCTGGTCATAGCTTGATTTCTTCTGATACTCTCCTTCGACAGTTTAGTAAAATCTACATTTTCAGGTGTCTCGGCGGGTTCCGACAATCCTGGCTTAACTGTCACAGTTTCCAGAAATAACCTCATCATTTTAAGCAAATTAGGCCAATATTCTCTCGGAGTTTGCTGAATTACACTGAGAAACTCTACCATTTCATTACCAATGCGAATTTCTGGCGCTGAAGTTGGTGTCTCTGGGTTTTCAGTGATAAAAGCTCGTTCAGACATACTTTTTTTCTCCTCAATCGGATTTATAGGAATTGGCAGGTCGATATCCTGGATGGGAATTAGAGATTGGCGATCGAACTCGCCTCTACTTATATTTTAAACAAAAAACGGGGGATGATTCATGGAGATTCTGGGATTTGTTGTAACCGCAGATGTCAGCGGATTAACACAGATGAACGCAGATAAAATTCATCTGCGTACACCTGCGTTCATTTGCGTTTCAAGATAAGCAGTTCGCTGAGTTTCGATAAAACTACTTGCTCAACACACCATCGGGAATTCCCAAAATATCCTCAATTCGAGGCATATCTTCCAAAGCAATCACTCTGCCTTCATCCTCAAAACCAGCAATTTGATCGAAATTCAAATACCGATACAAATCACCCGCAAAAGGATCGATTCTCTTCGACACAATGTCATTGTATTCTTGGACTGTAGGAATGCGACCTAACAGCGAACAAACGGCCGCCAATTCCGCCGAACCCAGATAAACTTGTGCATCTTTGCCCATGCGGTTGTTGAAGTTACGAGTAGAAGTGGAAAAAACCGTTGTCGCATCTTTAACCCGCGCTTGATTTCCCATACAAAGACTGCAACCGGGCATTTCTGTACGCGCTCCAGCCGCTCCAAAAATGCTGTAATAACCTTCTTCTTTGAGTTGCTGTTCGTCCATGCGAGTTGGCGGACAAATCCACAGGCGAGTTTTCACTTCCCCTGCACCTTCCAACACCTTCGCAGTGGCGCGGTAGTGACCGATATTTGTCATGCAGGAACCGACAAATACTTCGTCAACCCGATCGCCCGCAACCTCACTCAACAACTTAACATTATCCGGGTCATTGGGAGCAGCCACAATGGGTTCTGTAATCTCGTTCAAATCGATTTCGATGATTTCAACGTATTCCGCATCAGCATCCGCCTCCATCAGCACCGGATTTGCCAGCCATTCCTCCATCTTCGCCACCCGGCGCATCATCGTCCGCGCATCTTGATAGCCCCGCGCCACCATGTTTTTCAGCAGCGCGACATTGGAGCGAATGTACTCGGAAACAGTCTCCACGCTCAATTTAATCGTGCATCCGGCGCAAGAACGCTCGGCCGTCGCATCGGTCAATTCAAAAGCCTGCTCAACCTTCAAATCGGGCAAACCTTCAATCTCCATAATCCGCCCAGAAAAGATGTTTTTCTTATTCTGTTTCGAGACTGTCAGCAAACCTTTTTGAATTGCTACATAGGGAATTGCATTCACAACATCCCGCAGCGTTACTCCCGGCTGCAATTCACCTTTGAACCGCACTAAAACCGATTCCGGCATATCCAAAGGCATGACGCCCAAGGCCGCAGCAAATGCCACCAATCCCGAACCCGCAGGAAAGGAAATTCCCAAAGGAAAACGAGTGTGAGAATCGCCGCCAGTTCCCACTGTATCTGGCAATAACATTCGATTCAGCCAAGAGTGAATAATGCCGTCTCCGGGGCGCAAAGCTATGCCGGCGCGCTCTGCCATGAAATCGGGCAATTCATGGTGAGTTTTGACATCAACTGGTTTTGGATAAGCGGCGGTGTGGCAGAAACTTTGAATAACCAAATCGGCGCTAAATCCCAAACAAGCAAGTTCTTTTAATTCGTCCCGAGTCATCGGCCCGGTGGTATCTTGCGAGCCGACTGTTGTCATGACTGGTTCGCAAGATGTACCGGGACGAACGCCGGACAAACCGCAAGCTTTGCCTACCATTTTTTGTGCTAAAGTGAAGCCTTTGCCCGTATCTACTGGGATTGTAGGACGGGTAAAAATAGTGCTAGGTTCTAGTCCTAAAGCTGCGCGGGTTTTGTCGGTTAAAGTTCGTCCAATTAATAGCGGAATTCGGCCACCTGCGCGAACTTCGTCTAGAATTGTGTCGGGTTTGAGGGTGAATGTGGAGATAATTTCTCCGGCTTCGTTGGTGATTTCGCCTTTGTATGGATGGATGGTAATTACCATTCCTGTTTCCATTTTGGAGACATCACATTCGATCGGCAATGCGCCGGAATCTTCAGCGGTATTGAAGAAGATCGGGGCGATCGCACTTCCTAAAATATAACCGCCATTGCGTTTGTTCGGCACAAACGGAATATCATTGCCAATATGCCAGAGCACGGAATTAATCGCCGATTTCCGTGACGAACCGGTACCGACAACATCACCAACATAGGCTACGGGATGACCTTTTTGCTTCAAGTCAGCAATGGTTTGCAAAGCTCCTGGCATCTTACTTTCGAGCATCGCCAAAGCGTGTAGGGGAATGTCCGGTCGCGTGGTAGCATGAGGTGCAGGCGACAAGTCGTCAGTATTGGTTTCTCCAGGAACTTTGAAGACTGTAACGGTAATCGCTTCTGGCAATACAGGACGGCCTGTAAACCACTCGGCATCCGCCCAAGAATCGACTACCTGCTTGGCGTAGGGATTGGTATCAGACAAAGCTATAACGTCGTGGAAAGCGTCGAATACTAACAACGTTTTGCTCAGTGCCCGGGCGGCGGTGGCGGGAATGGCGATTTCGGCAGTAGGATTGAGCAAATCGATTAAAGATTGGACGTTGTAACCGCCCATCATTGTCCCCAGCAGGTAAACTGCCCATTTGGGAGCAATTAGGGGGCTGTGGATTTCACCTTTAGCAATGCCAGTTAAAAAACCAGCTTTGACGTAGGCGGCGCTGTCTACGCCTGGGGGGACGCGATCGCGCAATAATTCTATTAAGGTTTCTTCTTCTTGTGCCGGCGGATTTTTCAGCAGTTCACACAGTTCCGACGTTTGCTGAGCGTCTAGCGGCAGCGGTGGAATTCCCAAAGCGGCCCGTTCGGCAGCGGTACGGCGGTAAGATTCAAGCATTTCTCCTCTCTCCTCGGATAGTATTCAGTGGTTGGCAAGCCGGTGACTTTACTTTTTAGATTAGGAGCTTCCGCTGCACATTGGGTAAAGTACCTCGCTCTTATAAAAACTTAACGCAACTTTAAAAACAGTAGATTGTCATACCAAAGATAGATGTGTTCTCCACTCGGAGTGCACGAGATCAGACTCCAGCCCAGCAGTGTACAGGTCTTCAGTTGCATTGTTGTGGTTAAGATTAATGTGTTGTGGGCTACGATCGATCGTCCTCTGCATCCATCCCTAACAACTAAAGCTAGGGAAGCATTTGTCAATGAGCAATTATGCTCAGAATTTACTCGGATTGTGGGTACAAAACTCAGATTGGCGCGATCGAGGAATCATGCCGAGTGCCATATTTAGGCTCACCCACTCCCAAATCGCGAATTTTCTACTCCTAGAAAAGCAGTTTTTTTGAGTAATCTTACTGATTGACAAATGAAATTAAGTCTTCAGTTGTTACCAATGCTCTGCATCGGAAATCGTCATTTACCACAAGTTTAAAAAAGTTGTCCTGCTAATGGATCGATTAAACAATGGAAAGTTTTATCCCTGAAAACTCTGAAAACTGTCACGGCTGGGCCTCCAAGCCAGACTTTTACAAAGAGCTGCAAGGAACCAAAGAATTACTGCTGACGATAGCTAACTCGATGCCGATACCCTTGATCGTCAGCAGTCTGGCGGACGGCACAATTCTTTATAGTAACGATTTATGCCGTCAGGCTTTCGGGTTCACAGGATTCAAGTCGATCGACCGCCAAAAAGCCGAAATGCTCTACCACAACCCCGCAGACCGCCAGGAACTGATGGTGCGGCTCGCCCGCAACGAACACGTCTGCGAGAGAGAAGTCCGGCTTAAAAAAGCTGACGGCACGCTGTTTTGGGCAAGTGTATCGATGCGGTATCTGACATTGGTGTCGGGGAAAGCTGTTCTGTCGGTGTTCAGCGACATTACGGATCGCAAGCGAGCCGCCGCCAAGGAGCAGGAATTGCTCACGTCAATCCACTCGCGGGCGCGCCAGCAAGCGGCCGTCGCTTACTTGGGGCAGCAGGCCCTGGCCGAAACAGATTTGTCTGCACTGATGGACAAAGCTGCGGTTTTAATTGCTCAAACCTTGGACGTTGATTATTGCCAGTTATTAGAACTGTTGCCCTCTGGTCATGCTTTTATGCTGCGAGCGGGGGTTGGCTGGCAGCAGGGCCTTGTCGGCAGCGCTACTGTTGCTGCTTCTGCCCGATCGCAAGCAGGTTACACATTGCTAGTGGGCGAACCGACAATCGTCGAAGATTTGCGGGTGGAAACCCGCTTTAGCGAGTTGCCACTGCTGCATAACCACCGGGCTGTCAGCGGCGTTACTGTAATTATTCCGGGCAATCGAGGAGTGGGGAGCAACTGGGGACAAGCAGAACCAACGAACAGTTCCTCCTCGCAGGCCTGGGGGATTTTGGGGGTTCATACCAGCCAAAGGCGGGTTTTCAGTCAAGATGACGTTTATTTTGTAGAAGCGATCGCCAACGTGTTAGCTGCGGCGATCGAGCGAATTATATCGCAAGAGCGCTTACAAATGATGGAACGGGCGATCGAAAGTTGCAGCAACGGCATTGCAATCACCGACGCAACCGTTGCAGATAATCCGATTATTTATGTCAATCCCAGTTTTGAGCGGATTACTGGTTATCGCAGAGACGAGTTAATCGGCAAAAATTGCCGATTTTTGCAGGGCACAGACACTGACAGCCCCGCTGCCAAACAATTGCGAATTGCGATTGAAGAAGGCAGAGAATCTCAAGTTATATTACGCAACTTTCGGAAAGACGGCACGCCTTTTTGGCACGAACTGTCGATCGCTCCGGTTTACAACTCGCGGCGACACTTAACCCACTTTATTGGAGTACAAACAGACATTACTGATCGCCAGCGTTCGGAAGAAGAATTATTTTTAAATTCTCAAGCTTTAGCAGCTTTTAGCGCTAATCTCAAACACTTGCACCGGATTACAACTTATCATTATCAAAACTTTGAAGAACTGGTTGACGATTATCTAACAGCAGGCTGTTTGATGTTTGGACTTTCGAGGGGCATCATGGCTGAAGTTGACAACGAGACTTTTATTGTCCGAGCAGCTAAAACAGAGTTAGAATACTTCGTGCAAGGCTTAGAATTGAACCTCAGCGATACTTACTGCGCCGCAGTCATTAAACTTAACAAAACAGTTGCGTATTCTCATATAGGAGCAGATATTGAGATGCGCGAACATCCTGCTTATCAGAACTGCCACGCGGAATCTTACATCGGAACGCCGATATTTGTTAACAATAAAACTTACGGCACGTTGAGTTTTAGTTCTCCAGAAATAAAGAAAAGAAAGTTCAAGTACGAGGAAATAGAAATTATAGAATTGATGGCTCAAAGTATTGGCAAAATTCTGGCGGTTCACCAAATGGAAGTCGAACGCCAGCAAGCTGAAAAAGAGCGATGCGAGTTGATAGTATCTCTCAAAGAAAGTGAAGAACGCTATCGCCGTTTAGTAGAACTATCTCCCGAAGCGATCGCCGTTCACAGTCAAGGGAAAATCGCCTACATCAATGCTGCCGGCGCGAAACTCCTCGGTGCGAGTTCTCCCGAAGCGCTCATCGGCTTTCCAATATTGCATTTCGTCCATCCAAACTATGTGGAAATAGCCACAGAGCGCATTCGGCTAGTCGAGACAGAAAATCAGCCGCTCGACCTTGCCGAACAAAAACTGATGCGGCTCGACGGACAAATAATAGACGTTGAAATGGCCGGCATCCCCGCCACTTATCAAGGCTCGACGGCCGGCCAGATTATTATCCGAGATGTCACCGAGCGCAAGCGAGTAGAACGGCAACTGCTGCACGGCGCTTTTCACGATGCGCTGACGGGTTTGCCCAACCGCGTTTTGTTCATCGACCGGCTAGGACAAGCCATCCGCCGATCCAATCAGTCCCCCGATTACAAATTTGGTTTACTTTTCCTAGATTTAGACCGCTTCAAAGTAGTTAATGATTCTTTAGGACACGTTTTAGGAGACAAACTGCTAATCGCCCTCGCCCAGCGACTGCAAACCTGCGTCCGAGTTTCTGATACCGTCGCCCGGCTGGGGGGAGACGAATTCACCATCCTGCTAGACCACATTCAGAGCCTAAGCGACGCCACCCTCGCAGCTAAAAAGATACAAAAAGAACTGACGAAGCCGTTTCATCTCGAAGGGCACGAAGTATTTACCACCGCTAGCATTGGCATTGTTTTCAGTCGAGGCGAAGCCACCGCCAGTGACCCATCAAATTCGTACACTCACCCGGAAGAATTCCTACGCGATGCTGACATCGCTATGTACCGCGCTAAAGCTTTGGGTAAGGCCCGCCACGAAGTGTTTAATTTGGCGATGCACGACCAAACTATGTCGCTGTTGCAGTTAGAAACTGACCTGCGGTTGGCTATTTTGGGCAAGGAGGAATTAGGAGAGAGCAAGAATCAATGTTCGCACTTTATTGTGCACTACCAACCAATTGTTTCGATCGCCAGCGGTGCGCTAGAAGGTTTTGAGGCCTTGGTGCGCTGGCACCACCCAGTTCGGGGTTTAGTTCCGCCATCTACTTTTATCCCTGTAGCTGAAGAAACAGGTTTGATCGTGCCTCTGGGAGCCTGGGTGTTGCGGGAAGCTTGTCAGCAATTGCGGATTTGGCAAGAAATGTTAACCGAGGAACAGGGAAGAAGTCCAATGGAAGTCGGAACAAGACCCTTCGACTCCCTTGGGCTTCACTCAGGGCAAGTCGCTCAGGGTAACAAAAAGGAAGAAGGCGCTTCGACTTCGCTCCGGGTAACAACAGGGAACAGGGCAATAGGCAATGTAGGGGATTTAACTGATGTAACAGATACAGGGAATGAGGAACACGGAATTTTTACTGAGGTTAGCCCCAGTATTGGTCACAGGGAAGAAAGAATCGGTAAAAAATTACCAATTCCCAGTTACCCATTCCCGATTACCGATTTCCACTCATCTATTACCAATACTTCGGCTACGCTCAGTACGAGTTCCCAATTCCCGATTCCCAATACTTCGGCTACTTCGGCTTCGCTCAGTACAAGTACGTTCAGTACAACTTCCCAGGTACCAATTCCGAATTTTAAATTACCCATTATTGATCCTTCGCAATTAACAATGAGCGTCAATCTTTCTCCTAAACAGTTAGGTTTCCCGAATTTGATCGATGAAATGGATCAAATTTTAGCAGAAACTGGCTGCGATCCAAGCTGTTTAAAATTGGAGATTACTGAAAGCGCGATTGTGGAAAATGTGAAGAAAGCCAATATTGTGCTATCCCAATTAAAAGCTAGAAATATTCGATTGTCGATCGACGATTTCGGTACTGGCTATTCGTCTTTGAGTTACTTGCACCGTTTTCCGCTGGATACACTGAAGATCGATCGATCTTTTGTAAGCCGCTTGGGCGCTGTCGAAAATGGTGACGACGGGGGTCAGCCTTTGCAGATTGTGCGGGCGATCGTAACTTTGGCTCACAATTTGGGATTGAATGCGATCGCCGAAGGTGTAGAGACAGGCGAACAGTTAGCGCAGCTTCGAGAACTAGACTGCGAATTAGCTCAGGGATATTGGTTTTCTAAACCTTTGGACAGTTCTGCCGTGACAGAAATCCTGATAAATCTCGGTAATAGAGCAATTATGGACTGAGTGAGGCACGGATTGGTAAATGATGCGTCACCCCGTGAAGACATTTTGGCTACAAACTCACAATCTCACAACTGATGCACCGGCCCGAGAAATTCTCTTTTTAAAACCGCAGATGATGGCAGATAAACACAGATTAACGCAGATGAATTAGCTCAATTCCGGTTGCATTGTCGGTAATTGTTGACTATTGACTGGATTTTATCAGGACGATGCTACCGGATTTGATATGGTTGACAATTACAAAACTGACGCACAGTAACGCTTTCGCAATTGCCAATTGCCAATTATATCATTTCCGGTTACACCGGAATGATGTTGACTGTTGACTGTTGACTGTTGACGCCGTGAACAGTCAACCGTCAACCGTCAACCGTGAACTCGAATTTACCATTCCGATGCTAACGGATTTGATATTACAACTTACCAATTCCCCATTAACAATTAGCTTTGAGGGGAATCTCGATCGCCAATTCTGTACCCTGTCCCGGCGAAGAAGTGCATTTCAGCGACCCGTTGTGTCTGTCTGTAACAATTTGATAGCTAATTGACAAGCCCATCCCAGTGCCTTTACCCACAGGTTTAGTGGTAAAAAACGGGTCAAAAAGCCGAGTGCCGACAGTCTCCGGTATTCCCGGCCCGTTGTCAGCAATCCGAATGATTACCTTGCCCGCTGGCGATATTTCAGTGCGGATGCGGATGTTGCTGGGCTTTTGCCGCATTTCCTCAGCAGAACGGCGCAGATCCCGTTCTTCCAAAGCATCCAAAGCATTGCTCAAGATGTTCATAAATACTTGATTTAACTGTCCGGCATAACATTCTACTAAGGGCAGTTGACCGTATTCTTTAATCACCTCAATTTCTGGATGATTGTGTTTAGCTTTGAGCCGGTGCTGCAAAATCATCAGGGTGCTATCTATGCCGTCGTGGATGTTGACTGCTTTCATTTCCGCTTCGTCCATGCGGGAAAATGTGCGGAGAGAAGCAACAATTTGTTGAATTCTGTCTGCACCAACTTTCATTGAAGAAAGCAACTTTGGTAAGTCTTCCATCAGAAAGTCGAGTTCAATAGTGTCTACTTCTTCTTGAATTTCCGGGACTGGATCGGGATAGTGATTTTGGTAAAGTTCGATCAGGTGTAGCAAGTCTTGAGCATAGTCGTTAGCGTGGCTGAGATTGCCGTAAATAAAGTTAACTGGGTTGTTGATTTCGTGGGCTACTCCTGCCACAAGTTGACCGAGACTTGACATTTTTTCATTTTGAATTAACTGCGATTGAGTGCTAGTTAATTTCTGCAAGGTTTGTTCTAATTCGAGAGCTTTATTGCGAGTTTGGGCGTAAAGATCGGCTTGGTTGAGAGCGATCGCCAATTGAACTGTAATCGCTTGCAACAATTCTACTTCGCTGTCGCTCCAAGGCCGCACAGAAGCGGAGTGGGTGCAGGTAACAACACTCACGACTCCCGAAAGTGCCTGCATCGGAATTGCCAATATAGATTGGTAGCCCATAGAACGGAGAGACTTTCTCCAAACAGGGTCTGCGATTGCTTCGACATCATCGACTTGCAGCGTTTCTAGACGCAATACCGATTCTCCTAAAGGGCCGAAGTCAGAAGCTTTATAGCGACCTATTAAATCGGGAAGTTCTCTTGTGCGAGATTCTTGAATAACTTCCCAGTAAGGTTCCTCTCCGTCGCAGCGATACCAGGCAAAGTGGCAACGATCGATCTGCATGAAAGCGCGAATTTCTTGGACGGCGACAGCAATAATGCTGTCGAAATCGAGGGAATTGCGGATTTGAGTAGTGAGGTTGTTGAGCAATTTTTCTCGATCTGCCTGCTGCCTGAGTCGGGCTTCCGATCGCCTCAAGGCAATTTCTCCCTGCTTGCGATCGGTAATGTCTTCGGTGACAGCTAATAGATATTGCGGTTTGCCATCAGCATCGAGTATTGCGGTTTTCTTGGTATGAAATATGCGAGTATCGCCTTCTCTTGTTTGAATCAGTTCTTCGGGAATGTCTACAATTTGCCGGCTGGCGAGCGCTTCCCGGTCTTTGGCGGTGAAAAATTCGGCTTGTTCTCTGGGGAAAAAGTCGTAATCATTTTTGCCCCTAACTTCTGCTGCACTGAAACCGAGCAACTCTTGGGCCGCTGGGTTCCACAGTACAAATCGCAAGTCTTCTGCTTCTTTGGCAAATACTCCTACGGGTATGGTGTTGAGCACTGATTCCATAAACTGTTGAGCCTGTTGCAGTTCTGCTTCTGCCTGTTTGCGATCGCTAATATCTCGGACGTTGGCAATGACCCTGAGATTGCCGTTGAGATGAATTCGGGACAGGGCAATTTCTGCATCAAAAGTTGAACCGTCGTTGGGACGCCTCGCTTTCCATTCCACGCGACCTGTTTCGCCGGCTAATACTCTTTCCCAAAGTTCTCCCATTTGTTCAATGGGATTGTCGCCACTTGAATAGTCATTTTTAGTTGATAATTTTGTTGCTTGTTCGGGGGTAACTCCGTACATTTCTAACATTCGATTATTGACATCGAGAATGTTTCCTTCTAAATCGTGAATGAAGATAGCATCGTAGACATTGTTAAATATGGTTCGCAGGTTTTGCTCGGAAACTTGCAGCGCTGCTTCTGCCTGTTTGCGATCGCCAATTTCTTGTTCTAATTGCGTGACTGCTTGGGAAAGTTCGGCCGTGCGATCGCTCACTCTGTCTTCTAACTCGACTGCTGCTTGCCGCAGTGCTGCTTCGGCGGCTTTGCGATCGGTAATATCGATCACCGTACCGAACAGTTTTAGTACCTTGCCGTTCACATCGGTTTCGGCTCTGCCCACGGCGTTCACGTGTCGCAAGATGCCGTCGGGACGGTAAAGGCGAAAGTCAAACTCAAAAGGGATGCCTGTTGCGAGTCCCTGCTGCACTTGAGTTTGCCACAATTCCAAATCTTCTGGATGAATCAGAGCTACCTGTTCGGCTATGTTGGGCGCGATGGGGGCCGGTTCGAGCCCGAAGATGCGAAATAGTTCTTCCGACCAAGTGAGGGTTTCGGTGGATGCGTCGAGTTCCCAATTGCCGACGTGGGCGAGTCTCTGGGCTTCTTTGAGCTGCCGCTGGCTGTTGCGGATGGCGGTTTCGGCAACTTTGCGATCGGTAATGTCGAACAATACGCCGCAAAATACGATTTCGCCGTTCTCGCTGCGGGTGGGCATGGAGTCGCCCTGCCACCAGCGAATCTCACCGTCGGGCTTGACTAACCGTCCTTCGTAGTGCCAGAGGGAAAGATTTTCTACGGCTTCGCAGACGGAGGCGATGTAGCTTTCCAAGTCTTCGGGGTGGACGCGGGAAATGAATGTATTCATGTCTCGCATCATTTCTGCTGCTGTGACGCCGCTGAGCTCTTCGATGCGATCGCTCATGTAGTCAATGCGCCAAATTCCGTCACGGTTGCAAAATTGGAACAAAGCTCCGGGCATGGTGGCTGCGATCGTCCGAAACTTGGTTTCGCTAGCTGTGAGGGCGGCAAAAGTCTGGCGCAGTTCTGCCGTGCGTGCTTCTACTCTGCGCTCTAGTTCTGCGTTGGCGTGTTGTAAGGCTGCTTCTGCTCGCTTGCGATCGGTAATGTCGGTGGCTGTACCCGTGGTGCCAAGGCAGTTTCCGGTTTCGTCGTAGACGGCGATGGCGTTAAACATCAAATGTTTCATGCTGCCGTCTTTGGCGATGTGGGTGCTTTCGTACTGGAAAACTGATTCTCCGGCCACCAGGCGGGCGAAAACTTCTAAATCTTTCTGGCTTTGTTCTGGTGTCACAAAGTCGGAGAACGGCCGACCGATCATTTCTTCTGGTTCGTAACCGTAGATGTACTTAACTGCTGGGTTGACGAAGGTGTAGCGCCCTGAAGCATCGACCGACCAAATCATGTCTTGGGATGTTTCTACCAGGCTGCGGTATTTGGTTTCGCTGGCTTTGACGGCTTCTTCTGTTTTTTTGCGTTCCGTCATGTCGCGGGAGACGCCGACAGTCATGACGATTTGGCCGTCTGCGTTGCGGATCGGTGTTTTGACGGTGCTGAACAGCCGCACTTCTCCGTCGTAGCGCGTCACCGGTTCTTCGGAAATTTGCAGAGTCTGTCCGGTTTCAAAGACGAAGGCGTCATCTTTGATGTACTGGAGAGTATTGTCGGTATCGGCGAAAGGTGCGTCTACTATGCCTTGAAGTTCCTCTTCAGTCATGCCGTAATAGTCGCGGAATGCTTGATTTGCCCAAACTATTTTGGATTTGGGGCCTTTGACTAATACCATATCGCCGATCGAATCGAGAATTTGGTGATATTTTTCCTCGCTGTCGCGGAGTTTCTGCTGTGCCGCTTCGATTTGTGCTATTTGCCTCTGGGTTTGCAAGTGCAGTTCGGCTTGGTGGATGGCAACTGCTAAATGGTCGCCTACTTGTCTGGCAAATTCGATTTCGTCTTCTTGCCAATCGCGGGGATTGCCGCAGGAGTGAATGCACAGCAATCCCCACAAATGTTGCCCTTGCAGTAGGGGTACGACTAAGTTGGCTCGGATTTGAAATCGCTTGAGGATTTTTAGGTGACAAGGACTCAACCGGGCTTTGTAAATGTCCGTGACTGCTTGAACGTATCCTTTGGCATAGTTGGCGGCAAATTGTTCGCCGAAACAGTAGTCGCGGACTCTGGTTCCCAAAGATGGGCTGTATTGGGGCAGTACGTCTTCGGACACTACTTCGCCTTCATTCCATTCGGATTCGGGAAAGAAGCGGTAGACGGCGACTCGATCGGCATTTAGGAGTTGCCGAACTTCGGTGGCTGTGATTTTGAATATTGTTTCTAAGTCTAGGGATTCACGAATTTTGCTAATAACTCCCATCAGCGCTTGCAGCTTTTTGAACCAGGTTTGAGACTGCGTTTGTCTTTCTAGGTGAGCTAGTTTCTCGCGCAGGTTGCTGACTTCGTGATACAGGTATTCATGAAACATAATGTTTTTTCTTTAGTTATTTTGCGGTTTGTTATCGAGGTTGATGGCATCTCAATAGCGCTCTGCAAGTTGAGCCTGGTAACTCAAAAAGGCAAAGAACATATTCTCCTCCTTCTGCTAGCACTTAGCAGCTACTCACGCTGCATTTCCGTATTTTTTCGAGATTTGGAGGTCAATCGACCATCTTATCTCCCGTATATTTACTGAAAAAAGGCTTAACTGGCTACGTCATAAATTGTCAATTCTTGAGAAGTATGATAACAAAACTTACACATAAACCCTGTTTTTTAACGTAATTAAGTCAGGGAAGCTCCGAAAGTGGAAACAAGAAACCCGGTTCCCTTGCGGGATTGGGAGGAGCGCCCTGACTAATTTTGACATTTTTTTTGGTCGCCTTCGGTTGCAATTGTCACCTTTTTATTATTACCGCAAACTCGATCTATGGTTTCCTTGTTTTGGCGAGCGAATATCCTGTTGGGATTGCCTCTATTAAATTTTGTTTAAATTTAGGCTATCGCCTTTTCTAGAGTTTTAAGTAATTCTCTATTTGTCTCTCCTAAATGAGATTTTTTACCCCCTTTGTTGTAAGCAATAAATTAAGATATTTTTCCTTGCAGTATCGTTTTTTTATGCGATGAATTAGATTTTTTAAACTGATTTGAATTCACCGAATCAGAGGTGAGTTTTCCCTAAAAAATTTGAGGTAGGTTGCCTGCTATAGTTAAATTGGCTCAACTCAAGGGCGATTCCCTACCGCAACTGGCCCGCACCCGCGTTCGGGATAGCTTCGCACGCGCGGAGACTTTTTGCCCGATTTGTAGGTTTTTTGAGAAGTGTAAAAATTTTAGATAATACAAATGTTTATGGTATCACATTTTTGGCTAAAATAAAGGTATTTCAAGCTTGAACAATAGAAAGGGCGAGCGCGAATATTAAAGTTTGGTCAAAGTAATGAGAAATTCCGTAGAAACTCGCATTTCGCTTTCTACATTTAAAGTGCCACGGTGTTGTTGGACAATGCGAGCGGGAGTGATAGATCAGCCAAAACCAACTGCTTCTGCTGTTGGTTTTGTAGGAAAGAAAAGATGGCAGATTTTTGCTTGAATTCCTACAGAAACTATGAGGGTATTGTCGCACAAACCAAGTTCAACTGCTTTTGCCAGTTTTTGCGTTTTCAGCAAGTTTTTGAGAGGAAACTTTATATTTATCAAGCGGTTCCTTGCTGCCATTTTTGAGCTTGTGAAATACAACATAACAAACATGATAAATGATAGTTTTTATAAAAGCGCGGTTGAAAGCCGAAAAGCCAACTTCCGAGAGATCGATCGCACTGTCATACTCAATATAAATTATTATATTGAAGTGGCGATCGGCTGCTATAATCAACGAACTTCTACAAACTTAAGAAGCAGTTTTCAGTATCGCCTTGGCTTCCTCAATATTTTCGGCAACCAATTTGCCTGACTCGATAAAGGCTGCTCTTTCGGTATCGCTGAGTTCGAGTTCCACTATTTGTTCGACTCCCTGAGATCCCAAGCGGCAGGGAACTCCTAAAAAGATATTTTGCACGCCGTATTCGCCCTGCAAATAAACGCAGCAAGGCAAGAGTCGCGACTGATTAAATAAAATAGATTCTACCATCAAACAGACAGCAGATGCGGGTGCAAAATAAGCACTACCAGTCTTCATCAATTCTACAATTTCGGCGCCGCCGTGGCGAGTCCGCTGTACGATTCGATCGATCGCCCCAGCATCCATAAGTTGATTGATGGGAATACCATTGACAGTAGAATAGCGGGGCAAAGGAACCATCAAATCGCCATGAGAACCGATGACAGTTGCATTGACATCAGCATTTGAAACGCCCCATTCCATTGCAATAAAAGTTTGAAAGCGTGCGGAGTCGAGAACTCCCCCCATCCCCATGACTCGGTGTTTTGGCAAATCCGCTGCTTCCCACGCTAAATAAGTTATGATATCGAGGGGATTTGTGACTGTGATTAAGATTGCTTCGGGAGAATGCTCGATCGCCTTTTTTGTGGCTTCGGTGACAATTCGAGCATTGATTTTAATTAAATCTTCCCGATTGATACCGGGTTTGCGCGGCACTCCGGCGGCAATTACTATGATATTTGAGTTTGCCGTATCTGTATAATCATTTGTACCAACAATTTGGCGATCGTGGCGTTCCACTCCCCTTGCTTCCATCAAATCCAAAGCAACGCCCTGCGGCCAACCCTCCACAATATCTAGCAATACTACATCGGCCAGATTTTTCTCAGCAATTCGCTGGGCTAACGTACTGCCGACTTTGCCTGCACCAATAATTGATACGCGGTTTGATGGAGAATTCATTGGATTTTAGATTTTAGATTTTAGATTTTAGCTTTTAGCTTTTAGCAATCAGCTTAATTGGGGAAAGGTGCGCGGTGTGCACCCTTCGCTACATTAAGAACAGTGATGTTTAGTTTTGGTGAGTTACTGAAAATCTTCGAGTTGGTCTACCCGCAGCCAAATATTGGGGGTGGGTACTTTGCCAAATTTGACGAAGGCATAGTCGCCGCGAACATCCATCACTTCGCCCTTTGTTTCAAATATATAGGAGGAAAAGCGCTGGTCGCTGGCTTTGGCTTCTAGACTGTTTTCCAATTTTTCGCGTACAGCGCGAACTATACTGCCTTTCTTGATTGCCATAACTTGCTTTGTTTAGTTTAAAAAACTATACAAATTTTAATCTAGATTTGGCTTGAAAGTCACTCTGCGATTGAAATGGCTACTAAACAAACGAAGTCCACTCCAAGCGGACTAAGGAATAAAGGGGTGCGATGCGTGGGGTAAATCTAAAATCTAAAATCTAAAGCCTAAAATCTATTGACTGCTTCCTATGTCTGACAAAGGGGGCAAAAATGAGTCGATCGCCCTGCTAATTTTATACGTTCGATGGTTGTGGAGCAAGTGCGGCAGGGTTGACCGGCGCGATTGTACACCCAAGCGACGCCGCCGTAGTTGCCGTTGACACCTTGGACGTTGAGAAAATTGCTAAAAGTGGTGCCGCCGGATTCGATCGCCTTCTGTAAAACTTGAATAATAGCTGTATGGATGCGTCCAATTTGCTCTGCGGTCAAATCCGCGCACAGAGTTGTGGGCATCACTCCCGACAAAAACAAAGTTTCGTCTGCGTAAATATTGCCTAAACCGGCTATCAGTGACTGGTCTAGCAAAGCTGTTTTAATGGGTCGCGCCCGCCGATGCAGCTTGCGGGTCAAATATTCTGTTGTAAACTCGTCGGAAAACGGTTCTGGCCCTAAAAGTTTCAGACCGATGACAGTGCTCGAAACCTCGGTTTCTGCCGGCACGTACCACATTTGCCCGAAGGTGCGCTGGTCTACAAACCGCAATTCTTGGTCTCCCTCAAACAAAAGCCGCACTCGCGCGTGTTTTTGCAGGGGTTCGGATCGGTTCACCCACAGCAGTTGTCCCGTCATTCGCAGATGAACGCCCAACCAGCCGGCTTTTGAAGGAAGGAGGAAGGAAGAAGGAAGAAGGGAAGAGCTTGGAGTTTGATCCCTAAATTCTCCCCCTTTCCCTTTCTCTCTTTCTCCTTCTGGGAATTGAGATAGTTCTGCCAGTAGATATTTGCCGCGTCTGTACCAGCGGGCGATCGACTTTCCTTTGAGTTTTGTCAAAAAATCGGTCGCAGAGATTGAGCGGGCGATCGTGCTGTTTAACAACACGTCCCCGCCCAACATTTCTCGATCGAGGGTTGCTTGATTCAAACCCCGGCAAATAGTTTCAACTTCTGGCAGTTCTGGCACAATTAGCGTTGTTCTGTTCCTTGACCTTGAGGCGAACCTTGGACGGTGCCGGGGGTTTCGGAGCCCGCTTTGCTGTCCGCGGTAGTTTTCGGCTGCTGCGAGGGGCTACCCTGGCCGGTTTGCCGAGTTTTCTCGTCGAGCGTGGTTTGTTTGCCGCCGGAAGCTACTGGAGTCCCTGTTTTCGCTTTTGCTTTGGGCGCTGCCACTTCCACTAATTCGCTTTCGGCGTAGTTGTTGGTGTTGACGCCTGCATAATTTACGCTGTTAAAGCGAACGATAACTGGGTATTTAATGCCGCTTTGGTCTACCGTAGCAACGGTGCCCACTTCTTGATACCAGTAGGATTCTTTGCGGAGAATCCGGACTGTAGAACCGCGTTGAACCATGAGCTTTTTTTCCTTTGCGATGAATAAACGGATCAAGCCATTTTTTTTACTCTAGTCGATCGCGCGGCGCATTTAAAGTCTGCAACGGATTTTTTACTTTCCGCGCCGTTTTTTGTCTGCTGTTTGTAAAGAAAAGTAAATACTTTGGTAGGGCGATCGCTGCGGTTGCAAAATAAATAAACCCACATTATCCGTCAAATAAAAGCAGTACGCTCGAGTTGAAAAAAAACTTTACAAATAGTTGTGAATTGGTACAGTTAAATGTTGTTCTGCGAAATTCTGATAAGTCATGACTGAACCTCACGCAACAGTAATACTCGCGATTAGTGCTGACGGTAAAATAGCAGATGCAGTACGATCGCCCGCGAGATTCGGTTCTGCCAACGACAAAGCCCACCTCGAACAGCAAGTAGCAGCAAGCGACGCGGTTTTGTTCGGCAACGGCACGTTACAGGCTTATGGGACGACGATGAGAGTAATTTCGCCGGAATTAGTCAAACAGAGGGAATTGCAAGGGAAGCCCCCACAACCTGTGCAAATTGTGTGTTCGCGATCGGCCGAATTTGACCCAAACTTGCGATTTTTCCAGCAACCGCTGCCTCGCTGGCTGCTGACGGGGCAAGACTGTAGGGAAACGGCATTGTCGTCTCCTTTTCCGACGAAAGACGGGGAAACGGCAATGTTTTCTTCCTACCCGATCACAAACACTAAGTTCGATCGAATTATCTATGCGAAAACCGCAGGTGGAGAGATTGATTGGATTGATGCGTTTCAACAGCTAGCAAGCTTCGGTATCACACGCTTGGCGATTCTGGGCGGGGGAAAACTCGTAGCCTCTGTGCTGGCTGCAGGCTTGATAGACGAATTTTGGCTGACGGTGTGCCCGTTAATTTTGGGCGGGGCGGATGCACCGACGGCTGTTGAGGGAGAGGGTTTTTTGGCGGATTTAGCTCCGAAATTGGAGCTTTTGGCGGTTAAACAGGTGGGACAAGAGGTATTTTTGCATTATCGGGTCGATCGATAGTCGCGCATTTAACTGGTTCCCCGGCTCTGCCTGGGAACCCATGTAAGCGAGGCTCTGCCTCGCCAGCGCAAGGAAAATCGAGGCAGAGCCTATGGATCTGCGTTACCAGGCAGAGCCTGGTAACAAGTGTGGAACAGGGGAAATTATATTAAGTTAAATAAAGTTCGATCGCTCTACGCTCAAATCTCCCTATGCTGAAACAGCCAAAACCTGAATATTCTGTAGCCTGGATTAGCAAAATAGGCGAAATCCCGCAAGCATCGTGGGATGCCCTGGCGATGCCACTAAAAACTCCATTTCTGGAATGGGATTGGCTTAACAATCTCGAAATCTCGGGCAGTGCGACAGGTAAAACCGGTTGGCTACCGCATCACTTAACAGTCTGGCGAGACAAACAGTTGATTGCTTGCGCGCCACTTTATGTCAAAAGTCACAGTTACGGCGAATTTGTATTCGACAATCAATGGGCGGATTTAGCTCAACGTTTGGGTGTTCACTATTATCCCAAATTGATGGGAATGACGCCGTTTACTCCGGCTGAAGGCTATCGGTTTTTGATTGCCGAGGGGGAAGATGAAGACGAATTAACCGGAGTAATGGTAAGCGCGATCGACCATTTTTGCGATCGCCACAATATCTCTGGTTGCAATTTCCTTTATGTCGATCCAGAATGGCGCGAAAGAATGGAACGCCACGGTTTCAGCAGTTGGCTGCACCACAGTTATATTTGGCAAAATCAAGGCTATCAAAATTTTGACAATTATTTAGGCGCATTTAATGCCAACCAGCGCCGCAATATCAAACGCGAACGCAAAGCAGTTGACCAAGCTGGTTTGTTGGTAAAAACGCTGACGGGCGATGAAATTCCCCAAGCCATGTTTGCTCAAATGTATGCTTTTTATGAGAATACTTGCGACAAATTTGGTTGGTGGGGAAGCAAGTATCTGACTAAGCGATTTTTTGAACAGTTGCACCACAATTATCGCGATCGAGTTTTATTTGTAGCCGCCTACGACAAGGAAGATGAGAGACAGCCGGTGGGAATGTCTTTTTGTTTGTATAAGGGCGATCGACTGTACGGGCGTTATTGGGGAAGTTTGCAGGAAATCGACTGCTTACACTTCGATGCTTGTTACTATACGCCGATCGAATGGGCGATCGATCGGGGCATCCAAAGCTTCGATCCAGGTGCCGGCGGCAGGCACAAAAAACGGCGCGGCTTTCCAGCTACGCCAAATTATAGTTTGCACCGATTTTATAACAACCGTCTGGCGCAAATTCTCAAGTCTTATATCGGTCAAATCAACGAAAGAGAACAGGAAGAAATTGATGCAATCAACGAGGATTTACCTTTTACTAAGTTACCTCCGTTATTACTCGGCGATTGACGGTTGACTGGGAATTTGGAATTGGAAATTTGGAATTACTAACCGCCTATCGGTGTCAACATAATACTAAAACCCTGTGTATAATATCTCGTTGGTATCGAAGTTTCGATCCCCCTAAATCCCCCTTAAGAAGGGGGACTTTGAATGCTCTTCCCCCTTTATTATTAATGCGAGTTAGGGGGGACGTAAGAATACTCTTGTCCCCCCCTTATTAAGGGGGGTTAGGGGGGCTCGAAACTCAACTATAAACGATATTTATTATGGATTTTAGTCTTAAGTTGACACGAATGGTAACAGTCAACCGTCAACCGTCAACCAATTAACCTAATTCAAAAATACTCTCCCATCTTCCTGAATTTCCAGGGATTTTGTATCAGCGGCCACCTCAGTTGTCGCGCCGAAACTGACTTGCAACATTCCCGGCATCGCGGTTGCTTGGGGGCGAACCAGCACCAATCCGCCGTCTGGGCGCTGGTAAGTGAGGGTGATTGGCACTGGGAGGGTTTGAAGCAAAATTTCCGATTGTTCGCCCAGAGTGCGCGGCTGGGTAACGCCTACGATTTGATAATTGATGACAGCATTGGTGGTATTCACCAGTTTAATTACTATCCCGCCTTCAGCAGGCGTAACTCGCGCACTGGGCAGGGGAAAGCGGGGAGGCGCGTCTGTGGGTGTAGATGGCATCCCGCTGAGGCCCGGACTTGCAGCCGGAGTTGGTTGGCTGACGGGTTCTTCAGTGGCTGCGGGAGTCTCTGAGGGAGTCTCTGAGGGAGTCTCTGCGGGTTGGGAAACGGGTTTTCCTTGTTGGGGCGGGGGGCCGCCGGCGTGGGAAAGTGTTGCGAGACTAACGAGTAAACCTCCGCAGGTGGCTGCTAGCAAGCTGATTTTTTTTAACGGTAGATTGTGGCGAAACATAAATAACTCCTCACGAGTTCGATCGAGGTTTTCCAACAAAGTTCATGTTAATCTATGCGTGAATTGAATTTTAATAGCTGGGTTTGGGGCAGAGGTAAGAAGAATCAGGCTTGAGGGGTAGATTTTTTTTTAACCGCAGAGGGCGCAGAGGGCGCAGAGGAGGAGGGGAAGTTTTAGGGGCGAGATGCTTCTGATTTGTGGGCGGGGAGGGCGACGGTAACGGCGGTACCTCGATCGACTTGGCTGTCTATGCGGATTTGGCCGCGGTGATTTTCGACAATTGCTTTGGCGATGGCCAATCCTAAACCGGAACCGGCGGCGCTGCGGTGGGTGCGGGCGGGATCTGCGCGGTAGAATCGATCGAATAAATGCGGCAGGGCTTCTGCGGAAATTCCGATGCCGGTGTCTGTTACTTTTATTTGCAGCGCTGGATGTAACATTGGCGAATTTCTTTTGTTTTTAGCTGCCACCTCCAATTCTACTTGAATTTGACCTCCAGAGGGGGTGTACTGCACGGCGTTGCTGACGAGATTCGTAAAAAGTCGGGCTAGTTGATCCCAGTCGCCCAACAGTGTAAAGTTGTCCTCAGCGTTGGGCAGATCGACAATTTCCAAAGAAAGAGAGAGATTTTGGGTAGTGGCGATCGCCTGTTGTTCTTCAATTACCTCCATCAGTAAAGCGTCGAGAGGAACCTCAATCCACTGCTGCTGAACGATACCGCTATCTTGTCTGGCTAAAAACAGCAAATCATCAACCAAGCGCCCCAAACGGCGCGTGAGACGTTCGATAACTTGTAGCTGTTGGTACTGCTGCGGTTCAATATCCGGTTCCGCCAAAGCTACTTGGACGTTAGTTTGAATTGTGGCGATCGGATTTCTGAGTTCGTGAGAAGCATCAGCAGTAAACTGTTTGAGACGCCCGTAAGATTCCCGCACAGGTTTCATAGCCAATCCCGACAGCAGCCAGCCAATAGCTGCAACGCAAATTAGAGTTAAACTCGCGCCCAAAATCAAATCGAGAATTAATTGGCGGATGGGTTTTGTCACTTCAAACCAAGGATGGCTGACTCGCAAATATCCCAGAACTTGGCGGCCGCTTTGTACTCGCTGCGTTACTTGTCTGAGGGAATAGTTTTGATCGGACTGTAACTTATTATTAATTATCCAAACTGTTTCGCCAGTACGGTTAGCGTGAATGGGAATATTCAGCGGTTCCGATAATGTAGACCACAGCAATTCCCCCGTAGGACTGAACCATTCTAAATCAATGTGGTCGTCTTCTACTGCATCGGTGCTATCTCGAAAACTCGCTTGAATATTAACTTGCAATTTAATTTTATCTGTGGTATTAGGGAAATTTAGCGGTTCGATAACGAGAGTTCGCTCTATTACTTCGACAACATGATTGAGAGTGTCATCAATGCGATCGATCAAAGTATTGCGGACGTAGAAATAGAAACCAGTGGCGAATACAAGTAACAATACAGCAGTAACGGCTGTGTACCAAATAGCGAGGCGGCGGCGGGTAGCTTGGAACATTGGAAATGGGTAATTTTTTTTTTACTAACGAACCGCGAAGATGCGTTCGGCGAAGCCGTTCCCGAAGGGTAGGGCGCGAAGGAAGAAAAGAGCGAGAGAATCTTAAAGCGATTGTGAAGTAATAATCATTAACTAACACTTAACCAACCATTTACAAATATAACGCTCTTCTCTTCTCTTCTCTTCCTTTGTGTCCTTCGCGCCTTCGCGGTTCGTTAAAAAAAGCATTGTTCAGAAGTCCTGCAATAATTGCTACCACAATATTCCTTTATTAATACTTCAGACAGATGTCGAGGTAGCTGCCAGGCTGATAATCTACTCGCTAAACTTTTTAGGTAAAAGCCTGTGAATAAATTTTTATTTCGAGCCGCGATCGGGCTATTAATGGCATTTTTTGGGGCAATCACCTATTTTACAAACGACGTAGAAAATCCGGTAACAGGAGAAAGACAGCGAGTGCAGCTTTCTCCCCGCCAAGAGATAGTTTTGGGATTGCAGGCGCGAGATCAAATGGCCGCTAAGCACGGGGGGCTTTATCCCAGTCAGAGTATTCAGCAGTATCTCGATCGAGTAGGCGAACGAGTTGTCAACGGTTCGGTGGCGAAACAAGCAGGTTATCCGTTTGAATTCCACCTGCTGCGAGACGCCCAAACTGTCAATGCTTTTGCTTTACCGGGGGGACAAGTTTTCATTACTGCGGGGCTGCTGCGGCGGCTGAATTCCGAGGCTCAGTTGGCTGCTATACTCGGGCACGAGGCCGGTCACGTTGTGGCGCGCCACGGTGCGGAACACTTGGCAAAACAGCAGTTCGGGAGGTCTTTGGTAACGGCGGTTGGGGTGGCTACTAGCGACGATCGCGGTGGGGGCCAGCAGGCTGCATTAATTGCTCAAGCTGTCAATCAAGTTGTCGGTTTGCGGTACGGTAGATCGGATGAACTTGAGAGCGATCAGCTCGGTTTTCGGTTTATGACCGAAGCTGGTTACGATCCTAGAGGTATTGTTGAGGTGATGCAAATCCTCGGTGCTGCTAGGAAGGGCGAAGCGCCGCCGGAGTTTTTGAGTTCTCACCCAAACCCTGAAAACCGAGTTCAAAAATTGCAAGCTTTAATCGCACAAAATTACCCTAACGGCGTTCCAGCTAATTTGGAGTCTGGACGCGAAGAGTTTGCTAAGAATTTGTCTGGCGGTTAGCAATAATTGCATAGGGCTTTACAAAAGTTATTACTAAAGGCGGATCTAAGTTCTGCTGGAAGTTGGCACGATCGACTTAATGAGCGATCGAGCAATTTGAAAGTTGAGAACCATGATGGAATCTTGGATGATTATCGGGGGCGTGACTTTCTCAGTCGCCTTCGGAACTCTGTTTTTTAAACTCCGCGATATTAACTGGGCCGTTAAACTTCAAAGACCGGATTGGATGTTTTTTGAGCCTGCTATTCCGTTAATTTGGACGGTAATTTTTGCTTGCGGGGCAGGCAGTGCTACTGTCGTGTGGGAACAGGAGCCAGGGAGCCTTAAAACATGGCTGCTGATGGCTTTGTACTTGCTTTTAGAAATTGTAACAGTTGCTTATATTCCTGCTACTCTCAGAGCCAAAAGTCTCAAAGTAGGGACGATTTTGGGAGGGGCTGGCGAGATTGTGGGAGCTGTGTTGACGTTGGCTGTTTTGCCGATTTCTCAAACCGCGGCTTTGTTACTTTTGCCTTACGTGATTTGGGGTGCGATCGGCACTTATACCACTTGGGAAATGATTCAGTTAAACCCGGAAGCTGCTTAAATATTCGGTGTTATTCGGCGCACCCTACAGACTATAACCCTCTTCTCTTCTCTTCGTTCATGTCCTTAGCGTCTTCGCGGTACGTTAAAAAAAACATTGTTAATAATAGCACATCGGTGCTAGCGGGTTAACCCACCCGATAAAGTGAGGAAATCCGCTTAACAGTGTGTGGGTATTTGATGAGAAAATAGATGAATAAAACGGCTTTAAATCAAAGGATGACAGTTATCAATGGCCATTAAAGACCAGCCCCAACCACCTCGTTTTCGACAAATTAGCAATGTCTTGTTATTGCTCTCAAGTTTGTTTTTGCTGGTAAACATCTTTTTACCGAATTTGTTCGGCCCCCAAATTCCGCAAGTGCCTTACAGCTTGTTCGTCCATCAAGTACAAGAACAAGATGTAGCGCGAGCTTCGGTAGGTCAAAATGAAATTCGCTACCAACTAAAAGGCGAAGGCGATCAACCCGGTCAAGTGCTGTCAACTACGCCGATTTTTGACCTGGAACTTCCTAAACTTTTGCAAGAAAAAGGCGTTGAATTTGCGGCAACTCCCCCTGCCAAAAATGGCTGGATTGGCAGTGTTTTAAGCTGGGTGATTCCGCCGCTGATTTTTGTGGCTATTTTTCAATTTTTCATGAACAGGCAGGGTGGCGGGCCGCAGGGCGCGCTCTCGCTGGGCAAAAGCAAAGCTAAGGTCTATGTAGAAGGCGAATCCGCGAAAATTACTTTTGCTGATGTGGCTGGAGTAGAAGAGGCTAAAACTGAATTAGTCGAAGTTGTTGAGTTCCTGAAAACTCCCGATCGCTTTACGGCAATTGGCGCGAGAATTCCGAAAGGCGTGCTGTTAGTCGGGCCTCCGGGAACTGGCAAAACGCTGTTAGCAAAAGCAGTGGCTGGTGAAGCTGGCGTACCGTTTTTTAGCATATCGGGTTCGGAGTTTGTGGAACTGTTTGTAGGTGTTGGTTCTGCAAGAGTTAGAGATTTATTCGATCAGGCTAAGAAACAGGCTCCTTGTATTATTTTCATAGATGAATTGGACGCGATCGGCAAATCTCGTAGCAGTAACGCTAGCTTCGGTGGGAATGATGAACGCGAACAAACTCTCAATCAATTATTAACTGAAATGGACGGTTTTGCGGCGGGCAATACTACGGTAATTGTGCTGGCTGCAACTAACCGCCCAGAAAGTTTGGATGCTGCTTTGTTGCGCCCTGGCCGTTTCGATCGCCAAGTTTTAGTCGATCGCCCGGATTTATCTGGCCGCGAAGAAATTTTGAACATTCACGCTCAAAAAGTGAAGCTGGGCCCGGATATTAATTTGAAGGCGATCGCCACTCGCACCCCCGGTTTTTCCGGCGCAGATTTGGCAAATTTGGTCAATGAAGCTGCTTTGTTGGCGGCGCGCAACAAACGCCTAACTGTAGCACAGGAAGACTTTGCAGAGGCGATCGAACGGATTGTAGCCGGCTTGGAAAAGAAAAGCCGCGTGCTTAATGAAAAAGAGAAAACGATCGTTGCTTATCACGAAGTCGGCCACGCAATGGTTGGCGCTTTGATGACTGGTAATGGCGAAGTTGCCAAAATCTCGATCGTCCCTCGCGGGATGGCTGCTTTGGGTTATACTTTGCAGTTACCGACTGAAGACCGTTTCTTGTTAGATGAGTCGGAATTGCGGGGTCAAATTGCGACTTTGTTGGGCGGGCGATCGGCTGAGGAAGTGGTGTTTGGTAGCATTACTACTGGCGCTTCAAACGACTTGCAAAGGGCGACTGATTTAGCTGAACGGATGGTGACGACTTACGGGATGAGTAAGGTTTTGGGGCCTCTAGCTTACGATCGAGGCCAGCAAGCAATGTTCCTCAATGACGGTATGGGAAATGCCCGCCGTGCGGTAAGTGCTCAGACTGCTGAGGCGATCGACCAAGAAGTGAAGGAAATTGTTGAAACTGCACATCAGCAAGCTGTGGATATTCTGAAAGCAAATCGAGAGTTGTTGGAAACAATTACGCAGAAACTGTTGGAAACTGAGGTGGTGGAAGGTGATGCACTTCGCGAATTCCTCCGTCAAGTGCGGCCTTTAGATAAGGTGACGGCTTCAGTTTAATAGGGTTTAGTTAAACCGCAGATGAACGCAGATGATTCCAAATCATCTGCGTTTTGCGATCGCACTCCACGATGAGCCGACTGAAACAGACAACGGCAAACAGACAAACCCGCGTTTGTGCGATCGCAAGTAATCGTATTAAGGGAGAGCAATCACAGGGCGCTCTCCCTGATACTCAAATCAAAATAAATGAGCAGTGACATCTCACGAATTAGCTGCAAAAACAAAGAGCGATCGCATCCAACCAATGCAGCAATTACATTATGATTGGTCTGGCGATCGAGTTGGGCTGATGAAAGGCTAATGGCAAGACTCTATTATCGAGGCATGACAGAAGAAAACGGTAAACCCAAAATTGGGCCCAAGGCGAGGCTACTGGGAGTCAGACCCGGTATGGACATTGATGTTCAGCAAGTGCCCAAAGACTGGTTGGATGAACAAGGTTATTTACTACCAGAAATAGAACGCAAGTCTTCAGAGGAGTCTGTCACTGTAGCCATTAGAAACACAAAAGGAATGTCTGTATCCCTCTCTATCGAAGGCATACCACCACCCCGCAAACCCCCAAAATTTGGCGGAACAGGAAAAGATCCTCTTTGGCAGATTGACGACAGCAAGATCGTCGGAGATATTGAAGCTGTGCAAGATAGTCCAACTCATGTCAGTATTTTGCCAAGCGCTACAATGCTTTTAGAGAAATATGAAGCAGCCCTGGTCCAGACACAGAGCGAATGGGAGAAAGTTTGATAGTTTAATTTAGTCAACGGGAGAACAGCAATGGCATGGGTGTTTAGCTTATCGGCTGAATGTGGCACAAAGCAATCGGAAGCACAGCAATTTGCTCAATATTTCAATAAAAGTTTCTGCCTGCTCTCAAACAGTAGAGTTTCCCAATGTCGGGCAGAAATTTTTCAGGATATAGAAGAAAATTGGTGGTGTCGAGTTTGTCCAAGTGGGATCAGTGAGATTGGCATTGACACTCCAGAAAGTGCTTATTTAATGACGGAAATAGGTAGATTTCTGTATCTGCGTTTGCGGTTTGCTCCACCGTTTCGGTATGCTTTAGTTGGTATGGAAGTAGATGAGTTTAGAACCTACAGCGAATTGATTGAAGAGCCGGGCTTGGCTTTTCCTGGATTGGTTTTAGCTGAAGCTGTTTGGCAAGCAACGGGAGCATCTTCGGTTTTTCAATCGTTCAGTCTGGGATATGTTTGGACGCCCTATGAAGGTGAAGTTTATAGACCACTACTAGCATCACCGGACTTAAAGAACAAGCCTGATGAATTGCTGCGTGGGGTAAATTTTTTCAATGGAGGCATCACCCCTCACAGTAACTCCAAAACTGTGCGATATTTACGGAGAAAGCGCTCGCCCTCTACCTCTCGAAGAATTAGTCGCTCCATAAAGTGATCGTTATAAACATACAGAAACCCGGCTGCTTCACAACACCGGGTTTCTAAATATTGTTGCTGCATTTTCGACGATTAAATTCCGGGCACGTAGGCCATAACTGGAGTACCTTGCTGCTGCTGCTGTGCGATTTCCAATAGCCGTTGAATGCGATCCTCTGTCGGCGGGTGAGTGCGGAAAAGTGACTGCAAACCTTTAGTCGAAAAAGGATTCACAATCAGCAGCGGCGACATCGCAGGATTGCCGTGCATGGGAATTTCATGACCCAGTTTCTCCAATTTCTGCAGCGCGTTTGCTAAACCGATCGGGTTATTGGTAATTTCCACCGCACCGCTGTCGGCTGCAAATTCCCTCGTCCGAGAAATCGCCAATTGAATTACGGTTGCTGATAGTGGCGCTAAAATGATTAAAAACAGCAAACCAAACGGATTCGCCCCTTGTCTGCTATCCCGCGTTACCGGGCCGTAAAGCGCTCCAAAAGTCAGAATTCGCCCGACAAATGTAATTGCACCGGCAATTGTCCCTGCAACTGCTTGAGTGAGGGTGTCGCGGTTGCGGATGTGGGTCAGTTCGTGGGCTAAAACGCCTTCCAATTCTTCGCGGGAAAGCAGCTTGATGATGCCTTCAGTAACTGCTATTGTCGCGTGTTCCGGGTCTCTTCCTGTGGCGAATGCGTTCGGAGATTGAGTGGGAACTAGAAATATTTTCGGCACCGGAATTTGGGCTTTTTCGCTCAGCGATGCTACCATATCGTAGATTTCTGGTGCTTCGCTGCGGGCGATCGGCTGAGCGCGGTAAGCCATTAACGCGGCTGTGTCGGAATAGTACCAAGAGCTAAAACTTGAGAAGGCGGCTAGCGCTAAACCGATGTAAAGTCCTTGCTCGTTGCCGATTAAATAATAACTTCCTAAAACGAGAAGGCCGCTTAGGAGTCCTAAGAGAGCGGCTGTTCTGAGTTGATTTGTTCCTAACATGGCGGGTTGAGGGCGATCGATATTTTGATATTTTTGAGCTTGTAATTAGATTTTCATAGTTGGGGGCGATCGCGCCTCTACCTGCCGAAATAACTGCTGCCGCCAATAGTAGTATTTCACTTTTTCAGTGAGAAACTGGGAATCCCTCGGGAGGCTCTCTCGCCTGCTCTCAACAGGCGGCAGAGCCGCAGGATATGACATTTCCAGCCAGAACCTGGAAAGGAGATTAAAAACAAAATAAACGCAGACAATTTTACATTGATCTGCGTTTACCTGCGTTCATCTGCGGTTGAATTCTCGAACCCTAAACCACTTGCACTTGCTTTTCCTCAACAGCAACAGGTTCTTGATATACAGTTTGAGACTCATTAGCCAAAAAGTCTGCCAATTGAGCTTCAATTTCATCCCGCACAATTTGGCGGTATTCCAGGAAATGCTCGTTGTGAGCACACACTGTTAAATAGTGATCCCAAACCGCAGGATTGCGTTTGAGAATGCTGAACAAATGATGCCAGAACTTCCACCGAGTTTTGCGCTTGACTCCCTGCCGCCAAACCACAGTTAACAGTGCTCGCAAGTCGATCCAACTGGGAATTCTTGCAGGTATATTTGCTGTAGGTGCACCCAGCATCAAGAAGTGGCGATAGGTGCGGTCTAAATATTTCTCAGCATCGTACACATCAGAAAATGCCTGAACATATTCCCTCGCGATATCTTCTAGCGGCCGCGTCGGAATGAAGTTCATCAAAGTTGTCTGGTTGAGGTTGCCCGATTTGTCGCGCAACCGCCCTTCTTTTGCTAGTCGGTGGGACAATGCAGTGTGCGGCAAAGCTTGCAACATTCCAAAGGTTGTGCTCGGAATTGCTGCTGCTTCGGCAAAGTCTACAATGCGTTGGCCTGCGCCTGCTTTTTCGCCATCGAATCCGATGATAAATCCGGCCATTACTCGCAAACCTGATTTGGCAATTAACTCTACGGATTCGATCAGGGAATTGCGGGTATTTTGGAATTTTTTCGTCATTTGCAGGCTTTCTTCATCGGGAGTTTCAATCCCTAGAAATACTGCATTGAAATTGCAAGCAACCATCATGTCCATCAATTCTTGGTCTTGAGCTAAATCGATGGATGCTTCTGTGTTGAAAGTAAACGGGAATTTGTGCTCTTCTTGCCAAACTTGTAAGTCTTTTAGCAACAGTTTTACATTGCGTTTGTTGCCGATAAAGTTGTCGTCAACCATGAACACGCCGCGCCGCCAGCCCAAGTTGTAGAGATAGTCTAATTCTGCGATTAATTGTTTTGGTTCTTTCGTGCGGGGTTTGCGGCCGTAGAGCACGATGATATCGCAGAATTCGCACTGGAAAGGACAGCCTCGGGAAAATTGAATTGACATCGAGTCGTAGGCGTCTAATTCCAGCAAATCGAAGCGGGGGACAGGGGTTGTGGTAACATCGGGTTTTACGCCGTCCGATCGATAAATTCCGCTTTTTTCGCCACGCCCGATTGCTTCGACGAACATCGGCAAGGTGATTTCGCCTTCGTCGAGAATCAGGTAATCTATGCCCGCTGCTTGAGGTTCTTCGGGTACGGAAGTCGGGTAAGGGCCGCCGCAAGCTACGGATTTACCGCGCCGTTTTGCTTCGCGAATAATGTCTAGCAAATCTTCTTTTTGGACAATCATTGCCGACAGAATAACGAGCTCTGCCCATTCCCATTCTGCTTCAGTGATTTGTCTGATATTGCGATCGACTAACTTAAATTCCCATTCTTGGGGTAAAATAGCTGCTACTGTTACCAAACCCAGCGGTGGCAGCAGCACTTTACGATCGACTAATTCTAGGATTTTCTCGTAAGACCAAAATGTTTTCGGAAACAGCGGGTAAACTAGAAGAACTCGCATTATATGTTAAACCTCACATCAGTAAACAACTTGCGATCGGGCTGGCGTGTTTGAGAGTTCGATCGACTCTCAAGACTTCATGTTAAGGCTAAAATTACGATCTTGCACTCGATCGAATATCTGGCGAGGGGTGACACCCCCTAAAACCAACAAATTGAGCGCAATTTTTAGCTTGCAGTTCCCTGTTAAAGTGTGCAAATGCTGATATCTTATCGTATTTGACCCTTAATTGACGATAATCGCATTTAAAAAGCATGGGACTAAGGCAAAAAAGAATTTGAAAAACTTACATTATTCGTAAAATGCGCCGAGGCGTACCCTACATATATCTCGTAAAGTGCTTATGGTGTGGCCTACATTAGTAGTTTGATGCACATTTCCTCTTCCTTTTTCCTCCACATTTATCCGTTACATCCGTTACATCCCGTACATTGCTCGTTGCCGAACTTCCCTCTTCCTTCTCCCCTAATTTGAATTTTTGCCGGGAATCCCGCTAGTTCTTAACATATCGGCAACTGTGCCGCAGTAACTCGGCATTCCTATGCTTTCGGGATTCACAAGATTTTGATAGGTAAAATGGCGGTAGCTGATGCAAAATCTATCCCAAGCAGCCACCTGAATTCGGAACAGCCAAATAAAGAAATCGGCCAGCCAAGGTGAGAGAGTAATCCGAAAAAATATGTTTTTATTCAAATACTGGCAAGCTTGTTCTACCACTTCATTAGCTGTAATCGCCGGATTTCCTAGCACAAAATGTCGCGGTTCCTCGGAAGCAGGCGGATGTTCAACTAAATAATTAACTACTTTGGCAATATCTGCGCCGTGGATGAAGTGAAAACTGCCATCGGCCTTAAACCAGCGAATCAAACCAATCCACTTGGCGACCAGTGGCAGGCCTGATGACAAGTGAGAGACTGGTTTTTCAGCGTCTCCTCCCAATACTAATGTCGGGTAAAGTGCCGTAATTGGAGGCACATTTGTCAAGGCTGACAAATGTACCATGCAGTTGTATTTTGAGCTAATATAATCGGTTCCCAGTTCCCCGGCTTCTTTGAGCAAATTGTTGTCTCGACCGAGAATGCTGGCCGTTGAAAAATAAATTACTTGTTGGCAAGTCTGTGGCGAAAGTAGTTGAATTAGTTGGAGAGTTTTGGTCACGTTAACGTCAAACACTTCTTGAGTTCCTCCCCAAGCAGTGGCAGCTAAAATTGCGACATTAATTGTTTGCAAAAGTTCGGCGTGTCGATCGATATCTCGCATATCGCCTTGTATTATATGGATGCCGGGGCGGGCTTTCCAGTCAAATTTTAATTTTTCGGGGTTGCGAACTAATAAGTAAAGTTCGTGGTTTGTTTCTTGAATCAAAGTTTCGGCCATGTAGTGACCGATACAGCCACTTGCACCCGTCACAAAAATTTTTTTGGAGTTCATTTTGCCGCAGGGGAAGAGGGAGGATTTGACGCTTTTAAGGGCGGTAGGGAAACGGCATTGCCGTATCCTTTTTTCACGGTTGGAGACGGCATTGCCGTGTCCCTACAAATATTGTGTGTTTTTGTTACTCGTTACCAGGCTCTGACCTGGTAACGCAGATCCGGAGGCTCTGCCTCCATTTTACGCGAGGCAGAGCCTCTGGATATAGGTTCACCAGGCAGAGCCTGGGAACCAGTTAAAACCAGTTAAAACCTGTTCGCAATCAATTTCAAGCAGCAACTGCAAGCAATTTGTCGGCTTGTTTTGCCGTTTCAAAGAAGAAACGCACGTTATCTTCGGGAGTTCCCGGTAACACGCCGTGTCCCAAGTTCAGGATGTGTCCGCGCGGGCCCGCTTTGCGAATTGTATCAAGAATTCGATCGCGAATAAACGGTTGAGAACCAAACAACACGCCCGGATCTAGATTTCCCTGAACGTTCATATTGGGGCCCAAACGTCGGCGTGCGTCGGCCATGTCAACAGTCCAATCGACGCTGATGATATCCGCGCCCGATGTTGTCATGCGTTCGAGGAGGCCGGCGCTACCGGTGACTAACAGAATTAGCGGTGTGTCGGGATGGGTTTTTTTGACTTGCTCGAATACTTGTTTCTGGTAAGGTAGAGCGAAGGTGTCGTAGTCCTGCGGGGAGAGTTGGCCGGCCCAAGAGTCGAACATTTGCACTACTTGCGCGCCGCAGTCGATTTGATAGCGCACGTAAACTGCGATCGCATCGGCGAATTTCGACAGCAACTGATGCAGTAAAGTTGGATCGGAAAATGCCATGTTTTTGATGATCGCATAATCCTTAGAACCTTTGCCCTCAACGGCATAGGCCGCCAGAGTCCAGGGCGCGCCCACAAAACCGAGCACGGTGGATTTGTTGCCGACTTCTTCGCGCAGGGATTTCAGGATAGTTTTGATAAACGGCAAGCTTTCTTCCGGGTTCAGCGGTTGCAGGTTGTCGATTTGCTGCTGAGTGCGGATGGGCGAGTGGATAATCGGGCCTTTGCCTTCGGCGATGTCCATGTCAATACCCAAACCGGGCATGGGGGTGACAATATCGGAAAACAGAATTACGCCGTCGGGTTGAAACGCGCGCCACGGCTGAAGGGAAACTTCGATCGCCACTTCGGGAATTTCGGAACGTTCGCGAAACGAGGGATACTTTTCTCGCAAATCTCGATAGGCTTTCATGTAGCGACCGGCTTGGCGCATCATCCATACGGGCGGGCGGTCTAGGGTTTCGCCGCGGGCTGCCCGCAACAACAAGGGAACTTCATTTAATGCCGACATTTTAACTTTTCTCTACCTTAGATATTTCAATGCCTTTGGTAGCTTACCACTGTGCGATCGTCCTTTTTGACAAAAAATTCATCTGTCGGCGGGGAGGGAGATGAGGAAAGTGGCTGAGTTCGATAGCAACCTTCTGGCACGGTCAAGAAATTCTTAATACCTGAAACTATTGTTAATAGGGAATTTTCGCATCGACCCTTCTGCTAGACTGACAATGGAAACTAACAGAACCCGCGACCGCGACCTCAAGCAGACGAAGCCTCTAGCACTGGTGCAGCGGCAAAGCGCGGAAAATCACGACGGCGAAATAAAAATATGTTTTTTGACAATTGGTTTGAAATAATTCGGATTTTGACCCTCGGTGTTTCCGCTTACGCCGCGCTGATTTTTTTGCTGCTGACCTCCGGCAAGCGAACTCTGTCGAAGTGGAATGCCTTCGATTTCATCGTTACCATAGCGCTCGGTTCGACGCTGGCGACTGTCATCATGTCAAAAGACGTTTCGCTCGTCGAGGGCGTTTTCGCCCTCGGCTTGCTCATCGGGCTGCAATTCATCGTCACGTGGCTTGCCGTGCGGGTAAAGTGGGTAAAAAATCTCATCAAAGCCGAACCTACTATGCTGCTCGACCAAGGCCAATTTCTGCCTGTGGCGATGCGGCAGCAGCGCGTGAGTGAAGAGGAAATTCGGGCGGCGATTCGGGGGACGGGCAGCGCGTCGATCGAAGAAATCGAAGCAGTCGTGCTGGAAACCGACGGCAGCATGAGCGTTGTCAAAAAATCTCCGAACAATTCGCGATCGGCTCTCAAAGATGTAACTTAGTCGATCTGTGAAATACCCAAACTAAACGGAGTACCGTTATAATTCGGGCTTCGTGTCTCGTTTGCCGTCGCTCTATTGGGGATATTCATTGCTGAATATTCGTCATCAAAGACGATCGGAGTCTTACACAGCATCTCTGGGCTTTTACGCCCTTTATCCCCTCGTAGGGAACCCACGCAGAAGTCCTATTTCCTAAGACCAAAAACTATTTTCGTACAACAAACATGGGTTATTTTTTACAGCAGGGCATACCATACTAACCAGCGGTCTGCCTTTTCCTCCTTTCTCTGGCAGTTTCCCGGTAAGCATATTACTGCTACTATGACCGTTTTGTTATTACAGCCGAGTGAGTGGGTCGCAACCATCTATATATTAACTCAAATCAACTCTATATGCCAACTCTTTCTATATTTTTGTTTGGCTTATATCCCCACACCGAACCGGGTACAGTTACGGTGTGGGACTTACACCAATTGAGTTAAATCGAAACTATCTCGTCACACAGACTCCGCCCACTACTACCCGACATTGATCGCGGCCCCCATCGAATCTACTATCATTCCGCCTCGCCGAGTCTAAATCTCTAGTCCGTGAATTGTAGTAATAATCTCCCGCCGGAAACCTTCTATTCGGGACAGCGCAGTAAGTTGAATCTTGATTACCATCGTCAAACCTTACTCTCACCAGAGAACGTCTCTCGCGACAATCAACAGACTGCAAGTCAAAATCATTTTGCAAAAGCCGTTCTCTGTCATATCGACCGTCATATCGATCGTCATCTCGCCTCGTGTACCAATCGTCCCGCGAATTGCGAGCTCGTCTGTCGCCCCCATCAATTCCCGAAACTTCCAGCGTGTAGCTACCGCCTCTGGCTGCATCTTTTGCTAACACTAACAGTTTATAATTCCCACTACGGGGAATTTGATAATTAAAAGAACGGTCTTGGGTAAAAGCGACTTGTTTGTTGTTCCCGTAAAACAGCACCATTACGGGAGCAAAACCGCTCCTTGTATCTGTGTCTAAAAACACTTCAATGTTATCGCCTTCCCTGGCGCTGAATGTGTATTCTTGACCGCGCAATTCTTCCGTCGGAGAACCCGGAACCCACATATTTCGGAAACGGTAAATGGGGGAAGTGCGGCGAATTACTCCATCTATGCGATCGTTATTCCCTATCAGTTCGCCAACTGCACTAGAGGAAATCCCCGTAAGTGCCAATCCCGTAACTAGGACTGCGGCAGCAATACTGTTTAACAAGTTGTGTGTTCTCATATCAACCTCTTTGCGAAAGTTTTAAAATCTTTTGGCTGTGTGGGCAGCGACATTTGCACATATAATCCATTTTAAATGTAATTTTGGCTATCTAGTGTTAGCCTCACCCGACAGGACTATTTTGTTGCTGTAAACTATTATCTGGCAGGATGTATGCCACCCCTCTACATATAGCGTGAACGTACGGGCAAACCTCTCGCGATTCGCGATCGCACAATGTCGATCGCCCAAAACCTCCGTAGATTTACTTATAGTGCTTGGAGGTTGAAAACTTTGATAGAATGAAACATCGCTGCTTAGAATTAGGTAGTGGCAATTGATGCAATTCACGATCGTGTTTTTTGCTATGCCATTAAATTTAAATCCGTTCTTCAAACTATTGTACTCGCTCTTGCCCTACCGGGAAGCAACCCTTCATATACCATTTTCCAAAAAAGTAGTCCGCCAACGGCTTGCTGCCAAAGTTCGTACAGGTTTAATCGTTCGCAAAGCTATAATAGGGGGGAGCCGAATTCTTTACTGCTACCAAATCGAGCTTGATGGTGATTTCCTCCGCGCGACAATTACTGGCGGAGATTGGAGAGGCTTTTTGGTGGCGACAGGACAAATTCAAGACATTGAAGGCGGTTCGGTGTTGCCCTTGAAGATGACTATTCCCACTTTATCTATTGTCTTTTTACTGTTTTTGGGATTGGGTTGGCTTGTATTTTTCTTTGTCACCGAAAAACCACCCTTAGAAATCATCCCATTTTTCGTGATAATTTTACTATCATCCTATGCTTTATTTCTGTTTCTTTTTCGCTACCATGCAGAACGCACCTTAAATATTCTGAAATCGACAATACTTTTACAGAACTTTGATGAATGATTTTCAGGCTATCTAAAAAGTAGTTTTTACCCGCAACTGAGCAATCCCGAATCAGCGTCAAGACTAGCTATAATTCCCATCGGTAAAGCAGCGTTAACTCCCTCGTGGCCGAAGGGCAAATCCGAGACAATGGGAATATTCAAATCCCCCAGCCGATCGCGCAAAACCTCTTCAATGCTAAAACTGGGAATACTCGGCTCAATCTCGCAACGACTGAAGCGCCCCAAAGCAATGCCCCGCACCCCAGCGAAAGCCCCCGCCATCCGCCAGTGAGTCAACATTCGATCGACCCTGTAAGGAACCTCAGAAACATCCTCAAATGCGAGAATAACCCCCGTCAAATCCGGTTGATACGGGGTTCCGAGCAAATGAGAAGCCACCGTCAGATTCGCAGGAAACAGCCGCCCGGTGGCTTGTCCGCCGCCCCATCCTTTACCTTGCAAAGATTGTAAGGGACGACCTTCTATGCAGTCAAAAAGTCGATCGACAGACCAATCCGGTTCATCCGCCAAAGTTGTCAGCATCGGCCCGTGAACGCCCCAAACACCCAATTTAGCCTGATTCCACAGCAAAGCCGTAATATCTGAAAAGCCGATTAACCATTTTGGCGGATGGGAATCGGGAGTTGGAAACTGGGAATTTTCCGCCTTTCCCACATTTCCTTTTTCCAAAAGTCGAGTGCTGCCGAAACCGCCTCGAACACAGAGAATACCGCGACAATCCGGGTCATTTAGGGCATCTGCCAACTGTCGGACGCGGTTTTCGTCGGAACCGGCCAAATAGCCCCAGCGATCGTCAAAACCCGGTGTTAATTCAAGTCGATAGCCGCGGGATTTCCAAATTTCTACACCCTTTTCAAAGTTGGTTGATTCTCGCAAAGTGCCACTAGGGGCAATTACTTTGAGCAAATCTCCTGGTTGCAGAAATTTTATGTCAGTCATTAGTTATTAGTTATTAGTTATATCGAGTTTGGTGAATCGATGGTAATTCTGTAGTGGCGGGTTTTACAGACAATTTATGACTGAAACAGATAATCTCTAAAACCCGCCCCCACCTACCCATAAATACAAACCTACATTTGCGGATTCGATGCAAATTTCAGGTTGATGTAGGTGCTCGGTTATGGCGGGGTGGGTTGATCTAGATTGTTGATAATCATTAGATATTGTCGGTGAAACCCGCCCCTACGGGATATGGTTGATTATTGATTTACCAGTGAGTTTTTCAGATTGTTTGTTAATGATTGCTAAGGCAAAGTCAGAATTTCCACCCCTGAATCAGTCACAGCCAGAGTGTGTTCAAATTGAGCCGAAAGCTTTCCATCCTTGGTGATAGAAGTCCAACCATCGGCGAGAATTTCCACTTCCCAAGTGCCCTCATTAATCATCGGCTCGATCGTAAAAACCATGCCTTGTCTGAGCTTTTTTCCTGTGCCCCGCTTGCCGTAGTGCAGAATTTCCGGTTCAGTGTGAAAGACTCGGTGAATCCCGTGTCCCGCAAAATTTCGCACTACAGAAAAACCCTGTGCTTCAGCATATTCTTGAATCGCGGCACCGATGTCGCCAGTACGAGCACCCGGTTTGACTTCCGCAATTCCTCTTCTTAAACATTCCTCGGTTACTTCAACTAACTTTTTCGCTACAGGTGAAGGTTTGCCCACAAAAAAAGTTTTGGAAGTATCGCCATGATAACCATCAACTAAAGGTGTTACATCAATATTAATAATGTCACCTTCTTTAAGAATTTGTTTTGCATTGGGGATGCCGTGACAGACTACTTCATTGACGCTTGCACACAGAGATTTGGGAAATCCTTTATAGCCTAGCGGAGCGCTTTTTGCTCCGTGTGCCAAAGTCCAGCGTTCGGCTTCGTCGTTAATTTCCAGAGTGCTGACACCTGGTTTTACCAGGGGTTCGAGATGTAGCAGAAGTTCGGCCGCTAAACGGCCTGCTTGGCGCATTTTTTCGATTTCTCTACTGGATAAAAGCACTAAACGTTCGGTTGCCATAGTTTTTTCTGTTTGCTTTTTGTGTGGTCGATTAAGAGTTTATTTAACTCAATTTTAGAATAGATTTGAATTGCGGTTCAATAAACTTGTAAGGTGCATCAGTCAGCGAATCTTTCTAAAAATGTGCCAGTATTATTACTGACGCACCCTACTAGCAGTGATAGATTGGAACCACTGTTCACAACGATCGCCCAAAGCTGCTAAAGAATATTCTACCTCTGCTTGTCGCCTGCAAGCGCTGCGGTCAATTTGGTCTAAGCGGGCGATCGCACCTACCAAGCCATTTACACTATCAGGCTCCACTAAAAAGCCCGTCAGTCCGTCTCTAACAATTTCCGCCGGCCCCCCCCGCTCGTAAGCAATCACCGGCACACCGCACGCTAAAGCCTCGATCGCGACATTTCCGAAAGCTTCCACCCAACGTGGCGTCATCAACAATGCTCGGCACTGACGGACTTGCTCTTGCATTTGGGTTGTTGTCAGAAACCCTAAATATTCTACCGGAGCATCTGGCCAATCTGCACAAATTTTTTGCCAATAATCCTCATCTTGCATTTTGCCCATAATTTTCAGGGGAATGCCTGTAATTTTCGCTGCTGCTACTGCATCTTCTAAGCCTTTCTCCGGGGCAATGCGGCCTAGCCAAGCTAATTTAGACTGTGGTTTGTTGCAAAATTCGTACAGGGATAAATCTATGCCATTTCCCAACAACTGACATTCATCGGCAAAGGCGAATGTTTTTGCTTGAGAAGCGGTGTGAACTCCGATCGTACCAGGAAACTGGACAGCCGTTTGTCCTGCAATGCGATCGAGGGCTGCGGAAAGGGAGCCCATGCTGATCAAATGTGCGATCGGAGTCCTAAAAAATGCTGTCAAATAAAACGGCAGCCAATCGTAGGCAAAATTAACAATGACATCCCATTCATCCTGAACTTGGCGAGCATATTCCCACATATTCGCCAGCACAGAATCTGCGGGCATCACAATAGGATCATTGTAATCTTGTGTTTGGGCCGTTACTTGCAAATCACCCGTTATTTCGATTACTGGAATTGATTCTAAGACTGAGCCTATCGGCGCTACAACTGCTATTTTATGACCACGACTCTGCAATTCTTTAGCAATGTTCAGGACTGTAAGTTCGACACCGCCACCCAACCCCGAACCTAGTTGACCGACCGAAGTTGACAGGAACAAGAGTTTTAAAGTGTTATTAGTCATTAGTCATTAGTCATTAGTCATTAGTCATTAGTCATTAGTCAGCATTCACTAATTTTAACATAATCTAAATTATAAATTCTCCCATCTCAAATCTTAATTTTCCAATAATTTGAAAATGGCTACATTTATTAATCCCTCCCAGAACGCGGACGGAGGCGATTCAACTGATTGATTGCCCAGCGAGCAACTTCCTGAACTTCGGGATCTGGATCGTCCGTGGCACGGTGCAACAAGTAACTGATTTGATTCACCAATTCGTAAACCCGTGTCAAGTCGCGAATTGCATTTTTACGCACTTCGGGATTTTCATTCTGCAGCGAAATTGACCACGCATTATTCATGGGTTTGAGGGTGCGAATGCCAATTTCCGAGAGACTTGCCAAAATTAAACTGTACTGCTTGGAGTCGGAATTTGCTAGCAAATCGAGCAACGGCTCAACTGCCCTGGAATCTCCCCGCTGGCCTAGTTCCCAAATTGCTTTGCCCCTCTTTGCCGGATTTAGCTGCTGCAAATCTTCAATCAGTGCTTCAATAATATCAACTTTAGGTCTACCATCCGTTTCGGGAAGGGCAATATCTTTCTTCAGACTCGCTAGGGAATCGGCTTGATTAGTTGTTTCGGGAATGTTGAAACCTGTGTTGCTGTACCCATTGGTGTGAGTCTCCAAGGGCGAGGTGTCGGAATTAATTCTATCGCCCTCGAATGCTGCATCCTCGGATTCTGATTCCCCGGATTCCCTGATAAAAGACCGATCGCTGCTGTCGAGACTGTTGTCTTTTGGCAAATCCAAAGGGTAGGGCAAGGCTGACAGCGGTTTTGATAGCCCAAAAGAAGCCTTGTGCTGTGTAATTGCGTGCGAGTTTGTAGGAGAATCGGGATTATTAGTAAATTGAGAGTTTCTTGGGTTGTGGCGCTCAAATCTTCCCCGTCTTCGCTTAGAATAATTTGACTCGTCACTGCTAACTAATTTGAGCAGGATAAATACTGCCGCTGCCGTGACGACAACTGCTGCCAAACCCAACATTAAGAGCCCCCGCTGACGAGACAAAATGACGATCAAATTGGATACCGATTTCGGGAGCTTAGAATTAGATTTGGACGTTTTGGACGGCTGAGATTTGTTTTTATCGGGCGCTGGAGACGGTTTTGGAGGCTTGGAATCCTGGCGATCGTTCGGGGGAGAGTTCGCCTGAGCAATTTCTGGGGAAACAGCCCGGTAGGAAGCATTGAGAGCTTGGTGCTTTCCGTCCGCACTTGGACTGAACACAGCGCCCAGACAGGCAATGCAGGTGAACAAACATACAGAGGAGCGGTAATGCGCCATAAGACTCAATCCGGGTTTTGAGAGGCAACGCCGCATGACGAGCTTTAGTTTAACCTTGAGTTAGCTCGATCCTAGCTGCTATGGGCTTAACTAACTCACAAATAGCACCAGACTAGCGAAAAACCCTGGTTTGAGAGGGCACTGAGCCAGATCTTATAAGCACAATTGTGTCATTGACGTGCAACTCCTTTAAATAATTAGTTTAATTAGTTTAAAACGAACAACTACATCGGCGGGCGCGACTTTAGCAGCGGCATCCCGAAAGTTGATTGCAGCTAATCTCACCTACGTGCATTGTGCAGTGCAGGCCCCGCAGCGCAGCACTGCGGGGGCGCTAGCAGACGATTGTGGCTCGCCGTCGATTTCTCACTAATAGCCTGGCATGACCAAGAGTTTAACAAGCTTCCGAGCCTGCCGGTCGATCGTTTTTGTCTGAATTTGGGCCCAAGTGGGACAGGGGGATGGGCACTGGTAACGAGAAACTCGGTTTTTTCGTTAATTCTTCGTTGCTAAACCGCATATTTTCCGTACATTCCAGGACGCACTCTCGACGCTCACAAACCAGTTTTATTTACCAAAAATGCTCTAAGAAAGAGAGCGCTGATTTGACCGATGTTAATTTGAAGGGGGCAATTATGCCGGATAGAAGTGTTTTGGCGATCGACTAAGATAACCGTTAGGAAATATTGTATTCAGCTAGCAAGCGCCAAAAATCATACTATCTTGTAAAAGAAGGGTGGGATTTAGTTAGAAGCTATAGTGAGAGCGAGTATGCCCTTTCACGCACGCGCCCTCCCCCCACCTTCTGTTTATTTGTACCCACTTACTTAAGTTAAATCAATCGGTATTTAATGCTGTGCCGCCAAATTTGATATAAGATCGAGCTAAATTTCTAGTGTGAGAGTAGAGGCGTTTGTGAGCCAACAAGATATTTTAAATTTAGCAAAAGAAGGCGATGCTAGGGCGATCGCCTTTCTGATCAGCCAAGCACTCCAAAGCTTCGGCGTCACGGCTAAAGCCAGCCGGGAAAATGACACCCTGCACCTGCTGCTGGAATCAGAACATTTACCCGCAGAAGAAGCCTGTCTCCGAGTCGCAGTCAAAGGGTTGCAGCGGCTGCAACCAAATAACCTTTACTCCGTGACAGTTTACGGGCGGCGGAGTGGCCAGCAATTGCCCGCTTGGACTCAGACGGTAGAATTAAAAAAACGCTTGACTTCCGCACCCGTGAGTCCGTTAGTTGCCGTAAATGCCGCAGTAGCTGCGAGTGCAGCAGTAGCCGCTAGTGTAGCCGCTTCTCCCATTCCTGTGACTTTGCCCAACCTAGAAAAAACTCAAAATGTCACAACTGCGCCCACTCAAACACCAGAAAAATCTCCGCCCCAACCCCCTAAAATCCCCACTCCAAAACCCCCAAATCAAAGGCAGCAAAAGCCATCACCGCAGCCAGAATTAGCAGGCACTAAAACTAAAAAATCTGGGCGGTCAGTCGGTGCTCTGAGTCTAATTCTCGTACCGATATCCGGCTTTGTTCTGGCTTCTCAACTTTACAAATCCCCAACCACCGCTACTAATAACCCTCTCACGTCAAAGCCTGCGGTACAAGAAGTGAGATCGACACCCGCAGCCAAACCCCTTCCCGCTCCAAAATCGCCCTCTCCGGCTGCCAAAAAACCTGCCATTTTGCCCGCAACTGTCAGTATCAAAGCAGTTGGCGACATGATCCCCGGCACAAATTATCCCTACAACAAACTGCCGGCAAAAAAAGAGATGTTATTAGAGTCAGTAAAACCGTACCTCAAAGGAGCTGATATTCTCTTTGGCAATTTTGAAAGCACGATGACCGATTATCCTTACAGTTCCAAAGCAGGCGGCGGACGAATGCTGATTGCCTTTCGGACGCCTCCGAGTTATGCCAAAATCTTCAAAGATGTTGGTTTTGATATTTTGAGTATTGCCAACAATCACTCTTACGATTTTCACGAGCAGGGATTTAATGACACGATTAAAAACATCGACAGCAATGGCATGAAGGCTGTTGGTAAAAGAGATCAAATTGTTTATAAAAATGTCAAGGGTGTGAATTTTGCATTTATCGGTTTCAGCAACTACGGCGACGTTCACAATTCTTTGCTGGAACTGAAAGCAGGATCAGAAGTTGTCAAAAAAGCCAAGCAAAACGCTGATATTGTAGTGATATCAGTTCATGCTGGATCTGAAGGAACGGGAGCTCTGAATGTGAGAAATAAAACTGAGTTCTTTTACGGAGAAAACCGGGGAAATATGGTTTTGTTTTCGCGGACGATGATTGATGCGGGAGCAGATTTGATTTTGGGACATGGCCCGCACGTTCCCCGAGCGATGGAACTTTATAAAGGGAAATTGATTGCTTATTCTCTGGGAAATTTTTTGGGTTATCGCACTTTGTCCACGGCTGGAGCACTCGGTCAATCTCTAATTTTGGATGTGAAAATGACGCCGCAAGGGGATTTTGTTTCTGGTAAGATTATCCCAGTCCAACTTGACGGACGAGGTGTTCCGGCTGTTGATAACAATTTTAGGACTGTGGGGTTGATTAACCGTTTGACAAAGAGCGATTTTCCCAATAGCGGTTTGACAATTGATGACAAGGGGCAACTTTTGAAAAAGAGTAAGTAGTTATTGGGAATTGGGAATTTTAACTTGTTCCCAGGCTCTTAACTGGTTCCCAGGCAGAGCCTGGGAACCGATATCCAGAGGCTCTGCCTCGAAAAGCGATGGTAAAATTGGAGGCTGATCCTCCGGATCTGCGTTACCAGGCAGAGCCTGGGAACCAGTAACCAGTAATCAAACTATTGTGGCCCGTTGCTCAGAGCAAGGCCCGAAATCGGCAATTTAAATGCAGTACAGCTTACCCACCCCTATACTGCAATCATCGTTTTCAAAGCTTCTTTCATTTCGTCTGCTGTCGTCGTTGCCGTACCGAATTGACGCACGACAATACTAGCTGCCAAATTGCCCAAAACTGCCGCTTCCCAACCGGATGCACCGACGCACAAAGCTAAAGTCATTGCTGCTACGACTGTATCTCCAGCACCGGTTACGTCGAATACATCAGTCTTGTTAAAAGGGGGAATGTCCCAACTTTGAATGGCAAATTCCCCCTTGTCACAAATGGATGTTGGAGGGGGTGAATTTTTGATTTCTTCGCCGATCGCCCTTTCAAACAAAGTCATCCCTTCTTCGCCGCGAGTAATCAGGATTTTTTGAGCTTGAGTTAAGTTCAATAAATCGCGTCCTGCTTGCATTAAATTTTCAGGGTTTTTGATAGCATATCCGACGGCTTGCTCGGCTTCTGGCAAGTTCGGAGTAAATAACATTGCTCCAGAATATCGCTGCAAATTTGTTTGAGCGTCTACAATTGTTTTGCCGGGAACCACTGCCGAGTCGATCGCCAAATTCGTCCAAACTCCGTCGCCGTAGTCGGAACAAACCACTGCATCTACTGTCGGTATTTGCTGCCGGATGTAGTCTGCCAATTGCAACTGCAAATCTAAATCCGGCAACTCGTCCGATTTGCGATCGACTCGAACAATTTGCTGAGTCACCGACTGCCGCGCGTGCCCGGAAATTCGAGTTTTGGTGACAGTTGGACGCTGCGAATCGATTAAAATCCCACCCGTATCAATTCCCGCCGCCTCAAAAATACCGCACAAAGCCTTTCCCTGGTCGTCTTTTCCCACCAAACCAGCAACTTTTACTTTGCCTCCCAGTTTGGCTAAATTATAGACAGCATTTGCGCCACCTCCGGGTACTTGCTGAGTATTTTCGTAGCGCAAAATCAACACAGGTGCTTCGCGGGAAATTCGCTCTACTTGTCCGGTAAGAAACTCGTCCAAGGTCAAATCTCCGATCGCTAATACCTGCGCTTGATCGAAGCAGTCTAATCTTTTCAATAATTGCTCTGTTGAGGCACGCAGTTGAGGCAAAAAATCGGAATAGTCGTTAGTCATTAACCAAAAAAATGAGACTGAGGAGTTGATAATTGAGTGTGGAGCGAGCGGGAATTAAAAATCCTAATATAAATTAATAATTAATTTCCTCCCTTGTTTTATTTTTAACTTTTAATTGATTTTCTCACTGGGATTTTGAGAAACCAGTTCCCGGCTATTGGCGATCGCACTCGCTCAAACAATTTGGCAAAACAATGCCGATAAAATCGCAGCCTTTGAGACTCAACTGAAAGTTTCACGGTGTGGAAGTTTCCTTCTACATAAGTGCATTCAAAAAACAGCAGAATTATTTCAATTTCTGCTTGATGATGGTAATCACTTGAGTCATTTGTTTTTTGAGTGCATCAATTTCCGCTTGCATTTTCGCCATTTTCGCAGTCATCGCCTGAATTTCGGCGGCGCCCGCTCCGGAAGTGGGTGCAGCAGCGGCTGCTGCTGGGGCTTCCGGCACTGGTTTCTTTTTGGCCAGTACCATCGCCGATTTGATTGCCTCGGTTAGCTGCTTCTTCTCAAACGGTTTGGCGATGAATGCAAAAAAATGCTTCTCAAAGGGTTTCGGAATTTTTTCCATCACCTCTTCTTCGCGGCCCGACATGATCACCAAAGGTATCTTAGAAAGCTCAGGATGGGCTTGCACTTTTTGATACACTTCCCAACCGCTGACTTTAGGCAGTAGGAAATCTAACATAATTAGATTTGGCCGGGCTTGACGGATCAGTTTGAGTCCCTCTTCGCCGTCTTTTGCTTCTAGAACTTCAAAGTTACCCTGAGGCAACATCTCTCGGACTCGGACGCGGATGACTTTACTGTCATCGATTACCAAGATTTTTTGACCAGCCACGACTGACTCCTTCAGTAATGAATGAGTGATGATTTGCAACCTTCAGTATATCCCTAACAGAATTCTACCCATAATTCTGGGCGAGTTTAGTTTTGTTGCACCTAGGCGCGATTCTGATTTCGGGTGATACTCCTACAAGTTCAGGGGCTTTGATTTCGGATACGATCGAAGGAATTAACTCAATCGCCACTTAATTTTATGTCGCCCCAAACTCCTAAAACTCCTACTGTCAAAGCAGTTGCCGCCCAAATGCGGGGTGAAATCGAGGCGATGCCGGAGTGGTTGCGTAGGCCCGTTGGCAAAGCTAGCGAACTTTCCCAAGTGCAAAAAATTATCAAACAGCGGCAAATTCACACGATTTGTGAGGAGGGGAGATGTCCCAACCGGGGCGAGTGCTACGCGCAAAAAACGGCGACTTTTTTGTTGATGGGGCAGACTTGCACCCGCGCTTGTGCTTTTTGTCAAGTAGATAAAGGTCATTCTCCGATGCCCCTAGACCCGGAGGAACCGAAAAAGGTAGCCGAGGCTGTGCAGTTGTTGGGTTTGCGCTATGCGGTGCTGACTTCGGTGGCGAGGGATGATTTGCCGGATGGGGGTGCGGGTTGGTTTGCCAGAACGATCGCCCAAATCCGCCTTCTTAACCCGCATACTGAAGTTGAGGTGCTGACGCCGGATTTTTGGGGGGGAATGGGCAGGGGTTCAGAGGGGGAGAATTTCGGCCTCGATGAGTTGCAGCGAGAACGGATTCGCACGGTGGTGGAGGCTAAACCGGCTTGTTACAACCACAATATTGAGACGGTGCGTCGCTTGCAAGGGCCGGTGCGGAGGGGGGCCAAGTACGATCGCTCGATCGACGTTCTGCGTATTGTTAAGCAATATGACCCAACTATTCCCACCAAATCCGGTTTGATGTTGGGGCACGGGGAAACCGAAGCCGAGATAGTCGAAGCGATGATTGATTTGCGGGATGCCAAGTGCGATCGGCTCACCCTCGGTCAATACATGAGACCATCTCTAGAGCACCTCCCAGTGCGTAAATACTGGACGCCGACCGAATTTGACCGTTTCGGGTCGATCGCGCGGGAGATGGGGTTTGAGCGCGTGCGATCGGGGCCTCTCGTCCGCAGTTCCTACCACGCCGGAGAGAGCGATTGAAACTAATTTGAATTCAACTCGGTATAAACTCCTTGTTACAAAAAATAACTCTAGAGGATTGTGCATAAGTGCGACGCTCTCTGCTATTTGTAAATAGAGTGACATTATCAATTAGGAGCTTTACCTATGCCAGAGATAGCGAAGAACCAATTAAAATCCGAGTCCGTGATGAAAACGGGCAAATTCCCTTACCCATTTCGCGCAGGCTGGTTTCTGTTGCTGTTAGCAATCAATTTTGTGGTTGCAGCCTTTTATTTCCATATCATTGAATAGTTCTGCAAGTTGACTTTTAGCAGACCCTGCTTTTCTCGACCTCAACGTCGGAGAGTGGGAGAGAAGGAGAGGGGGAGAGTTTTGAGTTTTGAGTTGGCGAGAATATGACTTCATCCTTGTAACTAATGACTACTGACTTCTTCCCTCTTCCCTTGAACCTCTTCCTTCTGACTCCTGACTCCTGACTCCTGACTCCCTACTTTTGCTCAATAATTAATCCGTGTATCCGTGTCGCGCCTTCCTTCTTCCTTCTTCCTTCTTCCTTCTTCCTTCTTCCTTCTTCCTTCTTCCTTCTTCCTTCTTCCTTCTTCCTTCTCTAGCGATTTCTCGACGCTTCTAGCTTTGACAAGCGCTCTTGAATTTTAATAACATCTTGCTTAGTTTCAATTGCCAAAGTTGCTAAATTGTCAAACATCGGGTCTCCCGACAGCGGTCTAGGATTTGTGCGACCAGAACCGGAAGGGGGAGGAGACTGAGGCCGGTTAACTCTAGAACCTTGGTTCTGCAAGCTGTAGATTTGTCCCCTGAGTTCAGAAATTTGCCTTTCTAATTGAGTAATGCGAAACTCTAATTGAGTTGTGGATTGAGCGGGCGTGACAATTGGCGCAACAGCAATTGCTAAGGCGCAAGCCAGACATAAAATACAGATTGTTAGGACGCGATGGCGAATATTTTTCGGCATAGCTTTAATAATTTAAATTATATCAGTTCTACAATAACAAATCGCCCAGATTTTTTGCCTCTATCAGAAGTAGGTCTTATGGCAACTAGGAACGTAGCTATTTTAATGTTCGATGATGTCGAGGTACTGGACTTTGCAGGCCCTTTTGAAGTGTTTTCGGTGACATCAGAATTAAGTAAGGGCGAGCGACCTTTTGCAGTCTCTACCGTAGCCGAACATCCCGGTGCTGTCAACGCCCGCAACGGTTTGAGTGTAAATCCCGACTGCACCATTTCCGATTGTCCGCCACCGGATATTTTAATTGTACCGGGAGGACAAGGTACGAGAAAGTTAATCGATAATTCAGCAGTTATTAACTGGATAAAAGATTATGCGCCAACAGCAGAATTAGTCCTTTCTGTCTGTACGGGTTCGCTGCTTTTGGCAAAAGCTGGCTTGTTGGAAGGTTTGGAAGCAACTACACACCATCAAGTATTGGATTTATTGAAAGAATTAGCTCCCAACACAACTATTATCGAAAATCAGCGATTTGTAGATAACGGCAAAATCATCACCTCTGGGGGAATTGCTGCGGGAATTGATATGTCTTTGCACGTTGTCGGCAAACTTTTGGGTACAGCACAAGCTGAACAAACAGCCGAGCACATGGAATATAAAATTGGGAATTGGTAATTGGGCATTGGGCATCGTTAATTGTATAATTTGTGCGATCGTAGGGGGGAGTTTACCAACCATCATGCCCCTAAACAAACAATCTCGTAAACCCGCCCCGCCCATACACGAAGGATGCTACCGGATGTGATATCAAGCATCTTCGCCCCAAACTCGAAGCTGAACATAAACTAATATCAAAGCTACAGCCATCAGGAAAGTTGCCGCAGCGGCTGCATAGCCAAAATCAAATTGCGAAAAAGCTTGCTCGTAAATATAATAAACTAGCAAATTAGTAGAGTTCAAAGGGCCGCCGCCGGTGATGACGTAAACTTGCTCGAAACTCCGCAGAGTAAAAATAGCAGTAGTGACAGTAGCAAATACTAAAGTCGGGCGCAAACCGGGTAAAGTGATATACAAAAATTGCTGCCAAGCATTAGCTCCATCCAATTCTGCGGCTTCGTAACGATTTACCGGAATTGCTTGCAATCCTGCTAAAAATACTACCATATTAAAGCCTAATTGTTTCCAAACACTGAGCAGAATGATCACAGGCATTGCCCAAACTGTGCTACTCAGCCAAGGAATTGGATTTAAGCCGATCGCACTTAGCGCATTATTCACCGGGCCTTCGGTTTGAAACAACCACCGCCAACCCAAGCCAACCGCAACTAAAGAGGTAATCGAAGGAATAAAATAAGCGGTGCGGAGAGCTCCTCGCCAAGCAAACGAGCGATTTAGCAAAACTGCCAAACCCAATGGAATCACTAAACTGGGAATGACTGTTGCAGTAGTAAAATAGAGCGTATTTTGGAGAACTTGCCAGAAATCCGGGTTTGTGACTAGACGCCAGTAGTTGTTGAAGCCAATCCAACGCACTCCCGACTGGGTAAAGCTGCCGCTGGTAAAGCTGAGGTAAAATAAATAGGCGATCGGCCAAATCAAAAAAGTACCCAGAAACAGCAAAGCTGGGGCCAGAAAAGTCCAAGCTGCGATCGCATCATTATCCAACCAGTTAAAACGCCCAAATTTAATCCGATCCATTGGCTTGTAAATTTTAGCTTTTAGTTTTAAATGGTATCACAATATAGGTCAATGTCCAAATGAACCTTCTCGATATATTAACTCATTTACCCACTATAGAAACTGAAAGGCTCCTGCTCCGAAAAATTACTTTAAATGATGCGAGCGATATGTTTGAGTATGCCTCAAATCCCGAAGTATCACAATACACAATGTGGTCAAGTCACACCTCGATTGAAGACACTAAATATTTTCTAAAGTCACTTACAAAAATGTACAAAAAACGAGAGCTGGTAGATTGGGGAGTCGTTCATAAAGCCGACAAAAAGTTTATCGGGACTTGTGGATTTGTGGAATGGAGCATGACCCACAGCCGCGCGGAAATTGGCTATGCACTCTCTAGGAGCTATTGGGGCGAAGGATACATGAGCGAGGCTGTCAATGCAGTTATTGAATTCGGCTTTCGGGAGATGTTGCTGAATCGAATTATGGCTCGATGTGAAGTTAACAATATTGCTTCTGCTAGGGTGATGGAAAAAGTGGGGATGCAATTGGAAGGGGTATTGCGACAGCACCTATTTGTGAAAGGCAGATATTGGGATCTAAAAGTTTATTCGATTCTCAGGGAAGAGTTTTTTGATAATATTGTAGAAGAGGAGTGAATCAGTCGGTCAACGAAAAAAAATAATATACTTAGGGCCTACGCAATATCTCCATGTAGAGTGCGCCGAAGCACACCTTACCCTTTACCTCTATAGTAGAATACGAGTGAATAGTTTTTATCTTTATGACCAAGAATTTCTTGATGGTACCCGCCACGTGATTGATCCGTGGAATCAATCCGCAATCTAAAATCTAAAATCCTCAAGCCCCCGAATTTATCCGTGGGGTCAATCCACAATCTAAAATCTAAAATCTAAAATCGAATGACCGCTAATCCAGTATCTGTTAATTCCAATGCCTGGCTGATTTCTCCTGAGATTGGCAAAAGTGCACTCGCTCCGGCCCATCCTCCATTAAAATTAGGAGTTTTAGCATCAGGAAGCGGCAGCAACTTCGAGGTAATTGCCCAAGCCATCCAAAACCAACAACTCAACGCTAACATCCCAGTATTAATTTACAACAACCCCGAAGCAAAAGCCGCAGCCAGAGCCGAAAAATACGGCATTCCCTCGATTCTTCTCAATCACCGCGACTGCAAAAGCCGCGAAGAATTAGATACAAAAATTGTCAAAACTTTTCAAGAATATGATGTAGAATGGGTAGTGATGGCGGGTTGGATGCGAATTGTTACCAAAGTTTTGTTTGATGCTTTTCCCGATCGCGTTATTAACATTCACCCCAGCTTACTGCCGAGTTTCCCAGGAATTCGCGCTGTCGAGCAAGCACTGGCCGCTAAGGTTAAAATCACCGGATGTACGGTGCATATCGCCCGTTTAGAAGTAGACAGCGGGCCGATTTTAATGCAGGCTGCCGTGCCGATATTGCCTGATGATACCGCAGAAACGCTGCACGCTCGAATTCAGGTGCAAGAGCACAAGATTATGCTCGGTGCGATCGCACTTATTGCCGAATCTAATCGAAAATATTGTGACTAAAAACCTCACCAGTGCTGCATCTATCCCCGAATTGCCTGTCAGCGAATCACTCGAAATAGGCCCGCCGCTGACAGACTCCAATCGCCTGAAATTAATTCTCAAAGAAAGGCTCAAAAGGAGCATCGGCCTCAAGGGAGAATTCTATCTGCCTTGCTTGCCATCGATGCTAGACGACTATCTTAAATTACTCTCAGACTTCTTAAACATTCTCGGACAAAACATCGACGCTGCCCAAGCCGAAAACTTGCGAACATTAATCGCCAACGCCTTAGCAGAAGGATTCAAAAATTCCCCCCACGCTAATCTCATAGTCTCATACTTTCCTGCTAATTCCCAAACCGGTTTAGCCGGCGGCATTACTCTGAATACCAAGATTCAAGTCGAATCGATGGCCCAGAAATATCATAGCTGGCCGGATATTCGCCCCGAACCTTTATTCGGCAGCCATCCCGATGCCAAAGTCATCGCCATTGCCGCCGAATTAGGCGAACCGGGAAAAGCACCTATTTTAGATGTCGGTGCGGGCCCAGGGCGCAATAGTTTGCCTTTAGCAAGGTTAGGCCATTCCGTGGATGCGATCGAACTAACGCCGATATTTGCCGAGAAACTATCAGCAGCAGCCACCGCCGAAAACTTGCCGATAAATGTCACCCAAGGCGACGTTTTAGACCCATTATTGAGGATGAAAACTTATCGGTACAAATTAGCCATTGCTACCGAAGTTCTCTCCCACTTCCGCTACCCCGAACAAATTCGTCTTTTCCTCGGCAAAATGTCCGATGCCGTTTTAAGCGGCGGGTTTATCTTATTCAGCACTTTCTTAGCGGTAGATGGGTACGAACCCGATGAGATGGCAAAACAAATGTCTGAATTGTGTTGGTCTTATCTGATTACCAGACAAGAATTGCAAGCAGCAATAGAGGGTTTGCCGTTAGAAATTATTTCTGATGAATCTGTGATTCAATACGAACAAAAACATTTGCCTGATTCGGCGTGGCCGCCGACACCTTGGTTTGTCAGTTGGGCTAGCGGGCGGGATTTATTTTCGGTGCAACAAACACCGCCGTTAGAGTTGCGGTGGATACTTGTTAAACGCTTGTAAGCTGTCGCGCATTTAAATTGTATATTCAGGGCGGGCGAGACGCCCACCCCACAAGACTTTGATTTTTTTTGACAGATAATTTAAAGGCAGAACAGCTTAAAGAGTTAGTATGGTGCGTCACAAAGTAGTTTATCGATGATTGATAAAATAACGCGGTCTAACTCACATCTTGCACCATTCTCAAGAACAGGCTTTCCGGCCTGTTCCACAAAGACGGAGTTTTCTTGTGGGGTGGGCATCCTGCCCGCCCGCAAAAGGCTAATTGAGAATGGTGCAACATCTCAGAGCTCACGCACCATACGACAATTTTTAGGGATTAAAAATTCAATTTTCAACCTCGGATGCCCGCAATTGTCCGCAGGCTGCATCTGCTTCTAAGCCGCGAGAATACCGCACGCTAACTGCAATTTTCTTTTCCTTCAAAGTCGCAACGAAACTGTTAATTCTATTGGGAGTAGGTCGCTTATATTCAGCTTCCTGAATCGGATTGTAAGGAATCAAATTGACGTGACACTGAAAACCTCGCAAGTGAGTTGCTAACTCGGCTGCGTGTTCTGGCAAGTCATTCACACCTGCTAAAAGTACGTATTCAAAACTCAATCTGCGTCCAGTCGATCGCACATATTCCCGACATTCTGCGATTAACTCACCCAAAGGATAAGGGCGGGCGCTAGGAATTAACTCTTCGCGCAATCTTTGATTGGAAGCGTGGAGGCTGACGGCGAGGGTAACTTGCAGTTGATGTTCAGCTAGTTGGCTGATGCGATTCCGAATTCCTACTGTAGAAATGGTGATGTTTCGCTGTCCAATCCCTACGTCTTGATTCAAACACTTGACAGCAGCTACAACATTATCAAAATTCAGCAGGGGTTCGCCCATTCCCATAAATACGATGTGGCTGACTCTGCGGCCGAAATCTTGCTGTACTGTCAAGACTTGATCGACGATTTCGTGTTTTTCTAAATTGCGCTTGAAACCGCCTTTTCCCGTAGCGCAAAAGTCGCAGCCCATCGCGCAGCCAACTTGGGCTGAGACGCACACAGTCAGCCGTTTATCGGTGGGAATGCCGACTGTTTCAATGATTTGACCGTCTGCCAATTTTAAGAGATACTTTACCGTGGCGTCTGGTGCGACCGATCGATAGTGAATGGTTGATCGCCCGATCGGAATTTTAGCAACAGTCTCGCGCCACTGTTTCGAGAATACAGAAATGTCAGAGATCGATCGTGCACCTTTCTCATAAATCCACTGGTACAACTGCTTTCCCCGATAAGCCGGTTGTCCCTGCTGCTGCACCCACTCCGTTAACTCAGCTAAACTCGCCCCCAGCAAGGGCGGAATTTTACCCGACTCAACAGCCAAAGCAGCAGTCTTGCGAGACTGATTCGCACCCTTGGAATTACCAGAAGAGTACACCTGAGAAACGGAAGTAGGAGACATAGGTCATCAGAAAATTTAAAGCCATCCTCTATATTAAAACTTCTCGACCAAAGCGGCAGTTAATCCTCCAGAAGGTACTTATGCAGAAAGCAGAAGGCGGAATCTCGATCCGGCTAAATCCCTTAATAAGGGGAAGTTTAAGAATAATCCGGTTCCCCCTTAAAAAAGGGGGTTAGGGGGCTTTTATTGTGGACTCACAAAAAAAACTCCAGACAGCAATCTGCAAAATCAAGCATCCAGTTAATATTTGGCAAAATTCCCCAAATATTGCGTGTAAATGACCGCAGCCACCTAAAATAAACTCTGGAGTTTGTTAAAGGGTATGCAAATTTGACAGCTTTCCATCACAATTAATGCAACTTTTATGGTGCTAAATATTCTTGCGCTGCCCTTAGCGTTTCAATTTACATCGCCCGGCCCGATAATCTTTCAACTTGGCCCCGTAGCCATTCGCTGGTATGGGCTGTTGATAGCTTCTGCCGTCTTGATTGGGGTCAGTCTGTCCCAATACTTAGCCCAAAAACGCCGCGTCAACCCGGAATTGCTGGGTGATTTGGCAATCTGGCTGGTTCTGGGCGCTATTCCCTGCGCTCGAATTTATTACGTGGCTTTCGAGTGGCAGCAATACGCCCAGAGGCCAGAGGATATTATTGCGATTTGGAAAGGCGGGATTGCCATTCACGGGGCGATTTTGGGCGGCACGATCGCAGCTTTAATTTTTGCGAAAATTCAGCGAGTTTCTTTTTGGCAATTGGCAGATTTAATCGCGCCTTCGGCAATTCTCGGTCAGGCGATAGGACGCTGGGGAAATTTCTTTAACTCCGAAGCTTTTGGCAGTCCTACGGATTTGCCTTGGAAACTCTATATTCCGCCAAACAGCCGCCCGCCCGCCTACGCTAATTTTGAATATTTCCACCCCACATTTCTCTACGAATCCCTGTGGAATTTGACAGTATTTGGGTTGCTTCTGACTTTGTTTTTCCGCGATTTGCAGGGCAAAATTCGCTTGAAAATTGGTGCTTTATTTTTGGTTTATATCGCAGCTTACAGTTCGGGTAGAGTCTGGATTGAAGGGTTGCGAACTGACAGTTTGATGTTCGGGCCGCTGCGGACGGCACAGATGGTAAGCTTGACTGGGATTGTGCTAGGGTTGGGCGGGTTAGCTTGGCTTTATTTGCTCGATCGACCTTTACCCGATGTTGTCTCCCCCAATAGCGATCGGGCAAAGATCACTCCGAAAGTGCCAGAGGATCAATAAAAAACCCCAGAGAGGTTAGTCTCTAGGGTTCAAAACCAGGGTGCATCTACCATCCCTTACTTCCAACCAAAATAGGTACATCCGGAAGAGTCCGTAAATTTAGCAAATTTTTTAGCAGCCATGAGTTTGACAGAGATTGAAGCCCTAATTCCAGGGGTATACATTGTAGGTGCAGGTCCGGGAGACCCGGATTTGTTGACTGTTAAGGCTCAAAAATTACTGGCTGCAGCCGATGTCATATTATTTGCTGATTCCTTAGTCCCAGAGCAAATTTTGCAGGGGGTGCGCGCGGATGCTGAAGTGATCCAAACTGCGGATAAGACCCTCGAAGAGATTGTACCTTTGATGGTGCAACGAGTGCAGGCCGGAAAAAGCGTCGTCCGCCTCCATTCCGGCGATCCCTGTCTCTACGGGGCTGTCGGCGAACAAATGCAAGCTTTGGCCTCGGAGGGAATTGCTTTTGAGGTAATTCCGGGAATTAGCGCTTTCCAACTTGCGGCGGCTAAACTTAAAATTGAGTTGACAGTTCCGGGAGTTGTGCAGACAATTATTTTGACGCGAATTAGCGGCAGAACTGAAGTACCGGAACGCGAAGAATTGGCGAGTTTAGCGGCTCATCAAGCGAGTTTGTGCCTGTATTTGAGTGCCCGCCATGTCGAAAAAGCTCAAGCTAAATTGATGGAACATTACCCATCTGATTTGCCTGTAGCGATTTGTTATCGGTTGGGCTGGCCTGATGAAAAAATTGTGCTAGTTCCCCTTGACAAAATGGCCGTTGCTACGCGCGAAAATAATTTGATCAGAACGACAATCTATGTGATTAGTCCGGCGTTGGGAAAATCGGCAGAAGGGCGATCGCGCTTGTACCATCCAGAGCACGATCGGCTTTTCCGAGCATCGAAGGAAGAAGGAAGAAGGAAGAGGGAAGAAGGAAGAGGGAAGAAAGAGCAATTATGAAATAACCAATTACCAATTCCCAATTCCCAATTCTCAATTCCCCAATCTAAAATCTAAAAACTAAAAACTAAAATCTAAAATCGCCATGACTGATTTAACTCGCAGACAATTTATCATTGTCACCGCATTAAGCGCCGGATTTACCTTAGCAGTTCATCCTATTGCGGCTGCCGTTATCAATACGGATGCTGCTGGTTTAGTTGCAGGTGAGGTAAAAATTCCCGTAAAAGACGGCTCAATTCCAGCCTACAGAGCAATGCCAGCCAGCGGCAGCAATTTTCCAGTAATTTTAGTAATTCAAGAAATCTTCGGAGTCCACGCCCACCTTCAAGATATTTGCCGCCGTTTGGCAAAATTAGGTTATTTAGCGATCGCCCCAGAAATGTTTGCCCGTCAAGGTGATGTTTCTAAAATGACCGACATTCAAGAAATTAGGAGTAAAGTTGTCTCGAAAGTTCCTGACGAGCAAGTTATGTCCGATTTAGATGCAACCGTAGATTGGGCACAAAAGTCAGGAAAAGGCAATATTAATAAGTTGGGAATTACAGGATTTTGCTGGGGTGGCAGAATTGTTTGGCTGTACTCTTCCCATAACCCGAAAGTCAAAGCTGGAGTGGCTTGGTACGGGCGTTTGGTTGGCGATTCTACGGCTTTAACTCCCAAACAGCCGATCGACATTGCAGCAACTTTGAAAGTGCCTGTATTGGGGCTTTACGGCGGCAAAGACGAGGGAATTCCCAACGATACAGTAGAGAAAATGCGGGAAGTTCTCAAAACTGGTAGCAGCGGTTCGGAAATTGTGCTTTATCCAGATGCGCCCCACGCTTTTAACGCCGACTATCGCCCCAGTTACCGGGAAAAAGAAGCTGAGGATGCTTGGAAACGGATGCAAGATTGGTTTAAAAAGTATGGAGTTTCTTGATAGTTGTGAGTTGTTAATTTTCACTTAAAACTGGTGTCAAGTTTGGGATGGAAAAAGGCAATATTAGCGAATAGCCCTTAAGACAGGTGGGTTTGTGGACCCGACATTGGTAAACTGAGCGGTGTAGAATTATCGATCGAACAGGTAAGCCCGTGCTAGACGAACAAGCTAAAAAGACCATCTTGCGGAAAATCCCTCACGGATTGTACATCTGCGGTGTCAAAGACGGGGAGGAAGTCAACGGTTTCACCGCTAGCTGGGTGATGCAATCTTCCTTTACCCCTCCCTTAGTTGTCAACTGCGTTAAGCAAGACTCCAAATCCCACGCCATGATCAAAGCTAGCGGTGTCTTTGCTTTGAGTTTCCTAGAAGCAGGGCAAAAAGACTTAGCCCAGAAATTCTTCAAGCAGCAGCGCCGCGTTGGCAATAAATTTGAGGATGTAGAATTTTATCCGGGCGCGGAAACTGGTTGTCCGATTATCTCGGATTCTCTGGGTTACATCGAGTGCAAAGTTGTCGGTGCCGTGGAACACGGGGATCACACGGTTTATGTGGGAGAAGTTTTGGCAGCCGGCGTCCACCGAGAAGGCAATCCGTTGCTGCTAGAAAGCACCGGTTGGAATTACGGCGGCTAATGACTTGGCACTTGGCAGTTGTTAGTAAAAAAAACTAACACTGAGAAACCCGGTTTCTTTAAAAGTCCGGGTTTCTGAATACTAAACAAATTTTTATGTTGAATTAGAGCGACCTATTTATTAGTTGCGAGAGTTAGGCGTCGCATAACTAATAAAAAATCGGCGACAATCTTTTCGGTGTTTTCATCAGTTAAAATTGGTACGTGAACGAAAATACATTTAGCGGCTATTTGAGAATCGCAAATATGTTTTAAAACCGCATAATATAGGGCTTCGCATACAAATTTTCCGGCTTCGTGACTGATTTCTGTTGCAGCTAAATCAGCGACTAGCGGTTCGAGATTAACTGCGGTTTTCCGAATGTCGCTATCGCAACAAGCGCAAGATTCTACGGTTAATTTTTGCCGACTTTCGGCCATGCCGCAGCAGATAATAGTATCGGGTTGGAGTTGGTGGATTTTGGCGATCGCTAAATTAGGTGCTAGCTGAAAATCAACAGGCAGTTTCCTCAAAAAAGTCAGGGAATTAGGCAAAGATTTGATTTGGGAAATCTTTGCTAATAAGTCGTCGGAAGAGTTGGATTGCTGATGGGGAAGCCAAGTATCAAATGAGGTTAGCAGGATTTTCGCCGTCATATTTGTGCAATAATACTGATATTGATAATATAAGGCAAGTAAGTCAATGTCTGTCATTGCAGTAGTGGACTATGACATGGGGAATCTGCACTCAGTCTGTAAAGGCTTGGAAAATGTGGGTGCAGTGCCAAAAATTACAGATTCTCCTGCTATAATCGAGCAGGCTGATGCGGTGGTTTTGCCGGGGGTGGGTTCGTTTGACCCGGCAATGCAGAATTTACGATCGCGCAATTTGATAGAACCGATAAAAAGGGCGATCGCCTCGCGGAAACCTTTTTTAGGCATTTGTTTGGGTTTGCAAATTCTGTTTGAAAGTTCCGAAGAAGGTGTAGAACCCGGATTGGGGGTTATTGCGGGAAAAGTGCGCCGATTTCGCTCGGAACCGGGTTTGACAATTCCGCACATGGGATGGAATCAATTGGAATTGACTCAGCAGAATTTGCCGCTGTGGCAAAATTTACCGTCTGATCCTTGGGTTTATTTCGTGCATTCTTATTATGTCGATCCTGTTGATTGGGAAGTGCGATCGGCAATGGTGACTCACGGTAGTCAAAACGTGACGGCGGCTATAGCTAAAGACAATCTGATGGCCGTGCAATTTCACCCGGAAAAGTCTTCGAGTACGGGATTGCAAATGCTGTCAAATTTTGTCAGTCTAGTGAGGGAAAAAGTACCTGCTTAGGTGGCATGAATCTTAAAAAAAACCCGGTAGATTGCCGAAACCGGGTTTGACATTTTTAAAAGTCTTCTTCCTTCTTCCTGACATCCGTTACATCCGTTACATCCCGTACATTGCTCGTTGCCGAACTTCCTTCTTTTTTATTCCTGACATCCGTTACATCCGTTACAGAATCCGTTGCCGAACTTCCTTCTTCCTAAATGAGCCTAAGAATCTGTGGCAATCGCCAAATAAAAACCCTGCCGGGACTCGCAACTCGCCCTACACCTTCGCGAGTCAGAGAAGCTTTATTTAATATTTGGCAAGGGACGATCGCAGATTGCAGATGGCTTGACATTTGTACCGGCAGCGGTTCGATGGGTGCAGAAGCTTTGTGTCGGCAAGCCGCGAGTGTCACTGGCATCGAACAGTCGGCGAAAGCTTGTGCGATTATCCGCCAAAACTGGGAGCAAGTAGCAGACTCATCCCAAACCTTCCAAATATTGCGGGGAAACGCGACGGCGAAGTTGGCGGCACTAGCGGGGCAGCAGTTCGATCGCATTTACTTCGATCCGCCCTACGCCAGCGACTTGTACGAACCTGTGTTAAACACGATCGCCAGCCAAGAAATGCTAGCACCAAACGGCGAAATCGCGATCGAACACAGCCCGGAGCGATCGGCACAACCGATTTCCGGTCTAGAAATTTGCCGCCACAAAGTATACGGCAATACAGCATTAACTTTCTACACACGCAGTGCCTGACAGGCTCAAACCGCAGCAGCGTCACGCCTGGAGACTGAAAGAAACCGGGTTTCGTGGCGTGGGCACGCCCCCGGTACTAAAAGTTTTTCCCTTGGGTACAATACAAATTTTTCCGATGAAGTTAAGCTTTGTGCGTAGGTTGTCAGAGCAAGTTGCTTCAGCAATTGACGAAATAAATGGAGTTTAGGCTGAAAATAAAGACTTTCAGTTGTAACATGAACCCAAAGTGTGAGTGTGAATATTCCTAAAGGAGTGAATATGGTTCAGACACCTTCGCGCCCTCGTGGCAGCGAGTTTCCGGCTGCTAACTCGGTACAGCCAGTCAAACGCGATACGATTCTGGTGGGAGATAGCCTCCCCCTGCCAAATACCAAACTCTTCGGCACAGACGGCATTCGCGGGAAAGTTGGAGAATTGCTGAATGCACCCCTAGCCCTGCAAGTGGGCTTCTGGGCTGGACAAGTTCTACGCCAAAATTCCCCCAACCAGGGGCCTGTGATTTTGGGGCAAGACAGCAGGAATTCCAGCGATATGCTGGCAATGGCACTGTCAGCGGGTTTGACGGCCGCCGGTTTGGAAGTGTGGAATTTGGGATTGTGTCCCACTCCCTGCGTTGCTTATCTGGCAAGCGTTTCGGAGTCGGTCGGCGGAGTGATGATTTCGGCTTCTCACAATCCCCCAGAAGACAACGGCATTAAGTTTTTCGGCTCAAACGGCTCGAAGCTGTCGCAGCAGTTACAGGAACAAATCGAAGCGGGAATCCGGGGGGCAAAGGTTCCAATTGCTAGCTTGGGTTGGGGACACCACTACCATCGAGCTGAGTTGGTTAAAGATTATGCCACTTCGCTCTGTGATTCGCTGCAACAGATGAATTTGGAGGGAATGCGGATAGTTTTGGATTTGGCTTGGGGGGCGGCCGCGGGTTTGGGGCCGGCGGTGTTCGCGCAAATGGGGGCGGATGTGATCTGTTTGCACGACTCTCCTGATGGATCTCGCATTAATGTTAACTGCGGTTCTACTCATCTCGACAGTTTGCAAGCGGCTGTTTTGGAACACAATGCCGATTTGGGATTTGCTTTTGACGGCGATGCCGATCGAGTTTTGTGTGTTGACAACCAAGGTCGAACGATTGACGGCGATTACATTCTTTATCTGTGGGGCCGGCAGTTGCGCGACTCCGAACAGTTACCATCCAATTTAATTATTTCTACTGTAATGGCTAACCTCGGCTTCGAGCGAGCTTGGGAAGAATTGGGGGGTAAACTAACTAGAACCAACGTGGGAGATCAGTACGTTCACGCTGAAATGCAGCGCACTGGTGCGATGTTGGGCGGCGAACAGTCGGGACACATTCTTTGTCCGCATTACGGTGTCAGCGGCGACGGTTTGCTGACAGCTTTGCATTTGGCTTCGCTGGTGCGCCAGTCCGGGCAATCTTTGGCACACTTGGTAAGTGGCAGTTTCCAAACTTATCCGCAGTTGTTGCGAAATATTCGGGTGGAGGATCGCGAAAAACGCCTGAAATGGCAGGAGTGCGAGGCAATGCAAAAGGCCATCGAACGTGCTACAACAGCAATGGGCGAACAGGGACGGGTTTTGGTTCGCGCTTCTGGCACTGAACCGCTAATTCGAGTTATGGTGGAAGCTGCCAGCGCCGAATTGGCTAATTTCTGGACTGAAAATTTAGTTTTAGCCGTTCAGCAACACATAGCTATCTGATGGAAATGGGGAATTAATCTGAAGGAAGAAGGAAGAAGGAAGAAGGAAGAAGGAAGAAGGAAGAAGGAAGAAGGAAGAAGCCTCTAGATAAATATAGGGGCTATTGAAACTAACTTCTCATTCTTTATTCCCTCTTGCTTATTCCCTCTGTCCTAAATAACTAAATCCTTCTTTCTTCATTTCCCCATTTCTGATTGTATGAACACCAAATCAATTCAAAAGGGGCGGCTGCATCGCATTTCGTTAAAATTTTTAATTGTCGTCATATTAATAACGGGGATATGGTTCCGCTTTACTAATCTGGATAGCAAAGTCTATTCGTTCGACGAATCTATCACCTCGCTGCGAATTTCGGGCTACACTTGGACGGAAATGGTGCAGCAAGATTTTCAAGGCAAAACAATTAGCGTCGCAGATTTGCAGCGGAAATACCAACAAATAAATTCCGAAAAAACTTGGCGAGATACTGTTAAAGGTTTAGCTACAGAAGAACCTCAACTGTCGCCGCTGTATTTTATTTTAGCCAGGTTTTGGGTGCAGTTGTTCGACCCGCAAGTGGCGACTGTCAGAAGTCTTTCCGCTTTGATTAGTTTGTTAGTTTTTCCCAGCATTTATTGGCTGTGCTGGGAATTATTTCGCTCTGCGTCTGTGGGATGGATGGCGGTTACAATCGTTGCTGTTTCCCCCTTTCACGTCTTGTACGCGCAAGAAGCAAGACCCTACATGATGTTTGCAGTCCTCGTCTTGCTGTCGAATGCAATTCTGCTGCGGGCGATCGCCCTACAAAATTCTCCGACTACATCTAAATTATTGAGTAAGGCTGTTTGGTCTATTTATGCGATCGCCCTGACTTTCGGACTCTATTCTAGTTTATTATTTTTTTTAGTAGTATTCGCCCACGGCATTTATGTAATTATCACAGAAAATTGGCGTTTTGGCAAGACATTAATTGCTTATTTACTAGCTTCAGCGGCAGCAATAATTATGTTTGCGCCTTGGATTTGGATATTAGTTGATAACTCGGAAAAGATTGAGTCAACAGTAGGCTTTCCCCGCTTTTCCCTGCCTTTGATGTCTTCACTTCAACCTTTAATTCTCATCACCTGCCGAATATTTATCGACACGCATTGGGCCGGCGGAATTATCAAATTGGGTTCGAGCAATATGGTTACAGATTTAATGAGACTGATTGTAATGGTCGTATTGCTGTTAGCGATCGCACATTCACTATACTCGCTCTGCTGCTTAACTCCCAAACGAGTTTGGCTGTTTGTCTTGACAGGGATCGGAATTACAGCGATAGTATTGATAGTAGTGCGAGGCGTTGCCGATCGCTATATGGTTCCCTATATTTTAGCAATCCAGATAGCTGTTGCCTATCTATTCACTACTAAAATTGCAGCCGCCACCAATCCCCGCCAACAAAAGCTGTGGCAGCTTGGTTTAATAGCGTTAATATCGAGTGGAATAGTTTCTTGTGCCGTCAGCTCACAGTCGCAACTTTGGTGGAACAAGTATCCTTCTAGCACTAAATATAATCCGCAAGTAGCAGCGATTGTCAATCAAGCGAAAAAACCTTTAGTAATCACTCACGGAGGCAACAACATCACAGGAAAAATACTGTCTGTCAGCTATCTGCTGAAGCCGCAAGTACAGTTTTTGCTGGCAGTTAAACCCGAACAAGTCAAAATTCCTGATGGTTTTAGCGATGTATTTCTCTACCGACCTACAGAAGCATTGCAATTTGAACTAGAAAAAGTGCAAAAATATAACATTACACCAATTGACAAACCCGACGCTGGCTGGCTTTGGCGTGTAGAGAAATAAGCAAAGTGGCAACTGCAAATGATGATTTCTGTTGTGATACCCACCTACAACCGCGAGCAACCTCTGCGAGAGACATTGGCTGATGCGCTTCGGCAAAATTACCCGAATTTTGAAGTGCTAGTAATCGATCAAACTCGCACCCACGAATCAGAAACTCAAGTTTATTTAGAGGAATTGGCAAATGCTGGCAAAATTCGGTGGTTTCGGGTAGATTGGGCAAGTTTGCCGGCAGCTCGAAATTATGCAGTGCGCCGCGCAGTTGGAGAGATTATTTTATTTATTGATGATGATGTACAATTGCCAGAGGGTTTTTTAGCGGCTCACGCTGACAACTATTTAGAAAAACCCGATGTGGGATGTGTGGCGGGCCGGGTTTTGGACAGAATGAAACTGGATAATTCTGGAGGCGATTTGGCGATTGAATATTTGCCCTCAGAAGCTATGGATGCGGGCATTGCCTGGTATTTTATCGATTTGGTGCATACAGTCAAACCGCAGCAGGTGCTCTCGGCTAGAGGCTGCAATATGTCATTTCGCAGGCAGGTTTTTGCCGAATGGGGGCTGAGGTTTGATGAGCGGTTTGCAGGTAGTGCGGTGCGGGAGGAGTCGGATTTTTGTTTGAGATTGCGATCGACTGGCATGAAAATTTGGTACGATCCCAATGCGTGTTTAGTTCACTTGGGGGAAGAGAGCGGCGGGTGTCACGATGTCAGCACGCGATCGATCGAATATCAAATCACATTTTATCACAATCACTTTCTAATGGGATTGAAAAATTTAACAGCTTTTCAATGCCTGCGATTTTTTGCCAAACTCTTTGACTGCCACGTTTTGGGAAATCCGCCTTGTTATAAAAGCCACTCGCCCATTAAAATTATAACTAGATTTGCTTTTTATATCTTGGGTTTTCTCAGTGCTATAAATACAGTAACTCAATCTCTGTGGAATGATGGACAAATTTACAGCCATCAAGACAACATTAACGCTCAATAATTCCCTATTCCTTCCCCCTTCCCCTAAATGAGAATTCTCGTTGCCAGTCACACCTATATTGTGGACATTAACCGGGAAAAGTTCAAGATATTAGCAAGCCTAGAACCCGATATTGAAGTAACAGTTGTAGTGCCGCAGCGTTGGAAACCCGGAGGGGTTCAAAATAAAATTATAGAAACGGAATTTTATCAAAAGGGTTCCTTTAAAGTAATCCCTGTCTCCAACTTTAGTCAAAACAATCAAGGATTGCTAAGCTTTGGTTTTGATTTAATTAAAGTTTTGCAAAACTTTAGACCCCAGATAATCCAAATTGAACAAGGTTCAAAATCCCTTGCTTGCGCTCAATTAATTTTATTAAATAAACTGCTCAAATTCAAAGCAAAAAATATACTATTTACTTGGTGGAATCTGCCTTATCAATTGAATTGGCCTGTTTCAGTCTTAGAAAATTACAATCTTCAGCACACCGACGGAATTATTGCAGGCAACTTAGATGGAGCTAAAATTTTGCGGCAGCGGGGCTATCAAGGTGCGGTAAAAGTAATGCCACAACTCGGAGTAGATGAAACTTTGTTTCGTCGCACTGGTAAAAACGCTGATTTATCGCGCATATTCGGCATTGAACCGACCGATTTTGTGGTAGGCTTTGTAGGGCGATTTGTCGAAGAAAAAGGATTGTTGACTTTAGCTGAAGCTTTGGCAGGCTTGAAAAAAAGCTCTTGGAAGTGGCTGTTAGTAGGACAAGGAAAATTGCGGACGTATCTCGCGGAAAAATGTATTGAATGGGGAATCAGCGACCGAATAATCTGGGTAGAAAGCGTTTCCCACGAAGAAATTCCTCCCTACATTAACTTAATGAACTGTTTGGTATTGCCCTCGCAAACCAGCTATAAATTCAAAACTTTGACCTCTGTGGGCTGGAAAGAACAATTCGGTCACGTTTTAATTGAAGCGATGGCCTGTCACATTCCGGTTATTGGTTCCGACTGCGGGGAAATTCCCCATGTCATCGGCGATGCGGGGTTATTATTCCCAGAAGGAAATGCAGGGGTTTTGCGAGAGTGTTTGCAGCAATTGATGGAGCGGCGGGAGTTGGCTGCTGATTTGGGCGATCGGGGTTATCATCGAGCGATGAGCAATTATACAAATAAAGCTTTAGCTGAGCAGTTATTGGAATTCTACAAAGAATTGTTGTAACTTTTAGCTATAATGCAAGTGTTAAATAAAAAAAACTGTGGTAAATGTCTATTCCTCCCGACATACGCTCTTTGGTTAGCGAACTCTACCAGGTACTAGACGATACCGAACGCCAAGCAACGCTGGGACTTTTTGCACTTAGAAGAGCAATGTCTCTTTTTCCACAAAATGAAATACTGATGCAATACTTTTCTTCGATCAGTAATTTTCAATTCTGCGTAGCAGGTGTTCGCTTACAAGCAGAACACATTGTGGGCAATGTATTGATGGCTGGTGTGCCCGATGAAGATGTTCAAAAAGCAGGAGATTATTTAGCAGCCTTGCTACATATGGCTCCTGAATCGAAAATTATGATTGACAAAGTAGTTGAGAGATTAGAAGCATTGCCATGAAACAATTACCAGATGAAAGCCTACTCCTAGAAATCCTGGAAATTGTGAAAGCGGCGGAAGCAAAAGCCAGTGAAATGTATGAATTTTCCAAGACAATGGCTCACAATACCCAAATTACAGCAACAAAAAGAGAGGAAGCTGAACAGCTAGACGGGCAACCTTTTGCAGATAATTAAATTTGTAATGGGATGTGTTGGTATGTTGATTTAAATAACTATCCCCGATGCGGATTCTCCAAATTATCCCTTCAATCTCCCTTGTCTACGGCGGGCCGAGTCAAATGGTAATCGGACTTTCTGCGGCTCTTGCTTTCCAAGGTATTGATGTCACAATTATTACCACAGATTCTAACGGAGATATCGGTCAACCTCCCTTAGATGTTCCTCTAAATCAACCAATAAAACAAAACGGTTATCAAATTATTTATTTCCGCTGTTCTCCCTGGCGCAGATATAAATTTTCCCTCTCGTTATTGCAGTGGTTAAATGAAAATGCGGGGCAATTTGACCTGGCTCACATTCACGCTCTTTTCTCACCGGTAACTACCCTCGCTGCTACAATTGCTAGATATCACAAGTTGCCATATATTATGCGTCCCTGCGGTATGCTTGATCCCGCCGATTTGCAGAAAAAAAAGCGCTTAAAACAGATTTATGCAGCAGTTTTAGAACGCCCTAATTTAGCAGGTGCAGCCGCAATTCACTTCACAAGTAAAGAAGAAGCTAAAATCTCAGAAAGATTTGGTTTGGACTGCACAGGCAAGATACCCGTGGCACGAGATTTGGTGATTCCATTGGGGGTGACAGCAGGTTTTTTTCCTAAGAGATTGCGAGAATCTCAAGTGCCAATCATCTTATTTATGTCGCGGATTGAACCTAAAAAAGGGCTTGATTTGCTAATTACAGCATTAGAAAGTATTTTGGCATCGGGAATAAGTTTTAAGTTTATTTTAGCTGGTTCAAACCCACAAGATGCTGGTTATGAAACAAGAATTAAAGTCCAAATTCAGAATTCAATATTAGCACAATACACAACAATAACTGGCTTTGTGAGCGGCGATTTAAAAAGTGAACTGTTGACAAACGCCGACTTATTTGTCTTGCCTTCTTATTACGAAAACTTTGGCATTGCTGTAGCAGAAGCGATGGCCGCGGGTGTACCTGTCGCCATTTCCGATCGCATACATATTGCCGAAGACATACAGCAAGCAGAAGCTGGTTGGGTGGAACCTTTGGAAGTAGGGGCGATCGCCAATTCAATTAAATCAGCACTTCTCAATCCACAGGAGCGCCAACGGCGGGGATTAAACGGCCAAGAGTATGCTAAAAAGCATTATAACTGGGAGGCGATCGCCCAGCAAACCATCGATGCTTACCAGGAGATTTTGTCATCTATAGCAGAAAGAAGAAGGAAGAAGGAAGAAGGAAGAAGGAAGAAGCAATAAAATCAATTGTTTCAGCCATTAACAACGTCCTAACCGTCTTGGCGGTTGCTATATTGACTAATGTGACTGGGGTTTACCTTTTACTTCTTCTCCTGCTGCGAGTTCTTGTGCTGCTGCTATCAGAATTTGCAGGCGAGATTTTTTCAACGCTGCTACTGCTTTTAACATCAGTAGACTCAGAGTTTGAGGTAGCAGTCGCGGATTTTCTTCTAATTATAATCGGAACATTAACCGATCGACCGCAGGGCCTGCCAAAGGAGTCTATTTTCCTCCGATAATCGCAGATTGCAGCCTCTGCAATCGGTTCTTGACAATCATTAATAAAGCTTTGTGCTAATTTGTAATTATTTCCGTCTCCCTGCTTTAAGAAAAGTTCTCCAGCTTGGTTAAAATCTGCTACTGCTTGCGATTTGGTTCCCAACATACAGCGAATAGCACCTCGTTCCAAATAAGCCAAACCATAATTAGGATTAACGCGAATAGCTTGTTCGTAATCCCCGATCGCCTGTTGCTTTTTTCCCAATTCATAGTATGCTTGACCGCGACCGAAATAAGCTTCTGCCAAGTTAGGATTAAATTGTAGCGCTCGATCGTAATTGTAAATTGCCTGCTGCTTGTTTCCCTGTTTTGCAGTAGCAATTCCCAATCCGAGGTAAGCTTGAGGTATGTTGGGATTCAGCGTTAAAGCCTGAGTAAAATTGGCGATCGCCCCCGGAACATCTCCCTTTTGAACTTTCAAAGAACCTTGGTTGCTGAAATTTGCAGCTTTTTGAGAGATCGCAACTCTTTGACTGATAACAGCGCGATTGGCCCGGTAATTAGATAACTTATTTTGAGCTAGATTATAAACAGGTGTACGTGAATCGATCACTTCTAAAAGTGCGATCGCCTGTTGCCATTTACTTTGCGACTGCTGCCAAACTTCTATCGGATGAGGCGGTTTTTGCACAACCACAGCAGCTTCCATCGCCAATTGTTGAGCTTTTTCTAGACTTTCTGCAGCCTGTAAATTTTGCGCTACTGGAACCAAACTCGGGCGCAGTTTCAGCAAATCAGCTCTAGCTTGTTGATACCCAAAGCCAGGGAAGTTAGGAATTTTCTCTAAATGGGCGATCGTTTCTTTAAGTCGTTTATCGAAACTTCTGAGCAAATTGACATCTGTGACTTTCTCTGCATTCTGCGTTTCAACTGCCAGTATTTTCGCTTGCTTCAGCGTTTCATTTGCCCGCATTAAGGCGATCGTCCCTACACTTGTTCCCAACACCAAAACCCCTAAACCTGCTAATAAAGCTGCGGGTATTTTGCGACTTCGCGAATTATTATTAACTTGATTGTTAATTCGTGATGGCTGTACCCTTCGAGTCTGACGAGAGTGTTCCGCTTCCGGTTCTGAATCCACCTCCAAATCCCAAGCCGGCAACTGCAAATCATCTGCTGCTGTTCCCGCTGTCAACTCCCTACTAATGGGAGCAATATTATTGCTGTTTCCGCTTTTATACTTGTCAACCAAACTCTGCAATCCTGCTTGATATCCTTCTCCTACTGCCTGAAATCTCCACTCTCCATTCTTTCTATACAAACGACCAAACTCTACAGCAGTCTCTCGCGAAAAGTTCTCTTTTAATTCATACCGAACCAGTTCGCTTCCCGTATCCAAATTGGTAATTTTGATAAAAGCATTTTTGATATTGCTAAAATTTGCCTTGATTTTATCTGCTTCGTGAATAGTGACCGCAAAAGTTATTTCCTCAATCTCAGCATTAATTTTCTCTAAGATAACGCCGTAAATAGTCTTATTCTCTTGACCTCGGTTGTTTTTGTCAGAAATCGATTGCAGTACCGAACCGTCACAGGATTGCAGATTATTATAAAAGATCAAATATTTATCGTTAGGTAGTTTGCCGTCAGCACTTAGCATAAAGGCAGAGACATCAATCTCGTAGCTTTTTCCTGCCTCTGTCACTTGCCAACCCAGGGCGATCGCGATTTTTTTCAAACCGGGCGCTTCTTTAGAGATATTAAATCTCTCACCCTTACTTAATTGCATTGCCATCTGCTTATTTGTTAAACATCAAACTTTATAGTGTTCATGTTAATATTAAGTCCCCGGATAATTTTTGCTATTCAATAAAACTTAATATTTTGCTTTTAATAGCGGGCTTGATTAAAAATATGTGCTGCCTGTATCTGAAATTTATTGAGACTTACTTAAGTACAATTACGTAATTAAAAACCTGGCTTTCTCCCCCAACCGGTTTCTACAATTGAACTTAATTTGACCCTAATTTTGAGCATTTTCAGAACTAAGTAGCAAGGTAACAAAGTTACCAAAAGCTCCAGACGAGACTGTTCCGCTTCCGGTTCTGACTCCACCTCCAACTCCCCAGCCGGAAACTGCAAATCATCGGCAGTTCCCGCTGCCAACTCGTGAGGAATTGGAGCAATATTATTACTACTTTAGCTGCAATACTTATCCACAAAACTCTGCAATCCTGACTGATATCCTGCTCCTACCGCTTGAAATCTCCACTCTCCATTCTTTCTATACAAACGACCAAATTCTACAGCAGTCTCTCGCGAAAAGTTCTCTTTTAATTCATACCGAACCAGTTCGCTTTTTGTATCCAAATTGGAAACTTTGATAAAAGCATTTTTGATATTGCTAAAATTTGCATTAATTTTATCCGCTTCGTGAATAGTGACAACAAAAGTTATTTCCTCAATTTCAGGATTAACTCTTTTTAAAATAACGCCGTAAATAGTCTTATTCTCTTGACTTCTGTTGTTTTTATCTCGAATCACTTGCAGTACCGAACTGTCACCGGATTGCAGATTATTGTAAAATATCAAATATTTATCGTTAGGTATTTTGCCGTCAGCACCTAGCATAAAGGCAGAGACATCAATCTCGTAGCTTTGTCCTGCCTCTGTCACCTGCCAACCGAGGGCGATCGCCATTTTTTTCAAACCGGGCGCTTCTTTAGAGATATTAAATCTCTCACCCTTACTTAATTGCATTCCCATCTGCTTATTTTTTAAACATCAAACTTTATAGCGTTTATGTTAATATTAAGTGGTACAATAACTTTTCTTCTTTAATAAAACTTAATATTTTGTCTCTATTAGCGGGCCTCATTAAAAATAGGTGCTACCGATCTCCGAATTTATTGAGAGAATTACGTAAGCAAAAACCGGGCTTTCTACAAAACCCGGTTTCAACAATTGAACTTAATTAGAGTCTAATTTTGACCATTTTCAGAACTAGGTGGCAGCGTCACAAAATTACCAAAAGCTCCAACCGTTTGATAGCTTTTTTTACCTAATTCAGTTGTGTAAATACTGACCACACCTAAATTTTGACGCTGCGTTGTATTGTCGAGCAAGCTTTCGATCGTGCCCCGCTGCGAAGTCAGCAAATTCTTGCAACTGCCGATCAAAGTATCTGTAATGCCGCCCAAAGCTTTCGGAACGCGAGAATCTTTGCACACAGTGCTTTCCAACTCGGTTTGGAGTACGCCGGAAGCATAAGTTAGGTATTGGTCTCTCCCAGGATTTGTAAATACCATGCCACCGGCCAGAAGAATCATGGCGATCGCGACTTTTCCCACATTGCCGAAAAAATTAGAAGTTGGCTTGTTAGTATTCATTGCGTTATCAATATTCATTTTTTTTAGCCCCGTTGATTTATAAGCTTCTCTTGATTTAAACTACACCTCCTCAGAAACAGATTTCCGAAAGGAGGGGACAGTTTTTAGATTGGAGGCCAGTTGCGAGTAAGTCTCTCACTGGTTTACCTTCCTTTTACGTTTCCCCCTCCCTCAAATCCGGTAAATCTTCAACAAAACATTTAGCTGGTTCCCAGGCACAGCCTGGAAACGAGGAATTTAAACTTAGTTTCGCTTTGATTTTTGCCTCTCGATCTCCCGCTGCAACTCTTCAATTTGACGGCGCAAAGCCTCCGTCTCGCTGTTAGGCGTTTGCGACTTCACATCAACCGCACCCTCAGCTACAGCCCGCTTGTAGTTCCCTAGCTTAATTTGGCGGTATTCCTCGGAACTGGCCCAGTCTCGCAAATACCTCAGCCTTTCCACCGGGAAAGGGTGACTCAGCATCACGCCTTGGCCGCCGTTGTAAAGTAAAAATTTATACACTTGGTTGAGATTGTCTCGATCGAGTTCTTGATAGTTGTCAGACTGGCGGATAAATTCTTGCAAACTGCATTGGTCAGCATATTTACTGCTAACTCCCGCAAGTTTCATCATCGTCTTCATCACACTATTCAAGTCATCTGTCACCAACAAAGCCGCCCGATCTGCCGACAATTCAGCCTTGCGCCGCCACTCGTAAAAAGCGAAAATTAAACCGCTACCGACCATATTTCCCAAACCGAAAGTCATCTCGCCAATTGTCGATGCGACGCTCATCGCCCACATCGCCATTTGATTTAAAGTTGGATGGCCGCATTTAATGTGTCCCAACTCGTGAGCCAAGACTACCCGCAGTTCCGCCTCGTCCAACAAGTCTAAAAGACCAGTGTTTAATACTACATAAGGCTGGTTTTTTCCCAGGGCATAGCTGTTAACTGAGGGATTCTGAGAAACAAACAAACCCGGTTCAGGAAAAACATCTAAAGCCTGCACGCACTCCCGAAATATATGATAAATGCTGGCATATTGGCGGGGCCCGACTTGAATGCTATTTCCCATTAGGTAAACGAATTGCGGTCGTTCGTAGACAAATTCTACAAATTTGCTGGCAATTAAGTCAAATCCAGGCACGCTTCGCAGCGCTTCCTCAGCTTGGCGATCGAGGGGATGCTGAAATGCTTCGCTAGAAATTCCAGTATAAGTAGGCATAGTTGTTGCAAAAGTTACATTTAAGATATCAGTAATGCCATCGCTGCTGGTGCTAGCTGGCGCCTGACTTATCAATATTATCGCGACAAATATTCAACTGTTGTGGAACAGGCACCTTGCCTGTTCAAATTAGCGTTAAAATTGTGATTCTGGTACAGGTACGATCGACAAACATCTTTCACAGTGCCTGTGTATCGCCTCACCCAAAAATTGGAACGTGCAAAAATGGCTATCCTGCAACTCGAAAACGGTACAACCTACACTCAACAAAGCGACATTACCCGAGAACTCGCTTCCTTAAACATTCAACTCAACCGCTGGCCCGTGGGTGACAGCGCTGAAATTCAAAATTTGTTAGCTAAAGATGCTCTTGACGACAATCAAAAAGAGCAAGTGCTGCAAGCTCTCGACGGCTACTTTCAACAGTTGTCGGAAAGTGCAGGCTATCAGGATCGCGACTTAATTGTACTGCACCCAGACATTCCCAACCTGGACACCTTGCTGTCCAAATTCAACAAGTGCCACATCCACGCCGATGATGAAGTCCGCTATATCGTAGCAGGCGAGGGAATTTTCGGCTTCGTGCGGCCCGACGGCAGCCAAGTCGAACTCACAGTGCAGCCGGAAGAATTTATCAACGTGCCGGCGAATACAGAACACTGGTTTTATTTGACAGCAGCCCGGAAAGTTAAAGCGGTGCGCTATTTTACCACTAAAGAAGGCTGGACGCCTGAGTATACCGATACCGAAATTCGATCGCGTTTAGCTGCTGTTTGAACAGTTGACAGTTGACGGTTGACGGCAATCTTCAAATCATCTAAAAATCCTCAAATCCCGCATCAAATTTTGTGGTTTGAAGATTGCAAAATACTCAAAGCAACCGCCTCCGCCACCTTAATCCCATCAATCCCCGCCGACAGGATTCCACCCGCATATCCTGCACCTTCCCCAGCAGGATAAAGGCCTTCTGTATTCAAACTTTGATAATCTTCCTTGCGTTTAATCCGAATTGGTGAAGAAGTGCGCGTTTCCACCCCAGTCAAAACCGCATCATCCATCGCAAATCCTTTAATCTGTTTGTCAAAAGCCGGAAGTGCTTCGCGGATAGCTGCGATCGCATAATCTGGCAAACTTCCGCTCAAATCAGTCATCACAACTCCCGGCGTATAAGACGGCTGCACACTGCCTAGCGCCCTGGAAGGGCGATTCGCCAAAAAATCACCCACAAGCTGCCCAGGGGCGTTGTAAGTGCCACCTCCTAACTCAAATGCCCGTTCTTCTAAGCGACGCTGAAACTCTATTCCGGCTAAGGGATGACCCGGATAATCTTCCGGCGTGATACCCACCACAATCCCGCTGTTAGCATTGCGTTCATTGCGAGAATATTGACTCATTCCATTAGTGACAACTCGCCCCGGTTCTGACGCAGCCGCCACTACCAAACCACCGGGACACATACAGAAACTATACACAGAACGATTGTTTTGGCAATGGTGAACCAGTTTGTAATCGGCGGCGCCCAAAAGCTTATGGCCGGCCCGATCGCCAAAACGACAGCGATCGATAATAGTTTGGGGATGTTCCACCCGAAAACCAATGGAAAAAGGTTTAGGTTCGATGTAAACCCCGCGCGAAAACAACATTTCAAAAGTATCGCGGGCGCTGTGTCCCACCGCCAGAACTATATAATTACTAGCAATATATTCTCCGCTGGCGAGGGTAAGTCCCTGCACTTTTCCATTTTCGATGTGGATATCTTCTACACGACTTTGAAACCGAATTTCTCCGCCTAATGATTCAATTTGGGCGCGTAGACTTTGGACAATTCCAACCAATTTGAACGTGCCAATATGCGGTTTATTAATATATAAAATTTCCGGTGAAGCTCCTGCATTCACAAGTTCCGTCAACACCTTCCGCCCATAATGCTGAGGATCTTTAACTTGGCTGTAGAGTTTGCCATCGGAAAAAGTACCCGCACCACCTTCGCCAAACTGAGCGTTAGATTCAGGGTTGAATTCTGCTTTTTTCTTCCAAAATCCAAAAGTATCAACCGTGCGATCGCGGACTGCTTTTCCGCGTTCTAAAAGGATGGGGCGAAACCCCATTTGTGCCAGCATCAGACCTGCAAACATACCGCACGGCCCTGTACCAATCACAATGGGGCGAATCGTCAAATTGCTGGGGGCTTTGGCTACCAAGCGATAACTCGTGTCTGGTGTTACCATCACATGAGGATCTTTTTTGAAGCGCGCCAAAAGTTGCTTTTCCTGTGTCGTCTCTACATCCACAATATAGACAAGGAGGATTTCTGCTTTTTTACGAGCATCGTAGCTGCGCTTGAAGATGGAATAGCCGAGCAATTCTTCCGGGGGAATTTGTAGCTTTTTGAGAATGGCGCTGGCGATCGCATCTTCAGGATGATCGAGGGGGAGTTTTATTTCGGTTATTCGTAACATATAGTGGAAGGAAGTTCGGCAACGGATTATGTAACGGATGTAACTGATGTAACGGATGTCAGGAAGAAGGAAGAAGGTAGAAGGAAGGAAGAAGGAAGAATAAAAATCCCGAACAGAAGTATTATAACTATTTAATTGGACATCATATGGGCGATCGTCCTCGGTCGAGCAATTTTTGATTTTTGAGCGGATAATTGAAGAAGCGTTATAATAAACAAAAAATTAAGTTTTGTAAAGACCCTTGACTGCAACATTTACACCCAAAAACAGCCGCACCTGGCACGCTCTCAACCCCCTGTGGCAAGGAGCAGAAGACGCAGTACAGAAGGGTTTACCCCACGCCAAGCTAGCACCGGCGTGGCAAATACTGCTCCTAGGTGACGGTTCCCCCACCCGTCACCTGCAACTGCTGACAGGGGAACCCACAGAAGTAGATGTGATCGATATGTCTTTAGTGGGTGAAGACGCAGACGGCGCGCCCCAGCAACTTGTCGCCGTTCCCGGGCCGCGCCTGCGCCGCCAAGTGTGGCTGCGGACTGCTTCGGGACAGCGCTTAGCCTATGCCACTTCTTGGTGGGAAGCGAGTCATGTAGACGAATATTTACAAAATAAATCTTTGCCAATTTGGGCTAGTTTAGCGAGGCTGCGGACAGAATTGTATCGCGATGTGCAGGGCATTTATTGCGGTTATTCGGTGGCCTTGGAGTCAGCTTTTGAACAGTCGGGGCCTTTTTGGGGGCGACACTATTTGTTTTGGCATCATGGTAAGCCCTTGACTCTGATTTATGAGGTTTTTTCTCCTTATTTAACTAAGTATTTGGGGCCGATGCAATTGGATGTTGATTGAGACTGAGATCTTGCACCATTATCAATCAGGCTTTCAGGGCGGGCTAGAAGCCCAACCCCTACTTCCCATAATAAAATTCATCTCTTGTGGAACAGGCCGGAAAGCCTGTTCTCAAGAAGAAGAGGAAAATAAGGAGGGTGTAGAACTGAAGCTTCTACTTATTTCATAGTTGTTCGACGAAATTTTACTCGCAAACCGTCGCGGGGACGGGGAGTCGGTACTGTGATTAAATTCAAATCTTGATCGGGTAAAAGCTCCCATTCCAACTCCCGAACAATCTTTGCCGCAAACAACTTCATCTCTAATCGGGCAAATTCTTTGCCCAAACATTCTCGCAAACCGCCGCCAAAGGGCACGTAACTAAAGGGTTTAGCCGAGCGCTCGGAGCTAAATCGATCGGGGTCGAATCGATCGGGTTCAGGATAAAGTTGACTATCCTGATGGGTTTGAGTAATCCCAGAAAGCACGCTCCAACCCTTGGGAATTTCATAGCCGCCGAACTCACAAGCATTAATTACTGTCCGAAAAACACTTCCCACCGGTGGAATTAAACGCAGCACTTCTCGCAGCACCTGTTCTAAATAGGTCATTTGTTTGAGTTGTTCCAATGTTAAGGGTTCAGTTGCGGGGAACTGCTGCTGTTCGGCCCGCACTTTTGCCATCACATCGGGATTTTGAGCTAGGAGAAGGCAAAAAGAGGCGATGGCCGAAGTTAAAGTTCCGTGTCCCGCAAACAGCAGCACCAACACTTGATCTTTTAACTCATCCAAACTCAAACTATTTCCCTCCTCATCGCGACCCGAAATCAGAAAACTCAAAGCATCCTTGCCACTAGGGGTTCCTTGCTGGCGATCGCGAATAATCTTTTCCAGTTCTGCTAACAGTAAGTTTCTGCTATTTTTCGCTTTGCCAAACTTTGTCCAAGGCACATCTAAAGGAATCGAAAATAAACCATTGCCCCAAGTTTCAAAATTATGTCCGAGCGCCGTCCCCGAACCGTTATCAATCCCTACTAACAACTTAGCCGCCACATCAAAAGTATAATTTCTCAGTTCAGGATACCAAGTCAGGGTTTCCATTTTTTCCCATTTTTCCAAATAGCTCTGAGTGATATTTTCCATCGCGCCGATGTAGCCAACCAAAGCTCGCGGCTGAAACGCTTGGTACATCAACTTGCGCCGATTTATGTGGTTAGCACCCGTTTGCACCGACAAGGAAAGCGGCCCTAAAAGCGCTTTCGTACTCGCAGGAAAACTCGCAACAAAATATTGGTTGTCATTGCTTAAAACAAACAAACTAGCCTCTTGGCCACGCATAAACACGGTAGGCTGTCCGAAAAGGCTGGTTTTGAAAATGGGCCCGTACTGCTGGTGGCGTTTTTTGGCGAATTGGGAATCTTGCAAAAAGTTGATAGTATCGCCAATTAGGGGTAAACCGAAACTGCCGGGAGGTAATGCCATTTTAGATTTTAGATTTTAGATTTTAGATTTTTAATATCATATCAATTTTAGTTGGATGGTGGGCAATACGCACCATACAAATTTCTGCTAAAATAACTTTTCTCTGTTTGTAGCCTGTAGAGTGCGTCAGTCTTAAGGTTAGTACAAAAAAATCAGGTTTTTCCAACTGACGCACCTTACTATTTTTGCCGACCAACCCATTTAAATTTATGTCCTTTTAATAGGAATCTCGATTATAAATTCAGTGCCTTTCCCCACCACCGAGGAACACTTAATTTCACCTTTATGTTTTTCGACAATAATTGAATGGGAAATCGCTAAACCCATCCCCGTTCCCGAACCGACCCGTTTGGTAGTATAGAACGGGTCAAATATCCGCTGCTTGACTTGATCTGTCATACCTGCACCGTTATCAGAAATTCTAATCACAGCGAGAGTACCTTCTACCTCTGTACGAATGCGGATAATTCCCGGATTTTCGAGCGATTCTTGTAAAACGTCAATAGCGTTAGCGATAATATTCATAAACACTTGATTCAACAATCCAGCGTAGCACTCCACCAGTGGCAATTTGCCGTATTCTTTAACGAGTTGAATTGCTGGGCGCTCGGGCTGAACTTTCAGACGGTGTTCTAAAATCATCAATGTGCTGTCGATGCCTTCGTGAATGTTAACCTTTTTCATGTCAGATTCATCGAGGCGAGAGAAATTCCGCAAACTCCGCACGATATCCCGGATGCGAGTAGCTCCCATCTGCATAGAAGACAGCATTTTCGGCAAGTCGTCTAGCACGAAATCCAGCTCTAACACCTCTATTTCCTCCTGAAGAGCTGGAGAAGGTTCGGGGTATTCATCTCGATACATTTGCACCAGTTTCATCAGGTTTCTGGCGTATTCTTCTGTGTAGGTAAGATTGCCGAAAATAAAGCTGACCGGGTTATTGATTTCGTGGGCAATTCCTGCTACCATCTGACCGAGACTCGACATTTTTTCTGCCTGCACGAGCTGAGTTTGAGCTTGCTGGAGTTCGCACAGAGTTACTTCGAGTTTTGCAGCTTGCTCTTGCGCTATCCGGGCTGAATCGACGCTTTTAGTGTAAAGTTCAGATTGACTGATGGCGATCGCCAATTGATCGCCAATTGCCTCAATTAACTCCACTTCCTCTTTGGTCCACGTGCGTACCTCCTTGCAAGAAACGCAGCCAACAACACCAGTTAAACCCCCGGCACTTTTAATCGGTAAATCCAAGACAGACTTGCAACCAATATCCAAAAAGAATTTTTGTTCTACTGGATCGCTAACAGTTGCAACATCATCTATTTGATAAACTTCCAACTTAGCGATTTTTTGCGGCAGCGTACCCGTTATGTCAGCAGGGAAATAACCCAAAAGCGAGAACAAATCCTCATTTTTAGCTTCGTGGACGACATCCCACGCAGGTGGCGAAGCGTCGGGCAAATACCAGATAAACACACAGCGATCGACTTGCAGCAAGTCGCGAATCTGCTGCACAGTCGTTGCCAAAATAGTATCTAAATCTAGAGATTCGCGGATATTGCTAGCTAACTGGTTCAGCAGTGCTTCCTGCTCCGCTAACTTGCGGAAGCGCGCTTCCGAAGCTTGCAATTTTCGTTGAGCTTCTTTTTGTTGTGTAACGTCCAAACCCAAACCGATTAAGCCGATCGCGCTGCCGTTGGCCTCTTTTACCTTAGCTTTAATCACCTCTAAATGGTGATTTTTACCGTCAGCAAACTGTATAATTTCATCAGCATAAAAAGGAGTATCTTGACTCCCGACTTGCACGTCAGACGCCATGCAGTTAGCAAATGCTTCCGCTCCCAAAATTTCTGAAGAGTGAGATGCTGCCAAAAATCTTTCTTCAGGAACGTTCACAGATTCGCAAAAAGTTTTGTTAACCAACAGCATCTTGCCTTTAGTATCAGTCAGCCACACCCAAATGGGAGCGTTGTCAATAATTGCCCTCAAAGTTTGCTTTTGTCTGGCGAGAGCTTCTTCTGTTTGTTTGCGCTTAATTCCCAGGGCGATCGCATCCGCTACCGAGGCAAAAGCAACCAGCGTTGATTCCTTCAACTTGTGGCGAGAAAACAGAGCGATTACTCCCACTAACTGATTGTCAACAATTAGCGGATATCCGGCAAAAGCTACCATTCCCTCTCGTGACGCCCATTCTTTATCGTGGAGTCTGGGATCTTCTTGCACAGAATTAGTGATGTAATGTTTTCGCTCCAGGGCGATTAAACCAATCTTGAACTCGCCGACAGCAATGCGGGTGTAAGCGCCGTCAATGCCAGTATATATCCCCGCGCTTGCTTCCAGTTCCAATACATTTTCCTCTTCATTCAGCGTCCAAATCCGAGCAAAGGCAGCATCCAAATGGCGCACAACTGCATCGGCGCAATATTGCAAAGTTGCAAGCAAAGTCTGGTTTTGAGTCAGAGCAATTCCCACATCTGCTGTGAATAGAGAAAGTTTCAATTGTTCTGCTAAAGCTTGTTCTGCTATTTTGCGCTCTGTAATGTCCGTAGCAGCACCGAGACGCTGCTTAATTTTTCCCTCCTCTGTTCTGCTAAATACAATATTCCGGCTTACTAACCAGTGCCAACAATTATGTCGATCGCGTACCCGATATTCGTACTCAATAACTTCGCCGTCGGGAGCATTTTCTAATTGCTGAAAATATCCGGGAAATTTAGCTAAGTCGTCAGGGTGGATGATGGTGGGCAGTAGATTGCTGCCCATGTTTTCAACTTCTGCCCTCGTATAGCCGAGGGTGTCACTGATTTCGCGGTTGCTGTAGACATTTCGCTGCTCACTTTCATCGTAAACAAACAGAAGATTCGGACTGGTATTGGCAATTCGCTCAACAAAACGCTGACTCTCTTGCAGCGCTGCTTCTGCTTGTTTTTGAGCGGTAATGTCGCGGCCGACACCATAGATCAATTCTTCCTCGCAGAAACGGGTAGCAGTCCAGGCTATCCACTTGTAAGAACCGTTGCGACAGCGCCAGCGGTTTTCAAACCCAACGGTATTCTTCCCCGCAGCTATACTTTCAGCTTCTTTTAAAGTAGCTTCGCGATCGTCTGGATGCACGAATTCAATGAAGAGTTGGCCAACCATTTCTTCTGGGGAATAGCCGAGTATTTTTTCTGCTGCTGGGTTGATGCGTTTTACATAACCGTCAAAACTAAGGACGCACAGTAAATCTAGCGAGAGGCTAAAAAAGCGATCGCTCCCGTTGGGTTCGCTGGAGGGGCGATCGTTTTGGGCTACGACAGCAGAGGCGTTTGAGCGCGCCGATACCGCTAAAAAGACAAAATTTGCTATTGCCAAAAATCCCAGGGCGAGTTGGCTATCGTAGAAATTATCACCGCTGCCAACTAGGAGCCACCCGTTTAAGACAAGCAGTACAATTATCAAAATTGAGAATACACTGCCAGGGGCGATCGTCGCTACGCTGATTTTTTTTTCATACTCCTGGCTGCCTTCTGCCTTTTCTATTCTGGTGACTGCTGCCGTAATTTTTGTCCACAACACTTGCAACACTTTCAGCAATTTAGTGCTTTTGGATTCTTCTAGTTGAACTGAATGTTTCATTCTTTTACTCTAGAGTTACTTTGAGTTGTGCTGATTTAAGAATTACAATAAAGATGTTTAAATATTATAAATATTTCCTATTTGGCGAGCTCTAGTATTGGATAATTACGTAAATTTACGCAATACCAGGCGATAATTAAGTGTATTTACGGAAGTAGCAACCCATCTCTTTTTAGCTTGGGTACCCATTTTATAATTTTTCCGACTCATCGAGAGAGTTTACTTATAATACTACGCGACATATTGTTGTTAGTCATTGGACATTTGGCCTAATTTAGCTAGTCCTGGACGCAGAAACTCGCACTCCTGGGTGCAGAACCTAATTATGTAGGCTGCGCCTGAATCTGCTTGCCGCGTTATAGTAGCGTGTTATACCCCACTTTTTGCGTCTAGAAATAACAGGGTTTGATGTAGGAAAATACTGCGTGGAGCGCCCTGGCTGTGGGTTGAAAAACCCGGAATGTTAGTCAAGTTCAAGCAGGTAGAATTTGACCATAAATTATGAAGTTAAAATAAAGATAAACTGCTAATTTGTGAAGAAAAAATGAAAAAAATCTTCGTAGCAGGTTTTCGTAGCCCGATATGTTCGCGCGTAATGGCTAATTAGTAATTGGTAACGGGCAATTGGTAATTGATACCAGTTTAAAACACTAAAGCTCAAACCTGTTTCGATTCATCTGCAGGCGATGGGGGCCAAGCAGCTTGGCGACCTAGTTGCTGTTGCCGAATTCGCTCCAAATTCCCTGCTGGAATAGAAGCTATAAGTTGCCGCGTGTAAGCTTGTTGCGGTTGGCGGTAAATACGCTCGGCAGTGCCAATTTCCTCGATTTTACCTTTGTTCATGACGATCGCGCGATCGCTCATAAACTTGACCACGCTCAAATCGTGAGAAATAAAAATATAAGTCAGTCCAAACTCTGTTTGCAACTCCTTCAGCAAATTTAAAACTTGCGCCTGCACGGACACATCTAATGCCGAAACCGACTCATCGCAAATAATAAACTTAGGATTCAAAGCCAAAGCTCTAGCAATACAAATTCGCTGCCGCTGTCCGCCCGAAAACTCGTGAGGGTAGCGGCGCATAAAATCGGGATTTAAACCCACTCTCTCCAACAAATAAGCAGCGCGATCGCGCTGTTCTTTCTGGTTCTTACCAAAGCGGTGAATCACCATCGGTTCCATCACCGCATCCCCAACATTTAGGCGCGGATCGAGAGAACTAAAAGGGTCTTGAAAAATAATTTGCAAATCGCGCCGCAGCCACCGCAATTTGCGATCGTACTCTTTTTTCATCCGATAATTAGCCATCCACTGCGGTGCCGAACTACTTTTCGCAGGAGGCGTAATTTCTTGGCCTTCAAAAAACACTTTACCGCTGGTCGCCGGAATTAATTGCAGCAAAGCTCTCGCCAAAGTTGATTTACCGCAGCCAGACTCGCCCACCAAACCCAAAGTCTCGCCCGGATAAACCTCAAAAGAAATATCGTTTACCGCCATAAACAAGCGTTTAGTTTCGCCAAACATTCCCTGCACCGGAAAACCAACTCCCAGGTTATCAACAGCTAGTAAAGGCTGGGAAATATTCGGCAGCCGCGGCGGTTTTCCTATGGCAAAAGCGGGATTTCCCCCGCTGTTGTCGCCGTCTAAATCGGCATTTTTCTCAACAATTACTAATTCGCCGCTAGCATTTGTGGTGACATCCATAAAATCGGAAACTGTCGGCAAGCGGCGCAGTTGCCGATCGAGTGTTGGGCGGCAAGCTAACAGACCTTTTGTGTAAGGATGTTGGGGATTGCTGAAAATTTGTTCGATCGCACCGCACTCAACAATCTTGCCTCGGTACATCACCGCCACCGTATCGCCAATTTCAGCAATGACGCCCAAATCGTGGGTAATAAAAATCATTGCCATGCCTCTAGAGTCCCGCAACTCCCGCAGCAAAGCTAAGATTGTGGCCTGCACGGTTACGTCCAAAGCCGTGGTAGGTTCATCAGCAATTAATAGAGTGGGATTGCAAGAAATGGCCATTGCAATCATCACGCGCTGGATTTGACCGCCTGAGAGTTCGTGGGGGTAGCGATCGAGCATAGCTTGTTTTTGGCCGTTGACGAGCTGCATCAAATCGCGATCGTCCTCCATAACTGCTTGATTCCCAGCAGCAGCCCGGGAATGCTCTTGTCGCAAAGCCAAACACCGCTGCCTGAGCTCATCGTCGCCCGGTAGCAGCTTGACCTCTTGTAGCAGAGAAGCAGCTTGACGGCGCGCTTCTGTCTGCGACACCTGTTGGTGCAAACAAATGGCTTCTGTGAGTTGAAATCCGATCGTATAAACGGGATTTAGCGAACTCATCGGCTCTTGAAAAATCGTCGCAATCTGGCTGCCCCGGTATGTTTGTTTTTCCCTGTCCGGCATTTCCAGCAGATTCACAGGCCCATTGCTAACGCCGTCTTTTGTCGGAGAAAACCAAATTTCGCCATCTATTTTGGTTGACGAACTCGACAGCAAACCCATAACAGCGAGGGATGTTACCGATTTTCCCGACCCCGACTCTCCCACGATGCCCAGAGTTTGCCCTCGCTTGACCTCAAAGGAAATGCCGTCAACCGCTTTGACGGTTGCAGACGCATCGCCTGCGTCCGCAGATTGAAATTGAACCCGCAGGTTGCGAACTTCTAGGACGGTTTCACTCATGGAGGTCTATGGCAGTTAAATGGAGATTAAGTGGATTGTAGCAGGGCCTGCTGAAGGCAGAAGGCAGTAGGAAGATTTTAAGATGGCTTTGCATAACAGATGGCGAAAGCTAACATTCTTCGCAACGCTTCGCCGTGGATGAGTTTTGAATTTTAAATGGTTTATAACTTAAAACTCAAAACTCAGAACTACTGGAGTGCCTTCTGCCTGCGAGTAATTTTCCTCAAAAACCGATGACTTGAGTGTCAGCAGGCAGTGCAGTGGCGTCGGAGACCTTTTTAAACAGGGTTGCCTGTTCGTTTAAGGAATTAGGTCTCGCCAGTCCGGGATAGGTGCCTTTCAACTGAAGGCGCATTTGACCTTCGGCAGTCAACTCAAAAACAGTCTCAACGGTTTCTGTGCTGCTGAGGCGGACATCAAGGTGCATCGGTTTTTCACCGAGATTAACTTTGTACCTCATTTCTTGGGCGCGGGCGGCTCCGTCCGGGCCTTTAGCCATGAGAAACAATTTGCCTTCTGGGGCAAAGACGAAGGTGAAAGACTCACCGGAGGCGACGCCTTGCCATTGGCCTAGGAGTTGCTTGTCGATGCTGCTAGCGGCCGGGGCTGCTGTTTCTTGGGCAATTATTGGTGCTGCTGCGGATGCGGGGCCGAGTGAGGCGTTGAAGCTAATGAGGATGCCCAAGCAAAGGCTACGTGCGATCGCTTTACCAATCATTTTTGAATTAGACATGAGACCGATCTAAAAATTGGTTATTTGTTTTGTACACTGTAGCGGTAAAACCGTACTTTGTTTAGTTTAAATCTCTTTTATGGATAGATATAGGTTGAGGTTCAAACCTGCAACACATTTGTCATCCCCGGACTAAAGCTTTTCCTGAGCTTGTTGAAGGGTCATTCGATTTGAGATTTGAGATTTTGGATTGACCCCACGGATAAATTCGGGGGCTTGAGGATTTGAGATTTTCGATTTGGGATTGATTCCACGGATAAATCCGGGGGCTTGTACCATCAAGAAATTCTTGGTCACGGGGATTTCAGTTTTTTTTATTGTAAAATCCAATACAAATCCCGCTTAAGCTGCACAGTTCGCTGTTCTGAGTTAATTGTTTTTAACTCAAAACAGCTAATTGACTATGGGGTTCGCTCGCACAGAGAGTTTCGCAAAGCGATCGCCTTAATAGTCTTTCATTAATTTTTTTCTGTATCGGGTTCGACTTGTTCTGTCGGAGCTTCCGGCGCGGGTTCCTGTGGATTTCGCGATCGTTTCGTTGCCTCCAATGCCTCTGCGTAAGACCAAGCCACGCTCACAAGAAAAGCTTTCGCCATGCCGGACAAATTTTGTGATTCCTCGCTTTCCGGCGCTTCAGCTTTTTGGTTGCCGTCGTTCATCATGTTTTTGTTTTCTCCCGGGCAGGTTTTTCTAGCGATTTTTTGCAGTCTGCGATCGATACCCACAAATTATGATTTTTCTTGCACCAGCACCCTACTTATCTTTGAGGATATGACCTTGATTACCACGAATAATATCATAAATACGCTGATTGGATGACCACATCAGAAAGAAACCTTAACTTCGCTGGTTGCGCGCAGCACGGACTCTTGCAGGAAAGTGCGCTTGTAAGTTTCGATAATTTCATGAATAGCTTGATTTTTTGCAGGACTACTTTCATAAATTAAAATAACTATTTTAGAGTTTTCTCTAATCATAATTTCCGAGCAGTTTAGAAACTGCCCCGCTCCGTCTAATACCGTTAGCCCTTCCCGAAAGCGAGGGGTAATAACTGCTTTGACCAACTCCTGCCATTCTGATTCAGAAATTGTCTCGCCTCCCGGTTTTGTTAAGCCAAAATACAGGTCATCTGGCACCATTTTTATGAATAGGCTTTCCCGCCTGTTCCACTCATCGTCCAATTTTATTGTGGGCCGTTGCTTCTAGCCCGCTCTTGAAATTGTGATTGAGAATCCTGCAATATCTCAGTTTTAACCACCGAGTCTGCTCAACGGGTTTTTAACGGGAATTTGATTTAATTTAACATAAAATGCTTCCCACTCAAAAACCCAGTTTCTCATGAGAAACTGGGTTTTTGAGCGTCTGTTCTAGTTTATTTATGCTCGCCTACTTGATTGCGTCTGTCGTATTAAGTCGCTCAACCTATTTAAACGTCAAACTTTTCAGGTGTTCAGAAACCCGGAAGGGCGAGCACTCTTGGCTGCGCCCGAAAGCAATCAGGTTTCTCAGTGTTATATTTTTTTAGTTGGAGCTAGTTATCCTTTAATTCGCGGACACTTCTCTTAGCAGTGTCTTGGTACATCTCCCCGAATTCTTTCACGGCTGCTCCTGCCTCTTGGCCAATCTTCTGAGCTCGTTCGCCCGGAGAGTCTGAGGTTTCGCGAGCTTCTTGCCTCCATTCCCGCGTTGTTTGGGGTCTTTCAGGATTGTTTAGCTCAGCCTTTGAGCTGGCTTGCGTGCCAAAACCTTTGTTAGTGCGTCCCGAATCTACAGTGGTTGTCAGCACCAGAAAACCGACTAGGACAACACTCAAAAAACTCTTAATTTGAAAGCCCTTAAGCAGGGAACTGATGCGAGCAATGGCTGTGGAAATCAAATTCATCTCAGTAATACTCCCTAAGTTGATTGGTGATTATTTGCAACATTTTTTGATCTAATTGACTCGCTCCAAATTTAGCAGTTAATGCGAGGTAAAGCCAATTTAGCTTTAACTTCTGATTAACCACCTAAATAGAGTTATAGGTTAGCGATAAAATCTGGTAAACACGCAACCTATGTGTCAGCCAATTAGCTTTTTCACACATGAATATCACCTTAACAGCCGCACAATACTTCTACCTCTAACTAAAGTCATAACTTAGTTATAAGCAAAAAAAATATTTTTCAGCACAGGGTTAGAGAATTTTTAATCAATCATGCTATGCAGGGCAAATTCTTATTGCAAGCGATCGCCCGTTTTCACGTCAAACCAGTGCAGCAACTGAGGCCCAAAAACCAGCTCTACAATTTCTGAATTCCAGTGGCGGTCATTGGGCAGCAAAGCCCGCACCGTTACTGAGTCCACGCCTTTAACTCGGACGCTAACTAAATTTTGCATTCCCAAGTTTTCCACTAAAAAAACCTCACCTTTAATTGCCTCTGGGGCAGACATCTTGCCGGCCTCTGCATCTGCAAAGCCGACGTGTTCCGGGCGAATTCCTAACACAATTTCTGGGGGCACAGTCGGCATATCTGGTAGTCGAACTCGAAAATCGCCCAACTGAGCAAAATTTCCCTGGCATTTAAGCACTAGCAAATTCATTTGCGGGCTGCCCACAAAACCCGCTACAAACTGATTTGCAGGACGAGTATAAATTAAGTGTGGCGGATCTAGCTGCTGCACGTTGCCGCTGTTGAGAACTGCGACTTTTGTTGAAAGCGTCATTGCTTCGGTTTGGTCGTGAGTGACGTAAACTACAGGAGCTTTTTGGGAGGAAAACAATTGTTTGAGTTCGGCCCTAACTTTTTCGCGCAATAATGCGTCGAGATTGCTCAAAGGTTCGTCGAGCAAAAATACTTCCGGTTGGCGCACTAATGCGCGGCCCAGGGCGACTCGCTGCCGCTGTCCGCCTGATAGTTTTCCTGGTTTGCGATCGATTAATTCAGTCAATCCGAGGGATGCTGCAACTTCTGTCACTAATCGCTCGATTTCGCTGTTGGATATTTTTTTGCGAAGTTTGAGGCTCGATGCCATGTTCTCGTATACTGTCATGTGCGGATACAGCGCGTAACTTTGAAAAACCATTGCAATATCCCGATCGCCCGGTCTGAGATAAGTGACATCGCGATCGCCAATTCTAATCTCGCCTCTAGTCGGCTGTTCCAACCCTGCAATTAACCGCAGCGTCGTAGATTTGCCACACCCCGACGGCCCTAGCAATGTCAAAAATTCCCCTTCGCTGACATCCAAACTAATGTCTTTTACTGGAACAACTTTAGGGCTGTAGGTTTTATTGAGGTTTTTGAGTTGCAATTTTGCCATGATTTTTAAAGTGTTGACTGTTGACTGTGTTGTTTGACTGTTGACTGTTGACTGTTGACTGTTGACTGTGTTGTTTGACTCGTTACCAGGCACAGCCTAGGAACCAGTTCAATCTAAAATCTAAAATCTAAAATCTAAAATCGATTTATCCTTTTACAGCCCCGGCCGTTAAACCTTGAACAATGCGCCGCTGGAATACTAAAACCAGCAAAACCAAGGGCAAAGTTCCCAAAACGGTGGCTGCGGCGATCGGGCCATAAGGAATCTCAAATACTGACACCCCGCTGAGTTGAGCCGTGGCAACGGGGATTGTTTTTAGAGATTCGCGAGTCATAAATGTTAGTGCAAATATAAACTCGTTCCAAGCTGAAATAAATGTTAAAATTCCAGTTGTGACTAACGCGGGAAATGTCATTGGCAGTACGATTTGCCACAGCATTTGGAAAGTGTTGTATCCGTCTACTTTAGCCGCATCTTCCAAATCTTTGGGCAACTGTTGAAAGAAACTCCGCATCACCAAAATTGTCAGCGGCAAATTGATCGCGGTGTAAGGAATAATTAATGCTAAATAATTATTCCCTAAATCCAAAGCTTTGACAATTTCCAGCAGTCCCAAAAATAGCAGCACCGCCGGAAATAGCGTTACAATCGTCACAATTGCCAGGATGATTTTCTCGCTCCACAGCCGCAACCGGGCTAAAGCGTAAGCTGCGGGAGCGCCTACTGCTAAACACAGCAATGTTGAAGTAATCGAAACAAAAGCGCTATTTAAGATGTAAAGAGCAAACGGGCGGCGCTGGAACAGCGACAGGTAATGCTCGAAAGTAATTCGTTTGGGAATGTAGACGTTGGGAATCGCCGAAATATCTGGATTTACTTTAAAAGAAGTTAGCACCTGCCAGATAATAGGTGCGAGGAAATATGCGACAATTAAGAGCGCTGAGATTGGCAAGATTAATTGCCGGATGTTAAAGGTTTTTTTGGTGGGTTGTTCGCGGGCGATCGACATAATTTATACCAATGAAATAAAAGTGCAACTGTTGGTTATCTAAAATCCCAAATCTAAAATCTAAAATCGTCTTAGTTTCCTCCTGCTGCATTGGTGCGGGCTCTCGATAACAGGTAAGCGGCGATCGCAACTGCTGCCACTAATAGCAAAAAAGTACACACCACCAAAGCCGCCCCGTACCCAAAGTCTAAATACCTCATTACCGTGCTGTAAATGTAGATAGAAACCGTCTCCGTTGCCCCTGCCGGCCCCCCTCCCGTCATCACCTGAATCAAGTCAAAAATGCCGAAAGACTGGGCAAATCGAAACAGCAAAGCAATCACAATTTGGGGCATCAGCAGGGGAACCGTAACTTGACGGAAACTCTGCCAGCTACTCGCGCCGTCAATCGCGTGTGCTTCGTACAAATCACCGGGAATTGACTGCAATCCCGCTAGCAAAAGCAAGCTGACAAAGGGCGTAGTTTTCCACACATCCGCTGTAATTACTGCCATCATTGCCAAAGTCGGATCTCCCAGCCAGCTAATGCTATTTTGAATCAATCCTAATCGCCTCAAAATGTCGTTAATTACGCCGTATTGGTCATTAAAAATCCACGCCCAAGCTACTCCCATCAATGCAGTCGGCAGCGCCCAAGGTAGCAAGGAGATTGTGCGAACAATGCCGCGCCCTGTGAAGGATTGATTTAAGACTAAGGCAATGCCCATACCGAGAATTAATTCCAGTAAAACAGAGGCGACTGTAAATACTGTGGTGTTGCCTAAAGTTTGCCAGAAACGCCCGTCGCCTAACATTCGACTGTAGTTAGCAAAACCGGAAAAAACCAGTTTTAATTCTGTACCGAGGTTTTGGGTGAATAAACTCAGCCAAAAAGCGCGTAATATTGGGTAAGCAAATACTAGCATCAGAATTATCAAAGCTGGTGCTACTAATATCCATCCGGTTTTTTGTTCGCGCTGTCGCATCTTGTCTAATTGCATATTGTTCACCTTTATTTAATTTATTTTTGGGCGGGCTAGGAGCAACGCCCCACAATTGAATTAACTTTTTGTGGAACAGGCTGGAAAGCCTGTTCGGGCGGGCAAGATGCCCACCCCACAATAAAAAAATTCACTCTTTGTGGAACAGGCATCTTGCCTGTTTCTGACAGAGGCAAGATGTCAAATTTACGAAGCTTGGGGTTGTTTTAAACTGCCTAATAAATTGCGAGTTTCGCTAGCTGCTGCTTTCATTGCTTGTTCTGCACTCATTCTCCCGGTAAAAGCTGAACTCAAATAGCGCTGCAAAATATCAGAAGCTTGAGCGTATTGTGCCAGGGGCGGCCGCAAAGCTGGCCGTTCCACTACTTTTAGCAGTTGCGGGTAGTGGGGATATTTGGCGACTATTTCTTTGTTGGTAAACAGGGATTTGTAACTGGGAATTAAACCTGTTTCTAAAATAAATTTGCGCTGGGTTTCCTCACTGGTAAGATACTGAATTGCTTTCCAGGCTTGTTCTGGATGTTTTGAGGTTTTGGCAATTCCCCAGCCCCAGCCGCCCAAGCAGGAACCGCCTGTTTGACCGGTACTGCTGAGCATTGGCTCGATCGCAATTTTGCCTCTAACATTCGATGCTTCGGCATTTGCCAGCTTCCAAACATACGGCCAGTTTCGCAAAAACAGCGATCGTCCGTTTTGAAACAACAGCCGGGTTTCTTCTTCGCCGTAGGTGGTGACACCCGGAGGAGAAATGCCGGAGGCGATCGTATTTTTGAGAAATTCCACTGCTTTAATTGCCTCCGGTTTATCTAACCCAACTTCAAAAGTTTGCGGGTTAGCCCAGAAGCCACCGAAACCGGAGAGCACTTCGACAAACATTGCAGATACTCCCTCGTATTGTTTGCCTTGCCACAGATAACCCCAAGTTGCTTTTCCCTGTTTTTGCAAGTTTTGAGAGATTTTTACCATCTCTTCAAAGGTTTTTGGCGCTGGAATTTTCGCTTGTTCTAAAATGTCTTTGCGGTAATAAAGCATTCCGGCATCGGAAGCATGGGGAATTCGGTAAAGTTTGCCCCGATACCGCCCGCCTTCGACGTTACCTTGGATGAATTTTGATAGTTGTTCGGGGGGAATTCTGTCTGTCAAATCGCTTACCCAACCTGCGGCTGCAAATTTGGGAACCCAGACAATATCCATGTTGATGATGTCGTAGGGCGATTCGCCTAAAAGAAAGGCAGATGTGTAAAGATTTTCTATGAGGTTGGTGTCAAAAGGCCCTTCTATGAGGTTGATGCGAATGTCGGGGTTTTTCTGTTCAAATTCTTTGACAAAGGGTCTCCAGTTAACTATGTCTTGGCCTTGCATTAACATGGTGAGCACGACTGGCTGTTGAGTCAGTGCCGGCAGAATAAATAAAAGCAAGACGGCGGTTAATGTGGCAGCGAATAAGGCTAAAAGACGGGGACGCTTCTGGCTTCGTTGCTGCAGGGAATTGATTTTTTGCATTTGCTTTTGAGAAATGGCGGTGCGATCGCCTTCTTTCTCTCATAACTCGCTTTCTTTTGTTTCGCTGGATTTACCGAGTTTGTGCAATAAAAATTTAAGTAAACTTTAGCTTACTTAATAATGCTTGAGTGAAAAATGCAAATTTTGATTTAAGTAGCTCCAAGGGGAGTTAAGTAGACATCTATCTATAGAGAGATATTGAGCCAATTGTCTAAGCTAGCAGTTGTCAATTGGATGCAATAAAGTAAGGACACGGCAATGTCGTGTCCTGGGCCGGATATCTGTAATTCACTCAATTGAAAACGGCTATACCAATTTAAAAAAGTCTTGCTACCATCATCAATTTTATACCAATTATTAAAAGTCGCAGAGTCCCGCGCCCGACTTAGGCTTGGTCTAAGTCCCTACAGATGCTGGCATCCCATCTATATTTATCCCTACTTTTAAGAATGGGTATAACTTTTGTCGATCGCCCACTTGCCTGGTATTTTACCATATAGCAACCGCCATGAGGGTGAGCACATTCTTAATTGCTAAAACCCATGCAGTAAATGGATTCTTCCTTCTCTCCTAGATAACTAAAACTTCTCTCCTAGATAACTAAAATTTTCTTCCTTCTTCCTTCTTCCTTCTTCCTTCTTCCTGACATCCGTGACATCCGTTACATCCTCAGAAAGCGAATCCGTTGCCGAACTTCCTTCTTCCTTCTTCCTTCTTCCTTCTAAATACAAAAAACACCGCTCCTCAAAACAGGAGAACGGTGTATAGGGGGTGTTATGGGTTGTTGTCTGGGATTAACCTTAACAAATCATGATCGGCTGAGGCTATGCCTTGTGATGGTTAAAAAATTGGCACAAACCTGCATGATCGCCCGCTGATCGATCGACCTTTGCGATTAGCCCAACCATTCCACAACAGCATCCTGCTTGGTATTGGTGCGCCGTTCTGGGGTTTCGCGGTTGAATTTCAAGTGGATGGCGCGGTTTTGTTCGCCGTCTGCTGCTACTGCAAAAATCGGATAGTCGATTAAGCCGTCTTGGAAGGACATCTGGAAGCGGAAAGTGCCGTCAGCATTGAGTTTAATCGGCTGTCCGCCTACGTAGACGGTAGCGTCGGGCTCGGTGGCGCCGTAGACGATCAGTTCGGCATCAGCAACTAACCAGAACTGGCGCGGACGCATCGGGGCGGCGAAGCCAACACCCGACATACCGACACCGGACATACCGAAACCGGACATGGTGAGACCGGACATACCGACACCCGACATGGTGAGGCCGGACATACCGACACCTGACATCGTGAGGCCAGACATGGTGGGAGCCGCCCACATTCCGACGCCGGAGGGGAACACGTAGGAACTGAGAGCTTGTTCGTGGATGCCGACTTGCTGGACGGAACCGGCGACGTGCTGCATGGAACCGAAGACAGAACCCGCTACGCGCAGGGATTCTGCCGATTCTGCCATGCCGAAGATTTGTTCGTAGATGGCGTTGCTGGTGCTGTAACCATTGCCATTGACTGCTTGTGCGACTTTCTTGGCCGGAGGAACCAGTTCCGCGAAGGTTTTGCCCTGCAATTCTTCTTCCCAGTCGAGGGTGATGAATTGATCTTCAATCCAGTCGCTGGGATAGACGGGAGGAACGCGGACTTGGGCCGATCGAGCTAATACCAGCCAGCGGCCATCTGCACAGCGGTAGCCGATGTCTATCGCGTAGTCCCGATCGCTCACGGGGATTGGCACGTACCATTCGCGCGCCAATTCGTCGCAGGGATATTCTTGAATGCTGTGCGGGCTTTGAATGTCGAGGTTAACATCTGTAACGTCGTAGATCCGCAGGGCGAGTTGCTGTCCTCCTTGGCGACGCAATTCTTCTTTGCGATCGTTGGGAATGTCCCAGTAAGTGTAGGCCCATTCAGGGTCGCGGGGCATTAAAACAACCCGGCTTTCGCCGTAGCCGTTGGGCAAATCTGCTAAACCTTCATCTACCGACGACAAAGAACCGCCTGTTCTATCTTCTTGACCGAGTTCAAACTTTGCTGCTTCCACTGCTTCTTGTGCCTCTAGTTTGCGAGATGGGCTGTAGGAAAATTTGGTGCGCTGAATTTCTTGAATTGATGCCAGAAGTTGCGATTTCCGCATCCGGCTGTAGCGAGAGACTCCACATTCGCTAGCAACTCTGCGGAGTTGTCGCAAAGTCATCTCTTCTAATGGTGGGCGTTCTTTTGCCATGAGTTTGTTCTCCACTAATTTGGGATGGCGGGTTAGATTTTTCGTTTCAACACAAATGTGTTGACTTTTTGAGTTAGAAACTCTTTTAAATGCAAATATGATCGAGCTTCCAAATCTCTCCAACCTTATGAAGCCTTGATTGTTTTTAGCTTGTCTTATCCCCAATGCGATCGAGGGTTGTGACTTCTTGGCTTCTGCGCGCACCGTCCGAGCTAAATAAAGCTTTATCTGTCGATTCTTGATTGACAAGATCGATTTTGTGAGTGCGATCGGTGCTGCTAGCAACGCTGTGCTGGCAGCACACGCGCTATTTGACTCCCAGTGCTGCTTAATCGAAGCATTTCTTTGGGATCGCTTTGTCATGACTTAATGTTGCAGACAAGTTGCGATCGGGTCAAGGGGTCTTTTGCCTCAATCCTGGGTACTTATACGCATTTTCGGGATTTTGGGGATCAAATTGTCAGGGAATCTTGACATTCGCGAGGTTTAGGGGATCGGTGTTGAAGCCAATGTCAGGATTTGATGACAATTTGGGATAGGGGGCTTTTGATGGGTTTGGAGGGTGGGGGCGATCGTTTAGAATGGATATGTCTTTGCGAATATGACAAAGTGGAAGACTTTCTATATAATCCTTCTAACAAGAAGGCTTCGCGGGAGCATCCCGATTTTGCAAAAATATTAGACTGCAAATTAACCATTCAAGTAGGCACAACGCAGTTGTAACATTTGAGAAACACTTTCAGATTTCTACTGTGAAGAATGAAATGTTTAGCCTTGTACCTATCTGCTTGACGGCTGATTCTACCGCTCCCGATCCGATGGAGCCTGGTTGGAATTACTGACAAGTCTCATTCAATCCGATAACAACTAACTAACATCATTCTTCATTTTCAATCCTCACCTGCCAAGTCTCCAAAGTAGTACCTATTATTTTATCAAGATTTGTCAAAGCATTAAAATAGGCAATCCTCGCATTAAGTTCTGCATTTCTAGCCTCTATTAACTCCTTCTGAAAAGTCACAATCTCGATACTCCGAGAACTTCCCACTCCCAATCTTCTTTTTTCTTGCTCTATTTCTAATTGCTTTTGCGCTAACTCGCTTGACCTTTGAGCTAGTTCTACTTGCTTAAGATTCAAATTTATATCTCGAATTGCATTTCTGACCCCAACTTCCAGCTTTTGATTGGACTCCTTTAAAATATTCTCAGCTTGTAATAGCTTAATACGACTATTCTGAAAATCTCGCTCAATTCCTCTCTTTCCAAATTCGCGAGTCAAAACCAGTCCCACTCTCAAATCCGAGCTGCTGTCTGAAAGATTAGTAGCATTATTATTATTATTAATACTTGCATTTAGATCCACTTGCCATTGTCGATTATTTTCCGCTACGAGCAAGTTATATTTAGCGATTTCCCGGTCGAGCTGTACTTGTAAATAATCAGGACTATTTGACAGAGCTAATGGTAGAATCTTATAGAAATCCAGAGGGTTAGTCTGTACAGCAGCATCTTCTCTTGCTGTTATATTAAGATTGCGATCGAGGTCTAGAATTTGCAGCAGTGCTAATCTTGCCTTCTTCAGTTGCTCCTCACTAGCTAATACTGTCACTTCCTGATCTGCCACAGCTTTTTCACTTGTAAAAATCTCAACTTTTGCTAGTATTCCTGCCTCAATCAAAACCTGAGTAATCTCCAATTGCTGACGGGCAATTTCCAGAGAGCTTTGTGAAATCTTAACTCGTTCCTGAGCCTTAATCAACTCTCGATAGGTTAAAATTACTGAGGTGATTGTCTCAATTAGCGTCCCTTTCAAACTCAGAATATTTCTTTTTTCACTCAGGCGAGCAATCTCAATGGGTGCTCGATTGACAGCAACTCCAGCTCCCCTTAACAGAGGTTGGGTAAAATTTAACCTGAGATTTTGACTTAAAGAACCTTCACTATTAATGCCAAAACCATTCGCATCTTGTCCTTGTTTACCACTCCACACAAAACTTATATTTCCTCCTGTGGGAATTTTGACACTCACCTGGGCAGATAAATCGACTTCGCCAGTAGTGGCGACTCTTCCCCCATTCCTCAAAGGAATTGATGACACGGATAGTCTCGGTGTAAAAATAGGGACAAATAAGCCTTCTGCTACGGCTAAATCTTGTTTTTGGGCGATGCGTTCGAGGTATTGATTTTTGATATCTCTGTTGTTTTCTAAGCCTAAAAATACAACTTCCGGTAGTGTCAGTTCAACCCCTAATTCATCCGCTATAAATTGCTGTTGAATAGTTGGCTCTTGGCTATTTTCAGGTATGGGTTCTGCTGTTATTTCTGGATTTGGTGGAGCTTCAGAAATTACTATTGATTCTGGTTGAACAGGTTTTTTTTGAGTAGTAGAAGTTGTTAATACTTGGGAACTGGGAATTGGGGATTGGGAATGGGGAATGGGTGAGTGTTTGATTTTACTTGTTGGATTTTCGTCGGGGAATTGAGGAATAACTATTCTCTGGTTTGTAGATAGCGTTTCTCTCTGATTTGGGGGTTTAATGAGCGCCTGATTTTGCGGTGGGTTTTGGATGTGTGGGAGATGTTTTTTAGTGGTAAGTGGCAGAATTTTTGGCGGGATCGCAGATTTAGAGCTAACATCAGTTTTGACTGTTGAACTAGACTTAAAAGCAACAGCAAATATCGCCAATAGCCCACAGCTTGCAACCATAACTAGGCTAAAACGAAATATCCAAGGAATCTCGTAGCGAGCAGGGGAATCGCTATTTGGGAGATAATCTTCGTGCGGTTGCTCAGTCATGCTAACTCCAGTGATTTCTGCAAGTAATTCTATGGCGATTTCCTACGGGATGACTACCCTTGACGCAGCGCCTTAACAGGATCGAGTTGACTAGCTCGCAGAGCCGGGAAAAATCCAGCTCCTACACCCACCGCTAATGCCGCTCCTAGAGCCAAAGCTGCTGTGTTGCTGTCAAATTTATAAGGCAACTTAAAAACATCCGCAACCACCACCGTTAACCCGTGTACCGTCACAATAGCAGCAATTCCCCCCGCTAAACTCAGAATTACTGCTTCTAGAATAAACTGCAACAATATATCTCTCTGAGTAGCCCCGATCGCACGTCTCAAACCAATTTCGGGGGTACGTTCCATCACCGCCGCGATCGTAATATTAGCAATACCAACCCCTCCCACCAATAGCGAAATTACCCCCACTGCCAATAGTCCCTGTGAAGCAAGTTCCAGAATTTCCTGCTGCTCCAAAATTTTCTTAACATTGTTCCGAGTATGAACCTCTGCCTTGGGAAAGCGCTGCTTCAAAACCTTTTTTCCCTGCTTTTCCATCCCTTTAATATCTTTGAGATTGTAAGGACGCACGGAAATTCCCCCAATTGTCTGGCTACCTGTCATCGCTTTGTAAACCGACATCGACACCCACATTTCAGCTTCGATTTTGTCAGAAAAGCCTTCCTTGCTCTCCATTACGCCAACAACAATGTAAGGTCTACCGTTAGCATAAATGCGCTGATCTACAGGTTTTATGCCACCTTTAAAAAGTTGTGTCGCCAGCATTTCATCAATTACCACTACAGGTCGATAATTAGTAAAATCATTAGGGGAAAAAAAACGCCCCGCTATTAATCGCCGCCCCGATGTCAATAAATGATCTTCAGAAACAGCGAAGATATTAGTTTCCGCTTCTTCAGCCTGAAATATAACTTTTTCGTTATAACGAAACAACTTTGCTCCGCTAATCGCCTGAATTCCTTTCAGCCGATTCCGTAAAAATTCCATATCTTCTAACTTCAAACCTAAGTCATCCCAGATAATGATTCTAAATTGAGGTGCTTCTCGCTTGGCTAGTTGTTCAGCAATCACCGCGCGGCTAATGTTGCCAACTTGCAACGTTGCGCTGACCGCAGCTACACCCATGAAAACTCCGACTGTAGTTAGGGCAGAGCGCAAAAGATTGCCACTTAGGGAAATGCAAGTAAGGCGGAGGAGGTCTAAAGGAGAAAGGCTCATAAGTAATTAAAAATTAAAAATCAACATTTCGTACATTAATAAAATTAGCTGATTTGATCCTACTCTTTAATTTTTATTCCAGATCGTCACCGTCTGTTTTTTCTTTCTTTTCAGTGGTTTTTTCTTCCTGAATAGGAGTTCCTGGCTTTAAGGAAGGTTCAGGAGGGGGTATCACAACACTGTCACCTGGCCGCAAACCAGAAGTTATTTCTACCTGTGTTAATCCTTCTAAACCTAATGTAACTGACCGTTTCTGGGCTTTGCCTTGACTGTCCCGAATCCACACAAAAGGCTTAGAGTCCGATCGCACAATTACCTCTGTATCTAAAACTACTACCTTCTGGCGCTGCTGCAAAATTATCTCCACATTCACTTGACTCCCTGGAATCAAAGTCCGGGTTGGAGCATCGAGTCTTACCGTTGCAGGAACCGTTGGTTGACTGCCTTGATTAGAGTCGTCATTTCCTTTACTATCACCACTTTTAGCAAGAATATACAAGCTTTCTACTTTTCCTGAAAACTGCTTAGGATTGGGGCCAATAATGCTGATACGGACGGACTGCTTGGGTCTAACTTTAGCAGCATTGAGGGTAGAAAGCTGTAGTTTTACCAGTTCTTGTGAAGGGTCGCCTAATGTCAAAAGCTCTGTTCCCCGCGTCACTCCGTCGCCATTTTTAACTTGAATATTAAGTACCTTGCCATCAATAGATGCAGTCACCATATTGTTTTTTAGTTCCTGTTCTTTTTCTCGGTACTCAAGCAGAGAGCTTTGGAGACTGCGGCTATTTGTAGCAACATCTAACTGAGCTTGTCGCACTACTGACTCAGCAGCGCTCGCTTTTTCCTGAAGTTCTTGCTCTTTATCTTGTCGCTGCATTTGCCGACTTTTGAGGTCGAGCAAATCGGTGTTGATTTGAGACTGTGCCTCTCGTAAACTGACTTTAGCCTTGCGAACTTCGTCTTCTTGGGAGCGCACGTCATTTCCCGGAATATAACCTCTTTCAAATAATGCTTTTTGCTCCGTAAGTTTCCGCTCAGCAGCAGCCAAAACCACCTCCGCGTCAACAATTTTTTTGCGATTATTTGCTAAGGCAATTTCCTGTTTTTTAATTTCTAATAAATCGTTATTTTGCCCGGATTTATAATTTTGAAGTCTTCCTTGGGCGATACTGAGCGTTTCCTGGGCTGCGACAAGTTTTTGGCGTAAGCTTTCTAGAGTGAGTTTTTCTTTTTGAATCACCAACTCTTGCTTGGTGAGAATTGTTTGTTTTTGGGGGTTACGAAGAGTGATTAAGTTCTGACCAGATGTGATATTTTGCCCGATTTTTACTAACACTTCATCAACAGTACCATCAACGGGAGATTTAAGAGTTTGTTGACCAGCCAATTCAATAGTGCCGCTTTCATTAAGCGTATCTTCAATATCGCCAATTTTGACGGGTATCAAGCGCACTCCTATGGGTTCGGGAGGTCGGTTTTGATATAACCCGTAGGCAAATAAGCCGCCGCCGATGCCTAGAGTGAGAAAACTAGACCACAGTAGCCATTTGACTCCTGTTTTGAAACTATTTTTTTCTTTATATTTCACTGTCAACTCCTCCCCTACAAACTGTAAATAACTGTTAAGCGTGCGCGATCGCCCTTTAACTGTTTTGGTTACTGTTTGGATAAAAAAATGGCAACTTTGGGGCTGAGATATTCTAGCATCTGTTGACGTACTACTTTCTCTCTTCCCTTCTAAGGTCGCTCTTTCTTCTGAATCATTGCGTTCTAAGTCTGACAACCTGGAACCATTGCCAGAAAAAATGCTGGAATATAGCCTTTCTCAGTAACATGAGGTGCTCTTGGGGATTGGGCATCGGGCATAAAAGCATGGGGCATCGAACTAGCCCGTGTATTTCACTTTCTTGAGAACCGCTCTACATCGCAAATGGAGCCATTTTGGGATGGTTAATCGATGGCAAAAACCAGAAAGTTGAGATATACAGACAAAATCAGGCTGTGGAAATATTAGATAATCCCAGCACTTTGTCAGGGGAAGATGTGTTACCGGGATTTGTCTTAGATTTAACAGATGTTTGGTAATGACACCGAAAGATTCACCAACCGCAATATAATAAATTAGAGCAGTACATCAATCCCAAATCTCAAATCCCATGCCCCTAACGCTTTACAACAGCTTGACCCGTCGCGAATCACCTTTTGAGCCCCTCGAACCAGGAAAGGTGCGGATGTATTGCTGCGGCGTTACGGTATACGATTACTGCCACGTCGGCCACGCCCGCGCTTACATTGTTTGGGACATGGTGCGCCGCTATCTGATGTGGCGAGGATACGATGTGCGCTACGTGCAGAATTTTACAGATATTGACGACAAAATTCTCAACCGCGCCCGCGAAACCAATTCCACAATGGAAGCCGTAGCGGAACGCTTCATCGATGAATATTTTGTAGATATGGACAAGCTGAATATTCTCAGAGCCGATGAATATCCCCGCGCCACCCATACAATCGACGGCATTAAACGGCTGATTCACGAATTAGAAAATAAAGGTTATGCCTATGCGTCTGGCGGCGACGTTTACTACAACGTGAGGCAATTTCCTGATTACGGAAAACTTTCGGGCCGCAAGTTGGAAGAAATGCAGGCAGGGGCTAGCGGTAGATTGGAAACCGCAGAAATAGAATCTCAAAAAAAGCAAGATTCGTCAGATTTTGCTCTGTGGAAAAGTGCTAAACCGGGAGAACCTGCTTGGGATTCATCTTGGGGAAAAGGTCGTCCCGGATGGCACATTGAATGTTCGGCGATGGTGCGCGATTGCTTGGGCGAAACTATTGATATTCACTGCGGCGGTTCCGATTTAACTTTTCCCCACCACGAAAACGAAATTGCTCAATCTGAAGCCGCGACGGGCAAGTCACTTGCTAAATATTGGATGCACAATGCTTTTGTGACTGTCAATGGCAAAAAGATGTCGAAATCTTTGCACAATTTTATTACAATTCGCGATTTGTTGGATGGGAATTGGTCGGGTGATTGGGAATTTAACCCCCCCCAGCCCCTCCTTGGTAAGGGGGGGAGTAAGAATGAAGGAAGCGAGAAGTCAAAAGCGGTGGAACCGATGGTGGTGAGGCTGTTTGTGTTGATGGCGCAGTATCGCAGTCAAATTGATTTTACCGAAGACGCGATCGCTAGCGCTCGAAATGGCTGGCACACTCTTAAGGAAGGCTTACTTTTTGGCAGTCAACACGGCTCTAAACTGGGTTGGGATGTTGAGAAAATTGATAAATTGACAGGAGAAGATAACACCTTAGTCCAGCAATTTCAAGCAGCTATGAATAATGATTTCAATACTCCCGGCGCTTTGACTGTTTTGTTTGAATTGGCTAAGGAATTGGGCAAGGAAGGCAATGTTTTAGTGCATCAAGGCAAAACACAAACTTCACCGGAATTGTTGCAGCAAAAATGGCTGACTTTGGTGAATTTGGCTGGGGTTTTGGGTTTAGAAGTTCAGCCGGAAAGTGATAGCAATGATGCGGTTGACGGTTTGAGTGCTGCGGAGATTGAGGCGATGATTCAGAAGCGGAAAGATGCCCGAAAGGCGAGGGATTTCGCTGAGGGCGATCGCATTCGCAACGAACTTAAGGATCGGGGCATTACTTTGATCGATCAAAAAGATGGTACAACCATCTGGCACCGGAGTTGAAATTTAGAGTTTTTTAACCGCAGATGAACGCGGATGAACGCAGATGAAATTCCATCCGCGTTCATCGGTGTTCATCTGCTGATATCTGCGGTTAAAAACTCCCATTCACAAACTCCGCAACAGCCGCGACAAATTCTGCGGTTGATTCATAGGGCAAAACATTGCGCCCCGGCATTAATAAACCTTCCGCATTGGGAAAAGTTGTTAAATATTGCGCTAATCTTTCATCCGGTTTCTCTTCCTTACCCGCTTGACTGATGCTTGAGGCTTTTTCTCCCATCACAACGAGTACGGGGCGATCGAACTTTTGAATCGTACCACTATAATCCTGGCGCCAAAACCCCGCTAAAAACGAGAAAACCGCGTGTCGGCTGTCAGGATTCGCCGCCCCAGCCTGCAAAGCATCCAACCATTCGCTGTCAACTTGTGCCGCATCGCCAAACAGTTGTTTCGCAGAAAAAGAGCGCAAAAAATCAGCGCGTCTGGCGTAGCGGTAAAAAGCGTTTCCCAAGGGAGAATCTAACAAATTCCAGACAATTCTTTGCTGTCTTTCTGTCGAATGTTTGTTCATGACAGCCCAAGCGGGAGGCCCGGCGAGGACTAAGCCGCGAATTAAATTTGAGCCGCTTTCCTGCTGCCTTTTTGCTAAAGCCAAGGCTACACATAGTAAAGCACCTTGTACGAGGACGATCGCAGGTTTTTTGACTACAGTTTCCAAGAAATACTGCAACTGTGCGGCCCAATCGTCTGGATAGCAAGCCACAGCCGGCATTTCGCAATCGCCGCAGCCCAAAAGGTCGGGATTGTAAATCGGATTACTGTTCCCTGCTTTGTACCAACTCTCACAAAATCTATGCCAAAAGATTCTTGACAAACCAACTCCTATCGGATGAATTAATAACAAAGGGATGCTATCTTCTGTCGCAGTAGTTGGGTTATAAACTTCATAAGCACAACGGTAATTTTGCCATTCGTAAAAGAGCGTTGGTGATTTTATAGACGAAAGGGTGGAGAAATCTTGGGTTGAATATTGCGGTTGCATATTATTTTTTTTTGAACCGATGTTACTTTTTATTATAATATGAGTAGGTGCGGGTTTTACCCGACATATATTTGGTAAATGAGAATATAAATAAACCCGCCCTGCGGGATGACATAAGCGCCAATACAAACCTTGATTACTTAATTATGTCAGAACAGCGGATTACCATTTCTTTACCTAACTTGCTGCTAATTGTAGCATCGTCCTTGCTGCTAGTGCTGCTGTGGCAATTGCGGAGCCTGCTAGTAATTCTGATGATATCAGTCGTGCTGGCTGCTTCGATCGTCCCTATTGTTAATTGGGCCCAAACGATGCGGGTTCCGCGCTGGCTGGCGGTGATTATGGTTTATTTAACTCTCATCGGTGGATTTAGCGGGACGGTAGTGTTAATCGGCCCCACGGTAATCGAACAAATAGAGTTACTGCTGCGACAGTTACCACTCTATGTTGAAAGTTTGCGAACTGTGGCAACTAATTTATTGAGTCGCCTAACCGACGATGCCCCAACCTTGGTGGGTCAGTTGGTGGACACTCAATCGCTGACTAATTGGCTGATTCGATCGAGTCAACAACTGGTTTTGCGATCGTACAGTTTAACGAGAGGCATTCTAGGCGGGGTCTTCAGCCTAGTGTTAGCATTATTTATTTCAGGTTACATGGTAGCCGACAGCGACACATTAATCAAAAGTGTGGTGCAATTTTTCCCTAAACCTTGGGACACAAGATTAGCCGCACAAGCCGCGCCAATCGGTCAAAGAATGGGGAGTTATATTCGCGGGCGAGTGTTAGTTTCGGCCATTTTAGGGATATTTATTACCACAGGTTTGAGCATTTTGGGAATGCCGGAATTTGCTTTAGGCTTGGGTGCGATCGCAGGTGTTACCAACTTGATTCCCTTCATCGGCCCAGTGTTGGGAGCAGGACCAGCATTAATAGTAGCATTAGCTAAAGGTGGCTGGGTACTTTTGTGGGTATTACTGTTATTTGTAATTATCCAGAATTTAGAAACTTACGTACTCGATCCTTTGCTGGTTGGTTCATCGGTTGGTGTGCATCCTTTATATCAATTGCTGTCTGTCTTGGGAGGCGTTCAAGTATTAGGAATTATTGGAGCTGTAATTGTGCCGCCTTGGTTTGCGGGAGTGGCAGCTTTGATTGAGAACTTGTATTTAAAACCGAAACTTAGGAGCGAACATCGAGAGGCAATAGATCAGGCTAAAAATAATTCTGACTTGCCACCTCTGACACCTTCAGCGTGACAGCAACTTACGCCTTGAGAATTCAACACAGTAGACTCCAATTGCAAGCATTCGCTCACCTCTGTGGAAATTATCAGCGTTTATCCGTGTTTATCTGCCTTACATCTGCCGTTGACTATCAATCAAAGATTCATGCAATAAATCTAGTATCCACAAGTCCGCTGACTAAGGATTAATTGCCACTTCAATGCGACGGTTGCGCTGCCGATTAGTATCGGAACTATTATCCACCGAAGGGCGACTTTCCCCATAGCCGATCGCTACCCAATGATACTTCTGACCGAGTACATCAGACAAATACTGCACCACAGCCTGAGCCCGCGCAAACGACACATTGCGATTGTCCGCCGCTTCCCCCGCGTCGTCAGTGTGGCCCGCCACCCGCACAGTTGCCCCCTCGTGATTGCTCAACTCCGCCACCAAATTGTCCAAAATCGCACTTGTTCCAGCGCGCAAAGAAATGCTGCCAGTATCAAACAAAACATCGCTGGGCAGAGTCACCATCAGCCCATCCCTCCCAAACACCGAATTATTGGCATTCTGTGGGGCAGTATTCACCGTTTCAGGGTTCAGACTCGGGCTGCTGCCGATCGCCGGTAAAGCAGGGGCAAGACTTGTCGCCGTTTCCGGCCCCGCCAATTGCCGCGACATCAACTGCAAACGCTTTTCCAAAGTTTCCGTCGGGCGGCTGCTGCCCAACTGACTCTCCAAAGCCGCCGTGCGACCAATCAGCGCGTTGAGTTCACCCTGCAACTGTCTCAAATCCGACTGCAATTTCTCTCTCTGGGCAGGACTAACTTTTGACTGGGGAGTCGGTGTAGCGGTTGGTGGCGGGAGCGCCGGAATTGGCGTTGCTGGGGCGCGTTTCGGGCTGGAGGTCGAATTTTGAGTTCCACGCAGCAATCTCTCTGCCAGCGGCATCTCCGTCGCGCCTGACGGATAAATTTGAGCGATCGTCATCCCCAGAACCCACGCAAAACCGCTGCCCACCCCCAGCAGCAGCAGTCGAAAAATCAGCGACAGTACAAGCAAACCTTTTCCCCGCGACTTGGAGACGCGAGTGGGGGGGATTGAAGGTTTTTGGTTAAAAGATCGCGTCATATTTCATCCCTCTCAGTGTACATACCAGATTAATTTCGATACTATCTTACCTATCCGATTGGAAATTTTAGATTTTAGATTTGAGATGTGCCCTCCCATCTAAAATCTAAAAAAGAAACTCGGTTTCTATAAATCTGGGGTTTAGTGGCGAAGCATCAAGCCAGAAACCTGGTTTCTAGTTTGTTGCGTGCCAGCCTGAATCTGTTGGATAATTCAGTAAAATTTTTGGAAAAAAAACCGATGACTGACCCTTTAAATAGCCCTTATCCCGTTCCTTGGGAATGGATTAGTGCCACTCATGCTAAAGTGAGCTCCACTGCCGGCACAGGCCTCCGCTATTATCGCAGTCCATCCCTAGTATCCACTAACGGCCAATACGCAGCTTACAGTCGAATTGAGTTGCAAGTACAGCCGGAATTCTCCCGATGTCGGGTTAGCAGTGTCATGTTTGTGGAAAATCTCAAAACCGGGGAACTGCAAACAGTGGCGGCTGCTTCGCCACTAGCCGAAAGTGGGATGTATGCTAGCGATGATACAGATATGTCCGGGACGATCGCCATTTTAGTGCCTGTTTCTTGGAATCAAGACGGTTCCCGCATTCTCGCCCGCGAATTTGAAGCACTTTTCAACTCTTCCGATATGTCCGACTACGGTGTCATTTGGGACAAAAATGATAACTACACTTATACCGTTGCTCCCGCTCGCAGTCTTTACACTCATGCTGTATTGTTGGGTTGGAGCCAAGTTTGTCCCGGAAAAGTTCTGTTCCGCGCAGGCAATTTGGGCGATCGATCTTGGCCTCTTTGTGCAGTGGATATGACAGGGCAAACGGTAGCAGTCACCGAGGACAAACCCTTAGTTTTCGGCAGTCAAGCCAGCAAAGACTGGATCGAACCTAAAACTCGTTTTTAGACATTATGGCGGCATTTCCTTGGATCGGGCCAACCATTTTTTTACTGTCAGGTCAGTCTTTCAACCAATTCATTTTGACCCTGGGGCTGATTATTTTAGCTGTTGTTTTTGGTTTAACAGCGTTTATTTTTATTCGCATTTTCCTCACTTGGTTGCAGGCAAAATTCGAGAACAATCACCTCTTTAGGCGATCGTTCACAAGAAACACTGGTCATTTAACCCCTAATATTTCACAACCTGAAAAAGTTTTTTTAGAACCAAAATTTGTAGAAAGTGACGGCAATTTAACTGCTACTATTTTTGGAGGCAAAAGCGCTATTTCAAGAGCGCTTCAGCCGGAGATAATCTGCGAAAATTCACCAGTAGTTGCCTATCTCTACAAGCCGATCGCCCTTTGGCACGGGCGCTTAATTTTGCCCTCCAACGAACAGCGCCAGCCCTACGGTACCGTGTTTTTTGAAGTAATAAATGCCCCCAAAAAATATAAGAATTTCATTGGCAAAACAGCATTTTTGAAATGGAGTACAAATCGCGAAGTACAGTTTTTTGTCCACGCAGTCAGTCAAGATATAAACTTCACACAAGAAACTAAAAAAAGTCAAAAATCTGGCAATATCCATCCAGAGAGATTGAACGGCTGGCGAAATGTCGGCCCTTTAGAAACTCTAGCAGGCAGCAGACTTGAAGACAGCGTGACTGTGATGCTACGCAGACCCGTGATTGCGATTAATTATAGCAGCAGCGATCGCCAGGAACTCACGATCGATCGCGAACCAGTACAAATTATCGGACGTTTCTGCGCCTTAGTCTCAATTTTACAGCGAAAAGAAGCCGACAGCGACAAATTTATTGTCCGGCATTTCAACAAAACATCTCAACAATTTGACGGCGCCGCTGAAATAATTCGGATTCCCCAAGTACAGCCAGATAAAAATGGCGTAGCGAGGTTTACCAATCACCTGATCGAACAATCCCCCTTAAATCCAGACGGCTGGTACATTTACGGCGAAAGAGACGAAGACAGTATATTTGTAGTGCAGGCAATCGAACCCCGCAAAATTGCCCAATTAACACCAGATGAAACACATTTCGGCCTCAAAAAATCTCTCTCTTATTTAAACTACAAAAATTGGGAAAATACACCAGCCCAAAAAGGGCAAGCAAAAAGAGTATTGTTAACCCCAAATGAGGCTACAGAAAACGATTCAATCTCTCCTTGGCAAGAAGGAGATATCGGGATAGTGATTCACAGTTTCGGCGGTATCGGTGGCAAAAAAGGCGAACGGCCGCCGCTGGGAATTGTCACGGGGCATTTTGCTTTGGGAGTAGCAAAAGTAGTGCGCGATCGCTTTACCAGCGAACTGCGTTTTGACATAGAATACAAACAAGTTTACGCCCACAATCCCGACGGAATTGTTGCCGGTTCCAGCAAATGGCAAAGCTACATGGGAGACTTGCAGCGCGGCTGGTTGGGCGATCGCCCGGTTTGCGATATCATCTGTAAATTAGATTGCGTGTGTTGCGACTACGATTTTGACGGCATCACCTTGTCGCCTTTAACCGAATTAAACCAGCAACTAGATATCATGATGGCCCGTTACCGCAGCGGAGACGGCACCGGCGCAAGTTTAGTCACGCCAGCAACTTCTTGCGTCCAAGATTCAAGTCAGGCAATTTACGCCACCATTAAAAAAATCACTTCCGAAATAGAGTCAAATCCTCAGATTCAAGACTGGTTGAAAACACATCCCACCGACGCACAAACCCAAAGGTTTCACCAGTTAGTAGCTTTAGGAGAGAGTTTAGAAAAAGTATTAATGCCCCTCGGCATTGTCCGTCCAGATTGGCGCAAAAATTCGAGATTAGCGGGAATTGATTCTGAACTGAAAAAAACATTTTTTGTTGGTATAGCAAACCTGATAAAAGCTGCTATTAGTTACCGAACCATGTTGCCCAGACGCACCCAAGATGAAATAGCCAAAATTTTCTTAAAACAGGGAGCATTTTTGTGGATAATTCGCACAAATCAAGTTGGAGGATTTGACCCAGACATTGAGCCGATCGCACCAACAGGCCTTTGAATCAGCAATCGGTTTGTAGATGATTCGGATCTTGAAATCGCTACTATAAAAACCAAGTCTGCCTCCCCAGACTAAGAGATTGAGGGAGCATTTAAGCGGGATTTGGTATCCGCCAACAGTCAACAGTCAACCGTTAACAGTCAACCGTTAACAGTCAACCGTTAACCATTACCAAGGAGTGACTTGAACAGTCCCGTCTGGTGCCCAAACTACGCGGAAATCAGCCAGCGGTTCCGCAGGTGGTCTGGTGCCAACAGGTTTGTAAAGCAACTCCGACAACGGCGTTTCGGATCGATCAACTGCTGCCGAATTCTCCGGCTTGTAACCGACAATCGCCCCGTCTTGGGCCACACTCACCCGATAAACCAACTCCGCATCAACCGGAGGCTGATTCTTCACAACTCCGTCAATTTGTTGGGAAAGTTTTCCCCTCAACAGCTCAATTTCCCCTGGATCGGTAATTGGCTGGGGTGCTGCTTCAGGGCTTGCCAAACCTTCAGCAACAGGACTGGGCGTGCTTTCCGGCGAAGTGTTCGACTGCGGTGTGGCGCTAGGTGAATCGTCCGACGGCGGTGTGGCGCTTGGTGAAGCGTCCGACTGCGGCGCGGGGCTCGGAGTCGGCGAAATCGATTCAGCGTTCGGAGTTTGAGTCCCAGGCAGCAAACCGCCCGCAGGGGGCGTGGGATTGGGATTAGGCGAACCCGATCCGCCCGGATTCGGCGTCCCTTGATTCTGGCCCGCTGGATTGGGCTGCGGCACCGGATCTCTCTGGCGCTGGACTTCCGGCACCGGCACCAAGAAAAACGCCATCGCAGCCAAAGCCAAACTCGACACCCCCACGACAGCAGGCAAACTCCGCTTCGCCAAAGGTTCGGCTGACTTAACGTAACGCTTGGAAATTGGGGTTAATTGCAGCGACAATTCCGGCAGCGTCTGCGTGTCCGCAAAAAACTGATCGATCGCCTCTACCAAGTCGAATAGCTGTACCGTCGTCAAATCTACTTTTGCCGACAGTTCTGTTTTTTGATCGATTTGGGTTGCGCTGCCTGTGGAGGCGGGTAGAACGGTCAACCGATGCACGTTCCCGTCAATTCTGTGTAACTGCACCATACCCACATTCGGGCCGTAGCGATCGGGATAATGCACTCCGCTCATAAATTCTTGAGCGTAGCTGCTGACGGCCCTCACCAAGCTTTCAAAAAACTCCCGTCCCCCGCTTAGGGGCTCGCCAAGACCTGTAACATAGCATTCAGCGCTCATTAATATGGAAAGCACCGGCCGTATATCTAACTGGCTGGCTGCCGATCCATCGCTCAACCCTTCTAGAACTAGGGTGCAATTTGGCAGACTGTACTGACGCCTAATAGTCATTTTTTATTCAACTTCTCCATCAAACAGGCTAACCCAGAAGCGCTGCATTCCTGCTGTGCCTGTACAAAATAACAGTTTGCTCAACAAGTTCAAAGCTAGTTCGTTGAGCTTGTCGTCGGAATCGTAAGCTGCAACTAGCGATCGCTTGGGGTTCATGCGCGATCGAAAGTGAGCTCTAAAGCGTTCTAAATACTCGGCCAGCTGCAGGTTCTGGTTGAGGGGGATATTTTTCGATCGCAACTGCTGCGAGTCTAGCAGCAACTGCCGAATTGTGGCGGTTAACTTACGCGCCATATTACAGGCGATCGCCACCAGCGCTTTTGCCTCCACCATGGTAAGCGAGCGGCGCTGCGTGTAGCGTCTCAGCGGGTTAGTATTACGCATCAGCCAAAGGGCAACCCGATTTTTGATAATTGATTCCAATTCCAGGTCCTTTGACACTGCCAGCATTTCTTCGGCACCTCCGAGATACAAGGCTTCGATCGCCAGCAACATCAAGTCAATTTGTAATCTGGCTCGGCGGGGACATCCCCCATCGGAAGGCGACAAGTCTGGCAAACTGTCTAAAATTAACGGGTTTGACTGGGTAAGCGAAGTTTCTGACGGCATTAATATCACGGCAACATCCATTCCAAACAAACTATACGGGCACGGGGGGTCTTGAGCAAGACAAATTCTCAACCAAGAACTTCTCTGGGATACTTTATTTTTATCATTTACTTTTAGGTATATTTTCTAATTTAGCAGCAACCGACCGTCACAGGCGAGCTTCGGTGTCGGGAGTTCGATCGCCCACTCCCCCACCCCGCCGCAACTTTGTGATTCCTTGGTTCATGAGGGGAGAAGGGGAGAGTCGGAAAGCGACAAAGAATTACCCATTTCCCATTTCTTATTCTCTATTGGGATCAATCAATGTTCCTGCTTCTGGGGTTGCACCGCCGCTTCTCTTTGAGCCGTAAAATCAGTAGCCGCCGTCTTATCAGTTAGACTAATTTTTCCCTTGAGGCTTTCTTGCTCGACAATTCCGCGCATTTTAACAGAACTGTTTTGACCGGTTGCTGTGGAGTCGCTGCAACCAGCTAAATTAGGAACCGCACCCGACAAGTTCAATCCTTGAGTTTCCCACTTACCAAGTAGAGAAGGTTTCTCTTGGGCTGTGTTTTCCCTGCCCTCCCTGCTGCCCGATCGCAAATTACCGCTCAAATAAACACCCGATTGCTCGATTGTCAATACCAAAACATCAGATTTCAGACATTCGGGCAAACTGTTAGGATCGAAGCGATAATTTCCCGCAATTGCCGGAGGAGCCTTTAAATTTGCTTCTCCATAAGCAGTTACTACTTTAAACAGCAGTGAAACTGAGCCAATCGCAATCCCGTAAAATGCCAGCGATTTGAGGCTTAAATGATTCATAATCTTGGTAATTAATAATTGGGCATTGGGCATTGGGCATTGGGCATTGGGCATTGGGCATTGGTACTAACTCACCAATAACCAATAACCAATAACTAATAACAACAGCCAACAGTCAACAGTCAACAGTCAACTGACTACATTTGAGGAAGTACCGATGCCAAGTGCGATCGCACTCTAACGTAACATCGTGCAATCAGCAGCGAAGAATGACACTGCACAGCCAATTCATCAGTATACTGTCCCAAAGTTTGGCGCTCTATTCCCCACTCCCGACTCGTACCCGCAATAGTCAAATCAGCATTAGCAGAAGCCGCAACCACTGCTTGAATGGGTTCAGCAGCCTCCACAATCGGAGTTTCAATACGCGATCGTACATCAACCGGCAACTGATCCATCACTCGCTGAAACTCATAACTCAGAGCATTTTCAGCTTCCCCGTCAACCGCCACCCGCAGCACCGTCAAACGGCGTTCCTCGCTATTAACTAACAGTCTCAGCGCCAATTCTAACCCCAAATCATCGTGAATGTTTGCCGCGTAAGGTACTAACAAGTTATTCAATTTTTCCCTGCCTCTGTCAACAAAAATTGCTACATCCACCTTAGCGTTGCTGAGAATTTGGCCGACACGTCCTCCCAAACGGTTGCTGCTAAAAGTAGGTCTGTGCCATCCTAATAAAATCAAATCTGCGCGATCTATTTCCGCAATTTTGGCAGTTTCCCGCGCTACATCATTAGTAACCCGAATGATCGGATGTACTAATTTTTGTGCCTCCGGCAGTTCCAAACTCTCAATCAATTCTGATAATTTCGAGCGGCGCTCTTGAATAATGCGATCGGCTTCTGCAGGCGTACTTTCAAAAGCATAGTCATCATTTAATTCTATCAAACTCAGAGGATGAACCGCCGCCGACTGTAAATCATCACCACCCATACCAGCAGCCGGCTGCGCCAGCGCTACCGCTAGTCGCAGTAAACCTTTCTGCGTGCTGGGATTGGCAACAGGTACTAAAATTCGATAAGTGGGCAGCAATTTATTAGCAGTTTCTTCATTGCTGTCAGCAATTTGTGAATCTTCTAATTCTGAATCCTCAGAGTTAACTTCTGAAATATCTAATCTAATTAACCGTTTTGGATAAGTCCACTCCAACAGCGGGGAAGTCATAAAAGTTGTCACTAAAGCCATGATGACTAACATCGTAAATAGTAGCGGCGAAACTACACCCAAGGAAAGACCAATATTCAGCACAATTAGTTCAGTCAAACCACGAGTATTCATCAGCCATCCCAGGGCTGAAGCTTCGCGGTTGTTGATACCACAAACTCTCGCCGCAACGTAAGTGCCGACGTATTTGCCGACAATTGCCACTCCTAAAACTGCGGCGCACAGCAGCCACAATTCGGGAGTGTTGAGCAAGCCGATTTGAGTCCGCAAGCCGCTATAAGCAAAAAATATTGGCAGTAGAAATATTAGTACAAAGTCTTCGGTTTTTTCTGCTAATTCTCTGGTTAATCCCGCATTTTTAGGCATAGCAGCGCCCAGCAAAAATGCACCGAATATTAAATGAATGCCGATCCATTCAGTAATTAAGGCAGAAGCTACAACTCCCATGTAAATCCCGGAGAGCAATAACTGTGTTAATCTTCCAGTGCGGTTGTACTGTTTGGAAAGTCGCTGCAAGAACCAACGAACTATAGTCAGCATGAAACCGATGTAAATTAAAGACTCAATAATTGTCGGCAAAGCACCGAGCATCGAATTAGTACGAGTAACTGCGATCGCCACCGCTAACAAACACCACGCCGTCACGTCGTCTACCGCAGCGCAAGTCAAGGCCAGCGTCCCCAATTTGGTATTCTGCAAGTTGTGTTCTGTAATAATTCTTGCCAGCACCGGAAAAGCCGTAATTGACATCGCAGCGCCCAAAAACAAGGCAAAGGCTGTAAAGGAAACGCTATTATTTGAAACGATGGGATACAGCAGCAGCGCTAGCAAGCTTCCTAGAGAAAACGGCACTAGAATGCTGACGTGGGAAGTTAAAATTGCGATATCTAAATTGCTTTTAAGGTACTTGGGATTCAGTTCCAAACCAATCAAGAACATGAAAAATATTAGCCCCACCTCAGACAACACGTTGAGGAAGGGAACGGCTTCGGCTGGAAAAAGTGCTGTTGCTAAATCAGGTGCAACTAAGCCAAACAGAGAAGGCCCAAGCATAATTCCTGCTACAATTTCTCCAATGACTTGAGGTTGTTTGATCGCTCGAAATCCTAAACCTACAAGTCTCGAAAGTGCGATGACAATTAGAACTTCAAGCAGAACGAGAATGGGTATGGGCATGGCGTTTTTAGCTTTGGGATTTTGGCGGATGGAGAGGGCAGGCTACTAAAGCTGACTGAATTGCCGATCGAAAAAAAGGGATACCAGCTCGATCGAAGGTAGAACGCACAAGAGGCGCACCAACAACGCCATTCTCTCACAAGCGAACAAAGGCTTTGGCAACCTTCCACCTGGATTTTTTGTTTTTAAGAAACTCTTGCAAGTAACTTTAACCGCAGCGTGGACACCCCGCACCCAACCCGCCCATTAAATCTCACATCCGGGTGCCAAGCCAACCCTACGGATATCAGATTGTCAGAAAAAGTAGCGCGCTTGTGATAAACTAGAAAAGTTGTTTAAATTCGCACATCCGGGTTTTCGGGTGTTTCGAGGGCGCAAACCTTCAGAAATACGACCGGGTGGAGGATTAACCCGAATCAGGAGTTAAAAATACAATGCCAGTAGTCAGTTTGGCTCAAATGTTAGAGTCAGGGGTTCACTTCGGACACCAAACCCGTCGGTGGAACCCGAAAATGTCTCCCTACATTTTTACAGAGCGCAACGGGGTTCACATCATTGACCTCGTGCAAACCGCTCAGCTTATGGAAGACGCCTACGAGTACATGAGAGTTGCCTCAGAAAAAGGCAAAAAGTTTTTGTTCGTGGGTACGAAGCGCCAAGCTGCCGGGATTGTAGCCCAAGAAGCTCAACGCTGCGGTGCTTATTACGTCAACCAGCGCTGGCTGGGGGGAATGCTCACCAACTGGACGACGATTAAGTCCCGCGTGGAGCGCCTCAAGGATTTGGAGCGCCGCGAGGAAATCGGCGCCCTCGATTTGCTGCCGAAAAAAGAAGCTTCGGTACTGCGCCGAGAAATGGCAAAACTCCAGAAATATCTGGGCGGGATTAAATCTATGCGGAAGATTCCCGACGGAGTGGTGCTGGTAGACCAACGCCGCGAGTATAATGCGGTGTTGGAATGCCAAAAGTTGGGAATTCCGATCGTCTCTCTGTTGGATACCAACTGCGACCCCGATTTGGTTGACATTGCGATTCCGGCGAATGACGATGCTATTCGATCGATCAAGCTGATTGTCGGCAAGTTAGCTGATGCCATCTACGAAGGTCGTCACGGTCAGCAGGGCGGCGACTCTGAGGAAGACTACGACTACGACGGTGGTTACGAAGGCGCTGAATATGATGTCGAAATCGAAGAATTGGATGACCCCGATTATGTAGATCCCGACGAGGCTGCTGAGGCCGAGGGCGAAGAAACCGAGAGCTAGTATTGCCCTCGGAATCTGACACCAGGAAATTAAAAATTAAAGATTGAAAATTAAAAATAATAATTATTTTTAGTTGGATATTTTTAATTTTTAATTGTACATAGCACGAGTCTAAGTCATTAGTAGAGTTCTGGCAAAAGCATTCATTGTGTCAGCGCCAGAATTCATTCTGGCGCTACACCTACAAAGTCGATACTAAGATCGACTGGGTATTTCTTCACTCTGGTCTAATCATTAACATTAAAATTAGTGACTAATGACTGATGACTAATGACTGATGACTGATGACTAATGACTAATAACTAATTTTGATTGGGAACTTAAAGAAGATGGCGGACATATCTGCAAAACTTGTTAAAGAACTGCGCGAAAAAACTGGCGCGGGCATGATGGACTGCAAAAAAGCCCTCGTTGAAAACGAAGGCAATATGGAAACATCCATTGAGTGGCTGCGGAAAAAAGGTCTGGCTTCGGCAGGTAAAAAAGGTGGACGAGTTGCCTCAGAAGGGCTTGTAGGCAGCTACATTCACACGGGCGGCCGCGTGGGAGTGCTGGTGGAAGTTAACTGCGAAACAGATTTTGTGGCACGTCGCGAAGAATTCCAAACTTTGGTGCGGAATATTGCGATGCAAATTGCAGCTTGCCCGAATGTGGAATACGTGAAAGTTGAAGATATCCCCGCCGAAGTTGTCGAAAGAGAAAAGGCAATTGAAATGGGCAAGGATGACTTGGGCAACAAGCCGGAAAACATCAAAGAAAAGATTGTTCTAGGGCGGATTGAGAAGCGCATGAAAGAGTTATCTTTGATGGATCAGCCTTTTATTAAAGATCAGAATATCTCGGTAGAAGAGTTGGTAAAACAAACGATCGCCCAAATTGGAGAAAATATCCAAGTGCGCCGCTTCGTGCGTTTTGTCTTGGGCGAAGGCATTGAAAAGGTAGAAGCTAACTTTGCCGATGAAGTGGCAGCCCAAATGGGTGTTCAATAATCCCAAATTAAGATTTAGAATTAAAAATTAAAAATGTGAAAACTTGATTTTTTGCATTTTTAATTTTTAATTTTTATAGGACTTATGGACAGACTATATTTGTAGGCTGATCACTGCAAACCTTACTACTACAGATATCGTAAAAATGGAAAACTTGCGTAATATCAAATCTGTTAGCATCGGAATCGTAAATTAGAGTTCACTCTTGACTGTTAACTGTTCACGGCGTCAACAGTCAACAGTCAACAGTCAACAGTCAACATCATTCCGGTGTTACCGGAAATGATATAAGTCCTATTTTAATTTTATACGAGAGATATGGTGCGACCAAGAGAGAGAATAGAGCAAGATTTGGCAGGACTCGAAGAGGCTTTAGCAGCCTTGAATTTGGAGTTTCGCAGTACCTACGAAGGTTATTTAACTGCGTTGGGACAAGCGGTGCGGCAGCAGTTAATTTTGGCTTGCTATCACCTTTGCACTCAAGCAGTACCGGAGTCGTTTCTCAAGTTGTCCTTCGAGGGGCGGCAAAAAATGCAGCAGTCTGTAAAGGCTTTGGCTGCGGAGTCGGAGGAAAAATTGCGATCGCTGGTGACTGAATCACAAGCAGATGAAGAAATAGAGGAAGAGGAAGAGGAAGAAGAAGACGAAGACGACTTCGATGAAGAGGAAGAGGAAGAAGAGGAAGACGAATCAGACGACAAGGAAGAAGACGAAAAGGAAAAAAACCAAGTTTCCGCCATTAACTATCTATTTTCATTGGCAAATTATCAATTGCCAAACGCCAATTCCCCGGAAAGTTTGGCACGCTGGCAAAATAGTATTGAAAAGTCGATCGTCCATATACTCAAGCTGCTTTCTCGCGACACCAACCGCTTGCTGCAACAATCGGCAATCTTGCCGAGTCAATTGCCAGAACCGGTTCTAGAAGCTGCTTCTCAAGCTGAATCCTCCGGCGACAGCGTTGCCGGGCCGCCTAACTTATTAAACTTAATCATTGAAACCGATGCCTCATCAGCATCACGAAAATTGGCAGAAACCTTTGGTAGTAGGGCGCTGCACATTACAGCTATTAAACTGCGGCTATCGGAAATAGAGTTTGCCGATGCGGGAACCTCGGCTTGGCGCCAGCAAATTCGTAACCTGTCTGTAAAGTTGAACTCGCTGGGCCGCGATTACCAGAAAAAGCAGCGGGAACTCGCTGTGGTGGAGGCTGAGTCGGCTTGGCGATCGAGTTGGTTTGAAGATTAGTCAGTTGTCAATTGACAGTTATCAGTTGACAGTTGTCAGTTGTCAATTGTCTGGAATTCTTGAGCTATGATTAATAACTAATGACTAATGACTAATGACTAATTACTAATGACTGATGACTAATTACTAATGACTGATGACTAATAACCAACCCGAATGGCAGCGATTGCAAAAAGCTCTTTCAGTAGAAGCCGATCGCGGATTTAACGACATCCAAGGCAGTCAATACCGCTTCAGCGAGTTTCTGGGCCTGAGTTTGAGACAACTTGCAGGTTCTGTGGCGGCTTCGGCGCGCGATCGAGCTAGACAACTTGCCGCTGAATTTGACATCTACCCTCAGAAAGATCTTGAACAGCGCCAACATTCGATCGCCATTACGGTCAGTTTTCTGAGGCAAATGGAGCAAGTTTGGGAACAAGAAACTCGCCACCAGCCAGAACAAGCAAGACAAGTCAGACCCGCAAACGCTAACGCTTCTGAACCAACCACCCCAGCACTTTCCGCTCCCCGAACAGTACCCCTGAGTACAGCACCCCCACCGCCCAGCCTGACTCTCGACCAACAGTTAACCCGCGTCACAGGCATCGGCCCCGCCAACGGCAACCGCTTGGCCAAACTGGGTTTATACACTGTATATGATTTGCTTTACTACTATCCGCGCAACCACATCGACTATGCAAAGCAAGTACAAATTCGCGAGCTAATAGCCGGGGAAACTGTCACTTTGATCGCAGAAGTAAAGCGCTGCAATTGCTTTTCTAGTCCGAAGAATAAGAAATTAACCATATTAGAAGTAATTTTAAAAGACCGCACCGGAGAAATAAAAATTAGTCGTTTTTTTGCAGGCCCTCGCTACAGTAATCGCGGTTGGCAAGAATTCAAAAAGCGCGAGTATTGTACTGGTGCGGTGCTGGCAGCTTCCGGGTTGGTGAAGCAGGGTAAATATGGAATTACTTTAGAAAATCCTGAGTTAGAAGTATTAGATGACTCCGGCGGTGCGATCGAATCAATGAAAGTCGGCCGCCTGATACCAGTTTATCCGTTGACGGAGGGGGTGGATGCTGGTTCGGTGAGGCGATCGATTTTGGCTGTAATGCCGGCGGCGAAAATGTTGCCAGAATCGCTACCAGAGGATTTGCGCGAGCGTTACGGTTTAATGGGTTTAGCCGATGCCGTGACTAATATTCACTTTCCGCTCGATCGAGATTGTTTGGCCGCCGCCCGCCGGCGCTTAGTTTTTGACGAATTTTTCTACCTGCAATTAGGGCTTTTAAAGCGCCGCCAAACCCAAAGGAAAGCTCAAGCTAGTGCAGTCATCCTTCCTACTGGCAAATTGATCGAACATTTTTATGAAATCTTGCCTTTTGCCTTGACTAATGCTCAGGAAAGAGTAATTAACGACATCCTCAACGATTTAGCTTCGTCGCAACCGATGAATAGATTGGTGCAAGGCGATGTCGGCGCCGGCAAAACCGTAGTCGCCGTCGTGGCAATGCTAGCAGCAATTCAATCCGGCTATCAAGCCGCTTTAATGGCGCCGACTGAAGTTTTAGCAGAACAGCACTACCGCAAATTGGTAGGTTGGTTTAATTTGATGCACTTGTCTGTCGAACTCTTAACTGGTTCCACAAAAGTAGCCAAGCGCCGAGAAATTCACAACCAGTTAGAAACCGGAGAATTGCCAGTTTTAGTGGGAACTCACGCGCTGATTCAAGATACGGTGAATTTCCATAGATTGGGTTTGGCGGTAATTGACGAACAGCACAGATTCGGTGTGCAGCAGCGCGCTAAATTGCAGCAAAAAGGCGAAGCTCCCCACGTTTTGACGATGACGGCAACTCCCATTCCCCGGACGCTGGCGCTGACGCTGCACGGGGATTTAGATGTGAGTCAGATTGATGAACTTCCCCCCGGCAGGCAGGCGATTCAAACCACTGTACTGTCTGCCAAAGAACGCATCCAAGCTTACGATTTGATTCGGCGGGAAGTGGCGAGCGGGCGTCAAGTTTATGTGGTGCTGCCGTTGGTGGAGGAGTCGGAAAAGTTGGACGTGCGATCGGCAATTGAGGAACAAGAGAAACTGCAAAAAAGCGTATTTCCTGAGTTTAAGGTGGGTTTGCTCCACGGTAGGATGAGCAGTGCTGACAAAGATGAGGCAATTACTAAGTTTCGAGACAAAGAAACGCATATTTTAGTATCTACTACTGTTGTTGAAGTGGGAGTAGACGTGCCGAATGCAACGGTAATGCTGATTGAAAATTCTGAGCGTTTTGGACTGTCGCAACTGCACCAGTTGCGGGGTAGAGTCGGTCGGGGCAGCAACCGTTCTTATTGTTTGTTAATGCCCGGTTCCAAAACTGCGGAAGCCATGCAGAGAATGAAGGTTTTAGAACAATCTCAAGATGGTTTTTTTATTGCAGAAATGGACATGAGATTGCGCGGGCCCGGTCAGGTTTTGGGAACTCGGCAGTCGGGTTTGCCGGATTTTGCTTTGGCCAGTTTGGTGGAGGATCAGGAGGTTTTGGAGTTGGCGAGGGCGGCGGCTCAAATGGTAATTGAGAATGATGAAAGTTTGAATCAGTGGCCGGTGGTGCGGGATGAATTGGAGCGGAGATATCAGCGGATGATGAGTGGGTCGATTTTGACTTAGATAGTTTTGGACGCCGCAACGGGGTTTTTAATAATATTTTGTAGTGGCAGGTTAAGCGAATATCTATTAAAGCCGGCTGTTTATTGCTGCCAAACCCGCCCTCTCCCCGTAGGGCGGTTTATTGGCCTTTGCCTATTTAATGTCAGAAACCGGGTTTCTTGCCACAAAGTCACGTAAAATCATAGTTTTTTTGTCAAGAAACCCAGTTTATACGGTTTTGCTGAGAATGGTGCAAAATATCAGGTTGAGCGAAGCGTCCAAAACACGAATTTGTTGGGTAGGAGTGCCTCAACCCAACCTACTTTCGGAGACGATTTTTCCCTTGGTCTAGGGTATTTTTATGAGTTGTCAGGCTTGGGGCACTTATTAAACCCAGAATCCTTCGCAGGAATGACGAGAAAGTGTCAAAATTAAGATAGTCCTGCCAGAAACAGGGAAAAGGAAATCCGGCCTGTACTGGCCTTACCAGGCAACATTGATTCCTCGCTTGTCACGCTTGCAGGTGGTCGCCGACGGTTCGTCGCATTTAATCTCAACAGTAATTATGAAAGATCTCACTCGTTATCGAAATATCGGCATCTTCGCCCACGTAGATGCTGGCAAGACCACCACAACAGAAAGAATCCTGAAACTGACAGGTAAAATCCACAAAATTGGTGAAGTTCACGAAGGCGCGGCGACTACTGACTTCATGGAACAGGAGCAAGAGCGCGGTATTACGATTCAATCCGCTGCTACCACCTGCTTCTGGAACGATCATCAGCTCAACATCATTGATACTCCGGGACACGTCGATTTTACGATCGAGGTTTACCGTTCTTTGAAGGTTCTCGATGGTGGCATTGGTGTGTTCTGCGGTTCGGGTGGAGTTGAACCGCAATCTGAAACCAACTGGCGCTACGCTAACGATTCCAAAGTCGCTCGCGTCATCTACATCAATAAGCTCGATCGCACCGGTGCAGATTTTTACCGCGTTGTCAAGCAAGTCGATCAAATCCTCGGAGCTAAACCGCTGGTGATGGTATTGCCGATCGGCATAGAAGAAAAGTTTTGCGGCGTAGTCGATTTGCTGACCCGCAAAGCCTGGATCTGGGATGACTCCGGCGATCCGATGAACTATCAAATTAAAGATGTCCCGGCCGATATGGTCGATGATGTCGAAACTTGGCGCGAAAAGTTGATCGAACTGGCCGTCGAGCAAGACGACGCTGTGATGGAACAGTATCTCGAAGGCAACGAGCCGAGCCTCGACGACCTCAAGCGCTGCATTCGCAAAGGTACTCGCGATCGGGCATTTTTCCCCACCTACTGCGGCTCATCGTTTAAAAACAAAGGCGTGCAGTTGGTTCTCGATGCCGTAGTTGACTACCTGCCGAACCCGATGGAAGTCACACCGCAGCCAGAAGTCGATCTCGATGGCGAGGAAACCGGCGAGTTTGCGCTCGTCGATCCCAACAGACCATTGCGGGCACTCGCGTTTAAGATCATGGACGATCGCTACGGTGCTTTAACCTTCACCCGCCTGTACTCCGGTAAGTTGTCCAAGGGCGACACCGTACTCAACACCGCCACAGGCAAAACCGAGCGCATCAGCCGTTTGGTGGAAATGCACGCGAACTCTCGCGAAGAAATTGACTCCGCGCAAGCAGGGGACATTGTAGCGATCGTCGGCATGAAAAACGTCCGCACCGGACACACCATCTGCGACCCCAAAAATCCCGCCACCCTAGAGCCGATGGTATTCCCCGATCCCGTTATTTCGATTTCGGTCAAACCGAAACAAAAAGGCGGCGAAGAAAAAATGGGAGCAGCCCTCACCAAGATGGTGCAAGAAGACCCATCTTTCCACATGGTGACGGATCAAGAAAGCGGCGAAACGATTCTCAAGGGGATGGGCGAGTTACACCTCGACATCAAAGTAGACATTCTCAAGCGCACCCACGGCATCGAAGTAGAAGTCGGCGAACCACAAGTAGCCTACCGCGAGTCGATTACCAAGCGCCTCGAAGACGAATACACCCACAAAAAGCAATCAGGTGGTTCCGGTCAATTTGCCAAAATCGGCTATGTGATCGAGCCTGGTGAGGTGGGAAGCGGCTTCCAGTTTGAGTCCAAAGTGACTGGTGGTAGCGTGCCAAGAGAATATTGGCCCGCCGTCGAAAAAGGCTTTGAAAGCTGCATTGACAAAGGCGTCTTGGCCGGATTCCCTTGCTTGGACTTGAAATTCACCCTACTAGACGGCGGTTTCCACCCCGTTGACTCGTCAGCAATGGCCTTTGAAATTGCTGCCAAAGCGGCCTATCGGCAGTCTCTGCCTAAAGCGGCGCCTCAGTTGCTCGAACCGATTATGAATGTCGATGTATTCACTCCAGATGATTACATGGGCGACGTGATCGGCGACCTCAACCGCCGCCGGGGGATGATGAAATCTCAGGAGACAGGACAAACAGGAGCGCGGATCAAGGCAGATGTACCGTTGAGCGAAATGTTTGGTTACATTAGCGACTTGCGTACTATGACCTCTGGGCGCGGACAGTTCTCAATGTCCTTCTCGCACTATGCTCCTTGCCCGAATAACATCGCTGAAGAAGTGATTAAGGCGGCAAAAGAGCGTCAAGCTGCGAAGTAGTGTATTGAGTGCGACGAATCGATTCGTCGCACTCAATCACCAAGGTTAAAAACTAGGAAAATCTAGTTTTTAACTTTGGTCAATGGGAATAAGCCGAGGCGGATCTAAATTGTATTTTTCGGGCGGGCGAGACAGCCCAGAAGAGTGCGATCGCACTTGATAGTAAAACTTAGATCCGCTGGAGCTTATCCCACTTTTATTTTCACACTCCTAAAAAATGCTTTTTACTGGCCGAAAGAGATGCTCGCTTCAAAAGTCGCTTTAAAATGGCGATCGCGCATCAATCAAGATAATATTTGCTAATATACAATCAATAATTTACAACCCAGGCAGGTAGCCATGACAGCCACCCTGATCCCGAGTCAAAGTAGCGGAATTCTGCTGAACAACATTAGCTGGACAACATACGAATCCCTGCTGAATGAGTTAGCCCAACAGAGAGGAATTCGCCTGACTTACGATCGCGGAAATTTAGAAATTATGACTCCATCAGCACCCCATGAAGGTAGTAAGAAAATTTTAGGCCGTTTTGTGGAAAGTGTGACTGAAGAATTAAATGTCGAAATTCGGAGTTTGGGTTCACTAACTTGCAGGCGCGAAGATTTGGCTCGCGGATTAGAACCAGATCAGTGCTACTACATCCAAAATGAGAATGTGGTTTGGGACAAAGAACAAATCGATCTCAATCAAGATCCGCCACCGGACTTAGTTGTGGAAATAGAGGTGACTAGCAGTTCGATTGATCGACTTTCTTTATATGCAAGTTTAGGCGTACCGGAAGTTTGGCGCTACGACGGAAATCGTTTAATAATTTATCAGTTGGAAGCACAGGAATATACAGAAAGAGATGTGTCTCCGACTTTTCCTTTTTTGTCGCAAGTTGAGATGCTGCGCTTTTTGGAATTGAGGAGGACTACAAAAGAAAATGCTTTAATTCGCTTGTTCCGGGAGTGGGTGAGGAGTCAAATTCAGCCAGGGGAGTGAAGCAGGGCGATTCCGTAGGGGATGGCTGGGTTTGACGCTCTTTTTAGCACCCGCAGATGAACGCTGACTGACGCGGATGGATGACTCAGGCGATCGGCGATCGCCTCAAATGTACCCCCATTTTGTCTAGCAAATCTTAAACCGTATAGCTAATGTTCTCCTCCATCTCAATTTTGATAGAAATGCAACGTGCTCAACAAGAGACGCAACGCTCCGAATAACAGGCTCAACGAGCCGATCGTCCGGCCGCAAAACTGCGAGAATTAAATATTGACCCAGATACAATTTAGCAATTTTATTTCATAAGATAGCGAGGTTGAGATGACCGAAATAAATCCCGATCGCACTGCTGGTACAATTGCGATCGACGTTTGCGCTCAATCAAACGGGCAGTATCTTTGTCAGATTTCGTCATCTCTGAGCGATCGCCCTGATGATACCATGAATTTTTACGGACAAACGAAAGAACACGCGATCGCGATCGCCTTAGAAAACTTAGCCTCTCGCTACCGCCAGCAAGCCGAACAAGCTCAAAATATAGATTGGGACGCGGTGGAAATTTCAGATTCTGGAGAGCCAATTGAAAAGCGTTATCACGTAATTTTGCACTACGAACGAATTGCTAAGGAAGAATCTAAGTTTGAGGCAATGCACAATACAATGATGGGAAATACAGTAGTTGAAAATGCCAAAATTTCAATAATTGAGATCGAGCCCGATATTGAAATCGGGCCGTTAGAGCGATCGGGATATTGAACCCTCGGGACTTAGGTGCAGATGGGCATCTTACCCTACGCATCAGCGATCGAAACGTGAGTTTGAGGCGGCGATCGACTAGAAGCGCTCGCATAATTTCAAATCCCCAAAATTTCTTTTCTATTACTCCCCCGCAAAATCTGCCCTAAACTTCTCCACAACTCGATTCAACTCAACTGAATGAGAAGCTTTAAATAAAATCCGATCGCCCTTTTCGACAAATCCCAACAACCGCTTTGCTAAATCTTCCCGCCCATCCTTGGCTGTAATATCTCCTACCTCCACAAAAGGCAAACCCGCCGCACCCGCAGCCATCGCCGCCGCTTCCTCAAAATCAGCAAAAACAAACAAAGCATCGAGATTCAACTCTCGCGCCGTCCTTCCCACTAGTCGGTGAAATTCGATCGCCCTGTCGCCCAATTCCTTCATCGTTCCCAACACCGCAATCCGGCGCTTTCCCGGAGTATCTGCTAATAGTCTCAGGGCTGCCAACATCGACTCCAAACCAGCATTGTAAGTCTCATCTAGAATCACAATATCCTGCAGCAAATCGTAGCGGCGCGCCCGTCCATCCGGTAACTGCACAGACAAACCTTGCTTTAAAACTTCCCAATCAATACCTAAAACTTTTCCTACGGCCAAAGCCGCCAAATAATTTACAGCATTGTGGCGTCCAGGCAGTGGCAGCGGCAATTCCACACCTTCTACTAATATTGTATCAGGATTGAGCAATTCTCCCCACAAATCCCCGCCTTCTAAACCATAAGTTAAAGTTTTTCCCTGCCACACTTTTGACGCAGTTGCGATTAATCTGTCACCATCGTGATTTAGAATAGCAATGCTATCAGCAGGCATTTCGGCTAACAGTTCGCACTTAGCTTTGGCGATCGCCTCTTCCGAACCCAATCGCCCGATATGCGCCGTTCCTACATTAGTAATTACCGCCACAGTAGGACGCGCAATTTGCGACAGCAGCGCAATTTCGCCACTCCCGCGCATTCCCATTTCAATTACAGCATAATTGTGGGTCGGTGAAAGTTCCAACAGAGTTTTTGGTACTCCAATTTCATTGTTGTAGTTATATTGAGTTTTAAGAACATTTCCCTTCGTTGACAAAACCGCCGCAATTAACTCTTTAACAGTAGTTTTACCTACAGAACCAGTAACAGCAACTATAGGTATACTGAATTGGTCACGCCACCAACGGGCGATCGACTGGTAAGCTTTTAAAGTATCGTCAACGCGCAACAGCGGAAAATTAGGCAATTCCTCTTGCCAATCTCGATCGACAATCGCGCCAATCGCCCCCAAATCCTGGGCTTTTGCCACAAATTGATGACCATCAAAATTGTCACCCCGCAGCGCCAAAAATACTTCGCCCCCCTCAAGAGTGCGCGTATCTGTGGCAATACCTGTCCCTAAAGCTGTCAAAACTCCCTTAGACACAGCAGGCAAAGGTACACTTAAAATTTCAGATAGTTGGGCGATACTTACGCGACAAACCATAACCAGCACTCACCTTTCCAATAATTTTCCCAGCTAATTCTACCTCGCCCAACCTCAAATTTAACTAACAGCGGGCTGCGGATCAGGATTGACCTTGATCATCCTAATACTAAATGGTCCGCCCACCCAGAAATTATTCCCTACCCACCCACAATCTTTACCAATACTTTACAAAGTAGATGGTGATTTAAGGCCTTGCTAATTACCAACAATTCATGTCATGCTGGTGTTGGTAAATAGTTTAACTAAGCAAAAATATCGATCGGCTTAAGCTGCTGACAGCTTCTACCCATAAGCCTCATCCGGCGAGAAGCTCGGTTGACTCAATTGTTGCGATTCATTGGCCAATTCATCAAGATAATAGCGCTGAAAGCTCCTGCCTCAGCCTGGGAGGGTTAATCCACAGTGAACGACTACAACAGACAAAGCCACGAAGAAGAACAGCTACTTTACAAGCACTGGCTGGAGTTGGTACAACGAGAGCAGCCGGCCGAACTCATCAGCCGCTTTCGCACTTTGTTTATCCAAGGTACCGGATATCCCGATCGCTCCGTCGCCGACGCACTCGAAAAAATAGCACGCTCAGAACACGCTGAACAAGAATTCAAATACATCCTCAACCGCTGCTGCCACATCCTGATCAACCGCTGGCAAACTTACCCCAGCAAGCAAGCGGCCATCCCTGAATTGATAGCTGTGTTTGAAGAAGCGCCCAAAATATTATTTGGATACAATCGATCGCGGGGGCGAGGCTCCATCCCCCAATTAGTAAATCAATTTACCGAAAGTGAACAGTACCTCACCCTCCAACGCTTAGCCAAAGTCATAACTCACAGCAATGAAGATAGTAGCAGCAACAGCAAAACCCCTGCTACCCTTCCCCTCGGAACATTAATTCCCCGTTACCCTTACCTCTACAAACACTGCCTCCTGAGCGACGACAGCACCTACGAACAGCAGAAAATCATTAAAAAAATCCAAGCTCAAAAGCAGCAGCAATTTGAGATCAACCTCTCCCAATACGTGGCTCACCAAGTGAGAAAATCCCAAACAGCGCGCCAAGGGACCTCAATTTCCTTCAAAAGAAGTATACAACCTATAAAAAACCCGACGCTGTTGACCGACCCGGAACTGTTTTTTGCCCTCAAGCAATTTGTGGGAAAAGTAGAAGGAGCCGATACTTACAGACAGCTAGCGGGCCGTTTCACGGCGAACGCCAGCACAAATCAGTCCTACGGCTCCTTTAAAGACGACTTGTACGAATACCTGATTTCTTCTGTCACCGATGACCGCTACGGCAAACGTCTCTTTAACGAAAAATTGTATAAGCAACTACAAAATACCCTGCCCCACAGCGATGATCAGAAGTTTAATGAATTTTTAATGATTAGAACTTGCAGCCAGTTATTGAACTTTTTAGTAGTAGAGAGTCCTGTGCGGCCCAACCACTTTGTCTTCATCGACCTAATCTCAAACCTCGGACCGACCCAAACCACAGGTTTGCTGCTGAAAATCGTACTAATTTGCGGCAAAGTCAAGCCCTACCTAGAAAAGCGACTGGCAATTTTGTTCGGTCACTACGAATGCAGTACCCGAGAAGGCGTGGTGTGGTTAGTCAAAGCCCTGGAAAACGTAAACCTAGCTTTGAGTACCAACTTTGGCAAGGTGGATGTATCTTTCCTGCGGTGAGAGCGGGCGGCATAACTTTCTCTGCTTCCACTGCCGGCAAAACATCACACCGATCAACCAGGTTTCTGAATACCCTAAAAGTTTTACCTTTAATTAGAACAACTTAATTAACTCCTAAAACCTACTCAAAAGACGCTATTCTATGTTAAAGTACCAAGTGTGAATCAGATTCAGTTGCAGGCTTTGTTCATTGCTACAGAATTGTCTAAAAACTTGCCCTTCTGTATCGGCAGGGGACTCTCCGAAACTGAAATCTTCGCACTGTCTAAATTTTGGAGTTATTCCTCATGTCGATATACGTCGGTAACTTATCCTACCAAGTTACCCAAGAAGACATCACCACCGTCTTCGCCGAATACGGAACCGTTAAGCGAGTACATCTACCTACCGACAGAGAAACCAGTCGCCCCCGCGGCTTCGGTTTTGTAGAAATGTCCACAGATGCAGAAGAAGATGCAGCCATTAGTGCTCTCGACGGAGCAGAGTGGATGGGTCGCGACCTCAAAGTTAACAAAGCCAAGCCCCGCGAAGATGAAGGCGGCCGGGGTGGCGGCAACCGGGGCGGCGGTGGCCCTGGAAAATTTGCTCGCGGAGGGGGAGGCGGAGGAGGACGTTATTAATTTCCTCGAATCCCGATTTGAGATTGGAGAGTTAAAATTGGCGCGAGAGCTCACCTAGCTCCGAACCACTTCCGGCCGTTCCGAACAACCTATGCTCTTCAAATTTCCATCTCTACCGGATTAAATATACCAAAAAGCCAAGGGCCGAACCCTTGGCTTTTTGGTATTTGTAGAGTTGACGGTATGAGTCTGAAACCGGCTGGACGAATCCGTTGCAGTACCGTCAGGTTCTAATCGTCAGGTTCGATGGTGCTGCTCAATCCGTGGTTATTGAGCGTTTCAGCGTAAAACTCAGCGTGTTCGAGAGCGCAAACAATCACCAATCCCATCCCGTTAGTATGGGCTTCCATCATCACATTTACCGCCTGTGGCTGAGTCAGACTTGGTACCGTCGCCATCAAAGTCTGCACCACGTACTCCATAGGATTGAAATCATCATTGTGCAGCAGAACGCGGTAGCGCGGTGCAAGCTTGCGGACTGTGGAAGGCTTTTGAATAATTTCGACAGACACTAATCTATACCTCCTGACTTGTAAAATGTTAAAATTTGTCAACAATCTTGAGCCGGATTCCTCCGCTGTGCAAGACTATCTCACTTTCAGCTATTTTATTGAAATCTGAAAATTCAGACAAGGCAGCCCCTTAGTGGATCGCGAGCTGTGAACCCAACACCAAACCCACAGGGGGTGTCCTGGGCCCTCCGCAACCACCTTCCTAGCGCCATAATATTAGAAAGGCGCGATCGGCTAAAAATAACAAACTACTACCTGTTGAGTCTCCAGAACTGAGGGAACCTTATATGAAACGCAAACCTAAATCCTACAACGACAGATTCAGCGGCGACCCATCCCGAGGAGATGAAGACTCCGACTACCCCGGCTCAATGGGCGGACAGTCGCGGCGTCAACCTCAGTCGGGCAAACCCTCTTTCCTCAATTCCGCCACCCTAGGGATTTTAACAGCCGTCTTTATTCTGGGAATTGGGATTGGCATTGCCTTTAGCTCCACAGCTACAATTAGCCCAGAGAACGTAGCCTCCCGTGAATTTATCGATCGCAGCGCCCCGAACCCAGAACTTTGCGTGCAGTTTGGAGCAAGCGCGATGGTGACAGATATGCGCCTCTACGTCACCCTCAACCCTTTCAACGTCTACATCTCGCAGCCGAGTATGCGCCCCGGATGCGTCCTGCGAACCAATAACTGGGCAATTCTGGAACAAAGAAAACTCATCAGCCAAGACCAAGTGCGCGATTGCAAAAATCGCATGAACACCTTTGGCTTCACCGGCCCCCTGGAAGCTCAACCCGAAATTAACTGTATCTACCAAAACGACGGCGCTAAAAACCTGTTCCTCAACCAACCGGGTTCTATAGCTCCAACCACTGAAGGTCAAAATTTCTAAATCGCCTATATAGCGGTTTTGATTTGAGTGAAGTACAGATAGGGGGTAGGGACTTAGGCTAAGCCTAAGTCCCTACTTTATTTCAGAGAATGGAAAACTGCTCTAAGTAAATTTTGAACGAAGAGGTTCGAGGGAAGAATGAAGTCTTCCTTCTTCCCTCGAACCTCTTCCCTCGAACCTCTTCCCTCGAACCTCTTCCCTCTTCCTTCTTCCCTCTTCCTTCTTCCCTCTTCTTTCTTCCTTCTTCCTTCTTCTTCCTTCCTTCAAAAACCAAACTGGGGGAAATCTTCGGTTAACTGAACTTGCAAAATTTGGCCGGGTTGAATCGTAGCAGGTTGAGGAGCAGCCACGTAAGTTGTAGCAACACCACCGGCGGCCCCCGCCAACAAACCGATACCAGAAAAGCCGCTCAGCAAGAACAAAGCTAAGCCACCAATACCAGTATTTCGCAACAAACTGCGATCGGAAGGCTGAGCTCGTCGGCCTCCCACTGGCTCCGAGCGAGCCAAGAGAGGAATATTGCGACCGTTGAGACTAATAGCTTCGACCACAAATCGACTGCCGAGGTTCGTTGTTTCAAACCGACCGATGACTGGCGTATTGGCAGGTACGATCGTATTACCGCGATTGTCGAGAATTCCCCCTTGCAGCAGCAACACTTCCTCTCGGCTGGGCTTCGCTTGCAGTCGCAAAGCCCGATCGCCGGGGTATAGCAAACTGAGCTCCGTGCCCGCCGGCAGCAAGACATTCGCCCCAGTCGCAGCCTGCAAAGGAGCATTTGAGCGGCCGCGAGGAAGTGGTTCACCAAAAGTAAGCGTGCGCTGTTGGGGTGCAGCAGCAGCCGTTATTTGAGGGTCTAGGCGGGGTAGAGCAGCAGCTTGTACCCCACGGCGTTCGTCAAGGCGAACATTGACTAAAGGCACTCTTAGCGGTCGGATTTGATCGTTTGGAGTTGGCTGCTGCGAAGAATTTGTAGCGGGATTTAGGGAAGTAGGAGATTCAGCTCGATCGACCTCTGTGGCCGCATTTGAGTTGGAATCTGTAGGCTGCTGGTTTTGCGGTACTTGTATTGCAGGCTGGGGTTGAGTTTGGGGAGTTTCCACGCTCCGAGTCGGTTCCATCGAAGGACGCAACACCCAGCGATTTTCTACTCCGCTTCTTTGGAATTGAACTTGCCCTGCGCTGAAACCGACTCCAGGAGCCAAATTGAGCAGAATTCTCGCCGTTCCCGGTTGAAGTTGACTCACCCCCACAGAACGCACTCTACCTTGCGGGTATAGCTGAGTTGCATCTACTCCGATCTCAGTATTGGGCAAATCCACAGCAATCTGAGACGGATTGAGTAGAGAATATGTGGGGGTTGTTCCCTCTGGGAGAGTAATTTCTAGCTGATTTGTCGCCGGATCGAATTTCCAACTTGTGACTGTAGAAGCATTTGCTGGTTCCAGTGTTGCGGGCACTGCTGCAACTGCGGCGACGACTGCTAGACTCAGACTCAGTGACTCGATCGCAAACAATCCCGCTGGTAGAGAATTAACAGTCAATTTTTGTAAGTCTTCCCCAAATCGGGTGAGTAATTTTTTGTATGGCATGGCGGCTAAGTGAAATTTTTGATCTGAAATAGATTAGGGATAAGAAAATTTTGCCTTCGGATGACGCTGAAAGTTTAACATTATTGCGATATGAAAAATTTAACTAAATGGAAATTATTGCGATCGCGCTTTGTTCTTAACAACAAGTGGTGTCAGGTTAGACAAGATGAAATAGAATTGCCAAGCGGACAAATTATAGACGACTTTTTTGTTAATGTCCGACCCAATATCGCCCTCGTATTTGCCACGACAGAGCAGCAAGAACTTGTATTAGTGCGCCAATACAGGCACGGAGTAGGGGAAATTTTGCTGGAACTGCCTGCCGGATCTTTCAACCCTGCTGAAGAGAGCGGGAAATTGGCAGCCGCCAGAGAACTGGCCGAAGAAACGGGATATGTTGCTGAAGAAATTTTGGAACTAGCAACCTTATATGATAACCCCGTAAAAGACACCAATTCTATCTACCTATACTTTGCTAAAAATGTCAAGCTTGCCAGCAAAATCCAATTAGATATTACAGAAGATATTGAAGTAGTTTTAGTCCCCGTTGCCGAAGTTTTGGTAAAAATAAAAAACCGAGAAATTTGTGTAGCAGGAAGCATCGCAGCTATTTTTTTAGGATTAGATTTTTTGAATAAACAGCGGTAAGGTGCTGTGTGAATGGAACCTTACACGCTGTTTAATGCGCTGTGGTATTAAGGAGAAAGAGTGAGAAAATCCAGAGAAGTCAGAGAATTATCAGCGCCAAAAACCTGAGCCAAAACCTCACCAGTCGCCGCAACTTGTAGCAG
>NZ_JAMPLN010000005.1:0-286937 GCF_040004035.1 Microcoleus vaginatus FACHB-2002 | reverse complement strand
AAAGTGCTGCTACTTCCTGTTTGAATGCCACCACCGGCGCTAGTTGCGTCATTATTCGGATCGGTTCCAGAAACTTTGCCGTTGGCAATAATCAGGTTTTTTAGAGTAACATTTGTTGCACCTTCTGTGCGGATTACCCGCGAAGTATTGTTGCCACTGATGGTTAAATTGGCTGCACCAACTGCATCAATTGTCAAGTTTTTGTTGATGACAAGTTGGCCGGAAGTGAGAGTAATTGTTTGGCTGGCAAGAGTGGAGGCAAATTCAATGGTATCGTCGGCTGCTGCGGAGGCGATCGCATCTCTCAAGGAACCGGGCCCGCTATCATTATTGTTGGTAACGGTAATAGTCTTTAAAGTCCCTTGATAATCCGCCATTGCCTCTGGAGTCAAGGCTAGCGGTGCTTCAATATCACCCTTGGCAAACTCCAAATTCCAGTTACCGCCGCGGCCAGTGCGATCGCTAGATGCCGCAATATCAGCCCCGGTTAACTCGCCCAGACGATCGACAAAATCGCTTCCCGAACCCGCCGCAACATCGCAACCATAAAGCACAATATCTGCTTTGTCGCTTAGGGCATTTCGCCAATCTTGCAACTGGCTTTCATATTGCGGCAAATTATCCGAAGTCAGGGTTGCAGAACCTAGCTGCAAACTGCCAGAATCGCCGTGAGAAAAAATGTGAACTTGGTCTACAGTTTCCCCCGCAGCAGAAATTGTTTGCAGTTTCGCAGTAATTTGCTCGACTCCGTTACCATTTTTATCTAAAATGATGATTTCTGCACCGGGCAGCACGCCACCCGCAAGAGTTTGATAGTCATCTAACTGGGAATCTATGAAGACAATAGATTTAGAACCAGCTTTGCGGAGAACAGATTGTGAATCCATGTTGGTGGCAAAAGTTGAACTCATTTCGCATACCCATGAGAATGTTTACTATTTGCTGGTAGATTCACCTTGAAAGCAGAAGGCTAGAGATGCAGAAGGCAGTAGGCAGGATTAAAACCTCGGTGATCCATCGGGAAGATTAAAATTTAGGGGAAAACTTTAATTTTATCCCTAAGTGAAATCCGAGACTTGTCTCCATAATCAGCTTAAGCTAGGTGAAAATTGCAATTTTTTTAGCAATTAACGGCAGAGGATGTAATGTAAATAGTCCGGCACGGGGAACCTCTCTAAGATTTGCCATGCACACCCTTAGCGAGCTAATTAGTGCATCAAACCATTTGGTAGCCTTGGTCAGGGGAAATTCCAAAAAGCTTTTCTGGAGTTCCAAATTTCTGACAATTGCTCTAGCTAGTACCTGATACATTCACATTAGAGAAAACCAGGAAAAATCCCTAAAAGTTTGATTAATTTAACTTTTTTTCCTAGCTGCAAAAACCTCCCAAAAATCTGAATTTTAGTTGTTGAGAAAGCTTGCTTTATTCGGGCGCTGCTTATGCTTAGCCAGCTCAGGAGTGCAATAGACGGCTGTACATCATTCTAGGTGTGGGCGATCGGCAATAAACAAGATTTATTACCGATCGCAGTTGAAAAGAATCAGATCGATCCTATTCGTTGGCGTAGCCCCCCTAGGGGCGGGCTGCGCTAAAGTCATCCACCAAATTTCAGGAGTTTGAGAGCTATCTTCACCACTTCTAAGCGGGCTGGGTGCTTATAGTGCACCCTACCCCAGGCAGTTAGATTATTAGCTGAGTGAAATCGCTAGCGGTGAGAATACCGGGGGTAATATTGTTAAGCTTCGCCAACAATTGATTGGTATCTGTCACAGTTATCAAAGTTTGATTGTTGCTGGAAGTAATACTGAGTTGATTAAAACTCAAACCAGAATTCAACCCAATTAAATCCTCTCCCTTGCGGAAATCATTAATGATGTCGCTACCCAAACTTTGATTTAGGAAAAACACATCATTTCCCGAACCTCCCGTCAATGTATCGTCCCCAACATCCCCGGAAAGGAAATCGTCCCCAGCACCACCGCTGAGAATATCATTACCTTTGCCGCCGTACAGGGTATCGTTACCGATGTCGCCACAGAGCACATCGTTGTCATTGCCGCCGAAGAGTAAGTCGTTGCCCTCACCGCCATCGAGACTGTCGTTTTCTTTGCCGCCGTAGAGGCTGTCATTTCCCCCCTCGCCAAAAATCAGGTCTGCACCTTCATTGCCAAAGGCAATATCGTTGCCGTTTCCAGCATTAAGTGTGTCATTTCCTAAGTTGCCTAAAATGTAGTCGTCCCCATCTTCGCCCAGCAAGATATCGTCCTCTTTACCGCCGAATATGCTGTCGTTGCCAACGCCGCCGGCAACTGTATCATTGCCGAGATCTCCCCTCAACAAGTCCTCGCCATCGGCGCCGACAACAGTGTCAGGATCTTTGCCAGCGTAGATGGTATCGTTGCCAGCGCCGCCAGAGATGAAATCGCTGCCTCCATTGCCGAAGATTGAGTCGTTATCTGCGCCGCCGTCAATGTTGTCATTGCCGCCCATGCCGTAGAGAGTATCGTTGCCGACTTGTCCGTTAATTGAGTCGTTGATGCCACCGCCCATGATGAAATCGGTATCTTCGCCGCCGTTGATAGTTTCTTGGGCGGGGTTGGGGGTGATGGTGGCAGGATCTAGTTGCGGGGCGTTGAGGCTATCGAGTAGGCAATCATCTGCAGGCGGAGTTGGAGTCGGAGTCGGTTCCGGTATCGGCGGAGTTGGCGCCGGTGCGGGCGTGGGAGTTGGCGCCGGTTCGGGTGTCGGAGTTGGCGCCGGTGCGGGCGTGGGAGTCGGCGTCGGTTCGGGTGTGGGAGTCGGCGCCGGTTCGGGCGTGGGAGTTGGCGCCGGAGTTGGCGCGGGTGTCGGCGCCGGAGTCGGAGTCTCAGTCGGAGTTGGCGCCGGTGCGGGTGTCGGAGTTGGCGCTGGCGCGGGTGTCGGAGTTGGCGCCGGTGCGGGTGTCGGAGTTGGCGCTGGCGCGGGTGTCGGAGTTGGCGCTGGCGCGGGTGTCGGAGTCGGCGCCGGTGCGGGTGTCGGAGTCGGCGCCGGTGCGGGTGTCGGAGTCGGCGCCGGTGCGGGTGTCGGAGTTGGCGCCGGTGCGGGTGTCGGAGTTGGCGCCGGTGCGGGTGTGGGTGTCGGAGTTGGCACTGGGACGACACTACCTCCCAATTCAAAAGAACCGCTGTCCACGATCGCACCTGGAATGCTGTCGCCATCTTGAGGGCGAGTCACGCCGCGCTGATCAGTAGCGGGTGCGCCGGTGGCAATCCCTGTATCAATTGCGGGACTTCCTGTCAGCAGCGGCCTGACTAAAGCGCCGTTGAGGTTTTGCAAAGGGCCGAGTTTCGGGTCTGCGATCGTAATACTTGTCGTCACCTTGGTATCGGTGTTAATCAGCGGCCACTGAAAATTCCCTCCTTGATCGCTATATTGGGCGGTGGCGTGTTGCTGAATGCCCCAAGGGTTTCCTCCGTTAGCCGCTGTATTGTTGGAAAGAATCGTGTTTTTGAGGGTGACATTATTGGCCGAAGCGAAGATACCTCCACCAACCCAGCCGGCCGAATTATCGGCGATCGTCGTGTTGAGAATGGTTGTGGGTGCACCAAGAGTCATTGCACCGCCGAGTTTGTTGAAATCACCAGCAGCAAACGCCGTGGAGTTGCCAGAAAACGTACTGTTAGTAATCGTAGTAGGGGCATTTCGCATCCACAGGCCGCCACCTTGATTGCCGGCTTTGTTGCCCGCAAAGGTGGTGTTGGCAATGGTCAATCCCTGGTTGGTGCTGTCGCTCAAAATCGTTACCCCACCACCGTTTCCATCATTTCCACCGTTGGGTAGCGCCAGAATTTCGTTATTTTGGAAGGTGCTCTTTTCCAAAATAACCTTGTCTTGGCTGCCGGTGAACAGATAAGCTGCGCCTCCTTCGCCTCGACCTTTATTGTCTTGAAATACGCTATTGGTAATCTTAATTGTGCCGGAAGCTTCGCTCGGATTGCTGGCTCTGTCTGTGTAAACTGCGCCGCCAAAACCTCTTAAAAACGGATTATCTTGGCCTGTTGCGTAAACGGCTGCGGTGGTGTCGTTGCCGATGAATCGGGAGTTGTCAATTGTCAGCTTACCTTGAAGGCTGTTAATTGCCCCGCCGTTAATTCCTTTGTTGTTGGTGAAGTCGCTGTTGGTGACTGTAAAAGTTTTGAAACTCAAAAAGCCGATCGCACCTGCACCGCGTTCATCGTTAGCGGAGGTGGCCACGTTGCCAGTGAATTTACTGTTGGTAACAGTCAGGGTATTGTTGAAATTACCGAAAATTGCGCCACCGCCTTTATCGGCGACGTTGTTGTTGAACTGAACGTTTTCTACTGTGAGGTTTACTTCGTCGGTTGTGCCGATCGCGCCACCTCTATCAACCGTTTTGCCGTTAGTAATAATCAGGTTTTTGACAACAAAATTGGTAGCAGTCGCAACGTTGGCATTGACAAAAAAGGCGCGGGATGTGTTGTTGCCACTGATGGTTAAACCGGGTGCGGCGGCGCCGTCAATGGTAATGTTTTTGCCAACGGGAATATCGAGTTGACCGCTGGTGAGAGTAATGGTTTGGCTGGCTAAACCTGGAGCGAAGGTAATTGTATCACCGGCAACAGCGGTGGCGATCGCAGCTCTTAATGAACCGGGCCCGCTATCGCTATTGTTGGCTACTACGATCTCCGCTAAATTACCTTGGTAACTTGCCATCGCATCGGCCTGCAAGGCTAAGGGAGATTCAATTGGGCCAGAAGCAAATTCTAAATTCCAGTCGCCGCCACGGCCGGTTATGTTGGTGGATGCCGCAACGTCAGCCCCGGTTAATTGACTGAAGCGATCGACGAAATTAGCACCTGTACCGCCTGCTACATCGCAGCCGTACAGCATGATGTCTGCTTCTGGGGCTAGTGAATTTTGCCACGAGTCCAACTGGCTTTTGTATTGCTCTATGTTATCTGAACCCAGAGCGGTATTGCCTAATTGTAGGCTGCCAGAACTGCCGTGAGAAATAATGTGAACCGAGTCTATCGCCCCGTTAGTAGAGGCGTATTTTTCCATCTGGGAGGTGATTTGTTCGATGCCGTTTTTGGTGCTATCGAGTATTACTACCTGCTGTCCCGGCAGCACTCCCGCTGCAATTGACTCGTAATCTTCCACGCCGGAGTCAATGAAGACTAAGGAGCGCAGTGGCCGGTTTTCAAGAGAAGATTGGGAGTTAACTTGAGCGAACGTAGAACTCATATGGGAGACTCCATTAAGGGCATTATTAGTAGATACACCCTAGAGTAACCTCATCAGACTTATTTGATTATATCTTAACACCAAATTGAGACATTGTGTCCTTTTTTTTAAAATTTTATTGATTTATTTGGCTCGGTCTTCGCTTGTTGCTTCTTGACTACATTGGAATTTTTAACCTCTACCGCTGGGAATATATTACAACATTTATCGCGCATATTCAAATAAATCAATCCAGGTTGTACATCAAATTTTTGCGACCTTATTTTGCTAAGAGTAGCCTGATTTCAGGTAGTCGGAAATGGTGGAGGTAATTTAGCCCTGAATAACTCCTCTTAATTATATTTAGTAGTGTTTCTTTGAGTGTGCTATTTTACGTATAGGCACAATGCAATAGAGTTTCCCTAGCGGTATTTCATCCAAGGGAAAACTGAATTATGTAGATTTTGAATAATTCTATATGCTTTGAAGTTGCTAGGTTGGCGATACACCCAAATACTGATTACGAAGATATTTGGTCGCATTTACTAACAGTCAAAACAATCTAATATTAAGTGGAACCCATCGCTAGAAATCAATTGGCTTATGATGGCGTGCTACCGACACTGTGAGGACTGCCCACCTCACTACAAACGTGATTCAAATTATTTAGCGCAAATTGATATGATTGCAGATTGAGTCAGATCTAATCGTTGATTGCGATCGCGCCTGCGTCTCTAATTACAATTGCATTCGGGTCCAGTCGCCCTCGGTACGTTCCACACCCTCCATTAAATACCTGTCCTTAATTAGCAAATAGTCGATCGCGCCCACCGCCGTTGCTGAGTGTATCACTATCTCGATCGGCATAACACGAACCAAGTCCGCTGTTTTGAGTCAGAGAACTATGCGATTTTGGCAATTGACTTTTGTATGGTTCGAGATAGTCTGAACTGAGGAGAACAAAGCCTAATTGCAGTTGGCCGGAGCTGCCGGCAGAAGTTGTGCGAACTTTGTCAATCTCTCTAAGGATAGAGGCAGATTTTTGAAGTGCCGAGGTTATTTTCTCGATGCAGTTAGATGCCCCAGCCAAAATTCTGGAAACAAAATATCCACCTTCATTGAGGCTGGAGTCCTTGAATACAAAGCTTTTGGATGGGGGATTTGCGTATTCCGAGGTGGGAGTGGTTTCCCTTAAAGAAGTCAACATATTCCGTCCTCCAAAAGTGAGATTAGCGGTAGATACAGCCTTGGATTCAGAGCTTCTGAAACTGCCAGCGACCTTGTTTATTTCGCCCATTCTTATGTAACCTATCTATTAGTTTCCCCTATTTCTGCAGGACTGCCATCCGCGATCGCACGGAATTTATATTCTGCGTGTTTTCCCTTAGTTCCGGCAAACGCGAAATTACCAATCGCTCCGATATCCTATCCGTGATACCACTTTCAAAAAAAAATCCAACTGTAAGCCGCTGCTTCAAACCTCGATAGCCTTTAGTCATTCCCCTATCTAAAATCTAAAAGGGTATGACAGTTTGTTGATTGGCCTGGCAACTGCACCGCTCAAGATTCTGTGGAAGATGGCGGTTTTTTCCCTGCATTGCGAATATTAATAATCTTGTTGAGCGCCTCAAACCAAAAAGCAGCCCCCATAGAAATAGCTACGCCGCTCAATATCCAACCAAACAATCTTGCAATCAAAGCCGGCCACAATAAATTCCCCTGCTTATCTCGTTCTAAGCTGTTCTGTTCGCTCCATCCAAAAGGCAGAGCTACCTGATCCAAAGCTCGATCGACATCCTGTTGAACTTTTGTCAGACTGGTTAAATTATTTGATTTAGTCTTAGCATTGTTGACCACCAACTGCTCAGCGTACAAATTAACAGTCGATCGCAACATCGAATCCTTCGACAACCGATTAATAATATGAATGCTATCAGCATTAGCAGCGACAGCGATCGCAGTTCCGAGCAAAATCGCCACCCCTCGGGCATTCCGCTTGTAAACACCAGAAGCACGCTCCATCGATTGGTCAAACCAAATTTCAATTTCTTTCTGAAACCGCTGCAACTGCTCTTGAGTATCTCCGCCGCTTTTTTCAGCGCGCTGCGCTAAAATATAAAGGCTACGTTTCAAAGATTCTGGCATACTGTCCAAGGTATCTTGAATTTGTTGATAAATTGGACTCTCCTCTTTGAGTTCCATAATTTCTGCTACCGAATCTTGACTTTTTTTAACAGTATTTAACAGATTGCTGAAACTCGGTTGCAGTTGCCCTAGCAGCGCCACCCGCTCAATTTTGCTGTCAAAACGAGCCTTGACAAATGCCATTTGCCTCTGAAATTCTCTCCCTGCTAGTTCGGTTTCTGGTAGATAAACCTGAGAATCCTTAATATAAAATCCTAGCTTTTCCGACATTCGGTCTAAGCTGTTGTTCAAATTTGCTAAATTATTTTGATAATCTTCAACAACTCGATTGAACTCCGCAGTTAGCCACCGAAATTCTTGCTCAATAATCGGTTTAGTAGCATCCGGCAAACTCAGATTTTCTCCAATCTGTTGAATTTGTGCTAATTGTAAATCTTTAAACCTTTCCAATCGCGTTTTAGAGATAGAGCTAAGCAAACTAGAAACCTTTAAAGTCTCCAAAAGGCTAGCCGAAAAACACTCGGCTGGAATATAAGAAGGCCCACTGGATTTATTGCCGAAAACATTTTTAGTACCCGTAACTCCGTGGTATAAATCCCCCATGCGGTGCGTAACAGAGCGGAATCCCTCTGATAAAAGCCCTTTGGCTCCCTGATTCAAATCCTTGATAATCGGATTGGCGTAAATCGCATGAGCCAAGTGTCCAACTCTCTTAAGTTGCAGGGGATCTTTCGCGCCTTCGCTGCCTCCAGAAATGAGCACTTCGATCGACTTCTTTAAATGTTCCGCCCGCCACTGCCAAACAGTAGCAATCAGTTCCTGAATTTCCGAAGCTAGCAAGCTTAAAGTCAGGTAGATAAATACTAAGCCAATGATAATATCTATAATTACAGGCAAGTTCATGGTATTTTCCTAGTCGCAAATAACTGCTGTCTAAGTTTACCCTCAGTTTGGGACGCTCAAAACTCTCTTAACTTATGTCAGAAATCTTTCCATTCCTGGGCCGCAAACTGAAAAATCGCTGGAATGACAGCTTTACAGACAAAGTGTGGATGCTGGCTTTTCTGTTGGCTGCAGTGCTGATTTTCGGGCTGAATCTGGGCGACGTGGCTTTGCGGGATTGGGATGAAGGCATTGCAGCGCAGGTAAGTCGCGAAATTTGGCGCGGCAACTTAAATTGGCTGTATCCGACGATCGACTCTATGCCTTATTTGAACAAACCGCCGCTGGTACACTGGCTAATCGGGCTGTGTTTTGCCGTTGGCGGTGTCAGTGAATTTACGGCGAGGTTAGTACCGGCAATGCTGACGGCCGCTTCAGTGCCCTTGCTTTACGCCATTGGCAGGGAGTTGTTTCCTCCGCGTTCGAGATCCATTTTTTCTGCCCTGGTTTATCTGACGCTGTTACCGGTGGTGCGGCATGGACGTTTGGCGATGTTGGATGGGGCGGTTTTGTGTTTCTTGCTGGGGGCGATGTGGTGTTTGCTACGATCGCGCCGCGACTTGCGCTACGCATTGGGGGCGGGGATTGGGTTCGGACTCATTTGCCTGACTAAGGGCGTGATGTTGGGGCTGCTGCTGGCTGCTGTTGGCTGTATTTTTTTGGTTTGGGATACCCCGCGACTCCTCACTTCTGGGTATCTTTGGGGCGGATTGGCGATCGGAACATTGCCAGTAGCTGCTTGGTATTTTGCCCAATGGCTGCACTACGGCCAATATTTCATCCACGCTAATTTAGTTAACGAATCTTTCCGGCGCATTTCGGAACCTGTGAGCAGTCACAGAGGCCCGCCATGGTATTATATTTTAGAAATTTTAAAATTAGCTTGGCCGTGGCAGTTATTTTGGCTACAAGGGCTGCGTTTGAGTTGGGAAAATCGCAATTTTCCAGGGCCAAAATTAGTATTGGTTTGGACTGGAGTATATCTGCTGGCTATTTCTGTGATGACTACTAAATTGCCGTGGTATGTTTTGCCAATTTATCCAGCTTTTGCTCTTGCTGTTGGCAGTTATCTCGCTGAAGTTTGGGAGCAACTGTGGCTGCCGCCAGAGCCGGTCAAAGAGGAAGCAGAAGAACGTTTTGATGCTATTTCTTTGTTGCCTCATCCCGCGATTTTGGCAGTGCTGGGTGTAGTTGGTGTTGTCGGTTGCCTGTACTTTAGTGGCTGGGTACGGATCGGGGGACAAATTGCGCCTCCAGAGCGAGATTTGCAGTTAATGCTGATGTTTGTAGCTTTGACAATGACAATGGCGGCCGTGTTGCTGCACCGCAAAGACCGGCAGTTTATATTAGTTTTAATTTGGGGAACTTACCTGACGCTGTTGGTATTGATGGCTTCTGATAACTGGGTTTGGGAACTGGCGGAGGATTATCCCGTTAAGCCGATCGCCGAAATTGTCCGCACAGGAACTCCGCCCGGTCAACAGGTGTTTACTTCTCACCGCTTGGGCCGTCCATCGCTGAATTTTTATAGTCAACGCCAAGTTATTGTCGCCGACGCGCCGACGCTCAAACAGAAATGGCAATCTCTTCCTCAACCTTATTTTCTGTTAGAAAAACCAGTTTTAAAACATTTAGGTTTGCAGAATGCTGAGATTGTCAAAACAGCGGACGATTGGGTTTTGGTAACTCGAAAATAAATTAATCATTAACACTCGCGTCCTTGGGGTGGGTGAGATAACTTTCGATTGTCTACTGTTGCTTCAGATGGACAGCCTTGCCCGGAGCAGGCTTGAATTAATGATATTAATTCCGGTGACACTCCTCGATATGATTGTTGACTGTTGACTGTTGACTAAAATTATGCCGTCGGGCAAACTGACTGTTTGGATATTTGAACAATACTGATGCAACCAGAAACACTAAGCTGAGGCGCATCTAAATTTGACAATCAAATTCGAGCAAATTCTTGTGGGGTGGGCGTCCCGCCCGCCCAAAAATACAATTTAGATGCGTAACAGCTTATCAGAAATAAATCGGACACGATCTAACAGCTAACAATCAACAGACTGCATTTCTATCTTTAATGCCGTTTCAACTCTTTGATACTCTGCCTCAACCTCTTCTAAAAGCGCGCAGGCCGGATCGGGTAAAGGCTGGTTAGCATTTGTGCCGATGCGGCCCATGATTTCGAGTTCCTCGCACAGCTCAAACAAGCGAAAAGCACCGAGAGTACCGCTAATCGACTTCAAAGAGTGAGCCGATCGCCGCAAAGCCAGCGGATCCGCGTTGGACAGAGCCATAGAGATGCCTCGCAGCAGTTCGGGAGCTGTTTCGAGGTAAATCTCGATCGCCTCGTCCAAAGCTTCCACTTCTCGCAGTCCCTCTATAATATTGGCACTTAGGGAATCGTGGCTCTGTGCCAAAGCCCGATCGAGATTTGATGCACCACCATCGACGACTGCGTGCGAATTGGAAATTGTCAGTTGTGGATTTCCCGCAACAGCCACATTCGATCGCACTTGTAATTCACTCGTTCCTTCGATATGTTCCGCCGGGGCATCCAAACAAACGATCGGCTGCAGACCATCGAATGCGGAGTTGGATGGAGATTTACACGCGCTCAAAGCTCGCACCAACTGCTCAATTGCGATCGGCTTGCTCAAATAGTCGTCCATCCCCGCAGCCATACACTCTTCGCGATCGCCCTGCATCGCATTTGCCGTCATCGCCACAATCCAAGGCCTTGTCGATTTTCGATTTTCGATTTTCGATTTTCGATTGTTAGATTCCTCGTCTGTCAATTTTCGATTTTCGATTTTCGATTTTCGATTGTTAGATTCCTCCTCTGTCGATTTTCGATTTTCGATTTTCGATTTTCGATTATTAGATTGCTCATCAGTTGCGGAAACTTCTGATGCTCCCGTGTGATTTTCTAAAGTTAAATCTGCTGAAAATTGCTCCCGGATGCGGCGGGTAGTTTCCAGTCCGTCCATTTCCGGCATTTGTACATCCATCAGCACCACATCATAAGGCTGGCGGCGCAAAGCTTCGAGCACTTCGATACCGTTTCCCGCCACATCCGCGCGATACCCCATCCGCTGTAAAATTTGCAAAGCCACCTTCTGATTCACCAAATGATCGTCAGCCAACAGAATCCGCAGGGGTAAGTCCTCGGCCAGCATGGGTATGGTTTGCAAGAAAGACCCGCTAGTGCGCTGCCCTTTAAATTCCGTTGTCTGTTCTCCAAAAATATTGATTAAAACATTGTAAAGCTGAGATTGTTTGATGGGTTTATTCAAAAAAGCAGCAAAATCCATCTCCATAGCAGGGGGGTGAATTTCTTGCCTGCCGATCGAAGTTAGCATCACTAACGGCAACTTTTCGCAATCAGGATACCGGCGAATTTGCGCCGCTAAAGCTAACCCGTCCATTTCCGGCATTTGCATATCCAAAACTGCCAAGTCAAACATCTCTTTAGCAGCCAGCCAATCTAAAGCCAAACGAGCCGAATCTGAAGCCCTAGCTACCATTCCCCAAGACTGAGCTTGGAGAGTCAAAATTCTGCGGTTGGTAGCATTGTCATCAACAATTAAGACTCGCTTACCACTTAATTCAGGTTGAGAATTGCTCAAGTTAACTGGTAAGGAATTCTTGCAGCCAGAAACGATCGTACTAAAATAAAAAGTAGAGCCAACGGATTTCGTATTTTGGCCGATCGGCTTGTTGCTGAGTACAGATTTGCCATAGCCATATTTTTCGGCAATTTCGCAAGATTCTGCCCATCCCAAATCAAAAACTGCCGATGATCTAAAATCGGCAGGAGGATTGCCCGCGACACTACCCATACTTTCCACCCACATCCGGCCTCCCATCATTTCGGCCAAACGCTTGCTAATTGCCAAACCCAATCCGGTACCGCCGTACTGCCGGCTCGTTGAAGAATCAACCTGGCTGAAAGATTTAAATAGCCGATCCATGCGATCGCTCGGAATGCCGATACCGGTATCTCTGACCGCAAAATGTATTTCGTATGCTGGGTTAATTGCTACCGGTTCGCCAGCAATTAATGGCGGTTCTTTAGCGTTAGCCGCCGGCACTGAAATCTTTTTGGCAGTCACCGAAACCACCACTTCTCCAGCGTCGGTAAATTTAACAGCATTACTGAGCAAGTTGATTAAAATTTGCCTCAAACGGGTGCTATCGCCGATCGCCGTTGCGGGTACTGTACGATCGATCAAGTAACCCACTTCCAGTTTTTTTTCTGCCGCCTTAGCAGCTACCAAGTCTAGAGATTCCTCAATGCAAGTGCGGATGTCAAACGGATGTTCCTCCAAGTCCAATTTGCCCGACTCAATTTTCGAGAAATCTAGAATATCGTTAATCAGCGTCAGCAAAGCATCGCCGCTGCTGCGGATAGTTTCTACAAAATCGCGCTGTTCGCGAGTTAAGGGGGTATCCAGCAGCAAACCAGTCATGCCGATGACTCCATTCATCGGAGTGCGAATTTCGTGGCTCATGGTGGCTAAAAATTCGCTTTTGGCTCTAGTAGCCGCCAGTGCTTGATCGCGAGCTTTTGCCAAATCTACGTCGGTTTGCTGGCGTTCGAGTTCGCTTCCCACCCACTGAGCCATCAGTTTCATCAACTCTCTGTCTACAGCTCGGAACGGTTCTGTCACAGGAGTCGGAGAAAAGAAGCACAGAGTGCCGTAAACTTCACCTGCCACCGTGACGGGAATGCCCATGTAAGCTTCGATGGGGAAGGCTCGATCGTCCGTGTTGAAGGAAAAACCCGAAAACCGCACCGACTCAAAGTAAATCGGTTCTTTTGCCATTGCCGTAGCTACGCAGAAAGTTTTTTCCAGATCATAAATTTGGTCTTTGACGATCGACCCGTCGGGACACTCAACAGCGATTATTTGATAGTTGTCGCCTTGAATGCGGGACAAAATTCCCACGGACAGGCCTAAATGCCGACATCCCATTGCCAGCAGTTCTTGGAGGCGCAAATCAAAGGTAGAGAGGTGGTTGAGCGGGTCTGTACGGGGAGCCGAAGTCACTTGGTACAAAGCTTTGATTGCAGCTTCGCTTTCTCGCAGTTCTTGTTCTGTTTGCTTCCGCACGCTGATGTCGCGGGAAATGCCGATAATTTCTTGGACTTCGCCGGTTTGGGGATCACTGATCGTGCGGCCGGTTGTTTCAAACCAAATGTATTTGCCGTCTTTGCGGCGGATGCGGTAGCTGACGGTGTAAGTAACTGGGAGGGCCAGGACTTTCCAGTGAGCTTTGGCAATGGTTTCTAAATCGTCGGGGTGAAAATAATCGTTGGGGACGCGGCCGATGAGTTCCGAAGGTTCGTATCCCAGCAAAGCCCGGCTGGCGGGCGAGACGTAAATAAACACGCCCTTGGGGTCGTGTCTGGTGATCATGTCGGTTGAGTTTTCGGCCATCAACCGATAGCGGTCTTCGCTTTCATTACGTTCGACTTGAGAATTGCCCAATGCTTCTAGCATTCGGTTGATGGCGTCGGCCAAGCTTGCGAGCTCATCTGCTCCCGCCATATGAACTCTTAAGCTTGGGTCGCCGTTGGCTGCGATGTTGCTGACGCTAGTGCTCAAGGAAGCCAATCTTGCCAAGACTAATTTTTCTAGCAACAGCAGGGTGATGGCGCTAAATATTAAACCTACTGCCAGTATTGATAAGGTAAACAGCTCCAAGGTAGCCTGACCTTGGCCGTAGATGATGCGATCTGTCTCTACTCGCAGCAGCAGTGCTAGGTTGCCGTGGATGTCGCGAATCAGGGCGTATCCTGCGACTAAGCTGTCGCTGAGTGGCTCGACTAAAATTTCTACTGATTTGAGGTTGGAAATTTTGAGTTTGACATTTTCCAACTCCTGCCTCGATCGAGCCAGCGCCTTGGCGCTGTGTCCGGAGTAGTTCGCGGCTCCCACTTTAAAATCTAAAGTCGGCAATCTAAAATCCACTGACAGGTGAGTCAGTTCTGAAAGCAAACCGATTTCGCTGCTGTCGAGGTAGCGTCCCAAGATCAGCGTCCCCCGCGACGGGCCTTGGGCGTTGCTGTTGAAGATGGGCTTGGCGGCAATCAGCAGTCTGGCTTCTGGCAGGGTGAGGACGCCTGTTTTGGCGGCCCGGCGATCGCCCTCGACTGTCGATGAGTCTAGTAGCGCCTCGGTCAAGTGCTGTTTTAAGCTTTCGGGAATCGGGATTTCGGTTTGGGATTTCAGGTCGAAACCTTTGCTGAAGATCGTCTTACCGTTGGAGTCAAGCAGCACCAATAAGTTTAGTCTCAAGTAAATAAATGTCGAATCGACGAAATTTGACTTGACAAAATTTTCGTTCCGTGTTTCGACGAAAGAGTAAGTATCGTCCCACTCGGCGTAATCTTGGGCGCTGGTGTCTAAATTCGACAAGTCATCATCTAATGCGTCCAAAGCCCGTGCGACATCCTGGCGGACGTACTGTGCCTCCAGGTTGTGAAAATCATGCAGCAAAATAGTTGATGCAGTGGCATAGAGAACCACAATCAGGCTGATCAGCGCTGCACCGATGATTAATAGTGTTTTTTTTCGGAGTTGCATGGCGTCGCCCTCCTCACGGTGCTACTAGGCAACTAGCCAGGAGAGGTTTGAGACGTAGATTGTTTAGCATTGGCGATCGCAAAGCCTGCGTGTTTGGACTTTTCTGGGCTGACTTGGCAAAGCCCTTGGTAGTTCCAAGGTATCCGGTATGTTGCCCCCCACAGTCAGTGTAGTATTTTCACAGCTTTAGTTCCATATTATGCACAACCTATGACCTACAAGTTATAACGTGACGATCGGCATCTTCAAAATAAACCGCCGATCGAACTCAAAACAGTTCGCGTTTGATACTGATGCAGCCAAGGCGGCGGGTGGTTGGGAGAACAGGCGTGCTGGGTTGAGAACCCTAACTATTATTGTACCTAAAAAATATTGAGCCGACAGCGGACTGGCGCGTCGAGTTTTGCGCGCAAAAAGGTTCTCATTCCAGCAGCTTTTTTGATTTTTGTCGTTCTCTAGCAATCCTTGCAGGAGTTGTGGAATGAAGCGAAAAGCCAATCCAGCGTCGAAGCCTGAACCACGTTCATAACTGAAAAAAAATTGCTCTAGCAGGGGTAATTAATATCCGCCGACTTTTGGTTTACATCTGCAAATAAAATAGAAAATTAGGAAATCCCCAAATTAAGATTTTCACTTATCTATTTTGAATGAATCAAAACTGGTAATTAAGATGTATAAATTCACAGCTTTTACCATTTTCAAAAAACCGATAGGAGCGGGCTTACCAATAATCTTAAACAGTACCAAAAAGTTAAATACACCCGTTCCCACTCCCGATCAAATCCTTTACTAACATAAGTGCCTGATATCAGTAGAAACTCATATCAGGCACTATCTGCAATCCGATCGCAACTTGAGTCTTTTTTATCGGATGACGGCTAAAGCACCAGCGCCTGCTGCCGCTGCCGCCGAGGTAAGAGCCGTGAAAAACAGCCACCAAGAGGCAACTTCTGCAGCTTTCCGGGTTTCTTCGGCTTGTTTTTCGGCTTGCAGTTTGATGCTTTCGAGGCGAAGCTGCGCCTCTTGCTGCAAGCGTTCTGCTCTTTGCAAGACGCTGTTGCGGCTTCTTTCAATTTGGTCGATTAAGCGGTTGGCATCTGCTTCGGAAATGTCATCGCGAGAACTCATTAGTGCTACTAAAGTATCGCGATTGAAATGACCCAGCCGATCGCGCAAAGCATCAAATCCGGCTTGCGGATCGTCAAATAACTTCCGCACGTCCCGCGTAATGCCTTCGTAATTTAGTTCAGGGCGATCGAGCGAATTGAGGTAATCTCGAATTTTTCCGAGAATCCCGTCAATTACCGACTGAATACCCTCCTGTATTTTCTGAATTTGCATTGCGAACTCATCGCGCACCGACAAAATTCCATCGACAATGCGATTGGCTTCTGCTTCAGAAATATCCGGCCGCTGAGACAGCAGAGAAACCACAGTAGCTCGATCGATGTGCGACAAGCGCTCGCCCAAACTGTAAGCGCCGACTTTCGGGTCATGCAGCAGCAGTTGCAAGTCACGCTTGATGGCTTCTGGATTTAATTCATCCTTGCCCGTATTACGCAAATAATCTTCTAAAACACTCTGAAAATCGTGCACTTGGCTTTGCACCCGTTTTGCCAAACGGCGCGGCGCTTTCACAATCGAGCCGAGAGTTTCCTGTACTTGGTCGATAATTTGATTGACTTGTTCCTCGCTCAAATCTTGTCTCTGAGAAAGCAGTTTTACCAAAGTATCGCGATCGACTTGAGACAGACGGCCGCGCAGTGCTAAAGCTCCTTCTTTGGGATTTTCCAGCAGTTTTGTCAAATCCCGCTTAATCCCTTCTGGATTGAGTTCTGATTTGCCTGTATTGCGGAGGTAATCTGCAAGGGCGGTGGTGGTTTGGTCGTACTGATCCTTAGCTTTTTCGGCTAACTTTTGCGGCGTATGCACCGCGCCGTGCCAATTTTCTTCGGCGCTGTCGATAAGCTGATTTACTTGGTCTTCGCTGAGGTCTTTCCGCTGAGATAGCAATTTTACCAAAGTTTGGCGATCGAACCTAGAAGCTCTAGCTCTCAGCGCCCACATTCCCGCTTCTGGGTTATCCAGCAGCGTTTTCAAATCGCGCTTGATGCCTTCGGGATTAAGTTCTTCTTTGCCCGTAGACTTCAAGTATTCTTGCACTCTTTGCCACTGGTTATCTAGTCGGACTTGCGCTGCTTCTTGCAGACCTTTCGCATCTGCTAAAACTACATCTCGCGTCCTTTCCAACTCTTGAACAATCTGTTCTACTTCCTGGAATCCGAAGTTTTCGCGACCTCGGAGAATTTGCACAAAACTGTCGCGGGTGTAAGGAGAAAGCCGCTCGCGCAACTGTTCGTAACTAGCGTCGGAATCCTCTAAGATTTTTTTGAACTCGCTCCCGATCCCTGCTGCTGTCAGTTCTTCTTTCGGCGTCAGCTTCAAATAAGTTTCCACCCGCCACTGCAAATCGCGAGATTTTTCTTGCTCCTCGGCAAAGATCACGGTTTGTAAAACGCGCTGTCTAATTGCTTCTAATTCCTGGGAAATTTGTTTAATTTTGTCTTGGGTAAAAACGCCTCTACTAGCCAGGATTTCGGCAAAATTAGACTGTTTTAGTTTTTCTAATTCGCGGCGCACAGTTCCCGGATCGGCTGTAGGATCGTAGAGAACGTCCCGAAATTCGCGCTCGATGGCTTGGGGGTTCATCTGCCACGAATAAGTGTTGAGTAGGTAGTTTTCTACGTCCGCACGAATTGGGCTGTAAGTTACGGGTTCGCCTTTGACTTGAGCGGAAATTTTATCAGTTTGCTGGGTAACTTTGTCTTTAGCTTCTTTGAGCTGACCGACTACTTTTTCCACATCCAAGTCAGAAATATCCGTGCGACCCAATACTATTCCCATTAAAGCATTGACTGCCATTGTCGTTGCTTGGGACATCATGTTCGGGCTTTGTTCAGAATTTTGACCGCCCAGATTGCTGAGGGCTTTTTCTACCCTACTTGCCAATTTATCTGAGACCAAATCTCCCGATTTGGCAGATTTGAGATAGTCTACTAATTGGGCGATGCCGTCTGATGGCTGCCCTTGTTTTCCTACTTGTTTCCAAGCATCTTGAAGTTGGTCTACAATCCGGTTTACGTCGCGTTTTGATAAGTCCGATCGCGAACTTACTAAATCTACGAGAGTTTGCCGATCGAGATTCGGCAAATTTTCGGATGCAATGGTTTTTAGTTGCGGATCGTTGAGCAATTTTTCAAACTCGCTACGCATCCCTTTGATGTCTAATTCTGGCGGCTTAAGACTTTGGATGTAGTCTTCGACGTTTTCGCGCAAGCTTGTGGGGTCGATCGCGCTACCGAGTTCATGGCCCACTGCTGCTGCTGCTGCTTTGGCGGTGGCGACTACTTGGTTGCTGGCTGCTTTTGCGCCGATGGCCGAGGCTGCGGTGCCGACAATGGCTTGAAAGCCTGATGTGGCGGTGTTGACGACGGAACCAATCAAGGAACCGACGGTGGTGGAACTCACCCAAACCAGCATTGAGAAATAGGCTGCCCAAACTACTAAACCGACGATCGCACCTAAACCGGGACTGCTAATCAAGCTAAGCTTAACTGCTAGCAAGCAAGCAAAGAATAGGGCAACGGTGACGGTGATTAACGTCCAAGTACCTACCTTTCGGCCGATGTGGCGGACTGGGGGGCTGTCGCTATCCGAGTGGTGGCCGTCGTCGTGGGATTGTCCCATGTACGAAAGACCCGCAGCTACTGATAAATTTGTTAGCAAGAGTTGGAAAGCGCAGGCTAGTACGACTCCAGCTATTAAGGCGATAAAAAATTGCGGCCCGGAATAGAGGAGTGCTGCGTCTTCTGCTGTGTTTGTAGTAGTCTGCTGTACTGGCACTTGAGCCAGCCAGAACCCGATGTTATACAGTTGTGGATTTATTGGCAAATTTTGATACATAGTATATTCCTCGTTAAGCAGTGGGTGCGCGCGCTCATTGGCGCAAGTTAACCAATGTATAGTTTTAGACTCATGCCCCCAATGGCAAGCATCGCCTTATTGACGAGCTAAAGCATCCCCCTACAGTTGGAAGTGTAGAAATATGTCTGCGGCGGGCTGTCACTTTAGGAATATTTGTGCTATGTAAATTGGCAGTTGTGAAGTTGTTAGTTCTCAGTTATGAGTAAGGTGCGCTGCGGCGCCTCCGAGATAGATGGTAGTAATGGTAAGTCGGGTTAAAACTATCGCACAGGAAAATCTTTGGTAGAGCGATATTAAGAGTCGGCACAGAAGCCCAGACAAATTGTTCCCTATTCATCAACCAATGCCATAGCAAATTAGCTTTCAAGGAATTCGATCGTGCAGCGAGAAAGTCATGCAATTATTATTGGCAGCAGTTTAGCAGGACTGTTGGCCTCTAGAGTATTAGCAAAACACTTCGACCGAGTTAGTATTGTTGAACGAGATTTTTTTCCTGAAAAACCCGCGCCTCGCCCCGGTATTCCTCAATCCTGTCACCTTCACATCCTTTTAAATCGCGGGAAAATCATCCTAGAACAGTTGTTTCCCGGCTGGGAAAACGAACTGATAGCTGCCTGACGGGGTGACAAGCAAGTTGAAAGACATATTAGGCAAGGGTTTGAGTTGATCGGTTTCCAAAAAGATATATGCGTGCGATCGCGACTTTTTCGGGGGTAGATAACGGAGAATAAGGAGGGGCGGCGATCGCTAATATCATAATTGTCAATAAGCCCAGGAATAATCGCTGATATCTTTTTGGAGGTTCAGGAGCCTTAACGCTCTACCCATAAAGGTTTCAGCCGCATTGTCACCCCGTCAGGATAGCTGCTGGTGCTCCTAGTTTAGATCCGAGGTCGATCGGGTGGTTTAGTCCGGCGGGTTGGGCCCCGCAATTTAGCCCGGATCTAAATGATTTGATTATGTTCAGTCGGGATTTACTTGATTGGCAAATTCGCCACCGCTTGGCTGAAAATACTAACGTGCATTTCCTCGAAGGATGTAAAGTAACGGGGTTTCTGGCGAATGCCTCGCGCGCGAAGATTGCTGGCATATCGGTGCGTTTTCGCGATCGCCACAACCCTGGTAACATCCATGCAGAGAATTTGTATGCAGATTTAGTAGTCGATGCTGGTGGCAAAGTTTCCAAAACACCTCAATGGTTGAAAAGTTTGGGCTATGAACCTCCACAAGAAACCGTTATCAATGCTTTTGTCGGCTATGCCAGCCGCATCTATAAATGCAGCGGTAAATTGTCAGACACTGTGCCAGTATTTGTGTCAACCGCACCGCCATTTCGCACCCGTGGCGGTGCAATTTTCCCGATCGAAGGTAATCGCTGGCTGGTGAGTGTCGCTGGGGGCGATCGCGATTATCCCCCCACAGACGAAGCAGGTTTTCTAGAATTTGCCCGCAGTCTGCCAACCCCGACAATTTATCATGCGATTAAAGATGCAGAAGCAATAACACCTATTTATAGCTATCGAGGTACAGAAAACCGTTTACGCCACTACGATCGCCTCCGTCGTTACCCTGAAAACTTAATAATTATCGGTCATGCAGTTTGCGCTTTCAACCCGGTTTATGGCCAGGGAATGACGGTTGCTGCACTCGATGCTCAGATGCTAGATGGATGTTTGCAAAAGCAAAGAGAGCGGTATCCAGAAGGCGATTTAACAGGCTTTGGGCGACAATTTCAAGAAAAACTAGCAAAATTACACACTATTCCTTGGACGTTTGCCATCAGTCAGGATTCCCGCTATCGGGGAAGTGAAGGTGCAAAACTAAACCTCGCTACGCGGCTGACAATTGATTACATGGATCTGGTGTTAAAAGTGCTGGTCGGAGATGCTAAAGTTTGTCAAGCATTTTTGGAAGTTCTGCACATGATTGAGTCGCCGGCTGTACTTTTTCATCCCAGTATTGCGCTGAAGGCGATCGGGCAATTAGTCACCGTTCGGCAGAAGGCAGAATTAATATCAAGAGTTTATACATAATCAGGTTAGTTTTGCCCATTCTATTTTTTCACCGCCGAGGAAGGAAGATAAACGCAGATGAAATCCTATTCATCTGCGTTGATTTAACCTGATATGATGTTCCCTGGAACCGGGATGATAAAAAGCGTGACTTTTGCGACTGCGGTTGCCGCGTATTTCACGTAATTAAGATGGGTAAAATCCGATTTAGTACCGCAATTGTCGGTTTTTGAAATAAATCTAATGGATTGATTTCAAAAAATGTTTGTAGTCACGACTTACCCACAGGACTCAAGAAACCGGGTTGTTTCCCCATATCCCTCGCGCTTCACGCTATATTGTCGTAAAAAAATCGGTTTCTGCCACCTAGAATAATCTAGACTTGTGCAATTGTCACTTGCCAGCCAAACAATCTAATTGTTGTTGCATTTGGGTGGTAACTCGCTCGAAACAAGCATCAACATAATCGCGATCGCGCGCAGCCTCCGAACCATACCTCTCAAATACAATCGGTTCGCACACGCGAGTCCGAATTTGCACGGGTAAAGGTAGGTTGGGCAAAGGCCCAATACTCAATCCCCAAGGCAATCCCAAATACACCGGCAATACCACTGGATCGATGCCAAATAGCCACGGCATCCCCAATTCATGCAATTGCTTTGCTTCTTCGTACAAATCTGCCAAAACTATCAAAGTATCGTGGGCACCGTGCGATATAATTGGTATAATTGGCACTTCTTCTCGCAATGCTAATTTGATAAATCCCTTGCGTCCCGCAAAGTATATTTGATCGCGCAAGTGGTGGGGTCGAAAAACATCTTGGGCGCCGCCCGGATAGACAAGAACTGCGGCATTTTTCCGCAAAGCTGCGATCGCCATTTTTGGATGTGCCTGGAGGGCACCACACTCAACCCCCATACTAGCAATCTCTGGGGAAACCTTCCATACCGTGGGGTGCATCAATCCGTAGGCCAAGCGTTCCGTGCCGTACCTGCGGAACCATTCGTATAGGAACATAAACATATCGGGAGCGGCGAGTCCCCCGTTGTGAGAACCGACAACAAGCATTTTTCCGCTCGCGGGTACGTTGTGCCAACCGTCGCTTTGTACGCGAAAATAGTAGCGGTACAGCCATTCCCAGATTGGCAACAGAAGCTTAATGAAGTCTGGATTGCGATCGTCTAAAGATAGACCGTCAAAGGGATACTTAGAGGATTTGCCGTCTTTTTTGTTAGTAGTTTTTGTCACTGCAAAAATATTTAACGCTTGGGTCATTATATAGCAGAAGGAAGAAAGCTTTAACTCTCGAAGAGAGAAGGCTTTAGTTATTTGGGAAAGAAGGAAGAAGGGAAGAGATTAGTTGGGATTTTCCTCTCCTTGTGCGTGCGCTAATCCCGATCGCCATTCCCAAAAAAGATGTTTCCTATCATTAATAGGCTCCCATTCCGAAGGAATCTACCGCATTAGTTTGAGCAATTGAAAACCTCATAAACATCGAGCGCTGTTGCTATAGCAATATAATTAAATCAGAATTGGCGCAAATATTGGGTTTCTGATTTGATCGGGCTGGTTTTGTTCGGAGGTTTTGTGCTGGTTGTCTCCACAGGAACAAAAGCGTTTGCAAACAGCTACAGCAACTGTCGCTGATGGCGGGGTGGCTTTAGCCACAAAAACACAACTGTGTCTCAAGCCGATAAGTTTCCGTTTTGGAAGATTTTATCAAATTGACGCCCGCCATCGGGTCAAGGTTAGCGATTGGTGCTGTTTGCCACAATTTTAAGAGGACTGACGCACGTACTATGATTTTCTCTCCGAAGATGTAGTGAAGCAATCTCAAACCCTTGATTTAACGCCCTTGAGTGCGTAAGTCTTGTTTAAGTAAGGTACGATCGACAGTGGAGATCGAAGAACTGTATCCGGCTTCCGACACCCCAGTACGACGATGGGGTCGATCGCGCCAATCGCCTGTCACTCAGAATCTGGCAGCATCTCAAGCACCATCTGGGTCTCGAATCTGCCAAGAATTCACCTGAAATGTAGCCCCACCCATATTACTCAACTGCAACAACTGAGAGCTAAAATGGTTTAACGAACACCTGACAAGATATTGACGGACAACACAGGACTTGGATTCCTAGCAAACAGTTAACTGTTGACTGTTGACTGTTGACTGTTAACTGTTGGCTTTCCCGCTCTCCCATTCGCCGACTCGGACACTCTCGCCTTCTCTCTCCCCCGCTCTGCCATAATGAGTCATTTATCGGCGTAGCAGCTTTATTTGTCTTCGCTCAACTCACCAAACATTAAATAATATAAATACAACTTGACTTGCGGTCATAAAAAAGTTATATAAAGCTTTTTTGTGGAAGACAAATAGATTTTTTTGCTATATTGACGTGCAATTAAGATAATGATTGTGGTTAAGTGAGGAGTTGAACGGATGAAAAACTTGAATTGCTGGAATAAACCCGCTGCATTGCTGGGCGCGATCGCGATCGTAGCCGGAAGTTTGCAGGCGAATGCCATCGGTGTTGCCGCCCCATCAACATCCCCTGTCAGTCCAGATGCTGAAAATATTTCCTTTGAAGATAGCGCCACGTTTCAAATAGCCCAGGCTGGCAACCTTTGCCGTAAAGTCACTCCCAAAGAAGGTTTGACCGTTCGCCAGAACCCAGACCCCAAATCCCCTAGAGTTGGCGGGGTACCACTTAATACTCAGGTAATGCTGTCCCAAGGGGCTAGTTCTGTTAAAGCCTCCGACGGTCGCCTTTGGATTCAAATTACCGCTCCCGTCACAGGGTATGTGGCTAGCGGATATCCCAACGACGAAAGTAATTTAGGTTCGTGCACCATTAGTCAAACTCCTTCCCCAAGTCCCGCACCGGCACCAGCACCCGCGCCTGCACCAGCACCAGCGCCAGCACCAGCACCAGCACCAGCAGCAACACCAGCGCCCGCACCAGCACCAGCGCCCGCACCCGCGCCAGCACCCGCGCCAGCACCAGCACCCGCACCAGCGCCAGCACCAGCGCCAGCACCAGCGCCAGCACCAGCACCCGCACCCGCGCCAGCACCAGCACCCGCACCAGCGCCTGCACCCGCACCAGCGCCTGCACCCGCACCAGCGCCAGCACCAGCACCAGCACCAGCAACGGGCCCAGTAAGTCTGTGTCGGCAAGTAGAACCTCGCGTAGCGCCGAGGGGTCTAGCTATCCGCACTGAGCCTTCAAGGACTGCTGCGGTTAAAGGTGGTGTAGCGGCTAACGGTCAAGTAACGCTTGTGCCGAATTTCCAGTTAGTGAAAGATAGGAATGGAGAAGACCGCAATTGGGTTGAGATTTCAGCCCCTGTGGCCGGATTCATCTCGGCTGGAAATTTGATCATGTGTAAGTAAACTTGTGAGTTCGATCGCTCTTTTTGACTAAAAGAGCGATCGACACCAAAAATAGTTTTAAGATGGTCGCGCAGCCAGGGAACAACGCCGAACCAGACTGCTTCTGGGACTTACGAATCAATAACTTATTTCTATCGGGAAGCAGCGGTAGCCAATCTTTATCAGCTTCTTTTTTTCGTGAATGGCGTCAAGTCCTAGCTTGGTTCCTGGCAACGCACGCGGGATGAATGAATTTAAGCAAAAAGCCGATCGACCTTTCTACTGACAGCGGCCGCTTGCCCAATCTTGGTGTCCGCGATTTGGTTGACACTTCGATTGTCGGCCAATCCAGACAATTTCCCACTTATTTTGCCTGAGTCGGAGTTCGATGCGGTGTCGCATTCCGGCAACAGAATCGTCAGCTAAACCGATGACTGTATGTACAATTACTGCTGTTTCTCGCGTGGGATATTCAACCGAAATTTGGTCGCTTTTTCGGCCTTCAGATTCTTCACCGAGAATAAAGAGTTTTGTGGCGATATCTTTGGGCTTGGAGACGGTAATTTTGCGACTGGCAAGGAACTGTTTAGCGTTAATTGCTTCGTAGTTCGATCGGGCGGCGGGCTGCCCCATTGCTGCAATGGGAATTTGGATGCAGGCGAAAACAGCTAGGAAAAAGAGCGATCGCTTGACAATTGATTGGTTCATGAGGCTTCAGATTGTGCGAGAAACTTTTGTCTCCGAGATGCGAAAGCCGCCAAATCTGCCTCGGTGAATTGAGTTTGCTGCCATGAGGGACGGGCAAGCAGTCGATCGCACCAAGCTTGAATTTTAGGATAGCCGTCTAGGGACACATCAACCCAAGATAGCAAGGGCACGACGGTGCCGGCAACGCACTCGGCCAACGTGACACTGTTGCTAGCGAAAAAAGGGCGATCGTCCAACAAGCCTTCAAAGAATTTCAGCACAGTATCGACTTTTTCCTTAGCCTTTGCGATTTCCTGCGCTTGGGGAATTCCCCATCCCATTTTTTCACTGCTTAGGGGGTAAAGTGTCGGCGCAAGTTCGTTAACCGTGACCAATTCTACCATTTTCACAACTGCCAAATCTTGCGGAGCTTTCGGCAGCATTGCCGGTTCTGGATACTTCGCTTCTAGATAGTCAAGAATTGCTAGAGACTCGACGACGGTGAAGTCATCATCGACTAAAACAGGGATGCGATGAAAAGGATTCATTGCGATAAAGTCTGGCTGCAAGTGATCGCCGTCCAAGTGAATTTCTACTAATTCAAAGTCGAGGTTTTTTTCTAAGAGGGCGATCCACACGCGGCGGGAGTTGGCGGAAATGGAAGTGTGGTAAAGTTTCATAATTGGTGTGCCTGGTTATTCAAAGGTAATAAAAGCCACATTTTGATTATGTACCTTGACTGTCATTTGATTTATTTTCTCCAACTTTGTCCTCTCCAGTTTCACCGTCTCCACTGTCGTCTAAATTTTTACTTTCATCTGAAACTTCATAATTCTCCATAATTTCGAGCAATAAACGCTTTAGATTCTTATCTGGTGGTCGTTTCTCGAATTCTGCGTGCGTGTAAATCCACACCAACACAACTTCTTTTTTTCTAATATCTAACAAATATATAAGTCGCCCTTGTTCAGCGGCTCCGCGAAGCTGAGGCATTTTAAACTCCAGCTTCCAGAATTCTAATCCATCACGGCTAGAGCCTTGAGGCCAAGGCTCTAAATGTCCCAACGGTGGACGGGGACGGGGGTCAATACTCAAAAATTTGGTAAATTTTTGGATTAATTCGATAAATTTTACTAATCCTGCCTGATTTTTACGATAGTGATCGCGAATTAGTTTTTGCTGAGTTCTATCAAAGTTATTCGAGAGCTTGATATGAAATTGCTCTGATCCGTTCACAGGCCTCCTCCGCCGTCATCGCCTCGCTAGTTCCTAACTCGGCAAAAGTCTGTTCCAGGGCTTCAGATAGTGCTTTTTGATAAGCAATATCTTCCCGTTCTACTCCACTCAAAATCGCATTAATAAGTCTATTAAAGGCGTTTATATAAGCTACAAAACTATCTAGTTCACCTTTAAGTACCATCCAAGGTAAAGCGATAGCCAAAGAAAAAAGCCCCACAAATTTAAGCAACCTCTCTTTAATTCCTTGGGGGGGTTCAATAAAAGCATAGGCAAAAACTTTGAGTAATTCTTGCGTTTCAGCAGGAATTTTTTCCCAACGGTCTTCAATTATTACAGCTAAATTGTTTGCTTTTTGAGCCAATTCCCAAAATCTTGAAGCGCTGGACGTGCGGGGCTGAAATATCTGCCGAATTTCGCTAGGGCTAATTGTGATGGTGGCTGACATTGGCCTGACCTCTTGCAATTTAATTGCTTGACTGGTAATCACTGTGTTCATTATACCAGTAGAGCAGTATTATTATACTGTTAGAGCAGTATTATTACACTGGTAGAGCAGTTTAGTCAGCCAAAAAAAAAAATTGCTGTCACCATCAGGAAACAGCAATTTTGTCTATTAAAAAGGCGGGCCCTAAAGCCCGCCCCATCAAACGATCGAGTAATTAGTAATCGAAGTCGCCGCCGCCCATGCCGCCGCCAGCGCCAGCAGCAGCAGCGCCATCCTTCGGTTCAGGCTTGTCAACGACGATGCACTCGGTTGTCAGCACCATGCCCGCAATAGATGCGGCATTTTGCAGAGCAGAACGAGTTACCTTCGCAGGGTCAACGATACCAGCTTCAAACATATCGACAAACTCATTTGTCGCTGCGTTGAAACCGACGTTGAACGGCTTTTCTTTGACGCGCTCAGCAATCACAGCACCATTCAAACCAGCATTTTCAGCAATCCGCTTCAGAGGAGCAGCCAGAGCCCGTGCCACAATCAATGCACCGGTCAACTCTTCGCCAGTCAGACTGCCATTAGCCCACTCTTCCAATTGAGGAGTCAGGTGAGCCAAAGTTGTACCGCCACCAGGAACAATTCCTTCTTCGACAGCAGCTTTGGTTGCGTTGATCGCATCTTCAAGACGCAGTTTGCGATCCTTCATTTCTGTTTCGGTAGCCGCGCCGACTTTGATCACTGCGACGCCGCCAGCCAATTTGGCCAAACGTTCTTGCAGTTTCTCTTTGTCGTAGGAAGACTCGGTTTCGTCCATTTGACGGCGAATTTGTTCGCAGCGGGACTTAACGGCGGCTTCGTTACCTTCGGCAACAATTGTGGTGCTGTCTTTGGTGATGGTGATGCGGCGGGCTTTGCCGATCATGTCGAGCTTGGTATTTTCCAGTTTCAAACCGGCGTCTTCGGTGATTAGTTGACCGCCGGTCAATACGGCGATATCTTCTAACATGGCTTTGCGTCGATCGCCAAAACCAGGTGCTTTAACAGCAGTCACGTTCAACACACCGCGCAGTTTGTTGACAACGAGGGTAGCTAAAGCTTCTTTCTCAATGTCTTCTGCAATGATCAACAGCGGGCGGCCGGAACGAGCTACTTGTTCGAGCACAGGTACTAAATCTTGTACCAGAGCGATTTTCTTGTCTGTCAGCAAGATGAAGGGTTCTTCTAGAATCGCTTCCATCCGCTCAGTGTCGGTGACGAAGTAGGGAGAAATGTAGCCTTTGTCGAAGCGCATCCCTTCGGTGATTTCCAATTCGGTGGTCATAGACTTCCCTTCTTCCAGGGAAATCACGCCTTCTTTACCCACCTTGTCCATTGCGTTGGCAATCATTTGACCGACTTCATCGTCGTTACCAGCAGAGATGGAGCCGACTTGAGCGATGGCTTTGGAATCTTCTACTTGTTTGGCGTGTTCGGCAATTTTTTCTACCAAAAACGTGGTTGCTTTGTCAACACCGCGCTTGAGGGCGATCGCATTTGCGCCGGCTGCTACGTTACGCAGACCTTCTTTGACCATTGCGTGAGCCAAAACGGTAGCAGTTGTGGTACCGTCGCCTGCTGCGTCGTTGGTTTTGGAAGCTGCTTGACGGATCAGGGCAACGCCTGTATTTTCTACGTGGTCTTCTAGTTCGATTTCTTTGGCGATGGTAACACCGTCATTGACGATCTGAGGAGCTCCGAATTTCTTTTCGAGAACCACGTTACGACCTTTGGGGCCGAGGGTTACGGCCACTGCTTCGGCCAAAATGTCCATACCGCGTTCGAGGGCGCGACGTGCATTTTCGTTGTAGATGATACGCTTAGCCATAGTTTTTGGGGATGAGAGGGTTTGAGATTTTGGATTGGGGATTATGGATTTTAGTCATTTGTCCCGTGTCATTAGTTGTTTGGCGGCGTTCGCTTTAAACTAATGACTGATGACTAAGGACTGATGACTAATAATTAATTAGTTAACGATCGCCAGAATGTCTTTTTCTGCAAGCAAGACGTATTCGTCTGTGCCGAGTTTGATGTCGGTGCCGGCGTATTTCGAGTAGAGAACTTTGTCGCCGACTTTGACTTCCATTTCAGTGCGGCTGCCGTCGTCATTGCGCTTGCCAGGGCCCACGGCCGCGACTTCGCCTACTTGGGGCTTTTCTTTCGCTGTGTCGGGCAGAAGGATGCCGCCGGCGGTTTTTTCTTCGCTAGCGCTTACTTTTACGAACACGCGCTCGCCTAACGGTTTAACGGTAGAAACACTCAGTGATACTGCTGCCATAAATAAATCTCCAGATTACAGATTGTCGTGAGTCAGTCGTCAGGGGTCACGATGAAAGCAACAGCGGACTACTTACAACTGACATATTAGCACTCTCGACTCCTGAGTGCTAATTTAGCTTTAGTCAGGGTCGATCGCAACTTAGTTGTCAGTACGGGTTCCCGAACCGAGCATGAGTTGGAGCCAAGGAGAGGTGGGAGTGGGGGCTGTGGTGATGACTTTAGACCGCTAACCAATTACTTTTGATTGATGAAGACAATGACAGAAAATAACGAGGAATCTTGCAGCCAAGGCTTGAGCGCTTGCGTCCAAAGCCTGGGAATCGCTCAAATCGAGCGGCATATTTTTATTTGTGCCGACCAAACCGTGCCCAAGTGCTGCGATCGGCAAACCAGTCTGGAGGCGTGGAATTACTTAAAAAAACGCTTGCAAGAATTGGGGTTGGACAAGCCAAGTGCCACTCGACCAACCTGCGTCTTTCGCACGAAAGCCAATTGCCTGCGAGTATGCGCGTCTGGTCCGATTATGGTAGTCTATCCAGACGGAGTGTGGTATCGCGACGTTACTCCACCCGTCATTGAGAGAATTATTCAGGAACATCTCCTAAACTCAAAGGTAGTTCAAGAATACGCTTTCTTGACTCATCCTTTGCCTGTGCCTCGTGAGGCGGAGCCAAACATTTAAGTGTAGCGCTGTTTAAAGTACAGGGTTATAGGTAAAGTGTTAAATTTAAGGTTAAGGGTGAGAATTTGAGACACTTTGGCGTCCGGGCGATCGCACCTGCTACAGTTCAATAAAACTGTAGTTAGGTTCTTGTCTTCCTTGTGCGGCTTCCCGTGTTCCTTGTGTTTCTCAAAAGGTACAGTAAAAAAAATCGATCGGAGGAACTGTGAAATTTTGTGCAAAAATTTCTCAGTGGCAGACACTCAGCAGGTTGCCAAACTACACTAGAAACAGTTAAATACGTAAGTAGGGAGTCTGCTTAAATTTCTCTATATCAGAAGTACCATTTAAAACCGGGGCATTAACCTGAAATTGAACCGATCGAGATTAAATATTTAACTTGGGCTCTGTTACGGAGTCTCCAATCAATCAAGGCTGATCTTGACAGGGTGATCGTCCATTACAGGTTTGGGCTGCGTTGCAGGTCGTAAGACACTCACGAACAGCCCTCAATTATAGGTTGGAAAGCGGTAATACCCGCCCCGCTTTCCCTCACCGCAATCCCTTCAGTCGATCGTGGTCCTCCACCCCCAGCCGGGTGGCGGGGGACTGACGGAAAAAACAGAAGTGAAAACAAGGAAGCGTGCGGGATACTTTAGCGGGAATAAACATGACAAAGGACAATAATTCAGGAGAGCAAAAACGGCTGATGCTGGTTGACGACGACCCCAACTTGATCTTGCTCGTCAAGGACTACTTGGAGTTTCGGGGTTACAACGTCATTACAGCAGAAAACGGCAGAGACGCTCTGGAAAAACTAGAACAAGAAGTTCCCGACTTGATTATCTGCGATGTGATGATGCCGGAAATGGACGGCTACACTTTAGTCAAACACATCAGAGAAGACCCTCGCACTAACTGGATTCCGGTTCTTTTCTTGTCCGCCAAAGGTCAAAGTTCAGACCGAGTAAAAGGCTTGAGCACTGGGGCTGACGTTTATATAGTCAAGCCTTTTGAACCAGAAGAACTGGTAGCCCAAGTGGAATCTTCTCTCAAAGCAGCATCCCGCTTGATTCGCCACTCAAATCCCGGTATGGAGAGTGGCCCAAAAATTAAGGCCCGCCGCAATGTCGAATTGACTCCCACTGAGTTAAAGGTGGTACAGTTGCTAGCGCAGGGTATGGCAAACCGCCAGATCGCAGACGTGATGAATGTCAGCCAGCGGACTATCGAAAGCCATGTCAGCAATATGCTGGGCAAAACAGGTCTGCACAACCGGACAGAGTTAGCTCGCTGGGCTCTTGAAAGCAAAAAGGCTTGAGCGGAGGTAGTCTGCGCTATGAAATCAGGGGAGCAAAATCTACTGCTATGCGCTTCGGTATGCCTGCTTGGCGGTAGGGCGGTGGGCGCGGTAGTTTGAAGGCGCCATTAACCTTGACACGGCAGCCGGTATTGAGTTACTAGGCGTATATTTTTTGAGGGCACCTCGCTCAAATGCAAGCAGGCTTAAAAGAACCCTCTGGCGGTAGAGCCGAAAATATGAAATACTGGGGAGATGGAGTTTTCTGAAGTTTAATCTATTGCCTCAGTTAGCTCCATGTTGCTAAAATGTGATATTTAGATTAACTTCTTTCTACAATTATTAGGTCTAAGTTTCTATGACAAACTTAATGAACCGCCTTTCTATTTTTGTGGACGGGAACAATATGTTCTACGCTCAACAAAAGAACGGCTGGTTTTTTGATCCTCGCAGGGTGCTCGAATATTTCAAAACTTCGCAGCCGAATGTCATCTTGATCAATGCTTTCTGGTATACGGGTTTGAAAGACCCCCAAGATCAAAGGGGATTTCGAGATGCTTTGATCAGTCTAGGTTACACGGTTCGCACTAAAATTCTTAAGGAATATTACGACGATGCTTCGGGGAGATATTCTCAAAAGGCTAATTTAGACATAGAAATTGTGGTTGATATGTTTAATACCGTGGATCAATACGACCAAGTTGTGCTGTTTAGCGGGGATGGGGATTTTGAGCGGGCGATCGAGCTGCTCCGCTCGAAAAATACTCATATTACTGTGGTATCAACCGAAGGAATGATTGCTAGAGAGTTAAGAAATGCTACAGATAGGTATATAGACCTAAATGAAATTAGGGAACATATCGAGAAGATGGATTATTAGTCAGTAATCATTAGTTATTAGTCATTAGTCATTAGTTATTAGTCATTAGTCATTAGTCAGCAGTCATTAGTCAGTAGTTATGGGTTAGGGGTTATTAATTATTCGTTATTGGCGCGAGACAGGGGACTGGTGACTGGAGGCTAAAATCCAGAAAAACGGACAAGTAAAAATCAGGAAAACACTTTTTAGAGCTATGAAAACTCAACCAAGTCAAGACCGGATTATTATTTTCGATACGACTTTGCGGGACGGAGAACAATCTCCGGGTGCATCTCTGAATGTTGATGAAAAGCTGACGATAGCTCGCCAGTTAGCGAGATTGGGCGTGGATGTGATTGAAGCGGGTTTCCCTTTCACCAGCACGGGAGATTTCGAGGCAGTCCAAAAAATAGCCCGATCGGTTGGCACGGAAGATGGCCCGACAATTTGCGGTTTAGCACGGGCGAGAAAGCAGGATATTAAAACAGCAGCAGAGGCTCTGAAACCAGCAGCCAATGCGCGAATTCATACGTTTCTGGCTACGTCTGATATTCACTTGGAGTATAAGCTGAAAAAGACGCGGGCTGAGGTTCTGGAAATAGTGCCGGAAATGGTGGCTTACGCTAAGTCTTTTGTAGATGATGTGGAGTTTTCGCCGGAAGATGCTTGTCGATCGGAACCGGAGTTTTTGTATCAGGTTCTAGAACGGGCGATCGCAGCCGGTGCGACTACTGTTAATATTCCCGATACTGTCGGCTACACGACTCCGAGCGAATTTGGGGCTTTGATTCGGGGAATTAAGGAAAATGTGCCGAATATCGATCGCGCAATTATTTCGGTTCACGGTCACAATGACTTAGGATTGGCTGTTGCTAACTTTTTGGAAGCTGTGAAAAATGGCGCTAGACAGTTAGAATGCACGATTAACGGGATTGGCGAACGGGCGGGAAATGCAGCTCTGGAAGAGTTGGTAATGGCGCTTTACGTGCGGCGCCAATATTATAATCCGTTCTTGGGCCGGCCTGCAGACTCTGAGGAACCGCTGACAAATATTGACTCGCGCCAAATTTACAAAACTTCCCGCTTGGTTTCCAATTTGACGGGGATGTTGGTGCAGCCAAATAAGGCGATTGTGGGAGCAAATGCTTTCGCTCACGAGTCGGGCATTCACCAAGATGGGGTGCTGAAAAATAAGCGGACATACGAGATTATGGACGCTGAGTCGATCGGCTTAACTGAAAATCAAATCGTCTTGGGCAAATTATCCGGGCGCCACGCATTTCACACTCGCTTGAAAGAGTTGGGTTTTGAAATGGCAGACGATGAGCTAAATAAGGCTTTTGTCAAGTTTAAAGATTTGGCAGACAAGAAAAAAGAGATTACTGATTGGGATTTAGAGGCGATCGCCAACAACGAAGTGCACCAAGCACCGGAACTGTTCCGGTTAGAATTGGTGCAAGTTTCTTGCGGTGACAAATCGCGGCCGACAGCAACCGTCACTGTGCGGAATCCGGCGGGCGAAGAATTGACCGATGCTGCGATCGGCACCGGGCCTGTGGATGCGATTTACAGGGCTATTAACCGGGTGGTAAACGTACCCAACGAATTGATTGAGTTTTCTGTACAGTCGGTGACAGCGGGCATAGATGCGATCGGCGAAGTAACAATTCGCTTGCGGCACGAAGGCAAAGTATTTTCCGGTCACTCGGCAAATACCGACATTATCGTAGCCTCTGCAGAAGCATACATCAGCGCTTTAAATCGCCTGTATCAAGCATTGCAGCATAGCGCTGAAAAATCCTCCGAACAGCCAACTCCGATCAGAAATGAAGTTGTTGCAGAAGCACAACGCTGATAAATTTCTTGTCAGCCATTTTTCTTGAAACAAACCGCAGACGAACCCAGATCGAAGCAGATAACTCTCAATTAATCTGCGTTAATCCGGGTTCATCTGCGGTTTAAAATTATTTTTTTTACTAAGAACCAACTCTTGAAAAATGCAAGACGAAACCTTAAAAAAAGAACGACAATTCCACGATGCTTGGGCATCCACAATCGATATTGACGGCATTCGAGTCAATGATTACTTTGAAGCTTGCACCGCCCCAGAAAATAGATTTATCGTCCAGCAAATGGGCGATATTACGGGTAAACGCCTGTTAGATTTAGGCTGCGGCGCGGGAGAAAATAGTGTTTATTTTGCTAAAAAAGGCGCAGATTGTGTGGCTGCCGACTATTCCCAGGGCATGGTAGACGTTGCTCTGAAATTGGCAGAGAAAAACGGCGTCAAAATAGAGGGGTGCACGGTGAATGCAATGGCGCTGGATTTCCCGGACAACTGTTTTGATATTGTTTACGCTTCTAATTTGCTGCACCATTTGCCGGAACCAGAAAAGGCAATTCGCGAAATGCACCGCGTGCTAAAGCCTGGGGGAAAAGCTTGTTTTTGGGACCCGATGAAGCACAATCCGGTGATTAATGTTTACCGCAGGATGGCGACTGAGGTGCGGACGGAGGATGAAACTCCTTTGGATATTAATATTGTGAAACTTGTTCAATCTTTGTTCTCGGAGACGGCTTACGATACGTTTTGGCTGACATCGCTGTGGATTTTTTTGCGCTTTTATTTAATAGAAAAAGTGCATCCGAATGAGGAGCGTTATTGGAAAAAGATTATCATTGAACAAGAGAGATTGAAACCGGAATACTCTCGATTGGAAGGGTTGGATGGGTTTTTGAAGAAGTTGCCTTTGATGAAGCGCTTGGCTTGGAATTTGGCTGTGGTGGCAACGAAGTAATTAAAAAAAGTACAATAAGTCAAAGCATTTAATTAAGAGGCTAATTATGCCAGAAACTATTACTGCTATCTACGAAAACGGGGTTTTGCGTCCCCTGAGTCCTTTGTCATTGAATGATGGGGAAACTGTGCAAATCACAATTGTAGCGGAAGTTTCGCAGGAAGAACTCAAGGGCGATCGCGAAAAGGCGATTAAGTTGATGGATGTACGAGGATTGGTGCGTTTGCCAAAGAAACAGGGTAAGCTCGATCGAGCAGAATTAATCAAGCGCGCGCAGCAGTGGCGCGAATTGATGCAAAAAATGGAACCGCTACCAGGTAAGCCTATCTCAGAAATCGTTATCGAGGATCGCGGCCCGTGGTAAATGCTTATTTTCTGGATACTAGCGCTTTAGTCAAACGATACGTGCGTGAAATAGGCAGTGACTGGATTTTATCGATTACCGATCCTGCTACAGATAACCATTTAGCTATTAGCCAGATTACTTGGGTGGAGGTACACAGCGCTTTTGCACGCCGTCTTCGGGATGGAAGTTTGTCTGCGGAGCGTTTTGATTTAATTGTGCAAAAAGTTAGGGAGGATTTTGAAAATGAATACCGAGTCATAGATGTCGATCGCACTTTGATAGAAACAGCGGGCGCACTGGTGATGCAAAACCCGCTGCGGGCTTATGATGCTGTGCAATTAGCGTCAGCGTTGCGCGTTCAATCTAGTCTCGTTTCCGTGCCAGATACTCAAGTGGTTTTTGTTTCGGCGGACAACAGATTGCTGGATATTGCTCAGTCGGCAGGGTTGGCTATTGATAATCCTAATAATTATCCGTAATCAAGCTGTGTGTAGTGAGGAATACAAGTCCGAATAAAAATCATCGGACTAAAGTCATCACTAGAAACTAATTTTAGTGCGATCGTTATTTAGAGAATTTCTTTCAAAGTTTTAACTAAGATTTGATTCTGTTCCTCCGTACCTACACTAATCCGCAATTTGTCTTCTAATCGAGGCTGATTGAAGTATCGAATCAATATTCCCCGTACTTTCAGTGTTTGATAAATTCTTTCTGCATCGCCGTTTGGTGGCCTAACTAACAAAAAGTTGGTTTGCGAGGGCCAAACGTCAAAGCCTAATTCCTGGAAGCTAACGGCTAGTTTTGCTCTGGAAGCCTTAATCTTTTCGGCGTTAGCTATTTTGTGGTCTTGATCTGCGATCGCAGCCGCCCCCACTGCATAGGCTAAAGCATCCACATTATAGCTGTCTTTGATTTTATTTAATTCTGCCAGCAGCGCCGGATTTGCTATGCCAAAACCCAGCCTCAATCCTGCCAGGGAATAACCTTTTGAAAGCGTCCTCAAAACAATAACATTACTGTACTTTTTTGTCAATTCCAAAGCATTTTCTTCTGCGAAATCTACATAAGCTTCGTCGATGACAAGAATGCCCGATAACTCTTTAGCCAGTTTATCCAAATCGGTAACAGATATGGCTGTTCCCGATGGACTGTTGGGCGAGGCTACAAAGGTTACTGCCCCTCTGGCTGCTATTAACAAATCGACTGGTAACTTGTAGTCGTCGGGATAAGGAACTTCAACAAATTCTGCATCTTGAATTTGTGCCAAAGTGCGGTACAATACATAAGTTGGCGCCGGACAAACAATCTGTTTCCCAGATTCGCCCACAGCGCGCACTATCAAATTTAATAAATCGTCGCTGCCGTTCCCTACAACAATCCAATCGTCAGCAACTCCAAAAACTTGACTAGCAGCAATGCGGAAACTTTTGCCAGTTGGATCTGGATAGCGCCGCAGCATTTCTCCGTCTATTTCCTGAAGCACTTTTAAGGCTTTTGGAGAAGGTGGATAGGGATTTTCATTAGAATTTAGTTTAATAATTTTTGTGCCTGGCGGTGGCTGTTCCCCCGGCACATAGCCAGACATTTCGTGGATGCTTTTGCGAAAGTAATTCATCTATTATCTGCGTTTATCTTCGGTTAAAAATATCATATCAAACAATTAGTGACTATCCGCGTTATACCTAAATCAATTAACTTTTGCATATCGGCTCGATCGTCCACCGTCCAGGCCACAATGTCAACTCCCTGACTCCGGCTTTCTTGAATTAGCGCGGGGTTTTCCAGCAACACGCGATACAGACTGCTAATCAAATTATCCCGATGCGCCACAGCTTGAGCAAATTGAGTTTTGTACGCTTCTAGATTAGCAACAATGTGTCCGATCGCCAAATCGCCCGATAGCCGCCGCACTTGTTCCAGAAATCCATCGTTAAAGGAAGTAATAACGCATTTGTGTTGGATTTCTTCGCCCTTCAAAGTATTGACAAAATCCGCAACCTCTGCATCAGACCACTCGCAGTGAGGCTTGACATCAAAGTAAAGAAATTTGTCAACATTTTTGAGGATAGCTAATGATTCTGTTAAGGTAGGAATTTTTTCTTGTGAAAATTCATCGCTAAACCATTTTCCCGCATTAAGTGTCTGCAATTGAGACAGAGTTTTTTCCCTAACTTTGCCAGAAACTCCAGTGATTCTATCCAGTGTTGCGTCGTGAAAAATCACTGGTACGTTGTCGGCGGATAGCTGGATGTCAAATTCGATCGAATGAGCGCCGCGGGCGATCGCCAGTTCAAAAGCTGCTAAAGTATTCTCCGGGGCGATCGCCGAAAATCCCCGATGTGCGATAATTTCTACATTCACTGTCTTGCACCCTCTAAAAAATCGGCCACGGTTTGATTAAAAGTTTCCGGTTGAGTTAAAAAAGACCAGTGATTCCCCGGTACTTTTGCAACGGTAAGATTTTTGAAGTATCTCTTGTATGGCTGCATTTGCCAATCCATGCGATTTACGCCTTTTTCCGGCTGTACAAACAAAGTCGGTATCTCAATATTTTCAGTTAAGCCGGCAACTTTCATCACTTCTGCAAATATCTGATTTCTGGCTGCAATCGCAAATTTACTCCCCCAAGTTCCGTCGGATTTTTGTTCGATTTGGTGTTGGAATACCATTTGTTGCACGTCACTCCAATCTGCGAATTCTCCCGATTGTTTGGCTGCTGCTTCTGCTTGGGCTAAAGTCGCAAACGGGCCCACACATTTGAGACAGTCTAATTTTCGGTAAACAATTGGCAGGGTGAGTTTCATCGCCGCGGGCATTTTGGTGATGAAGATGGGGTCTACTAAAATCATACTGCAAAAGCGAGCCGGATTTTGCCTCGCCCAAATCGCTGCTAGTTTTCCGGTCCAAGAATGTCCTAAAATGTGTGCGTCTGGCCAGTTGAGATGTGCCATCAAAGCTTCTAAATCTGCGATCGCACTTTCAAAAGTATAGCCTGTTTTTGGTTTGCTACTCTCTCCGTGACCGCGCATATCTGGCGCTACAATATGATAGCGGTTGGACAAGTAATTGCCCAAGTTAGTCCAGACACACGCACTATCTGCTAAACCGTGTAACAGCAGCAAACGCGGAACTTTTTCTGACCCCTTTTCTGGCTGCCATTCTAGGTAGGACAGTTCGATTTCTTGCAAGTGCAAAGTATTACGAGTTGGCATAATTAGGGTATTTTATAGTAGGATAAATTTTATTTCACCTCATTTATACTATTTTGATTAACAGGCAAGATGCCTGTTCCACAAAGAGTGAATTTTCTTCTACTGTTTTCATAAACAGGCAATATCCCTGTTTCACAAAGAATAAATCTTCTTGTGGGGAGTAGGGGTTGGGCTTGTAGCCCGCCCTTCTGACTTAACCTTTGCCCTTCAAACTCAACAAGATAAACTGAGTTTTCTGCGCTTCATCAAAATTGTCATCGCTGACCAAAACTAAACTCTGGCTGCCATCTGGCAAGCGCGGGCCGAGGGTCATCCCCTCTAAATTGTACAGCGGAATTCCGAGTTCGCTTAAGTCTAGGAGCAACTTTTTCTTAACAGGTTCGACCATTGCCACTCGCCCTTTGAAACTCTGGATTCTCGAAGTATCTGTAGCCGCCCCAACCGCTACTTGATAAATCCTAGCGCTGTATCCAGACAGCCCAAAAGAACGTTCTAAACTCAGAATCTGACCGCCACCGACAGTTACTAATTCTGTTAAACCGTTCAAAATAGTCATAGGAACTTGGTCGAGCTTGTAAAGATTCTCCGATACTAATTGCGGCGTTTTATCGACGATGACATAATGTAAAATACGGAGTTTGCTTGCCTGTTCCGGGTCTAAATCTTGCATTAACGGCGCTTCCGTAGCTGCGAACAAGCGAAACGGATCGAGGCCGCCTGGACTAAAGGTTTCTGGGTCGATGGTTAAAGATTCAAAACCTAAATTGTCCACCACTCCTTGCTGCTGTTTTTCATCGCTGGCATCGGGGATGTAGCGTTTTGGAATCGGCAAATTTCCCCGCATTTGCCCTGTTTTGAGGTCAAATTCTCCGAGAAAAGGAGGGATGCCCACATGAGTAACGCCTTCGCTGGCGACAAATACTGAGTTGCGGGGAGAAAGGGCGATGCCTTCGGGATTGATGGAACCCCAAGAGAAGGTTTCACCGTCTGCTTTTTTGAGGGAGGTAACGCCGTCAACGGTAACTTTTTTCAGGCGAATATTTGCTGGGTCACTTGATGTGAGGTCGAGTCGGAGACTGTAAAATCTCGCTTCTCCGTTTTCGCTGGGGTCGTCGGAAAGAGCGTAAAAGCGATAAGCTTTGGAAGTGACTGCACTAATACCTTTGGGATCGTAGGTAATTCCTGACAAACCGCCGACTGGTACTCCTTCAAAATTCATTTTTGGCAATTGGTACTCGCCCAAAAATTCTAGAGACATTTCTGGAAAAGAGCGGTCTTTTGCAACTGCGGGAGGGGGGGCGCAAGCTGTGCAAACAGTTAAGACAATTAGGGCTAGACTGAATAAGCGTAAAATACGTTGGCGAAGCCCTCGAAGAGGATGGCCCAGCGTCTTTAAATCCTCATAATTGCTCAGTGCGGTAATTTTTATTTTGTTGCTCTTGTTGAACAGTTTGCTTTTGTGCCATCTTTGTGACATAATTTATACCGTTTTGTAGATATGCAAAACTTGATGTTTCGAGAAGGAATGCCGAATCGCGGCAACCAAATTTTGAGAATGAGAAGTTCTGTACCAATTGGGTGCTTGCTTTTCCTGTGGCTGTGTGCTGGTTCTATTGCTAGCGCCCAAACTAATCCACCAGCCCTCGATCAATTTTCTCCTAATCCTCTAGAAATTACCACACCCGATCCCCTAGCTCCCGCTAATGAATCTTTGAGCAGCACTCAGCGGGACGAACTGACAGCGGCTTTGGAAGAGTTAAACTTAGAAGCAGCGGCTAAACTGGAAGCTGGAGACGGCGCTGGTGCTTTTGAAATTTGGTTCCGAGAATTGCGGCTGCGGAGGTATTTGGGCCCGGCGGCGGAAATTGCTGCTTTGAGTCGGGTGGGAAGTGTTGCTTGGAGTAACGGTAAAAACCTCGAACTACAGCTTATTACCAAACGGTTGCAAGCAATTCAAAAAGAAGTCAAATCCCAAGTACCACTTAATACTGAGTTGCTCCCTGCCTTCGCTGCGGCTTTTCAGCAGGTGCGCGCTAAAGGCCCGACTGTAGAAGTTTACCAAGAAATTCTCGAAAAGGCGCGTCAAAACCAAGATATATTGGCTGAAGGTCAGATTTTGAAGGCGATCGGGCTTATTCACATCAATTGGTTGAGTTACGATAAAGCTGCTCCGGTGTATGAGGAATTGGCAACTTTAATTCAGGAAAACCGCGCTTTATTTGCTGCTAATTCTGCTGTGCAAAATTCTGCTGTTGTTGCGGGAAACGGTGCGCCGCCGCAGCCTGTAACTCCTCCAACTGAGGTAGATGCTCTGAGACAGTTGGCTTACGTTTACCAGCAGTCGAAACAACCCCTAAAGGCGATCGCAGCTAGGGAAAAATTAGCATCAGTGTATCTTAACTTGCAAAATCCCAGCGCCATACCACCGATCAAAATTGCGATCGCCAGCGATTACCAAACCATAGGTCAAATCAATTTAGCAGCTCAATACTATCAGGAAGCCTACAATTTAGCCGTTCCCATTCAACAGTATGCCCAAGCTAGCGAAGCTTTGGATAAATTAGCTTTACTTTATCGATCGCAAAAGCAATGGGAGCCCACTTTGCGGATTTATCAAATGCAGTTGCTGTTAGAAGAGCGGGCTTACAATTTCTACGGATTGATGAACACTTATGACAATATCGGTCAAGTTTATCAAGAGATGAAGGCTTACGATAAAGCTTTGGAATCCTATCAAAAAGGGTTGGACGTGGCTAAAAGATTGGGACACAGACAAGAGTATTTTGCTAAGAAAATTCAAAAAGTTAACAAGCAATTGCAAAGGACTTCGTAGTTGTCAGCAGGCAATAATGACAAATTGCAATGTGAGTAATTTAAGTGCAGTAAGGTGTGCAATGCACACCCTACCAAACTACTTTTGACTCGTAGGTTTCTCGCGAGATAGAGTAATATAGTACATCAGTTTCGTAGTAACGAGCGTTTTTTTCATATTTCATGCCAACTTTCTGTATCACCCGCTGCGAGGCGATATTTTCTGGGCGGGCGATCGCAACTATTCTGTCCAACTTTAATATTTCAAATCCATAATTTAGACTAGCCAAAGATGCTTCAGTCGCCAATCCTTGATTCCAATAAACTTTGTCGAGGGTATAGCCTAGCTCAACTTCCGGTGTCTTGTCCAGAAAACATAGTCCGCAGCGACCAATCATTTTACGGTCTATTTTATGTACTACAGCCCACATTCCGAAGTTGTTTTCTTCCCAATGTTTGAGCATGGTATGAATGGCGATTTCTGTTGCTTCTCTAGTTCTAACTCCTGTGAGGTATTTCATGATTTCCGGATCGCTGTAGATGCGGTACAGCTCATCTAAGTCGTCTGGTGTAAATTGTCTCAGATACAATCGGGCTGTCTCTATTTCGTGCATAATTAATCCGTAAAAAGTCTAATACACTTTCATTGGGGCGACGGTGAAATGTAAAATCAATTTCTTCAATGCAGTGAACTGCATTTGGAAAACCCAGCATTTGACACAGTAACTAAAACCAGTGGTCAACTCTATGTCTAAAGGCATAAAGTGGCAAGTAGCGGGTATCCGCAATTGTAATAAATATGGGTGACTGAGCGCTGTCTGGTTCGATAATTTGCTGGATCTGTAGAATATTTCCTAATTTGACTGACTCTATTTGCTACAATTATGAGTTGGATATATTGTACAGCTTTTTTGCTAAAAGCTGAGCGAACTGATCTCGCCAGCCCGCCCTACAAGCCGCGCAGCGAAAAAAAAGCTCGATATCCTCAGAAAAAGAAAAAGCCGCCGAATTTAGCAGCATAATAGCTTCTGCAATCTAAAATCTAAAATCTAAAATCGGATGACAACTTCCTCACCAGTAGCAGATACCAAAAACAAATCCGGCCAGGAAACAGACTGGCGGTTATTCATGAGGTTGGCATCTTATGCAACCCGCAGCAAACGCTTGCTGATTATTTCGATCGCACTATTAGTACCGCTAGCAGTCTCAGGAGCAATTCAACCGATTCTCATCGGACAGGCAATTTCGGTAATTCGCTCGGAACCTACCTACGAATTCTTGCGGGGAGTGCCTTTATCTGCTGCCTTGAATATTTTGGCTATTTTGCTCATGCTAACTATAACACTTAGATTAGCACTGCAATCAGTTCAAGGCTATTTAGTCACGAAAGTAGGGCAAATAATTACTACAGATATTAGAAATGATTTGTTCGCCCACGTCACATCGCTAGCAGTGAGATTTTTCGATCGCACTCCTGTCGGCAAATTGATGACTCGCCTCACCAGCGATGTAGAAGCTTTGGGAGAGGTTTTCTCTTCAGGGGCGATCGGCATTGTCAGCGATTTATTTTCAATTTTAGTAATTGCCATTTTCATGTTTACCATGCAGTGGCAACTAGCTTTAATGTTGGTGCTGATGATGATACCAATTACCGCAGTCATAATTTATTTCCAGTACCAATATCGCATAGCAAATTACAATACCAGAGAAGAACTTTCCGAACTCAACGCCCAACTGCAAGAAAACCTGACTGGTATTGGCGTAGTGCAGCTATTCCGCCGCGAAAGATTCAACTCAGAATTGTTTCGCGTCACCAATAAACGCTACATTAAAGCAGTTGACAAAACTATATTTTACGACTCAGCCGTATCTGCGACATTAGAATGGATTGCTTTAGTAGCGATTGCAGCGGTTTTGTGGATGGGTGGTCAAAGGGTTTTAGCCGGTAATCTTAACTTCGGTACTCTCTCTGCATTCATTTTATTTGCTCAACGTCTCTTCGATCCGCTGCGGCAATTTGCCGAGAAATTCACTGCAATTCAAGCAGGATTTACCGCCGTCGAACGGATTAGCGATATTCTCAACGAACCGATCGAAATTAAAGATCCAACCAGCGGCAAGAAGGAAGAGGGAAGAGGGAAGAGGGAAGAAGGAAGAAGGGCAGGTTATTCACCGTTGTTGATAACTGGACATCCAGAGGCAACTGCTTACAACTTGTCTCCGTTCGATCGAGGATTGGCAGATAATCATCAAAATCCAGCAAGTTCAGAATATCGTTTATTGCCTAACAATCCCCAATCACCCCCTGCCAACCCCCCGAAGCTTCGGGGGGGAGAAAATGCCAAATCCCAGAATTCAGAATCGGGAGAAATCCAATTTGACAACGTGTGGTTTGCTTACAAACAAGACGAATATGTCCTGCAAAACCTCAATTTCACCATCAAATCCGGCGAAAAAGTAGCATTAGTTGGCCCCACAGGTGCGGGCAAAAGTTCGATTATCCGTCTTCTCTGCCGCCTTTACGAACCTAGCCGAGGACGGATTCTGGTTAATCATGTCGATATTCGGGATTTGCCTCAAGCAGAGTTACGCAGGCACATAGGCGTAATTATCCAAGATGGCTTTTTATTTGCTGGTGATGTCAAGAGCAATATCAGCCTGGGAGAAAGTTACTCGATTGAGGAAATTCAAGCAGCAGCAGAAAAGACAAATGTTGCCCGGTTAATCGAACAGTTGCCTCAAGGTTATGATACGCAATTGCGGGAACGGGGAACCAATCTTTCGGGCGGACAAAAGCAATTATTAGCGTTTGCTCGCGCCGCTATTCGCAATCCCAGTATCTTAGTTCTAGACGAGGCAACTGCTAGTTTGGATGTGGGTACAGAAGCTTTAATTCAAGAAGCTCTAGAGCGTTTGATGGCGGACAGAACGGCGATAATTATTGCCCACAGGCTCTCGACTATCCGAAATGTCGATCGTATTTTAGTGCTCAAACGCGGGCAGTTAGTAGAATCTGGCAGCCACGAAGAGTTGTTGCAGCAACAAGGGTTGTATGCCAGTTTGTACAATTTGCAAATGCTGGGAAGTTAATATCTGAAGGAAGAAGGAAGAAGGAAGAGGGAAGAAGGAAGAGGGAAAATTCTCGGAATCCCCAGATACCCGGCTTCTGGAAGAAGTCGGGTATCTAAAAGAATCTAAAATCTAAAATCTAAAATCTTAAATCGGATCACTTGCCCGAAATCATTTTCCCCAGGGTTTCCGGCAAGTGAATTATATGTTGGAAAAGCTGATTTGGGCCGATGCCAAACAATAACTGCATCGTCAGCACAATTGCTGCTAAACCAATCGCTGTCCCGATGCTGGCTTTCAACACTTTAAAAGCCCAATTAAACACTAGCCAAGATACAAGTAATGAAGCAATTAAGATAATTATTTCTATTGGCATATAACATTTTTAACTCTATTTTAACTCTACATAACTTACGCAGCCATACCAAAGAAACCGGGTTTTTTATGTGTGTTAAATGCCGGGAGGCAGTATTTCCGTAAAAACCCGGTTTCTGCATCCAAGATTACTCTACTTATTACTTTAAGCAATACTGCCGCGCTTCCGTGTTTCCTTATAAGAAATTCCGACATTTTTTAAGCCGGCTTTAATCATTTGCTGCTCTAACAAAGCGAAAAAGCGACTTCGATCGCCCCCCGTGACTACCGCTTGATTGTGAGCTTCTGCTAGCGTCACCGGATAGCCGCCGCCTTTGTGTACTTGAGCCAGCATCATTCCTAATGCTAAATCTAGCTGTGCTGTATCTTGTGCTACCCATTCCGGCACTTCTATTCTAGCAATTTCTGTGCCAACGTGAACGTAACAGAAATAAACTGAATTAAAACCGTACAAATCTAAAATTCGAGCTTGGGATTTCCACAAAGGGCTTCTTTGTCCCGGTGACAGGATTGTTGCCCACAATATGGCATCCCGCAAGGGTTCAAATTCTTGACAAGGTGCTTTTTCGGCAAAAGAAATCGTGGCGGCAAATCCGACGTTCGGGCAATTTGTCATGCAGTCTGGTACTTCGTGAGTGCAAGCTTCAAACCGCAAAAAAGATAAGCTTTCGCTGCTGCGAGAAGCGCTTAAGTATCCTAACAGCGGAATTCCTGCTAAACGCAACTTGTCCCAAGCTTCTAAAATTGGCAGCAAAATTTGATCGCGCGCGTCGGTGGGTAACTGTTCCAAAAACCAATAAATCAGGGAACCGTCTACCATTGCTAAAGCTGGCGCGGGCAATTTATTGTCGTTAACTTTTGCCCAATTGCAGCCCATTTCTGCTAAGGCAATTGCTTCGGAAACTGCTCGCCGGTATCCCATCCATTCTTCGGTTCTAATTCCCCACTGCCGCGAACCGTACAAGTCTTCGGGTTTGTAGAAAACTTCGGGTACGCTGTCTAAAACTGGGTGGCGGCTTTGCCCGTAGTGCAGCATGACTGTGCCGACGTTTAGCAGGTAGCAGTAGGCTATTTCGTGATGGTTGGGGGAAATTTGCGAGCCGTCTGTGGCAAAGACTGTGTGAGCGGCGGGGGGTGCGGTGATGTAGGTGCGATCGGACAATGGCTCGATCGGCGTAGCAGCATTAAATAAAGTGCGATCGCGCCAATTCTCTTGCAATTCCACCAATTTTTCCTGTTCCGCTGCAGCCTTTACCAGCAAATTCTGAGCCACTTCCAAACGCTGGCGAGCCGCGTGAGCTTCCACATTCAAATGTTGGCTCATTCCCTGCATTGCCTTGGCTGCTTTAGTTAAATCGAGCATGGGTTTTAAGTCTCAATATTAGAAAGCTTTCAAGCTGAGAAATTATCAAAACACTTTTCAAACTTTGGGTGCCGAAGCTTGGTTTTTTGTCATACACGCGGTTTGATCAACTAAAACACTTCGTGCCCGCCCCATAAATAGTAAAATAACCGGGTTTTTGAGGTCAAGATTACCTGCAATAGTCTATGAAAAAAAACATTTTTTTTTGTCGATAGCCTTGCTTTTTTGAGGAGTTTCTGTTATATTTATCTTATAATGGGATGGTGACAAAAATAATACTTTTGTCACCATCCCATTATATTAAAATACCATGTCTACGCCGTAAAAGTCAACAAAAAAGATGTAAAATTTTGTGATTTTTTTGACTCTGAAAAGCGAAAAAAATCACAAGTGTAAACCAATCTCACATCAACAGTCGATCGGCAGCCAATCGGCAAAATCTCCGGCAAACTGCGACAGAGAAAGCAATTGAACTGGTGGATTTTGAGCCACAGATTCCCGTTCGGGCAAAGTATTGTAACCCCAATCAGCCAAAAATAACCTCACCTGAGATAAATCCGGCTGCTGCTTCACCGACAGCAAAGTTTTTAACCGATCTTCGACAAACCAAATAGTCGAGTCTTTGCCAGACGCCGCCAAAAATTCCCGCAAAATTTGGTGTTTAGGCTTGTTGTATTCCTTCCCAAAAATTAACTCTGACGGCATCTGTACCCCTGCTATCTGCAAAAGTTCCCGCACAAAACGGCCTTCCTTTGTAGTGACGATCGCCACTTTCACCGAACTATCCTGCAACGAGTGCAAGCGATCGGCAACCCCTGGATAAAAGCGGTGCAAAGACAGCCACCCAGCTAAATCCTCAGCAATCCAATTATCACGCAATCCGTCTAACATAGCGCCGACAGACTGCGCTTTTAAATTATTCTCTGTCAACAAATACGGTACTATATTTGGCCAATCTAGCAAAATTTGCTCTGGGGAAATTCCTGTCAGTAGTGCGCGGATCAGCAGCGGCATTTCCCAACCGGTTTCGATGGCGGGCCGCACTCGGTAAAAACTCAAAGCTAAATCTGGATCGGGTACTGTTTCGACTGGTTTCCAGATTTGACAGTAGGTACGCCAAGCTGTTTGGAAATATTCGATGAGTCCGTCACAAATCACACCGTCAAAATCAAGAGCTAGAATTGTCGGAAAGTTATTAGCCATCAATAGATTTTAGATTTTGGATTGAAGAATTGAAGAATTTGAGAATTGAACAAAGGGATATCACTGATGAATCCGGGGACTGGTTATCGGATACTATTTTTTGGTTGTGCCAGGATAAAGACGGGGGCTCGTACCCTGGCTGCTTTCGGTTACTGGATTGAAGAATTGAAGAATTGACTATGCAAACACTCAGCAATGATTGGTGAACAGTCGTTATTAAAAAGACTGAACTAGCGGTTGAGCGGCAATCGCTTCTAGTCCTTGGGACTGCAACAATTTCGTCCACTCGGTTGTCAGCCGCGAATCATCGGGTGCGAGGCGCCGCATTTCGGCTAGAGTAGCAAGAGTCTCGTACCAAATCCCATTTTTAGCATAAGCAATCACCTTAGCCATAGGGTCAGGATTTGCCAAATCCTTCTTGAGATTTGCCTGGGGTTCAATTCGCTGCATCCATCCTTTAACAATATAATCTCCAGAACGCTCCAGAGGATCGCAGGGTAGTGCAAACGACCACACATATCGCTTACCAACCTCAATATTTTTTGTCTTGTCTTTCTCAGGAAGCCTAACTCCAAAAATTCCGGCTTTGTCATTTTTTAAAGTAGTTTCGTAAACTACTTCGGATTCATCTGCGTTTAGCAAAACAAACTCTACTTGAGCCGCCGGTTGAGAAACATATACAAAAAATGTTGGCGACTCGGTTAGCGTTAAGCCAATATTGCTTTCAGGTATTAAGGGAGTAATGAATAAACCATCCGGTAACTTACAGCCTCGATGCGTCCCCCCTTGCCGGTTGTCGGGGGCTGTTACATCTGGGGGTTTGAAATTAACATTCTGACTCAGCAGAATGGGTGCAGGCACAGCCTGCATCGGTGTAAGCAAACTGGGGAGAGTAACGGCGATCGCCAATACAGTCATCGCCAGTGCAGTAAAATGTATAAAACGTTTCATGTTTCCACCCACTTGTAGAAATATTTATAGATCGCATATCTAAATGTTAACCCGGAGTTTTACCTCCGGGCGCGATCGAGTAAATGGGTCAATTTTTACATCGCCATCGGCAGACCGACAAAATTTCCAGAAAGAGCGAGATTTAAAGAGGCGCAACCAGTGGTTGAGCTGCAACAGATTCCAGTCCTTGGGACTGCAATAATTGCGTCCACTTGGCTGTCAGCTTCACATCCCCCGGTGTCTGACGCCGCATTTGGGCTAAAGTAGCGAGAGTTTCGTACCAAATCCCATTTTGAGCATAAACGTTGAGCCTAGTCATCGGGTCGGGATTTGCCAAATCGCTCTTGAGAGTTGCCTGCGGTTCAATTCGCTGCACGAACCCTTTAACAACTAAATCCGCAGCTCGGTCTTCGGGGTCGCAAACTAACGAAAATGACCACACGTATCGCTTACCAACTGCAAGGGATGTGTTGTTGTCCACGGTAGCAGGAATGGTAACTCCAACAATCCCGGATTTGTCAACTTTAAAGGTTTTTTCGTAGACCACTTTGTCCTCCTTTTCGTTGAGCAAAGTAAACTCTATTTCGGGCGAGGTGTTAGGAATATAGACAAAAATTGTGGGAGAATCTGTTAGGGTTAAACCGATATTAGTTGGAGGCACTAAAGGAGTAATAGATAAACCCGCTGGACAAAGCTTGTTGCCGCGATGTGTCCCTCCTTGTCGGCCGGCCGGGGCTGTTACGTCGGGAGGCTTGAAATTAACATTTTGACTCAGTAGAAGCGGCTGAGATTGTGCGCGCATCGGTGTAAGTGAACTGGGTACGGTAGCTGCGATCGCAGATACGGCGACCGCAAGTGTAGCCCGATGTAGAAAACGTTTCATTTTGTTGTACCTTTCACTATAATTCCAAACACAGGCATTCGCTGATGGCGACAAATATTTTTGAGCTGCTAGTCGAGGGCGCAGATACACAATTTATACCTTGACATATCATCAATAACATTTATTAATTCGAGCGGCAAGGGAATTCTCTGTCGGAAAACTCAGGTTTCCTAAACCGCAAGTATCATTAGATACAGTTGCTCGCCACGTACTGTAAATTTTTGTAACAAAGCGGTCGGAGTTTCCGAGTGTTCTAAGATGGAGGAAGTCTCCAGCAGGGGGGAAATGTGAAACAACTGCTGTTCCAGAAACGAGTCAAACTTTTATGCTGGGATAATGAGTAAAATATCTAATAAAATTCGATCGGCAGTGGCTCAATTGAGTCAAATGTATAAACCATCACTAGCATTGGCTAAGTCTGTATTAATTGCCAGCGCGGCAGTAACATTATCTTTGATGGGAGCCCGACAGTTAGGAATACTCGAACCATTAGAATTAAGCGCTTACGACCAAATGGTGAGGTGGCGTCCCGAAGAACAGCCAGACTCGCGTTTGCTAGTTGTGGGGATTACCGAAGCAGATATTCAGAAACTGAACCAGTGGCCGATATCCGATCGCAAAATAGCTGAAATCTTACAAAAACTCGACCAAATGCAGCCGGCCGTCATTGGTTTAGATGTACTGCGAGACGTACCTTTAGGAGACGGGCGCGAGGAATTAACTAAAGTTTTACAAAAAAGCGATCGAATTATCGGCGTATGTTTAGTCACCGACGGCAGCCCGGACAATCCCGGTTCTCCGCCTGCGCCGGGGCTGCCAGAAAACCGGGTGGGATTTGCAGATTTCGGAGTCGATCCGGGTGGCATACTCCGCAGGGCTTTATTATTTATGAAACCACCAACAATTGAGGGCAACTCCTCGGCCCAAAAACATCTTTGCAATGACGATTCTCAAGTTTTATATTCCTTCAACCTCCAGCTAGCACTCCGCTACCTGCAAGGGCAAAAAATCTCTCCCCAACTTGCACCCGATCAATCTTTATGGCTGGGAAAAACCCAATTAAAACAACTAGCAAGCAATGACGGAGGATACAAAAATGCCGATGTCAGGGGATATCAAATATTAATTAATTACCGTTCCAAGCAGCAAGTCGCAAACCAAGTCAGAATCACCGATGTTTTAGAAGGGAAAGTTGACCCGAATTTAGTTAAAGATAAAATAGTGCTCATCGGTTATACCACAGAAAGCGTTAAAGATTTCTTTTATACTCCTTACAGTGGGCGACAGCAAAGCAACCAATTCATGCCGGGGATCGTGGCACACGCACAAGTAGTCAGCCAAATTTTGAGTGCAGTTTTAGACAACAGACCGATGTTATGGTTTTGGCCGGAATGGGCAGAAATCCTGTGGATTTCGGGATGGTCAATTGTGGGAGGAACCTTGGCATCGCGGATGGCTCACCCAGCGAAGTTGACGGTGACATTCGGAGCAATGCTGTCCGGGTGTTGCGCGATCGGCTTTGGGATTTTTCTGTTGGGAGGGTGGGTGCCTGTGGCAGCGCCAGCCTTAGCATTAATCTTAACTGGGGGTAGCATTGTATCAGCAGACAGATTTAATAAAGCCGGATACGGGAAAGCCATTAGCGATCGAGTAAAACAAGTCTTCAAAATCGAAATAGACCAAGCCAAAAAAGAACAGCAAGTCGCAGAAATCACAGAATCTGATTTCTTTAAAGAATTGCAGCAAAAGAAAGATAAACTGAGGATTAGCAAACAAGAAACCTCTGAAAAAACACCTTCCGAACCCCAAGAAATAACTGCAAGTACCCCAGAACTTCCCAAGGCCGAAAGTCAGACAGACGAATACCTAGCTCAGTTGCAGGAAAAAGCCAAACAGCAGAAGCACCGCGCCGCCGTGACTGAATCGGAAAGCGGCTCTCCAACGGGTGTCCCGATCGATACTCATTGTGGTGCTAGTTCAGCCGAAACTAAACCGGATGACGAGTTCAGCGATTTGCAAACCAAAGCCAAACAGATGCGGCAGCGCAGGGGCGCCCAAAAGATGATAAAAGATGAAAAAATTGATAGTTTAACAGATAAGGAGGATTTGGGGGGCAAGGAAGAATGATAGACAACTCGACTGCATCATTGAGAATTGCATCATAATGGGTTCTCGCCGTTTCTTACCCTAATACGCAGATCATGTCCAAAATCATCTCTGTCCACTCTTACCGGGGCGGAACTGGCAAATCGAACACGACAGCAAACCTGGCATCTATTATCGCTCGCGACGGAAATCGGGTTGCCATTGTGGACACAGACATTCAATCACCGGGGATTCACGTGCTGTTCGGTTTCAGCGAGAGCAACATGGATCACTGCCTGAACGATTACCTGTGGGGCCGGTGTCCGATCGCGGATACGGCCTACAATGTGAGTTCGCTGCTGCCAAAAGTAGCCAGTAACGGCAACCTCTACCTGATTCCTTCGAGCATTAAAGCAGGGGAGATAGCGCGAGTTTTGCGGGAAGGCTACGACGTGGGACTGCTTACCGACGGCTTTCAAGAACTGATCGAGGTTTTGAACTTAGACTACCTATTTATAGACACGCACCCAGGGCTCAACGAAGAAACCCTCCTCAGCATCACCATTTCCGACATCCTGCTGCTGATTCTGCGTCCGGATCAGCAAGATTTTCAGGGAACGGCTGTCACGGTAGATGTAGCCCGAAAATTAGAAGTTCCCAAAATTTTGATGACGATCAATAAAGCCCCAGAATCCCTGGATTTCGAGGATTTGAAGCAGCAAGTAGAGAGTATTTACAACATCCCAGTGGCAGGGGTCCTGCCCCATAGCGACCAGATGATGCTGCTCGCCAGCAAGGGAGTGTTTGCGCTGCACTTCCCTAACGACCCTCTAACTAAGGTTGTGGAAGGGATTGCGAAACAGATTGTGGCATAATTGGTGCAGCGAATGCCGATCGCCCGCCCAGGGGTTTCGCTTTCGCTCTCAATTCTTGCGGAGCGATGTCCTCCTGCGTATCCGGCTGCCAGTGGCAGAGGAACTTTTAAAGGCGACAATATTTGGTTAAAGAGTCAGGAGAATGGCGACAAAATGAGATACAAATAGATTATGAGAATTTGTTAAAAAACTTTAGGAGGAGAACTCATGGAATTTGACTTCCGCATACTAATAGTATTGATGCCCGTATTGTTGGCGGGCGGCTGGGCTGCTTACAACATCGGCAGTATAGCTCTCAAACAAGTGCAGAAAATGTTGAACAAGCAAGCTTAAACTCAGCCTCTTTTCAGGTAATTCCGCAGCCGACTGTTTTGTGAGATACAAAAACAGCCGGCTTATTTGTGCATTGGCTCTGCTTAAGTGATGGCTGATTTTGGGCGGGCAATTTACGACTGCAGAGAGATGGAGCGACAGCAAAAGAAAAGTTAGATTTAAAAATTAAGCAGAAACCGGGTACGCTCAAGCAAAATACTTTGTTGCAGCAGACCAGCCTGGGTAAAAAAACCTAGCTGTGAAAGCAGGGCGATCGTGTAAGTTCGGATTTTGATGTTTTGAAATCTACTCATAACTTCTGAGTAGAGTTCCAGAAAAATATTGGGTAAGCACGTTATCGCAGAAAATATGAGACAATCACAAAAGTATTTGCCCTAACAATCGCCCTAAAAACTGCGAAGTTTAACGGGTAGGGAACATAGGTCAAATTGTCAATGTTAAATTCCTATATCTTTAGATAGATTATGCTTTTTCCCCGATCGAGCGGCATGCTACTCCACCCCACATCCTTTCCCAGTCGATTTGGCATTGGGGACATGGGAATAGAAGCATATCGCTTTATTGACTTTTTAGTTGAGAGCGACCAGCAATACTGGCAGGTATTGCCGCTGGGGCCGACAGGATACGGCAATTCTCCTTATTCGTGCTATTCAGCAATGGCGGGAAATCCGCTGCTGATCAACCCAGAACTGCTGCGGGACGACCAATTGCTCGCCGATGAAGACTTCGCTAATTTACCAGAATTTCCGCTGGATTATGTAGACTTCGAGCGGGCAATCGCCCTGAAAGTGCCTTTGCTAAAAAAAGCGTGCGAAAACTTCAAAGCCAAAGCATCGCCTGTGCAGCAAAAAGAATTCTCAGCTTTTTGCCAAAGCAAAGAGAATTGGCTGGAAGATTACGCCTTATTTATGGCACTAAAAGACAACTTTGGCGGTGTTAGCTGGAACAATTGGGAACCAGAAATTGCCCGTCGAGAACCAGAGTCTCTAGAGAAGTGGCGTCAGCAGCTAAATGCTGAGATTTATTACTACAAATACGTCCAGTTTGAGTTTTTTCGCCAGTGGACGGAGTTGAAATGCTATGCTAACCTGCGGGACATTAAAATTATTGGCGATATTCCGATTTATGTAGCTCACGACAGCGCGGATGTGTGGTCTCATCCAGAAATATTTTGCTTGGATGAAGCCACCGGAGAAGCAGCTTTAATGGCCGGAGTTCCCCCTGATTACTTCAGCAATACAGGTCAATTGTGGGGCAACCCGGTATACAATTGGGAGAAGTTGCAAGCAACTAATTTTGAGTGGTGGGTGCAGCGTTTTGAAGCCATTTTCTCTTATGTAGACGTGACTCGGATCGACCACTTTCGAGGATTTGAAGCTTACTGGGCGGTGAAGCGCGGGCAAGAAACTGCTATGTACGGAGAGTGGATTAAAGCGCCTGGAACAGCTTTGTTGGATCTAATTAACGAGAAGTTTGGCAACTTGCCGATTATCGCTGAGGATTTAGGGGTAATTACTCCAGAAGTGGAAGCTTTGCGCGATCGATACGAGTTTCCGGGAATGAAGATTTTGCAGTTTGCTTTTAACTCAGGCCCGGGCGAGCCTTTTTTGCCTTTCAATTACGATCGCAACTGTGTAGTTTATACCGGCACTCACGACAACGACACCACTGTCGGATGGTTCAATCAACTGCAACACTACGAAAGAGATGACGTTTATCGTTATTTGGGCTGCATCGATCCCCAAGGAATTCACTGGTCTTTAATCCGCATGGGTTGGATGTCTGTTGCTAATTTGGCAATTGTGCCGTATCAAGACTTGTTGGGTTTGGGTACAGACGCGCGGATGAATTTTCCGGGGAAACCAGAAGGAAATTGGGGATGGCGGTATCGACCCGAAGCTTTGAATTGGGAAGTGCGCGATCGGCTCAAAAGCATGACTTACATTTCCGGCCGCGCTCCCAATAAAAATTGATCGTCGGTAAGGGGTAGTTGGTAATTGTTAATGGGTAATATCAAATCTGTTAGCATCGGAATTATTCCTATCTCTATACTTTATCTGCGTGAATCTGTGTCAATCCCTTGTCATCTGCGGTCGGATAAATTCTCTTTTTTTACCGCAGATGAGGGCAGATTAACACAGATTAACGCAGATGAATTCTATCAATTCCGGTTGCACCATCCATCCCTGATTGTTGACTGTTGACTGGATTTGACTCTTCCGATGCAACTGGAATTGATAGAATTGGTAATTATTAATGGGTAATGGGTAATTGGTAATGAGTGAATCAAGACGCACATTCTAATTAAAAGCTGGGGGCTGCCCGCTATTACCTATTACCCCTTAACAATTACCCATTAACACTCAACCTTCATTCTTGGGCGGTGCTGAAGACTTGAGTTCGCTTGCTTTAAAAATAACTTCTTTGGCGACTCCAGGAGCTCCTAGTTGTTCGGCTTGTCCGTTATTAACAGCAACCATTACCCCGCCGGCGTTACCTGCTACCACTACCAATTGCTTTTGAGCCCCCCAGGTGCGAACAGTCCCGCTCGGCAAAGTTCCCTCAAACTCTGTTTTACCATCGACTTCAACCTGCATCCAGGATTCTGCTTTAAAAGTGACGCTAACCATCACTGGTTTATTGCCAGATTGATTTAAATTTTGACCGGTTCTTGCTGCTTCGACAGCCTCGTAACTATCCGGTTTCTGATTTTTTGAGGAGCTCGATGCCTCAGCAGCTAAACGGGCTTGTTCTTGCTGCCCAAGCGCTAGTTCTTCGGTTCCGGCACCGTTTTTTGCGGTAACAGAACCGCTCATCAACTGAGATAAGACATTGACCGAACAGATAATTAGAAATGTGTAAAAGAGGTAGAGGTGCATCGGCCGCAACTGAGGCCCATCTTGCCAGGATAGCTTGGTTCTCGATCGAGGCGGCGGTTCGATCGGGAAAAAGTCGGCAAACTGAGTTCCGTCCAAACCCATTGCTTCAGCGTAGCGCTTGATCAAACCCTGAGTGTAGACGGGTTCGGGAAGTTGGTCGAGTTGACCGTCCTCGATGGCTTGTAGCAGATTCCGCCGAATCATTGTTACCACGGCTACTTTGTCCAAACAAATAGACTGCTGTTCGCGGTACTGACGGAGTTGAGTTCCAATTTCCGCTAGCTTTTTCTGAGCTGTTTCTGGCTCTTGGGAGTGCCGTTTCTGCTTAGTGGTTTTGAAGAATAAAAACAATAAATTCTTTGTCATATGCTGTGCTCCTGGGAATTTACTGGCACGCTTATTGATGTTAGGTTGACTAGATTCCATAAATAAATAATTTCCGCATCTTCTAGGGGTCGGCAGCAGCCTGGTGGCAATATTGGCGCACCGGGCCGCTGCAATTGAATCGGGCCAATGGCTGTGCGGTGCAGGCGCACCACGGGATATCCCAACAGCTCGGCTGTTCGCCGAATCTGTCGGTTTCTGCCTTCTGATAGAATGACTTCTAACAGAGTTTGGTCTTGCGCGCGATCGATAACTTTAACTTTCGCGGGCAAAGTTTTTCTGCCGGACAAGATGATGCCCTGACGCCACGTTTGTAGTATGCGTTCCGGGGGATAGCCGATCACCCAAACCTGATAAGTTTTGGCGATCGAGTGACGCGGATGGGTCAAACAAAATGTCAGCTTACCATCATTGGTAAGCAAGAGGGCGCCGGTGGAATCTGCATCTAAGCGTCCTACGGGGTGGATGCCTTGACCGGAGCGCAGTTGTGGTGGCAGCAAGTCGAGAACTTTCGATCGGGATCTTGGATCGCTGCAAGTAGAAACTACGCCTGCCGGTTTGTTGAGCAAGAGATAGACCTTTGCGGGTCGATCCGTTGGTTTCACCGGGACTCCATCGACTTGGATGAGATCGCGATCGGGATTCGCTTTTTCTCCTAAGCGAACAATATTGCCATTAACTCGGACTCGTCCAGCTACAATCATCTGTTCTGCAAGACGGCGAGAGGCAATGCCCCACTGGGCGAGGATTTTTTGCAGCCTTTCATCAGACATGACGGGAGTGTGGAAATCCCCAACGAGCGAGCGGTGGGGAGGAAACACGACACGGTTAATTGATTAACCGTACTAGCAATGCTCAATTCCTGATTGGGAATAAATTATAATGCTGACCAATTATTACAGGACGGCCGGCAAGAGTGCAGATTGTCCTTGTGCCCGGTGCAGATTGTCCTGATGGCATTACCCTGAATGCTGTGCAAAAACTACGAGGAAAAGACTCGTGGCAGGCACAGGTTTGCACCGTTGGTTTGCGGCTGGTTTGAAAGGTGTGGGTCTGACCCGACCATAAACCAACACTACCATAAATCCCGTACTCCTGGTTAAATTTATACGCTTAATCGCGAATTTTTCATCGGGATCGCACAACTCGTGAACTACCCCAATATCCCAAGGGGGGAAAGGTGAGAATTTTTCTGCTTCTGGCGTTGCTGATGCCAGATTTCTGCTTGATTTTCGAGTTAATCGGACTTGTGTTCATCAACCCGGTTTCTAAGGAAAATCACAGGTTGACAGCCGTATATCTGTCCAGAAACCGGGTTTTTGAGGCCGGATGTGCAAGTTCTAGTTAAATTTCTGTGCTTGAATATTAAGGTTTATATTCTGAAATTGTTTATGACTGTCGATCGAAACTCTCTTCAATTTGACAATAGAGATGGGGCTGGTGGCTCTGGTGGGACTGTTAATCTCGGCGAGGAGCCGGGGAGACCTTCGCCGAGTCCAGGCAGCCGGATCGCGAGCGCGGTGCTGTCTCCGGCGGTGCAGTTGTGGCTGCGATCGCAAGTTCAGCAGGTGGACGAGTTGAAGGTGAAAATTGAGGGGAGCGATCGACAAATCTTCAGCGGTGCGATCCCCAAAGTCACGGCTGCCGCTCGCGGTGCTGTGTATAAAGGACTACACCTAACTGAAGTTGCCATAGAGGGCTGCGGCATTCGCATCAACCTCGGTCAAGCTCTCAAAGGCCAACCCCTGCGCCTCCTGGAATCCGTTCCCGTGGCAGGCGTTTTGAGGCTTAGCCAAGCGGATTTGAATGCGTCGCTGAAAGCGCCTTTACTTGCTGATGCTTTAAGCGAATTTTTGCTGCCTATGCTGCCACTAACAGATAGGGAAAATTCGCTGAAGTTGCAAAATTCGCAGATTGCAATTGAGGCGGGTTTGTTGACGCTTTCGGCTGCAATTTTGCGCCCTGGCGGTAGGCAAATTCCTTTTGTATTGCGGACTGGTTTGCGGATAGCCAGCGGTCGCGAATTGATGTTTGAAGCACCAGAAATCGAAATGGATGGAGAATTAAAGACCAGTGATTTCAATGGTTTTAAAATTGATTTTGGGCCGGAAGTTGAGATAGAAGAGTTGATTTTGAGTCCGGGGGAGATTGCTTGCCGGGGAGGAATTACAGTTTTGCCTTAGTTCGTTAACAGTTGACAGTTGACAGTTGACAGTTGACTTTAACCTGATTCCTCGGCAGATCCTGGGAATACATACCCCACGCCCATGCCCCATTCTCAATTCCCAATTCTCAATTCCCAATTCCCAATTCCCAATTCCCAATTACCGATTAATTAAAAAAGAGTCGATCGCGGGCAACAGTAAAGTCACAAAATAATAGACTAAGGGTGCGGTAAAAACATAACTGTCAGTGCGATCGAGAATGCCACCGTGACCGGGGATCAACTGTCCCGAATCCTTAACGCCGGCGTCTCGCTTCATCATCGACTCAGTTAAATCTCCCAACAGGCTAGCAACCCCAATCAACAGACCAAAAGCAGCCCCAGTATACGGCCACCCCGGCCAGTGTAAATACCAAGACCCAGCGACGGCGACGGCGATGCTGCCGCAAACTCCAAATACGGCACCTTCAACGGTCTTTTTGGGGCTGATGTGGGAGAGGCTAGTGCGGCCGAAGAATTTGCCGACAAAATAAGCCCCAATGTCAGCGGCCCAGATGCAGAAGAAAGCCAGCAGCAGCGAAGTCAATCCTAAAGATATGTGGCTGGAATTTGTCCAAGACGGGGACGGGTAAATGTTAACCGGCAAATTGCTTGCTACTGCTTGCGAAAGTTGGGTTGTAGCAAGATTGCCTGGGTCGAGGCCGACTCGCAGCCGTACCCAATAGCTGGGCAAATAACCGCCGTAGAACAATCCTAAAACTGAGGAGGCAATATCGGCGATCGTCGATAATTTAGGTTGGAATAACAGGTAGAAACAAATTAAGGTTCCCGCTAAGGGGAACATGGCATCTACGAGTTCCGGTGCTAGGGCTGCAGTAATTAATAGCCCTTGACTGACGGCTAAGGTAGTTTTGGCAGCGGGTGCAATACCTTTAGCCCTGGCTAATTGAAAATATTCCAATTGACCTAGGTAGACGATGACTCCAAAGCCGACGGTGAAGTACCATCCGCCCATAATAATCATTCCCAAAGCAAGGGCGATCGCAACTATTCCACTCAGGATACGAGACCAAGGCATAAAATGAATTTCTCTTGCAGACGGCGGTGGATCACTCGATTTTAGATTTTAGATTTTAGATTCTAGATTTACTCCACAGATGAATCTGGGAGATTGAAGTAGGGTCTAAAATTTTGGGTGGTTCACGACGATTGTCGGCGGCTTGTACCCGTTTTTGGGCGGTGTCATTCGACGCAAGGATGTAAGGATTGTTAGGGTACGGTTTCCTCCCTTGCACAGCCAAGCCGAATACCCAACTGGCGATGAGCCAAAATCTCAACTCAGGGGGTCAATCCAGCTATGGTCGCCCTTATTCTAAGTATGAAGGTTAAGTGAACTTAAAAAAGATTAAGAATTACATTTAGGAATGGGCATGGGGTCTAAAAGCATGAGGCATGGGGCATTGCAGGCACAGCCTGGAAGGTGATTAGTAACAAATAACCAATAACAACAGTGAACAGTCAACAGTCAACAGTCAACAGTCAACTAACTTCTAATCCAGCTTTTCGCCGCTGAGAATAAATATGGGATTGACGGCGGCAAAGGTTTGACTCAGGCCGCGAGTCTCCAAACGGTTGACGGCGGACTGGACTACCTCGATGTTGCGGACTTGCAACTCGGCGAACCCTTCGGAAAGGGCGTAAAGATTTTCTAAATTCGAGGCTGTGGCGACCACTCTACCGTGGGGTGGCAAGTACCGCCAGACTTCTTGGAGAATGGCTTTAATGGGGCGACCTCCTTCGATGCAGACTCGGTGGGGGGGTTGGGGCAGGTTTTCCAGGCATTCCGGGGCACTGCCTTCTATGACTTCTACGTTGTTGAGCTCGAATCGATCGCAATTTCTGCGAATCAAGCTTGCTACTTCTTCGTCCCTTTCGACGGCAATAATCCGACCTTTGGGACACAGCAAACCTGTTTCTACGGCGATCGTACCAGTACCTGCACCGATGTCCCACACGACTGAATCTGCTTGCAGCCGCAGGTGGGAGATTAACAGCAGTCGGACTTCTCGCTTACTCATGGGAATTCCCGGTAAACGTTCAAATAAGTCATCCGGGATGCCTGGAGTGACGTAGGGCCAAAGCATAGTTATATTTTTGATTTTTGATTTTTGATTGAAGCAAGACCGAAGTTGGAACTGGCGGAAGAAGTAGAAATTCTCCCAATTTCCCCCAAGCCTTAATATTTACTGTCGCACAACCTTGAGAGTTTGGAGGCCGGGATCGCTGCAACCTGTGATTTTTCCGCCGGCGGCAAGGATTTGTTGCAGGTAGTCAACGGCTGCTGGGGTAATGATTTCACCGGGCATCAGGACTGGTATTCCTGGGGGATAGGGACAGATGAGTTCGGCGCACAGGCGATCGACTGCTTTGTCTGCGGGTACTGTTTCGGCTGGGAAAAAGAAGGCCTCGCGGGGGGAAAGGAGAGGGGGAGAGGGGGAGAGTGGGAGAGTGGGAGATTGGGCAAATCTTCCATCGGACATCGGACTTCTTCTCTCGGATTTCTTCTTTCGGACTTCTTCCTTCTTCCTGACATCCGTTACATCTTGTACAGTGCTCGTTGCCGAACTTTCTTCTTCCTTCTTCCTTCTTGCTTCTAAAAAAGTACAAGCTTTAACTAAATTGTCAATATCTAATTCTGTATTTCCCAAGCTGATAATAAATGTTAAATGTTGGGGCATGGGAAGTTCTGCGGTAACGCCGAGTTCCGAGTGCAGAATTTCATCGGCGGCAAATCCTGTGATTCCTAAATCGGATACTTTTACTGTTAGCCTGGTTCGGTCTAATGCTGCAAAACCCGGTGTATTTAACGGTTCTAAAACAGATAAGCCAGGAATTAGACTGATGCGCGATCGCGCTTTTTCGGCTAGCAGTAAAGTTTTGGTCATTAACTGTTCGCCGTGGAGTGCGATTTGTTGGCGGGCTGCGTCTAGGGATGCTAATAGTATGTAACTCGGACTGGTGGATTGTACTAGCTGCAATGCTCTATTTAATTTTTTCATATCTATGCGATCGCCCTTGAGGTGCAGCATCGATCCTTGTGTCATTGCACCCAGGGTTTTGTGGATTGATTGTACTGTTAAATCGGCACCTGCTGATAGTGCCGGTTCTGGCAAGTTTGGATGAAAGTTAAAGTGCGCGCCGTGGGCTTCGTCTACTAATAACGGTATGTTGTATTGATGGGTAATTTGGGCGATCGCCCGCAAATTCCCGCAGACGCCGTGATAGGTTGGGTAAACCATCATTACTGCTTTGGCGTCGGGATGTTGTTCTAATGCGGAGGCTGTGGCTTCTGGAGTGATACTGTTGGCAATATCCCAATCCGGGTTGTACTCTGGATTGACAAAAATCGGAATTGCGCCGGATAAAATTAAACCTGAAATAGCCGAGGAGTGGATATTTCGAGGTAGGATAATTTTATCGCCGGGGCCGCAAGTCGCTAAGATGGCGGCGATAATTCCGCAAGTAGAACCGTTGGCCAAAAACCGAGTTGATTCTGCCCCAAAAGCTGCGGCGGCTAAGTCTTGAGCTTCAGCAATTGCACCTTCTGGGTTAAAGAGATTGTCTAACTCCGGCAATTCGGGCAAATCCGAGCGAAATACTGCCGCACCGAGTAAGTCAATTAGGGGCTGAGAGATTCCTTGTCCTCCTTTGTGTCCGGGGGCATAAAATGGGGCGTGCGGTTGATTTGTGCGATCGCGCAAAGCATCTAATAGGGGAGTTTTTGTTTGAGAGTTTGCTGGTGACACGATTAATCTTGATTGCTGTATTTGATATCTAAGTAGAGCGATATGAAAAAACCATAATATCTTGTAGGGACGGGTTGAGCGAGTACCTTTACTCTCAGGCAGTTTCTTGCTGTACTCACGCGCCCTCCCCATCTAATGTTTATTTGTAACCACCTATTTAGTTTAATGCCAAAGGCATAAATTTATGCGGAAGTAACAGTTAATTATAGCTATTTAGATAGATGCGTTCGCTGCCCTCTTGTGTTTAAAATTATGATATAAGACAATACCACAACTCTGTTATTTTTGAAGAAAAATATAGCTAGAAGTGGCGACAAAATGTTTTTGGAACATCTCTATTAGCGAGCAAAACACTAACATGATTTTTCCCAACCCTAGTCCGTTTCCAGGCCCGCAGATTCCCAGTACCGAACCGGGGCTGCCGACTATACCCGCATCGCCACCGGTGCCGGGCCCAGTACCCGAACCGATTCCCGGCCTTGTACCGGAACCGGTACCTGCGCCAATCCCGCAGCCAATTCCCGAACCGGTGCCGGAAACCGTACCCTCTCCAATTCCTCAGACAGTGCCGGAGCCTATTCCTCAGACAATCCCTGAACCTGTTTAAATTATGTTTTAGTCGATCGCGAAATTTAAGATTGTTTGTGAGGTCGATCGCAAAAACCGGTTTCTCCCAAGTCCCCAATCATTTTGTTGAATATCAGACTTGAAAAAACTCGGTTTTTGCCTAAATTATCAATTAATTGAAGTTGAGCGCAGTCTCTTTACAAAGGTCAACAGAAGGCAAATCAGTGGATTTGCCGTCAGAGTATTCGGCCCTGACATCAAAAACACAGCCCGCATCCGAGCCGCCGTAGTCAGCTTGATCCCACTCAAAATCTGCCTTTTCCCGATCGGCAATGGGGGCGTCTAGCTCGTTTTCTCCCCAAGTATCCTTATCGGGAGGAGACATATAGACTGCTGTCATCGTCTTACCGCTGTTGTTAACCACCGAAATTTTGACCATCTGAGCGAAAACGCTAGCTGCTGTCAGCCCTAACAGGGGCAGCGACAGCCCCACAGCGAGCGTTACTTTGCTTAACAACTTGTTAATCATTTAGCCGTCTACCTCAAGTTAGATATTTATTCAAGCTTAGCTTTAGAAGTTAGAAGGGACAAGTCAGATATATTGCTATTGCTTATGATATTTTGAAACAGTGATATGTTTCTAAATAGCTATGCTTACTGCCGGAATTGTCGGACTGCCTAATGTTGGCAAATCTACTTTGTTTAATGCTCTGGTTGCTAATGCCAAGGCGACTGCTGCTAATTTTCCTTTCTGTACGATCGAGCCAAATACGGGTATCGTGGCAGTGCCAGACGAACGGTTGAAGGTGCTGAGCAATATTTCCAATTCCGCGCAAACTGTGCCGACGCGGATTGAGTTTGTGGATATTGCGGGTTTGGTGAAGGGGGCGAGTCAGGGAGAAGGACTGGGAAATCAGTTTTTGTCTCACATTCGGGCTGTAGATGCGATCGTCCACGTTGTCCGCTGCTTTGAAAATGACGATATCATTCACGTTGCGGGTTCTGTCGATCCGATCCGAGATATTGACATTATCAATCTCGAATTGATTTTAGCAGACTTAGCTCAAATTGAACGCCGGCTCGATCGCACTCGCAAGCTAGCCCGCAACAATAAGGAAGCTCAGGCCGAAGTGGATGTGCTCGAAAAATTGGTCGCTGTTTTGAATGCGGGGAAACCGGCGCGGCAGTACAATTTCACAGATGAAGAAGCTGAATTAGTTAAAGGTTTGGAATTACTGACCAACAAACCAATTATCTATGCTGCTAACGTATCTGATGACGATTTAGCAACGGGAAATAGCTATGTCGAACAAGTGCGGGAAGTAGCAGCTAAAGAAAATGCTAAGGTTGTCATAGTTTCGGCGCAAGTTGAGTCAGAATTGGTGGAGTTATCTGAGGAAGAACGAACGGATTTCCTAGAATCTCTGGGGGTAAAAGAAGGGGGCTTGAAATCTCTGATTCGAGCTACTTACGAATTATTGGGTTTGCGGACTTATTTTACTAGCGGCCCGAAGGAAACTCGCGCTTGGACCATTATCGCGGGAATGTTAGCACCGCAAGCTGCTGGGGTTATTCACTCGGATTTTGAACGGGGTTTCATCCGGGCCGAAACTGTAGCATATGAAGATTTGGTTGCTACGGGCGCGATGAATGCGGCTAAGGAAAAAGGCTTAGTTCGCAGTGAAGGAAAAGAGTATGTTGTACAAGAGGGGGATGTGCTGTTGTTCCGATTTAATGTTTAGCTTTTTTAAGGAGATTGGCACATGGATATCATTTCGCTGGTAATTGCTTGGCTAGTTACTTCTGTGAGCTTTTTTATCATTTCCAAGTTGCCCATCGGGGTAGATATTGACACTTTTGGAAAAGCGATGATTTCGGCGGCGGTTTTTGGATTGCTGAATGCTTTGGTGCGGCCGCTTTTTGTGGTTTTGGGTTTTCCATTGCTGTTGGTAACTTTTGGTTTGTGGATAATTGTTATCAACGCGATTATCTTTGGATTAGCGGCTTGGCTAGTCGAAGGATTTCGGTTGCGCTGGGGAATTTGGAGTGCTTTGCTGGGTGCTATAGCCCTCGGTTTTATTAACTCTTTGCTCTATGAGCTGTTGCGGACTCTGCCTAGTGTAAGGTAGATCCGGGTAATGCGGGGGACGGAAGGAAGGGGTGGGTTTATTCATCCTGTTAGTTATCGCCAATATTTCAGGTGAAAAAGGTTTGTAGTTGCGCTTCAGCGCTGACCGGCGCTGAAGCGCAACTACAAACCTAAAAATTGCTTGAAGACTGTGCTAGTGTGCCTTAGTCCTGTAGTTATTATTAGCCTTCGCAGTAGTCGATAAATTTGTCTGGAACTAGGCGCAATTCGCCCGATCGAAAGCGCTCGATTGGCATCCAAAATGCAGTATGTTCCCCATCTCCGTCTGCAAAATCCAGACTCTCCAATTCATAAAATTTGGGATCTACAAATTCGCACTGATAGAGTTGTATTAGTTCGTGTCCGGCTTGGCCATTAAAAATAAAAAAATTTTCCAAACAAGCCAAATATTTGATATTTGTTAACTCGGCTTGAATTTCTTCTTGAAACTCTCTTTGCAAAGCGTCGATGCTGTGCTCTCCGAATTCTACGCCGCCGCCAAAAGCGCGGTAGAATGTTTCTTGTTTTACCGGATCGCAGCATTCGGAAACGAAGATGCGATCGCCCGATCGAATTAATCCTAAAACAATTACGCGAACTTTACCTTTTTGCATAATTAGTCATCAGTCATTAGTCATCAGTCATTAGTCATCAGTCATTAGTCATCAGTCATGAAACATCAACACCAAAACAAAAGAAACCGGGTTTCGACTTCGCCCCATCAGCAGGTTTTTTGCCCTTGATGGGGGTTGTAACGAAGTATGATGCCAAAAACCCGGTTCATTACTACCTGTGCGTAAGCCCTATATTAGCCAGCAATCATCAGTCATTATCTGTGTATCCGTGTCATCCGTGTGATGCCCACGTTTAATTATCGGCGGCAAAACCCTCTCTGCTCCTCCTATTTTCAATTGGCCAGTCTATATTTTCACCGCCGATAATTAGTTTTTCAATCGTTACGAATTCTTTGCTGAGTTGCTGGAAAACATTAATCAAAACATCGATGCCAATTGCATCGCTAGTGCCCAAATCAAACCAGCAGCGAGCCCAAGAACCTTGATACTCCATTTCTCCCATATTGTGCATCAAAGCCATCATGCTTTGGTCGGCTAGATTAACATCGTAATTCATATCACTGATGTCTAAGCCTTCATCTTGAACTTGCAAATTTTCCGCATTAAATCCTCCGAGTTTTCCCAAGAAAAACCAAGAGTCAAACACTTCTTCAACATACTGTTTTTCACCGTTTGAAGGCACGTTGCTGAACTTCAGCCAAATCCAGAGGTCAAAGGGGTTAAACTCGCGAAACTCTACTTGCATCAATTTTATCAAAGAAAGGGAATGGAATTGCAGGAATTAGATTGCAGGAGAGAGGAAAATTGGGAGAGAGGGAGACAGGGAAAATTTTCCTCCTGACTCCTGACTTCTGACTTCCCCTCTGACTCTTTTTATAGTGGTGGTAAGGCTGCCGGCCCCCAGACTCCATCTGCATCTCTGATTTTATCGCGCATCGGGTCGCAGTCGCGAGATTTGCTGTCGAGACGGTTGCGAGTTCTGCACTGCTGAAAGAAGATTTCGGCTACTAAACTGCGTGGCAGTTGGTCGGGTTTTGCTAAGGCGGCGTCGAAGTTTTTTCGGGCTTCCTCAAGTAAGGCTTTGTAGCTGTCTTTTCCCTGGGATTGGGAGAACAAAATTTGTGCTTTTAGATAGAGAACTTCGGGATTATTTGGCGTTTCAGCTAGGGATTTGTTGGCAAACTCTAAAGCGCGATCGTACTTTTTCAAGTCTCGATAGCCTACTGCCATGCCGCGATAAGCTAAGTAGCGGGGAGAGGCTTTTTGTTCGAGTCTTTGAATTGCTTCGTTGGGGTTGGAAAAGGGCAGGTTTGTGGCTAGCATTAAGTCCATGTAGCCTTTGATCAGGTTTAGTTCGGGGTCGTTGGGCGCTATTTTCTCGGCGGCTTCTAGGTATTGAAATACTACTCGCAGTTTGTTGAGTGCTTGGGGCGCGCCTTTGGCTGTTCCTTCTTGGGCTATAATGTTCGCCCCTTCTAGAAAGTGGCCTGCTGCGGTGTAAATATTGCCTCGCAATGGATTAGTTTTAGTCAAGTTTACGCCTACTTCGCGGGTTTTTTGCGCGTAGGAATTCATCGAGTTGAAGTCTTTTTCGATGTAGGATAGGGAGGCTGCCATTGCATAGGCTAGCGGCTCGTTTGGTTCGGCTGATAGTGCTTGTTGAATTTGAGTTTTTGCTTGTTTGTAGTTTCCTTGCTGAAACATTGTTTTGAAAGCCGTTTCTGTGTTGGGCCCGATCGCCTGCGGGTTGCTGGTGCGAAAAGGATCGCCCGCTACTGCTGAGTTAATGCAGATGCTGAGGGCGATCGCCAGTGCAGCAGCGATCGCCCGCACTGTCTGTTTAGAACTTAACATTTGCTTGCCTAGCGATCCTAAAGGGGTTTTCGTCATCGTCAATTCTCTGAATGGGATATACTGTAAACTAGAAACAAGAGAGTTAAAATGTCAGACTATCGGGCCGCGGTCAAAAAAAGAGTAAAAATTGCTTGATTTTTTGTTGTTCTTGCGGTATATTTTAATAATGGAAGTGTGACTGGTTCTATATTAAAGAACAGATTTCCATTATTAGAATATACCATGAAAAAACAGAAAAATCAAACGCCAATCCTGAAGAAAAAGGAAATTTTTGTTAAGATTTATGTAAAATAATTGTGTGCGATCGACCCCAGCCAAAAACAGCCTTAACTATCAATAGCACAACCAGAAGTTCCCCGCTCCAACAATAACTATTTTTTTGATTGTTGACTGTTGACTGTTGACTGTTAACAACTGCCAACTGCCAACTGCCAACTGCCAACTGCTAACTAACAACTGCCCTTAATGCTTTATCTAAAAAACTTAGTATATCATCCTACCGCCTGTCCGAATCCTATTCTGAAAAATATTAACTTAGAACTGCCCTCGCAGCAAATGGGGCTGATTGTGGGTCGAAGTGGCTCAGGCAAAAGTACGCTATTAGAAATATTAGCAGGTTTAGCCGAAAAAACTAGCGGCGACATCCATTGGCGGGAACAAGAATTAACACCAGAACACTTGCAACAGCTAGGAGGGTTAGTGTTCCAGTTTCCAGAAAGGCATTTTTGCGGAGGCACAATTTTAGAAGAATTGCGGTTGGGGCATCCTGAATTGGGACAAGAACAAATTAACTCAGCAATGGCAGAAGTGGGGCTCGGACATTTGCCACTGCGCGCTTCCCCCCACGCTTTGAGCGGCGGACAACAGCGCAGGGTAGCCCTGGCGGTGCAGCTAATTCGGCAGCCGCATTTGCTACTATTGGACGAACCGACGGCGGGTTTGGATTGGTCGATGCGGCGGCAGTTGGTAAGCTTGTTGAGTAAGTTGAAAAGTCACTGGACTTTGTTGATTGTTACTCACGATGCTAGCGATTTGTTGAGCGTTGCCGATAAATTTTGGACTTTAGACCACGGGGATTTGCTGGAGGTCGATCGGGCTAAATTAGAAGCTAAGGAAACGAGTTTTGTTAGTCATTAGTCATTAGTCATTAGTCATTAGTCATTAGTTATTAGTTAGTGCGGGCGGGTCTACCGCATTATGAAGCATTTTTAAGTGCAGAGCTTACAAAAGAGTGGGAATAGAAGATGAATCAGATTACAATGCCTGTGTTGCCCCAGATGAACGAGTTGTGGCAAAAAACGCTGAATTGGCAGCCGAATGAGTCGCAACAGCAACAATTTCAGCGACTTTATGAGTTAATTGTCGAGGGCAATCGCTCCTTGAATTTAACTCGAATTACTGAGCCGATGGAGTTTTGGGAAAAACATTTGTGGGATTCTCTGCGGGGAATTGCGAGACTGCTGCCAGCTAATCACCATTCGGCGGAAAATCCCGAATGGGCCGCCGAGTCGGTGCAGAAAGCGATCGACATTGGGACGGGTGGGGGTTTTCCGGGGTTGCCGATCGCGATCGCCCTGCCGCATTTATCAGTTACCTTGCTCGATTCTACGCGCAAAAAAATTACTTTTTTGGAAACAGTTGTACCGTCTTTAGGGATAGAGAATGCGGCGACTTTGTTGGGCCGCTCCGATGAAATTGCCCGACAGCCACAGCACAAACAAGCTTATGATTTAGCCGTTCTTCGAGCAGTGGGAGCAGCTTCTCTCTGCGCTAAATGCGCGCTGCCTCTGCTGAAAAATGGCGGTTTGGCTGTACTTTACCGTGGGAATTGGACGGTGGAGGAAGAAACTGAGTTGCAAAGGGCGATCGAGCATTTGGGCGGTACAGTTGAGTCAGTAGAAGCATTCACAACGCCCACGAGTCAGGGGGCGCGGCACTGCGTTTACTTGCGGAAAGTTGTACAGCAGTTCGATCGTCCCGTTCGCTAGTAGGGACACGGCACTGCCGTGTCCTGTATTTCATCGGCCGTGTCCTGTATTTCATCTAATTGAAAACTACCCGATAGCCTGTTCGTAGCGCTTGTTAATTTCCCCCCAATTAACCACATTCCACCAAGCTTTTAAGTAGTCGGCGCGCAAATTTTGGTATTTGAGATAATAAGCGTGTTCCCAAACATCGTTACCCATAATTGGATAGTTGCCCTCCATCAAAGGAGTGTCTTGATTTGCCGTAGTTGTAATCTCAAGTTTGCCAGCTTTATTGCGGATTAGCCACACCCAACCGCTGCCAAAACGCTTGGCGCCGGCATCGTTAAATTTTGCTCTAAAATCGTCAACACTGCCGAAATTTTGCTGAATTGCTGTTGCTATTGCCCCTGTGGGTTCGCCACCACCTTTGGGACTCATGATTTCCCAAAACATACTGTGATTTAGGTGTCCGCCGCCATTGTTACGCACGGTTGTGCGAATATCTTCCGGCACTTTGCTCAAATCTCGCAGCATATTTTCAGCACTCATATTTTTGAGCTGCGGGTATTTGCTGACAGCATCGTTGAGGTTTTTAACGTAAGCGGCGTGGTGTTTGTCGTGGTGAAATTGCATTGTCCGCGCATCGATGTGCGGTTCTAAAGCATTGTATTCGTAGGGCAGAGGTGGCAGTGTAAAAGGCCCCGGAGTTTGGGCTATTTTTGGACTTTCTGCTATTGGACTTGCTTGCGATACATTATTTCCTGACGCTTGGCAAGCACCTGCGGTAATAGCTCCGACGGTGGCAGTCACCAAATACAAGAAATCTCGGCGTTTGAGAGTCATAAAAAGTACCTAAGTGAATTATTAACTGTTTTATCTCAGATTAAAGCAAAATGGGAGTGAGTTGAGAAAAAAAGTTGTATCGCCCGAATGGATGAGACGGATGGGCGATGGTTGTGAGAGTTTCTCAAGTATAGGCTAATTGTGTGCGCGTAACTAACTCACGTGCTCCGGTTCACTAATCCGGTTTCTGTCTCGAAACCGGGTTTTTTTTAGATTATTCTTGGGACAAGCGCTGGATGGCTTCGCCTCCAAAAAGCCGATCGGCTGCTTGAAGAATACCGGGAATTTTAGCAGCGTGGGGACTGTGGGCTAGACAGCGGCGCAAGTCTAATTCATCGAGGCGATCGGCTTTTTGGCCGGGGAACCAGTGACTGGCATTACCTAAAAGGTTGTAGCGCATCTTGCAATAGTCGATCGTATCGTAAGCCTGCGCCAAATTCCACAGCCACAGAATCACATAAATATTAATACCTCCGGGAGTATTTTCGATAGTTGGTAAACCGACGTGCCAAGTCTTAAACCAATCTTCTCCTAATTTATCAATTGCTGCTTTTTCTAATTTTTCTAATATCGGAGGCAAAATATCATCGGCTCTATCTAACAATTCTACAGCTTTAAGATGCTCGTTAAAATCTTCAGGTTTGGCTGCCCCCAGACTCAAAGTGTGTACTTGCGGGTGCGACAAACAAAATAAATCATTAAACACCATCGGACTCAGCGGATAGCACAAGTCGATTAATTTTTGTGGCGGGCTGTAAAGCTGACCGCCTTTGTCGGAAGGACTGATAATAAAAACGCCCATATCGTGACGTTTAGCAGCTTCAATAGCCGGCCAATTACTTTGATTAATGTAGTACCAGTGCAAGTTAAGATAATCAAATTGATTGGTTTCAATTGTTTTAACAATCACATCCGTCGGGCCGTGGGTCGAAAAACCAATAAACCGAACTTTGCCTTCTGCTTGCAACTTTTTCGCCACATCCATGCAGCCGCCCGGACGCATAGACTCCTCTAGCAATTCCCACGTATTAATGCCGTGTAGTGACAGCAAATCGACGTATTCTAGTTGCAAATAAGCTAAGGATTTCTCAAATTCTTCGCGAAACTCTTGGGAGTTCGGTTTGGGGCTAACTTTCGTTTGAACTATCAACTTTTCGCGGGGAAAACTCGGGAAAATCCACCCCAGTTGCATCTCGGAAGTGCCGTAACCGCGAGCAGTTTCTATGTGATTGATGCCGCATTCAATCGAGTAACGAATCGTCGCTTCTAGATTTTGTTGATTGTCTGGGGGAATTTCATTGGCTGGCACGTCTTGCCATTTGTACTGATATCTCATGCCACCGCAGGAAAAGACGGGCATTGATAATTCTGTGCGACCGAATCTGCGATATTGCATCATAAACAGTTGACAGTTGACAGTTGACAGTTGACAGATGACAGTTGACAGTTGACAGATGAATCGCCTGGTTTTTAGGATGGAGATTTATAAACCACCCTAAAAATATTCCTCCGTCATACAGGAGTTTAAACCCCTGAATTTTGACAATCAAAGTCAAGGTAAGCCCAAGTGCATTTAAATTGTATAGTCAAATTTAAGAAAAGTCTTGTGGGGAGTAGGGGTTGGGCGTCTCGCCCGCCCTAAAAATACAATTTAGATGCCCAACAGCTTAACTCCCATATTGCAGCATTCTCCTGAACAGGCAAGATGCCTGTTCCACAAAGAGTTTTTGACCGCCAGTGGGGCAGTTTTGACTATTTAGAAATCTCCCGTACTACGGGTTTTCCGTCTTGGATTTCGCCGACTAAAACCAAATCTGTACAGTCTACAAACAAACCATTTTCTAACACACCGGGAATGTTATTTAAGCTTTTTTCCATTTCTCCGGGGTTGGCAAGGTCATCAAATTTGACATCAATTACCATATTACCTTGATCGGTAATTACCGGGCCTGCTTTTTTCACGCCCATGCGGAGTTCTGGTTGGCCGCCCAATTTTTCAATGGCGCGCATCACTGGTGTTAATGCCATCGGTATAACTTCGATAGGCACGCGAAAAGTCGAACCCAATTTATCTACGATTTTGGAACTGTCAACTACTACAATAAATTGAGTGGCGAGGTAATCGACTACTTTTTCGCGGGTGTGGGCTGCGCCGCCACCTTTAATTAAGTTGAGGTGGGGATCTACTTCATCAGCGCCATCAATAGCCACATCAATTCTGTCGATTTCATCTAGTGTTGTCAGCGGTACTCCGTACTGTTTGGCTAACACTTCTGATTGAAAAGATGTGGGCACTCCTTTGATATCTTTGAGTTGACCGGATTTTATGCGATCGCCCAATGCTTGAATAGTATAAGCTGTAGTTGACCCGGTGCCGAGTCCGACAATCATACCAGATTTTACGCGATCGGCAGCAGCAAAGCCGACTTGCTGTTTCATCAATTTTACGGGATCTTGTTCTGTGGTCATGTTCGGTACTCCTCAATAATTTTAAGATTATACCATTTAATGAAAATCGGATTTCTCGATACTTATACTTGGGATTACAACATTGAAACTCCTTACGGCGAACCTTTGGGTGGTACTCAGTCGGCTATTTGTTACTTAGCTGAGGCCTTGGCTGCACAGGGAAACGAGGTATTTTTGCTCAACAATACTTCCGAGTCGGGGATATGGCGTGGCGTTGATTGCAGGCGCAGGGTGGGCGACAAATCTAATTTAGAATTGCTGCGATCGCTCGATTTTTTAGTTATAGTCAATGTAGTCGGCAAAGCGCTGGAAGTTAAACAGCTTTTGGGGTACAGAACTAAGTTAATTTTGTGGATTCATAACGAACCGGGCTTTGTATTCCTCCAAGATTTCAATAATCACCGAGAAATCAATGCTTGCGATGCTTTTGTATTTGTCAGCGACTGGCAACGCGAGCAATTTCGCCAGCGCTTTGGGATTGAATTCCATCGCAGTTGTGTTTTAAGAAATGCGATTGCCCCTTGTTTTGCTAACATTTTCCCCGATAATATTCCTATCCTCTCTCATAAATCTCGACCGCCCGTTCTAGCTTACACCAGCACTCCATTTCGCGGACTCGATATTTTGTTAAAAGTCTTTCCCGAAATTCGTCAAGCTGTCCCCGGAACCAAATTAAAAGTATTTTCAAGCATGAAAGTACACCAAATAGACGACAATGATAACAAGCTTTTTTTCGGTCAGCTTTACCGCCAGTGTCAGGAAACAGAAGGCGTCGAGTACGTCGGTTCTGTACCGCAACCCGAACTCGTCCGGCAACTGCGTTCAGTCGCGGTTTTAGCTTACCCGAATACCTATTTAGAAACCTCATCTATTGCCGTAATGGAGGCGATGGCCACCGGTTGCCGGATTGTGACGAGTGAATTGGCAGCTTTGCCGGAAACAACTGCTGGATTTGCCCGTCTAGTTTCAATGTCAGGGGCGGAAAATTTTGCATCGATAACTAATTGGAAGCGTGCCGGTAGACCAGATTGGGAGGGATATACAAGGCGGTTTTTAGAGGCGATAGTCGGAGTTTTAAATGAGGGCACGGGTGCGGGCGGCGCAACTTCTGAAAATCATCTGAGACAGCAGGTAGAATATATAAATCGAGGGTGTACTTGGTCTGTGCGAGCTCAAGAGTGGTTAGAATGGTTGAATATTATTAGTGTAAAAACTGTAAGAGTGGCAGAGCAAATGATCGGGAATTCTTTAGTAGGTTTAGAGGCAGTGAGAGATTATTTTCAAAAGGGAAATTGGCTGAAAGATCGAGGTGATCTCGGTGGCGCAATCGAGAACTATCAGAAAGCTTTAGAGTTTAATCCAAAAGATGCAGAAGTTCATAAAAAGTTGGGGGAAGTTTATGTTTTGCAAGAAGAATTTGAAAAGGCGATCGCCTGTTGCAATGTCGCTCTTAAATTTCAACCCAATTTTGCTGCTGCTTACTTGACAATAGGCAATGCTTTGCAGAGTCAAGGCCAACTGGAAATGGCAATTCAAGCTTACTTGCAAGCTTTAGAAATTCAGCCAGAATTTGCCGAAGCTAGCGCGAATCTCGGCAGTATGTATTACAAGTTAGGGCAATTGGAAGAGGCGGCAAATTATTACCAAAAAGCTCTGGCGATTAATCCTCAATTGTCTTCGGTTAATATGATGCTGGGCAGCGTTTTGCAGCAGCAAGGAAACTTAGATGCAGCAATTACTTGCTATCAAAAAGTGATCCAACAGCAACCGGGAGATGTCAGCGCTGCTGAGAAACTATCGACTTTGATCGCACAAAAAGAGCGGGAAACTACTGACAGCAACTTTATCGAATTAGAAACAGAATCAGGCGAAGCGCAACCAGTATCTGTCAACAAAGATGAAGGCTACGGCTTGCAGCCTTCAAGCATCAATTTGCCGCCAGCGCCAACCACTGAGACTTTAAATACTCCGTTTACAAACCCCGCCGAACTTTCCGAACAAGTTACCTCGCTAAATGTTCCAGATAGCGGACAAGTTGCCAATTTTGAAGAAGTAGAACCCTACAAAAAACTGGCAGAACAGTTTTTAGTTCAAGGTAAAATTAAAGAGGCGATCGCAGCGTGCCAGCAAGCGATAAAAATCCGACCAGATTTCATCCACGCTTACGTCACTTTAGGCAATGCTTTGCAAGCAGAAGGCAAAAATGAAGCTGCGATTCGATCGTATTCTCAAGCCCTAGAATTGCAGCCAAACTTTGCGGAAGTGCGCGCCAATATCGGCAGTATGTATTTCAAAATGGGGCGTTTGGAAGAAGCGATCGCTCATTACCAGCAAGCCATTGCCCTCAGTCCAGATTTAGCGGGAGCTCACTGGAACTTAGGGAAAGTATATCAGAAACACGGCAACATAGAAGCAGCGATCGCCTGTTTTAAAAGAACATCCGAACTCAACCCGCAGCTAGTCGGTGCAGACTTCCACTTTAACTTAGGTAATCGACTTTTCAGCCAAGGAAAGCGCGACGAAGCCATCGAATGCTACGAAAAAGCGATCGCCATTAAACCTGATTGGGCCGAAGCTTACGGTAACATCGGCAGCGCGCGATCGCAACAAGGCAATCTCGACGCCGCCATCGCTTATTATCAGAAAGCTGTAGCTTTAAAGCCGCACTTAGAAGTTTTGCACTTCAATATAGCCAACTCTTTTTTGCAGCAAAACAAGTACGACGAAGCAATTACTAATTACCGCAATACTCTGCAAATCAAGCCCGACTGGCCGGAAGTTCACGCTAACCTCGGCAGTTGTTATTCCATGCAGGGCCGCCTCGAAGAAGCTGTAGCCAGCTATCAGCAAGCTTTGGCATTAAAACCGAATTGGGCAGAGGTTTACTGCCGGATGGGACACATTCAAAAACAAGATAAGCCGTTGGAGGCGATCGCCAATTTTGAAAAAGCGATCCAATGCAACCCCAAATTTAGCGAAGCCTACCAACAATTGTGCGACTTGCTAAGTCATTCCACCAACCTCGCCGGAGCCCGTAGCATAGCCGACAAATACTGCGAAAACTGCGGCGAAAATGCCCCAATCATGTCAGCTACAGCCTATGTCTTTTCCTACCTGCAATCAGGTGTAAGCAAACAGGCAATTCAGAAACTCGAAGAAATCGAAAAACTCTGCTACGAAAAGGTCGAAAGCTTTAGCGTAATCGAACTAAAACTGCTCTACGAAATCTTCTTGTTTGCAGTTTCTCACCTGCGAGACAACCGCGAAAAAAATGCCAGTTTCTACAGACTCATTGCCAAAGAATACTACCAAAAAGCCGTCCCCAAGCGCCAGCAAGTTAACAGAAGCAACCTAGCCAATTACCAAACAAAAGAACAGCGTCCTTTAAAAATCGGCTTTCTTTCCAAACACTTCCGCCGCCACTCAGTAGGCTGGTGCAGCGAAGCTTTAATTCGCGAATTAAGCCACATCACCCCCCACGTTCACCTTTACGTCACCGGGAAACTCCACCGAGATGAGGTTACGCAGCGGTTTGAAGACATGGCGGGCAAGTTTTACTGGCCTAAAAAATATCCAAACGGCTTTGCTGATGGCGGTGAAATCTTTGCCGAAGTATCGCAAGACAACTTGGATGTTTTGATAGACTTAGACTCGATGACAGTCCCAACAAATGTCGAAGTGCTATACCAATATCCTGCGGGAATTTGCGTTTCTTGGCTGGGATTTGACGCGCCCTATATTTCAGAGAATCACTACTTTCTGTGCGACGAACACACTCATCCCCCTGGTGTGGAAAAAAATTACTTAGAACAGTTAGTAAGATTGCCTGTTTGTTCGGTAGCAATTGGCGCGCTGCAAAGCATTCCTGTAAATCGAGAGGCGATTAGAAATGCTCTCGGAATTGGCTTAGATCAGATGACTTATCTATGCGTTGCGCCAGGGAGAAAAACCAATCCCGAAATGGTACGATCTCAAGTTACAATTCTTAAGGAAGTACCAGATAGTGTGTTAATCCGCAAAGGTCAAGGCGATCCCGATATTATTCACAGCACTTACCGCGAAGAATGCGACCTTCAAGGAGTAGATTTTGGTCGAATTAAGTTTATAGGGCAAACCAGAAGTGAGGAAGAACACCGCGCTATTTATTATGTAGCCGACGTGCTTTTAGATTCCTATCCTTACAACGGCGGGACTCACAATTTAGAGGCTTTGTGGGCGAATTTGCCAGTCGTAACTAGATCCGGCGACCAATATCTTTCGCGCATGGGTTACGCTTTTCTGAAAAGTGCAAATCTTGATGTTGGTGCCGCATGGAGTTGGGAGGAATACACCCAATGGGGAGTTAAGTTTGGCCGCGAGGCTGGTTTCAGAAATGCGGTGAAAGAGCATTTAGTAAAATCTAAGCAGCCAGAACATCTCGCACCTTTGTGGAATCCTAAAAAGTTGGCTGAGGATATGTATGAGGTGTTTCAAAAACTGTTAGCTAAATAGGTGGGGCATTGGGCATTGGGCATTGGGCATTGGGCATTGGGCATTGGGCATTGGGCATTGGCATAGCAATCCCTCATCATTTGTGAACTCCTTTCTTACTCTCTTCTCTTCCTCTGTGCCCTCTGCGCCCTCTGCGGTTCAATAAAAAAAAGAGATATCAGGTAGAGAAAAGCGATTTCTGGATATTTTTACCCAACGCCAAGTAAAGTTTTGTAACAATATCCATGAAAATGCGTCAAAATTCCGCGCCCAGTCTGATAGATAAATAGCTGATTCATAGTACGGCGATCGCACTAACTTTATGCCAGTTAGGGCGATCGTTTTTTTGTGGTGCCAGTTTGAAAAAAGAATGCAACTGTAGACAAGCTCCAAACGACCAGCTTCATCAGTCATTCCCAATTCTAAAATCTACAATCTAAAATCTCAAATAACCTGACTACTGAACTAATCACTAATAGCCACTCGATCGCGCCCGCCAGACTTAGCTCGATACAGTGCCTTATCCGCAGCTTCAATCAACATTTTCGGGGAATTTTGACTTTGCGAAACGGCCGCAACTCCCAAGCTGAGAGTCACAGAATCACTGACAACAGACTTAATGTGGGGAATTGCTAAGGCTTTGACGCGGCTGCGGATTCCCTCAGCAACAGCCTGTGCAGCCACGATATCCGTATTTGGCAAAATTACCCCAAATTCCTCGCCGCCGTACCTAGCAGCCAAATAGAGGCGTTCTGGGGGTGCGTTCGTGCAAGCATCCCCGATCGCCCGCGCCACTTGCTGCAAACAAGCATCCCCGGCTTGATGGCCGTAATTGTCGTTGTAAAGTTTAAAACAGTCAATGTCGCACATAATCAAAGATAGCGGTTCCGAAGAGCTCGACTGCTCCCATTCTCGGTTGATCACCTCGTCAAAACGGCGGCGGTTGGCTAGTTGAGTCAGACTGTCCAAATTCGCCAACCCGTCCAGTCGCTGGTTGGCAGCAGCTAGCTGCTGGTAAAGTAAAGATTGTTCGATCGCGATCGCAACTTGAGTACCCAACTGACTCAGCAAATCCACGTCAAACTGCTGCCACTGGCGGGGTGCCGAACAGTGGTGGGCAATCAGCAAACCCCACAACTTCGGCACTTGACAAGAACCGTTACCTTCCCTAGGTTCTATTCCCTGCTGGACAATCGGCACCACCAAATTTGCCTTCACCTGACAAGTCTCCAAAAAATTAACGTGACACTCGCTCAAATTAGAAGTGTGAATATCCTCTATGGCGCGAATGCGGCCCTTTAAATACTGTCCGATGTAAGTAGTGGCAAAACAGCAATCCTCAATTCCCATCCCCTTGAGTGGCATCCATCCTTCTCCAACCGACTCCACCACCACATCTCCGTTCCAGTCGGGTCGGAAGCGGAAAACCAGCACGCGATCGGTTGCCAAAAACTCCCGCACTTCCGCTACTGTAGTGTTGAGAATATCTTGGAGATCCAGAGAAGAACGGATGCGCGATTGAATCTGCCCGATCAGGCGTTCCCGTTCTATTTGTTGCCGCAGCGCGACTTGGGCTTGCTTACTTTTAGTAATGTCCCGACCTTCCGGCAGCAACAATACTATTTTGCCAGTTTCATCCGCGACAGGTTTGAGAGAAAAATCAACAGTTGCCGTCCGATTTACACCTTGAACTTCCACTTCATAGCGGACAAATTCACCTTTTGCCGATCGAGAAATCGCCTCTTGCAACTGTTCCTGAACTTCCTCAGAATCTCCCCACCAAGGCAACAGCCAAAACGGTTTATTGGCCACATCCCGTAGCTTAATTCCCGCAAAGTCCAGAGAAGTTTGGTTAGCTTCCAGCAGAGTGCCGTCCGGTTTCAATAAGCTCACAAATTGGAAAGAAGAATCAAAAATTGCCCGAAAGCGCCTTTGAGAATCTCCCAACATTGCCGTCACCTTTTCGCGAGAGGTAATATCGCGGAAGCGCCACACCCTGCCAATAATATTTTGTCCGACTCGAATCGGCTGCGTGTAGCGCTCAAAAGTGCGGCCGTCTTTAAATTCTAGAATATCGCAACCTTCCGACTCTGCATCGCTATAAAATTCTTTAACTCTCTGCAAAAAAGCCCTCGGATCTTTCACTTGCTTCGTGAGAAATGCCAGCCGCACGGTTCTATCCATTGAGTTTCTAACTTCTTCATAAATTCCCCACATTTGAACTAATTTTTCGTTATAACTAATCATTTCTCCGGCGGTAGTAACGGCGAGAATGCCGTCTGCCGTTGCTTCTAAGGTAGCGTGCAGCAAAGAGCGCGATCGCTCTAATTCTGCTGCGGTCAATTTGCGTTCCGTGAGGTCTCGGACTGCTTTCACCTGGACTAAACGACCTTCCCAAAATACGAATTTGCTGCGAACGTCAGCAGGAAAAGCAGTTCCATCTCGCTTGAGAAAAATAGTTTCACAGACTGTATTGCTGGCAGCAGAAATCATTTGCGGTGCCTGTTTGTATGATTTCGGCGACAGTAGTTCCAGCAAGCTCATTCCCACCATTTCCGCCGGTTCGTAACCGAAAAGTTCGGCAAAATTACTGCTGACGCTCAAAATTGTGTCGCGGTCAGCCACGGCAACTGCTTCAAAATAAGCTTCGCATTCGAGCAAGCGCGCTGCTGAGTGGCTGCTGCCATTTTCGCCAGAGGAGTAGCTGTTGTTAATTAGCTGTTGCAGTTGCGTATTTGCCGAGTACAAAGCGGTCATGGCTTGCCTGTACATAGCAGTACGTTTCTCGACTTTTTGTGCGAGGCGATCGCGATATTCTCGCAGTTCTTTTTCAACTCTAATTAAATCAGTAATATCTACTGCAAACACGATTACACCAGCGACTTGACCTGTTTCATCGCGGTAAGGTATTTTATCTGTCCGCACCCAGCATTTTTGACCCGAAACTGTTGGTAGCAGTTCGACTTGGCCCTGCTTGGGAACGCCAGAATGGATTACTTCCAAATCTTCTAAATAATATTGCTCTGCTTCGTCTGGATAGATTTCATAAAAAGATTTACCTTCTAATTGAGCTGCGGGCACACCTCTCGATGCAGCGGCGGCTTGATTAATTCGCAGCAGGCGACTTTCGGTATCCTTGAGCCAAATCATAGCCGGCACGGAATCAAAAATAATTTGCTGTTCTTGTTGCTGCAGGCGTAGTTCGGCTTCGGCTTGTTTTCTTTTAATTATTTCTTTTTGCAGTTTTTGGTTAGCTTTTTTGAGTTCAGCAGTGCGTCTTTCTACTCTTTCTTCTAGTTGATCGTAGTATTGGGCCAGCAAGTTTTGCTGCTGTTCGTGCCGCATTGCTTCTAATTTTAACTTTTCGCTAGCTGACAAACTTGAGGATACAAAATCTGCTAATATTTGGGTAAATTCGTGTTCTTCTTCCGTCCAATCACCGTCGGAACCCTGGCGTTCTGCGCTGACTATTCCCGCGATTTGACCTGCTAGCACAATCGGTACGTTTAACAGGGAAGTCGTGCCCTGATCGAGCAAATAAAGACCGACAAGTTCTCGCGTTCTGGGGTCATTTTCTGCGGCAACTGTTGCGATCACACTTGCAGATTTTAAAGCTTGAAAATATGCCGGACAGTCGGATGCTGTGATGATGATTTGTACGGAATGGAGTTTAGTATTTTGTTCGTAAAGGTCGATACAGTGAAGCTGCGTTTTGTCTTCGCCATACAGCCAAATACTGGCTCGATCGCAGTTGACAATACTGACAGCGGTTTCTGTTACTTCGCGGATGAAGTCTTCTATATTGTGGCGTTCTTTAAGTTGACTTTTGGCTAATTTTGCGATCGCTAAAGTTGGACTGCGCCAATTTGCTCTCTGGTTGAGCGACGAGGGTGACTGCGAAGCAGCCTTAATTTCTTCGCAAACTAACAGTACAGCCGGCCGTTGGAAATTCGCCATTGAGCGACCATTGGTATTTTCCTCTATTTTCCAATCAACCGCCGGCATTGGGCGCGCGGTTGCTTTTACCCTAATAATCCTGCCGTCTTTGCAAGTCAAGCAGCCTTCCCAACAGGCTATTTTTGGAGTTGGCGTACCGTTTTCCGGCTGGGCCAATCCGGCAAATTCTGCCTGCATTTTGCCCTGCTCTTGGCAGTAAAATATGTTAAAAATTGAATGACAAATTAATTCCTGCGATTTGTAGGCGAGGCGAGACGCGCCGAATTGATTGAGCGAAAAAACTCTTCCTAAAGCGTCTAGAACGAAGTAAATGCCCGGAAAATTCTCATAGAGAGTTCCATACCAATCTTGTTCGACTTGGTGGCTGCACGAAAGTTTGGCTGTCGCGAACTCGCCGTCGGTGTCCATCAAGTGAGAATAGTTGGTTTCGGGGTTGCTTGAATGACTTTTTTTAGCAAACACTTTTAGCTTAACTCGACTGTAATTAATTTTACTTTCTGGAATTTAACTTTTTTGTGAAACTAAATTAAACCTGTTGTTTGAAAAAAGTTACAAGTTGTAACAAAGATACCACTTGTCCAGCGTGCTGGTTTTCGCTTCCCCATCCAACCACTGTGTTTGTTTGTAGCTGGTAGACGGTCTGCCGACGATATTTCCCGCTAGTTGCAGTGCCAGCAGGTTTAGTTGCAATTACCCAGTTGGTACTTTTAGCATCCTAGACAATAAAAAAAAACCACAATCAATGGTTTTAAGTATATATGATAACACTCTAATACGTAGTATTGGGACTGACCTACTTCGGATTCGGTTTGGGATATTTGCTGGGGGGGCGGATGAACCGGGCGGCGGTTGCAATTATCGGGTCAGCTTTTGCGGTGGCTTTGGGGATACTCGACCTGAAAACTGCTTGGGAGGCGATCGACCCAAGTACGATGTTTTGTGTTGGGAATGACGATCGTGAATATAGTTAATTTGACTCTTTAATAAATATTTGCAATAATTAAGTTAAGTAAATCTTATGATGCCCAATCTGTCACGGGCTTTAGTCCCATAGTTTATACTTAATCTTGTGCAGCAAACGCTAAGGAGGTAAGAAAGAGTGAGTACCCTAAAACCCGCTGCGAAACCCAGACTTAATTCTGCGTTCAAACAACTGATGTCCTTACACTGGGTAATGTCAGCTTGCTATTTAGTGCTGTTTATTACCGGTACTTCTATGGCTCGATTGCCAGGAGAATTGTTTATTCGAGGCCCCCTTTACGATTTTCACAAATCCGTAGGAGTGCTAACAATGGCTTTACTGACTTGGCGGATTTTAACACTGCTGCGGGTATGGTGGAAAAAATATACGAAACGCCTGCCAAAGTTTACGAAGGAATGGTACAAAAATTTTGCTCTGCACGCAACTTTGTACGTTTTTATGTGGCTAGTTCCGGTGGCTGGTTTCTTGCTTTCTAACTCTTACAAAAGTAACAATGTGAAATTTTTCGGAATTCTTTTGCCGGATATGTTTCCGCAGAATTCCGCAGTGGTTGATTTGGGAAGGAGTTTGCATTTTTGGCTGGCGTACACATTTTTAGCGTTCGCGATTTTGCATATTTTAGATCAGAAGAAAGTTGTGAGAGCTAATTGGCGTAGGTTGACAAATTTTGTTCGCACTAAGTTCGCAAAGTCTCAAAAGGTTGGATAAATGGGCGATGAGGTACTATATCTCAATTGGTATTGATAAATTTACTGCAAAACTCGCTATTTTCCAGGGTGATATTCTGAAACTTCTCCCATCGTCTGACTTCTGGGGCAAATTTATGGGTTGTTCTAATAAATCGACAGGCTGACTAATCGTCAAACCAAAATCGCTCTTTAATTCCAACTTCGCCTCTTCACCGTGACACTCGTAACACCGCAAAATCCACACATTAGAATCGTCTTCCGATTGTTTGAAAGCCATCAGCACTAAATTTTCGGCGGACAAATCCAAAAACTTGGCAACTACCGGCAGAGTCTTGTTCCCATTTTCCTCTAACTTGGGCAACACCTTTACTAGCAGCGGTAAATTCAACTCGTACCCCTGTCGAACAGTACCTGCATCTTGCCAATTTCCGCTGTGGGGATAGACTGCACAAGTAAATTCGGAAACTCCTACATCTGCTTGTTCATCCGGCCAAGTCGAGCCCCGGAGCAATGTCAGCCGAATTTGATTTGGTTGAAGGTCGCAACCGTATTTGCAATCATTGAGCAAACTCGCTCCAAAACCGTCATTGCTGATATCAGTCCAGCGCAAAATCGGCACTTCCCATTTGGCTTTTTCGGCGGGTGTTTGCGGCTTGGTTGTGCGCTGAATCGCACCGCCGGGAATTTCGCAAGTTGCAAAATCTGCTTCTACATTTAACCCAAAGGCTGCTTTTACTAAAACGTGAGTTTCTTGCCAATCTGCCACTGTCTTGATTTTCAGCAGCGGCGAACCTATTTCTACTATATAATCTTGGCAAAACTCCGATTTGCCAATTTGTCGGACTACGCGCAAACTCTGCCGTATTTCTCCCTGCGCTATCCAGGAAATATCTTTGAGTGTCGGCGCTGGTAGTTGATGTTTTTCATAATTTGGGTCAATGTTCCAAGCATCCCAATATTGACCGCTGTCTTGAAATGCTTGCAGTTGATTTCCGCCTGCTGCATTCAGGACTTCTCGGTTATTTACTTTATCCCAAATGCTGGATAAATCCCCAGTTTGACCGTCTACTGTTGCCCGAATAAATTCATTTTCTAAAACCATTTGTGCGGCTGCAAAATGCGTTTCTTGACTGACTGTGTTTTTTTGTGCTATACCGTATGTAAGTTTTGATAACTCTGTCTTTTTTTCGGTTTCTGGACTGGCGGACGCATTATCCACAGTTTGAGCGTCTTCGCGACACAGCCAAAACACCTGGTAGCCAAGGGCGGGGATATTATTTGCCCAGAATAACAGTGTAGAGTGCGATTGCGGTCGATCGCCCCTGACAATCTGCGAAGCCACTCGCCGTCGGGAAAAATCGTAAATTTGCCAAGCTGAATCAGCGGAATCGGGAAGCGGTACGGCGACAACCTCAGAGCGATCCCAATTGAGAGTATTGAAAATCAAAATCGGTTGAGCGTCGGGCCGAGGAGGGGAAGGGAGAGAAATTTGAGCCGAGATTGCATCCAAAGATTTTACCAAGATTTCGCGACAAGTGCGATCGACCTCGGCAAAGGCTAGATTAGAATCTGCATAAACTTGGGCGATCGCAGAACCGGGCAAAATATCGTGAAACTGGTTAAATAAAATTTGTTTCCAAGCTGATTCTAATTCTGATTTCGGATAAACGGCACCAGTACAAATCGTTGCCAGCGAAGACAGCAACTCCGCCTGGTAGAGCAATTCTTCGCAGCGGCGGTTTTTGCGTTTTTGGTCGGCGCGAGTCGTGTAACAACCCCGGTGGAATTCTAAGTAAAGTTCGTCTTTCCAAATCGGGAGAGTGCGGGGAATAGTTTTGAGTTGTGAGATGGAAGGATTTGCATCCGAAATTGCCGACACTTTTGACCATTCTCGCGCCTGTAAATTCTCCTGATTGTCGAATTCTGGAACATAGCTTTCGGACTTAGTTGCCGCAACTTCCGGCAAAAACTGACTCTCAATCAAAGACAAATAATCAACCGCTTTCGCAAACTCCAATTTCGGGAAAAAAGGCGACATTTTCCAGCGTTTCGCCACCTCCAACATATCACGAGTCGGGCCACCGCCGTGGTCGCCAACCCCAGGCAACCAAAGAGCATCTTGCAAACCAGTCTTAACTTGCCAGTCAAAAGCATAACTTGCCATTTTCACAGATTCTATACTTTCGCCAATTGGAGCAGACATCATGCTAAATATTTTAGTACCATCCAACCCTTCCCACCAAAACGCACCGTGGCGAAATTCCGTTGTATCATTCCAACGCAACTTTTGCGTCACAAAATAATCAACTCCGCCTTGCCGCAAAATCTGAGGTAATTGCCACCCAAAACCGAAAGTATCCGGTAGCCAAGCTACCCGCATCAATTCCCCAAATTTTTCTTTTGCGTAACGCTGTCCGTAAAAAACTTGCCGCACCATTGATTCAGCAGAAATTAAGTTTAAATCCGGTTCTACCCACATCCCGCCGACAACTTCCCAGGAACCCGCCGCCACCTGTTTTTTAATCGCAGCAAATAAGTCCGGCCGATGTTCTTCCACCCAAGCATAAAGCGCCGGAGTAGAATGACAGAAAATCAAATCGGGAAACTCGGATTGCAATTTCAATACCGACTCAAAAGTTCGCTGTGCCGCTTCCCAAGTTTCCGGGACAGGCCACAGCCAAGCTAAGTCTAAATGAGCGTGACCCACTAAATAGATTTTACCTGTATATATAGATGTCCGCTCGCCGCTTTCTCCTATATATATAGATGTAGCGTTGCTATTCTCTCTAACCTCAAAAACCTCATCTTTTCTTCCTCCCTCTGCGGCCTCTGCGCCCTCTGCGGTTCCCTCATCTAAATCCCCAGAAAAAGCCCGCAGATATCCCAGTAAATTGTGCCGCAAAACAGACAGCGAACGATCAAACTTTTCGCGATCGCCCACCGCCGACCAATCAATCAAACCAAGCGCCAAATCAATCTCAGATTTCAACGTTTCCCCCTTGACAAACATGGGGTGATTTGCTATTTTTTCGGTGAAGAGGTATTGGCAATTTACATTTTCTAAATTTCGACTTAGCGAATTTTGCAAAATCTCTAATTCGGCAGCCACAAAACCCGGATCGAAACAAGAAGAGTCAGCAGCTTCGTACAAACAAATCGATCGCACTAAAGCGCCGCTATCGTGACCCGGACTTACCAACCGCAAAATTACTAAAAATTCATCTCCGGGATTGGCCGACGAACTCAACAAAACTCGATCGGCAAAATCAAATAAATCTCCCTGTCCGACTAACTCGCCGTTCACAAAAATTTGAGCATCTTCTGCCCACCAAGTCAAGCCCAGCAGCAACCGCAAACCAACCACAGGATAGCCGTGCAAATTGTCAGGAATTACAAATTGCTGGCCTAAATACAAAACTTGCTTCCCAGACGGCCAAGCAATATGTCCTTTGCCGTTAAGTTCAGCAACAGGGCTGTTACAAATATTTACCGAAGAGACAGCCGAGTCAGAATCGCAGTACCTCCAACCAGACTGAACCTCCACTTGGCTGAGGCGGCGCAACTTCTCGACAGTGGCAGAAATATTGTTGCTAGCAGGTGACACAGAAGCGCTCATATTTCGCTAAAATAGGAATTGTGTATTAATCAAAAATTGGATTGAACCGCGAAGAGGCAAAGGACGCGAAGAAATAAAGGTTTCAGAGGGTTTGAAGCTGCGATTAAGATCTCGCTTTGATTTTACAGCAATATTCAGCTATTCCGGCGCGAATCAAAAATCTGAATTCAAGAATAAAACTTATGTCCAACGGTTACTACGGCCCCTACCAAAGCCGACTATTAAATTTTATATCGAAACAGTCCCGCCAAGTCGCTGACAATTGCGATCGAACTTGGCGTCAAATTAAAGAAGCAACTCTCACCGCCACCCAAATTCTGCTTTATCCAGCTTATTTGCTGGTGCAAAGTTCCCGACTGCTAGGCCGACAGTTGCGGGAATCAAGTCAAAAAGTAGATTTACCGGAACTGCAAGAATTTGGCGGGAACGAAAATCCCGATGGGCAACAAAATTGGTATCAGGGGGGAACTTCCGACGAAAGTTCGATCGCAGAAATTTTACACCTAGCCGAAAATTTACTAAACTCGTCCCAAACTGCGAAAACTGTAGCCAGCTTCCCGCTGTTAATTAATCAGGGAAATACTGCTAGCGATTTACATCCGGCAATCAATTTTAGCGGACAAATCACAAAGCATCAAACAACTTCCGTCTTAGAACACCCGCTGGCTAAAACAGAATTAAAACCGCAACCGAAAGTTGAGGGAATTGCCAGTTTTATCCCAGCCCGGACTTTAGTATTGGTCGGAAGGGAAAATCAGATATTAGATATTTTGACACCCCAACAGCAGGAACTGCTTGAAGGTCGCATAACTTGGGAAGTAGCAAACTTCGGGCCCGAACGGCGGGAAATTACCCAAAAAGAATTAAAATTTAATCTAGGTTTGGAGTCGGCAGCCAAAAAAGCGCAGTTGCCGCCGATGCGTCGTTTTTGGGAATTGATGGCATGGCTTCAGACGAGCCCGGTTGCTCTGAAGAGAAACCAGTTTGGAGAATCAATCCTCGCAGTTAAAAAATCGATCGACCGCAATGCCATCCTAGTCCAAAAAGCCCGCGCCCAGATCGAAGCAAAAACCGCACAGCAGTCAATGGCGGCATCGAATTCGATCGACCACAATACCCCAAAACTAGAAACTAATTTTAACAGCAAGTTCGATCGACCCCCTACTCCTCTCTCCTTTGTTACATTACTCGATCGCGCCGCCGTCAACCTGGAAGAATTCACCCTCCCGCCCTCGGTAAAAACAACCCCCGCACCCACAGAAAACCTCGGAGTAAAAATTGACACATCCAGTACCGAAACCAATTTAGATTTTTCCGCCCGCGACATCCTGGAAAAATACGCTCGCAACATCGAACAAGTGATTTGGTCGTCAGTAGACCACCTTTTGGGCCAAGAAACGGCAGCCAGTGATAATACGGAGAAATCAGTTGCAATTCAGTATTATTTAAAACAGCGACAAGAACAAGAAAACACCGAAAAAAGCCCAGAGGTCGATCGACCGTGGCTGAACTGGCAAGACTTATTCGGCGAAGCAGCACCGCAGCATTTAATCGACGACAGTTCCGAACCCCAGGCAGCAGATCAAAGCCGAGTAGCACAAGCTAGCCCAAAAGTCAAGGAGGAAATGGCAGAAGTAGGAGAATTGCCCGAAGGTCGATCGACCGCAGTCTCAATATCCCCTTACCCCGAAGCACTTCACCGCCTGCTGGGGCAGCTAAAACAGAGCTTGCTGACAAAAAGCCCAACAAGTCAACCCCAAACAGCATCTGATTTATCTGATTTAGCAGTTACTCACAAAAATAGCTCTGCACTCGCAGCAGAATCAACCCCAGGGCGCGCGCCGGAAACCCAAGTGCCAAAAAACACAAACCCGAACACCGCACAAAACCACCAATCCCCAGCAGCAATCACCGCGCAAACTAGCAGATACACCGCCGCAACCCCCGCCGCAGCCGAACCAAAAAATCCCAGCGCAGGCGTCCAACCCGACGGCGAATACTTAGAAACAAAAGCAGAATCGATGGGATACATTAAGCACCCGCTAGAACAAGTGCTCGAATGGCTCGATCGAGTTATGCTGCGGCTAGAAAACATCGCCGAGCAACTCTGGAATTGGGCAAAAATCAACTTGCCAAAAATCCTCAAAAGCAAAGATAAAATTGACTAATCTTTAGCTTATGATAAAAAAGTTGCTGCAACAGCAGCAAATCAGCTCAGTATTATGCCATCTTTGGAGACTCCCACAGTGCTAACCCTCAAAATCGTAGTTAATGTAGTTGTTTTATTTTTTGTTTCCCTGTTCATATTTGGATTTTTGTCCAATGACCCGGCCCGGAACCCCAACCGCAGAGACATGGAATAAACAAGCTATCCCGGCCGCTTGCTGGGGGCGCGTCACCGCAGCCCCTGCAACAGCCGACAAACCCGCAAAAATTAGTTGAACAAAACTTGACCTCGCACCAGCAGCGAGGTTATGTTGTGGCGAAAGCAAGTTCTGAAAGCAGCCATATTCCGGCGCGCCAAAGCCACTGCAAATTTTAGATATCAGATGAACGTTTAAACACTTGCCTTATTAGATGCAAAATTTTCAATAATTTGCACCCTATAAAATCTAAAATCTAAAATCTAAAATCTAAAATCGGATGACTTACCTGTTGTAACTATGCCCTATCCGGTACCGCCGCCAGAACCCCCTGGCATCATCTACATCGCAAAGCCCAAAAAAGTCGCCCTCACTGTCGCGGCAGGCGATGGAGACACCCGCAGCAACCCCGCAGAAATACCGGAACCAAGCCCAGATATCGTTCAGCCAGAACCCACACCGGCCCCAACAGAACCCGCAGCCACACTCCTCGGCACCACCCCAGCCACCGACCAGCCTCCAGAAATCGCCGACCCCCTAGCAGCAGTGGAAAGCGGCGAGGCAGTGGTGGGATTTCAGCGTCGGCCTCCTGTGGGAGAACCCGAAACTGCGGAAACTCCGAAAGATTCCTCATTTACTGCTTACCAATTGGGTTCTGTAGAAAATGCCGTTGCGATTCGGAATCGAAAACGAACCGCAGAGGCGCAGAAACAACAGGAGAGAAATCTTGTCGGAAAGCAGGAAAGTTGGTATCAGGCCCAAGGCCGGCAGTTAGAAGATAACTCTCCCGAACCTGCGGAGATTCCCGTTCCAGAACCCGCCCCGGAACCAGCACCCAGCGGACAACAGCAGTTCGACATTCCCACACCCGGAACTGCCCCCGCACCCAGAACACCCGCTGCGCCGACACCGAAACCGAAACCAGCCGCGCCGCCGGGAGTTCGCACCGCCCCTTCTCAGCGGACGGTGCCTTTTCCGGTGACTCCGGCCGATACTATTGAAGTTAAGGCTGACAGCCAAGAATTCGACGACAAGCAGCAAATTGTCACGGCGGTTGGTAATGTCGTTGTGCGGTTCCGGCAAACTGTGATTGATGCCGATCGAGCGATCGTCAACTTAGTCACCCGCCAAGTGGTAGCATCCGGCAATGTCGCCTATACGCGCGGCCAACAAGTAGTGCGCGGCCAGCGGATGGAGTTCAATCTCGGCCTCAACGCCGGCGCAGTCGAACAAGCCAGGGGCGAAATATTCCTGCCCGCAGCAGGTAGCGAATTGACCCCCACACTGCCGACAGATATTAGTGCTGGAACGATTCTTGAACAGCCGCTGAGCGATCGAATTACCAGCCAGCAGCCCCTGCGAGGAGTCAAATCCCCCGGCGCTGCTACAGTGACTATCGGCGGCGGCGGACAGCTAGCAGCCCCCCAAGTGGTCGGTGCGGTCAACCGCGTCCGCTTTGAAGCAGAACGCATCGAACTGCTACCAGACGGCGCGAGAGTAGCAACCAACATTCGGCTTACTAACGACCCGTTTTCCCCGCCGGAATTTGAATACAGGGCCCGGAGGGCGACGATTAGAAGGATTTCGCCCACGGCAGAGGAATTGGTCACAACTCAACCCCGCTTGGTGTTCGACAACCGGGTGAAAATACCCGTGTATCCCCGCAGGCAAGTGTTTGACAGCCGGCAGCAAAACGGCCCGTGTTTGACCTTTGGTTACGACGGAGGCGAAAGAGGCGGTTTGTATGCCGAGTGCGGTTTTGAGGTGTTGCAAAACGGGCCGGTGAGGCTGACCCTGACTCCCCAAATTTACCTGCAGCGGGTTGTGGCAGAGCACGGTGGCAATCCGTTTTCTCCCGATAGCTACGGGCTGAAAGCGAGGTTGGGCGCTAGTCTGGGACCGCGCACCAGGCTCGACGGATCGGCAATATTTCTGAGTTTTGAGAATTTCCCGAACTTGCCGGAAGACAGCTTTAGGGGCAATTTGCGCCTGCGGCAGTTGATCGGCACTCACACTCTGGCAGCAGAATACAGTTATCGCGATCGACTGTTTAACGGTTCTCTGGGCTATCAAACCGTGCAGAGCAGTCTGGGGGCAGTCCTCACTTCCCCAGTCATCCCACTCGGAGGCACTGGCATCAATCTCAGTTACCAAGCTGGGTATCAATTTATCAATGCTGACACCGATCGAGCAGACTTGCTCGAACCAGTGCGGGAAAACAACCGCATCGATTTGGGCCGTTCCCAAGTTAGCTTCGCCTTAAGCCGCGGCTTCAACCTGTGGGAGGGCGAACCGCTGCCCCGCACTCCCACCCAGGGTTTGAGGTATACGCGGACGCCGGTGGTTCCTTTCTTGCAACTAGCCCTGGGACTCCGGGGAGTTGGTACTTATTACAGCAGTGGCGACAGACAAAATTCCCTCGCTGGCAGCGTAGGCATTCAAGGGCAGTTCGGTCATTTCTCCCGCCCTTTCCTCGATTACACTGGGTTTAACGTGACTTATACCCAGGTGGGGCGCGACGGTATATCGCCCTTTTTATTCGATCGCTTAGTAGATTTGAGAGTCCTGTCTTTTGGACTTGTCCAGCAAGTTTACGGAGGCTTTCGAGTTGGATTTCAAAGTGCTATTAATTTAGAAAGCGGGGAAAGTATCAGTACGAATTACACTTTAGAATACAGTCGCCGCAGCTACGCAATCATTTTGCGTTTTAATCCTGAGCGTCAAGTCGGCAGCCTGACTTTTAGAGTTAGCGACTTCAACTGGAATGGGACTCCCCAACCTTTTTCCGGGGACGCGCGAACTGTAGAAGGAGGCGTGCGTTTATCCGATTAATTCAATGGGCTAATTGGGCATTGGTCATTCGGCATGGGGAATTGGTAATTGGTAATTGGGTAATTGGAACCAACAGACAACAGTCAACAGATAACAGTCAACAGTCAACAGATAACAGTCAACAGTCAACAGATAACAGATAACAGATAACAGTCAACAGTCAACAGACAACAAATGACAGAAGTGACGGCAATATCTGCACAAGCAGCGGCTCTGCTGGTTCACTACGGTTTTGACCTAGGTGGCAAAAAAGCCGAGAAATTGGCGGGTGAATGGCTGACCAAGTATCCCGGCTATTGGCTGCGTTTAGCAGTGGTTGAAGCGCTTTATCAAGGCCGCTACAAGGCTGTTTCTGTGGGACAGCTATTGAGTATGTGGCATCGGATAGGTCAACCTCTCTATCATTTCAATCGCGAATTTGAACGCTTGGTATGCAATAATTTTCCTCAAAATTTAACCGGGGAAAGTGCTGATCAACTGTCACCGGAAGATATACTTTTATCAAACCAGGAATCGGAAGTAACTGCCGCAGAGTTAGAGTGGCGTGGGTCCTCAGAGGCGCAACTTGATGTGGCACTTCATGCAGAAGTCCCAAACACAGAGGCAGAGGAAACAGGAAAATTACCTGCAGCCGACGATCGCACAAAAGAAAATACAGAATTTGTAGTATATGAAGATGTGGCTGTTACCGCCCTCGCCGATCGAGCCGAAGCCGATCACAAATTAGAGGACAAACCTGTGGCAAAATCATTCCCAGTTGTCAAACACACTGATTTTCATACCAAGTTAAAAGCGATTGCCCGAGAAGGCAGAAGAAAGAAGGGAGAAAGCAGAAATAGAGTGTAAACTTTGGAAACTATAGCCTTTCTCAGTAACATGAGGTGATCATAGGGCATAGGGCATAGGGCATAGGGCATAGGGCATAGGGCATAGGGCATAGGACTCGCCCCCATACCTCACAACGCTTGAGAACCGCTATGGATAGTTATTTTTCACTTTTCATTTTGGGCACTTACTCCCATCCGAATTTCCGAACAAAAAGATGCTTGTTCCGTACCGTTAGCTTGCTTAACAACGCTAGTCCGCAGCCGCAGGTTGGGCATGAGATACCACAGCCTTTCTTCGGCATGGAGGGTGTCTGATTCTGTAATCAATGTCAGCACATCGTCGCCCATCACGTAGCGGCCGTTACCCTTGTCTTGCAACACTTTGCCTTCGCTGGGATTGTCGGGATTTGGTACGATCGCTAGTATTGTAGAACCAATTTGTTTAGGTTTATCGCGATCGGGAATACCGTCCCAACTAATCCGAACGCTGGTTAGCCCAGTTGACGCCGGGTTAATCGAGTGTTGTTGGCAAAGTTTGACAACTGCTGCATCGCTAGCTGTCAGTATTTCTATTTTGAGGTCGGATTTACCCGCCTGCAATTCTCCAGAATTGAGATTGTGTACGGTACGCTGAGAAAACCATTTACCTGCACTTAACTCGAAAAACTCGATAACATCCATGAAATTTGTCTCTAAAGTCAATACTGCTTTATTTGCGATCGTGACTTGCGCGCTATGAAGTCAGAAACCCGGTTTCTTCCTACGTACCTAGCGGTCAAACCAATGATTTTGTCTAGAAACCCGGTTTAAGAGTGCAAGTCCTTTTTTATATTTTAGAGGAAGGGGGCGCACCTGCAAAGCTTTCTGAGAGCTTTGGGCGAAACAGATTGCAGATGCCGTTGAGGTACTAAACCCAACCAGGGGGACATCTGCCTCGCTGCTGCGGCTGACTCGACAGAAAATTAGAGCATCCGGCATCATATTTCGTTATAAAAAGTCTTTTTCGCACATTAAATAGGATTGCGATACCTGAAATTTTTTAGCTTTGACAGTGTTGATGGATCGACCATCATCGCCCAAATACCAGCTATGTTAAGAAAAACAACGATATATGTGAGCTTTTGTCGATTGATCGGTAAATTGGGCGTTGCTGAGTCGAATGATATTGGCGGCGATTTATGGTAATCGCACTGCTTGAAAATTCTCAAAGCAGACTCTGACTAAAAAACCAGCAATTCATCGAACCATCACCAAATCGAGGAAAGCAAGCCCGTAGCACATAGCATTCAAATATGTCATGCTAAGTCAAGAGAAAAGATTCTCGATCGGCTTTTCGGTAGGGTACAGCTAGCGATCGTATACATTTAAAAAACACATCCGTAAATTTATGACCGAGTTTACACAAGGGCTGGATAAAATGCAGCCCGCAGAACAGACGCACTACCTGGGAATATTGCCCAGTCAGCTAGCAGCGACTTCAGACTCCGAAAAATTATACAGCTTACTAACAGATTACAATTTTATTAAAGCCAAGCTGTCAGCATCGGGAGTACAGGCGCTAATAGAAGATTACGATTTAGCAACAAGTCCCGATATTATTATCTCAGACCAAAAAGCCGACCAACTCAAATTAATCCAAGAAGCAATTCGGCTGTCTGCCCACATTCTAGCCATAGATAAAAGCCAACTACCCACCCAACTAATAGCCCGCTTGATGTGCTTTGAAAGTCCAGATATTCCAGCACTGCTAGCACAGGCAAAACACCAAAAAACCCCCTGGCTGCGACCGCTAACGCCCAGCTTTACTCCTCCCGGCGGGAGATTGCTGCGTACCCTCACCGGACATACAGACTGGGTACAAGCTGTAGCAATCACCCCCGACGGCAAGCGGGCAATTTCTGCCTCCTCCGACCACAATCTCAAAATTTGGCACTTAGAAACAGGAGAAGAACTTTCCACCCTCAAAGGTCATCTTACCTACGTCAATGCTGTAGCTGTCACCCCCGACGGCACTAAAGTAATTTCCGGTTCTTGGGACAATACCATTAAAATTTGGGATTTAGAAACTGGGAGAGAAATATTTACCTTTGCAGGCGATACTTTTGCCGTAGAAGCAGTAGCAGTAACTCCCGACGGCAAGCGAGTAATTTCAGGTTCTTGGGATGGCAGTATTAAAGTTTGGGAGTTGACAAGCAGGGAAGTAATTTTTAACTTCAAAGGTCACAGCAGTTTTGTCCAGTCCGTAGCAGTAACTCCTGATAGCAAACGGTTGATTTCCGGGTCGGGAGACAACAGCATGAAAGTCTGGAACCTAGAAACTGGAAAAGAACTTTTTACTCTCACGGGTCATGAAGACTGGGTAAAAAGTGTAGCAGTTAGTCCCGACGGCGAACAAATAATTTCCGGCAGTTACGACGGAACTGTTAAAGTCTGGAGTTTGTCAGAAAGAAAGCAACTTTTCACTTTAGGAAAACACAGCAGTTTCGTTCAAGCTGTGGCAGTCAGTCCCGACGGCAAACGGGTAATTTCGGCTTCCGGCGACAAAACGGTGAAAGTTTGGAATCTGGAAACAAAAGAAGAACTTTTCACTTTTACCAATCACATCGCCCCAGTGAATGCTGTGGCTGTTACCCCCGACGGCAAGCGGATAGTTTCTGGTTCCTCTGACAAAACTCTCAAAGTTTGGCACTTAGAAAGAGGCAAAGAAAATTTATCATTTGCACGTCACGATGACTGGGTAAATGCTGTAGCAGTGACGGCGGACGGTACGAAAGCGATTTCCGGTTCAGGAGACAACAGCATTAAAGTCTGGAATCTCAAAAACGGACAGGAAATTTTTACTATTTCGGGACATCAAGATTGGGTAAAAGCGATCGCAATAACACCAGATAGCAAGCGAATAGTTTCGGGTTCCGGCGACAAAACTGTGAAAGTTTGGGCTCTAGAAACCGGAAAAGAAATCTTTACTTTCACTGGTCATACAGACTGGGTAAATTCTGTGGCAGTGACGCCAGACGGAACGATGGCGATTTCCGGTTCGGCAGACAAAACTATTAAAGTTTGGAATCTAGGAACAGGAGAGGAACTTTTTACTTTTTCAGGTCATGAGGACGGCATAAAAGCTGTGGCAGTTACTCCTGACAGCAATCGGGTTATTTCGGCTTCCGGCGACCAAACTCTGAAAGTTTGGAGTTTGGGGAAAGAAAAGAATATTTTGGCAAATTTCTGGAATTTAGCCGTCAAAAATCTACTTTTTACTCTCAAAGGTCATGAGAGTTTTGTGAATGCTGTGGCAGTTACGGCGGATGGCAAATGGGCCATTTCTGGCGGGCGGGAACACAATTTGAAAGTTTGGGATTTGTCCAGTAGAAAAGAAGTTTTTACTTTGACAGGTCATGCTGATGCGGTAACATCTGTGGCGACTATGGGAACAAAGGCAATTTCTGTTTCGGACGATAATACTCTCAAAGTTTGGGATTTGTTAAGTCGAGAAGTAATTGCTAGTTTCAGCGGAGATAGTGCTTTGAAAGCTTGCGCTGTTGCACCTGATGGGGTGACAATCGTAGTGGCGGAAGCTTCGGGACAGGTGCATTTTTTGAGGTTAGAAGAGGGGAAATAGTCATTAGTCATTAGTCATTATGCCGATCGCACTTTTGCTAAAATTTAAAAGTGCGATCGCTCTTTTCCCCCATCTAGTTTACAATTGTTCGGGGTCAATTCCCATCGCTCGCAGTCTTTCTGCCAGTAAAGCAGCCCGCTGTTCGGCTTGTTCCAACCTGCGAGAAACCTCCTCATAACTTGTAAACGGTTCGCCGTCAGGGCGATAAATTTGCAACTCTTCACCCGACAAATCAAAGCGAATTCCCAGTCGGGGACTGACCCAATTTTCGATCGCATCAATTACGTCCAAACGCCCCTGTGAACGCATCCAACCGCTGAAATCGTTGCGTTCCGGGTCGTACAGGTAATATTTTTCTACCCCGTGGCGATCGTAAAATCGTAAAATACCTGTTTTTTATTCATTTCTGTTAGCCTGTTACCGGGAGAAAGAATTTCAAACACTACTTGCGGCGCGATATTTTATTCTTCCCACTGCTTGTAAGAGCCCCTATCTCCTTTCGGTCTGCCGAAGACTACCATCACATCCGGGCCGACGCGAATCTTGTTATCTCCTTCGACGGGATACCACAGCAAATCGCCCGCGACAAATACATTCGGGTCATCGGCAAAAAGCCACGCTAAATTTTGTTGGATGATGAGTATCCAGCGAAATTGTTTAGTATTGTCTGACATGGGTAGACCGTCGCTGTCGGGGTAAATTACATCAGGTTTTTGAGGAGACTTGAGTTGAGTTACTATAACTCTTGTCCGGGGTTAGGGACTGTTGAATTTAATTTTAGCTTGTGGGAAGAATGAGAAGTGCGATCGTACTTCTCAATACAATAGCTTATTCCTCTTTCTCTTTTGTCTCTCTCTTCTCGAACTCTGCGCCCTCTGCGCCCTCTGCGGTAAAAAATCTCATTCACAAAAAAGCACATCGAAAATAGGGCAGACACCGCCCGCCCTACAAAACTACTTCCTCTGCAACTTCACGCCGCGAATCGAATAATCCAAAAGCTCAATTGGGTGCATTAAAGTAACTTCCTTTCCCTGCAACTCCAAATGCTTCTTAATTTGCAAAGAACAACCCGGATTAGAAGAAGCAATCAACTCCGCCCCAGTATTCAGCAAATTCTCCACCTTTTGCACTCCCAATTCATCAGCAATCTCCGGCTGAAGCATATTGTAAACCCCCGCACTCCCGCAGCACAAAGCCGCATCCACAGGTTCTTTTAACTTCACCCCAGGGATTTGTTGCAGCAACTGACGCGGCTGCAAACTAATCTTTTGCCCGTGCAACAAATGACAAGCATCCTGATAAACAATTGTCAAATCTCCGTCAATCAAAGGATTGAGTTTCGCCGTAATTCCCGCACTTGCCAAAAACTCTTGCACGTCCTTAACATTAGCAGCAAATTTTTCAGCTTTCTCCCGATAATCAGGGTCATCTGCTAAAATGTGACCGTATTCTTTCAAAGTATGGCCGCACCCAGCAGCGTTGATAATCACAAAATCAACGCCAGTATTTTCAAAGCTATCAATCATTTGTCTCGCCAAAGCTTTCGCCTGTTCCGCTTGGCCTTGGTGTTCCGGCAAAGCAGCACAGCATCCCTGACTTTTAGGAACCACAACCTCGCAACCATTAGCCGTCAAAACTCGCACAGTAGCTTCATTCACTGGCGAAAATAACAGCCGCTGCACGCAGCCTAAAATCACGCCGACTCGATAGCGTTTCTCCCCTTGTGCCGGAATTACCTCTGGTAAATTATCTCGGAAAGAATCGACAGTCACTTTGGGCAAAATTGATTCCATCGCAGCCAAGCGGGGAAATACTTTTTTCAGCAAACCTGTTTTGCGGACAAGTTTTGGCAGTCCTAATTTTTGATAAATAAACAGCGGTACAAGCAAAGGCCGCAATCTGTGAGGATAAGGGAAGAGATTAAAAATCAGAGTGCGAATTACATTGTCGGAAAAAGTGCGTTCCTGATTTCTAGTAACTTGGTGGCGAGTTGCGGAAATTAATTTGTCGTATTGAACTCCAGAAGGGCAAGTTGTAACGCAGGCCAAACAGCCCAAACAAGTATCGAAATGCTGTGAGGTTGCTTCGTTTAAAGGTGCGTCGCCTTCGTTAATTGCATCCATTAAATAAATGCGGCCTCTAGGCGAATCCATTTCTTTGCCGAGTACGCGATAACTCGGACAAGTTGACAAACAAAAACCGCAATGTACGCAAGTATCGATTAATTTCGGGTCTGGCGGGTTCTTGGCATCGAAACCTGGGATTTCCAGGGTTTCAAAGTGGGGATTTTGTGCTAGGAAATTGCTTTCTTTGGCCGGTCTTAAATCGTCGCTGGGAACTTGAGATTTTTCTGAAGTTTGCATACTAATATATTACCTAATTGTTTTGGTTCGTAGTAAGGACTTTAGTCCTTTAAAATTGCCAGCCTCAATCCCTCAAGCAAACAAAAACTTCTCTTCTCTTCTTTTCTCTTCCTTCGCGCTCTTCGCGCCTTCGCGGTTCGTTAAAAACAAATCTGGTTCACCAATAATTCAGACTAGGAATAAAAAAAATTGAAGTCCTGACTACAAACTTTAAACTAAATACCGCTTATAAAACGATGTGGACTCAAAATATTTTCCGGGTCAAACTGCTGTTTAATCCGGCGCATTAAATCGATCGCACTTCCAGTATAACCCCAAACATCTAACTCTTGCTTGATGTCAGTCGGCGCTGCTAAAACAGTCAGAAAACCGCCTTTCGCTTCGCACCCCCGGCGTACCTGCAACAGCGTTGCCGCAGTCGCATTCTCAAACCGCAAAACCCCCAAACCGCTACCTGCATGAATCCAAGCGTCCTGTACCGGCAATTCGTTAATTGCCGTTACAGCTTCCGACGGTCTGATTCCTATTTTGCAAATAATTGCCGACTTTGTGCCAGAATCCCACATTGTTTCTGGCAATCTTTGCCATAACTGATGCTCATCATTTTCGCAGCAGCTACTGCCTTGCAAACCCAACTTTTCGGCAACTTCCAGTAAGCGGGCTGATTGTTGTTTAACACTTTCTGCGATACTTTGAAATCTGACGATTAATCCCGTGCCCTTTCCTAAGCCTAATTTTGCGACTAATTCAGGTGACAGCAAATCAACGGCTGTTGGTGTCAAAGCAGAGGATAATAAGATTTGAGCCGTTTGGGACAAAGCATTAATTTCCCCTGTCAGCACTACGGTTCCCGATGATTCAGGCAGCGGATAAACTCGAAAAGTTACTTGACTTATGACGCCCAATGTGCCGTAAGCACCAGTAAACAGTTTCATCAAGTCGTAACCGGCGACATTTTTAACTACTCGACCTCCGGCTACAGCAATTTTACCGTCCGATCGCACAAAGGTAATTCCCAACAGCAAATCTCTCACCCCCCGATAGCGATGCCGCAAGGAACCCGCATCAGCAGTAGCGACAATGCCGCCCAAAGTTGCCTGTTGCGGATACGCCGGATCGATCGGCAAAAATTGACCTGCTGCAGCTAAAATTTGTTGCAAATCCGCAAACTTCATCCCGGCTTCGGCAGTCACGGTTAAATCGCCCACAGCGTGTTCTACAAGTCGATTGAGGCGCGAAGTGCTGACAGCCACAAGCCTCGCTGCATCAGGAGATACCCTTAAATCCCCCTTCAAAAGACCCACTTTGACAACATCTTGCTCCCCCCTTGTTAAGGGGGGCTGGGGGGGATCGGAGTCTAATTTTACTAAACCGCCCCAATCAAGTTTGCTGCCACTGCCACAAGGCAAGACTGCACAGCGATTTTGCCCAGCCCAAGCAATGACAGCCGCCAGTTCTTCCTGAGTATTCGGGTAAACGGTACAATCTATTTTCGTGCCGGGAACAACTGCTTTTTCTACCCGTTCTTGCCAACATGGCTCTGTATCTTGCCAGCGACAGATGCCAGCAGCCCCGACAATACTTTCTAATTCTTGTATGCTTACGTAATTTTCGGTAGAAAAAGATTTCATGAAGGTTATCAGACGCCCGGTAAAAAAAATTATCAAAACACTGCCTAAAACCATTAAATATTAATACGGGCCCGATATTCAAAACATGAAAAAACAAATGTCTCAAAACCGAATTTCTCTGGGAATTACCGGTCTCAACGAAGTGATTGGCGGTGGCCTAATTCCTCAACGCTCTTATTTGGTGCGTGGCGGCCCGGGTACTGGCAAGACTACACTGGGCTTTCACTTTTTGACCGCAGGTGTGGCTTTGGGAGAAAAACCCCTGTTCATTACTTTAGGAGAACCGGAAGCGCAACTGCGTGCCAATGCTCAATGGCTCGGTTTTGACATCGAAGCGATGCCATTCCTCGATTTAAGCCCCTCCTCAGAATTTTTTACCGAAGTTCAGACTTATGACATTTTTTCCGCCTCCGAGGTAGAGCGAGAACCGACTACACAAAAGATTATCGAACAGGTACGGGCAGTCAAACCAGATCGGGTGTTTTTGGACGCGATCACTCAATTTCGCTACTTAGCTGCGGATGAGTTCCAATTCCGCAAACAAGTTCTATCTTTTCTGCGCTTTTTAGTCGAAGGGGGGGCGACGGTAGTGTTCACCTCCGAAGGCACATCAAGTTCTCCCGATGACGATTTGCAATTCATCAGCGACGGAGTAATTTACTTGGAACTGCGCCCTGAAGGACGCACCATGTCTGTCACCAAGCTGCGAGGCTCCAACTTCCGCAGCGGCCGCCATTCGCTGCGCCTGACTCAGACTGGTATGGAGGTATTTCCGCGACTGCTGCCGGACAACTTTCAACAGGATTTTGTTGCGGAAGCGATTTCTTCTGGGGTTCCAGAAATGGACGAACTACTGCACGGGGGACTGGAACGGGGGACTGTGACGGTGATTAGCGGGCCTAGCGGCGTGGGTAAAACGACGGTGGGGATTCAGTTTATGAAGGAAGCTGCAGGAAGGGGGGAGCGATCGGTAGTTTACATTTTTGAGGAGTCAACTTCTACTCTGCTGCAGCGCTGCGAATCAGTTAACATCCCGGTTGGGGCGATGATTGGGCAAGGAAGTCTTTCGGTGATACCCGTGGAACCTTTGCTGTACTCGCCGGATCAGTTTGCCTGTATGGTTCGCCAGGAGGTGGAGCAGGAAAAGACGCGGATTGTTATGCTTGACAGTATTTCTGGCTATCAGCTTTCGATGCAGGGGCAAGATTTGGTGAACAATTTGCACGCTTTGTGTAAGTATCTGAAGAATATGGGAGTCACCGTTATCTTGATTAATGAGGTAGAAGCCATTAGCGGAGATTTTCGGCTGACCGAGATCGGAATTAGCTATTTGGCGGATAATCTTCTGTTTATACGCTATCTGGAACGCCAACTGCATAATAGGACAGAAATCCGCAAGGCGATCGGAGTAATTAAAAAACGAGTCAGCAATTTCGAGAGAACTCTGCGAGAACTCGAGATTACTCGCTACGGCATCAAAGTCAGCAAACCGATACGGGGGCTGCGCGGCATTTTGGGTTCGGCGCCGGTGTGGAGTGAGGGGGGAGCGGATAAAGATTGAATGGGGGTTTGTCCTGCTGTTTCTGGGCAATTGCAGCTAATTTTGCAGTCGTGAATCTACTAATGAGTAGGGGGCGCACCGCGCACCTCACCACTAGCTGTAGGGGGCGCACCGCGCACCTTACCACTAGCCTAAGTCCTGGAAAACTTAAATATATTGGTAAAATTGTGTATTTTTCGACTTTTATAGCAGTTTTCACTTCTATGAAATACAGTAGCGGCACAGGGCACGCGGCCGTGTCCTGTACCCCAGCATCTGTACTTCACTCAACTGAAAACCTATGTAATAGCTCGCCGAAAAGTAAGCTAATACCAGATAAAAAAAGAATCCAACTTTAGGCCAGCTCCCAACCCATATATAATCACTCACTCCCCAATCTAAAATCTAAAATCTAAAATCTAAAATGGTTATAACTCGTATTCACAGGAAGCTGATAAATGACTGGCAATTCAATAATTTTAGCCGTAGACCGCAATCAGCGAAACTTGGAACTATTAGCACAATTTCTCAATAAAGAAGGATACCAGATGATCGCGGCTTATAACTTTGAAGATGTGGCACAAGCTATCAGTCAGCCTGCTAGGATAGGGATGGCTTTAGTAGATATTTCTGGTTTCGACCGTCGAATTTGGGAGTGCTGCGAACAACTGCGAAATCACCAAATCCCTTTTCTGATACTCTCGCCCAAACAAAGCGCTGCCATTCAGCACGAAAGCCTCTGCCACGGTGCTCGGAATATGTTGGTAAAACCTTTGATCGTTAGAGATTTGCTGGGAATTGTGCACAGCTTGCTAGGAGAACCTGCGTGAGTCAAATTTTATTGCTTGTCGAACAGAAAGAAAATCGCCGCCTGCTATTAGAATGGCTAGCTGTTTACTATGAGGTATTGCTGCCAAACTCAACAGAAAATAGTGAGGAGTTTTTACCATTTAATCAATCTTTTGATCTGGGGATAATTGACGCTCTTGCCCTGAAACGCCACTGGCAATGGGTGGCAGCCCAAAAAGAGGCAGAACACCCGGTATGCTTGCCTTTTCTTTTGATTACATCCCGCTCGGATGTAGGGATGGCAACGCAATTTATTTGGCAAAGTATTGACGATTTGATTATCGCTCCGATCGAGAAGATAGAATTGCAAGCGCGGGTGGAGATTTTGCTGCGATCGCGCCAGTTGTCTTTAACTCTCAAATTGTCTCACGACCAACTCGATCGCACTCTGCAAACAGCCCAAGAACTCAACGAGATGAAAACATCTCTGCTGTACATGATTGCCCACGACGTTCGCAATCCTTTAAATTTCATCATCGGCACTACACAACTTCTTAGCAAGTACAAGTTGACATTAACAGAGGAGAAAACACAAGAACTTCTCGACAAAACTCAAGCAGCCGCCAAAGGTATAGATTTGTTATTAGATGATGTTCTGCTGCTGGGGCGTGTTGAGTCTGGAAAAACAGGTTTTTCCTTGCTACCGATAGACGTAGCAAAGTTGTGTAATGAGTTGGTAGGGGAATTTCAGAGCAGCCTGAATTTGAAACCTGAAAATGATCGGGTAACGCTGATTTTTGTCAATCCCTATCAATCCGCTATGGCGTGTTTGGAGGTAAGCTTGCTCCGGCGAATTCTGGGTAATTTGCTGTCCAATGCTATTAAGTATTCTCCCCCAAATACCGAAGTAATTTTTGAATTAAAACTTACGGAAAATGAGGCTATTTTTTCGATACAGGATGCAGGAATTGGCATACCTGTCGCCGACCAAGAACGGTTGTTTGATTCATTTTACCGGGCTAAAAATGTCGGTAGAATTCCCGGTACTGGACTGGGGCTGAGCATTGTTAAAAAATGCGTGGACTTGCACGGTGGCGAAATTACTTTGATCAGTGAAGAAGGCGTCGGCAGTACATTTACAGTAACGCTGCCGATCGCAAAAACTAGAAAAAAGCAAATCTCGCCTGCAAAGCCTTAAACTAGATGCTGGCATTATCTTGGGATTTCAAGACGGGATTTTTTGCAGGGATGATAAATCGCTGGTTGCGGATTTTTATTACAACATCGATCGGACGCTTTTGATGGCTTTTTCGTGGGCAATTGCAGCGGAAATTTATCAGGCTCGATCGCACCGCTGGCGGAAAATTCACACTGTTTTCAACTGCATCACGCTGGTGCTATTTCTCTGTCTAAGAGTAACGGGTTCTCGCGATTTGTTGGAAATTCATTTAAGCTGGCAAAAATAACTCGTTTATCACTACGATTTCAAAAATTAAACTTGTCCGAAACCAGCGCCAAAATACAGTAAAATACTTTATTTTATGTTCGTTATTACTTTTTTATAGTGACTAATTTAAAGTTCTAAAGGAGCAATAGCGTTAAACAAATTTTCTAGGATAAATCGCAGCAAAGATTGAGTTGCTAATATTAAACCTAATCGAGCTTGGGCGAGTTTTGGCTGTTCTATTTTAACTTCTCCCCAAATTCGGCACTGGCTGTAAAAAATCTGAAATGCTTGGCTCAAACTATTGGCTAATTTGAAATAATTGACAGGTTTTTCGCGGTTCTTTACCTCAAAAGTAGGATATAAATTGTCTAGCACTGTTAACAGTTGCGATATTAAACTGCGTTCTGCTGGATGCACTAACCGCAGTCGATCGCCCTCGTCAATCCAAGGGATAGGATTTGGACTCGCCAGCGACCAAATTTCCGGCGCTGTAGCGACATCGGGCTGGGCGATCGCAATTATCCGATCGCGGTGGGCCATTCGCAGCAGGGAACAGCAGCGCGCGTGGCTGTACTGAATGGGAAACAGTCGATCGGCTGACACAACAGGAGATAATATTCGAGATTCTGGAAGTGGCAGGTTCGTTTGAGCTAAACGCTGCAACCAGACGGCTAAACCTGCATCCGTCAACTCCAACTCAATAATTCCCGCCGGCGCTACTTTAACGGCGAAATCTGGGTAGCACAGTGGTTCGAGTGTTTCGGCCAACTCGGCCGCGATTGTCTGCGGTGTCTGCTGCCAAGTTTTAGCCAATTTCAGGGCGATCGCAGACACGTACAGCACCCGCGCGGTATCTTTACTTCGATTTAACGGAATTTCCCCTAGTGTCCCCTGCTGGCCGATCGCGCTTTGGAACCTTGAAAGCAAGAAACACTTCACTGTAACTTCCGGGCACTGCGAGATATTTGCTGTATCCATATCGGCTGATCCTACGGTAACAGCGACGATCGACTGTTACCACTTGCACTGTTGTTGTACGTTAAACTGCTGATGTCAGAGATAGTCGATCGGCTCCCCCGGACGGGGCTACATCGAATTAATAGGCTTTCTAGCGATTTTGGGGCTAACTATACAATAATTTACGACAAATTTTTTGCTGAACTATACCATTTTGATGTATTTTTTGCTACATTAAATTTTTCGGTAAAACACAGAAAAGTCAGCATAGTTAAGAAGCGTGCAAGCTCGATCGGGGGTTGGTTGTCTCACTTTGTATCGCACTGCTGGCAGAAGCTGTTTTTCTCACTATTAAATATATCCCAGAGCCTCACTTATGCAATCAACTTCCACACCTCTAGAGACTATCGATCGACCTTTTATCACCTGGCAGCGAATTATCGACTGGGCCCAGGAACACTACCGCTGCCGGACTTTTAGCAAAGACGAGCGGATTCCCGCAAGGCCCGGACTGCTCTATTTAGTCCAGAAAGGTTCTGTGCGGCTCGTAGGTAGCGCTCAAGTTAGCGCTGCGGCGGCGAAGTCAAAATCCGTTGACAAAACTACAGAAGAAGCTTTTTTGGGCTTCGTCGGCGCAGGTCAGCCCTTTGAACTGGTTGCTCAGTCTCCGTTTACTCTCCAAGCTTACGCCCACGCCGATCAAACTCACGTAGTGTGGATGTACTGGCACGACTTGGATAATTGGCCTCACTTTCGTAGAGAAATTTTGGATGCGTTTCGCTACCAGCACCAGCGGAAACTTCTCTGGCTGAGCACTTTGGGACAGCGCCGGACGATCGACAGACTGTTGGGATTTCTCACTTTGTTGATCGAGGAGTTCGGCGAACCTTACGTAGGTGACGGCGAACCGGATGTGGTTCGGGGCTACCGGCTGCCTTGGGCCTTGACTCACGCTCAAATAGGCAGCGCAATTGGCTCAACGCGGGTGACTGTGACGCGCCTGATGGGTAAGTTGCGATCGAAAGGTTTGATTAATACTGAGGATGATAATTTAATCTGTTTGCCGGCTAAGTCTAACCCCCAAAAGACAAAAAACCAACAGCAGGACTTAGAAGATTCCCTGGAAGATTCTCTGGAAGATTCTCTGGAAGATTCCCTGGAAGATGAAGATTCCCTGGAAGATGAAGATTCTCTCGAAGAATCTGCATAAAATTCTGCGGGAAATTGCCACCAAACAGCGCGTCACTATTAGTTTCGGGGCGTCGCGCTCGATCGCTCGACAGTGTACGATGAATTGTGTAAATTTTTCCCGTTCTCGAAAGGTGCGACTGACAATGACCGATGACAAGCAAAAATCTTCAATCCCGAACAATCAGCAACGGGTGGTATTCTGCGACTTTGACGGCACGATAACTGTTGAAGAAACTTTTGTGGCAATGCTCAAGCATTTCGCACCGGAATTGTCGTCTCAACTAATGCCTGAAATATACGCTAGAAGGCTGAGTTTGCGATCGGGAGTGCGGCAGTTACTAGAGTCTATTCCCTCTGAATGTTACGGGGAAATTGTGGAATTTTCTAGGGGAAGGCTGATGCGGCCGGGATTGTTGGAATTGCTGGATTTTTTGGACGAGAAAAAGGTAGATTTTGCGATCGTTTCCGGCGGTCTTCGGGTCATGGTAGAGACGGTAATGGGCGATTTGGTACACCGGGCGAGGGTTATTTACGCTGTGGATGTGGACGCTAGTGGCCCTCGCTTGCAAGTCAATTCTGAGTTTGAAGGAGATGAGGAATTGGTGTCTAAGGTGCGGGTAATGGGCCAGCACCCGGCCGAGGAACAGGTGGCAATCGGAGATTCGCTGACGGATTTTAATATGGCTTTGCAGGCTTCGTCCGTGTTTGCGCGCGATCGGCTTGCCGAGTATCTAGACGAACAACAAAAGCCTTATACTAAATGGGATAATTTTTTTGATGTGTTGGAAAATTTGTCCCAAAAATGGAATTGAAACTATCGCCTTTCTCAGGTAATATAAATTCCGTTTGCATCGGTATTGTATGATGTTAAATTTTGTAGGGGCGGGTTCACCAACAATAATTGCCCATAATAAATAATATAATAAACCCGCCCCCGTGCAGATAAGTCCGATGCGACCGAATTTGATATAAGCTTTGCACGGATTACCCTACGTTTAGATAGGGCAGCGCAATTCCTATTAAAGTAAAAAGTAGATTAAAAACTGAGGATTTATAAATAATGAGTGGCGATTTGAGATCGGATTTAATTGCAGCAGCCAAACATTTTTACGATCGTGGTTGGATGGTTGGGACTGCTGGCAATCTTTCAGCCCGCTTACCAGATGGCAGTTTTTGGATTACTGCTAGCGGCCGCGCGAAAGGGCAGTTAACTGAACAAGATTTTATCAGAATGAACTCAGACGGCGCAATTGTCGAGCAACCTGTTGCCGACAGCCGCCCTTCGGCTGAAACCAGCATTCATTTAGCCATTTACAATTGTTTTCCAAACGCTAAAGCTTGCTATCACGTCCACTCCATCGAGGCAAATTTAGTTTCTCGGCTAACAGCAGGAGATGCAGTGCCTTTACCTGCGATCGAAATTCTGAAAGGTTTGGGGGTCTGGGAGGAAAACCCGCAAGTGTCGATACCCCTCTTTACAAATTATTTGGAAGTCCCTAAGATAGCCAAGGAAATTTGCGAATTCTTTGCGATTTGTGCGCCCTCTGTACCCGCTTTGTTAATTCGCGATCACGGCATTACAGTCTGGGCAGACTCGCCAGCCGCCGCCTACAATTACGTAGAAATTGTAGAATACATTTTTCGCTATACGATCGCAGCCCGCCAATTAAATTTAGATTGAAGATTTGGAATTTGAGATTTATCAGTGCATGAATTCGGAATTATGTAGGTGCGCCCTAAGCAGCTTACGGCTATTACCGCTATGATTAGCCTCTCAAACCAATTTTTGTATCTCGCGCTGTAGGAAACGAGCAAACATTCAGAAGAGGCAACGGTTATGGCTAAATATACCAGGATTTTATCGATAGATGGAGGCGGAATTAGAGGAATTATTCCCGCGCAAGTTTTAGTTAGCGTTGAGTCAAAGCTGCAACAAAAAAGTGGCAACCCAGAGGCGAGAATAGCTGACTATTTTGATTTAATCGCGGGCACGAGTGCGGGAGGAATTTTAACTTGCATCTATTTGTGTCCCGATGCCGAAAATCCCAGCAGGCCTCGGTGGGCGGCCCAAGACGCTGTTAATTTTTCGATTAAGAGTGGCCGCGACGTTTTTCAGACTTCATTGTGGCAAAAAGTCAGATCTCTAAATGGTGTGAGAGATGAGAAATATCCCAGCGAGCCCTTAGAAAAATTATTTTGGGAAAATTTTAGAGATTGCAAACTCAGCGAACTGCTAAAACCTTGTTTAATTTCCAGTTACGACATCGAAAGGAGAAAAGCTCACTTTTTCGATCAAATAGATGCTCAACAATATCCAGCAAAAGACTACTTTATTAGAGATATCGCCAGAGCAACATCGGCAGCTCCCTCTTATTTTGAGGTTTCTAAAATCTACTCTTTTAGCAATGAATCCTACGCTTTAATTGACGGGGGAGTATTCGCAAACAATCCCGCACTTTGTGCCTATGCAGAAGTTAGAAATAACTTCAGAATTCCTGACAATGGCCCGGACCGAGGCCCGACAGCAAAAGATATGGTAATTCTATCCTTGGGAACCGGAGAAGCTCAGAAAAAATACCCCTACGAAAAAGTAAAAAATTGGGGTCAAATTGAGTGGGTAGAGCCTTTGATTAATATCATGATGACGGGAGTTGCTGAAACTGTAAATTATCAACTAATTCAAATTTATGATGCGGTTGAAAGACCGAATCAATATTTGAGAATTACTCCCGATTTGAGCCACGAACAACCGCTGCCCATTGATGATGCCTCGGAAGAGAAAATATCAGACCTGCTGAGAATTGGCAAGGATCAAGCCGAAAAGAATAATGAAGAGTTGGATAAGTTTATCGATTTATTACTTGCTGAGTAGTCCTAGAGTTTTAGTCAGTGGTTAAGAAATACCAAGAAAAGTGCGATCGACATTTGATATCTGCGGTTTAAAACTCTCAACTTGAGATGGTAGATTGGAGAAAGGAGGGCGATACACTCGAATTGCCTGAATAGGCACTTTCCCATCTGTTTCGGGGACGATTTCAAGGGTGTGTTTGGAGTTGCTCAAATTCTGAGCCAATGTTGTAGAATACTCGCGGCTTGAATCTGTAATTTGTGGAGGAACGTATGAATCAACAAACATTGGTCGCACCTGCCAGGAAATTTCAAAGCCTTTAGGCGTCGGTTTTTTAGAGTCTTCATAAGAATTTTTTAGCCACCAGTTTCTCGGTTCAATCACGACGCGGCCGGAGTTGGAGACAAACATTTCGTCGTTTGTACCGCTGCCGTCGTAACCTGTTTTAGAACCTACAACGTCAAATTTAAACTTGCTGGCGTCGCTGTTAATCTCAGTAATTACGGCTTTCCAATCTTCGACGATTAGCGGTTGTTGGCTGGATACTTGGATGATTGCCGGCCAACCGACGCCAAGAGTAACGCTAGGCCTGGTGATGCTGTAAAGTTCAGGAAATTCTGAGGGTTTTTTGCCGTCGATCGCAATTTTAGCAGAAATTGCCTTGCCGTTGAAGGTTTTATCGGCGATCGCATCTATTCTATTTCCTTCAAATTCTAAAATTAACTTGCCATCTTGCCACTTAACATCCCTGCCAACTGTATAGGTTTTCACTAAATCCTGCGGCTGTTGAGAAGAATTTGGCTTGTATCGCAGGTGCTGTTTTATGAGAGCAGCTAGGAGAAAATTTCCCCAATCGTTGAGGTGAATGCTGTCGCTCAATAGCTGTTGTGGCTGCAAGCGATTGTCTTTCAAATACTGGCGCCAAGGTTCGCGAATTTCCGCGATTTCGCAGCCGTACTTATCGGCCAACTCTGGCAGCAATTTAGTAGAATGAGTGTTGTGCCATTCGTATCTTTTGACTGAATTTGGATCGTCGCTGTTGCCTGTCGGCATCCAGTCAAGATGGTCTGAATGCAAGAGTATTTCGCTAGCAGTGCGGCGGCGGACATTGGCAATTATGGCTTCGTAATCTTCACCGCCTCCGTAGACGTGAAAAATGAGCAAGTCTGGATAAAAAGGATACAAATCGTGTTCGCTGGGCCGGATTAAAACCGGGGCGGAAAATCCAGGGATTGCCCGATTTTCCACAATTAAATCTGCATTGGGAAATCGCTGTCTCAAATCCTTCACTACATCTTTCCACCAATCTTGTTCTGTGATGGATTGACCGTAGAATAGGATACGCACTTGGCGGCGGTCTGTTGGAGTGCTAGCCGCAAGTAACCCCATCGTCCTTTGAATCCTCGCTCCAAAAGTAGCACTATTTTCCATAGGAGCGGGTGGGGGGAATGGCGTATCGGCCGCTATTTTTTTGATGAGCGGAACTAACAGAAAGCTCAGACACAAAAAAAGCAGCCACAAGTAGCGATAAATCTTGGATTTTCTGCTATTTCCTTGGTGTTTTGCCATTGTTTTTTTTTTCCCTGTCCGTTGCACTTCGCTCAAGGCGACTGTGGGATGAATGCTACGCCTCTAATCAGTAGCTGTAGCGTGCTTGTGGGCGCACCTCACCAGTAGCTGTAGTGTAGGCTGTATGGAAATATAGTACCAAATTGAGCGAGACAAAAAGTGATATAATGCCAGCTAATTAATTGCAGGAGATCGATCGCAAGTCAAATGGATTACAAAACAGCCCGCAGTTTTCTGATCGACCAAGGAACCGCCCTGGAAACCAAGAAAAATCCCGACGCCTTCCTGATGCGTCTCAAACAAGGTCAACCGCCCGTACCCGGACAGGTGACATCGATTTTATTAGCTTTAAAAATATTGTTTGAGAGTCTGCAAGAATCTCCAATGCTCGATCGACAATTAATCTCGGCACTACATTTACTGTCAGTAGAAGGTTTGCAGCAATTTGAAGCTGGACTCCGCAGAGGAGTTTCTTGGCCACCGCTGCTGAAGGAAGACTTAAATCGAATTGCGATCGCAGTCAAGAATATCTTTTCCGGCGTCTGGCAATAATTAGCTCGGCAACCAGCGATCCCGATACCCACCGCCAGCAAACTAAAATTTTTTTCTCCATTTTTTTTCTACAATTATTTGTAAAATTTTATGTTAATCTTGCTACATTTACCCTCAAATTGTGGCATCTTAATATAAGTAAGAATCGATTCTAACAAGCAATTGGAGAAACTCCTCATGAACGCCGAAGAAAAAGCTAGACAACTAATTGCACGAGAAAGGCAGCATAGCGAACACTTGCACGAATCTATGCTCAACCGTTCCTCCCACGAGCTAGAAACACATGGCGAGGGAATTGCTGAAGAAAAAGCCAGAGAATTAATGGCTCAAGAAAGGCAGCACAACGAACACCTGCACGACTCTATGTTAAGCCGTTCCTCCCAAGAGGTAGAGGCATCGATCGCACCCGATGATACTGAAAAATAAATTTTGTTAACACAAAACTTACGGACAAAAACCAAGAAGCCTGGTTTTTATACCATTTTTCCTACCATAACAAATGGCTGTAAAAATGTTTTTGTATAAACAACCAGGTTTCTGCATCCCGGAATACTTCAGTACAGCCAAACTATACTCAAATCGAGGAGAATTTTAGGTGCAATCAAAACAGCCCCTGCTTGGTTGACAGCCGCTATCACCAACATCCAACCGCCACATATAGCAAGAGAAAATGCCAGGTTCTACTCGTCGCGAAAGCTTTCGAGGGATGCCAAAAGAGCTGGCAGTCCCGCTAGCGCAGCCGACACCAGAGCCTCATCTTTGTAAACTCGCGATCGGAGAATACGGGTACTTTTAGATGCAGAGGTGAAAGATCCTCGCCGTTGGGAATTTCCCGTTTCAACCCGCCCTAAATTTTTTGTTTCTCGCGTCACGCCAAACATAGCAGTATCCTCTAAGTATCGTCAATTAATCCTTAAATAGGCGCCCGTAAAACTTCTCACGGCTTGCTGTATGTTTCTATTATTACTCAGATAGGTAATAGAGATGAAACCATGAAATAATTATTCACGATAGCTAGGGATCAACTGAAACTGCTTAACAGCTTTTATTAATTTGTTACACGGGGCGCGTTTGTTTAAGCCGCCCACAGCGACTCAGACACCAGGTAGCACAAGCAAAATCACCGATTTCACAAGAGGAACCCGGATCAATGATGCTAACTCTTAGTGCAGCAACAGTTATAAGTCAAATCAGGCCGACTGTCGAAAGCTTGCGCGACGGAGACTACCGCTATCGAGACTCCTTTGTGATCGATCGACCTTTCAGAGAAATCCAATTTCGCAAACAAGACAGATACATCACCGGCAGCGATTCCGACAAACGCACGGGCAAAAGTTACTGCTTCCGGGGCATCCCCCAGCACAACAACATTATTAACATCACGGTAGCGATCGAAATTTCCCCAAAAACAGCAGAGAAAATCGAGTGGAAATTAGCACCGGGAAACCCCATTAATTTCGACAGGCTTTATCCCCTGCAAGCAGGGCCGGGATTAGAATTGTACAAATGTTTGACAGCATTTTTACCAAACTTGAAGGATTAGTTATTCGTTACTTGTTAGTGGTTATTTCTTAATCGCTTTGGCTTGTTAATAACTAATAACATTCGTTAAGAGTTAAGAGTTAACAGTCAACAGTCAACAGTCAACAGTCAACAGTTAACCGTCAACCGTCAACCGTCAACAGCCAACATTTAACTCCCTAAGAACCAGCATTTTCCAATTCTTCCCGCAGCATTTCCCGGTAGACTTTTGGCAAACGAGAACTCATAGAATTGGTCTCAATTCCATATCCCAAACTCGTCCAAGTTCCCGAAAGCATCCGCAACACGTCAGTTAATCTTTCCTGCCGCAACATCTCAGAAATATCAGCTTTCCAAAACTTGCGATCGCTCAACCAAGCATAAACCACAGCATCCTGATCTTCTGGTTCAAAACTGTAATCTTCCCAGAATAAAAAATTAGCACGACGCGCCTGATAGCGCTTAGCCTTCTCCTTCCAAGTCGTAGTCAGAAATTGATACCTGCCCGCAGCGGTAGTACACTTGCCCCGATTCGGGCCATTAACAATCTTCACGCACCAGTCAGGATGGCGGCTCAAATCTAATATATATTTGCCACCGTAAACAACGTGATAAGGTCTAGCAACATTCGACTCGCTAGCAGAAATAGTTCGCATCAGGGCTCGAATGTAAGGATCGCCCGTTTTCATAGCCAGCGGCGGGAATTTTCCCACCCCGCTTACCGATTGTGATAACTGCTGATTTCCCCGCAAATTAGCAACCAAAAAAACACCGCCGCTAATCACAGCGCCGATTAAAAGTATAAATCCGAGGATTTGAATCTCCGATCGCCTCAGCAAACCTCTTTTTCGACGGCTCAATTTCTCAGCTTCCAGCAAAGTCATTTCCATTTCCGAAATTTCGACCCATTTTCGAGCCGCCCGCATCCGGCGCACCCGAAAATCGTATTGATATAGCGGCGCGGCTACCAGCGTTAGACTCGATAAAACCCCCGCCAATTTAATCATCCAGAAATCTAATTCACCGGCTACCGCAACATTTGTAAGAGTAGATATTCCTGTTAGTAACTGAGCCGGATCGATCGATCGCGCTGGCCAATAAAAAATCGCAAGTTGCACCAACAGCGACAGATTAAATGCAAAAAAAATCACTACAACAGCATTCAAGCCTTCTCGCAAGTGCGATCGAATACCCGTATGCCGGCGCTTGAACTTGCGCGCAACGCGAAAGCGCCCTGGCAGCATAATTAGTAAGGGATTTAAGATTTTGACTGCGAACAAATGAAAAACAAAAAACACAGGCAACTGAATCAGCCAAGCCGCCAGCAGTAGAGTCAGAAAGCCGATATCGTCGCTGACAAAAGGAATGCCCCTGCGAAGGACAAAACTAAAACTCTGAGCGAGAGCAAATGCCCTTAACCACGAAATCGGATAGGGGAACCAAGCTGGCCACTTGAGAGTTTTCATGCTGGGAAAACGAAATTTTAAGGTCGAATCGTAAAACTATTAAGATTTTGCCAGATTTGGCGCTCGGAAAATTGTTGTAGGGTGCGTCAGCCCAAATCTTTGACCCAAATCACATCTTGCACCATTCTCGATAAGCCTTTTTTGGGCGGGCAGGATGCCCACCCCACAAGAAAATGCACTTTTTGTGGAACAGGCATCTTGCCTGTTGTTGACAATGGTGCAACATCTCATATGATTTCCGGTTACACCGGAATGATGTTGACTGTTGACGGTTGGCTGTTGAGAGTGAACAGTCAACCGTCAACAGTCAACAGTGAACTCGAATTTACTATTCCGATGCTAACGGATTTGATATCAGATCCAAATCAAAGTGTTTTTGGTCTGACGCACCGAACCCAAGCGAGGCTAATTCAATCAAATCACACTGGCAAACAACTCCTCAAAACTCTTTTGCGGAGCCTCCGACTTCGCCACAATTTCCACAACCTTGTTGCGAGAAGTCGGCTGAAACAGCGCCTCCACGCACACTTGGGCTACCTTAGTGCGGGGAATGCTGCTCTCAAACATTTTGTCGGCACCAGTCATGACGATCGCATCTGAATTATCCTCATTTTTGAGACCGCCCGGACGGACGATCGTATAAGTTAGGCCGCTTTTTTGCAAATATTCCTCGGCTTGTTTCTTCCAAACGAGAATCAGCCAGAACAAATTCAGCGGGTGAAAAAACTGGGAGACGCACAGAGAAGTCACAAGCACAAAATGCTCAATGCCCTTAGCCTTAGCTGCATCCACCAAATTTTTAGTACCTTCAAAATCCACCTTGTAAGGCGCTGTCGGGTCAAAACCAGGGGCGGCTCCTGTCGCGCACAGCAATACCGTACTATCGCCGATGGCATCGCCCAGCGAAGTCGCATTTAATACATCCCCAGTCACTAACTCAGCCTCCGGTGGTAAAATTTGTCTAGCTGTGTCTAGATTTCTGACTAAGGCGCGCACGGGAATACCTCGCTTGACTAATTCTGCGACGATGCGGCGGCCAGTCTGACCTGTGGCTCCTGCTACAAATGCTTTCATAAGTCGAGTTATGCTGAACTAGGGTAAGTTTTGTTACTATCAATTTCTCAATTGTAGGGAGGAAACTTCCTTAACACATCCCCAACCAGATTGATTGGCGTGTATAACAGGAGAGCATAATATGAAGCACGATTCCGCTGAATATCAAGCTGTTGAAGCTTCTGACGAAAATTACTACGCAGATGCGAGTTTCCGACAGCCCGAAAGTGGAAGCGCGGATGCAGGAGAGGAAGTTGAGCCGATTTGGTTTCACACGCATTTTGAAGACAGCATGGAGATGTACGCGGATGCGGAGACGGTGGGGAACCATTTGAACAACCACAAGACTTGGTTTTGCCACTGCGCTTCGCCGATGAAGGCTGAGCCGATCGGCGAAAACGGCTATGATTTATTAATCGGGCGTTTTGGGGCTTTTGGCTACCGCGTTGAAGCGAGAATTGGTTTAGAGTTGCTGCCACCTGACGCTGAAGGGTGCTATTTGATTAAGACAATCCCGGTTCCGGATTATACATCGCCTGGGTATGAAGTGGATTTTCGATCGGCAATGAAGCTAGTGGAGATACCGTCTCAGGAGTTTGCCGCTGATTGGCCGAGCTCGGAACGTGCTAAGCTGCCGCCTGCGATTACCATTACTAGCTGGAAGCTGGATTTGGCTGTGGGGGTTTGCTTTCCCAAGTTTATTCGATCGATGTCTCAACCTTTAATAGAAAAAACCGGCGATGCGCTTTTGGAAAAAATCATCAAACAAGTTAACCGGCGCTTGACTTATAAAACTCAGGTTGTTTTTCACGAAAGTTTGGGCATTCCTTTTCCGAAAAATCCTAAGAAACATTAACAATACTTACGCTCTAACCTGTACTGCATTTAAGTTGTATGTTAAGTGCGGGATCTCCTGCCCGCTCCACAAGAGTAAAGATTTATTTTACTCTGCAATTTAAATGCGGATTAGCTTAACTCGCATTTGTAGGGTGTGCACTGCACACCTTACTCATAAGTGCGACACTCATAAGTGCGATCGTAATAACTCATACCATTGTAGATTTTCGACTTCGGCGTGAGCGCTCCGTCGCACAATTTTAGATTAAATTATTGGGAATAACTGATTGTGTATGGGTTGGGAACACGAGCCTACAGTTGCTTTTTTGAAACTGATATCACTGTCTCCGGGTGAGCCGTGCGCGCCTTATGCCTATGTTTTTGAATCCAACGCTTACTTGAGCAGTTAATCCCAATAACCAAGTTATTGCTAATAAAAATTAAGGGTAATGTCATGATTGCATTTTACCTATAGCAATTTTTGCAGTAGTCGTATTTTTTTTACCCCACCCCAACCCTCCCCGAACCTGCGGGGAGTCCGTAAGAAATTCACAAATTATTTAAGATTGCTATATGCTGATTTATTATCGCCGGAATTAGTTTTTATTATGGGTCAATTTAGCACAGGGTTGGACACAAGAGTTTCAAGTCAGATGCCATCAGCTTCGACAGCATTGTTATTAAAAGATTCGGCTTCTGTCATAAGGATTTTCCTCCTTATTACCTCATGATTAACCACTGTAGCGATGCAGTTCAAAGCAGGTTCCGATCGCCCTCGGAAACCAGCAAGTGTCTCAGATCACAAGGCCGATCGATCGCCCTCACTGCCCAAAAACCTAAAATTATGTCACATTAAGTAAGGGATTATAAAATAATTCTTGCCATATCCCTAGAAAGTTATGACAACGAAACTAAGAGCTACACCCACAGAGAAAATGGAGAGAGACTTGCACCAGTTGAGGGCAGACCAAGAACTGATTCTCAACCAAGTAGACAATGCGATCGCTCTGTTCGACTCGTCTGACTGCTTAGTTTTGTTTAACAAAAAATTGGCCGCTATGTGGGAACTGTCCCCAGAATGGCTGGAAACAAAGCCAAAGTGCCACTTGCTGTTTGCGGAAATTGTCGATCGGGGTTACTTGTCTGTTCAGCAGTGGCAAGAGTTTCAGCAAGCACTCGAAACATCTCAGCATGAAAGTTTATCATTTTATTTCGAGCAATCCAATGCGGTTTGTTTGGAGGTGTGCGCCACGATTACCAACAGCGGCGGACGGCTGTTAACCTTTCGAGACGTTACGGTATACCAAAACTCCCAAGCTAGCTTGAACGCAGAAGTCAGGCGGCTGAGCTTTCTTTTAGGTTTAACCGAACGCCTGCAAAAGTCTGACAGTTTGCAAGAAATAGGTCAGTTTGCCCTCACCTATCTGGTAGAGGCAATGAATGCAGCTTTCGGAGATGTTAAGGTGATTAGTGGCAAGGGAAACGATCGGCAAGCGGCGGCGATTTCCAACCAAATTTCTAGTCAATTTTTGGCTACTTACGGGGAACCAGTTGTCGCAGCAATGCAAGAATTGCTCGACCAAGGCATTCCCTACGGCATGGGTTTGCTGTGGGAAGTGGTGAAAACTGGTAAACCTGTGTTCGTAGAGGATTATGCCCAACATCCCAATGCCGTGCCGGAATTTCGGCATCCGGGAATCGGACAACTGGGCATTTTTCCGATCGCAGCTACCGACGGTACAATTATCGGAGTGCTGACGCTGGAGTCCCGCAACGTCAAAAAACTGCAAACCGCCGTCCACCAAGAAGTGCTGGAGGCTGCTTGCCGGACTCTGGGGGCGGCGATCGAGCGGGCTCAGACACAAGAAAACCTGCGCCAAGTTAACGAAGAATTAGAGTATTCTTCTCAGTTGAAATCCGAGTTTTTAGCCTCAATGTCCCACGAATTGCGGACGCCTCTCAACAGCATTCTCGGATTTTCTGACTTGCTGCTGCGACAAACAGCCGGACAGTTGAGCGATCGACAAATCAACTATGTAGAACTAATCGAAAAAAGCGGCCAGCACTTGTTGCAGCTAATCAACGATATTCTCGATCTTTCTAAAATAGAAGCCGGGAAAGTAGAACTAAACTTACAGCCTGTTCGCGTTCAAGAACTCGCGACAGACTGTCTGAAAATGATGCAGCCACGGGCAGACAAAAAGCGAATCGGTTTGTCTTTAGAACTCGACTACCGTATTACTAAAGTTTGGCTCGACGAACGGCGAGTACGACAAATTGTGATTAATTTACTTTCCAATGCCATCAAATTTACCCCCGAACAGGGACAAGTTAAACTCAGCGGGCGTCTGGTCTACGGCAGTGAAATAGAGGGCGACTACCGGCCGGATTGTTCTCCTGTAAATGCCAGCACTCCTTATTTTTGTTTTGAGGTGCAAGACTCCGGCATCGGTATTCCTCAAGACCGCTGGCACTTGCTATTTCGACCTTTTCAACAGGTGGATTCTTCCCTGACTCGGCGGCACGAAGGTACAGGTTTGGGTTTGGCTTTGACTAAGCGTCTGGCAGAATTGCACGGGGGAACTGTTTCTTTTCAATCTGTTTGCGATCGGGGAAGTCTTTTCCGCGTTTGGCTGCCGTTGACGGAGATGCGTCAACAGTTGGGAAACTTTGCTTCTTGTGCTTTGGATACCAAGTTAGTTCCTGCTTCTGCGATTGCTTTACCAATTGGCAGGAAGCGGATTTTGGTTGTCGAAGACCAGCCTTTTAACCAAATGTTAATTTCTGAGGTGATGGAATTGGAGGGGTACGGGGTAGAGATACTCGCGGATGGGAAGGCTATGGCCGATCGTATTCTCGCCGCCTCTGCAGCCCCGGAGTTGCTGCCGGATTTGATTTTGATGGACATTCAGTTGCCCGATGTTGACGGCTTTGAGTTGATGCGCCGAGTTAAAGCCGATCCTGTCTGGGACTCGATACCGATGATTGCGGTGACAGCGATGGCTATGCCGGGTGACAGCGATCGATGTTTGGAAGCTGGCGCTTCTGCTTATTTGAGCAAGCCACTGGATTTGAATTTGATGATCGCTACAGTCCGTTCTTTTCTGGGATAACAATAATTATTTGCAGTTCCAGCACTGCCAATTATGATAATTGATAACAACAAAGGTTAAACTCAAGAGTAGATAAATATGTATATGACTTGCCCGCACTTGTCTCCGAAAGCCGGTTCCTACGAAAAATATCGAGTTTAGTAACGAGAAATATACGCATCAACCAGTTTTCGAGCTTTCCCACGCGCAACTCCAGAGCTAAATTCAATATATTAGATCATATTCCATGTCAAACAAGTCGCCCTGCATCATGTTGGTTGATGACGAGCCAGCTAATCTGACTTTACTGGAAGAGTTATTACACCTGAAAGGATACGCTACAGTATCAGCCCTATCTGGCCATGAAGCACTCTCCCTTGCCCGCGCCTCTCGACCCGATTTAATTTTATTAGATATTATGATGCCGGAGATGAACGGTTTTGATGTGTGCGAGATCCTGCGGAAGGATACGGCATTGCAAACTGTACCGGTGATTTTTTTAACTGCCCTCGATGACGATATGTCTCGCATCAAAGGGTTAGAAATGATGGCAGATGATTATTTGACAAAACCTTTTAACAGTCGTTTGTTGCTGGCAAAAGTGGAAAATATTTTGCATTTGAGTCAAATGCGATTGCAAGCTGTATCTTCCCAATTCCACCAGCAGGTAAAAGAGCAAAGCAAACGCCAAATTGCCGCAGCTTGGGAAGCCAACGAATATCTTTCAGAAAAATTTCAGCTATTTGTGCCAGAGCAACTTCTCGGACGAATTGCCCCGAAAGGAATAGAATCTATTCAGTTGGGAAATGTCACAGAAGAAGAGCTGACTGTTTTATTTTGCGACATTCGCGGGTTTACTACGATCGCCGAATCTCAACCAGCTCGCGAGACATTTGAATGGTTGAACGCTTTTTTTACTAAAATGAACGATTGCATAACGTCTCACGGCGGGTTTATTGACAAATACCTAGGCGATGCAATCATGGCAGTATTTGACAAGCCGAATTCTCACGCTATGGATGCGATCGAAGCCGCAGTAGCAATGCAAGAAACTTTGCAAGAATTTAATGCCAGTCGCCATAAATACAATTTAGAATCTCCCGTCAATATTGGTACGGGAATTAACACAGGTATCGGCATGATCGGCACTTTGGGTTCCGATCGCCGCATGGACTCTACAGTCATCGGCGATGTGGTAAATACAGCTTCTCGGTTAGAAAATTTAACTAAAATATACGGTTGCCAAATTATTGTTAGCGAAAATGCGATCGTTCATGCGAGAGAATTTCTAAATGGCATAAGTTCCAACTCCCACTCAAAAGAAAGTCTATTATTAAAGTGCGACTTAGAAGTGGAAACACAGGAGAGTATTATTTCTACTTCTGGGGCGACTGCTGCTAACAGCCATTTGCCCAGCAATAATTATTACTATCGCTGGATCGATCGAGTAACCCCGCGTGGCAAGCAGCAAGCTATTGAAATCTACGAAATCTGGGCAGCCTCCTGTCCCGACTCTGAGGCAAAGCAGCTTACCCAGGGTTTATTTGACAAAGGAATTCAAGGATGGCAATCCGAAAGATTTGTCGCAGCCTTGGGATATTTTCAGCAACTAATCGAACAAAATCCTGCTGATACAGTCGTCCGTTTTTATATAAATCGCTGCCAGGAAAAACTAGGTTTTATACCTGTAAGTAACCGCTCAGAAATTAACTAAATAGAACCTGTTCGTACTGAGAATTTCAGTCCTCTTTCTTACCGCAAATACCAGCTAAGCTAAAAGAATCCCTTTCCTAGTGAGGACTTCAGTCCTCTTTTTTAGCGCAAATAAGGACTAAAGTCCTGGCTACGAACCTATAGCAATTCTGAAAAGTAGGCTAGCATCTGTAGGGGCACGGCAATGCCGTGTCCGGCGCAGGGAGTAGGACACGACATTGCCGTTTAGTGTCAACTTAACGTACAACTAATAGTCCGGCTCTTGTTGAAACCCCTGCCTCAAAGCTAAAGTCCTCTTGCATAGGACTAATGAGTTCTTCAGTCCTCTTGGAGAGGACTTTAGCTATAAGCCCCGTGGAATTCATTCCCTGGCGGACTGACCGGCGGACGGAAGGACTGAGCGGACTGACAGCTTAAGTTGACGCCAATGGGCAATGCCGTTTCCCTACTTATCTACGAACCAATCAAAGCACTCTAATTTTAAACCATCAAACAGTAGTTAAAACTTGCTCTCTCAACTTCCCAATCAACTCATTCACCCCCCCCGCATTCAAACGGTAACTCAGAGGATGACCGATTAAATAAGCTGAACTTTCAAACAAAACATCAATTTCCACCAAACCATTTTCTCGCAAAGTTTTGCCAGTCGAAACCAAATCCACAATTGCCTCCGACATACCCGTAATCGGCCCTAACTCCACAGAACCGTAAAGCGGCACAATTTCCACCGGCAAATTCAAATTGTGAAAATATTCCCTTGCACAGTGTACGAACTTAGAAGCCACTCTACCGTGAGGAGGCAAATCTACAGTTCGTCGATAAGAACTAGATTCCTTGACAGCCACCGACAGCCGACACTTGCCAAATTTTAAATCAATTAAATTGGCCACTTTCGGCTTTTTTTCCCGCAAAACATCATAGCCAGCAATCCCCAAATCTGCTTGACCGTATTCCACATAAACCGGTACGTCATGCGTCCTTACTAGCAAAGCTTTGGCAGTGCCGGTCGGGTCATAAATTTGAAGTTGTCGGTTAGAGGAATCGAGAAAAGCACTGAAGTCTAATCCAACCGATTTAAACAGCCGAATGCTATCTCCTAACAGTCCGCCTTTGGGAAGTGCAACAGTAATCATGTCAATTTTAAGAGTGTAAATTGCTCAATTTGGGAAGGGGGCGATCGCGGTCTAAGCAGAAACAGCTTTTACCAAACTCAGAATAACACATAGAGTTCATAGCGAAAAATAAATTTTGGCTATTGCTCGATCCTTTGTTTGGGTATATATTATATTTAGTAATTTTTTAGGTCGTCACGTTTTTCAATGGCGGTCAGTATGGAAAACAATCAAGAGTTTGAAAGTCAACAATTTGACAGAAAATTTCACAAGGTAGACCCGGCTTCCCTAAAAAAAATTACAGTAGAGGAAATCATCTCAGGCGGTGGTTTAGAGGCCGAGGAAATGCACTATACAGTGGCCGTACCTACCGCTAACGATGCCAAAATCCACAGAGACAGATCATTCGATGCCAAATCAAGTGTGTTCGATACAGCCCCCCGATCGCAGTTTGCAGAAAAACCCGGAACGCTGGGAGGCTGTTAATGTAAAATGCTTGCAGAGGCTGGTGCAAAAAACGGGCCGCTCGCGCGCTCGTCATTGTGTATCACGCCTTGGTGTATTCAACTCTAAAACTTAAAATTTAACTGGCGATTGCAAATAGCTAACAGCTACATTATGACCAAATTGACTCTGGTAATCGGCAACAAAAATTATTCCTCTTGGTCGCTGCGTGCTTGGCTGGCGATGAAACAAGCTGGACTGGAATTTGCCGAGGTGAGAATCCCCTTAGACTGGCCTACAACGCATGAAGAAATTCGGCGCTATTCTCCCTCGGGAAAAGTGCCAGTTTTAATCCACGGCGATCTGAAAGTGTGGGAATCATTAGCAATTTGCGAATACGTTGCCGATCGCTTTGCCAATGATTTGTGGCCGGCGGATATAGCGGAACGGGCGATCGCCCGTTCCATTGCCGCCGAAATGCACGCGGGGTTCCAAAATTTGCGCGACAATATGCCGATGGACTGCCGCAACCGCTATCCGGGAGAAGGGATGACTCCCGGTGTAGAAGCAGAGATCGATCGCATCTTTGCCATTTGGCGCGAATGCCGCCAAAAATTCGGAACAGGCGGCGATATGCTGTTCGGAAAATTCACAATTGTTGACGCTATGTTTGCCCCCGTTGTTATGCGTTTTGTTACCTACGGAGTCAAATTAGATTCATCAGCCAAAGCTTATGCGGAGGCTATTTTAGCCTTGCCTGCAATCCAGGAATGGGTAGCAGCAGCTTGCAGCGAAACGGAAAGTATTCCACACATTAAAATCTAGGAAAAATCAGTTTACTTAACCTAAAATCTCAAATCTCAAGTTTGAAATCAGGATGCGGATTCTTTTAGTTGATGATGAAGTTGAGTTAACTGACCCTTTGAGTCGAGTCTTAACCCGCGAAGGTTATACAGTTGATGTGGCATTTGACGGAGCAAGCGGCAGCAATTTAGCAATGCAGGGCAATTACGATTTACTAATTTTGGATTGGATGCTGCCGAGACAAACCGGACTGGCAATTTGCCAGAAGTTGCGATCGCAAGGAAGGAGTACGCCAGTGCTATTTCTCACCGCCAAAGATACCGTAGACGATCGCGTACAAGGACTCGACGCCGGTGCAGACGACTATTTGGTCAAACCTTTTGAACTGCGAGAACTGCTAGCCAGAGTCCGCGCCTTACTGCGGCGGCCTCCTACTATTGACGCCGAGGTTGCTGTCGGGCGGCTGCAAGTTGCAGATTTACAGCTAGACTACGACAATCAATTAGCTTATCGGCGCGATCGCACAATTGACTTATCAGAAAAAGAATGCCAGTTATTAGAATACTTAATGCGCCATCCCGGTCAATTGCTAACACACGAACAAATCCACCAGTATTTGTGGAGTGAAGCAGAAAAACCCAGCAGCAATGTATTAGCAGCTCAAATTCGCCTGCTGCGCCGCAAAATAGAAGCCCCGGGTGAATCAGTCCTAATTCACACAGTCTACGGCAGAGGATATCGCTTTGGAGAAGCCAATTAAAAATAATATAAATTGTACAAAAATCTTTCTTCCTTCTTCCCTCTTCCTTCTTCCTTCTTCCTTCTTCCTTCTTCCTGACATCTATTACATCCGTTACATCCGTTACATCCGTTACATAATCCGTTGCCGAACTTCCTTTTCCCTTCGGCTATATTATCTATTATCGGGAAAGTATGCACCCTAAACCCGCCTTTACGTATCTTGACAAACCAAAGTAATTACTGTCACCTCCGGGGGACAAAATAGCCTTCCCGGCGCATAAGTCCCCAAACCGCGATTCACGTACAGCAAATTACTCCCAACCTGATGCAAACCGCTAGCCCATTCCCAGTGAGTAACTACTCGATCGCAAGCCGACAGCAAAGGAATGAACTTTCGGATTCGTTTAGGAATCAAATAGCCAATTTTTCTGACCCAAGCGTACAAAGGGCCGATACCGGGAATAACGATTTGACCGCCGTGAGTGTGCCCAGACAACTGCAAATCAATCCGCCAATTTTGCAGCTTTTCAGCAGTATCAGGATTGTGAGACAAGACAATCCGAGGAATCGCGGGATTTATTGATGCCATTACAGGTTTAGGCGCAAAATCGCCCGACCAAAAATCTGCTAACCCAACTAAAGCCAATTCTGACCCCAAAGGATAGATTGCTTCGTTGTACAAAACCCGAATCCCGACGCTATTTAAAGCATTAGCAACCTCTGTTTTTGCCCTCGGCCAATAGTGGTCGTGATTGCCCAAAACCGCGTAAATTCCCGTCCGAGTTTGCAAATTTTTCAATCGCTGCACTAAGGTGTAAATAGGTGCGGGATCGTAGGTAATAAAGTCACCGGTTAAAAAAATCAGGTCGGGTTCAGCTTCATTGGCCGCAGCAATCGCCTCTTCTAGCAACCCTTCCGACAGCCGCACCCCGTCATAGTGAAAGTCAGTAAGCTGTACAATTTTAGTACCGGATAGATTTGCTGGAAGATTAGCGATGGGTATTGTTAAATATTCTATTCGCAGTTTCCCAGTTAATAACCTGTGCATAAATCTAAAGTTTATTGATGACAGAGCGCCACCTCTAACTTAGCAAATAAACAAGCAAGACTGCCAAACAAGATATTCTTCCCTTTTCCTTGTGTCATCTGACTAATAACTAAAGTCCGGGACGCAAAAAGTGGGATTTCCTCAAGAGAATTGAAACAGAAATGCCCAATCTTCAGTTAGGCTTTCTTGCAAAATTGTTTGGGTCTTACGCGCCCAACTACTACAGCATTTTTATAATATTATGACTTGCGTAACAAGCTGTTTAAAACGCGATCGATCTTCTTCAGACTGGCATTCCCCGCCCCGCATCTATATTCTTTTGCTAATTTTCCAAGCTGAGACTTGTGCCACATCCCCATCGAATCGGGATACCACGGGGGGATTGCCACTACCAAACACTATTTCATGACCAATGATTTATTACTAAGTAAATGGAAATAAACATGGTGTGGGGGAGGCAGAGTTTTACATTAATAATAAACTGGCGGCTAGTAGAGATCATTGCCTTACCTGCCCCTACGATATCTTATTTTTTGTCGAGTTTGCCTACTTGTTAACTAATAACTTGTGACGAAAGCCGCTTCTTCTCAATATACTGCTGGTGGTAATCCTCTGCCATATAAAATTCACCAGCAGGTTTGATTTCGGTGGCAATATCTTTGTCGTATTTACCGGAAATTTGCAATTTTTGTTTGGAGAGGCGCGCGGCTTTTTCTTGTTCGGAATTGTGATAAAAAATCACAGACCTGTACTGTTCGCCTCTGTCGGGGCCTTGGCGATTGATTTGGGTAGGATCGTGACAGTTCCAGAATACATCTAGCAGTGCTTCGTAACTCACCTGCGATCGATCGTACTCTACGAGCACTGATTCAGCGTGACCGGTGACTCTGGCGCAAACATCCAGGTAACAGGGATTCGGCCAGTGACCTCCGGTGTAGCCCGCAGCAGTCGAGACGACACCCGCAACGGCGCGAAACTTGTGTTCAACTCCCCAAAAACAACCTGCTGCAAATGTGGCTTTTTCCATCGTATTGCGCTCAAACTCGGCACTAGATTATGCTTGACATATTCCCATTAGTGTGCATTCCCAAACTAATCGCGGCTGTACGTAGTTTAGCAAATATTGTCGTGCTTTTTCCAAGGGTTCTAAGGGCGATCGACTAATTCCTCCTGCCAAAAATTGCTGCCAGTAACAGTGTTGTAAATAATCGATCAACCACAACTGAGATTCAGTATCTAAAGTTTTATCAATTTCCTTGGCCAATTCCAAAGCAGACCGCAGGTTTTGAGGCAACTGCTTCACCTTTTGCAGCAAATCATCGGGTATTGATTGCAGTTGTTGCCAAATAGAAATTGCCTCCCCAGGACTTCCCTGAGCCATTCCCATTACCTCGGGATGATCTAAAATCTCCGCGAATCCCGCTTGCTGCAAAACTTGTGCCATTGCTTCGGGATTCAGCCGAGAAAACTGGATTTTTTGACAGCGGGAAATTAAAGTCGGCAGCAAAGCTTCCACAGTCGGAGCAATTAAAACGAGCGCTGCTTTTCCAGGTTCTTCCAATGTTTTCAACAAGCCGTTAGCTGCTCCCTCACCCATTGTTTCTGCTTGTTCCAAAACTACGACTGAACGCGCAGCTTCTAGCGGCGGTCGGCTGAGAAAATCACCGATTTCTCGAACTTGTTCTAAGCGAATTTGTGGCGGTGCCTTCCGCTTTAAACCGGCTTCCTCTGCTTCCTTTGGCGTAAGCCGTTTGCCTTGGCTCATGTAAGTTGGTTCTACCCAGAGTAAGTCTGGATGATTGCGCTGCCGCACGCGATTTTGGACGGAGGCTATGAGTCGGGTTTCGGGAAGATTGGCTGAGAATAAAAGCTCGATGAAAGACTGAGCAGCTAAACTTTTGCCGATGCCGTTAGATCCGACAAATAAATAACCAGGAGCAATTCGGTTGCGCTCGACTGCTTGTGTTAGCAATTCTACTGCTTGCTCTTGTCCGATTAATGATGTGAAATAATTCATGTTGGCGGAAGAAGGAAGTTCGGCAACGAGCAATGTACGGGATGTAACGGATGAAGGATGAAGGATGAAAATCTAGGGTTTTAGCAATTAAGTACATCCTACCCGTCGGCGCGGCTACTATAATACCAAAAGGTTATTGTGGTTTAAGGGACTGCTCAATAATTGTTTTGAGTTAAGAATGTTAAATTGTAAGTTCTTGGAGCCGGACAGGGCATTGCCGTGTCTCTACACACGATCTAGCGCTATTTTTCAGAAGAGGTATTATTTAAATATCCCCAAGCTTCTAACCTGCTAGTTACAATAGTTTGAATTTCCTGAGCGACTTCATATTCAGGGCGATCGGCATTTATCCGGACAATTCGAGATTTATTTTCCTCGGCTAACTCCGCAAAACCTTGCTGTACAAGGCGGTGAAACTTCAAATCTGCTTGCTCGATCCGATCGCACCCTCCCCTGGTCCTTACCCTCGCCAAACCCGCCTCCACATTAATATCCAGCCACAAAGTCAGATCGCTTTCCAAGCCGCCGGTGGCAATTTCATTCAAATGCCTAATTAAATTTAAGTTAAGACCGCGGCCGTAGCCCTGATAAGCAATCGTAGAGTCAGTAAAGCGATCGCATAAAACAATCGTTCCCTTGGATAACTCGGGTTGGAGAAAAGTTTCGACGTGTTGAGCGCGATCGGCAGCGTACATGAGTAATTCTGCTCGATCGGATACAGATTCGCCCCCATCTTGTTTCAGCAACAAATGTCGCAGTCCCCTTCCCAGCTCAGTACCCCCCGGTTCGCGAGTAGCCACCAAGCGGACTCTCAGACAGCAACTTGCTTGCAGGAACTGTATCAAGCGCTGCATTTGCGTAGTTTTACCGCCACCTTCAACCCCCTCAAACACGATAAGTTTGCCCTTCATTGCCCTAACTTTCCACCTAAATAAAATAAATCCATATTGTTCTGTTCATCTGTTCTAGGTTCGGTATGATAATAAAGTCTAAATGCCTCACGGCTGGAGTTGTCTATGGCTCGCTATACTGGTTTTTTTATCGTTGCCGTTCCGATCGACCGTCTCCGTCAATCCCTGATTGAAATTTTAGAGTCATGCAATCTTGATATTATCTACAATACAGGAGATTCCGTCATGGCTCGCGAGCTTCCCGGTCAAGTTTCCCTTGCCAAACTTGTCACCGCAGAAGTCCTAATTGAGAAAAACACGGCCAGCGACTCAGAGGTTCGCATGAACTTCGTGATTAAAAACGAAGAACTGCCCCTGCAAACCAACAACCACTGCCGTCAAATGTTCGAGCTAGTGAGTCGTTCAATTATGAACAACAATAACTGGCGACTTTTGGAAAGTATGGCACTGTAGCCATCAGTCAGTCGATTTTACATTTTAGATTTTAGATTGACTCCACAGATGAATCAGGGGGTTCTAACTAACGTGGAAACTTCTTGGCTCTCGACTCCTGGTGTGAGGGGTTTGTCTCCCTCTTGGGAGGAGGTCATTAGTCATTAGTTTCTAGCTAATGACCGATGACCTCCCACTTTTATGTGCAATCCCTAAATTTAAGCTCGAAATCCGCGTCGCAGCAGCAAAGAATTTGTAACAACGCTAACAGAACTAAACGCCATAAATGCTCCTGCCGCCGCAGGACTCAGTAGAATTCCGGTTGCAGGCAGCAAGATACCCGCTGCCACCGGAATTCCCAGAGTATTGTAACCAAAAGCCCAAAATAAATTTTGGCGAATCTTATTAAAAGTAGCGCGCCCCAGCTCGATCGACTCAACAACATCCATCAAAGCATTTCGCATCAGCACAATTTGAGCAGTTTCAACTGCGACATCAGTGCCGCAGTGCAAACCGATACCGACATCAGCTTGAGCCAAAGCCGGCGCATCATTGATGCCATCCCCCACCACAGCCACTTTACAGCCTTGGGCTTGCAAAGTCGCGATCGCCCTCGCCTTCCCCTCCGGCCGCACCCCGGCCAAAACATCAGCCGCCGCCAAACCTAGCTGCTGCGCCGTCGCCGCCGCCGCAGACGCCGTATCGCCCGTGAGCATCATCACCCGCAATCCCATGCCCCGCAAACGTTCCACCGCCGCCTTAGCATCCGGCCTCAGAGTATCTTTTAGCCCGATTACCCCCAGCAAAACGCCCCCAGAAGCCACGTAAACCGCCGTTTTGCCTTGCAAAGACCCCGACAATTCCGTCGCCACAGCGACCCCCTGCTCCATCATCCACTCAGCATTCCCCGCGAACACCCGTCGGCCCTCCACCAAAGCAGAAACCCCGAATCCCGGTTCCGTGCAGAAATCCTCAGCAGCTAGCAGCGGCAAACCTTGTTGTTGAGCTTCCTGCAAAATCGCTGCGGCGATGGGATGACAAGCGCCCCTTTCCACCGCCGCCGCAATTTGCAGCAGTTTTGAGTCAATTGTGGAACAGGCATCTTGCCTGTTTCCAGAAAATCCATCAATTGTGGAACTAACATTTTGTTTCTCTCCAGAAACCCCATCAATTGTGGAACAAACATCTTGTTTGTCTCCAGAAAAGCCATCACTTGTGGAACAGGCATCTTGCCTGTTGCCAACATTAATATCTGAGTTCAAACCCAACTCAGAATCCTGGAAAATCGGCAAATAATCTGTGAGTGTGAGATTTCCGGTTGTCAGAGTGCCAGTCTTGTCAAAAACCACCGTATCTAATTGATGCACCCGTTCTAAAACATCACCACCGCGAATTAAAAGCCCGCGCTCCGCCCCGATGCCAGAACCGACTAAAATTGCCGTTGGGGTAGCCAGTCCCAAAGCGCAAGGACAAGCGATGACTAAAACTGCGATCGCCAATTTCAAACTTAAGAGCAAAGGCGATTGATAATGGATAATTGGCAATTCATTTCCCATATTCATTGCCCCGTGTCCCATATCCATTGCCCCGTGTCCTAAAAGCACAGAAGGCCAAATATGAGTCCCGGCAAAATACCAAAATAGGAAAGTTAAAACCGATATCGCCATTACCCCATACACAAAATATCCCGCCACAGTATCAGCTAAATTTTGAATCGGCGCTTTGCGAGTTTGGGCTGCCTGCACCAAAGCCACCATTTGAGCTACAGTTGTTTCCTTACCGGTGCGAGTTGCCCGCATCACAACTGCCCCTGATTTATTGATAGTTCCGGCGGCAACTGTATCTCCTGGTTGCTTCAAAACCGGCATCGATTCGCCAGTCAGCATCGACTCATCTATTGTTGTTTTGCCTTCGCAGACTTCACCGTCTACCGGTATTTTTTCCCCTGGCAAAACTTGCAGCCATTCTCCGACTCGGACGCGATCGGCGGGAATTTCAATGTATTGTGGATCGTAGACCTCTGATGTCGAGTTTAAAGGCAATTCTTCCGATCGCACATCTAAAGTCGGGAGTTTAAAATCAACTAAGCGGGCTTTCGCCGGTTGCAATGCCATTAAAGCTTGCAAAGCTGATGCAGCGCGGCGTCTGGCTTGCTGTTCGAGAGTTTTGCCCAACAAAATAAAGCCCAGCAGCATCACCGGTTCGTCAAAAAAGCACTCCCATCCCATGCGTGGAAACAGCAGGGCCGCGTTGCTAGCGGTGTAAGCTGTGACAGCGCCTAAAGCTACCAAAGTATTCATGTTGGGTGCATTTCGCCACAAACTGCGGCACCCGTCAACGATAATCGGGCGGCCCGGTAGCAGCAAAGCTAGGGTGGCGAGTCCCCAGTGAAACCAAATATTGCTGAGAATTGGGGCTTTTGTGCCGAGTACGTGACCTAAACCGGATAGAATAATTAGGATAAGGGCGATCGTCAATTGCTTGATTTGCTGTCGAATTTCTTGCCGCCGTCGTTCAATTGTTGCCGCTTCTGCTTCCCACTGATTTTCACCTGAACGAGACTGAGACGGAAATCCATTATCAGTCAACTTTTTCGCTAAAGCCTCTGCATCGACAGCCCCCGGTTCACACTCAACCGTCGCGACTTCTACGGCCAAGTTAACGCAAGCTGAAATTACGCCTGAATATTGCATGAGTTGGCGTTCCACAGCTTTCGCGCAGCCGGCACATTTCATCCCCCCGACATCGAAAGTAACAAGTTCAGGCGGTGATTCGTTAACTGGTAAGATTTCTGGTTGAATTTCAGGGATTGTTTTGGGCAAAAATTGCATGGTTTTTTTTGGTATTGATTAGAATATTTGGGTGCTTTTCAAAGGATTTAATGCACTGTTTAGACAAATGTCTATATTTTGATCATAGATAAATATTGTGGCATCTTCCAAAAGTGTTAGTTTTTTTTAATTCTTATTAGTTGCCGACGGTTAAACCCGCATTCCGGCAGGGGTTTCAACTACTGTAGGACGGCGAGTTTAATGCTAAGACACACTTGGGAGAGGGCAGTGCCGTTTCCCGATTTGATATAATGAGCGAATTGGTTAGTTAGTATCGAGCTTTTATTTCACGAATTGATCTATGACAGCCACACCAAAATTTTATATTGTCAAACGTCCTGCGGGGAATTGCGAAATTTTGCCGATCGCCCAACTCGAACAACAAAACCCCAGTATTATTGAAAAGTGGGGCCCTTATGATTCTGCCGAAGATGCCATTGCCCGCCGCATCGGATTAATTCGCGCCGGCAAATGCCAGCCGCAATGACGAATTACTATTACTTTCCTCCCCATCGCGAAAGCTAACGTGATATCAAATCTGTTAGCATCGGAATTCTTCAGATATTTCTTCTCTTCCTCTGCGTGAATCAGCGTCAATCCCTTGTCATCTGCGGTTAATACATTCTCTTTTTTTACCGCAGATGAGGGCAGATTAACACAGATTAACGCAGATGAATTATATAAATTTCTGTTGCACCGGACGCATTGCAAAAAATACCGAAGCATTCGAGTTTAAAATCTTGGCTTTTAGCCCTAAATCTTCCCCCGAATGCTTGTTTTCAACTGAAACCCCACACAGGTTTTCTACTTTGATTTAGAAGGTGCTGCACTCGGTTTTGCTTGCGCTGCATTTGGTTTAGGTGGCGCTGCATTCGGTTTCGACTCCGCCTTATTGTTCCCTGTTTTACCAGTAACTTGCTGTGTCAAAACTTCCATAGCTTTTGCGTACTGCGGATCGGCCGTCGTAGCGATTTTATCGCGATCGCGCCTCAATTCCTGTTTTTGAGCCTCGGTGAGTTCTACCTTGAAATCCGGTTCAATCCCGGCCTTGTTGATATCAGTGCCCTTGGGAGTAAAATACTTGGCAATTGTCACTGCCAAACCGGCACCATTTCCCACGCCGCGTACTGACTGAACTAAACCTTTACCAAACGTCTTTGTTCCCACTAAAACCGCGCGTTTGTTGTCTTGCAAAGCACCGGATAGAATCTCGCTAGCACTTGCGGAACCGCCATCTACCAGTACAACTAACGGTTTGTCTGTGAGCTCTGCCTTATTTGCCGTTTGTTTATCGGCCTCACCGATTCGATCGACCGTCGAGACGATCGTACCTTCTTTGAGCCACATCCGAGCAATTTCAATACTTCCGTACAGCAACCCGCCGGGATTGGAACGCAAGTCTAAAATATAGCCCGTTACCTTTTTCTGTTCCAAATCCTTAATTGCCGATCGCATTTCCGATGCAGCATTCGCACTGAACTGATTTAAGCGAATATAGCCGACTTCTCCGATCGGAGTTTTCTGCACCGACTTCCGCACGGGATGAATTTCAATTTTAGCGCGTTTCAGCTTAAATTCTAATTCCTTGCTTCCCCGCAAAATAGTCAGCGTCACTTCAGTATTCACCTGACCGCGAATCAAACTTACCGCTTGATTCGTATCCATGCCTTCTGTGCTCTTGCCATCTATCTTAGTAATAATATCTTTTGCCAGAATACCAGCAGTAAAAGCAGGGGTATCTTCGATCGGCGAAATCACCACCAACTTCTTAGTTTCCTCATCTTGAGTCAACTGAATCCCAACTCCTGTCAGTTCCCCAGAAGTTTCAACCTGCATATTTCTGAACTCTTGAGGGTCCATAAACCGCGTATAAGGATCATCCAGCTTCTTCAGCATTTCCCGAATTGCTTTGTAAGCTTCGTCGTCGCTGGTATAAGTCCGGTTCAAATAATCATTCCGCACCGCTTTCCAGTCAACCTGGTTAAAAGTGCCATCAACATAACTTTTGTCAATAATTTGCCAAACCTCATCAACTAACTCTTTAGGGCTTCCCCTAAAAGAAGCCAGAGATTTAGAACTGCAACCAGTGTTCGCAAGAGTTACGGCAGTGAGTACCACCGCTGCTGCACTTAGAACAAGCCCTCGTTTTGTTATAACCATTTGTGTGACGCGCGGGAGGAAAAGAGTTCAGAATAATTACGCTCAATCTAACACAGGCAAGGCCGGCTCGCGTTTGGCCTACATATATTATTCCACTTTGCCGACTTCTGCGGTGTCAACTTAAGACTGAAACCCTCTATCTCTTTCGTTTGTATCAAAGTCTCGATCCCCCTAAATCCCCCTTAAGAAGGGGAGTAGGGGTTGACTTTGAGCGTTATTGTCCCCCCTTAACAAGGACTTTGAGCGCTCTTGTCCCCCCCTTACTAAGGGGGGTTAGGGGGGATCTCCGGGTTTAAAAACACGCATTAGGAGCGATCGACAGCAATTAAGGATCAACCCAGCGATCGTCCGATTTAATCAAGTCAATCAATTCTGCCACGCCTCGGTCTTCCGGCACCTTCTTAATTTCTTCCCGGCCCCGGTACAGCGAAATATAACCCGGTTGCTTGCCGACGTAGCCGTAATCAGCATCAGCCATTTCTCCGGGCCCATTGACAATACAGCCCATTACTGCTATATCCAAACCCGTGAGATGCTTCGTCGCCTCTCTCACTTGGTGTAACACTTCCTCTAAATTAAACAAAGTGCGACCGCAGGAAGGACAAGCGACATACTCAACCATCGTTTTCCGCAGTCCCAAGGCTTGCAGAATGCTGTAGCAGACGGGAATCTCCTTTTCTGGGGCCTCTGTCAGCGAGACGCGGATAGTGTCGCCAATACCGTCAGCTAACAAAGGTGCGAGGCCTGCGGTGGATTTGATGCGGCCGTATTCGCCGTCTCCTGCTTCCGTGACGCCCAAATGCAGCGGGTAATCCATGCCGAGTTCGTCCATCCGGTGCGCCATCAAGCGGTAAGCAGCAACCATCACCGGCGCGCGGGAGGCTTTCAGGGAAATTACGATATTTCGGAAGTCGAGGGATTCGCAAATTTTGATGAATTCCAGGGCGGATTCTACCATGCCTTCAGGCGTGTCGCCGTAGGTAAACAGCATTCGTTCGGCGAGGGAACCGTGATTAACGCCGATTCGCAAAGCTTTGCCTTGGTCGCGCAGGGAAATCACCAGAGGTTCCAGGGTTTCGCGGATTTTTTCGCCAATTTCCGCGAATTCGGCGTCGGTGTATTCGGTTCTGTCGGCTTTCGGCTTCTCGAACACGTAAAGTCCGGGATTGATTCTCACTTTGTCTACGTGTTTGGCCACTTCCAGGGCAATTTTCATGCCGTTGTGGTGGACATCGGCCACGAGGGGCACGGGTTGGTAGGTGGCGTGCAGTTTTTGCTTGATTTCGGCTAAAGCTTTGGCGTGGGCCATGCTGGGCACGGTGACGCGGACGATTTCGCAGCCAATCTCGTGCAAGCGCCGAATTCCGGCGACTGAACCGTCGATGTCGAGGGTGTCTTCGTTAATCATCGACTGTACGACGATTGGGTAGCCGCCGCCGATGGTCACGCTACCGACTTTGACTGGCCGGGTTTTGCGGCGTTTGATGGTGGTGTCGAAGGTTGGTTCGGTGGTGGGGGTTTTAGTGGGGTTCGGCAGAGTTTGCATAACTGGTTGCTAGTGTTCTGTAATTAGAGTTTATAAAATTGTGTCTGCTGTTTTTTAGGTTTGCACAGAAAGGGTCAGTTTGGGCAATGAGGTTTTGGGATTTAGGATTTTTGATATAAGTACGATCGAACTTGTATGTCACATTATGTAGTTTTGGGCGTAAGGGCGAGCGATTTTTTAGTATTAAAATTTAACATTCCGGGCGGGCAAGATGCCCATTCCACAGATGAATCCGGGGGCTTGTTTAACAGTTCATAAATTTCAGGTAGAATAGAAAATTATTGTGGGCGATCGCATTTAGCAAAAATATCTCGATAGTTTGGAGTCTTAAACACTTATGCCAGATGAAACGATTAGGATTGTGACCAGCGATATTCCGGGCGAGTCGCCTCAAGTCGTTACTGCTGATGGTGGCAAAAGTCTGGGAATGGGGGGAGCACCTTTCTTGGATATGGAACCACCGTCAAATTCTTCTCAACGGCCAAAAGTTCCCGATGCCACGGGTGAATTTAGAATTCATAATGTCAGTGTAGAGACATTAGAACAAGAAATGGCTCATTTGCTGGCAGTTGTCGATCGACTCCTAATCCGCAGTGAAGAGAAGCGCGCTCGCAAGTCTAAGATGGAGTTAGAGGAAATTGAGCTATCGGTGGAAATTAACGGTCAGGGACAAATTAGCATCATCGGTAACGGGGCCGCAGCGGGAGGAAAAGGAGCGATAAAGCTCAAGTTTAAACGGGAACAATCAAAGTGAAATGGCGAAAAATTGGGCTGTTGTTATAGGTATTAATGAATACGATCACCTGCAACGTCCGCTGAAATATGCTAAGCGGGATGCAGAATTAATCCGGGATTTTCTCTGCAATGAGGCGGGATTTGAGAAAGTTTACCATTTCTCGGAAGACTCATCGGACAAACAGTTGCTGCCTACTAGATCGAACGTGATGCGGTTGTTACACCTTATGTTTGAACGGCCTTTTATGAGTGCGGGAGATAACTTTTGGTTTTTCTTCAGCGGTCACGGAGTTCGTCAAAATGGGTGCGATTATTTGATGCCGACTGACGGTTTTCCCGAAGATATTGCAAATAGTAATATTTCAGTTAATTTTATTATCCAACGCTTGCGACGCTGCGGGGCGGATAATATTATTTTGATTTTGGATGCTTGCCGCGATGAGGGAAAGTCAGTTGAGGGGATTGGCCGTCAAACCGCTGAACAAGCGCGGCAAATGGGAGTCATCAGCATTGCTTCCTGTAGTCCAAATCAGATATCTTATGAAATTGAAGATTTACAGCAAGGTGTTTTTACTTGTGCGTTACTAGAAGGATTGGGGACTCAAGGTAAATGTGCGACTGTTGAACGATTGAATCAATATTTAATCCATCGAGTACCCGAACTCAATCGCCAATGTGGGAAACCCAAGCAAACACCTCTGACTATTGCTGAACCTATTGAAAAATCTCACCTAATTCTTTTGCCGAAATACGCAACTATCGCTGATATCGCTATGCTTAAGAATGATGCTTACAGAGTTGAAGTCAACAATAATCTAGAATTGGCAAAACAATTGTGGATTCGGGTGTTAGCTGCATCTTACGGTCACGATATGGAGGCTGTGGAGGCAATAGAAAGAATTGCTATTTCACAGAAACAACAAGGATCTCTACCAGATCAACCGAGTTCGGAAAATCGTGCTAAAACCGAAAAATCCCCTCAACCTGCACCTCCTAATTCTACTTTTATTGAGCCGGATGCTCCCCTCAAGTCAGAACGCGGACTAGACTACACTAAGTTGCGCGATTTACTGGCAACTGGAGAATGGCAAGAGGCGGATGAGGAAACGGCTAAAAAAATGCTGGAAGCAGCGGAGAGAACAAAGGATAGGTGGCTCAGAAGTGAAGATATCAATCGATTCCCCTGTGAAGACTTACGAACTATTGACCAACTTTGGGTAAAATACAGTAACGGACGTTTCGGCTTTTCGGTGCAGAAACGCATCTATGAAAGTCTGGGAGGAAGCAGAGAATATGATCAGAAAATTTGGGACGCTTTTGGCGATCGGGTAGGTTGGCGTGTAAATAACATATGGTTGTACTACAACGAGCATAAATTTTACACCCATGCACTAGGGGGGCACTTCCCGGCGCGTGGTAGGTGGTGGGGAGGAAGAAGGGGGTGGTTATTCTTCTCTCGCGTCGAGACTTGTAGAGTATAACATCTAAGGATTTCATAATTTTGTTGGCTATAGATAGATTAAAGCCACTCGAATACAATGTTAGAAAAAGGTGCAAAAAGTGGCAGACCTTTCAATCCCTCGAAAGCTGGCGGAAAGATTCTCAACTTATCTTATCAAAATGTTAAAATTACTGATAAAGGCGTTGCCTTGGTTGAAGCTCATGTTCGCAGATTTAATCCAGTTGGTGAAGCTGAGCTAAGAATGGTTGAAAGGTTAAGAAGTATCACCACCCAAACCCTTGTAGCTGAGCCTGTTGATTTACGGTTTTATACTCACGAGTTACGCGAGTATCTCAGGTATAAAAAGCTTGGCTACCCAACTGGACAACCCGCTGACCCGGATGAGGCTTATGAACTTTGGAACAATGCTCACACAGCTACTCTTGAAGATTATAAATTAAAAGAAGGATTCGGCGTTTTATTTCATCCGAGCGTAGAGGAATTTTGATGAAAAACCTAACTCAATTAACCCAGCTTGAATTAGTGCTGCTGGAATTAGTAGCTAAAGGTCAAGGAAAGTGGAGTTGGTACGAACTCGCGAATGCACTTTCCCGTCGAGATGTACCGCGAGAACCTGACATGATGGTTGTCTTAAAAAAACTGGCTGCTGATGGCTTGGTTAAACGATATGTAGAAACAAATTCGCCTCGCGACAGATGGGAATTGACGCCAGAAGGGTCTATGGTGTTGGCAAACCCAAAAGCAGATAGTCAAAGCAGAATTATACGTTATGCAATTGCCATCCAGAAATCAGAAAGCAATTATTCTGCTTATGTTCCAGATTTACCCGGATGCGTAGCAACAGGTACAACTATCGAGGAAGTCGAACAGCAAATTAAAGCAGCCATAGTTTTTCATTTAGAAGAGTTGCGTCAATCTGGTTCGTCTATTCCTGAAGCCAGGACTTTATGCAAATATGTTGAAGTTTAACTTAGAAACACAATTTGTAGTTTGCATTAACAATCAAGACTATCAAGCATCCTTGGAAGTGCGAAAAATTTATCGAATCCTACCCGATAATCGCGCTGCGGAACATCAATTTATCCGAGTTATTGATGAGTCCGGCGAAGATTATTTGTATCCAGCCGCATATTTCGTGCCGATTGAATTGCCGAAAGCCGTAGAAGCAGTATTTGCATAGACAAAGGTTATGTAAGGGCGGATTCACCAACCTCTATGTTTATAAACAGCAATCTCAATAAACCCGCCGCGCCCAATATTGTGTTACAATAAATAAACCTGAGTGTTAACATCGCAAATGTATGACAGCCCAAATACACATCAGCAAATTAGGTAATTCCTTGGCTTTGCCAATACCAGACTACATAGTAAAGTTTCTCAACCTTAAAGCCGAAGATTCAGTAATTTGCAGCATAGAAAATGGGAAACTGGTCATAGAGCCTGTAAATAATAAAATATCAAAGTATACCCTAGATGAATTATTGGCAGGCGAAATAGAATCTAGCGAAGAAGTCTCTTGGGGAAAACCAGAAGGAGAGGAAGTTTGGTAAACTATATCCCCGAACGAGGTCATTTTATTCGCCTCAATTTTGACCCTCAAGCAGGACACGAACAAATGGGGACTAGGCCTGCACTGGTTGTGAGTCAAACTAAATTTAACCAAAAAATGGGGTTTGTGTTCGTCTGTCCCATTAGCAACACACAACGCAAAAATCCGTTTTATGTTCCCATTCCCGAAGGTGAAACGATAACAGGTGTAATTATGACGGATCAACTCCGTTCTTTAGATTATCGCGCAAGGCAAGCAAGTTTTCTTAGTGAATGTCGCTCAGATATAATTGAGGAAGTTTTGAGGCGAATTCAACCTATTTTGTTTGAGAATATGACGGTTGATGAATAGTTAATCAAATTATAAACTAGATTTGTAGTTGGCATTAAGCATCAAGAGTATCTAGAAATCTCTCTCGCGGATGATGCGATCGCCCTTCCTCCCCAGCAAAACTACAAAATGTACTGGCAAATCCCTTCACAGACCCAGGCTCAGCATTTAAATCATCGGAGGTTTTCCATTGGACGATCGCACAAACTCACCGGCCACCGCTGTTAACAACCGCCGACCTCTAATTATCGCAGGAATTCTCCTCGGTATCGGTCAAGCAGGCTTTTTTGACGGCATTGTGCTGCACCAACTCCTCCAGTGGCACCATATGTTTAGCAGCGTTAAAACCGATGCTACTGTTGCCGGTTTAGAATTAAATACCCTCGGAGATGGATTGTTTCACGCTGCGGATTGGTTGGTAACACTAGCGGGAATCTTCTGTTTGTGGAGTGCTGTGAAGCGCAAAGATGTTCCTTTGTCAACTCAAACTTTTTTCGGTTCCATATTAATGGGTGCTGGGTTGTTTGACTTTGTTGAAGGCATTGTTGACCATCAAATTTTGGGAATCCACCACGTCAAACCCGGTATCAACGAGTTACCTTGGGATTTAGGATTTCTCGCTCTCGGTCTTATTTTAGCGTTTTTAGGTTGGATGCTGGTACAGAAGGAAGTTCCCGCAGATACTAAAGTTTAAATGAATGCAGAGATTGAGAATTATACCAAATTCGCGTTAAAAATCCCCGATGAGGCTCGACCGTTTCAACCGTTGAGTATCTTTTTAACTCATCATTTCATCCAGCAGCCGACTCCAACCAGACCATCAAATCCTCTTGACTCCTAAAATCCAACAAAGCTTCTGGCAAATCATCTAACTGTTCTGCAGATAATCCCTGGATGTGAGTGTGAACTTCCAGTGTAACATCACCCACCCGTCGCACGATCGGACGCATAATTAATCCTATTTCCCCCTCAATTTTACCCCTTTCGATTCCCTGTTCGATGTTCTCTTCACTCTAGGATCTTTGATCTCTTGGAAGTGCTGAACTAAACTTTTTTGAATACACCCGATATCTGCCACTTCTGTTAGTTTTATCTCAGAAGGAAAATTTTTCTGAGCATCGGCAGTTTTGTTGTTAAAGCCTTGAAACATATAGGGTATTTTTGAGATTTTCAACTACAGTATTACTGTCATCTCACTGATCTGTGTTAGGAGTCAAGTGTGCTGTCTACACAGTCTCTTATGCTTATTTTGTTAACTTTGTCAAGTTCATATTATACCAAATTAGATGAGCTTACCCTGTGTTCCACCCGTTCGGCACCCCACTGCAGCAAATTGGCCTTCTCATCCCACCAGCGCAACCAATAATCGGTTCTCTGAGATTTTTCACCTTCCCAAACCCCCAGAAATAAACCCATTGATTCTATCCATAATCGCTGATTAGCATCCGGTTCTTGCAACTCATATTCTCTCGATGTCGAGAGTCTGTACACTTCCAATACTCCCGATTTGGGTTCAAAAATTACATAAATCGGTACTTGCAAAATTCGCTTATAAAACCGCCACTTGCCGTAAGGATATGTCGGTTTATTTGAATATTCACTGCCGTCTGTATCCGATAAAAATTCCATCCCTACAGCAGGTACTTCTCCCTCAGCATTGGGCGTATAACTACGGCGAACTTCTCCTGGTTCTGCTGGCAATACCGAGGGAACGAACACCTAATCTGGTGCTTTTACTACTGTTTTGTCGTTAACTTTGGCACAGAGTCCAAAATTGGAAGCTATTAGCATTGAAGCTAGGATAAATCCTGCCATATCCAAGGCTTCGCCCAGGGCGGCGGCTAAAAGTGGTTGGTCGATGTTTTCCACAGGATCATCTGGTAACTTAAAGTCATCTGGCAATTTTTCCCAAGTTATATTATACTGGCTTTTGCTTGCGTCCGGTTTCGATAAAGTTTGCGTCATTGGTTTTGCTTGTTTCGATAAAAAGAGTTTTTTTTAATAACATTTGGACAATAAGTTTAAAGCCTGGTGCGAAAGGCGCACCTTATTAACTAGCTGTAATGGGGGTGTGTATTGGGCTGGTTACTAACTAGAGTAAATCGCGAATTTTGGGCAATTGCAGTTATTCAATGATAGCCTCTTTTAATGGGTATTTTATGGCTTTACTGGTTCTGCTGATCTGGCAGTTTGAGAAGGTATAACAGGCATTTTTTGCGGCTTGTGCAAGCTGGGAAATCCCGGCTTTACTGATTGATTTCTGGCAATTGTACTCTCATTTACTTTCTCAGAAAGAGGAGCTAATGTTTGAGTCACTTTAACTTGCTGTCGCAGTTGTTCTGTCGAACCCAACAAACCTCCTAATCCGTTGAATAACCTGCGAATATTGTTGCGGAAAGCCGGATCTCCTGTCAAATCATCCACGTCGGAAGTAATTTTCTGCACGTTCTGAAATGTAGCTCGTGCAGAATCTAGAGTTTGCTGCAATAATAGTAAAGTGGCGGGATTGTTTACCTGGCTGGATAAATCTCGCAAATTACCCGAAGCTTGGGCAGCATTCGCTGATAAAACTTCTAAATTGTTCAGCAATTGTCCTTGGTTGATTCGATTAATTGTCGGACTTAAACTGCTGACAGCTACCCGCAGTTCTTGACTGCTTTGATTGATGTTATTCAGAGTTGAGACTAAACTGGCGCGGTTGGTTGCGACTAAAGAATTGAGTTGATTGGCTGTTAATGTAACTTGATTGGCTGCTTGAGTTACTGAATTAGCAGAAGTTATTACAGCGGCAGATACGGCTTTTGTGGAAGTGTCCGCCGTAGCTGCGACTTTAGAAACATCAGCGGCTACTCCTGAGATTTCCGCTTTTAATGATTGATTTAAACTGGTTGCTTCTTCTTTTAATGATTGATTTAAACTGCTTGCTTCTCCCTTTAATGATTGATTTAAACTGGCTATTTCGGTTTTGACCGATTGATTTAATGTCCCAAGATCTTCCCTGACAGATTGATTTAAATTTTTGATTTCTGCTTGGGCAGTTTGAGTTAAATTCGATAAATCTTGAGTGAGTTTAGCGGCACCTTTAGCTGTGCTGGCTGTATTCTCTGCAAGTGATTTAATATTGTTGAACAGCGCGGGGTCAGTGTATAAATTAGCTAGGCGGACTGTGGATCGAATAAGTTCGTCGATAGTGACTCCTGCTTGACCTTTTAAGCGCGAATTTTGGCAGATAATCTCTGGGGGACAGTCGGCACTAACGGGATTGGCGGTAAGTAACGATTCTGGCAAAATCGAGTTGGGGGTAATGTCGATCGACGATTCGCCAATTAAACCGGATTTATTCGCTTCGATGGTAACATCCCTGGGAATCACTAAAGTACCGGGGGCAATCTCCAGCGTCACGTCTACGCCGTTGGAACCCGGTTTGAGGGCGGTAATTTTACCGACTGCAACCCCACGATATTTGATGGGCGTGCCTATTTGCATTCCTTGGGCGCTGCCAAATTCTACGGCGAATTTGTAGCTGCGGTTCCCTAGCTGTACGCCCCGCAGCCAGAGCACTAAGCCGCCAAATAAACCGATTCCTACTAAAATTAAGAACCCGACAGAACCTTCTCTTACAGTTCGCGATCGCATATTTTCTCCTCAGTCATTGGTCATTGGTTATTAGTCGTTAGTCATTGGTCATCGGTCATTTCAATCTAAAATCTAAAATCTAAAATCTAAAATTGGCTGACTATCCAAGCGCTTGAATTGGCCCAGTAACACTGCCGCTAAAAAATTGTCGGATCAGTAAATTATCTGTCGATGCAATGTCATTGACAGTTCCCTCCCACTGCACTTTGCCTCGATAGAGAAATACGATGCGATCGGCAGTGCGGCGGATGGTACTGTCTTGGTGAGTGACGATCGCATAAGTGCTGCAAACACCTTGGGCCGCCTGCAAGTCCCTGATTAAATCTTCAATTACCGTCGAAGCAATCGGATCTAAACCCGCCGTCGGTTCGTCGTACAGCAAAACCTCTGGATTATCCCTGTCATTATCAGGATTCGCCATGATAGCGCGGGCAAAACTTACCCGCTTTCGCATTCCCCCAGACAACTGCGCCGGATAGCGTTCGCCAATTCGCGGCAAACCCACCATCTCCAACTTTTCCTCCACCAATTCCCGAATGCGGCGGCGCGGCAGCTTAGAATGCTGGTAAAGTAAAAAACCGACATTCTCCTCCACCGTCAGCGAATCAAACAAAGCCGCTTGCTGAAACACCATCCCAATTCCGATCGGATCTGCCACGTCGTCCACCCATCCGACCCTGCGCTGTCCCTGAACAAAAACCTCACCGGCATCCGGGGCCAACAAACCCGCAATTATCCGCAGAATCGTAGATTTCCCCGTCCCGGAAGGGCCAATAATTGCCAGGGCCTCTCCCCGATAAATCCTCAGATCGACTTGATCGAGGATCGGGTTCTGGCCGAAGGACTTACTTACCCCCTTGAGTTCGATTAGTGGCTCAGCCATAGGATGTTATCAATAAGTTGTCAGTCCTCAGTCATCAGTCTACCTAATGACTCATGACTCATGACTAATCACCAATTACTTAAATTGACTGCCAGAATCAAAACTCTCTTGTATTGTAAATTTGTCAGCTCGAGCTGTTCCAATACCCTTAAGACTAATTAACCATGTCAATTAGTTCACTTCCTAAAGCCCTCCGCGTCTTGGCTAAAGCCAAGCAGGTTTTTGCCCAATCCAGAAATCCTTACCCCCCTTCTTTGCGGAACGGGCGAGTTCACCAGTGGTTTAAGTGGTTAGCCCCCGGACTGTTAGTGAAACGGTGGCTGCTGATTAGTGCTAGCGGCGTGGTACTTGCCACTTTGGGTTTAGCGATTTGGACTGGGATGACTCCCATTTTCTTCTTATTGCAATTGTTGAGAAATTTTTTGGCGTGGATTGCGGAAGTTGTTCCTAATTACGTGTCGGGGCCGATCATCATTGCTGGCGGGATTTTGTTAATTCTGTGGGGACAAACTCGCAGTTTGAACTCTATTACCCAAGTGCTGATGCCCGAAGGCAACGAGGAACTGGTCGATCGACTCCTCAACCACCGCCGCTTGCACCGCGGCCCGAAAATTGTGGCACTTGGGGGCGGTACGGGCCTTTCTAATTTGCTCAGGGGATTGAAGGATTACAGCGCCAAAATCACTGCTATTGTCACGGTGGCGGATGATGGGGGGTCTTCCGGGCGGCTTCGGCGGGAAATTGGGGTATTGCCGCCGGGAGACATTCGCAATTGTTTGGCTGCTTTGGCAGATGAGGAAAAGTTATTGACTGAGTTATTTCAATATCGTTTCCGGGCTGGTGACGGTTTGGTGGGTCACAGTTTTGGGAATTTGTTTTTGACGGCGATGAGCGATATTGCTGGAGATTTGGAACAGGCGATCGCGGCGAGTTCTAAAGTTTTAGCAGTGAGGGGAGAGGTGCTGCCGGCTACTCTGAGCGATGTTTCTTTGTGGGCAGAACTCGCTGACGGCCGCAGGATTGAGGGGGAGTCCAGCATTACAAAAGCTAACGGGCAAATCCTCAAAATAGGCTGTAATCCTGCTAACCCTCCGGCATTACCTAGGGCTGTGGAAGGTCTTCGGGAAGCGGATTTTATTATTATTGGGCCGGGGAGTCTTTATACGAGTGTCATTCCGAATTTGTTGGTGCCGGAAATTGCTGATGCGATCGCCAACAGCGAAGTTCCGCGCATTTATGTGTGCAATATTATGACTCAGCCGGGGGAAACTGACGGATACAGTGTTGCAGACCACATTCGGGCGATCGACCGCGCTTGCGGCCGGCCGCTGTTCGATGCTGTAGTAGTTCAAGGCAAAGTCCCTTCTGCAAAGGCTTTGATCCGCTATTCTCAGGAGGATTCTTATCCGGTTGTACTCGATCGAGAAGCCGTAACGCAATTGGGGCGGCGAGTTGTCATCGCCAATGTCATGGATGAAGATGAAAATACGGGTTTAATTCGCCACAATTCGCAAAGGTTGGCGGGGATGTTGCTGCGTTGGTACGGCCGCGCGCAGAACATTTAAGCTGCTGACTGTTAACTGTTGACTGTTGACTGTTGACTAATATTATTGGTTATTGGTTATTGGCCGCCGCCAGCGAGTAACAAATAACAAATAACAAATGACTAATGACTAATGACTAATTATTGAAATGAAAACTTTGCTTCCCGATTCTGAGGCTACGCGCAAGTTTGGTGTTGCGTTAGGTCGATCGCTCCCCCCAGGCACTGTAATCTTATTACAAGGAGATTTAGGTGCGGGCAAAACTACCTTGGTTCAAGGCATCGCTGAAGGCTTAGGAATCTCCGACTCGATCGAAAGTCCTACTTTCACGCTAATTAACGAGTATTTTACAGGGCGAGTTCCGCTGTATCATCTAGATTTGTATCGACTGGAACCCGAAGAAGCCGAGGCTTTGCACTTAGAAAGTTATTGGGACGGGTTAGAAAGGGATTTGGGAATTGTGGCGATCGAATGGGCGGAAAGATTGCAGTACAAACCAGAAAATTATTTGCAAATTTCTTTAAGTTATCTAGATACCGGGCGGCAAATTGAAGTAATTGGTAATGGCGGCTTATTGGATTGGCAATTATAAATTTGAGAAAAGGCGATTTAATTTAGATGTTGCACCCTTCTCACTCAGCCTTTTCTGAACAGGCTTTCCGGCCTGTTCCACAAGAAGAAAATTCACTCTTTGTGGAACAGGCCGGAAAGCCTGTTAAGAGAGAATGGTGTAACATCTCAGCGCGTACTTACTGCGGACGGTTAACACGAATCAATTTGCCTCTCAAAGTTTCTTCATCAGCAATAGCATCATTGATGCGTGTTGCCAACCTTTCTAGATTTTTATCGTCTGTACACACGATAATACCAGCATGATTTGGTTGTTGAGCGTGCAAGCGAATGAAATGCCGACGATTTTGCGTCATAACCGGCCGATCGTTATTCACAGCAAAAGCTAATACTTCGGGGTCATCATCTCCGGCATTTCCTGCCTCTTGAATAGTCAGGGCATCGTGACCTAAATTTCGCAGCAAAGCCACAACAGGAAACGGGAACTGTTCATCTGCATAGAGACGTGCCATAAATTATACTTCCTGCATCATTGCTGCTGCTTCTTCTCGGAGTGCTGTTTCAATTTCTTCGGAGTTAGCCTCAGCATAAGTCCAGACATTTACTAAGTTTGCAGCATTCAACTGGGGATAAAATTGTAGAAGTTCAGCATCACTTGAACCTTGACGGCGCAAACTCACGAACAGCCAAACGGGAAGTCTAGTTTTGGCAATGCAAGCATCGCCGCCACACACGTCGGGAGTTTTGGTAATTCCTGGCCAGCTATTACTTAAACTTTGGGTTAAAAGCCGGATGGCTTCAGCTTTCTCAGTAGGAGTTAAGGCCAGGAGTTGTGTTTCTAGTTCTTGAAGAAGCATGGGTAAAATCGCCTTTGCGATGCAGGAATACCCAATTATAACACTTGAGTTAAAGTCATGCTTACTCAGCGTCAAATGTCAAGGCTTCTCCCCTCACTTTTGTATTCAATTTACCATTCTCAAAAACAACTTTTCCTCCAACAACAGTCACAACTGGCCATCCAGTCAAACTCCAACCTTCAAAGGAACTCCAGCCGCACTTGCTCGCCATCTCTGCTCCGACCACCGGGCGGTAGTTCTCCAAATCAACTAAGACTAAATCGGCGTCAAAACCCGGAGCAATCGCCCCTTTGTTCGGAATCTTATAAGCCTTAGCAACTGCCGACGACATCCAATTAGCAACTTGTGCCACTGTACATCTTCCCTCCACTGCTTGCGTCAGCATCAAAGGCAAAGAAGTTTCGACTCCAGGCATTCCCGACGGCGTATTTGGATATTCTTGAGCTTTTTCTGCTAATGTATGCGGCGCGTGGTCGGTGGCGATAAAATCAATTACGCCGTCGAGTAAAGCTTGCCAAAGTATTTCGTTATCGCGGGGTTCGCGCAAAGGCGGATTCATCTGAGCTAAACTGCCAATTTTTTGATAGGCGCTGGTATTTAACAACAAATGCTGCGGCGTCACTTCTGCTGTCACCCAACTCGGTTTTTCCTGGCGCAAAAACTCAGCTTCATCCCCCGTAGAAAGGTGCAGAATGTGCAGTCGGCGCTGATATTTATTAGAAAGTTTTACTGCTAATTGAGTGGCCAATAAAGCTGCTTGATTGTCTTGAATTTGCGAGTGCACGGCAACATCGGAAATCCCGGCAAATTCCTGACGCCTCTGATTGATTCTAGCTTGGTCTTCTGCGTGCACGGCAATTAGTCGATCGCCTGCAGCAAAAATCGCCTCTAAAGTTGCTTCTCCATCGACCAACAACTGCCCGTGCATCGAACCCATAAACACTTTAATCCCCGGAGTCGGATTCGCATTCAACAAATCCGGCAAATTCTCGGGCGTTGCACCAATAAAAAAGCCGTAATTCACCAAACACTTCTCGGCAGCGCGACTTAGTTTATCATCTAAGGCAGCTTGGGTTGTGGTCAGCGGTCGCGTATTCGGCATTTCCAGAAACGAGGTCACGCCGCCTTTAGCGCAAGCACAGCTAGCGGTAAACAAGTCTTCCTTGTGTTCTAAACCCGGTTCCCGGAAGTGTACCTGGGGATCAATTACTCCGGGTAACAGAGTTAAGCCTTTGGCATCTATTTCTCGATCGCCCGATTCGGCAATTTCTGCAGCAACCTTGACAATTTGGCGATCGCAGATTTGCACATCTCCTACCAAAAACTCACCATTGGGCAAAAGAATGCGAGCGCGACGGATTAACAAACTTGATTGGGGAGTCATAAGATATCATTAATTGAGTAAACAGCGTGCTAGCATGGAAGCATTATTAAGTTTATAATTCGTATCCAGCTCAGTCACTACAATACCCTATGACTCGTCTAGACAAGTCAGCCGACGAAAAACCTCCGCAAGACACCGAAAATCCTTGGATCGAAGGAATTAAGACGATCGGCTTAGCAGCATTTTTAGCCTTTGGTATCCGCACCCTGGTTGCCGAAGCACGCTACATTCCCACCGGCTCGATGCTCCCAACCTTACAAATTAACGATCGATTAATTATAGATAAGGTCAGTTATCGATTCCAAGAGCCCCAGCGAGGAGATATTATTGTATTTATGCCTCCTGACCCGGCTAGTTTGTGCACGGGACAGCCACCACCGATCAAAGATGCCTATATCAAGCGAGTGATCGGACTGCCGGGGGACAATGTGGAAGTCAGAGAGGGAAAAGTTTTTATTAACAAGCAGCCGCTACAGGAAAAATATATTGAAGAAATTCCGCAGTATCCCTACGGGCCTGTAGTTGTAGCTCCAAATTCTTACTTGGTGCTCGGCGACAACCGCAACGCAAGCTGTGACAGTCATTACTGGGGCTTTGTACCCAAGCAAAATATCATCGGTAGGGCAATTGTGCGTTTTTGGCCACTCAACCGCACAGGTTCGATCGACCCCACGCCCCTTTATCCTGCTAAAAATTAGCTCTAGCGAAAGGAAGAAGCAAGAAGCAAGAAGGCAAATTCAATAATAGCAATGGTTTGGGTGATTAAGAACATCCTAATCCTCTTGTCGGTTGCTATACAAAACGCGACGGATATTAGAGCCCCGACTTCTTCAAGAAGCCGGGGATGGGGAGATAAGCTGACTGACTGGATCAAATCTAAAATCTAAAATCTAAAATCTAAAATCGCCTGACGTTTCGCGATCGAGAACTTTCACAACTTTGTTATACATCTCCTCAGCTTCTTGCGGTGAATTGCCGATACTCGTCACTCCCAATTTGCCAAACTCCGACAAACAACCCATTAAATGAAACACACTGCCCGTCTCTGTACCGCTGTCAAAGTGCAGTTGATTGTCAGCAATAATATCCATCAAATCGTTCGGTAATAACCCCCGATAGCGCTCTTTTTTCAAATTGTCCGAAGCGACATAATATTTCGGACGGCCCTGCTGGCTGTAAAATAATCCGTTAGTACGCTCGTACCGACCATTTGTTAACAGCTTCAAAGCCATAAACGGATGAGTTGTGCCTCCTTTCCGCAAGTTAATTTCTATTGCTTGCATATCCCATTTGCCATCGGATTGCTTTACCGCGAGAAAATCTACTCCAAATCTCTCTAAAGCCCCTTTTTCGGCTAAATTTTTCCCAACTTTCCATCCCAATTCTTGCAATGCCAGCCGATAAGATTCGTCGGCCGGAAATTGGCAACCCAAGAAAATTTGACCGTCTGGGCCTCCTAAAATTTGGTCGTGGGTGGAGAGAATTTCTACTTCGCCGCTGGGGACAATTCTGCCTTGAACGCTGGGCGAGAACTTTTCTTCTCCTTCGATAAAAGCTTCGGCAATTGCCCCTAATTCGGGAATGCGGCTGCTAAAATTTTCCCAGGTTTCGCCCGTTGCTTGAAAGCGCAAATTATGGAAGTGATCGCCAATTGCCTTCGCTCTTTCTGCAGGCGCTTTACCTGCGAGGGACTTCAGATCTAAAATTGCATTTCCTTCCCCCGAAAAACCTTCATTTAACTTAATTACGATCCGTTGCAAATGCGGCTGCCGTGCCCACAACTCGGCCGCAGCTTCCGCTAAATCTTCCGCATTCCAAACCAACTCGGAACCATCAGGATAAGGCACGCCACATTCTTTAAAAATTTGCCTGCTACCGCTTTTTGTTCCCCAGTATAACAGGTCGGGATCGCTGGCCCACAAAGGAATCCCCAATTGAACAGATAACTCGCGTTCTAAGGGCGTCGAGTTATAACAAACCATATAAGATTTTGTCGGGCGCACCGCTTGACGAATGCGCTCCATCAAGCGGGGACGATCTAAAATTTTCTGGGTGAGGGATTTGGCAGAAGCATCGTAAGCACTGAATAGCACAAGCCGATCGCGCGCGTGAGAAAATGGAATTCCCGGCAGCAATTGCAGGTAATAATCCACAATCATCGGGTGCAAGGGCTCGGAGGTAATGTAAATTAAGCGCGTGCGTGGATTTCGCAGGCGAATCAATGAAAATAAATGCCGCTCTTCGTAGTGGTAAGCCCCCTCAACTTTCTGCATTTCTTGCTGATCTAAGCTGAGAGAAGGAATGATAATAATGTCACAATCTCCGCTGTCGAATTCTTCGATAGCTCGCCAACGTTCGCGTAATTCGGTCTGAAGAGCGCGAAACTTCTGCGCGGATTCGGAAGATGAATTATTTAACTCTTGCATGGCGTTTTATCCTAAGTATTCAATTGACACTCACTCGGCCTGAAGGCGCGAGGATTCTTGAGGGATTTCTACCTCAATTTCCCTATTTCTAGGGTTCCCAGACTCCTCACGTTTGCTCAAATGAGCGTGAGGATATCTTCTGAGCGTTTAGGCGCGAACGCCCGGTTTCGCGGAGTCCCCGCGTACCAATTTCAAAGCCCGATCGCGAATAGTTTTTGCTGCACCGATATCGGCGTGCTCGTGATATCCGCATTCAGCGCAAATGAACTTTTCGCCGTCTCGATTAGACTTATCGATATGACCGCAGTTCCGACATTCTTGGCTGGAGTGTTTGGGATTAATTTTGATTACGACCTTTCCTTGCTTTGCAGCCAGATACTCGATCTTCAGAACTAAGTCGCCCCAACCCGCGTCAGAGATAAAACGGTTTAAACCTTTCTTTCTTGATTGCCCATTTTTCAGGAATCTACCTGTTTTTTCGTCAACCTTCACTCGACATCGACGCATCATTCCCGAAATATTCAAGTCCTCCAGAGCAATCGCGTCAACGTTACGGAAAACTATTTTATTGGCAACCTTCCAGTGGTAAGCTTGACGCTTATCGCTAATCTTCTGGTGGAAAACTCCTAGTTTCTTAGCTGCTTTCTTGCGGTTTTTACTACCCTTTGTTTTTCGACTAACCCGCCTCTGCCTAATTTTCAGAGTGCGCTTAGCTTTTTTGGTGGTTGAAAACTTGGGATTTTCAATTTGAGTTCCATCTGAGAGATGAACTAATTTTGTAAGTCCCATATCGCAGCCAATTACTTGGACGACATCCTTAAGAGATTTTGCCGTGTAATCGGGGACAGACTTGTTTTCAATGCGGACGGATATGTACCAGCCATTTTGTCGCTTTCTTACTGTACACGCTTTAATGGTAAAGCCGTTGGGAATTGGGCGCGAGTTATAAAAACGCATCCAGCCTAACTTTGGTAAGTAGATTTTACTGCCTTGTATTTTTACCCCCATCACGAAAGTAAAAGAAGTAAAGTTACTGCGGTTTTTGAACTTAGGAAAGCCACGTCCCTCGAAAAAATTTTTATAGGCAGTGTCCAGCCGTTTGACGTTTTGTTGTAGAACTGTCGAATTTATCCCGGCAAACCAGGGTCTAGCTGCTTTTAATTCGGGCAACGCGGTGATTTGAATGTCGCCTGGGTTGCGTCGGGGGTTTTGGATTTTCCCCTCTTTGTCTGTTTTTCCTGTTTTCCAAGGTTCTCCCGTGGCACCGTTTTTACTGACATAACTGGTCAATGGACAGGCTTCACTTTGCGTTCTAATGTCGCAATAGTTACCTTGAATGAACTGTTGACTATATTGAGTGATTCTGTCATTAAGACACCAGTTGAAGTGACTTCGCAACATATCCACCCAATTGGACATTTTTAAGTCTTGTGTTTGATTGGGGCGCAACTTGTATACATAGTTTGTTAACAAGTTTAACTCCTCCTTTTTTGAGCTGTTATTAGTATATAGTGAAATGCTGGCGTGCTTGTATTTTTTATATTTCTTCACCAAAGATGGTTTAATGTTTATACTTTTACTTACAAAGCCGTCCTATAAGGACGGGGTTTTAGACCCATTTCTCTGATAATTATTGCTGATTATGTCAAATGCGTCGGCCCAAATACCTGAGACAACTCACACAGTTTTTTTCGGACGCACCTTGCTGGGAATATTGACAAAAATGCCCAAATAGTGATTTAAGGTGCGTCAGTCTAAATATTTGAGGCAATTCAAACATTTTTTTCTGCCCCCGCCCAAAAACCGATACCGTGCCACCTACTCCTATCGTGAATATCCAAAAATTTTAGACCAAAGTTTAATCTCCCAGATTCATCTGTGGAATAAATCTAAAATCTAAAATCTAAAATCTAAAATCGACTGACGCACCCTACCGGGGACGATCCTCCATTTCTGTCAAGCTGCTCTAAGAAGCTCGCCGCGCTCGAAAAAGTCTGGCATACTGCAAAATTGGCTCCAGGCGGCGTTGATTTTGCTTGAGTGCCGAGATCAATTTTTCCGAAGGGCGGAACACTAGGGGAGCCGAATATTTGTTCAGCATCTCCATATCTGGCGACTGGCTCATCAGCATCAACCGCACGTCTTTGTCGAGCAAATAACTTAGAGAAAGCAAATCTCCCATGTTCGTAAAATCGTTGCCGCGATCGCTAATTACAATTGTATCTTTAATCGACCGATTAGCTATCGCCTCTTTGTTAATAATTTTCGCAACTTCAGCATTAAAATAGCTCAAGTCTTTGCTCCACCAAGTATCAGAAAAAGCGCTAACTGTACAGGAGGCTATACTTGCTGTAAATACCAAGCCTAAAATGACTTGCCAAAACCGCTGCTGAGTTTTCACGTTACTGGCGAGCAAGTAAGCAACTGCTAGCTGCACTCCCGGAAAGCAGGAAATTAGATAACGGCTGACGGCAGAACGTTTGCCACCTAGGATGATATCCGGTAATGCCAGTATCAAAAAAGGTACAAAAATAGATGTTAAAATAAACAGCCAAGTTGAACTGCTAGCCCGGCGGCAGATTTTGTAAATGGCTGCCGCAATTAACAGCAAAAATGGCAATCTCAGCAGATAAGTCCAAATATTATCAAACCCGAAGTCGAAGTCAAAAAATAAGGCTGTAAAGCTGAGCGTCCACAATTTGACAAGATACAGCCAACCGGGAGCTACTCGCGTCCAATCTGTCGTAGCTGATGCCCGTTCCAGGTTGGTTGCCAGCACGTAAATCCAGGGGATATACAAGATTAAAGCTGCTGTTACTGCTAAGAAAAATTGGGAATTAGTGACGTGACCTGGCAATTTTGTTTTTTTGACAAACAACCAGTAAGAGATTATAAAAACTCCGTGTCCAATGAGTGTTAAACTGAAGAAAGGGTGAGTGTAGAAACCAAGGGCGATCGCCAGCGAGTAAAATACCCAATCTTGCCAACCCCGCAACCGCACTGCTCTTAGCAGCAGCCAACTGCTGCCAATAACTGTGGCTGTCAGCAAACTGTACTGCCTTGCTGTCTGAGCAAACAAGATGTCAAAGGGAGATAATGCCAAAAGTGCTGTTGCTAATAACGCCGCCAAATTCGAGGCGAAAAGTTCCTGAGCTAACACGTACATCAAAGGCAACGACAGCAAACTCAATAGTGCTGGCAAACTGCGGGATGCTGTTAGAGAACTGCCAAGTTCCTGCATCCACCAACGAGCCATGAGAAAGTATAAAGGCGGATGCTGCGGGTCTTCTAGTGCTAAAGAACGAATTGTGTCTGCTTCTGTACTTCCCGGTTTAATCCGCTGATATTTTTGCAATTCTGGTGCGGGAACAATCCGGTTTTGGAATAGTTCGTCGTCAATTTCTTGGCGGGTGAAACCAGCGGCGCGGATTGATGTGTAAGCTTCGTCGTGCCAGTACAGTTTGCGATCGATCTCAAAAAACCGAAATCCGATACCAAGTAAAATGCCGATCGCCAATAAGTTCATCAGCCAGCGGGAATTTTTGGTATTAACAGATGTGTCTTGATGCGTTGTAGATCCCATGCTTGTCCTAATTGTGGCGATTCCCTCCGGGATAGCTACGCTTCACGGAATTTGGAACTGTAGATCATCTTAAACCTCACTCCCAGAGCGATCGATACCAACTACATCCCCTAACAGACAATAATTCTACCCTCTGCCGGATGCCGAATACCTTCTAGATCAGAGCCTTCTGAAAGCTGGCTGAGGCCCAAGCCTCCCCAAAATCAAGAATCTTCAGCCAGATCCTCCCAGAACCTCCAGAGCCCAAAAATAACTGCTAACATACGTGTTGTACAGTTAATCAACAAGCTCCGCAAGGGGTCTACCCGCGTACCGCAAATGGCAAAAAAAGAAGCGTCTATAAAAACTTCCACTGAAAACTCAGAAAAGCAAAAAGCCCTAACTTCCGTACTTTCCCAAATCGAGCGCAGCTTTGGCAAAGGGGCGATCGTCCGGTTGGGAGACTCCACTCGCATGAAGGTAGAAACCATTCCCACCGGAGCCCTGACGCTGGACATTGCTTTGGGCGGCGGTTTGCCAAAAGGCCGAGTCATTGAAATTTACGGGCCCGAAAGTTCCGGTAAAACCACTCTAGCCCTCCACGCGATCTCCGAAGTCCAAAAATCCGGCGGTATCGCAGCCTTCGTCGATGCCGAACACGCCCTCGATCCCACCTACGCCTCAGCTTTAGGCGTGGATATTGAAAATCTCTTAGTTTCCCAGCCGGATACCGGCGAAATGGCCCTAGAAATTGTCGATCAACTCGTGCGTTCCGTCGCCGTCGATATCGTAGTAATTGACTCCGTAGCCGCCCTCGTCCCCCGCGCCGAAATCGAAGGCGACATGGGCGACTCCCACATGGGTTTGCAAGCGCGATTGATGAGTCAAGCTTTGCGGAAAATCACCGGCAACATAGGCAAATCCGGCTGTACCGTCATCTTCCTCAACCAATTGCGGCAGAAAATCGGCGTAACTTACGGCAACCCCGAAACCACAACCGGCGGTAATGCACTCAAATTCTACGCCAGCGTGCGGCTTGACATTCGCCGCATTCAAAGCTTGAAAAAAGGTACAGAAGAATACGGCAACCGCACGAAAGTTAAAGTTGCTAAAAATAAAGTTGCTCCGCCTTTCCGTATTGCCGAATTTGACATTGTATTTGGCAAAGGCATTTCTACTTTAGGCTGTCTGACTGACTTGGCCGACGAAATGGGAGTAATTCTGAAAAAAGGTTCTTGGTATAGCTACAACGGAGAGAACATAGCTCAAGGACGAGACAAAGTGATCCAGCACATGGAGAAAAACATCGATTTCAAAAATGAAATTGAGGAGCTAGTTAAAAAGAAACTTGAGACTGGTGCTGTGGTTTCTGCTAATTCTGTCGCTCCTGTTGAGGTAGATGATGTAGATGATGTAGATGATGTAGATGATGTAGATGATGTAGATGATGTAGATGGTTTGGACGAAGAAATCTAAGTTTTTTAGTCCTCAATTATTACTCGTTTACTGATTGTTTACTCGTTTTCCTCGTTACCAGGCTGGAGCGAAAGTAACGCTCAACAGCTACCTAGAGCCTCGAATTTAATTTTCGCTCGCGAGGCTCTTCCTCTAGGTATCAGTTCCCAGGCTCCAGCCATAGAACCAGTAAATTGACCGGACATGATATGAGTTTGGGATTGCCGAATATATTGCGGATTGCTATACTTGTACAGTAAGTAGTACAAGTGTCAACTACATGAATATTGTTTCTTTTAGCGAAGCGAGAAATAACCTCAAGGCTGTTTTAGACAGAGTAGTGGAAGATACGGACTATACCATCATCACTAGACGGGATGCGGAGGATGCTGTGGTGATGTCGCTAGAGTTCTTTAATAGTTTGCTGGAAACAGTTCATTTACTCAAATCTCCCGCCAATGCTGCCCATTTGGAGCGTTCTATTGCTCAGTTTAAGCAGGGGAAAGTGGTAGAGCGAAATTTGTTGGATGACTAGAAAGTTAGCATGGACGGATGAGGCTTGGGGCGATTATTTATATTGGCAAGGGCAAGACAAGAAAACGTTAAAACGAATTAACAAGCTAATTGAGGCAACAATCCGATTGCCGTTTGAGGGGAGCGGAAAGCCCGAACCACTGAGGGAGAATCTGGCTGGTTTTTGGTCGCGGCGAATTGATGATACGAATCGATTAGTTTATGCTGTGGATGACGAGTATCTAACGATTATCTCTTGTCGATACCACTATTCGGATTGACATCCTCCTTAGCCTGCTTAGCTATGGTGCGGCGTTTTTGTTTAACAGGAAAGTCGGCGATTCTTTGAGCAGTTTAATTTTAATTTAATGACGATAGCGAGTTTCTATTTAACCGGCGAGCGTAACTTTTGTCACGCTATGTAACTTTTGCAGAATAAACAGGGATGAGAGGGTACTCCTTGGCATGGCAATTGTTATGCAGTTATCGATTGTTTAGTAGTGAAGCCACAAAATAACGCGGACTTTTTATTTAAATTGCATATTCGAGGCGGGCGGGACGCCCACCCCACAACAGTTTTATTGTTTTTTGACAGACAATTTAAATCCCACAACAGCTTATCGCAACAGAATTGTTTTCAAAATACTCCTTCTAAACTGGATTCATGTCTTTTGGTCAGCCGCGTGGCTCTGACAGCGGAACTGGGAGCCTCTCATATTTGTAAAAATACTTCTTCTGGCTCCTTCCTTCTGCCTTCTGCCTTCTGCCTCTGGCATCAAAACTCCAATTTTGGGCTTGGCTGCTTTCATTGAGATGCTCCCTACTTACGATCACTTATTCAGGCATAGAAACTGGCTGAATGTATTGAGAATTAGCGCGCACATAACAGCCTTGTCTTGTGAGCAACCAGGGTTGACCGTTCGCCATCGTAATAGCATTTGCTCCCCTGAGTTCAGCAGCAACTGTATCTTTCTCCGCGCGGTAAACTTGTTGAATTGCTCCGTTTGCGGTCTTGCGACAGTTGAGTTGTCCATCTCGCGAGGTGACTCGCCAAGCAGGCCAAGTTACAAAACCATTTGTTGGACTCGACCAAGTATTAGCATTGCTAGAAGTATAGTCGCCACTTGCATTAGGACGCGGTAAAGCTTCGACTAAATTTACTTTAAATGTCTGGCCAATAGAAGGACAATTTTCTCCTGCTTTCACCTTCCAAGTAACTTCGGCTCCCAATTGGCTGCTTCTTCCAACTTGACGCCTGACAATGGCAATATCTCCAGAACAAACAATTTTTCGGCCAGGGCCGGTCGCACTGTCTTTGAAAGTCCCATTGTAATAGTAAGAGCCTGCTGCTCCTTCGGAACGGGTAATTTGAATATTGCCCAAAAATTCCCGATTGCCTACTTTGGTCAAGTAAAAACCGCTGCGATTGTTTCCTTTTTCTGACAAGTTTAAAGTAGTTTTACCGTTAGGATTAACATAAGTGGTAGCGCTAGCAGCAGCGCACCAAATTAATGACACAACTCCTGTGGATAACAAAATGGAAAGTTTTTTCACAGCAACACCTTGTATGATATGAATCTCTACTTTATTTATAGCTGTTGGTGAAAATACTTGACCAGTCGCTCAAATGAGTGACACTCATTTGAGCGACAGCGCACTCGTCTGACCCTGCGTGCGGACTATCCCCGGCATCAACTCTGCATAACTTCACCTTGCTTCAGCTCTCTTCCACTCTCTTCACTTGTATGCACTTGCATCACGATGCCTACAAGCTTCCACTTCTGACTCATTGCAAGTTCCAATAATTAGCAGCAGAATAAATTTATATACGTAAGTAAGGGGGTTCCGATCACCGCTAAATACTGTGGATTTTACTGGTACTTCCCGGTGAGTCAAGTTGGGATTCCAAACACTAGGGCGATTTTTACAGGTAGCAGATTTCAAATCTAAGAATGCTTGTAAAGAAATGTAAAAGCTCCTGACAGCCGATTGCTTTGACAGAAAATACGATTTCTAAGTTCAGCCAGTAAAAAAATCGTATTGATTCAGCGCAAAAATGAACTTGACCAACATAAATTAATTTGCTCGAAACTTAAATCATTGTTGAAGGGAGAATAAATTATGGCTGACGGTCAATTAGGAGTTATATTAAAGATGGCTCAAACAATTAATCCTCAAATTGAGAGCGATCGACATTTTGAAATAGACTTGGCAAAATTGCGCCAACTGCCAGCAGGAACATTAGGGTGCGAAGTGGCGCGATTTCTAGACGAACAAGGCTTTGAGCCGATCGCATCGGGAGACTGGATTCAGCGAAACCACGACGTTTGGCACGTGCTGACCGGTCTTTCAGCTTCAACAGAAGATGAATTGGTACTTCAAGCGTTTACTCGCGCTCAAGTATTTCGTCCTTCTTGTGCGATTTTAGTGTTAGTTGGACTGATCGGCGGCAAATGCGCGATCGGACAAATTATCAAAGGCTTAAAACACGGAAAATTAGCCACTCGGTTAATTAATTGGGACGTTGCATCTGATTGGGAAACTCCTTTATCTGAAGTTCGAGAAAAACTCGGAATTCTACCCTTAATTGATTAGATTTTAACTCGTTACCTCACTGCAAAAGTATGCAAAGCAAAAGTTACAAACCGGAAATTAGCCTGAGTCCACGGGAAAGAGCGATCGCGCAATTAGTAGCCCAAGGCCTGCCAAACAAATGTATTGCCAAAAATTTAAATATCAGTCACTGGACGGTTGCTACTTACGTGAGGCGGATTTTTATCAAACTCGGTGTTTGTTCCAGAACTGCGATGATTGCACTGCTGATCCAAGAAAATTTGCTCTGGGACTGATCAATAAGTAGGGTGCGTCAGCTAGCTTGAATTCTCTGGTAATCCAGAAACTCTAGGCACAACACACCCTAAAAAAAACCTATCCCTAGACAGATGAAAACCCGGTTTAGCTGTACAACCGGGTTTTCATTTGCAATGTTTAAAACCTTCTATGCCAAAGCCACAGAACGAGAAGAATTTCTCAGAAAACTCAGCAATTCTCGATTCACCGTTTGCGGCGCTTCCTGCTGAATCCAGTGACCACAGTGAGGAACTAATTTCAACTTAAACGGAGCCGTAATTAATCTATCTAAACCTTCTACCAGTTTGTGGCTCAAAAACGCATCTTCTTCTCCCCAAAGCACCAAAGTAGGCACTGTCACAGGTTCTAATTTCTGCCCCAAATTCCAAAGCCTCTGCGGGTGAAACATCTGACGGTAATAATTGATAGCGGCGGCTAATACTCCCGGCTTTTCTAAAGCAGTCTGATAAATCTTAGTTTCCTCAGCGCTAAAAGAGCCTTTGCGAACAGCTTGTCCTTGGAAAACATTGTGAACAAAATCTTTCAAGTTTTGCCGGATCAACAATTCCGGAATGCCGGGAACCTGAAATGCCAAAACGTACCAACTGCGGCGGATTTGATCTAAATTGCTCGCCATTTCCTGCATGAACCGCTGCGGGTGCGGAGCGTTTAAAATTGCCAAGCGGTTGAGTTGTTCAGGGAATTTTTGAGCTAAGTGCCACGCAATCGCCCCTCCCCAATCATGACCTACAACGTGAGCTTTTGTATAACCGAGGCTCGCAATCAAACCGCGAATATCGGCGCTCAGCGTATCTAAATCATAGCCGCTTTCCGGCTTGTCGGAATCGTTGTAGCCCCGCAAATCCGGCACCACAACCTTGAAATGACGCGCTAAAGCAGGAATTTGATGACGCCAAGAGTACCAAAACTCTGGAAACCCATGCAGGAGGAGAACAAGCTCGCCTTCTCCTTGAGAAACGCAGTGCAGGCGGATGTTATTGGTTTCGACAAAGATGTGTTGCTGTTCGGAATCGAAAGAATTCATAGTTGGAAAGTTAGACTTATTTTCGGGAAGTACAGAACCCGCCGACTGGTAGCAGGCTAAAACGTCCCAATGGTGTTAATTTTTCTACTTTTATTGTAGCTGCTTTTCGATCCCCGCCGCTCCAATCTAATGAAACTTAAAACTTGTAGGGTTTTGGGGTGTCCGGTGTTTTAGGTGTAACTACTGAGGTTAACTTTCTCACCTTAAATCTGTTGTTTTAACAGCGACGCAGGCGATTCAATAATAGCACAATTTCGTCCGTTGCCGATCGCATTTTTGCAGTCGATAGGTCAGATTGATTGACGATAATGCTAAACACCAGCGGCTCGTAATTCGGAACTTCGATATATCCCGACAGCGCCGAAACTCCACTCATAGTTCCTGTTTTTGCTTGCAAATTTACGCGGTTTGGTGTATTATTGAAGCGATTTTTCAAAGTGCCGCTCTCCCCAGCGATCGGCAGTGACTGGCGGTAAAGAGATGCAGCAGGTGAATTGGCCATAAATCTCAAAGTTTCCACTAAGGCTTCTGGAGTAATTAAATTGTGCCGAGACAAGCCGGAACCGTCGGCTAATATGTAGCTGTTTGGATTTACTCCTAATTGAGTTAAAACTGCCTTTAGCTCTTTCAAACCGCTTTCACCTGTATCCTCTTGTGGCACAGGCATCTTGTCTGTAAATTTTCCCAGCAATCTCAATAAAACTTCTGCATAAAGATTGTTACTTTCGCGATTAGTTTCTCTCACCAATTCCGCCAGCGGCGGCGATTCAACGGTTGCTAATTCTTCATTTAAATTGCGAGAAGCCGATGCAACTAAAGCCTGTTTAACAGGAATTCCCTCAGCCACCAGGGCTTCTTGAAAATACTGCAAAAAATTATTAGCGGGGTTGACAACTGCGACATAAGCTGATTCAGGTTCGCCACCAACTTTCAACTGTCCGCTCACTCGAATTATAGGTCGATCGAACTCCCGGCCAACTTCAATAAACTCAGATTCGTTTTGAGCGACGGTAACAGTATTGTTCTGAAGTTGCCACTGATTTGCCAGCTTTGGTTCGGCAAAAGTAACTTTCAGAGGTTGCCCGATTGCCTGCGGGGACAAGAGAAGGTCGATCGCGTTTTGATTGAAAATTAAACTGTTAATCGGCGCTCCGTAACCCGCTTGCGCGTCTTCCCATTCCCAATTCGGATTGACTGCACTGCCTTGAAAATAGCTGTCATCGCCAATCAACTGGTTAACTTGACTGATTCCCCGCTGCTTCAACTGCTGCGCCAAAGATTTCAACTGAGCCTCAGCAATGCTCGGATCTCCCCGGCCGGCAACGTACAAACTCCCATTTTCGCCGCTGTAAACCGATGTCTTAATCCGAAAATCTGCACCGAGTTTCTGCAAAGCAGCGGCTGTAGTTAGCAGCTTGGCATTTGATGCTGGAATAAAATATTTTTGGGCGTCGCGGCTGTAGAGAGTAGTAGTAGAAGATAGAGGTTGAATCAAAATGCCCCAGCGCGATCGACTAAATTCCGGACGATTGGCGATCGCATCTACTTGCGCTCCCAATTCCCCAGGACAAATATCCCCAGAAACCGCAGACGTTTGAGCAGCAACCGCCGACGGACGCCCCAGAATTAGGACTAACAAACTAAGCGCAATTCCTTGGAGTTTCAAAGTACCAGTTCCTTAACAATAACTATTAAAATTAGATGCGCCAGAGCTTGGAAGTTTCACCGAATCAAGTCAATCTTAATAATAATAACGCGCATGAATTCTCGGATTAAACAGCGCCTCTACAGGTTTTCCCTCTTTGAGGTGCTCTTCCACAATTAAGGGTACATCACTAGGTTTAACTCGACAATACCAAATTTCGTCCGGGGTAACTCGTACAGTCGGGCCAGTGGTGCACTGTCCCTGACAGCTAGTAGCCTCAACTGTTACCCCTGCAACTTGTTGAGCTTCAAAAGCAGCTAGCACTGCTGCTGAACCATGTTTTAGGCAAGATTGATATTGGCAAACCAATATACAGCGCGCTTCTGGTTGGGAGTCTGGTTCTTGGGCTGGAGATTCGGGCATTGGTAAGGATTTATCCGCTCTTTAACATATTTTAACAATCTTGTCAGGCATATCGCTCGCCGGAGGGAGGCAAACGGCAGAATTTTATAGTGCGATCGAAAAAAAGAGCAAAATTCTGGCATTCAAACTTTTTCCTTTCTTCTACCTTCTCACGAATCCCTTCAGCAGAGCTGCTTTTCTTCAGTCTCTGTCACGCTTTCCCTATATGATCTGATTTAGAGCAACAACTCAATCAACCGCTAATCATGCCAAAAACAGTAGCCGATGTAATGAGCCGCGAGCCGATTTTGGCGCGACCCGAAATGCCCTTGAACGAAGCGATTAAAATTTTAGCCGATCGACGCATTAGCGGTCTTCCCGTCGTAGATGAGAATGACTTGTTGGTAGGAGTCATCTCCGAAACCGACTTGATGTGGCGGGAAACCGGCGTAACTCCGCCCGCTTATATCATGGTGCTCGACAGCGTGATTTACCTAGAAAATCCAGGTCGTTATGAGCGAGAACTCCACAAGGCTTTAGGGCAAACAGTAGGAGAAGCGATGAGTAAAGAGCCAGTTACCATCGATCCCGACAAATCTCTCCCAGAAGCTGCAAAACTGATGCACGATCGCAGCATCCACCGATTGCCAGTAGTCGATGCTGGGGGCAAAGTAATCGGCATCCTCACTAGGGGAGATATTATTCGAGCGATGGCGGCCGAGTCTTAATTAGCTTTTGCAGTTCCAGGACTGTATCAGAAAACGAGCCGATCGCTCTTTCAATCTCGCTCACTTTTGGCAATTACCAATTACCAAATCTAAAATCTAAAATCTAAAATCTAAAATCCGATGAGCATTACCCCTGAGTCTGTCGAACAATTGCTGAATTCCGAGGATTTTGGCGAAAGGCTGCGAGCAGTCAACCAACTGCGGCAACTCGAACCCGCGATCGCCTATAAACTAATTCAAATTGCGATCGGCGACCAAAACGTCCGGGTTCGCTACGCAGCAGTCAGCCAAATATCAACCCTCGGCACGCAGAATCTGCCGAACGCTTTAGAGGTACTGCGAAACAGCTTGAACAACGACCCCGAACCCGACGTGCAAGCAGCAGCAGCCGATGCTTTGGGCGCATTGAAATTAACCGATGCTTTAGAAGATTTGCAGCAAGTTTATAGCAGTACCTCTGAATGGTTGGTGCAACTGAGCATCATTGCTGCTTTGGGAGAAATGGGAGATCCGAAAGCTTTTCCAATGTTAGAAAATGCCCTGACTTCTGAAAACGAATTGATCCAAACCATTGCCATCAGCGCATTAGGTGAATTGGGAGATAAACGCGCGCTGCCGCTGCTGCTTCCCTACGCTTCCAATGCAGATTGGCAGATCCGTTACAGAGTCGCCCAAGCTTTGCGGCGGTTGGGCGGTGCAGAAGCAGAGACAGCTTTGGCAATTCTCGCCAAAGATGAGGTTGAGCAAGTTGCTCAGGAGGCTAAAGCCGGACAAGAGAATAGTTTGAAATCTTGAGATTGCTTTGGCGATCGCGAACAACCCTGCGCGGTTGTGAATTTTGAATTAATTTAGAATTTTTTGTGCGGGTTCTAGTAACAACTCTGTTCGCGATCGCACACAGAATTCAGAAACCCGGTTTCTTCCTATATTTGTCGTTCCTCTCTGCAAAAATCGTAGAAACCGGGTTTCTAGCCAGCCAGCGGGCTGGGTGCGCCGCGCAAACCATACTAATCAGGAAAAATCTAAAATCTAAAATCTAAAATTGTATTGATGCCAGGGCCGATCGCAAATTCCTTTGAAACTATCCTTAAATTCGAGCGTACTCTTCCCTTTCCCAATCATAGCCGGGCTCTTGACATCCACACTTTGACAACAGCTATAATCAAAATAGATACAGCAGCGGCAGGGATTAACACAATTATTGAATTGTGTCCAGCCACCTAGCGATCGGGGAAACTATCGTTAAGACGGTAAGCCATCTACCAGCAAAACCAAGTCTTAAAACTGTTTATCATCCCCATGCTTGAACAACTACCCAATTCCGGTTCTCAGTCCTTGGACATTTTAACACAAGAGCGAGCGGCATCTCAAACTGCACAAAGCCCAACCAATCAAAACTTTATTAATAGAGTTTTAGAACTTACTAACATCGAACGCAGCAAATTGAGTTTGTCGCCGCTAATTTTAAATACTCAGTTACTAAATGCGGCGGCAAATCACAGCCAAAACATGGCATTGCAAGACTTCTTTGACCATACCGGAAAAGATGGTTCGTCAATCGGAAGTCGGATTACCGCAACGGGTTATAAATTTTCTGGTGCAGCGGAAAATATTGGTGTAGGATATTCTACACCTGAACAAGTCATAGAAGGGTGGATGAACAGTAGCGGCCACCGGGCTAATATTCTTAGCCCCAATCTCAAAGAAATTGGGATCGGTTACTATTTCTTAGCCAACGATACTGGCACTGAAAATTGGAATCACTATTGGACGCAAGTTTTTGCGACTTCTCTTGACGGTAGTGTCAATCCCGCACCAGCTCCCACGCCAACTCCCACACCGACACCAACTCCTACTCCCAACACATTGGTATCGATTACTTCGCCAATACCCAATGCTACAGGGGACGGCAGCCCGACACAAGCACCCAAAAATACAGCCAGTGGTGGCAATTATTTCCTATCCGATAGTGCCGATACTCAAATACCAACAAATGCTGCGGGATTGCCAATTTTTGCCCTTTCCGGCAAAGACAATATCACGGGGGGAGAAGGTGGTGATAGCATTAATGGAATGCAAGGTGCGGATACAATTAATGGCGCAGGAGGCAATGACAGCTTATCCGGCGGCAAAGAATCCGATTTAATTGATGGCGGTGTGGGCAATGATTTTATCAGCGGCAACAACGATAACGATCGACTAATCGGAGGAGACGGTAACGATACTATTCGCGGCGGCAAAGAAGATGATGTCTTGATTGGCGGTAACGGCGACGATGTGTTGGCGGGCGATCGCGGTCAAGATATTCTGACGGGCGGCGCTGGCAATGATACGTTTATCTTAGCAGGAGGTTTGTCTGCTTCGGCTACTTTAATAAGTGCAGATGTGATTACCGATTTTGCGATCGGGGATAATATTGGTTTGACTGACGGTATGGGATTTGCCAACTTGACTTTTGAAGCTGTGAGTTTGCAGTTGGATGGAGGTGCAAGCGTTGCTTCTACGGCGATTAAGTCGGGCAGTAATTATTTGGGAATCGTGCAGGGTGTCAGTCAAAGTCAGCTTGCATCTTCTGTTTTTGTCAACGCCTAAAAAACAGCATACCCAGATTCCCGACTTCTTGGATAAGTCAGGAATCTAAAAACGAGAGCGCTTTACGTTTAACTTGGAGAGCATAATCGGGGTGGCTGTTTTGAGAGATTGGTTGTTATACAGTCCTGGACGGAAAAACACTGCGGTACGATCGCCGTCAACTCAACCGCAGGCATGGGTACTGAGTTTACGATCGCATTACCAGTGAAAGCCAACTTAATCCGGTCAAGTCATAGCTTTTTGCAAGCTTCCGTCATACCCTTCGGGTTGACGCCGAGTTCTTGACTGGTTCAGCTTAAAAGTGGCTGGCAAGAGGGATAGATGCTGCATCAGATTCAAGCGAGTCCTTTAGGAGTTTGGTGATTGTATCAGCGTTAGCAGGGCGACTGAAGTAAAACCCTTGACCTTCATCGCAGCCTCGCGCTTGCAGGTAGTCACGCTGCTCCTTGGTTTCAATGCCTTCTGCGGTGATCGTTAATCGCAGACTTTTTGCCAGAGCAATGATCGCATCAGTAATGGTGGCGCTGTCCGGGTTAGACAGTACATCTTGGACAAACGATCGATCGATCTTGAGCATATTAACCGGAAACCGTTGGAGGTAGTTGAGGGAAGAATAACCTGTGCCAAAGTCGTCTAGGGCGAGGGACACGCCAAGTTCTCGCAGTTGCGTTAAGGTTTTGACCGATCGCTCAATGTCAGTCATCAAAGCAGTTTCAGTCACTTCCAGTTCTAAATACGCAGCTTCAAGTTCGGTCTCTGTCAAAATTTGGCGAACCATCTCAACCAGATTCGCCTGCTCAAATTGTCGAGCCGACAGATTCACCGAAATCCGCAGGGCTGGCAGCCCAGCCAGTTGCCAGCGACGGGTTTGAGCGCAAGCCGTTCGCAAGATCCATTCACCAATGGGCACGATCTCGCCATTGGCTTCGGCGATCGGAATAAATTTTGCCGGAGAGACCAAACCCTCTGTAGAATGCTGCCAGCGAACCAGCGCCTCCGTTGCTGTCACCTGTCCGCTGTCGAGGTCGATCAGCGGTTGATAGTAAACCAGTAGTTCGTTACGCTCCAGCGCTCCGCGCAGGCTATTTTCTAGGACCAGTCGCTCCTGTAACTGAACGTTCATTTCGGGTGAATAAAACTGATAGTGACTCCGCCCTTGCTGCTTTGCCTGATGAAGTGCGAAGTGAGCTTGCTGAAGAAGTTGCTCTGGAGAATTGGTATTTTCTAAATGGTTCAATGTAATGCCAAGACTGGCGGTGAGGTGGATCTGGTTGCTCTCTACAGAGAAAGGTTTTGCCAGCGTACTCAGGAGCAGTTGGGATAGCTTGACCACACTCTCCAGCGACGGGAGTTCGCTGCGAGCGATCGCAAACTCACCGTCGCCCAAACGCGCCAAGACATCTGACCGATCCATGCACTGTACCACCCGCTGGGAAACGGCTCTAATTAGTAAGTCGGATATCCCAGGCTCCAACGCATGGCGCATCCCTGTGAAATCATCGATACCCAATACCAGCACTGCGACCAGGGGTGAGTGATTTTGAGATTGGGTTTGATTCAGGCGATCGCAGAATAAGTCACCATTGGGCAATCCAGTCAGTTTATCGTAGTGGGTAATGTAATCAATCAATTCATCTAGTTGGTAAAGCGTTTGTGAGGAATTTGCCATCAGTGTACCGACTTCATCAGCAAACTCTGTGGGTAAGTTCGGCAATGTTCTTGTATCGAGGTAGTTTTGTAGAGCCTCCGAGGTTAAGATTACCGGAATCAGGAGGTAGCGTAGCGTAGAAAGCGTTGCTGCCGTACCCGCTAATGTCGCCAGCAGAGCAATCAGGAGAACCCGGACTGATGTCTCTACAGAGTAAGCGTTTGAGGTAAGAAACCAGACCAGTAAGGTTAGCAAAGGAACGTGCGTGCCTAAAAATGCAACCAGCATAATTTTGGCAGTGTAGCTTTTCTTCAGCCAGGGGAGATGCGCCAAGGATGAGTATAGGTTAAGGTTAGGCTTTGGTTGCATAGGACTCGGTTTGAGCATTTAAAGTGGGTATAGCATCCAGCAGTCTCGTACTAGGTGCGTTGGCTTCAGAAACGGCTTTTTTAACTAAGGAGCGATCGCCTTAGATTTGACAGATATTTTAAAAATCGATCGACAGACAATACCGGGCCGCGATCGCTTGTCTGATAAAATATCCCAGCGATCGCCCAACAACAAATATATATACTGACCCTAATCGCCTTTCTCAATAACGTCAATGATCCACGCCAAAATTACCAAAATTGACTTTTTTGAAAGCTACAAATTCGATCTACCTTCAGCTTTTAGTCCGCTAGAGATAACTAATGACTAATGACTCATAACTAAATTACTAAAAGGGGAACTATGAAAAAAGTAGCCGTGTTTGGCAATACTGGAGGCGGTAAATCAACTCTCAGCAAGAGATTATCGGAAATCACTGGTTTGCCACTTTACGCCTTGGATAAGATTCAATATCAATCTGGGGGCGCTGAGGTTCCAAATGAAGAATATAAGCGTACCCATGAAAAAATTTTGGCTACTGACCGATGGATTATAGACGGTTTTGGTTGTATGGAAACCGTCTGGCTCCGACTCAACGAGGCAGATACTCTGGTTTTTGTCGATCTGCCACTATACGTGCATTTCTGGTGGGTGACTAAACGACTAATCACAGGTAGCTTTATACCGCCAGAAGGCTGGCCTGACAAGAGTCCGATATTGAAGAGTTCAATTAATAGTTACCGCGTTCTTTGGTTGTGTCACAAGTATTTGACTCCCAGATATCGCGAGTATGTCGATCGCGTTCAAAATACCAAAAGTGTTTATCACATCAGATCCACTGAAGAGATTTCACAATTTTTTGAATCGATATTGCAAATGACTAATGACAGATAACTAATGACAAATAGACCTCTCCAGATATTAAGTTCTTGCCCAGACCGTGCCAGGGTTTGAGATTTTTTGTGGAGAGGTCTAATGACTGCTGACTGACTAATGACTAATTGATGCTACAGCCGATCGCAAATTTCCTTGAAATTCTCCTAAAATGCGATCGCACTCTTCCTTCTCCAAATTAGTCCAGTGCATCATCAAAGCTAATTTAACCGACTTGCCACTTTTTTCGAGCAAAAAACCCGCCTCATCCCGGTTCAAATCAGTCAAATCCTGCAACATCCGCACAGCCCGATCGCGCAATTTCTTATTAGTAACCGCCACATCGACCATCCGATTGCCGTAAACCTTCCCCAGCTTCACCATTACCCCAGTCGAAATGATATTTAAAGCCATTTTTGTTACTGTACCGGCTTTCAAGCGCGTCGAACCCGCCACTACCTCCGGGCCAACCAACAACCGAATATCAACATCAGCCTCAAAATTCACTTGTTCGACGGGTACGCAGGCCATAAAGACAGTTTTCGCCCCCCGCTGGCGTGCCGCCTGCAAAGCGCCCGCGACAAACGGCGTCGTACCTCCAGCCGTAATGCCGACAACCACATCTAAGTTGGTAATGTGACGGTGGGCGATCGCCTCAGCCCCATCCTCAGCCCGATCCTCCAAATCCTCCGAACTCCGCACCAAAGCCCCCGCACCCCCGGCAATTATGCCCTGTACGAGTTCTGGCGGCGTGCAGAAGGTGGGGGGACACTCGGCCGCATCCAGCACCCCCAAACGCCCGGAAGTACCCGCACCGACGTAAAACAGGCGACCTCCTTGACGCAGAGACTCGGCTGCAATGTCGATCGCTTGGGCTAACTGTTCGCGGGCGCGGGCGATCGCGCTTAAGGTTTGGGCGTCTTCCCGGTTGAACAAGTCAACTAATTCGATCGAACTGAGTTGGTCTAAATTCTCGCTGTTGGCATTCACCTGTTCCGTCAGCAGATGCCCCCGTTCTTCCAAATTCTTCATTTTTTGTCAGTTGTTAATTGTCAGTTGTCGGCCTTAAAGCCAAGTCAGGAGACATACAGAGTCACAGGTTCAGCCTGCAAGCCTGTATCTACAAATGAAGCCCTTGATTGAGAACGCTCGAAGAGATCAAATTTATCTCTCTTCCCTCTTGCTTCTTCAAAAATAGATCCTCAATATCCATCCGTTCAATCCCGTACACTACTCGTTACAGAACTTCCTTTTACCGAAGAAGAATTCAGAATTCAGAATTCAGAATCTAGAATGGATTCTGTGCGACATGATGGAGAATAGAGGTTTAAAGCGCCCGATTTTAATCGTGGAGCCGAAAAAATTCTTTCCGTGACCGTTACCCCGGACTTGGGGCCTGGGGTATTCTGAATTCTGTCTTCTGACTTCTTCTCATAAAAGTCCTTCGAGTCGGCGACGAATAGAATCCAGTTCGTTTTGGGAAACGTCAGAATCCGGCTCCGACTCCGGCTCAAGCTCCGGCTGCCACTGAGTCTGTGTTACATTGTCTTCTGGCGGGATCGCCAGCGCCCCCGCAGGCACAAGTTCCCAATCATAATCAACACTGTCGCAGAACTCCTTAATTTCCTCATCGTCGATCGCCTCGACAGCGGGTTCGGGAAAATCCTGAGCTTCCAACATCACGCCAAAGCGGGTGGCGTCGTCTTCTGACTCAAACATCAGAACTTTATTGCGATCGCCGAGTTGAATGGTATGAATTCCCTCATTCTCGGTGCGGGCATTGAAGAGTAAGACGAACACTCGCATAAGTTTTAAAGACCTTCTTAACCACCGTTTTTTTATCTTAGAAGCGATCGGGCAACCAATCAGTCGATTTTAGATTTTAGATTTTAGATTTTAGATTTTCGATTGACGATCGATCCAGCACTAGCGGGATCGAGAGGATTTAGGGGAGTTGGAGGACTTGGTGTTAGGTCGTGTTGCGTGTTTTGATTAAGTTTAGTAAAGGTTATTGGACTCTGCCCCGGAGTAGGACGTGAATCTTGAAATTCGAGCCTTTGCGAGGGTTCTGCTAACGCGCGATCGGCACTTTCAGCCTCTGTTCTGAGTCTACCAAAGGCAGAAGGCACTCTGGCGAATCACAGAGATTATACCTGTCTAAAATCGGCTGATTCCCTATAATTGCTGAATTCTCTGATTTTTGAGAAACACCTATGACTAACTCGGACGATAACAAAAATCAACTCGCACCCCGTCCCCACCGCCGCTGGTGGCGTCTGCTGCTGCTTAGCGGTACGGGATTGGGCATTATCGCCTTGGTTGGGGCGGCGCTAGGATACCAGTGGGTGCGAGAAAAGTTAGCTCCTTTGGTGGAAACTGAAGTCAGTCAGTTGCTGAAGCGGCCTGTGCAACTCGGACGTTTGGAGAGATTTTCTCCGACAAGTTTGCGGTTTGGCCGATCGACTTTACCTGCAACTCCTACCGATCCCGATTACGCTTCTACAGAAGCAGTGGAAGTACAATTTTCGGTTTTGCAACTGCTCTTCACCCGCACTCTCAAATTAGATATTACTTTAGTTAAAGCCAACGCTTATATCGAACAGGATGCTCAAGGCCGCTGGGTTAATCTTCCAACTGCGGAGGAGAAATCTCCGGGTTTATTTAAAACTGAAGTTGAGGCAATTCGAGCTGAAAATGTCGCCGCAGTTTTGGTGCCGAGTCCCGCAGTCGGACAGAAAACTTCGGCTCCGATTTCTGTAAGCTTGAAAAATGGCAGTGTTCTATTTCGCGACCAAAATCAGCGCGTTCTCTACGAACTTAACGGTCAGTTTACTAACAGCGATAATTTTATAGTAAAAGCTGATTCTCTGTTACCTGCGGCTCAAACTAACCTACAGTTGCAAGGTCAAAATTTGCCTTTGACCGAGCTCGATCGCTTGCTGAAAGTTCCCGGTATTTCTTTACAAAAAGGTCTGGCTAACGGCAATTTGACCGTTCAATTGCGAGACAATAAAGTATCGGGAATTACCGGAGCAGCTAGTTTTGGGGGAGTGCAAGCGAGTATTTCCCCGCTGAAACAAATTATACAAAATAGCAGCGGTCAGTTGCGGTTTCAGGGAACTAATTTGATTGTCGATAGTCTGGCAGCTAATTACGGTTTAATTCCGCTGAGAATAGCAGGAACAGTTGCCACTGGAAATAATTTTAATTTGGAACAAGCTAACTTCAATCTGATAACTAACGTGCAACCAGTTGCTTTGGCAAATATTGTCAGTGCGGTGGAGACAGAGTTAGGGCAGAAAGTAGTATTGCCGGTTCCTGTTGCGGGGGAATTGAAGGCGGATGCCAAGCTGACTGGAACAGTTGCAATGCCGGTGCTGACAGGTACGATCGCCTCGACAAAACCCGCTACAGTCGATCGGCTGCAATTAAACAATATTAGCACTAATTTCAAATTGGAACGCGGGAGAATGGCTCAAACCCCAACTCCCAATTCTCAATCTTCTATTCCCCCGTTTTCCTCTTTAGCATTGACTTTGGGTGATATTTTGGTAGTGCCGGCGGCGGGTGGTAAAATTGGCGGGAAAGGTGAAGTCGATATCAGGTTGGGAAGTGAGAATTCGCGATCGGGTTTGGTGTTTGACTTCCAAGCTGAAAACGTGCCGGCAGATGCGATCGCCCAAATTTACGCTCTCCCGATTCCTGCTACTGTTACAATTGGCAGTGTCTCCGCAAAAGCTCAAATTTTCGGCCCGTTAGATAACATTCAAGCTAGAGTTCAATGGCAAGCACCGCAAGGGACTTTCCCCGCTGCAGGCGAAATTCGAGCCGGAGGAAATTCGGCGGATTTGCAAAATACAGTTGTGAAAATAGGCGACGCTTCTGTTAACGTGGATGCGGCGCTAAAAGACCGTCAGTGGCAAGCTTTGATTGAGGGCGATGGCGTGGATCTCAACAGTTTGCAGCAAGTCCTGCCAGACCTTAATTTGCCTCCTGAACTAGCCGGTTTGTTCAGCGGAACTGCAGAAGCTGCGGGAACTCTGGACGATTTGAGTTTAAATGCGATCGCGGCAACAGGCAAAGGAAGGCTGAATATTGCTGACAGTATTGTTGATGTTAATGGCGAACTAGAATCGGGTAACTGGCAAGTTTTTGGCAACACTGAAGAAGTAGCTGTCAATCAATTAATTGATATTGGATTGCCGTTTTTAGCCCAGGAAACGACCGCAAATCTAGACAATCTAAAAGCTAAAATCCAAAATCTAAAATCGCTCGGCGGGCAGCTAGCAGGTGAATTTCGAGCGACGGGCAATGTTGACAATTTGACTGCTGGCGCCATCAATGTTACTGGCAACGGTAGGCTCAATTTTGCCGATAGCAATGTCAATTTAAACGGAGAATTGGTAGCGGGAAACTGGCAAGCAACAGCACAAACAGATCGCACTTCCATCAGCCGCTTGGTAGATTTGACACTGCCGATTTTAGATGTGGCTTCAGCATTCAATCCCGAAAATCAGCAAGCCGCCAATATCAACAATCTAAAATCTAAAATCCAAAATCTCAAATCGATTGACGGACTGCTATCGAGTCAATTTACAGCATCGGGAAGTCTTGACAATTTGACGGCTAGCAGCATCAATGCCAGCGGCAGCGGCAGACTCAATCTTGCCGGCAGTGATGTTAATTTTAAAGGAGAATTGGCAGCGGGAAACTGGCAAGCAACAGCAGAAACAGATCGCACTTCCATCAACCGTTTAGTAAATTTAGGATTGCCGCTGTTAGATGTTGGTTTAGCTTTCACTGCTGACAATCCCCAAACAGTCGCCAATATCAACAATCTAAAATCCCAAATCCAAAATCTCAAATCGATTGACGGACAAATATCGAATCAAATTCAAGCCAGCGGCAGTCTTGATAATTCAACCGTCCCCGACATAGCCGTCAACAGCAGCGGCCAACTCAATATAGCGGACGGTACTATTGCTTTTAGAGGTAAATTAGAAGATAGACGCTGGCAAGCTTTCGCCGATGCCGATCGAGTTATTCTCAGTCGCTTAGAACAAACAATCCGCAATACCCAACTCTTTACCCTAGCGGCGACTTTGCCTGAAGGATTAGACGGCAGAATTAACGGCCAATTCCAAGCAGCGGGTAGTTTGGATAACTTGACAGCCAAGGGAATTAGTGCTAGCGGAGAAGGAGTGATTGTGGTCGATCGACTCGGGGCGATCGATACTACGGCTAAATTAGAAAACGGCAACTTGCAAGCATTGCTGGAAACGAACGGAATTGCCGTCAGTAATTTAGAACAAACCCTCAAACAAACAGGTTTGTTGACAGCGGATTTACCGCCAGAAATTGAGGGAACCCTCGACGGCCAAGTCAGCATTTTGGGAACACTAGATAATCTAACCGCCAACGGCATCACCGCCAATGGCGACGGACAAATTAGACTCGCCAACGGCGGAGGAATTGTCAATGCTAAAGGCAGCGCCACATCGGGGAATTGGCGGGCGTCAATCGAGGGCGAGCAAATTGCTCTAAGTCGCTTCCAGCAAGCCTTTGAGTCGCAGCGACAAAGCTTGCAAAGCGGAGGTGTAGTCTCCAGTACCCAAAATCTCCCCCAGCTTGGAGGACTGTTTAACGGCAATATCAATTTATCCGGCGCGATTGCCGGTTCCCCGCAAACAGTTCGCGCCGGTGGCAGTTTTCGCATCTCAGAATTGCCGTTTTTGAAACAACCTTTTGAGGCAGTATTTAATTGGGACGGCAAACGGGTGGAAATTGAGAACGCCACAACTCCGGGTTTGACAGCAAACGGCTTTGTTAACGTCGAACTCAAAGGTCAAGGAGGGCCCTCAATTTCCAACGTAGATTTGGATGTCAAACTCGCCAACTTTAACCTGGAAGCCTTACCAGCAGAACAACTAGGATTTTTGACACCAACTAATGTCAACAATCCTTCACAGAACAACCAGCCTCTGCGCGGCAATGTCGATTTTACCGGCCGCCTCAGCGGCACCCTCGCCGCCCTCAGCTTAGTGGGCGACGTGGAAGTGCGGGATTTAGCAGTAAATCAAGTCGCTTTTGACCCGGTACTGGCGGGGAGTGTGAATGCGGATGCTGGGAAAAGTGTAGATTTGCGTTTGGCCGGCGCAAGCGACAAAATTGAAGTAGCTTTAAATCAATCTTTTCTGCCGACATCTTTCTTAATTCAACGCGGGGAATCCGTGGCTAGGGGCCAAACCGAGGGAGAAACTTTGCGAGTTAATTTAAGCGATTTTCCCCTCGCTGCTTTGAATCTCACACCGGGGAAAGAGGCCGGTTTGGGGCCGATAACCGGTACGGCGTCGGGACAAGTGAATGTGTCCGGTTGGAAGATGCCGTTAAATCCGGCGACTTTGCAAGCAAGCGGACAAATTGCGATCGCCCAACCGGCGATCGGCTACATTAAAGGTGACAGTTTCCAAGCCGAATTCAGCTACGCTAACGGCAGCGCTACTCTCACAAATGGCATATTCCGCCAAGGCAGCGGTCAATACTTAATTTCCGGCAATGTTCAAACAGGTGCAAACCCGCAATTTGCCGGGAAAGTTAACGTCCAGCAAGGCAATTTGCAGCAGGTTTTAACCGCTTTGCAATATTTCAATTTAGGCGACTTGGCTAGAGGCCTAAAACCTCCCGTTTACGGTGACAGTGGCGACGTGCAAACTGTGGCAGTGGGAGAACCAGAAGCCCCGCTAATCGAACAGTTGCGCCGCTTGGCAGAAATTGAAACAATTTTGCAGCAGCAGCAGGCCGTGGAAGCATCAGAAAAATTGCCTCCCTTATCCCAATTGCAAGGCACTTTTGGTGCGGAAATTGCTGTCGCCGGTTCTTTGCAAACGGGTGTGGAAGCTCAATTTAATGTGAAAGGTGATAACTGGCAGTGGGGAGAATATGTCGCCGAACAGTTCAGCCTTGAAGGCAGTTTTCAGGACGGGATTTTAACTGTTTTGCCTTTGGAAATTCGATCGGGAAAAAGTGCGATCGGCTTTTCGGGACAACTCGGGCAAAAAGCTCAATCCGGGCAGTTGCGGGTAGAAAATGTGCCCGTGGAAGAGTTGGCAAAACTGGTGGAATTGCCTTTTGTAGATGTCACGGGAAATTTGAATTTGCGGGCGAATTTGGCCGGCAGTTTGGAAAACCCGCAAGCCACCGGGGAATTGAGTTTGCTGGAAGGTACGCTAAACGGAGAACCGATTAAACAAGCCGACGGCAGTTTCAGTTACAGCAACGCCCGCCTGAATTTTGGCGGCAGCGCTTTGGTAACTCAAACCGAACCGATTGAAGTGCAGGGAAGTTTGCCTTTTGAGTTGCCGTTTGCAGCGGTGAAAGCTGATAGCAATCAAATTGATTTGAGGGCGAATTTGCAAAATGAAGGTTTGGCAATTATTAATGTATTGACTCCGCAAGTTGCGTGGGTCAGCGGCCAGGGACAGGTGCAAATTCGCGTGGGAGGGACGCTGCAAGACCCTGTAGCGCAAGGAATTGCGAATTTTGAAAATGCAACCGTCCGCGCGCAAGCCTTCCCAGAACCGCTGACAGGGCTGACTGGGACGGTGCGCTTTGAGGGCGATCGTATTCGGGTAGAGGGAATTCGGGGACAGTTGAGTCAGGGACAAGTTGTGGCCCAGGGTGTAATTCCGCTGTCTGTGCCCTTCGCGGAGGGCGATGTCGATGTGGATAATCCTTTGGCTGTAAATTTAGACAAGTTGGCAGTGAACCTCAGAGGATTGTACAGCGGCGGCGTAGTCGGTCAAGTGCAGGCAAGGGGCACGGCTAGGCGTCCGCAGTTGAGCGGTAATATTGAACTGTACGACGGTGAAGTATTTCTCCGGAGTCCCGGCGGCGGCACAACTCAGTTAGCTTCTTCCTCTTCTGATTCTGATTCTGATTCCACATCTTCTGCTTCCCCTGCGACTGAGGTTTCTGATTCCCCTACTACTGAGGTTTCTCCTTCTCCTGCTACTCCGACTTCCCCTCCCTTTGAAGTTGGATTGAACGATTTGCGGCTGAATTTGGGCCGGGGAATTCGGGTAACGAGTGCGCCGATATTGAGTTTTCAGGCGACTGGGGGCTTGACGGTGAATGGAACTTTAGATGACCTTCGCCCGGAGGGTACGATTCGGTTGACTTCCGGGTCGGTGAATTTGTTTACAACGCAGTTTAGACTCGATCGAGGATACCCGCAGACTGCTACCTTTGTACCAACACAAGGACTCGATCCGACGCTGGATGTGAGATTAGCAACTTCGGTGCAGGAAGTAACGCGGTTCCGCACTCCCGGCACATCTGTAGCCTCTGAAATAGCAGACGAACCGACAAGTTTCGGCAGCGTGCGGAGTGTGCGAGTTCAAGCGTTAGTGCAGGGAAGGGCTTCTCAGTTGGGGGAAAATCTGGAGTTGAGGAGTTCTCCGAGTCGATCGGAAATAGAGATTGTAGCGCTGTTAGGTGGCAGTTTCGTGGAGACTTTGGGACAGGGAGACAGTACGCTGGCGATCGCAAATTTAGCCGGTGCGGGTTTATTGAACAACATTCAATCTGCGGTTACAAACGCCACAGGATTGAGCGAATTTCGCTTATTTCCCACTCGGATTAGAGGCAACGAAGCACAAACTGCTAGTTCCAGTTCGGGTGCGGGTTCTCTCGGTTTAGGTTTAGAAGTTGGGTTTGACATCACGCGCAATATTTCTGCATCAATCATTCGAGTTTTGTCAGCAAATCAACCGACTGAATTTACTGTGCGCTATCGATTGAGCGATAAAATTTTACTCAGGGGTTCGAGTAATTTTCAAGGAGACAACCGCGTCACTGCTGAATATGAATTGAGGTTTTAGGCATCCCCCAACAGCCAACAGCCAACAGTTACCAATTTCTCAGTAATTTGCTATAATAGTTAATAGCAGCAAATTGGTGCTGCTAACCCCACACACAAGGTTATAGGAGTTAAGTCAAATGGCAAACAAACTCCAAGTAAAAACAGAGTCGATCGGCTACAGCGACTTTTACTGGAACCGCTTTAGTCCGAGAGTGGCGACTATCAGTAGCGTCCGCAACGCCAATCACTGGGACGGCGGATTTATCACTTATATTGCATTTCCCACCAAAGTAGAAGCTACAGCAGCAATGAAATATTTGCTCTTGCATCAAAAAGCTGCTGATGTCGATATGCGGAAAGCCAAGCGAATGAAAGCAAAAGGCATTAGGTGGGAACTCAAAATTCGGGGTTTAGCTTTTAATGAAGTGCTGAAGCTGGCGACGATGGATATAACTGGAAAGCTAGTTATGTCGCCTGCAGCTACTACTGAAGCCACAGGCTGATAATTGATTGAAAAACTTCGTAGTTGCGCTAAGCGTGCTAAAGCGCAACTACCAACCTAAAAATCCCTGAAATATTGCATTTTTCTTCTTCCTTCTTCCCTTTTCCCTCTTCCTTCTATAATATGCGTTTCATCAGTCCCCAAACAGACTTTGCATTCAAAAAAAAATTCGCTTCTTCCGAACATCCAGAAATTTTAATCAGCTTTCTAAATGCAATGCTGTAGTAAGGATTCAGGTCTAAGATTGGGGAACAAGAGAAGGCATGAAAAAGTTACAATAATGGGCAGATATAGCCTTAAGGAAAAAAGCCATTGCACTTTTACCTTGAAACCGACAAGTCTGAATCACTGATAACAAATCAGCAGTTTGTTCAAACCGAAACATCGATGGGGAACCACCAGATACCTTACGTTTAGTCACGGCTAATCGTAGAGAACGTTCCGCTAAATTATTGTCAGGAGGAATGGATGGGTGGTCTAAAAAATACCACCATTAGTGCGCTTTCTCACGTAACGAGCGCAGTAAAAGTCCCGCAGCATGACCAACAAGACCTTGCCAAGTATTTAACAATGCTGCCAGTCTGGTCTTAAAGTCCCTCGCCCAAGCATGATAATCAAGTTCTTCAGGGTGGGAGCGCCCTGAATTCGATGTTGTCGGAATGCCTCATCAATTAAATCCAAGAACGCAGACGCAACTACTGTGTTGTTACCGTGGCCCAGAAGCAGAACTTTCTTAAAATGTCGCCGTAGATGGGCTAAACATTTCTGCTGCGCTCCCACCTCAACACCGTTGTAGACACTGAAATCGTCAGAGCTCAACACTGAGCGCAAATTCCGAACCCAGCATTGTCTCTAATTCAGCTCTGCTGCGAGTGTCTGCCGCATGGAACAGGCAAAAATTTTGACCCGTGGCTGTCCACAACCATTCTTTGATGCCCTTAACACACCACGGGGTTTTATCGACATGGACGGAAAGCTTGTAACGGTGCTTATTTCCGTAAGTCTTCAACGGCTGGCTTTACAGCATCAGCTACCCGGGCGTTGGTTGCTTGTAATGTTCCGCTCCCTATTTCGATGCCACCTAGTTCCCGCATGAACTCTTGTTGCTGGGAGTAAGATATGTGCCCATAATTACCTAGCCATACCAATAATGCTTGTAGGTCGATACTCAAGTCTTGTCCTGGCACGATACCCGGTGAGATGGCTCCGAGCGCCATTGCTCCACATTCTAGGCATTGACATTTGACTCGTTGATATTCCACCACTTCAATTGGTAAGGCTGCTAAACACGCTACTTGCTGGTTGCTATAACCCATCATCTCACTTAATTCTCTGCTGCCACAATGCTCGCTCATTGTCAGGAGTGCTGATTTGATATCTATCTACTCGCTCAAACCCTTTTCGGGTTTTGCCGATATGTCCAGGCTGTCCTCCTGGTTTAGGCTTGGGTTCTGTTTCTGATTCTTTTGAGCTATCGAGAGCGACTGTCTCTGATTTCTGTATGAGAGCGCTTGATGGGGGTTTCGATGATGTTTTGCTATTGGTGGGCTGTTTGTCTTTAAGTTTTTCGAGTTCTTGTTGTAATTTTTCAATCAGCTTTTGTTGGGTCAGCACAATTTTGACCAGTTCCTCACGGCTCAACTGGTCAACTATTTCCATTTTTAGTGCTAATAACTCTGATTTTTCGCTCATCTGAGTACATTATCATATTTCTCGGTTCTCAAGCGACTATTTTTCACCTGAATCCTTACGTCAGGGCATCGATCCTGATGGCATTTGAGGGTGTGAAAGGTCGAGCGATTTTAGATTTTAGATTGAATAATTGGGAATCAAGGAGCCAGAGCGATCGATTTTACAGTTGAGATTTTCGATTTTGGATTGGGAATTAAGGAGCGCCATGACTGCAATAACATTATAAGAGAAATTAGAGCAGCCGTTGCTATTTCCATGGTTAACTTGGGAACAATTCAAAACCTTAGAACCGATGCTGGATATTCCAGAGGTTCGGCTGTCATTTTTAGATGGGATACTGGAGATTCACAAAAAGGCTGGAAGAAAACACGAAATAGCCAAGGGACGTATCGGTGCGTTGGTAGAAACATATTTGCTAAATGCAGGCTTCGATTACACTCCAACTGGTTCATTGACATTAGAAAATGAATCGCGACTGGTGTAGTGTGAAGCAGACAAATCTTACGAATTGGGTACTGACAGAGAACGTCCCGATTTAGCGATCGAAGTTGTCGTCACTAGCGGCGGAATTGATAAGCTAGAGGCTTACAAACGGCTGCCAATCCCTGAAGTCTGGTTTTGGGAAAACAGCCGACTGTCTCTGTATGCTCTCAGACAGCAAGCATACGAAGAGATTGCGAGTTCCCAATTGGTTCCAGAACTCGATATTGGTTTACTCGTCAGGTGTGTTAATATGCCGAGTCATGTTGAGGCAATTAAGGAATTCAAAAGGGCGATAGTTCTCAATACTACCAACAGGAACCTAGCTATCAATTAATTACTAAAAGTCGCAGTGAAGTGCTGCAACTGCCTTGAGAAATAGATGGAAAAATTATCGGTTTTTATCGGAAAGATAATGGATAAAAATTACGGCTTCCTGATAAATTACCCTCAGCAATAGAAGCGGAACGCCAGCGTGCTGCTGAACTCGAATCTTTGCTAGCGCGTTACCGAGATCGGTTTGGTCAATTGGCTGAGAGTAACGGGTAAAAAGTAAGGGTGCGATCGCCCTTCACCAATCTCGATCGCCCGCGTGTTATTGTTACCTAAATGTCCTTGACAAATCTTAGATTTTGTGTAAGAGCTAGAATAGGTTTCAAATTTTAAATGGCGAAGGGCGATCGTTTTGCGATCGAACTTGGGCATTCTAGAGATTAGGTGCTTTGCGAGTGCCTGGAAAACAGCGACACCAAGAGTTAGCAATGGAAAGTACACAGAAAAAATCTAGTGATAGTCGGGTTCATCGGAGCGATCGAATTAAGCAGATTTTTGCGTTAGTATCAATGATTGGCTTTGGTGGTTCGGCAATTTTTGGTATGGTGAGTCTGTTCGGCAGCGGTTTGAGCAGTCAGCACCAGCAAAAACCGACGACTGCTGCTGTTTCTCAGGAATCTTTGCTGGCGGCGCAGGAACGGGGATATGAAACGGTTTTGCAGCGGGAACCGCAGAATCAGACGGCTCTGGAGGGCTTGGCAAATGTGCGGTTGCAGATGAATAATAAGGTGGGGGCGATCGAGCCTTTGGAGAAGTTGGTGAAGCTAAATCCTGACAGAGCTGATAATAAACAGCTTTTGGGGCAGGCGAAGGGGAAGTAGTAGCGGAAAGGGCGATCGGTAAAGGGTAAATCGAAACAAAATCGAGCAGTCATCATTTTTACGTACCAATAATTATTATGTTTTTCCTCCCAAGTTTAAAGAAAAGCGGTAAGTTAGACAGAGTTTACCTCACCGTATGTATTGTTGGTTCACGCAAAATTGAAAAGCAGGACGATTATGCCAGTCGAAATTGGGATATTTTCGCCCCTAACTTAACTATTTATGGATTTGATGCAGATGTAGAAGCTTGCGAGCAAGCTAATGCTGACCTCGAAGCTAGAAAAGTCAATTGGACTGAAAACCATATTCCCTTAGCTCTTAGCAATACAGAGGGAAACGCCACACTTTATGTAACTAAATATCCCGGATGTAGTTCTTTGTATCCGCCCAATGAGTCATATATGCAGCGGTTTAACGGGTATATAGATTTAATTCAATTAAATCGTACTATCGAAGTTGAAACAACAACTTTAGATACTTTTTGCCAATCCGAAAATATTAAAGAAATTGACTTTATTCATCTTGATGTTCAGGGTGGAGAACTTTCAGTTTTAGAAGGAGCTTCTGAAATTTTAGGCCGGAGCATTCTCGCAGTTTACAGCGAAGTTGAGTTTACGGACATATATGTCAATCAACCTCTGTTTGGTGATTTAGATGTGTATTTGAGAAACCAAAGTTTTACACTCTTTGATTTAATTGTTAGTACGGGACGTGCAGTTCGCACAACTTCACCTATTACTTCTTCAAACCGTCCTGGCTCATTAGTATGGGCTGATGCCTTTTATCTCCGGGATTTGATGCGCCCCAACTTAAATACACATTTACAGACACCTGAGCGAATTTTGAAGCTGGCTTGTATAGCTGATGTCATGGACTATACTGATTATGCCCTAGAGCTTCTGGAGTATCTTACTCTGAATTATGGCAATGACCCAAATTATAATTTGGCTGATAATATTATTGAAAGTTTAGCTCAAATTCCCGAACTGGTAAACCAAGGGCTAGAAAATCTGCCAATAGTAAATCGTCTTCGAGACTACATAAGCAGTAATAATGTATATTTAAGGAATACTAAAACTCAAATTAAAAAGACCACAAATCGGATGATATCTCGCGCCGCTAATTTAATTAATAAATCAGATAGGGACGCGCCTCCTAAACCATCTGTATGTAAATTCTTGAAATTTCGAGATGAAATTTATAAATGTACTGATTATCTACATAGAAATGGCTATGCTTCCCATAATCTTTTCTGTAAAGACTGGGATATCGCTCACATCATCTTTGATTTATCAGACGGTAATCTTTTAGATATGGGTAGTTCTGACTCTTATATTTTAAAGAATGCGGTTTTGAAAAATGTTCAAGGTGAAAAATATGGGATTGACCTTCAACCTCCTGATGTGCCTCTGGAAGAAGTCAAATATATGGTTGGAGATCTCATGGATACCAAACTTCCCGATCATTACTTCACCAATATAACTTGTCTTTCTGTCATAGAACATGAAGTAGATTTCAAAAAATTTGCCACAGAAGTTTCCAGACTTTTGATCGAAAATGGCAAATTGTATGTAACTTTTGATTATTGGACACCGAAACTCAAGCCAGACTTCAAGCTTTACGATAAACTCTGGAATCCTTTGGATAAAAACGATACGAAAAACTTGATAGAAGAATGTAAAAGTTGTGGTTTAAATTTAGTTGAGCCTGTAGATTGGTCTTTGGGAGATGCAGTAATCAAACCTGGTTACTTTTCTCCGGGAGCGAATATCAGCTATACCTTTGGAATGCTGGTTTTTCAAAAAAATTAGTCTCTATCAAACTACTGTTTTTCAAAAACGATGAACAATTCTATGATTAATTACGGTAAACGAATCCTACTGGGCCAGCTTGGATCTAATGGAGATTGTCTTTATACAACTATATTAGCTCGACAAATTAAGCAGGATTATCCCAATTGCCATCTGACTTGGGCGATTTCATCTATTTGTAAAGGGACAGTTGAAGAAAACCCATTTGTTGATGAAATTTGGGAAATTCCTTTAGCTGGTTGGGCTGACATGGGAGCAGCTTGGTATGATTTTGAAAACCAGGCAAAAGCTCGCGCTGAGCGTGGTGATTTTGATGAAATATTTTTGACCCAAATTTATCCCAACAACTTTCAAAATTACGACGGTACTGTTCGTCCCTCTATTTTTCGGGCTTATCCAAAACCTATAACTGTTCCAATACAGAATATTTTAAAACTGCGAAGCAATGAGGTTGAAAAAGTCCAAACTTTTGCCGAAAAGCATAATTTGCAGCAATCCCGTCATGTAATTTTGTTTGAATGTGCATCGAAAAGTGGTCAGTCTTTTGTTACACCTCAATATGCTTTATATGTAGCTCAAGGGATAATTTATCTGCTACCAGATTGCCAAGTTATTCTTTCATCTAATTTCCCAATTCCTCAAGGAAATCCCGGAATTATTGATGGTAGCACTCTTACTATGAGGGAAACTGCTGAATTGACTAAGTATTGTCACCTTTTTATCGGCTGTTCAAGTGGCATCACCCAAATAGCACTTACAGACTGGGCTAAACCATTACCAATGATTCAGTTATTGTCAAAATCAACATCGGCTTATGGTTCTATTGCCCATGATTTTGACTATTGGGGAATGTCATCAGAACAAATTTTAGAGATGACTGATGTACCAGTGGAACACTTAATTGAATGTATTTACACTGCTTTTACAAAAGGTTTTTCCCAGGCACGCAGTGAGTTTCACCAACAAGTTGTTATTGATTTTAATTACTATTTAGGCTATGTAAAGGGTTTTATTCTACAAAGAACAGAACAGTATTTCAAAGCGGTTCGCTCAATCTTATATACGGTAGAGCGATACGGTTGGCATCCCCAGTTAAAATTATTTGTACAAACTGAATTAATCCCGAAAATATGTCCTGGTAAAAAATTGCCAGTTACCGATGAAGACTACAGTAAATTGTTACAAGAGTGGATTGATAATTTTAACAAAGACTACGCATGGGCCGATGAGGGAGTGCCTCAGCATCGAATAGTTGAGGCTCTCAGTAACGATCTCGGATTAAGAGATATTAATCTAATTATATTTCCTGACTGGAACCAGTCAGAAGACTTAATCGCGGAGGATTTAACAGGTGTCATCAAAGCTACTATGGATCACCCGGATAAAAGTGAGATCACTTTACTGATAGAGACTACCAGCATTTCTGATGAAGATGCCAATCTACTTTTATCTAGTGTGGCGATGAATCTACTGATGGAAGAGGATTTAGATGTTTCTGAGGGACCGGAAATTTCACTGATTGGGCGGTTAACTGAAATTCAGTGGGAAACTCTGATGACTTGCCTTGATGGTAGAATTATATTGGATAATGAGAATCGAGAGGCGATCGCGCTTGCGAAAATTGAAAACATTCCATCATATCAGCTTAATAATCTAGCCATAACCTAGTCAGGAACATAATAGCTAGCAAAGATGTGATAATACCAGCAAAAATTGTTAGATGTCTACAGCAAAATTAACTTTTGAATATAGCAGAAACAAACCTGTATTTTTTTATTTTTGTGAGAATCAATTTTCTCATTTGGGTGTATGTTTAGCTGAAGGCTTTAAAGAACTCGGGATACCCTTTTATTCAAATGTCAACTATTGGCAGATTGCACCCGACGAACCCGACAAATATCTCTGCTGCTACAATGCAGATGTAGTGCCCGATGATTCTTCTATTGTTATAGTTACTCAAGGATGGCTAATCAATAACATATCTTGTCTGCAAGATATTTTTCACCCCAATCGACAGTATATTGCTGTCTATCTAGATGATATGGATGGTCCTACTATTTGGAACCCAGAGTTGAATAATTTTGACTTGAGGTTGAGGACTCACTATAACAGTCAGTCTCAATATCCTTTAAACTGTAGAGTTTGGGCTTTCGGACTGTCGAATCGCATACTTCAAGAAACAAGTGAACTCTCTACATTTAAGGAAAGAAAAAAATCCTTGCTTGTTAATTTTAGAGTTACTCAAACTATTCTGGAAATTTCCCGTAGTTTGCTGAAAGCTGACATGGGATTTCTTAAGGTCGATTTGGGGGCGATAATAATCGATCGGTCACTGAGGGAAATAATTAGCGAAGAGTTCTTACCTTTAATTCAGAAAGTTTTGATCCTCAATAATACTGGGGAAAATTTTGAGGATTCTCCATTGGGAGCCTATCACTATTTGCAGTGGGTACAAACGGGTAAGCGCCACTATCCCAATTATTACAAACGACTGAAAAAATCTGTTGGATGTGCGTGTTTTGGAGGTTATATAAATTCTAACGTTCCCACAGGACAACCTATCGCAGAATGGTGGGATAGTTGGCGGTTTTGGGAGTCATTAGTGGCGGGATGTGTGACCTTTCATGTCGATTTCGAGAAGTATGGAATTCAACTGCCAGTGATGCCACAAAACTGGCGGCATTACATAGGAATTGACCTAGACAACATTCATGATACAGTCGATCGCATTACTGATAACCCAGAAATTTTAGAAACAATTTCTAAAGAAGGTCGGCAGTGGGCAATTGAAAATTACGCTCCTGTTCCCACAGCTTTGCGCTTTCTTGAAATGCTCGGTTGTTACATTCAGCAAAATGAAGGCGGGTCAGCAGCCTTGTCGCTGTCGATGAACTTGAGAGAGATTAATCTAATTGTTTTCCCAGATTGGTCGCAGCCAGAAGAGTCTCTTGGTTTGGAATTGGAACGAGTGGTGAGGGCGATCGCCACTCACCCAGACAAAAGCAAGATGACTCTCTTAGTAGACAGCAGCAATATTTCTGACGAAGATGCTAATCTTGTTTTATCAAGCGTAGCGATGAATCTTTTAATGGAAGAAGATTTAGATGTTTCTGATGGGCCGGAAATTTCACTGATTGGACAGTTGAGCGAAATTCAGTGGTCAGTTCTGATGCCGCGCCTGCATGGGAGAATTGTATTGGAGAATGAGAATAGAGAGGCGATCGCTCACGCAAAAGCCGAGAACATTCCCTCATTAGAACTAGACCGTTTTATGAAGGAGAGTTACTGATGAATCGATCGAATTTGTGCAGCAACTGGCTGCACAAACTACTCACTGGAATCAGCACCATCAATGATTTTTGTCAAGATATATCTGCCACATTTGCTCGTAAGCTTTCTCCATTTCTCGCGTAAATTGCTTGCCATTCCAAAGCGGAGAAGTTTGCCTTGACTGCCGCAGCTTCCACGAAATTTGTTGCCGCAAAGCAGCATCTTTCCCTAAGCGAATTCCCCATTCCACATATTCTTCATGCGTCCAAGCAATACCCTCGGTCACTCCTGCATTCATCATCATAGTGTAGCTGTTGCGAGCTGCAAACTGCTGCCCGACTCGCGTCACCAAGGGAATGCACATCCAAAGAGTTTCTAGAGTGGTTGTGGCTCCATTATAGGGATAAGTATCCAGAACTACATCCGCAATACCTAAGTTAGCTCGGTGAACTTCCTCTGAAGTAACTGTTGGCAAAAATCGCAGACGATCGCCCTCCAAACCCTCTTCTTCGGCAAGCTGGTTAAAAAACTGTTTAATGGATTTTTCGTCAGCCACCCCTTTAATTAAAAAATAACTATTCGGCACTTCCTTCAAAATTTTCATCTGTAGTCGCGCTGTGTCATGATGGCGCTTGTAACCGCTCTGACTACTGAGATACACAATAGCATCGTTAGGAATCTTCAACTGATCGCGACGTAATGTTGGCACTCCAACTTCAAAACCATCCACAGCTATGTAAGTCTGGGGCAAGCGCCAGATTTTTTCACTGTAATAATTCTGGGCAGACTCCGGCAGCACGTATGGATCGGCAATAAAATAGTCAATTGCAGGCACTCCTGACGCATCCCAACCCAACCAAGTGACTTGAACGGGCGCTGGTTTCATCGCCATCACTTCACAGTTAATGTCTAGAGTAATACTGTCGAGATCGATCAGAATATCAATCTCATCTTTATCGATTTGCTCGGCAACGTTGGTACTGACAATCCCGCACCGATAGGCTTTATCAACGTGATTGACATACCATTCTTGTAAAAAGTGATCGGTATTAACATAATTGAGAAAATAAGCATGAATTTGAAAGCGATCGCGATCGTGGTGCTGAAACAGCCATCGCGCTAGCCAGCCCACAGAATGCCTTCTCAGGCAGTGGGACACATAGCCAATCTTCAGTGGCTTAGCAGAAATGCCCCGGCTTTTTCGAGCTAAGTGTCGCTGTCTGTACCCCTCTATCTGCTCATTGTTGTTGTTTTGAACGTTGAGTTGGCATAGCTGAGCCAATTGGTTGCTAATGTTTCTAGCATTTCTTGGCTCGTCCTGAAAGTATGGGTAAAAAAAGCTAGTAACAAATAAGTCGTCAACAGTCGATAAGTTAAGCGATGTCGGCTGCTCTGCTATCAGCAACTCCTGATCGGACTTGAGCCGCTTGAGTATCGCACAAGCTTCTTCCCAGTATCCGCCTGCACTCATCAACCCCCGCAAAATCAGGTGATTCGCATAAACTTTAGCGGGTAACTCTTGTATTAATGAGTAGAAAAGCTTAGCTGTCTTTATCCCCCGATCGTATTCACCCGCATTCTGATAAAAACAAGCCAAGTGGCGAACCATCTCAGGATGCTCTGAATCTAAACGCAAAACCAGTTCAGCCAAGCGTATTGCTACTCTAGTTATTTTTAATATATAGCCTAGCTCGCAAGCGGTTTCTAATAAAATTCTGATATAAACTTGAGGTTCGCGGACATGAGCCAGACAAGCTTCTGCAAACTCCAGCGTTGACGGATGCGAGGGTTCGCAAGCCAAAACACTTTGCAATACTTGCATCAACAGAGCTGCGTCAACCTCAATTGCAGGCTCTACCTGTAGCAACTCGATTAAGCCAACTGAAGTCAGTTCATCTCCTGTAAAAGTCTCAAGCCGGATGAAAAGCTCAATCAAACGCAACAAGTTGTTAACATCCGCCGGATTAATTTCCCTGATATGCTGCCGAATTGCCCAAGCAACAGAGTAGTCTGACAAAACCTCCCGGCGCTCTGCTTCCATTTGCAGCACATCTAACAGTTGAGCAGTCCATTCCTCAACTTGTTCCGATTCCCCGTCGGCCATGCCCAGCAGCCAAGTCGTTTGGGCTTCCATCTCTTGCCCCTGCAAAAGCAAAATCAACCCCAAGTGCCAGTAGTGGGACTTAGTTTCCGGCTCCGCTGCCATTGCCTGCTCGTAGAGGTTTGCAGCCTGAGTGTAATCTCCTTGGATTAGATATTGACGGGCTTGTTGCTGCCAATCAGCTAGAACAGTCGATGAAATGTTTTCTAAAGAGATTGTCATAGTAATAGTTATTGAAGCTTTCCAGTTTTTATAAACCTCCTGAATAGCAATGGGTAGTGTAAACAACACTACCCACTTTCTTCAAAGATTCAGGTTAGGCTTGCAGGAACAATCCCTGCTTTGATGGCTTTCCTACTTCGACACTACGGTATAGTTAGTGTTGTCGCAACCTAAGGTAGCAGGAGTAGCAGGCGTATTTGCCAATGTCGGAGGAGTATTAGTAGCCACCTTGCTTTCGCACAAGACTGCCGTGCTGCTTTTGTCAACTGAGCCTGGCGGTACAAGTAAGGCTACTGATCCTATATACGATTTGAGTACAGTGCCTATACCTGTCGCGAGATTCCCAACCTGGGTAGTGTTTTCGTCAATACCCGCTGCTGGTATAACGTTGTATTTATAGTTCTCGGTCTGAGTTCTAATGCCAAGCCCCAGAACCTCCACGTTTGAGCCAAATTTACCGCTTTCAGCAAAATTTGCTTGCTGAGCACGGTTCATGGAACCAGCGTACTGCTTAGCTTCTGATTGTTTGGCTTTGTTAGCTTGGTTGAGGAAGGAAGGCAAAGCAATAGCAGATAGAATACCGATGATGATGATAACGACCAGCAGTTCAATCAGCGTAAAACCCTTATCCTGTCTTTTTTGATTGAGGTGTTGCAGGAATCTGGCTTTAAATTCAGTTTTCATTGGTTGTTTCTCCTAGAGGGGTGGGATGCTCGATTTCTAACTCTTATATGTAACTTACCCAGTTACCAGCCCTTTAATATCACCCCAAACTATTTTTTTTTTCAAGTCCTGGCTTTAATGCTCCAAAAGCACATACAGAAAGACTTCTAAGCTCATCAAGAGTTCCTTGATTTCATTGAAGGCTCTCTCCTGATTCACAGGTTCCAGAGTTACAAGGTCTAGGGGTCTGAGGTTGAGCCAGCGCTCCGCTAAGGATATCACAGGCTGCGCGCCCTCCCACAGAGGCAGCAAGCAAGCTGCCATACTGCTCTCTATTAAAATGGGCACTAAGGTTGGCGAAGTGACATAACGGCTAATCAGGAAGGAACTCTGGTTAGTGATAGATTTAATCAAATCTTCTTTTAACTGGGGAGTTCTGAGCTGAGGATGCAGATGCACCTTTGCCTGCTGCCAGTCAGCCACAGTCCATTCTGAAACTGGTACAAACGACTGAGCTTGGTTGGGAAGACCGCACCAGAAGTCTATCAAACGATGGACTGGATGTAAAAGTTCAAACAGGTGCAGCCGTTCTTCTACAGAAATTTCTGGCAAGCTCATTGCCAGAAATGCAGGTATGTTATTTGGCTCTTTGAACAAATCCGTCAAGTCCCACAATCGCCAACTCACCATGCTAATAAATTCTAAATCAGCATTTCTTAATGCTGAAAACACTTCAGGTATAGTATAGCCCTGATCTCCCAACAGCAAATAGTTAGCCAGCATCCATTCTTCGTTTTTTTCGGCTGGAGAACCCCATGTTCTTGCCTTAATAGCCACGTCATCTTTTAGGTCTTGGATAATTTCTTTTGCTAACTCTATTTCCATCTCTCTAGGATTATCATCCATTAATCCCATGATTTTGAATACTTTTTGAACTGCAAAGTAAGAACTTCGCTGGAGGGAGCTGTGGAGGTTGGTGCGAATAATTCCATCTGGTTTCAAAACAGATTTCATGGCTTGCAATCCGACAACTGCGTCTGGCAAGAGATAAAGCACCTCGTCACAGTTGATATAATCAAACTGCTGGTTTAAGCTAGGCAGTTCTTCAATTGACAGAGCATGAAACTCCATATTCTCAAAGCCGTGATATTGCAAGCGCTGTCTGGCTAGCTTAACAGACTCTTCGGATAAATCGATGCCAACAATTTTGGCTCCCGGATTTGCCTCTGCCAAAATTAACGATTTGTACCCGCTGCCGCAGCCGGCATCTAAAATAACTTTTCCTTCAGTTTCTATGACTTTCTGATTTCTTATATAGTAAGCTGTTACCAAATTATGCAGATAGAGAGTCTGATAGCTATTCTTAGGAGATGTCTCTAGGGGAATTCTAGGATAAGGGGCCTTGTCAAATTGTTGACGAATTTTCTCTATTAACTCTGATTCTTGGGTATCCATTCTTAATCGCTCCTGATGTTGCTAAATTGTGATGTGGTACTCCCTATTCTAAGATGTAAAGGTATCTGATCCCCGCCTCGGCTGGAAAAAGCGATCGCCCCTACCTCACGTCCCAATTGCAAGCCCGCCCGCAACACATACTTGCAATAATAGTCTGAAAACCGATCGCCCAACCCACTACCAGCTCCATGAACACCAACATCAGCCCCATCCTCAAAGTATTCACCCTTTCCGCCGCCCTTTCCCTGGCCATCAAGTACGCAGGGCCTAGCTTATCCATACCCTCTACCGACCTCAACGCCCTAATCGCCGTCTTTACCCCCAGTATCATCCTAGCTGCTATCCTCGGCTGGCGATCGCCCCAACCTACTCAAATCAAGTTAAGCATAAAAAAATAGGTGCGATCGCCCTAACCAGAAATTCCCCTCCTAAACTCCCTCATCGCTTCCACACTCGAAGCCATCAGCAAGCAGCGACACAATAAGTTAATATCTAAATCTGGCAAAACAACACTTGAATAAATTTTTTCATAACCCTCAGAACCCAAGCGATACATAGCCAATACACCATCCTCCCAGAACCAGACTTCAGAAACTCCCAATACTCGATAGCGCTGCAATTTTTTGACAGTACCGCTAGTGAATATAACCTCTACAGATAAATCGGGAGGAGTTCCAGTTGACCTACCAATAAGATATGATTCGTCAGGTTGTGCTGAAGCTTCGCCTTCTGTTTCTAGAGTAAGGCTTCCTGTAGGTTTAAATTCAATATCTTTGATGTCAAAGTAAAGAGCCAAAAGAATAGTGAGGGTGCGACTTATCGCTTCGTGGTCTTCGGAAACTGCCAAGATTTCTACCTCTCCTTTGTAATAAAACAACCTGATGCCAGGGGAGTCAGAAAACCCCTGTTCAATTAGCTTGAACTGTTGCCAGCTAATCCCGGAATGAATGAACCGTTGGTCTAGTGGCTGTAAAAGTGTCTGTGTCATCATGCGAACCTCAATCTAGTTCTGGGTTTAAAACAACATTCATCGCCTCTTTCCTGTTAAAAACTCTAAGGCGCGATCGCAGCCGCAACACAATACTTGCGATAATAATCTCAATGCCTAATTATACAACCAACTACCAGGTCCATGAACACCAACATCAGCCCCATCCTCAAAGTATTCACCCTTTCCGCCGCCCTTTCCCTGGCCATCAAGTACGCAGGGCCTAGCTTATCCATACCCTCTACGGACCTCAACGCCCTAATCGCCATCTTTACCCCCAGTATCATCTTAGCTGCGATCCTCGGCTGGCGATCGCGCCAACAGCAGCAGTAGAGACACAATCAAAAAGTGCGATCGCTACTTGGTCTTTAGACTGTGTTTTTGCCCAAATCTTAATTCCCCGTACAGCTTATCACAAGCAAACTTGAGGCACTCACCATGATTCAAACCATAACAGAATTAGTAACATTCGATGAATTCATTGACTGGTATCCTGAAAATTCCGAACACCACTACGAACTGCACAATGGAGAAATTGTTGAGAGGCCAAAAGCAACAGGTAAACATTCTAAAGTGGCCGGTTTTAGCGCACTGAAAGTCGGAATTGAGATTGAGCGTCTCAATTTGCCCTACTTCATCCCCAAAGAATGCGTCATCAAACCCATGCACGAGGAATCGGGATAGGAGCCAGATATAATTGTACTTAACGAACAAACCATTGCAAACGAGCCACGATGGGAAAAATCCTCAGTTATCACAATGGGTGCATCAGTCCCCCTAATCGTCGAGGTAACTAGCACTAATTGGGGTGATGATTATGCCCTAAAGCTTGAGGCATATGAGTCAATGGGTATTCAAGAATATTGGATTATAGACTATCTAGGATTGGGCGGCAGACGGTTTATTGGCAACCCCAAACAACCCACTTTTTCGATTTACCAACTAATTGACGGGGAATACCAAGTCAAACTGTTCAGAGGCGGCGACTCAATAGAGTCCCCAACTTTCCCTGAATTGAAGCTGACAGCGCAGCAGGTGTTCGCAAAAGGGAATTGAGGAGGCTGCTTGTACTGATGTCCGAGTAGGGGTATCTGATTAAAGATGCGATCGCCCGCATCTAAGGTATCTTATAGAGATGCGATTTATCGCTTCTGGGCTGCAGAGCAATTACCAAGCTGCAATTCCAATACCCTATTCCTCAATCTAAAATCTAAAATCTAAAATCTAAAATCTAATGAAGCTAGGACAGTGGATGGGCTTATTAGCCCTCATCGCATCTTGTTACATCCTGTGGCAAATCAGGCAGGCCCTACTACTGCTGTTTGCCGCCGTAGTCTTAGCCACAGCCTTAAACAGACTAGCACGCTACTTACAAAAATTCGGACTCAAAAGATCGATCGCTGTACTCTTATCAGTTAGCTTCCTAATCCTCGTATTCGTAGGCTTATTCCTGATAATTGTACCGCCTTTTACCCAACAGTTTCAACAACTTACCCAACGAGCCCCTCAAGGAATAGAAAGATTAAATCAGTGGATTGATCAATTTGAGGGTCGCTTTTCAGGACAATTTGGCCAGCGACTACCCAATCTTGATGTTAACGACATCATGCAACAACTGCAACCTTTATTCAACCAACTCGTCGGCGGTGCAGGAGCTTTTGTCGGCAACACATTAGGCGTTATTCTCAGCTTTTTGCTCGTCATAGTTTTGACCTTGATGACATTAGCCGAACCTCTATCTTACCGCAAAGCATTCATCCAACTATTTCCCTCTTTCTATCGGCGACGAGTCGATGGCATCTTAGATGAATGCGAAATAGCTCTCGGTCGATGGGTAATCGGCGCTTTAATTAGCATGAGTGTCATCACTTTTCTGAGTTTAATTGGGTTGTCAGTATTGCAGGTTCCCCTAGCTCTAGCTCACGCTGTTTTAGCGGGCTTGCTGAACCTAATACCCAATATCGGGCCGGGTTTAAGCGTCATTCCCCCAATGACGATCGCACTTTTAGACTCTCCGTTAAAATCCGGTTTTGTGCTGATCCTTTACTTTCTCATTCAACAATTTGAAAGTAACCTCCTCACCCCCTACGTCATGGCACAGCAAGTATCACTGCTGCCAGCAGTAACATTAATAGCTCAAGTATTCTTCGCCACTTTCTTTGGATTTTTAGGCTTATTGCTAGCCCTCCCCCTCACCGTTGTAGCTCAAGTTTGGATTAGGGAAGCCCTCATTAAAGATATTCTAAACCAGTGGAGTGCCAGTCCTAAAACCTTAGCAGCAATCGATTCTGCTATGAATGAAAAACATGAATCTATAGGAGTCACCGAAACCCTGCCAGAAAAATATTTACCAGAACAGAAACCCAACATCCCCGATCCGGCTGAAAATGAGGCTCCTGACAATCAATAGTTAAGGTTCATAATGACTTCACTCCTGATTAATTCCCAGTTATAGGACAGAAGTATTCACTACAAACGTAGGAAATTTCTGGTACGAACACCCTCAACTAACTATCTTCAAGCCTCGCATTTTCTACCGTATCTCTGCCGGCGCTAAAAATCTGTTGAACACTCAAATTCAACTGCCCAAATGTGGGTGACACAACCCTATCACTACCCCGAAACTGACTGACTTGATACTCACCGTCAATCAACTGGTAAACAGAAAAAGTAGGTTGTTTAGGATTGCCAATATAGCGTCGCCCGCCAAGTCCCAAATAGTCCGCAATCTAGTATTCAGAAATGCCCAAAGCTTCGTAGTCAACCAATTTGTAGCCGTAATCATCCCGCCAATTGGTACTGACAACTTCGACAATTAGCCGGACATAACTCCCCATTGTAATGATAGATTCCTTTTTCCATCTCGGTTCGCTGTCCGTCCCTTGCCTGTCCAAAACGATCGCATCCGGTTCGTAACCAGATAACTCATTATCAGCTTTGACAACGCATTCCTTGGGAACGAATTAGGGCAACCCTAGCCTCTCGATTTCAATCCCTAGCTTCAGGCAGAGGAAGCCGGCTACTTCTGAATGTTCTCCGCTTGCTTTAGGCATCTGAACAATAGCTCCATTGTGCAGTTCGTAACGGTTTTCAGAATGTTCAGGATACCAGTCAATAAATTCATCGAAGGTGACTGGTTTTAATATCGCTTGAGTCATGGTGAGCGCTCTTTATTTTATTTATAATATAATCCTGATATCTGTTATAGCATTGTGCGGTGTTATCAAACCGAGGTCGATCGCCAAAACAGCATTCGCTCGCTCGACATTCCATCAATGCAAAGTCAATCCAAAATCAAAATCACTCCAAAATCAATCAATTCAAAATCTAAAATCCCAAATCTAAAATCTAAAATATATGAGATCTATCGACGAAATCAACGATAAAATCAGCCAGGGCAAAGCCACAGTCTGGACAATCGAAGAGCTCAAAACTAGAGTTCAAGAAACCAGCATTACCCAAGCAGCCAAAGAAGTCGATGTGATTACCGCAGGCACATTCGAGCCGATGGAATCCTCCGGTGCAATCATCAACCTCGGCCATACCGACCCGCCGATAAAAATCCGCCAATGCTGGCTGGACGGCGTTTTAGCCTACTCCGGCTTCGGGGCAGTAGACCTGTACCTGGGAGCCACCCAAGTAGCCGAAGACGGCGAAGAATCGCGCGAACGGGGCGGCGGACACGTCATCGAAGACTTAATAGCAGGCAAACCCGTGCAGTTGCGCGCCCTCGGACAAGTAACAGACTGCTACCCCCGCGCCTCCTTTGAAACCACGATTACCCGCGATACAATCAACCAGTTTTATTTATTCAATCCCCGCAACGCATATCAAAACTTTATTGTTGGCGTCAATGGAGGCGATCGCCCGCTGTTCACCTACCTCGGCCCCCTGCAACCAAACCTCGGCAACGCCGTCTACTCGAACCTTGGAGCCATGTCTCCCCTGCTAAACGACCCCGACCTCGAAATCATCGGCATCGGCACCCGCATCTTCCTAGGAGGCGCTCAGGGCTACATCACCTGGGAAGGAACCCAGCACTTCCCGCTGCAAAAACGCCAGCCGAACCGCACCCCCATCGGCCCGGCCGCCACCCTCGCACTCATCGGCGACGCCAAACAGATGAACTCCAAATGGGTGCGCGGCTGCTACTTCAAAAACTACGGCCCATCTCTGATGCTGGGAGTCGGCATCCCGTTTCCCGTCTTAAACGAAACAGTCGTCGCCCACTGTGCAGTATCCGACAAAAAAATAGTAGCGCCGGTGGTAGATTTCTCTATCCCCCGGCGCGTTCGTCCCACCTTCGGTTTAGTTAGCTATGCTCAATTAAAGACTGGCCGCATCCTGATAGAGGGCAAACCTGTGCGGGCCGCCCCCCTTGCGAGTATGTTTCTCTCCCGGCAAGTAGCATTGGAATTGAAGCAGCAAATTGAAGCGGGTCAATTTACTCTCACTGCCCCAGTTGCTCCCCTACCCACCGACAGAGTATTTCTCCCGCAAGATTTGTGGGGGGCCCAAGTGAGGCTTGAATAGACAGCTCCTAGACTAAAGTCACGGATTATACAGGGTATTCCAGGTTTATAAAATACACCTCAGAAACCGGGTTTCTTTACAGTTCTCGCATCCTTACTGATTCTGTTGCTCGAAACCCGGTTTCTTGCGATCTACATCTACATGGAATATGCTGTAAATATGTCATTGATGCGTCCTGGAATAACATCGGAATGACATTAAGGGTGCGATTGTCCCCGCTGGCGAGGCACCTTAGAGGGAGCGAAATCAAAGCGATCGAAATTAGATCGCTTCTGACCCAATTTTCCCGCTTATTCTACAGTCTGAGAAACTGGCCGACAGCCAGACAATATCGAGTGCAAATTGACGACATTTCCGATTACTGCGATCGCAGGTGCTGCAAATCCGAGCGCCTCAACTTGCTCTACAATTGTACCTAAAGTCCCGATCAATTCTTCTTGTTCCGGCCGCGTTCCCCAGCGCACTAACGCTATTGGCGTTTCTGCACTCAATCCTGCATCTGTTAACTGGCCGATAATGTAAGGCAAATTGTGGATTCCCATGTATACTACAATGGTTTCGGAGCCACGGGCGATCGCCTGCCAATTTACCTCCGGTCGATATTTTCCCGCTGATTCGTGACCGGTGACAAAGGTGACAGAGGAACTGTACGATCGATGTGTTAAAGGAATTCCCGCATAAGCAGGGGCCGCAATCCCAGAAGTTACACCGGGCACAACTTCTACCGACACTCCAGCTTTTACCAACTCTTCCATTTCTTCGCCGCCGCGGCCGAAGATAAACGGATCGCCGCCTTTGAGACGAACTACGATCGCATTATCTCCTGCTTTTTCTATCATTAACTGAGTTGTTTCATCTTGCATTAACGAGTGACGCCCTTTACGTTTTCCCGCATCAATTCGTTCTGCTTGGGGGTTGATTGCTGCCAAAATTTGAGGGCTGACTAAAGCGTCGTAAATCACGACATCTGCACACTCTAACAAAGCTTTTCCCTTCAAGGTCATCAAACCCGGATCTCCGGGTCCCGCACCTACTAAATACACTTTTCCTAAAGACATTTTTCTTTCTTCCTTTACCTCTTCTGTGCCTCTGCGGTTCATTTTTGAATTAAATCCCTAATTAAGTCTGCTAATTCTACACTTGGGCCTAGAGGATTTGCGAGATGAAGTTCCGCCGCAGGAAATTGCTGCTTTAGCTGTGCGACATTTTTGGCGATCGCATCTGTAATTCCTCCATTAAATAAGAAGTATGGCACAATTCCTATTTGCTGCTGTCCACCACGAACCAAACTCTCAATTTGCTCTTCCAAACTCGGCTTTACCGACCAATACGCTGTTTGTACACCGAGTTTGCTGGCGATTTCCTCAACAATCGAGTTACCTCCGGGGCGACGGCTGCCGTGAGATAATAAAATCCATTTTGGCAATAACAGATTGGGGAGAAAAGTCACCTCTTGCATCTGACTTTTTACCAATTTTGTTAAGCCTGCTTCCTGGGAACCTAAATGCGGGCGCAATTCAATTTTTAGCTTGTCACCAAAAGTTTTTTGGGCAATTTCCACCTCTGCCGGTATGTCTTCGGCGACGTGAACTCCCGGCAATAAAAATACAGGCAGGATTTGCAATTCTCTCAGTCCCAGCGACAGGGTACGTTCGCCAAAACTGCAAATTTGTTCGTGTAGCGGTGCGGGCCCGAGTTCTAAGGTGGCGGTTGCTACTGCGGGGAATGACTCAGCCAAATTTTGAGACAGCAGTTGACCTAGGTTTTCCAAAGCTAGTTGGGGTCTGGGGTCGCGGCTGCCGTGAGAGACTAATAAATAGGTGGATGAGCGCAATTTCAATATGGATTTGATGTTAATGTTCGATCGGCATTTCAAATAATTGTAACACCCTAGGGCGCGTGACTTGAAAAATACTCAACCCTCAACCGGAAGCTTCCGAGTCGCGCACCTCTAACAACTAAAGCAAAGTACCCAGCTTGAAAATTACTCAACACAGGGCTTAAATCTTCTAAGCCGACCACCTTACAAAAGAAGGTGGCCGGCTTAAAAATTACTTAACACAGCGCTTAACTGTTCACTCGCCACGCAGGTTACAGAACTCTCAAATTAAGCTTTGGGAGCGGGATCGGCAATGTATTGGAAAGTAGGTTCCGAGTTCCAAGGTCCGCGTTCATCCTTGCCATTTGTGGACAAGTTAAAGTAGAGATCCACAGTGGAATCGGGGGGAATATTGCCGAACATCGGATCGGTGAGTTTGCCCAGCGCTTCCAGAGCTTTCATGAACATTTGAGTGTGAGAAATTTCGCGAGTCAGCAGAAACTGCAACGTCTTTTTCGTTCCCATATCCGGTGCTAGTTTAATCAACTCTTCGTAGGTTTGGCGAGCTCCTGCTTCCGCACCGATATTAGCACGCAAATCGCGCACCACATCTCCGCCTTCGTTGACATAAGCTGCCGTCCAAGCTTGACCTTGGCTGTCCAACAAGTGTGGGCCTACGCCACGCACCGCAAACAAAGTGCTTTTGTAAGCTTCTGTTTGGTCAACGTTTTTGGTGTGCATTTCTATGAGTTGGCCCACCATTTCTAAGTGGCTGAATTCTTCTATTGCAATATCTTGGAGCATATCCTTAATCCCTGCATCTTCACAGTGAAAAGACTGCACCCAGTATTGCAGAGCTGCTGTCAGTTCTCCGGTTGCTCCGCCAAACTGTTCTAGCAGCAATTGGGCAAAACGGGGGTTGGGTTGGTCTACAGTCACCGCAGCCATTAATTGTTTTTTGTGAAAAAACATGGATTGATACCTCTCTTTAATTCTGTTGCTACAGTCTGAGGATTGCAGACTTGTAGCTGTGTTCACCTTCAGCATCCATTGTGCGACAAGCGATCGCACCGAGCCTCGGTCGATGGATACATCTCTCGCGACAAATTTCTCTGCTTTCAGGTAGAGTTTAAAGTTAAAATTTTAGCTAGTTAGTCGGTATAAATACTACAATTTACAAGCTGCATTATTGTCGCACTCGGTTAATTTGGCAGACAGGGCATCGAGATGCCGCAGCCACTGAATGCCGCCAACCCAACTGCGAGAGGGGAGGTGTCCGATTGGTGCTTGCTGACTAAATTTAATCTGCCCTAAAGTAGTAGCAGAATTGTAGGTTTGCCAATTGACCCGATCGCAAAATCTGATATAGTCTCCCTTAACGCTTTCATAAATCTGCTTTTGGACGCTGAAGCCAAACCGACCTTGACTGTAGCGCAGCCAAAGGCGATCGAGTGTTTGCAAATCTTCGCAGGGGAGCTGGTAAATTTGGCTAATTTCTAGCTGAGTTCCCGGTGGCTGGGAAAGAGATTGACACATCAAGCCCCAAGTTTCGCGATCGGCTTCTTTCCATTTTTGGTTAGACAAAAAATTTCGCAGTTTGGTATAATCTACTCCCCGTGCAGAAATTAGGGCTTGATCGAGATTTGAAGTAACAGATAAGGAAAAAGTTTCTGCGGAATTGGCGACGTATTTTGTCGGTAAAATGGGAGAATCAGAAGTTGGTAGCGCGCTGATATCGCTTGAGTTATCGCTATTACTGAGAGCAGGAGCGATCGGCGTTTTGGGCGAAAGCAAATTTTGATGGCGAATATCTAAAGCTGCTTGGATATCTTGCAAAACTTCCGTAGCAAAACTGTACCGCTGAGTGAGACGAGTTTGCAGCAATTTATCTAAAATTTCACCTAACTCCTCGCTAATACTCGTGGCTTTGGGGAGAAACTCGCGCCACCACCAGCGCTCGTGGTTGCAGTCGTACATATCCAAGGGAGGAACTTGCGTCATTAGGCGAATGCAAGTAACACCTAAACTGTAAAGGTCGCTAGCAGGAAATACTTTGCCGCGCATTTGTTCGGGAGCTACATAATCTTGACTGCCAATGAGCGTTGCTGGACGAAGCATGGCTGAATCAGTCAGCAGTTTCGCAATGCCGAAATCGATCAATACGAGTTTGTTGTCTGATTGGCGGCGGATAATATTTTCGGGTTTGATGTCCCGGTGAATGACGCGCTTCTCATGGATAAATTGCAGCACCGGCAATAAGTCTTGCAGCAGTTGCCAAATTTGATTTTCATCGTAGACACTCTTGTCTAATTCTTGTTTAAGAGTCGGCCCATCTATAAACTCTTGAACTAAATAAATATGACCTTCTTGTTCAAAGCAGGCTAATAATGTGGGGATTTGCGGGTGTTTTCCGAGTTCGTCTAAACGGACGCCTTCTTGCCGAAATAATTCAACGGCTTTGTTGAAAATTTCGGGGTCGCGGTCGTAAAAATAAAATTGCTTGACTGCACAGGGGGGTAGAGATGGGATGTCTTCATCAATTGCTAGGAAAGTTTTACCAAATCCGCCTCTACCTAAAAGTTCAATCGGGCGATATCGCTGTCTCAGCAACAGGTTAAAGCCGCAGTTTAAGCAAAATTTGGCGGTGTTGGAGTTTTGAGGATTTTGACATTCAGGGTTGACACAGTAGCTCATATTGATTTTAGATTTTATATTGCGGACAAGACTTTTTTTTAAACGAACCGCGAAGACGCGAAGCTGCGCGAAGGAAGAGGGAAAAGAGAAGAGAGAGAAGAAGGATGGTTGATAACTCATGCAGTGTGGAATAAGCTGTCCCGCTTCTTGCGTTGTATTTTTCGGGCGGGAGGGACACCCCACAAGCATTTCATCTGAGATGTTGCACCATTCTCAATAAGGCTTTTAGGGGCAGGATGCCCAACCCCTACTCCCCACAAGAAATTCATTCTTTGTGGAACAGGCATCTTGCCTGTTATTAAAAATGGTGCCAGAGGTGAGTTTTATCAAACAGGACTGTAAAATGTAGATGCGCCTGGGCTGATAAGGCTATTTTAATGCGCTGGATCGAATCGGGACGCTGCCAGATCTGCCGAACCCAGGCCGCATGACTGCTGGGGGCGAGATAATTGCCGATCGCTCACCCTGCTCGCACAGAGCGAAAATTGTGCTAAACTCTTACTGTGCTTGGAATTTGAGGCACATCGATCTGTCCGGTTCAGGGACGCTCAGAAATATTTCAAAATATTTTTGCCCTACCCCTAGACTTGTGCTGAGATCTGATGCTATAGTTAAAACTGATACGGCGAGCGTAGCCAAGTGGTTAAGGCAGTGGTTTGTGGTACCACCATTCGTGGGTTCAAGTCCCATCGTTCGCCCTTTTGATTCTCAAATGTTTAATTAGATCGCCCGTCGCCTGTACGGTAATTTGCGATGGTCGTAGGGTGTGCATTGCACACCTTAATTTTTTTTGGCATGTCGCGGTTCTGTCGGCACAAGTTCCAATGTGCTAATCTTAAATCCAATCTAAAATCTAAAATCTAAAATCAAAATATGCCATCTTTAGTAACAGAAGATTGGGGATATAAATTTAGTGGCGATCGCACAATTAATAAGTTTATTCGGGATGTAGAAGGAGAAGCGGCTTTAGCGAAATATTGCGATTGGGAATGCAAAGAACGTGCGGAAATTCTGATGTCGGAGATAGCTGGGAAATCCCACAATCTTTTCTACGTCCGTCGCCAAAAGGTAAATGAGAGATTTTCTGAAGAAGAAATCTGGGAATTGCTGCTTGCTACGGATGGAGATGATTTTGAATTACCCGAATTGTTGCAAAAAGCCGATCGCACTTTGCGGTTATTAGCCACTGTACGCTGTGAAGACGGAATCGGCGGTTTAAAACTGCTGGATGCTGGTTTGGTGGCGGTTCCCAGAGGGAGGAAAGATGGGTATTCTTTGCCGGTTCAGTTGCGACTTTTGGCTAACAGTCGATCGCCAATTCCTGTAAAGTCGATCGCCCGCGTCCAACAAATGCCATTTTGGGACGACAGACACATACCGACTACCGAACAACTAAAAGTTTGGCATACTTTTTTAAATGTGGAAAAACGCATCGCGGAAGCGCGTCAATTTTGTGTACCTTTCCGAGGACACAATTACGGTTCCGGCTTCAAAATCGTCACTTTTGAAATTGATCGTAATTCCGCAACTCTTGATGGCTATGAGGAAAATTCCTTAGAATTGGGCGACTTTCGCGAAAGGCTGAAAAAAGCCAGAAATGAAGAAATTATCCTATTTGATTCGCCGCCCGGAAGCAGAAGCAGCCGAGATGGCGAGACATTGGGTAGCATCGCTGAAGTTGACTTTGAACATAGTAAATTACGTATTAAGTTAGATGTTGATTTAGGATCTCGCATGGCGGGTGGCAGATATCAAATGCCCAAACAAGGATTCTTGTATTTTGAGGCGGCGGGCGATATCAGTCAGATTGAACGCAAGAAAAAAGCTTTAAAAATGCTGACAGACGGGCGCGCTCAAAATCCCTATTTGAGTGAGTTTTTATTCGACTCTTCTCAGGCGAGAATGCCCGAAAAACTGATTAAATTGGATCGGGAAAACTTATTAAATCGCAATGCTAATGAGGACCAACTTGCTGCCGTAGAAACGGTGCTTTCGGCGCGGGATTTAATTTTGATTCAAGGCCCGCCGGGAACGGGCAAAACGACTGTGATTGCGGAGATTTGCTATCAAATTGCCCGTCAGGGTGGCAAAACGCTCATTGCTTCGCAAGCAAATTTGGCTGTAGACAATGCTTTGAGTCGGTTAGTTCACAATCCGGCGATTCGGGCTTTGCGGAAGGGAAAAGCTCATAAGGTGCAGGAAGAAGGGCAGCCGTTTTTGGAGGAAAATGCGATCGGCACTTGGCTGCAAAATACTGCGACTGACTGCGAACAAAAGCTCTCGCAGCGCCTGACTAATGTCAAATCTTTGCGGCAGTTGGTGGCAGAATCAGAGCGATTTACCGCCTACTGTGCCGCCGAGAGAGATTTTTTTAATGAACTAAAACACCTGCACGACAGTAAAGCAAGTATTGAGGAAAAGTGCAACCAGCAAGCAGCAGATTATGAACGAAATTTAACCGAAAAAAGCGATATTGAATCTCTTGTGAGTGGGTGGGAAAATCTGCTGGATGCGCCTAATGTCAACTGGGAATCTCCAGAAGTGGCCGAGTTTATGCCCCGACTAAAACCCTATTCAGAAGGCAATGTTTTAGTAGAAAACTTTATGGCAAATGTTCGGATTGCCGCTAGCAATGCTATTCAAATAGGCTTCGATCGCCCGGCTTGCGGCGCGTTTGGAATTGCCGTTTGGCTGCAGGAAACTGTAGCAGCGCAAATATCGGAATTTAAGACAGCATTCGATCGCGCTGATGATGTTTGTCACGCTATGTCGGGGGTTGCAGAGTCGTTGCGGGTTTCCCGCCAGATGTCGGAGGCTGTGAATCAACTCGAATTGGGCGATCGGCAAAATCAGACACACCGCCAAAATCTCGAACAGAAAATTAAGAATTTGGAACTGCGAAAAGCGGAAATTGCAGCCGTTGTCGTCGCCGTTGCACAGTGGATTGAGACCGCAGATACGGGACTTTATGAAGTCGTGAAAAATTGCTGGGAAACGGGCGCAATGCTCACGGATGATATGGTAGGATTGCCGCCAGGATTGCTGAAAATTGCCCGATCGCTCAAATTGCCGATCGTGCCACCCAAATGCAAAATCAATTTGCCCGATTTGGATCGGTTGCAAAAGGCGATATCCCACGAAGAAAGCGCAGGTTTTAAGGACATACAAGGGCAACAGTTCCGGTTTAGCGAGTTTTTGCACCTAAATTTGAGTCAAACGCCGATCGTACTCTCTGCGGGCGATCGTACACAGTGGCAGCAACTAGCCAAAGACTTCGCCAGCTACTCCCAAGTCAGCCAAAGTCAGCGCAAATTTATCATTGAAAAAGCTCGCACTTTCTTAGGTAGCATTCAACAATTTTATAGTGAATCCTTGCACCCAAATCATATCCAGGCTACCTTCGATCGCCTAGTCAAAGAATTGCTGCACAGTATCCTCGCAAATGCCCGTCAGTGCGTGGTTCCCCTGAAAACCGAAACCGAACAGCAGCTTATAAAACAGCAACAGTTATTAGATAAAATCGGTCAAACCTTGAGCCAGCAGCAAATATCCGCCGCTAAACTTCAGGTAGAAACAGCGCAGCAAGAGGCGAACTTAAAAATTAGCGAAGTTACTAATTTGTTGCAAGCAATTGTCCAACAGCCAAACGTACCTGAAAAGTTGCGGATTTTAGCCGAACAATATCTCGCCCAAAAATCAAATATTTGGGAGCAACCGCAGCAGTTTGTCAAGCAAGTTGAGACGTGGAAAGCAAGCGCGCTTCAGCTTGACAAATCAATTGCTGAGCTAGACCCGTTTGGGGTTTTGGAGACAATCAAAAACACTCTTGACGAGCATTTATCCCCCCTGCGAATTGCGGCTGCAACTTCGCAGCAGCAACTCGCCGAACTTCAAACAGAATTGAGCGAAATTAACGCTCAACTGGAACAGCAGCAACCAACAGCAGCATTACTTGTTGAGAGAAATTGGTGGGAATCAGCATGGCAAACTATCCCGACTCAATACCAGCCAGAAGTTCCAAATACAGGCTTATTCAGCGTAGCTTTTTTAAACAAAATTAAGCGTCTCTTCAAAACTTGGCAGCGGAAATTAGAACAAGAAGAAACAGCACTAAATCGCTCTCAAACGTTTGTGACAGATTGGATTCAAAAACTCCGCAATCCATCAGAAAAAGACCGCAACGATTTAAAGCAAATTTATATTGACAATGCCAACGTGATCGGCATTACTTGCGTGCAAGCTGCCAGTTTTGATTTTACTAAAAACTTTCCCAGCTTTGATGCAGTCATCATTGACGAAGTTAGCAAATGCACTCCCCCAGAGTTATTAATTCCCGCTTTGAAAGGCAGAAAGTTAGTATTAGTGGGCGATCACAGACAATTGCCGCCGATGTTTAATCAAAGTACGATCGACGATATTGCCGAAGACATCGGCTGTACCGGAGACGAACTTAGCTTCATAAAAGAATCGCTGTTCAAAGTTTTGTTTGAAAATGCCAGCGACAGCATCAAAAAAATGCTGACAACTCAGTATCGAATGCACCCCCAAATTATGGGCGCAATCAATCAGTTTTACCAGCAAAAACTCAACTGTGGCATTCAGGAAGCAGACACCAAACGCGCCCACAACCTCGCAGGTAGAATCATTCAAGAAAATAATCACATTTTGTGGGTGAAAACGCCCATCGGACAAGGATTTGAAGAGGAAAAACAGGGTACTTCGCGGTTGAATGTCAAGGAGATTGATGCGATCGAGCGTTTGTGCGAACAAATGGAGACAGCTTGGCGGCCCAAACTTGCCGATGGTGAACCGCCCAAAGAAATCGGAATTATAACTTTTTATGCTGCTCAATTAAATGCAATTAAAGACAGAATCGAAGGCGAAAGATTCCCTGCTTTGAGCATCCGCACGGGTACGGTTGACATATTTCAAGGCATGGAAAGACCTGTAATTATTGTTAGCACAGTGTGCAATAATGTTAGGGGCGATATTGGGTTTGCTAAGGAACCGGAACGGGTGAATGTGGCATTTTCCCGCGCTCAAGAATTGCTGGTAGTTGTCGGCTGCCACGATTTATTTACCCAACAAACAGGTACAGTGGGAAAAATGTATCAGGAAGTTTCAAAAACGGTGCGTCACTGCGGAGGTTTTGTAGATGTTTCTAGCGTCCTCAACTAAACCAATAGACTCGAATTTAAGTTCGCTAGCCGAACAAATTGAGCAACAAAATCCGGGTTTGTCTGTGTTGGCGGCGCGTCAATTCCGCTTTGCAATCCGCCAAACTCCGCTGGAGGTGGCGATTAGCGAACCGCGCGAGTTTAACGTGTTGGAAGAGTTCATTTTGCGGGCGGGCGTTGAGTTTGAACCTGCGCCAACTTTGAAGGAATTGGCGGATTTGCTGGGGTTAGACGAGATTTTTGTGAAGACTACGGCGGCGACTCTGGTTAGTTTGGAAAGTTTGGAGGTGGCGGAAAATGGGCAAATTGCGATCGCCCCGCAAGGCAGAGATTTTTTCGAGAAAGGTGCCGTTAGTCGATCGCAAATTCAATCAGTTTACGCCATTTCCGATCCGCTGAATCAAACTCTTACCTTTAAATTCGATGCTTTAGCGGCAGAATCGGTCAACTTACCCGATTTAGCAGATTTAGTCTCCCTCGAACATAAAATTAGCGACCTTGCGAATTTAAGTCTAGCAGAAATCCAGCCGTTAATTCAAGATTCCGGCTTAGGAATTCACGTCCCACAAAACGGCAAAATAGTCTCAGAGTGTGCTGTCATCGGCGACGATTTAGATATTTGGCAAACAGTCTCGATTTTTGTGTTGTTAGATGCGATCGAAAATAAAACTACTATTCAAGTCCGACAGGAAAAGCAAATATTAGAAACAGCTTCAAACTTGCTAAACGAACTTGAATCCCAGCAAAAACTTTCCTTGAACGACTTGTGTAAAGTAACCCCAGACATCGCACAGCAAGAATCAGAGACACTCCCCGTCCAGAAAACTCCTAAAAAGCCATCTAAGAAGAAATCCAAGAAAACGATATGATAAACACTACACTCCTGATTAACTTAAAAATTAAAACTATATAGAAAATTAGGATGGTACCGATTGACAGTATACCGCGATTTTGGTATAATTAATACTTGTTTGCAATCGCGCTGAAAATTTGTCTGTGTCTGCCAAAGATACTTTCCACGAATCCGTAAAGCGAGCCCTTCAAAAAGAACAGTGGGTGATTAGTGCCGATCCACTAAGGTTTAAGTTTGGCAATGTTAAATTTCAGGTTGATTTGGGAGTAGAAAGGTTAGTCGCAGCGGAGCGAGGGGGGGAGAAAATTGCAGTCGAAATCAAAAGCTTCCTCCATCCTTCTGTAATTACAGACTTTTATGCTGCATTGGGACAATTTCTCAGTTATCGGCTAGGGCTGGCATCTGTTGAACCTAATCGGAAATTATACTTGGCAGTACCAATTGACGTGTATAGAACATTTTTTCAGTCTGAGTTTACTCAAGCTGCGGTACAACAGTATCAGGTATTGCTAATCGTATACGATGCAACAAATGAGGTAATTGTACAATGGACAAACTAGCTCAATATCGTCAGTACGTTCAGACATTAATGAGCCGTTATGCCGAAGATGATGTTTCAGATGATGAAGTCGAAGTGCAACTAATTTTAGACACAGAGCGAGATCATTATCAGTGGATGAATGTCGGCTGGGAACACTTAACCCGGATTTATCAAACCTTCATTCACATTGACATCAAAGATGGAAAAATCTGGCTTCAACAAAATTTGACTGAGGAAAATCCTGCGGAGGAATTAGTTGCAATGGGAGTACCGAGAGAGGATATTATTTTGGGATTGCAACCCCCATACAAACGGCCATATACTGATTATGGTGTAGCGTAAAATGTCAAGCAAAAAAAAACAAAATACTCAGATACCCGACTTCGCAAAAGTTGTCGGGTATCTACTTTTTACTACTGAGCCTTAACGCATTTCAGCATTCGCAAAGTAGCCGCCGCCGCGTAATTCCGCTATGCAGAATCATCGAAAGCATACCGATCGCCAATTTCGTTAAGAGCAGAAGCAACAGAACAAAAAGAAGACATTTGAGTAATAATAGAAGCAGCCCAATAATTCTGAGTGTCTGAAAAAGTTAAAGTTTTAGACGGCTCTTTAACAACTGAATTCGTGCCGACAAACCAAATTCCGCCGTTCTTGGCAGCACCGCCATCAATTCAGCGCGAGTGACGCGCTGGGTAGGTTTAAAAGTTCCATCTTGATAGTAGCTAACTATCTTGTTAGTCCGCGCCAATAGAAGTTTTCCGGCACTCCAGCGGAAAATATCAACGTCGCTAAATGGACGGATAGAAACATGGCTAGGAAAGGTGATATTAGCACCTTGTATTCATTCCAAAGATTTCCAAACTAAAGATAGCAATTGCTCTCTGGTAACAGCAAGTTGCGGCCGCAAAGCATTATTTTGAGAAAACCGGGCTACAAACCCAAGGCCCACAGCTTCTTTAATTTCCGAAGCGTAGATATCATTGGTAGCTATCTCCGAATTGTAGAAGGGTCCGTCTTGCCTACGGTATTTCCACCGGTATTTCCACTGGTATTTGCTGGGGTATTGGCTGCGGTACTGGCTGCGGTATTGGCTGCGGTATTGGCTGCGGTATTGGTATTGGTATTGGCTGCGGTATTGCTTCGGTATTGCCTCCGGTATTGCCTCCGGTATTGCCAATTTCTTCCGGTGCGGATTGATTGGTAGTGAAATAAAAGTGACCTAATGTGCGGCCTTGATAAGCTCTTTTACTCAATCGCCAAGCAGGATCGAGACTGATTTTCATGAAATCGTTAACATCGCCGTTTGTGCGACCGATAATCACCGATTTACCTTGGTAATCTACCGGAGTTCCCATTAGAAGAACATTGCCATCAACACTTTCCAAGCTTAGGGTGTATTTTAATGCTAAATCAGTGCCTGCCATGCGAATTGAAAAGCCGTTGCTGTCTGTTGCGCGGCCACAAATACCGGTGAAATCAAAACTAACTAATAATGGATCGACTTTCACGGGATTAGAGCCACTTTCGCTCCAGCATTTTCGCTTGTCAGATACTTGTTCTACAATTAACAATTGGTAGCCGCCGTAAGGGCGGGGTTGGGCGATGACAATTACTCGGTCTTGGTTAATGTCGGTTTCGTCAAAAGTAAATGCTTTAGCCGAACCGATCGCGCCAAGTGTTAAAATTGCTGAACCTGCCAGTGCGGCCACTGTTCGTGCCAATGAATGTTTCATGATTTTTCCCTATTGGCTCCTTATTGTGATGAGACTTATCTAGAATATAAAAAGTCGCCCTCTTCAGACAACAAGATAGAATTTTACCATCTCTTGTTCCGGTGGTACCAAGTGCGATCGATCGCCGATCGTCACATTGGTTCGTAGTGAAAACTCAAGTCCGAGCGAATTTTATGAGGACTTGAGTCCTCCCTAAAAAGTTATAACCGTTATTTTAGCGAGAAACTTGATAAGCTGTTCGACCTCTAAATTGTATTTTCCGGGCGGGCGGGACGCCCACTCCCCAATAATTTAAGGGAAGTTGACAGTAAAATTTAGATGAGCCTGGGCTTATTACTTGCGGGAAACGATCGCACTATTCAAAAAAAAAACGGTGCGTTACACTCTTGTTAACGCACCCTAAAACAAACATTCAAAAAGTGTCTTTGCCCTCTAGCGGAACATACTGCTAACAGAACTATCTTCGTGAATCCGCCAAATAGTTTCTCCGAGCAAATTGGCTACCGAAAGCACCGTCAACTGCTGAAAACGGTTCTCTTCCGGCACAGGAATTGTATTCGTAACAATTACCTCTTCCAAAACCCCGCTAGACAAACGCTCGATCGCCGGAGGCGAAAACACCGCATGAGTAGCACAAGCATAAACCTGCCTCGCACCCTCGCGGCGCAACAATCGGGCACCTTCAGAAATCGTGCCGGCAGTATCGATCATGTCGTCCACCAACACAGCAGTTTTGCCCCTGACATCACCGATAAGATTCATCACTTCTGCCACGTTGTGAGCTTGGCGGCGCTTGTCAATAATTGCCAGGGGAGCATCGCCAAGCTTTTTGGCAAAAGCTCTCGCCCTAGCGACTCCGCCAACATCCGGCGAAACCACAACAATATCCGTCAATTGCTTGCTCGCCAGATAATCCAAAAGCACCGGCGAACCGTAAACGTGATCGAAAGGAATGTCAAAATAACCTTGAATCTGAGCCGAGTGCAAATCCATCGCCAAAATGCGACCGGCCCCAGCTTCCGTAATCAAATTAGCCACTAATTTTGCAGTAATCGACTCTCTTCCGGCCGTTTTGCGGTCAGCCCTAGCATATCCGTAATAGGGAATGACAGCAGTAATTTGTCTGGCCGAAGCGCGGCGACAAGCATCGATCATAATTAACAATTCCATGAGGCGATCGTTTACCGGACAGCAAGTTGGCTGAATCAAGTAAACATCGCAACCCCGAATCGATTCTTGAATTTGAACGTAGAGTTCCCCATCAGCAAACCGCTTGCGAACCATCGGCCCCAAATCAATCCCCAGATAGCGAGCCACCTCTTGGGCGAGGGGAATATTAGCAGAACCGGAGAACAGCCGCAGACGGTCATGAGCGGAAACCGGCGGCTCGGGAAGCGGAAGCGGTAAAGTAGCAGAACGGATCACAGCAGGCCTCTTGCAGGACGTTTATTCCATCGCTATCTTACCATCTGAAACTAGAAATATTCAGCCAATTTTTTAATAGATTTAACATTCGTGGCGACCACAAGTGTGAAGTGAGGCGAATTGAATAGGACTTGCAGAAATATGCGCGATAAACCGGGTTTCTAGCCCTCTTTCGGCACCCTCAACGGTCACAATCGGTTTTTACTTATTTTTATCCACCTATAAAACTATAAGTTATACTAGAATACCGTACATTAACGGATAAATTACTTTTTAAAGGCATAATTTATTACTGTAAAGATAGAGCATTCTGCGTAATTATGCTGTGTGACAGCCCAGAGTGTGGAATGTGGGTTCTAGCGAACTCTGTACTGGCAGAAGTACGATCGCACTTGTGCCCCTGCGTCTAAAAATTCTGGCGAGAGTCAATTTGGGGCCGAGGCTGGAAGTGTAGCCGCCCAAAATTCAGTCGAAGGCCGAAGGCATCCGGGTTCAAGGCGATAAAAATGCCACCAACAGGCAATAAACTGGAAAAATACTGTAAAAAAAGTTAAGAATCGGAGCATACTCCAGATTTTTGATATCGGGCAAAGCAAGGTAGAAATCGATGAGCTTAAGAGAACGCATTGACGAAGAAATCAAAGCAGCCATGAAGTCCAAGGACAAAGTTCGCTTGGAAACAGTTCGCGGCATCAAGAAATTTATTCTCGAAAAAGAAGTCAGCCTTCGTCCCTCCGGCCAAGAGACGCTGACAGAAGCTCAAGAAATGGAAATTTTGATGCAAATAGCCAAACAGCGCCGGGATTCGATCGAACAATACCGCAAAGGTGGCCGCGAAGATTTAGTGGCACAAGAGGAGGCGGAGTTAGCAATTGTTGAAGAGTATTTGCCACCCCAGATGTCAGACGAAGAGGTGAGTCAAGTCGTTGACGAAGTGATTGCTTCGGTGGGCGCTACTTCTGCAAAAGATATGGGCAAGGTGATGGGCAAGGCAATGCAGCAGCTTAAGGGCAAAGCAGACGGTAACAGAATTCAAGACATGGTGAAAGCAAAGCTTAATCAGTAGTCAGTAGTCAGTAGTCAGTAGACATCTCCCATAAATAATCTCAAGCTTTATAGAGATGTATGGCTTAGGCCGAGGGGCGACAACTTATTAGGGCTAAGGCCAAAAAACCCGGTTTCTACGAAAAATCGTGCATTTCTCCCTTGAGATATTGACGCAGAAACCGGGTTTTCGATCGGATATGCGGGTTGCAACCTGTGTATTTTCGTGAAAAAACCCGGTTTCTGACCATCCGGGCGTCCAAGAATGTCAAAAAAATGTAAAATACTAACTTTGGTCGGGACTGGGGACTACAGATAGTGAAGTATGCTCAAGAGCATTAAAGACCTAGCATTACTAAGTCTGTGAGCGATCGTCTATTTTTTAACAGTTTCAACTTAAACTTATGCAGCCACCTATTGCTATTGGAACTCTCCTACAAAACCGCTACCGCTTGGTGAATATTTTAGGTCAAGGAGGATTTGGCCGGACTTATTTAGTAGAAGATTTGGGACGGTTTCAAGAACGCTGCGCCCTGAAGGAATTGATTCCGGTGCAAAGCGGGCCTTATGTTTTGGAAAAATCGAAGGAATTGTTTCAAAGAGAGGCGGCAATACTTTACCAAATTGGGCACCCACAAATTCCCCAGTTTCGGGCAATATTTGAAGAGAACCAGCGTTTGTTTTTAGTGCAGGATTACGTGGAAGGAATGACTTACCGCGAACTGTTGCTCGATCGAACTTCAAATGGTCGCAGCTTCACCGAAGCCGAAGTCTTGGTATTTATCCGGCAAATGCTGCCGGTACTCGCTCACATCCACGCCCGCGGCATCATCCACCGCGACATCTCCCCAGAAAATATCATCCGCAGGGAAAACGACCAGTTGCCGGTGCTGATTGACTTTGGAGTGGTGAAGGAACTCGCCACCAAAGTCCAGTCTCCCGAAGGAACAGCCCACGCGACAACAGTGGGTAAAATCGGCTACGCGCCGATGGAACAGTTGCACAGCGGGCGGGCAACTGCCAGCAGCGACCTCTACGCTTTAGCCGTAACGGCGATCGTCCTGCTGACAGGCAAAGAACCGCAGGAATTGCTCGATCAAACAACGCTGCAGTGGAATTGGCAGCAGCAAGTGCAGGTGAGCACGGGTTTGGCTTTGGTGCTGAATCGGATGTTGAGTCGGTCTCCGGGCGATCGATATCAATCTGTCAGCGAAGTCGCCCAAGCACTCGACGCCCAAACTAATCCTAAACCTAGCCAGCCAACTGTACCGCCCGCGCCAGCAGTGGTGCAGACAAACCCTTCGCTAATAGCAACGGTGGCCGTGGGCAGGCCGCCAGAGCCCGTCGCCCAGAGTTCCCACCCGCAAAACCAGCCAGACCCGTTAATTGAGCCTGTTGGCGGCTCTTTTTGGGACAATCCCATCGCTGCGATCGGACTGCTGGCGGGCTTAGTAATCTTGACTGGCTTTGGTTCCTGGGCTTTAGTCGGCTCATTTCTCAACAATTCGCGGCCCAAACCCACTCCGACACCGCCAGCACTTACAAATCCGACGCCGACACTAACTCCGATACCAAACCCGCTACCTTTGCCAACCCCAACCCCGCAACCTTTGGCAACCCCAAGCCCGCTACCTTTGCCAGAACCAAGCCCAGAACCTTTGCCGGAACCGAGCCCAGAACCTTTGCCGGAACCGAGCCCAGAACCTTTGCCAGAACCAAGCCCAGAACCTTTGCCGGAACCGAACCCAGAACCTTTGCCGGAACCAAGCCCAGAACCAAGCCCAGCGCCAACTCCGGCACCAAAACCAACGCCAGCGCCGACTCCGGCGCCCAAACCGGCCCCCAAACCGGCGCCCGCACCAACTCCCGCACCCAAACCCACACCCGCGCCGTCGCCAACACCAGCGCCAACTCCCGCGCCAACACCGGAACCTGCACCAACTCCCGCGCCGTCGCCGGAACCAGCGCCAACACCGGAACCTGCGCCGGAACCGGCCCCAACTCCTGCACCGGAACCTGCGCCGGAACCGGAACCCGCGCCGGAACCGGAACCCGCACCAACACCCGCACCGTCGCCAGAACTCTAAACTTCTGGCAAAATTCCCCTAGACTGATGTTGAGGCCAATTATTTGTTAGCTATTTGTCAATGAACTCCTTGCTAATTGCTGGAACTGATACCGACGCGGGCAAAACTGTTTTGACCAGCGCTCTGGCTGCTTATTGGCAAATGTATTTTCCCGATCGCAGTTTGGGAATTATGAAACTCATGCAAACAGGAACGGGCGATCGCGAACTCTACACCCGTTTGTTTTCCCTCGACCAATCCCCCGAAGAACTCAATCCGCTGCACTTTGATGCGCCTCTAGCACCGCCGATTGCTGCGGAACGGGAGGGGAGACATATCGAACTCGAAAATGTCTGGACGGCTTGGCAAAGCCTCTCTGAGCGCAAGGATTTTGTGTTGGTGGAAGCTTTGGGAGGGCTGGGATCGCCTGTAACCTGGGAACTGACTGTGGCCGATATTGCCAGGGATTGGCGGCTGAGAGGGGTTTTGGTAGTACCTGTGAGGTTGGGGGCGATCGGGCAAGCTGTAGCGAATGTTGCTCTCGCCAGACACACTGGTTTTAAGCTGAGAGGAATTGTGCTCAATTGCGTTAAAGCTTATTCTGAACAAGAAATTGCCGATTTAGCGCCCGTTGATTTGATCCAGTCGCTGACTCAAATACCTGTGTTGGGTATTTTGCCGCATTTAGATGACCCGACTGACCTTGCTAAATTAGCTAAAATTGCTTCAGATTTAGATTTAGAGCGGTTACTGCCAGGGGTTAATTTAGTTTCTCAGACTTCTAAATAACCCTATTCTCAACACCTCTCTTTCTCATTCTTCTCTTCCTCTGCGTACTCTGCGTCCTCTGCGGTTCATTAAAAAAAATCTCCTGCACAACTCAGATAGGATTGAAGAAGATTTTCTTTTAACCGCAGAGAGCGCAGAGAGCGCAGAGAAAGAGAAGAGAGAGTTTCACAAATTATTCTGAATTGCTATAAGGAGAATAAAACATGGTTTCAACTTTACCGAATTTAACCTCTGTCGATTTATCTCAATTGCGGCTGGAGATTAGAAATTTGCAGCCTCAGCTAGTCGAATGGCGTCGCCTTTTGCACCAAAAACCGGAGTTGAGTTTTGATGAAAATTTAACGGCGCAGTTTGTCTCGCAAAAGTTGCAAGAATGGGGCATAGAGCATCAAACTAATATTGCTAAAACTGGTATTGTCGCAACTATAGACAGCGGCAAACCGGGGCGGGTTTTGGCAATTCGAGCGGATATGGATGCTTTGCCCATTCAAGAAGAAAATGAGGTGGATTATCGATCGCAGCATGATGGAATTATGCACGCTTGCGGCCACGACGGCCACACTGCGATCGCCCTTGGTACTGTTTGTTATCTGGCAAAGCACAAACACAGCTTTTCGGGTAAAGTAAAATTTATCTTTCAGCCCGCCGAAGAAGGGCCAGGAGGGGCAAAACCGATGATTGAAGCGGGAGTTTTGAAGAATCCTGATGTTGATGCGATCGTCGGCTTGCATTTGTGGAACAATCTACCTTTAGGCACTGTAGGCGTCCGCAGTGGCGCGCTGATGGCGGCTGTCGAAGTTTTTGACTGCACGATTTTTGGCAAAGGTGGACACGGCGCAATGCCACATCAGACTGTGGACTCGATCGTAGTTACAGCCCAAATTGTCAGCGCTTTGCAGGCAATTGTCGCGCGGAATATTGACCCGATCGACTCAGCGGTAGTAACTGTCGGCCAATTCCACGCAGGCCACACCCACAACGTCATTGCCGACACCGCTCAAATCGGTGGCACGGTGCGTTATTTCAATCCTGCATATCAAGGTTATTTTGCCAAGCGAATCGAGCAAGTAATTGCCGGAATTTGTCAGAGTCACGGGGCCAATTACCAATTAAATTATTGTTCGCTTTACCCGCCAGTTATTAATGATTCAAGAATAGCTGAATTGGTGCGCGGCGTGGCAGAATCGGTTGTAGAAACTCCTGCGGGAATCGTTCCAGAATGTCAAACAATGGGCGGCGAGGATATGTCGTTCTTTTTGCAAGAAGTTCCCGGTTGCTATTTCTTTTTGGGTTCGGCCAATCCAGAGAAAAACTTGGCTTACCCGCACCATCACCCGCGCTTTGATTTTGATGAAACTGCGCTGGGGATGGGTGTAGAAATGTTTGTGCGCTGCGTGGAAAATTTTTGTGTGATGTAAATCAGGCTTTCAGGGGCAGGCAGGATGCCCACCCCACAAGAAAATTTAGTTTTTGTGGAACAAGCAAATTCATGTCTTGTGGAACAGGCATCTTGCCTGTTCATGAGAATGGTACGGGCAGGATGCCCACCCCACAAGAAATTCATTCTTTGTGGAACAGGCATATTGCCTGTTCACCAGAATGGTACAACATCTCAGATATTACCGAGTTTGAAAGATATTCTGCACCATTTTTTTATCTACACTTGCCGCCGCCTTATCCAATTCGGCAATCTCCCCGGAGTCTAACTCCCAGCCCAAAGCACCAATATTATCTCTCGCCTGTGCCACAGATTTCGCCCCCGGAATCGGAATAGTTTCTTTGCAGATGCACCAGTTGATTGCTACCTGCGAAACAGTCTTGTTTCTGAATGCCGCTATTTCTCGCAAACACTCCAAAAGCGATCGCATTCCCGGAAGTAGCTGCTTGCACGCCAAACCTCGAATACCTTTAGGAAGAGAGCCGTTTTCGGAATATTTACCCGTCAGCAACCCCAAGGCTAGAGGACTGTAAGCAATCAATTTTATCCCCAATTCATCGCAAACATCTTTCAACCCGAGTTCTGTCACAGGATAGGTGGAAAGTAGCGAATATTGCACTTGTAAAGTAACAATAGGAATTTGGCGATCGCTAAATTTCCGATGCACCCATTTCAGCCGTTTCGGCCCGTAATTAGACAAGCCCACTCCTTTGACCAATCCTTGCTCGTAAAGGTCAGCCAAACCGTCTAAAAGAGCTCCCTCTTGCCAAGGAGCGTAATTGGCTGTAGACCAGTGCATTTGTACCAAATCTACATTTTTCCCGAGGCGCGCCGCAGAGGCTTTGCAAGCCGATATCATTGATTGTCGCGTCAGTCTCCAAGGATAAGCAGCCAGTTTTGTCGCAATACAAATACTGTCTTTGTTTACACCTTGATATTGTTGAGAAAACAGCCCCAAAAGCTGCTCGCTGCGTCCGTTTAATTTCCCTGTTCCGTAAGAGTCGCCAGTATCGAATAAAGTGACACCGCTGCTGACACAAAGATTGAAAACGGCTTGCAATTCCTCGTCCATACTTTCATTGTAGCCCCAGAGCAATCTGTTGCCCCAAGCCCAAGTGCCGCAGCCCATTTTTGGCAGTAAAATTTTTTGCTTTGTTTGCATTTTTATTGATGGTTTTTATATTAACTCCGGTTAAACTGACATCTTGCACCTCTGTTAGGAACAGGCAAGATGCCTGTTCCACAAAGAGTGGATTTTCTTGTGGGCCGTTGCTCCTAGCCCGCCCCTCAGAGCCTTATTGTTGTAAAACCCGCCCCTCCGAATTAATGGTTTCTAACTAATGACTAATGACTGATGACTCTTTAATTCTTTTACGTGGTTGGCGAGGGCGAAGGTGGGTTGTTTTTGGTAGGTTGCTCTGGCTTAGCTTTGGGGTCTGGTTTGGGTGGCGCAGGTGGAGGGAAAGTCGCCGCGCGTCTGGGTATTTGTAGCGCTGTTCGGAATGCAGAAGACGGGAAGAAATCGCTAAATTGAGAAAGTCGAACTGCGATAGGTTCTGGTGCATATTCCCACAAGCTTTCGTAGTAGAAGAAAGCGACGCCTAAGCCGTATCCTTGGACTGCTTGCACCTGAGATTTAATTTGCTGAATCGGTACGGGGTTATTTCTCAAACCAGTCATAATCCCAATTCCGGTGGGAATCTTTTGCTGTGCTTCTTGCATTTCTGGACGGTTAATCTTGCCCACAAATGATTCTAAATTGGGACGGTACACTTGCACGATTAGCTCGTCGGCAATATCCAAACGCACCCAAGTCAGCCAATCTTGTAGGTGATGTTTGTAAGCAAACTCGTAGTAATTGGGAGAAATCGAGAAAATTGCATTGGGTTTTACTGCTTTGACGGCTTGATTTAGCTGCGACATAAAAGCGGTAATTTTATTGGCTCGCCATTGCACCCATGCTGGATTTTGAAAATCTTTGGGCGGAGCTTTTTTGGTTTCTTTGGTATACAAAGCAACTGTGTACTCATCGTATCCAAATTCTGACGGCAAACTCATGTGGTCGTCAAATTGAATGCCGTCGGCGTTGTATTGAGTGGTGATTTCTAGTACGAGTTCGGTAATGAATTGCTGAACTTCTGGATGAAAGGGATTGAGCCAAACTACTTCGCCGCCCGCGCCGTTTGATGTTTGGCTGCCATCTTGTTTTTGTGTCAGCCAATCGGGATGATTTAAGGCTAATTCTGAGGTGGGAGGAGCCATGAAACCAAACTCAAACCAAGGAATTACTAGCAGGCCTTGGCGGTGAGCTTGATCGATTAAATCTGCGATCATATCTTGTCCGTCTAACCCTCTGTAAACAAAGGGTTGAAGGTCTCTTTGCTGCGCTACATTGCTGGGATACATTGCATAGCCAGAATTCCAGACTACCGGATAGATTGTGTTGAAATTTAACCGTTTTAGTTTGCTGACAGCATCTCCTAGTTTGCGACGATCTCTGAGGATGTCTTTGTCGTTTGTCGTCATCCAAACGCCGCGAATTTCCTGGCGGGGTTCCTGGGCGATCGCCGGAATGAAGTTGTTCGCCAGCAATACTATAATGAATGAGACGGCACACAGAAGCGGGAAAAGAGTTTTAATCGATCGCTGCCAACTGCGCGGAATGATGCGTAATGTCATAGTTTTGAATGGTGAGTTAGCTATTGAAACACACCCCGGCATAATTTGGTGATAAAATTTGCTCGCTCTACAGTCTACAGCCATTTGCGCTGAATGTGAAATCGGTTAAGTGAAATGGGTGAATTGATGTTATGCGATCGCAACTGAGCTAAGTATAATCTCGGAGACAGAGGGTAAGTGACAGCATTCTGTCTAACTGCTGGGAAATCATTAATTACGCACTGCCAGCTATCCTTACCGGACTTTGCGGCCCAAGGAGTGCGAGTGCTGTACAATATCGGTGCTGCAACATTTCGATCGAACATCTGTAATTGTGAAAGATTTAGTGTTAATTGGTGGCGGTCACAGTCATGCTATTGTATTAAAAATGTTCGGCATCAAACCGCTGCCGGGAGTGCGTTTGACTCTGATTAGCGACGTGCTGCACGCGCCTTATTCGGGGATGCTGCCGGGACACGTTGCCGGGTTTTACGGTTATGATGAATGTCACATCGATTTGCGATCGCTCGCTGAATTTGCCGGGTGTCACATATTGGTTGATCGGGCGATCGCGATCGACCTTAACAAAAATTTAGTTATTTGTCAAACTCGCCCTCCGATTAATTTTGATGTGCTTTCTGTGGATATCGGCAGCACTCCTGCGACTTTATCTGTACCGGGTGCTGCAGAATATGCAATTGCAGCTAAACCCGTACCGGAGTTTTTAGCTAGCTGGAATCAGTTAATTTCCGCAAGGCAAAACCATCCCGAAAAACCACTGCGGATAGCCATTGTCGGCGGCGGTGCCGGCGGCGTAGAATTAGCATTAAATATGCAATCTAGATTGGGGAAGGAAGAAGGAAGAGGGAAGAAGGAAGAGGGAAGAAGGAAGAGGGAAGAAGGAAGAGGTAAGAAGGAAGAAAGAAGAAGGAAGAGGGAAGAAAAATTAGAAAATTTATCATCAGAAATTCATTTGTTTCACAGCGGTGCTGAATTGATGGAGGGACACAATCAGCGGGTGCGCCGCCGCCTTCAAGAAATTCTCCTCATTCGCGGCATTCAATTGCATTTAAAGGAAAAAGTCTGTGCTGTAAAAAAGATTGAGAAAGAAACCAATCCTCAATTTCATACCGATTACCAACTTTCCGGTGAATCAGGTTTAGAATTAGAGTGCGATCACATTTTTTGGGTAACACAAGCATCGGCCGCCGATTGGATAAGAGAATCCGGTTTAGCAGCCGACTCAAAGGGCTTTATGCAAGTCAACGATTGCCTGCAATCAGTCTCTCACCCCAACGTATTTGGGGCTGGAGATATCGCTGCGATGGTTAATTATCCCCGTCCCAAAGCAGGCGTGTTTGCCGTGCGTCAGGGCAAACCGCTGTTTGAAAATTTGCAGCATTTTTTATTGGAAAAACCGCTGAAACCCTTTGCACCGCAGGAACAATACTTAGGGTTAATTGGTACTGGGAATAAAAGGGCGATCGCATCTCGCGGCAATTTCATGTGGGAATCACGGTTGTTGTGGTATTGGAAAGATTGGATCGATCGCCAATTTATGCAAAAATTTAGCAATCTGCCCAAAACCCGCAATACCAAATAGCAATACATTCAGATATTTTCCGTTCTTCCTCTGTGTCCTCTGCGTCCTCTGCGGTAAATAAAAAAAGTCTTATTCAAAAACCCTTGAAGCTTGCTATAGTAATATCAGAAGTAAGAAAAACTAACTATGTTCAGAAAAATTGGATTTGGGCTGCTTTGGATTGCATTTATCACCTACGCCTTTGTATTTGCACCACCCGACAGCCCTGAAAAAACCATCACACTAATTACCAATATTTCCACAGGCAAAATAGCAGACATCAACCCTTTAATTGTAGCGTTATTCAACCTCATGGGAGTCTGGCCGCTCATCTACAGTTGCGTCTTATTTGCTGACGGCAGGGGCCAGAAAATACCTGCATGGTTATTTGCCACTTTATCCTTTGGCGTCGGCGCCGTTGCCTTGCTGCCTTATTTAGCCCTGCGCGAACCGAATCCAGAATTTTCTGGTCATAAAAATATCTTTTTAAAGATATTAGACTCCCGTTTTACTGGAATTTTCTTAACATTAGCTGCTGTTGGTTTAGTTGCCTTTGGCTTGACAAAAGGCGATTGGTCTGATTTTATTGAACAGTGGCAAAGCAGCCGTTTTATCCATGTAATGAGTTTAGATTTTTGTATGCTTTGCCTACTATTTCCTGCCTTATTAGGAGACGATATGGCGCGCCGAGGAATGCAGAACTCTACAGCTTTTTGGGCAGTAACATTAGTACCGCTGTTCGGGCCGCTGGCTTATCTGTGCACGCGCAAACCACTCCCGGAAACTAATACTAAAACTGTTACAAATTAGACAGCAGTGCAGGGAATTTTCAGTTTAATGTAGGAATCGATCGCAAGTAATGAGACAAAAAACAGGCAAGATGCCTGTTTCACAATAAGTCAGTTTTATTGTGGGCCGTTGCTCCTAGTAGCCCGCCGATGAAACACTGATTACAAATAGTGCCAAATCTGAGTATTAATCTAAATAATTATCTCCCCATCTCTAGCAAATGAAAAAATTTCCTATTGTTGGCATCACAACATACAACCGCTGTCCAGCCGGCGAATATCGCTTAAATGGAACTTATATTGATGCAGTTCAGGCGGCTGGTGGCATTCCGATTTTACTGCCGCCCAATCAATTAGATCCGGCTAGTATTTTGGATGCAGTAGATGGTTTGATTTTTTCCGGGGGCGGAGATATTAACCCAGAACTTTATGGCGGTTATGTCGATCGCACAGTTTACTCGGTTAATGCAGAACGCGACAATTTTGAATTAAGCTTAGCAAAGCTAGCTTTGAAGGCTGACATACCTGTGTTGGGGATTTGCCGGGGAATGCAAATCCTGAACGTAGCCAGCGGTGGCAGTTTGGTGATTCACGTACCGGATGCTTACGGAGACGAGGTTAATCACGGATCGGGAATTCCCCCGCGTGCGATCGAGCATACCATTGAAATTGAGCCAAACAGTCGGCTAGCAAAAATTATGGGAAAAACTTCAACAACAGTTGTTTCCTGGCATCATCAAGCAGTGAGGAAGGTAACATCCGATTGGCGAATTGTAGCCAATGCACCTGACACTTTGGTAGAAGCAATGGAACACTGCTATCACCCTTGGATGATAGCAATTCAATGGCACCCAGAAATGTCGCCAAACTGTTCGTTCAACTCTCGAATTTTTCAGGCTTTCGTAGAAGCAGCATCTTCAAAATTTATGAATTCTACCAAGTCAACATCAAATGCAATTCATACATTTTGATAGTCACTTATTCTTGATAGTCAGTATCTATTTCAATATCCAGCGTATCTTCATCTATTCTGACATAAAGAACATTCGGGCGACAGCAAACCTGACAATCTTCGATATATGATTGTTCCATACCACCGCTGATATCAACAAAAGTTGTACTCGGTTCGCCGCAGAAAGCACAGTAATATTCAGCCGTTGTTTGCATCTTTCTCGCACTCTCTTTTTGTGACTTCGTGGCGGTAGCGAAACATATCTGTTAACCGCATATCCACCCACCAACCTAACAGCAAATCGACAATCGGGCCGCCCGGTATCGAAAATGCGATCGCATCTGTCAATCTAGTCTTGCCATTTTCTGAGGTAAACTCGTGTCGGTGAACCCAACGTGCCATCGGCCCCTCAGTTTGTTCATCAACAAACAAGCGATATTGTTCGCACTCAGTGTGAGTCGCCACCCATTTTACAGGAATCGGCCCCAATAACAGGCGAAATTCTGATACAGCACCCACATCGAGTCCCCCTTCGCGGCGAATGATTTTCACCGGTTGCCAAGGCGGAGTCAAAAGTTGCAGAATGTCTGGCCTTTCGTGAAAATTCCAGACAGCTTCAACGGTGGCATTAATTAAGGATGAATATTTAAAATTGGGCATTTTCTAGATTAAGTTAAACAGTTATTTGCGATCGCGTTTCAGCATTTGCAGTATTATCCTCTGTATCAGTACAAACAGCAACTGTTAGTTTCAATCCCAAAGCATTCAGCCAAGTTCCCAGATGGTAAATTGTATCGCTTCCTTGCTGCGACAGCAATTCATCCAGTTTTTTTAAGTGCAATTCATATTCTTCAGGAGTCATTTTCGGTTGACCCAAAGCTTCTGCTACATCGCCCAGAGCAAGTTTCAGCAATTCAGGTTCCGGGTCGATTTCCTCTATAGTCGCCGTTATATAGGCGGCTGACAATGCCGGGTTTTTTCTCAGAGATTCAATCAAAAACGGATGATCTGGAATACTTTTAGCCATTGTTTTAAATCCTGTTGTAATCTGTCCAGTATTCTTTTGCTTGGAGGATATCTCGGTTTTGAGTGCTTTTATCTCCACCGCAGAGGAGAAGCACAATTGTTGTTCCAACTTGCCCAAAATAGATTCGGAAACCAGGGCCATAGTCTATTCTGAGTTCGCAAACTCCTTCTCCAACTGAACGATAGTCTCCCAAATTACGAGTAACAACCCGATTTAGCCTAGATCGAATCTTGGCTTGAGTGTTTGTATCTTTGAAGGAATCAAACCACTCAGCGAAAGGTACTCTGCCATCTGAGGTGACATAACGCTGAATTTCCTTGGGTTGAACTTCTGGCATAATTGTATTATAGTACGTCGCTCCTTATTTTATCTTGTTAAGTTAGCTTTCAATCTACTTACTTGCAAAGATGCGATCCTCTTCGAGGGCTTCGCTAACGCACTTTCGCATCCGCTATTTCTTAACTTGTCAACTGTAAATCCTTCGTCCTAAAATGACTCATCGCCTCAGCCAAATGCTTCTTCAAAGTCGCCTCCGGTAGCGGCCCTTTTAAATGACTCCAAGGCAAAACCAGATCCAATTCCCACTCTTGAAAAACATAAAAATCCATCTCCGGCAACTGTCCCCGCAACTCCTTAAACGCCCGTCGATAACTGCCCAAAGTATCGCCGTAATGCCGCACTAATTCCAACAGCCGAGACAACCGCCGATCGCCCCTGGAGAGCAACCCCTGAATCACAGACCAGTTATAACTTTCAGGTCTAAATTCTAAACCCAACTTCCGCAATTCTTTATCTAAAAACTTCAGCCTCTTCTCCGCATCTTTATTCACTCCAAACCACTGAAAAGGAGTGTGAGATTTCGGGACAAAAGTGCTGCATCCCAGAGTCAACCGCAAACCGGGAACAGCTTTTCTAATCGCCCGCATCATCGCCACCGTTTCCTCTAAATCCTCCATTTCTTCGCCGGGAATTCCCGCCATCCCGTAAAGTTTAATTCCCTTTAATCCACCCGCCTTAGCATTGATAGCAGCTTGGATAATTTCGTCATTTGTGAGTTTTTTGTTAACGATTTTGCGGAGGCGAGCGCTCCCGCTTTCCACCGCAATCGTCACAGATTTGCTGTCTCTGTTTGTCAAAATTTCGGCCAATTTAACTGTCACCGTATTCGTCCTTACCGAAGAAAGACTCAGCCGCACGCCGTCGTATTTCGGATGATTCAAATGATCCAGCAACGCTTCAAATTCCGGGTGCTGAGTGACCGAAGCACCCAACAAACCCAAACGATTAGTCACAGCTAAACCGCGATCGATCGCCGGAATTAGCGAACCCTCCAAACTCGCAGTTCTAAACGGCAAAGTCAGATAACTTGCCAAACAAAAACGGCACATTTCTGGACAACTCCGAACCACTTCCACCATGTAAATATTTTCCCAAGCCGCTTTTTCTGTCACCACAGTGGAAGCAGATAAAGTATTGCCGCGATAAGTCTGTTTTTCAACCATACTGGGAATTCCCGAGTCGACAGGCTGAATCGATTTAATCCCCTCAGCGGCATCCCGATAACTTACTTCGTACAAACTGGGGACGTAAACCCCCGGAACTTGGGCTAAATACCGCAATTTAGTTTGTCTGTCGGCGGTACGAACTTCTTTATAAGCATCAATAAAATTGTCTATGAGATGTTCGCCATCTCCCAGCAAAATCACATCAAAAAAATCGGCAAAAGGTTCTGGATTAGCAGTAAAAACCGGGCCACCGCCGAAGACGATGGGATGATTATCAGTTCGTTGTGACGCCCAAATCGGAATTTCTAGAGATTCCAATAAATTTAGAATATTTACATAGTCTAGTTCCCAAGAAAGCGAAAATCCCAGTAATTCTGGATGTCGGGGAAGTTGTTCGCGGATATCAGTAAATAAACGGCCCACTTCAATATCCGATCGCACAGCCAAAGTTGCCCACACTATCTGATAGCCGAGACTGGTAATACCCACCGTGTACTCGTTGGGAAAAGCAAAAATAGTCGGGATAGCATCAGCATCGGGGGTTGCTGGGGCAAATAGTAAGCGTTCTTGGGCAAATGGATTAGGAGTCATCCGATTTTAGATTTTAGATTTTAGATTTTAGATTATGAAATTTCTCCCACGGATAAATCTGGGAGTTTGTGACCAAATTGCTTTTGATCGCGGGCAAGTTTAGCCTTAGCAATAAAAAATATAATTATAGCTCATAAATGACTCTAACCTTAAGTTGACACCTATACCTTCTGGTAAAAGACAAGGGACAAATGACCGAAAGCAATTGGTTGCCAGGCCGCCGGATTCATCAGTGGATAAGCAAAAAAAGCTCGGCATCCGATAAACCTGAGAACGGTACAGCCCGTGGGGGGGTTAATCTAAAATCTAAAATCTAAAATCTAAAATCTAAAATCGATTGACTTCTTCAAAGTTACTCTGAAATAGAATTGCGATCGTCCTGAACTCTGGGAGTAGGCGGTGCACTGTGAAAAGTTGCAATCACCAAACAGATAATCCCAGCATTAATAAACACATCCGCCAGATTAAATACCGGGAACCGAATGAGCCGAAAATCGATAAAATCTACAACGTGGCCCGAAACAAATCGATCGATCCCGTTCCCCAGTGCTCCCCCCAAAATCAAACCGTAGCCAGCTTGTTCCCAGCGGTTAATTCGCGGCCCGAACCAAGCCAACACAATCAATCCGACACTAACGGCCAAAGACAGCCACCGCAACCAAATCGCCCCGCCATTGCTGAAAAGACTAAAAGCCGCACCGGTATTAACAACATAAGTGAAGTGAAACACCCCGGGTAACAGTGGCTGCGTCTGCGGAGGAACTGTCAAGTCAAAATTTTGCACCACCCAAAACTTAGTCAGGTGGTCTAAAACTAAACTGATAACAGCAGCCACCCAGAACAAGGGATTTCTTTTAAAACGCATGAATTAAGCAATAGAAAATGGGGCATCGGGCATGAGAGAATTTACTCCAATCTCACTTGTCATCGCAAGCAGAATGCAGTGCAGCAAAGCAATCCGAGCCGCAGCGAGATGACTCTCCCGTTTCGCAATGTATAGTATAACCTTATTTTGCACAATTACCAGTTACCTCATCCTTCATCCTTCATCCTTCATGCTTCATCCTTCATCCTGACATCCGTTTCATCCGTTACAGAATCCGTTGCCGAACTTCCTTCTTCCTTCGCAATTAATAAAACATCAAGCGGCGTAACGTAAATGACAGCACTGCGATCGCACAAACTACCGCCAATTGTCCCGGCATGGGATAAACCGAATATTTAAGAATCTCATCGAATAAAGGTGTTTTTTTGGCCGGAGGTAGCCAGTAAGTAAAAATTAGATAAATTAAGCCGATCGCGTGAACAGTGAACAAACCGCACAAACAGCTAAAAGCCATAGATTCCAGCCGCGAAGCCACCTTAAAAGCCACCCAGCCGCATACCCAAGCACCCGGCACAAAACCCAGCAAATACCCAAAACTCGCTTCTTTGAGATAGCCGATGCCGCCGCCTTGAGAAAAAACTGGCCACAAAGTTAATCCTAATGCCAAATAGGCAATTTGCGAGAGAGCCGCAGCATTTTTCCCCCCCATGCAGCCTACTAGCAAAACGGCTCCAATTTGATAGGTAACACCTAAAGAGTACGCCTGAAGTCCTCGATCGTCCCACAACCCAATCGGAATTGTGACAGATGCAGGCAAAAAAGTGCCTCCTATCGTCAGAAGCAAACCAATAACAGCCCAGATTAATTCAATAGGAGCAGGCATTATAGCAGAAGAAAGAAGGAAGACCGAAGTTGCAATCGACCGTTTATGTTTGTGCAATTAAGAACGTCCTAACCGTGAGGGCGGTTGCTATATCATCAAACAGCATTCGTCAGAATGTATTTGTCAGATGCAAGCTTCAATGCCCGCAGCTTTTAAATTCTTAATACTAGCACTACTGTCAAAATAACCACCATTGTATGGTTTTCTGGTTCTCAAGCCTCGATCTTGTGATAATTTAATGGAGAATTTTTCGCGATCGGGCGATCGACTGCTTGTTTCCGTACAAATCTATCTTGCCTCTATCTTATAAAATCACAATTGTCAAGCTCATCAATTAATTAATAATATTAATTAATATTAAATAGGGATTAAGTGTAAAGATTCTTAACCTAACCTTTACTTTTGCGCGCTATGCTGATGCGGGACACCCATATAACGATCGAAACTTTTGTATACCTATGCTTTTTCGTCTCAACTTGATTAATCCACACCGTCTGACTACAGCAATTTCGGCTATGGCGATCGTCCTCAGTGTAGCAGCTTGCCGCACCGAAAGCACAACCCCAAGCAGCAGCTCCACCCCCGGCAACACCGCAGCTTCCCCCGTTGCAGCCACCGGCACAGCGGAAAACACCAAACTCGCCCTAGCCTCAGACGTAGCCATCACCGCAGCAGGCGCCTCATTCCCCGCCCCCCTGTACCAGCGTTGGTTTCAAGATTTCAACAAAATCAACCCCAAAGTACAAATTAACTATCAATCCGTAGGCAGCGGGGCCGGAGTCGAACAATTTACCAAAGGCACAGTAGACTTTGGAGCCAGCGACACCGGCATGAAAGACGACGAAATCGCCAAAGTTCCAGCAGACAAAGGCGTGATACTGCTGCCCATGACAGCCGGCAGCATCGTCCTGGGCTACAACCTGCCAGACTTAACCGAACCACTGAAACTGCCCAGAGACGTTTACGCAGATATCTTCGCCGGTAAAATTACCAACTGGAACGATCCCAGAATTGCAGCGGCCAACCCGGGCGCTAAATTGCCAGACCAAGCCATCACCATCGTCCACCGTTCCGACGGTAGCGGTACAACCGCCGTCTTTACCAAACACCTGAGTGCCATCAGCCCCGACTGGAAAAGTACAGTAGGCGACGGCAAAACAGTACAGTGGCCCGTAGGCGTAGGCGCAAAAGGCAACGAAGGCGTCACAGCCCAACTCCTGCAAACCGTCGGCAGCATTGGCTACGTAGAATACGGCTACGCCAAAAACAACAATCTCAAATTTGCATCTTTGGAAAACAAAGCAGGCACATTTGTAGTACCTACCGACGAGTCAGCTTCTCAAGCTTTAGCGACTGTGCCGCTGCCGGAAAACCTGCGAGCATTTATCGAAGACCCCGAAGGCGCTCAATCCTATCCAATTGTCACCTACACTTGGATGCTCGTCCCCAAAACAGTTGCTGACCCCAACAAAGCCAAAACCATCGAGGCAATGGTTGAATACGGCTTAACTGAAGGTCAAAAAGTTAGTTCCGAATTGGGCTACGTTCCTCTGCCCCAAAACGTTAGAGAAAAAGTAGCCGCGGCCGCTGACGGCATCAGCCCAGACTACAAGATTGAGGTTGCCAAATAGTAACTGTTGACTGTTGACTGTTGACTGTTGTCCGTTGTCAGAGGGAAAAAAGCCCTTCGGCATTGCGCGTGCGGGAACAAATCAGGAAGAACGAAGAGAGATATTTCTGTGGGGCGGATTTTACCAGAAATATTTGTTAAAAAGTCAGGGGGTTAATAAATCCGCCCCTCTTCTATGTAACAATCGGTGCATCTGTGTAGGGGCGGGTTTCACAAACCATAATTGCCTAAAATCAATAATCTGATAAACCCGCCCCCGCTTGGGCGGTAAATGGCGATTTACCTCTTTCAAAATACAAGGGGCGGGTTTTACCAGAAATATTTGTTGAAAACTCAGGGGATTAATAAACCCGCCTCTCTTTGATTTTATTTATGGTCTTTGTTTCTGCTTCCTTCTAGCTTTTTCCGAAACAGGCTATTGTTCGATACTATATATTTGGTTTTTTTTCTATGATTTCAGATCACAGCGCTCAATCAGAGAGCCGATCGCGCTCTGGGGCAGAAAAATCCTTAGATCAAGGCTTTATCTGGCTGACTCGGATTTTGGGAATAGGAGTTGGTGTAATTTTGCTGGCAATCGCGCTCACCGTTGGTTACAGGGCTTTACCTGCGATTCAACAGTACGGTTTGGGCTTTCTGTTTGGTAGTGATTGGAATCCGGTTAAAGAAGAGTACGGTGCGCTGCCGATGATTTACGGGACGATCGTCAGTTCGGCGATCGCGCTCCTAATTGCAGTACCATTAGGAGTAGGGACTGCCATCTTCTTAAGTGAAGATTTTTTGCCGCTGCCAGTGCGTACAGCTTTGGTTTTTTTAGTAGAACTTTTAGCTGCCATTCCCAGCGTAGTCTACGGTTTGTGGGGAATTGCTGTATTGATTCCCATTATTAGCACTGTCGGAAAGTTTCTCAACGGTAACTTCGGATGGCTGCCGATTTTTAGCACTCCGCCAGTCGGCCCGGGAATGTTGCCAGCCGGAGTAATTTTGGGAATCATGACTTTGCCCATTATTACTGCTATCTCCCGCGACTCTTTGGCAAGTCTCCCGCCCGAATTGCGGCAAGCATCTCTAGGTTTGGGAGCAACTCGCTGGACAACAATTTTTAGGGTACTCGTACCTGCTGCTTTCTCCGGCATTGTCGGCGGAATTATGCTCGGGCTCGGTCGCGCGATGGGAGAAACAATGGCCGCAACTCTGTTAATTGGCAATTCCAATCAGTTAAGTGCTTCTGTGCTAGCTCCGGCAAATACTATTGCTTCTTTGATGGCAAATCAATTTGCCGAAGCTTCGGGATTGCAAGTGGCGGCTCTGATGTACACGGGGCTAATTCTGTTTATTCTGACGCTGATTGTTAATATTTTGGCTGAGTGGATTGTTTCTCAAGTAAGAGCGAAGTACAACTAGAAGTTAGCCGCAATTTCCTACATAGTTTTAGTTTATGTCAAATAGCGTCTCCGATGAGAATCGTTTGGTATCGAAAACAGGCAGTTTGAAGAAGGTTAAAAACAGCCAGCAAGCGCTGTTTAGTCTGGGGATGACTGTACTGGCTGGATCTGCTTTGGCAATCACTCTGCTACCTTTGTTTGCAGTGCTTTCCTACGTCACGGTACAGGGTTTCAATCGCCTAAATTTAGACTTGTTTACCAAGCTGCCACCCCCGCCAGGACTATCGGGAGGCGGTATTGCTAATGCAATTCTCGGTACATTGATGACGGTAGGAATTGCTTCTTTAATTGCTGTTCCTTTTGGTGTATTGGCAGCCGTTTATTTGTCGGAGTTCAGCAGCGGTCAAATTGCTCGCTGGGTGCGCTTTGCTACTAATGTCCTCAGCGGCGTTCCTTCGATTATTGCCGGGGTATTTGCCTACGGTTTGTTCGTGGTAAATATGGGAGGTTTTTCGGCAATTGCAGGGGGCGCGGCGCTGGCGGTGCTGATGTTGCCGACGATTGTGCGGACTACTGACGAAGCTCTACAAATCGTCCCGCAAGATATTAGATGGGCGTCGGTTGGTGTGGGTGCTTCTAATTATCAGACGGTGTTGCAGGTGGTTTTGCCTGCGGCAATTCCGGCTATTTTAACAGGTGTGACGCTGGCAATTGCTCGCGCTGCTGGAGAAACTGCTCCTTTGATTTTCACGGCGCTAAATTCGCCTTTTTGGCCGGCAGGATTTGATAAGCCAACTCCGAGTCTTTCGGTTTTGGTGTACAACTTTGCAACGGTTCCTTTTAAGGCACAGAAAGAATTGGCTTGGGCTGCATCTTTGATTTTGGTGATTATGGTTTTATTGACGAGTATTCTTTCTCGCTGGGCTACTCACAAAAAAGTGTATTAAAGGGTGAGTTTTAAAAAGGCATTCATGCAGTTATGGTGAAGGCCGAATGTAACCCAGATTTTGAGTAAAATTTCAGAGGATTGTTACCTGTATGATGATGGATTTAGACAAGCAAACGGAAACAGTTTTGCGTACAGAAAATATCAATATTTTTTACGGCGCTTTTCACGCAGTTAAAAATGTTTCAATGGAGATTCCTAAAAATCGTATTACTGCCTTGATTGGGCCGTCTGGCTGCGGTAAAAGTACAATTCTGCGATGTTTTAACCGCCTCAACGATTTAGTTAGCGGTTTTCGGTTAGAAGGTAGAATTGATTACAAGGGTCAAAATCTTTACGATCCTGATATTGATGCTGTGGAGGTGCGCCGCAAGATTGGGATGGTGTTTCAAAAGCCGAATCCTTTCCCGAAGTCGATTTATGACAATATTGCTTACGGTGCGAGGGTGAACAATTATAAGGGAGATATGGATGAGCTGGTGGAAAAATCGCTCAGCCAAGCTTATTTGTGGGATGAGGTGAAGGATAAGTTGAAGCAAAGCGGTTTTTCTCTTTCGGGCGGTCAGCAGCAGCGTTTGTGTATTGCTAGGGCGATCGCGATTAATCCTGATGTAGTGTTAATGGATGAACCTTGCGCTTCTCTTGACCCGATTTCTACGATTAAGATTGAGGAGTTGATGCGGGAACTCAAGGAAAAATATACGATTGTGATCGTTACTCACAATATGCAGCAGGCTTCTCGGGTTTCTGACCTGACTGCTTTTTTCAATGCAAAACTTTCTGACGATGGGAAGCGGTTTGGCTATCTTGTGGAGTGTGATAAGACTGAGGTCATTTTCCAAAGTCCGAAGGAAGAGTCTACTTTAGATTATGTGAGTGGCCGTTTTGGTTGAGTCCCCGACAGGTTGAAGCCTGTCGCTACACAAACTATCGTCCCTCTTTAAGAGACTAAAAACATTTAATTTGCTGAGTTTGGTAGCAACAAAAAAACTGCGTAAAACTTTTCTGAATTTAGAATCCCGCTTTTTTGGAGAAAGCGGGATTCTGAGTTTTATGTTTAATAGCTCGATCGTACTTTTTGCAGATACAAGCCACTGATTTTTGTGAAGAAATGCTCGAAGAGTTCACATATTCTTCATCCAATGCTTGAACAGGTTTTCTTTTACCATGTTTTGCCGCATAACTTCGAGCAAATATTCCTGAGCTTGGTCTTGGCTTAACCTTTTGACTTCTTCGCGTAGCACTTGCAGTTTGAACTGCTGTTCCATGCTGAGGCTGGTTGTAGGCATATCCATAAAATCGCTCCTCCAGTTTGCTGAGATTGATGCGAAATTGATCGGAATGACGTTTCGCAGGATTTGTTGTGTCTCCTACATTGTAAACTATCATAACATTCCCTTGACAATATGTCCAAAGTAGACATTTTGAGACTAATTTGTGTAGCAAAAGTACATCTAAGTGGGGGGAGCTTTATCATAAAAAGGCGTAAAGACAGGGAAGCCTAAGCCAAAGGAGCTAGTTCGTATGGATGCCATGGAGTTTTTTCAAAGCAGTGCTGGGGAGTGGCGTTCTCAGCGCAGCACTCACCATCTCGCTTTTCGTCAAGCGGAGATTGGGGATTCAAATATTCAGGTAACAGCGCTGGCCGCAGATGACGCGCGAGTCGCGGAGATTTGCAAGATGCACGAAGTCGATCCGAGCCGGGCTGCTGGGGGAGCTTTTGTAACCTGGCACGGCTCGATGGCGTGGGATAAGGATGATGAGAATCATAAAGGGTCTACGGTGTTCGCGATCGTCCCCGATCCTGAAAATCCCCGGCAGGGCTTGATGTTGCGCGAACGGGGCTATGCAGAAATTGTGCCGGTGGCTGGCCGTTTTGAGATGGATGATGAGGATGGGCTGCTGCTGATTACCGAATACGAGACGATGAGTTCGATCGAGCGTTTCTGGTTTGCTAATCCGAACGTGCGGATGCGGACGAGTACCGTAAAGCGCTTTGGCGGTTTCAGCACATCGACTTTTTGTACCGAAATTCGGGTGCAACCAGACTCGGATGCAACATCAGAAGCAGCAGGAGATCAAGTACCCGCCAGCGAGTTTTATTCGGCTCTGGGCTGGTAATTTGTAAGCTCGTTCCCCAGCTCTTAAGCTCGTTCCCCCAGCTTTGCCTGGGAATGCTTGGTCGGAGCCGTTTGCCTCCTGTTTGACCAGGCAGAGCCTCGCCGAGTGTCGTTCCTGCCCGTTTCCGGGGAACGAGCCTTCTTTCTGCATAACTTCCCTCCCCCCTCTTCCTTCTTCCTTCTTCCTTCTTCCGACGGACATCGGACTGACATCCGTTACATCCCGTACATTGCTCGTTGCCGAACTTCCTTCTTCCTTCCCCAAAGTCAACAAATGTTACAGATTGTTGCAAAAATTCAGGAAAATCAGATTTAGATTGCGGGAATCCCCTAATCTGTATGTTGGTTAGTTGTATCCGTTATGCTGGCAGCTCACGGTGTCAACTATTTCTGAAATTTGAGATAACGGAGATTTTAACGTGGCGCTACCTTTATTAAGCTACGCCCCCAAGAGCCAAAACCAGCGCGTTGCTGGTTTTGAAACAGGGAGCGACGAGCAGCCGAGAATTTTCACAACTGAAAATGTGCTCTCGTCTGGAGACATCGAAAATTTGATTTGGGCTGGATATCGCCAGATTTACAGCGAACACCAAATCCTCAAGAGCAACCGCCAAAAGTCTTTGGAGTCGCAACTCAAGTTCGGCCAAATTACTGTGCGGGACTTTATTCGTGGTTTGGCGACTTCTTCTCCTTTCTTGGAGCGGAATTATCAAACTAACAGCAATTACCGGTTTGTAGAAATGTGCGTGCAGCGCATTTTGGGCCGGGATGTGTACAGCGAGCGCGAAAAGATTGCTTGGTCGATCGTTGTAGCAAATAAGGGGCCTCAAGGCTTTATTGACGAGTTGGTCAATAGCGAAGAGTACCTGGATAAGTTCGGGTACGATACCGTACCTTACCAACAGCGCCGAATTTTGCCTCAGCGAGTTGGAGGAGACACTCCTTTCAACTTGAAGACGCCTCGCTACGGTGAGTACCACCGTTCGCAGCTTGGCTTCCCGCAAATCATCTGGCAGACTGGCGTGCGCCGTTTTGTTCCTCAAGAGAAGCAACCGAAGGCTGGCGATCCGTCGAACTATTTGGGTATGGCGCGCAATATGCCCATGCCTGCTACTCCGCCGCAGCGCGTGCCTCTAGCTAATATCAATATCGACACGATGGTTCCCCGTCGCCGGTAATTGATGCTGCCCTGATGCGATTATTTGTGTCGGGCGATCAACTGAATCGATCGGCTTTTAGGCTGAGAGAGTTTTGAGTCTTGAGTTTTGAGGTTTGAGTTTTTTGATAAACTTGGAATCCAAAACTCGGGACTCATAATTTTTTTTATTAGGAAGAAGGAAGAAAGAAGTTCGGCAACGGATTCTGTAACGGATGTAACGGATGTCAGTCCGATGTCCGTCGGAAGAAGGAAGAAGGAAGAAGGAAGAAAAATAATTCGACCTTTTCCCATTGTTAACTATAAGTGCATAGGTGCATTTATGCAGCCGCAATATAACGAAGGTGCTGGAAAATCATTGCGTCGCCATGCTAAACAGCTTCGTACCAAAGCCTTATACAGGTACGGTGCGGCAACAGGGTTGGTGTTGTTGCCACTGCTGGTATACGCGGTAGCACCTTTTGATCCTTTATTTTTGGTCGCGGCTCTTTTGATAGGGGCATTTATCGCCCTTCCGTTCATTGAGGACGGCAAAACGTTTTGGAAGTCGTCTCAGAGATTTGACCAAGGGGCCTGTGGTGAAGAAAAGATTCAGCAAGTTTTGGAGTCCCTAATCCAATCTGGATGGATAGCTGAGTACAACTTAAGATTGCCGGAAGTAGGCGATATCGATGTGTGGCTGCGATCGCCTAAAGGGGTCAATTTTATCCTTGATGTGAAGTCTCACTCAACCGTAGTTCTGTTGGATGGGGATGTGCTCAAGCGTCTATCTTACGGGAAATTGAGAGATTTTGAGAAAGACTTTCTGGCACAGATTGCCAAAGAAGTCACAGCTATCAAGAAAGCTAAGAAGTTAACCAAGGTCACTCCAGTAGTTGTATTTAGCGATGCTAAGGTGAGTTTTAGCAACACAAAGAAGATTAGGGGGGTTTACGTCATGGAACTGGGCAATCTGGTGTCAGGGTTGCAAGAACTCGATCGCACCTATCAAAGTAGATAAGATTGGGAAAAATGAGAGCAAGAGCTACATCGATATGTTGGACATCAACAAATTTGCACACAGCAATACCATCCCAGACTTGCACTAGCATCTAAGTGATACTTGTGCTATTAAAAAAATTTAAGGTAGAAACAATATCCTGGAGGGACTGTTGAACAAAGCAATCAAGGTAGATAAAATTCTCAACGCCTAATGGCGACTTGTCATAACAGCTTTGGTCACTGCTATACCAATTATCAAATATTAGCCCGCAACCGCAATATTTTTAACAAAGTGTTGAATTGATCGGGTAAAGGTGCGATCGCCTCTATTAATTCTCCTGTTACGGGATGCTGCAATGTCAGCCGCCATGCGTGGAGAGCTTGTCCTGTTAAATTGACGCCGATCGAACGGTTGGAACTGTACATCGGATCGCCGACAATGGGATGTTTTATCTCCGCTGTATGCACGCGAATTTGATGGGTGCGGCCGGTTTCTAATTGATAGTGCATTAAGCAATAGTTGCCGATTCTTTCTTTGATTGTCCAGTGAGTAACTGCGGGGCGACCGCCTTTTTCTACTGGTACTACGGCCATTTTTTTGCGGTCTGTGGGATGCCGCCCTATGGGTAGGTCTATTGTGCCTGTTTCGGTGCTGGGAGTGCCGTAAACTATGCCTAAATATTCGCGGCGGGCGGTTTTGGTTTTGAGTTGGGCTTGCAGGTGTTGGTGGGCAAGGTCGGTTTTGGCGATCGCGATCGCACCTGTTGTATCTTTGTCTAATCTGTGCACGATTCCCGGCCGCTGAACTCCGCCTATTTCTGCTAGGGGACAGTGGGCTAAGAGAGCGTTGACTAATGTACCGTCTGCGTGTCCGGCGGCTGGGTGGACGACTAATCCGGCTGGTTTGTTGATGATAATTAGGCTGTCATCTTCGTAGAGGATGTCGAGGGGAATTGATTCCGGCTGCAAGGAAGTGGGCTGGGTTTCGGGTAAAGTGAGGTGGATGCGATCGCCCGTTTTTACTGATATTTTTTTCGAGGTGCAGGTTTCGTCGTTGACTTTAACGTTGCCTTGTGATATGAGGGTTTGGATTCGCGATCGGGATAAGTCCGGTATCTGGTTTGACAGCCAAATATCTAATCGCTGATTGACATTACTGCGATCGAATTCCTCTGTATTTTCTACTGTGTAAATCTGTGCCGCAGTGTCTGTTTCTATCATTTACTTTTTACTATTTTTTGCCAAGTGTGTAAAGCAAATATGTTAATCATAACATCTGTGAGTTAGTTCGCGATCGCACGGGTAGCGAGAAACCGGGTTTTTCACAGCAATACTTCGTTTGGGCCCGCAGACTGGGTAAAAAACCCGGTTTCTTTGGTCGGAGTGGTTAAGTCGTTTGAGTATAATCGTCAATTCTATCGACAATTATCGCAGTGGCCGCAGCGCATTGATGTAGCTTCCTTGGCAAACCCAAAAGCTTGCAGCAAAAATTGCCACCTGCACTCGCGATGTTTTAGATATTTAGCCATTTCTTCCGCTGCGGTAAAGTTTTGTTTTTCGCCTTTTTGCTGTGCGGATTTATTGATCGCATAATTAAAAGGATCTTGCCATGTTAATTGTCCGCTACTGTGCAAGATTGAAAGGGCGATCGCGCTTTCAGGAAATTCACGGGAAACTGCTTCTATATCGCCTTTAACTGGCAGTTTTTTAGCTAATTGCTGAGCTTCTCGGTATTGCGATCGCAATTTATCTTGAAAAAATTGCCCTCTTTGTTTATCTTCGGGATAAAGCAAACCCGTAGGTTCGCTAATCAATGTCAGGGCGATCGCCGATTTGCCGTCGCGTCCGCCTCTACCAATTTCCTGAATGTATTCCGATAATAGCAAAGGTGCTTGATAATGAACAACCCACCGGACATCTGGCTTATTAATTCCCATCCCAAATGCTGAGGTACAAGTCACGAATTTTAGCTCATTGTTCAGCCAAGCTGTTTCTATTTTTCGCCGTGATTCTGGACTTAAACCTGCATGATATGCTGCTGTTTCATAACCTGCTGCTTCCAACAAATCAGCCAAGCTTTCGCTATCTTTTCTGGTGCGGACATAGACTAAACCTGCTTGTTTTGGTCGAGCTTTGATAAAATTTAATAACTGCTGCTTGCGTCCTCTCGGCGTCCAAACTGTTTGCACTTGCAGGTGCAGGTTAGAACGGTAGGGACTTAGCAGAAAGGCTTCTGGTTTTTGCAGTTGCAAGACATTTTTGATTGTTTGCTGTGCTTCCGGGTTGGCGGTAGCCGTGAAAGCTGCGATCGCAATTTTACTGGTTGCTGGTTTACCTTTCAACAAAGCCGGCCGGACTGTTCCCAAACGGCGGTAAGCTGGTCGAAAAGTATCACCCCACTGCACTAAACAGTGAGCTTCATCTAATATTAAACCGTTAATTTGGATGTGTGGCTGACTGATAATTTCCCAAACAGGTTTGCTGAGTAATGTTTCGGGAGACAGGTACAGCAATCTTAATTTATTTTGTTGCAGCGACTGCATAGTTTGTCGGCGCTGTGCTGTTGGCAATTGACTGTGGAGGAGGGAAGCGGGCAGATTGCGATCGCGCAATTCTTGTACTTGATTTTCCATCAATGCGACTAACGGCGAAACTACCAAAGTTAAGCCTGTTTGCAACAAAGCTGGCAGTTGAAAGCAGATTGATTTGCCGCCACCTGTCGGCATAATTATAAGTGTATCTTTTCCGGCTAGCAAACTGCTGACAATTTCTGCTTGGGGCGGGCGAAAGTCGTCGTATCCCCAAATTTTTTTAAATGTGGCGCGGGCTTGATTTAATGATGTTAATTCGGGTTGAAAGTTCATTTGACAGAGTTAAAAAAATTGTATGGTTTCGCCACAACTAACGAATTTTTGGCAAATTCGGATCTTTTCGACAAGTCGAGAGTGGTAATTGTTCACCACCTTGTATCGTGGTAATTCTTATTCGATTTCTATCTGTCACCACATTTAAGCAAGCACATCCATATCCATAATTAACATTAGTTTTGACATATTCATCGTCGTTAAAAGGAGGAATATTGTTCATTCCTCCGGCTTGATATCCCCCTTGCGCCGAGATAGTCCACTGAGCATCTTTGTCTTTGAGATACCAGTTAGCAGGCGTGGGATTTATTAACCATCCGCACCTGGTTTCAGCCGCTTTCGCAGGAATAATAACCATCGAAAAAGATGAGATAATTGCAGGTATCAACCACTTTAGTTTTATAGCTTTACATCCTAATTTTTGAGCGACAATCATACAGTAATTACGCGCTTCGAGAAAAGAAACAGAAACCGGGTTTTTTAGCGAATCTGCGGGTGACAACGAAATATTGTCGCAAAAACCAGGTTTCTAACTACCTGCGCGTAAGTCCTGTCCAAAATCCAAAATCCAAAATCCCCTAAGACTCCTCGCCGTCTCGGCGGCCGAGCTCGTACACGCCGCCACCAATACAGGCGATCGTACCCATAGATACCGCCCAACCAGTGCCCAGAGACAATTCGACGCCCCAATTGCACAATCCCCCCACAATCAAAAAGGGCACAATACTCAACAGCGAAGCGTAAAAGGCATTTTGGGCTTCTCTGGCTTGGCGGGTTCTTTCAAACTCGGCTTCCGAGGTGTAGAGGGATCTCTCAGCAAAATTCATCCAGCGGTTGAGTTGCAGGATTACCCATTCTGTCACGGGCGACAGGCCCCAGTACAGGGCCAAAGACCACAAGGACGCACCGGCGATCGCAGTTGCGTCTATGGCAAAACTAAAAGGAAAAATTTCAGTAAGCATTGCTTGATGTGTTATGAATTTGAGATGTTGGATGAGCTCCAAAATCCCCGAACTTAACTATAGTGTCAAGCAAAAGCTCGATCGAATTCAACCGCAGCAGGAATTCCTCGGCCAATTTTTTTTTATCACCCCTGGGCATTTACCCGGAAGCCTTGACACGGGTTTTGGATGGAGTAAGATACACGTTGTTATTAAACTGATTCGCGATCGCGGGTAGAGCTCAAAGCCAATCTTGCAGCGAATTGGCATAACTTACATCTTGCACCCTTCTCAGAAACGGGGAAGATGCCCGTTCCACAAAAAATGATTTTTTTGTGGAACGTGCCGGAAAGCCCGCCCCTGAAAGCTTTATTGACAAGGGTGCAAGATGTGAGCCTAACAGACAACGCAAACTCCCACACACATTTAACTTTGAGCCGTGAAAAAAATCCTGCAAGACTCTAGAGGCCCGCTGACGGTAAAACGCTTTTTTCGTTTCAGACAGATGCTGCTGCTGGCACTTTCGATCGGCATTATTTTGATCAGCCCTTATTTGCAGCAGCAGGTGGTCAAAGCTCAGTCAGGCTTACCAAGCAGAGTAGCGACGGGTAATTTGTGGCAAGAAGCTTCTTTTCCAGTCGAAAACTTTGAAACATACACTTCCGCCTTCGGCCCCCGTGGCGGGGATTTTCATTACGGTTTGGACTTGGCCGCCCCCGAAGGCAGCTATATCCGCAATTGGTGGGGCGGACAAATTGTGGAAGTTTGGGAAGATGGCAGGTGCGGCACTGGTATGGTGGTGCGATCGGGAAATTGGGAACACATCTACTGTCACCTTAGAGGCCGAGTGCTAACGGCTAACGGCGGGCGTTATTATACCGATCGCGAAGGTACCGTGCAAATTTGGCAAGGTCAAACAGTGCCTGCGGGTGCGAGAATTGCCAGAGTTGGGATGACCGGCCGCACGAGTGGGCCTCACTTGCACTGGGGATTGAAGTACGGCGGCCGCTGGGTAGACCCGGCTTTGGTACTCCGGGAAATGTACGCGCAACAATCTTAATTTGTCAGTTGACAGTTGACAGTTGACAGTTGACAGTTGACAGTTATTACCAATAATAAATTGTCCGGTTAAACGTCATTGCGACCGTAGAGAAGCAATCGCAGAAACATTGCGATTGCTTCGTTTCACTCCCTGCGGACATATCGTAAGCGATTAGGCGGACATGATATAACTAATGACCACTGACCACTGCCAACTGCCAACTGCCAACTGACTCTTTACGTTGGTGCCAACTCTTTTTTTGTCAACTCGGTGTACCGAGCGACAATTTGGCGGAATTCGTCGCCGTCGATCGTTTCTTCCTCCAACAGCGCTTCGACAAGTTTGTCTACCAAAGCGCGGTTTTCGCGGATAATTCGGCGAGCTTCTTCGTAGCACTCAAAGGCAATTTCCCGGACTTGGCGATCGATCTTGATTGCCATGTCTTCGGAATACTCGGATCGCGAATTCCAGTTCTGACCCAAAAACACCTCATTGTTCGGACTTTCCAAAGCCACAGGCCCCAAATCCGACATTCCGTAAAGCGTTACCATCTCCCTCGCGAGACTGCTAACTTTTCTGAGATCACTACCAGCACCGGTGTCGATTTCAGCATCGCCATAAATTTCGGCCTCCGCCGCCCGTCCCCCCAAAGCTACTTTAATTCGGTTTAACAGCAAAGCCCGACTCCTCAAACCTTCGCTGTCGAGCATTTCGTCGTCGAGCACAAAGCTAGTAAAGCCTTCGACCCCGCCGGAACGGGGAATAATCGTTACTTTTTCCACCGGGTCGGCATTTTTGAGCATGGTCGCGACTAGGGCGTGTCCGACTTCGTGGTATGCTGTCATCCACTTTTTCTTGCTGTCCAGCAGCGGGTTGAGGGTAAGCCCGATCGTGATCCGGTCGATCGCGTCGTGAACTTCTAAGTTACTAATCGTGTCTTTGCGACGCCTCGCAGTGAGAATTGCTGCTTCGTTGAGCAAGTTTGCCAAGTCAGCGCCGGAAAAGCCGGGAGTGCGGCGGGCGATCGTGTCTAGGGCAACTTCTGGGTCGAGTTTTTTGTTGCGCGCGTGAACTTGCAAAATCCCCAAACGCCCTTTGTAACTGGGTAAATCTACCGTTACTTGCCGATCGAACCTGCCGGGCCGCAGCAGGGCGGTATCGAGTACGTCGGGCCGGTTAGTAGCTGCAATCACAATCACGCCACTGTTACCCTCAAAGCCGTCCATTTCTGTCAGCAATTGGTTGAGAGTTTGTTCGCGTTCGTCGTTGCCGCCGCCGATACCAGCGCCACGCTGCCTTCCTACGGCGTCTATTTCGTCAATGAAGACGATGCAGGGCGAATTTTCTTTAGCTTTGCGGAACAAGTCGCGGACGCGGGAGGCGCCAACTCCGACAAACATTTCGACAAATTCCGAACCCGAGATGCTGAAGAAGGGGACGGCTGCTTCACCTGCGATGGCTTTTGCCAGCATTGTTTTACCGGTTCCGGGAGGCCCGATTAACAGAACTCCTCTGGGAATTTTGGCGCCGATGGCGTTGAAGCGTTCGGGTTTTTTGAGGAAGGTTACGACTTCTTGCAGTTCTTCTTTAGCTTCTTCGATGCCTGCTACGTCGTCGAACATCACGCCGGTTTTGGCTTCCATTTGGAAACGCGCTCTGGATTTGCCGAAGTTCATGGCATTTCCTTGAGATTGGGTCGATCGGCGCAGGATTGCCATCAACACTGCCAACACTGCAAAAATCACTAGCAAGTTTACTACTAAACTGACTGCCGCTGCGTTGTCGGCTGTTTGTTTGACTTCAAAGTCAATCTTTTTGGCGCGGATTTGCGAGTACAGTTCTCGGTTGTTGTAGTCGAACAGACTAACTGATTGGGTTTGATCGCTTTTTTGATTTTTTAGCCTAACCTTGGCAGTTTTTTGAGTTTCGTCTACTTCGACTCTACTGACTTGCCCTTTTTCTATGTTGTCGATCAGTTGGCTGTAACTCATGGTGTTTGGCGCGCTCTCGGCAAACACCGGGGTCGAGAGCAATATTCCTTGAGAAATCACCAAACTGCCCAGGATGCGCCAAAGATTCCGTCCTGGAATTGATTTTTTAGGATTCTGGCTCGATTTGTCTTTGTTTACAGCTAGATGCCCCAGCCATGCGTGTTTCCAAGAATTTTTCATATTGCTTTGCCCAAGGTTGAAGACTGCCAAGATTGACCGCTTGTGGTTTGCTACGTTCATTTATTTTAACAAGATGGCGGGTGTTGGATGGGTTTATCTCTCGCGGGCATCTTAAGAAACCCCTGAAAATAGCCGCTTGTGAACGATCCGAGTCTGTTTTCCCTGACCGGGCTGATGAGCACTCACCCCTCTTACCCATAACCTTCTGTTCTTCCTTCTATTTTCTACATCGGAAACTTTACTTGACAGTTGCCGATCGAACTTGCTATATTAATCATACTCGTAATGAGTACGCTTTAGTAAAGCAGTTATTGTTTTTAAGCTTTATGGTAAAAATTGTCGGCATTGGTGGAAGTTTGCGGGCTGGCTCCTACAGCCAGTTAGCGTTGAAGGTGGCAGCCGAACGGGCGCAGGCCCTGGGCGCGGAAGTTGAAATATTCGATTTGCGATCGCTCAATCTGCCATTCTGCAACGGTGAGAATGATTATCTCGATTACCCGGATGTGGAAAAGCTGCAGAATGCGGTTAAGCAAGCCGACGGCTTGATTTTGGCAACGCCGGAGTATCACGGTAGCGTCAGCGGTGCTCTCAAGAATGCCCTGGATTTGATGAGTTTTGAGCATTTGGACGGGAAAGTTGCGGGTGCGATTAGCGTTTTGGGAGGGCAAGTTAACAGCAACGCACTCAACGATTTGCGAACCATTTTGAGATGGGTACACGCTTGGGTAATTCCCGAACAAATTGCGATCGGACAAGCTTGGAAAGCTTTTAGTCCTGATGGTAAATTGTTGGATGAAAAACTGTCTGAAAGGTTCGACGAATTTACTCGGAGTTTGGTAGAAAATACGCAGAAATTGCGAGGAATTTCGTAATTTTATCTCATGACAAATGCAGTCCGAAACGCAACTGGCCTATTCTTCGGATGTGTCAGTTGCAATAATTGCTCGATTTGAAGAGGTTTTGTCTCTAGTAGAGCAGCCGACAAGCTGAAATGTTAACTGTTAACAGTCAACAGTCAACCGTCAACTGAATTAAAATGGCATATCGATCATGTCTCCGAAAGGATGGGGTACGTCGATCGGCATTCTTCCGGGTTTTGACTCATATTTGTCTATCCACTTTTTGGCCAATTCCAAAGCTTCCTCCTCAGTCTTGGCATTTTGGACGGCGACGTGGCGGTTGCCGCGACTATCCCAAACCTCGACGTAGAAGACTTTCTGCGATTGAATAATCCAACCTTTATAAGTGTCTGCTGGTTCCATAGTTAGAATCCTAAAATAATCGGGCGGGGAGTTCCAGTGGCGAGCTAATTGTAAATATTGCCCTGCATAAAATGAATTTTACGGGGGTTTCTATAGTATTTTTGGAAAAAAGTCAGTTTTACGGTTAACCTCATGACCCGACTCCTGAAGCAATTATTTAACTGGAGAAAATATCTCCAACCTTTGGCGGCGACGATCGCGATCGTCCTAATCGCATCCCAGATGGCGGTATTGCCGGCATTGGCGACTGGCGTTTACGAAATACCGGTGTTGTCGGCGGGCGATCGAACTTGGGTGTTCGACAAAGGCGACGTGCTCAGCCGCAGTAGCGAAAGCAATATCAGCAGCGTGCTCGACAACCTGGAAAACAAAACAGGGAAACAAGTCAGATTTGTCACCATCCACCGCTTAGACTACGGCGAAACGACTGCCACTTTCACCGACCAACTGTTTGAACAGTGGTTTCCCACAAAAGAAGACCAGACTAATCAAATTTTACTCGTTCTCGACACTGTTACCAACAGTGCGGCAATTCGGACGGGGGAAGGGGTGAAATCCCTGCTAACCGATGAAATTGCCCAGAGTGTGGCTGGGGAAACCGTGCAAGTGCCACTGCGGGAAGCGAATAAATACAACGAGGCATTTTCGGCTGCAAGTACGCGCATTGCAACTGTTTTGTCGGGCGAACCCGATCCGGGTCCTCCTGAAGTTGTTGACAACATTCAAGTTGAAGGCACGTTTAAAAAAGCTGAAGAAACAGATCAAGGCAATGCCACAGTTGTTGTGGTTGTGCTGTTGGTGTTGGCGACAGTGATTCCGATGGTGACTTATTTCTGGTATCAAGGTTTTTCGTGATCGGGTGCTGTTAACTTTGATAAGTTACCGTTTTGTCAAGAAATTAAGGCAGGGCTGCACTAATCTTGAACGTATTCGCGATCGCTCAACAATGCAATTTCTGCCCGCACAAATTCCCGTCCCAGATAAGCCGCGTGATCTAACATTGTCACCGGACAGGGGCGGGTTTCTTCTAGGATTTTGACGCAAAGTTCTTTGGCGGTTCTGCCGGTAAAAAGTGTGACCTCCGTGCGTTCTACTTTGCCACGGGCGGGGATGGGTTTGCCAGTTTCGGGATCGACGGCGAGGCCTCGATCGTCGATGATGTTGGTGAAATGTTTGGCACAAATTAAGCTGGTTTCGCGATCGAGATAGATGATGAAGTAGCCGCCGGGATCGAGGTCGATGTGGCGTTTGGATAGCTTGTCATCAATTGCGGTGAGGTTTTCCAAGGTTTGACTCATGGTTGGTGAAAGAAAGTAAACAATAGCTATATTTTTTTTGCTATTTCTAGTTTAGTCGGCTGCGGGACAAGTTTGGCAGGTTGGTTGGTTGAATGCGGGGGGAAGTTTCGGGCGATCGACATTCTACGCGATATCTGTGGGGACACGGCATTGCCGTGTCCGGCGCGGGGTTCTGCAACTTTTAACGATTGGTATAAGATTGAGGACTGTAGCAAGACTTGTTGAAATTGATATAATGAACCGCAGAGAACGCAGAGAACACAGAGTCAAAGAAGAGAGAGAAACAAAATCTGTTATCATTGGGCTGAGTAATTTTTGGGATTAAATTATAAATGAATTTTATAGATTTATTTGCAGGAATAGGAGGTTTCAGACAAGGTTTTGAAAAAATAGGCTTTAAATGCGTTTTTTCCTGCGAAATTAACAGCCAATGCCGACAAGTTTACACGAAAAATTTCGCTGATGTTCCTTTTCCCGATATCAGTAAAATTAATCCCACCGATTTAGCAGACTTTGAGATTTTAGTCGCAGGGTTTCCGTGCCAACCTTTTAGCATTTGTGGCAAAAAGCTGGGTTTTGAAGATACTAGAGGTACGCTATTTTTCGAGATTTGTAAAATTATCAAAATCAAGCAGCCTAAAGTTATCGTTCTCGAAAATGTCAAGCACTTAATCCATCACGACAAGGGAAATACATTAAAAGTAATTATTGCTAGTCTTGAAGATTTGGGATACAGCGTGAATTACAAAATGCTGAATGCTAAAGACTTTGGAATTCCTCAACATCGTGAAAGAATATTCATTATTGCAACTAAAGGTAAAGAATTTAATTTTTCTCGACTTAAAAGCAAGTTTCCTCCGCAACTCAGGGAATTTCTAGACGAGACAGGGGATTTTGAAATATTGGACAAATCCGAGTATACTTTAATTGAGTCTCCCAGAAAGCAAGATTCGGGACTTTTGTTTGTAGGTTACAGAAATAAAGGTACTTGGAAAACTGGCGTGAGGCCGAATACAGAACATTTATCGAGAGTTCACAGACAGCCTAATCGCATTTATTCGGTAGATGGAGTGCATCCGACTATTCCTTCCCAAGAAACATCGGGCAGGTTTTTTATCTACATTCCTGAGCAAGATATGGTGAGAAAGTTGACGGTGAAGGAATGTTACCGTCTTATGGGTTTTCCTGAAGATTTTAATAGTTATCCGAGTGCGGGGGAAAGTTACAAGCAAATTGGGAATTCGGTTTGTGTACCGGTTGTGGAGGCGATCGCAAAAGAAATATTAAGTCAAAACTTATTGTATGATGAAAAGAAGGAACTACAAAGATGTCCCGACTCCCGACTTCTGCAATCAGTTGGGACTCTAGTTAACACTATTACTTGAGATTAATTTTGTTATTAAACAATTTTAGCATTAACCAACCGCTAACTTTGAGCTAGAATATAAGTCACCCAAGATAGATATAGTCGTCATGGAAGAATTACTCACCTTAAAAAGCTTACTGCTAAAAGGGGATATACCTGGGTCATTAGCTATAGTTGAAGAACTAGAAGAAATGAGCAAAAAAGACATCATTAAAACTATTCGCAGCTATGCAGTGATTTTACTATTGCATCTGATTAAACAGCAAGCTGAAAATCGCACAACTCGCTCTTGGGATATCTCGATTCGGAACTCAGTTCTAGAAATTCAGGAGGAAAATAAGCGACCGAAAGGCGCGGGATTTTACTTGCCTCTAGAAGAGTTACTCATTGTTTTAGAAATGGCGTATCGACAAGCTATTAACAAAGCTTCTCTAGAAGTGGAAGAAGGGCGTTATGAACCAAGAGAATTGTCCCAGTTAGTGAATCAAGAGGCACTTATTAATCAAGCAATGACTTTAATTTCACAAGAAGTTGAAGATAAGGACTAAAGTTACCCAAATTTAGGAGACGGCAATGCCGTTTCCCTACAATTAATTGAGGTAGGGAAACGGCATTGCCGTCTCCTCGATTTTTGTAAGGACACGGCAGTGCCGTTTCCCTACTTGATTAGGCGGGAACTTGAATTTTTTCGGTGCCGGCAAGTTCAAAGGCTGCGTGAATTGCTTTCAAAGCAGTTACTCCTTGTCCTTCATCCACAACGCAGCTAATTTTAATCTCGGAAGTGGCAATCATTTGAATGTTGATTTGCTGGCGGGAAAGCGCTTCAAACATCTTTGCCGCTACTCCCGGATGCGCTACCATCCCGGAACCGACAACGCTAACTTTGGCGATTTGTGTATCGACTGCTACTTCGCCCCATCCAAAGTCGGGGGCGGCTTTTTCAAGGGCGTTTTTAGCAGCTTCGGCGTCAATTTGTGCTACGGTAAATGCAATGTCGCGAGTTAATATGCCGTCGATATTGTGACAGCGCTGCGACTGAATGATTGTATCTACGCTGATATTTTCCTCGGCTAAAAGTCCGAACAGTTTTGCTGCTACTCCTGGTCGATCGGGCAATTGGCGAATTGCTAGACGCGCTTGATTGAGATCCAACGCAACGGCGCGGACTGCGGGCGGTTTGTGGGATGATGAATGCAGCCCTATAGGGGAGTTGGCGACATCAAATGTTTTGCAGAGTTCGGCAACAGCCCGATCGCAATCTTCGGCATCGATCGCACAACTAACTTTTACCTCGGAAGTGGAAATCATTTGAATGTTAATTCCCGCATCCGCTAAAGTCTTAAACATCTGCGCCGCTACCCTCGGACGACCGATCATTCCCGCACCCGCAATGCTAACTTTAGCTATTGGCCGCTCTTCTGCTTTCACTTCGGGTTCTCCCAATTCTGGGCGAGAATTCTTGCCGAGGGCGGGTACGATCGCATCAGCAACCGCGACAGCTTGATTCAGCGAATTTCTCGTCACGGTGAAGGCAATATCGTTAGTATTTCCTTCATGAATTGACTGGATAATTAAGTCTACATCGAGGTTTTGTTGCGCGATCGCACCGAATAACCGCGCAGCTACGCCGGGGCGATCGGGCAAACGCAGCAGCGACACCCCCGCCTGATCTAAGTCAAATTCCACCGCATCCACCGCTTTTGCGAGCTCCAAGCCCTCCAAAGGCCGCGGCTGCGGGGGTGGGGACACTACCCGCGTACCGGGGGCGTCACTCCAGCTAGAAAGCACTACCAGCGACACGCCGTAATTCTTGGCAATTTCTACAGCGCGCGGGTGGAGGACTTTTGCGCCCAAACTCGCCAATTCCAGCATTTCGTCACAGGTGATTTCGTCCATCAATTGGGCGTCGGCAACCAAGCGCGGATCTGTAGTCAGAATTCCGGGCACGTCGGTATAAATTTCGCACCTGTCTGCCCGCAGCGCTGCTGCTAAGGCTACTGCGGTTGTGTCGGAACCGCCACGGCCCAAGGTGGTAATTTCCAATTCTCCGGCATCGGCTATGCCTTGGAAACCCGCAACCACAACAACTTTACCGCTTTTTAACTGGCTTTCAAGCCGATTTGGGTCGATTCGCAAAATCCGGGCGCGGGTGTGGGCGGCTTCGGTGACAATGCCAACTTGGGCGCCGGTGAGGGAAATTGCGGGCTGTCCCATTTCCTGCAATGCCATGCTCAAAAGTGCGATCGAGACTTGTTCCCCAGTGGAGAGCAACATATCCATTTCCCGCTTGTTGGGATTTGGGGAAATTTCCTTGGCGAGTTTAACTAAACCGTCGGTGGTTTTGCCCATCGCCGAAAGTACGACAACGAGAGAGTTGCCGAGCTGTGCTGTTTTTACAACTCGTCTGGCTACTTCCAAAATGCGATCGACTGTGCCAACCGAGGTTCCGCCATATTTCTGAACAATTAGTGCCATAGATTCTACACAAAGCTACAAAATACTTATCAAATAATACAAGCAGCTTCTGGATTAGAAGTGGTAATTTTTAAAATTCCCATACGACAAACCGGAAAAAAGAGAAAAAATATCTGCGTAAACGACAAAAAATATGTGGTAGGGGCGGGTTTTACCAGCCATTTAAGTCTCTCAACCAATAATTTAATAAACCCGCCCTCTTGATTCTGATTTTAGCCTCCTTCTAACTCTCGCAAACGCGCTTCCAAAGCTTGAATTCGCAACTCAGCTTCTATGCGCCTTTGTCGTTCTCGTTCTGCCACTAATTCGGCTTGTTCTGCCCGTTCCTCGGCCGCCGGCAGCAAATTCCCGGAAGCATCCCACCAGCGCAGCCAAGGCAGCTCTACGCCCTGATAAACCCCTTGCCAAATGCCTAATTCCACTCCTATTTGTGCGATCGGGTAATGTCCGCGCTGATTTTGTGGGACTAACTCGAAGCGCTCCTCTACCAAATGATAGACTTCAACTTGTGCTTTTTTGGCTTCATAAATGCCGTAAAAAGCAGGTCTAATTATCCCCTCGTAAATCCAGAATTTGCCCTGGCGAGGAGTCCTATCTCTTTCTTCACTGCCATCGCCAGAAACAAATTCAAGTACAATCAGAGGCGGCATTAATTCCCGCCACATTACATAGGAACGGCGCCGATTTCCGTCAAGAGTTGGCGGCACGTCTGGCACGTAAAACCAATCAGGTGCTTCGGCTCCTCTTTCTGGCGGTTCCGGGGGTTGGGCCACCCGCCAATAAATACCGGAATCTTGACCGATGCAGTATTGTCTGTCCCGATGAACTTGCTCTAAAATCGGTCTAATTGATGTTGTTAACAGGATGCTTTGAGGGTGTTCTTGAAAATTTTTTACAAAAGTACCGTCTGAGTCTGGTAATTGAGTGTGGTCTGGGAAATCTGAGGCTATAATTTCTGGTTCTTCGGTGACACTCATGTTGACCTCTTGAATGTTGAAAAATTATACTTAAAATTGGGAAAGGAAAGATTAATAATGCTATTATGTGAGGGAAAACCCCGGTTGCTATATAGAAAAAATTAAATAATATGAGTCAGTACAAGTTAATTATTTTTGACTTCGACGGCACTTTGGCAATTACTCACAAAGCTATTGTATTTTGCTTTACCAAAACTTTTGAAAGTTACAATATTGCCCCGCCTGCTGCTGATACTATTATAAGTACGATCGGCATCAATTTACCAAATAGTTTTAAAATCCTCCATCCGGCGATCGAGGAAAGCGCAATTCCCGAATGGGTTGAAACTTACCGCTCTTATTATCGGACGGAAGGTGAAAAGCAGGTAGATTTATTTCCTGGGACAAAGCAAGTGTTGCAGTTGGTGAGCAAGTCTGGATTGAGCCTGGGAGTTTTCAGCAACAAACAGGTTACTTTTGTTAATGTATTACTAAAGAGTTTGAGAATTCACAGTTTTTTTGATTTGATATTAGGTGATAACGGACAAATAACTCCGAAACCCAATCCGACTGTTTTTCACTCGATTATTAAACCCCTGTTCCCGGAATTGGATAACAGTCAAATTTTAATGGTTGGCGATACAGCGATTGATTTGCTGTTTGCTCAAAATGCTGGGATTGATGTTTGTTGGGCGGCTTACGGATATGGCGATCGCGCTCAGTGTCTCGCCCTAGAACCGACTTTCGCGATCGACGATATTTCAGAACTTGCTGTGTTCGTTCAAAATTAATTTTTCCTCGGTTTGTTTGAGAGAATAGTTGGAATCATTTAACTATAAAGTATTTAATTAATTTTTTTTTACTAGATCCGGATAAGTAATTTTTTATTTAATTGAAAAAATAAATGCCCGAACTTGTAATCCGCCCAAACCCTGCCAAGCAAACCATACCAAAGATAGAGTGATCCCTGGAACAGCTATTATAAATTAACAAGTAGGATTCCTTTGAAGGTAGAAGGCACAAGGCAGAAGCAAATAGGAAAAAACGAGCGAAGCCAGATTTTTTTTAGGTAGGATTTACCGCCCAAATTCTGCATAATAGCCTTCTAACTTCTGCCTGTGGAAAACAGGCAATTCTGTTAAACTCTAGGATGTGCTGCCAGTCGGGATCTACAATAAACTCAATTTATAGAAACTCATGCAGATAGATATAAGCATTCCTTCGGAAACGCTATCGCCGACTCGTACTGGCGGCACACCGAATTTAATAGAAGAAGTATGGAGGCTGTACGATCGCGCCCTGGCAGCTACCAGCAACGGCATCGCGATCGCGGACGCTACCCAGCCGGACAAGCCTATAGTCTACTGCAACGGGGCTTTCGAGCGGATTACAGGTTACGATCGCAGCGAAATAATCGGGAAGAACTGCCGCTTCCTGCAAGGCCCGGATACCGATCGCGCTGCCGTCGATCAAATCCGCGTGGCCCTGAAAGAACAGCATGACTGCAAAGTAGTTCTGAAAAACTACCGCAAAGACGGCACCCCCTTCTGGAACGAACTCACCATCTCGCCGGTGCGCGACAGCAGCGGGCTCGTTACCCACTTCATCGGCGTCCAATCTGATATCACCGATCGCTTCCAAGCAGAAGAAGCCCTCAAAGAAGCCGAGGCAAAATACCGCAGCATCTTTGAAAACGCCACCGAAGGCATATTTCAAACCGCCCCAGACGGGCGCTACCTCAGCGCCAACCAGGCACTCGCCCGAATGTACGGCTACGATTCCCCGTCTGAACTGATCGCAAAATGTTCGGCAAAAAACCTTTACGCAGATCGCACCCGCCGCGCTTCCTTCATGGCAGAAATCGGCAAAAATGGCTCCCTGAAAGAGTTTGAGTCCTGCGTCCGCCGCCAAGACGGCAGCACTACCTGGATCTCGGAAAACGTGCGCGAAGTCCGCGACGAAGATGGCGAACTCCTTTACTACGAAGGAACCGTCGCCGAAATAGCCGATCGCAAGCGCGCCGAAGCAGCACTGCGAAATCAAGAATACTGGCTCAAAACCGCGATTAACGCCGTCCCCGACGCAATCAACCTCACAGACAGCGAGGGGCGCTGGCTGATTGCCAACGACTGCGCCCTCCAACTTTTGGGCTGGGAAACCGCAGACTACCAGGGCAAAACTACTGCCGAACTCGCTGCCGCCGCCGATCCCAGAGTCAGAGAAATCCTGCTAACTTGGCAGGAAACCGACGAAACCACCTGGCAAGCAGGCACTCTTACCTCCAGCCGCCAAATTGTCTCCTTGCCCACAGGCGGCAGCAATTTGTTTGAAGTGCGGAAAGTGCCACTGTTCAACCCCGACGGTTCGCGCAAAGGTTTGGCAGTGGCGGGGCGGGACATCACCCAGGAAGTGGCAGCGGATGCAGCTTTGCGAGACAGCGAACAGCGGTTTCGGGCAATTTTTGAACGCGCTGCGATCGGCATGGTAGTCGCTACCCTCGAAGGTGTTGCGATCGCCACTAACCCGGCATTTCAAGCTATGTTAGGTATCTCGGAAGCTCAACTGCGGGGTGTCGGCCTTGACGACTACGCGCACCCGGAAGACGCACCAGTTTCGCGGGAGTTGCGCCAACAGTTGGTCGCGGGCTCCCGCGAAGCTTACCAAATCGAGAAGCGCTACCTCCGCCAAGACGGCAGCATCAGGTGGGGACGCCTCAGCGCCTCTGTCATCGACAGCAGTCAGGGAACGCCACAGTTTATTTTGCAAATGGTAGAGGATATTACCGATCGCAAACAAGCCGAGTCAGCTTTGTTCCAAAATGAGGCTAAGTGGCGATCGCTAATTCTCAACAGTTCCGACATCATTACTATTCTCGACGCCAGCGGTCGCATTGTTTACGAAAGCCCTTCTGTAGAAAGAGTTTTGGGCTACGAACCCGATGAACTCGCCGGTCAAATTGCTCTCGATTTGATCCACCCTGACGACCTGCCCTCGGTGATGTCCGACGGCGAAAAACTGATGGCCAATCCAGGCGATCCGATGGCCCTAGAAGGCCGGTTCCGGCGCGCTGACGGTTCTTGGTGTTTTCTTGAAGGTGTCGGCATCAACTTGCTAGCAGACCCCGCGGTGAAAGGAATTGTGATCAACTCCCGCGACATGACGGCGCGCAGGCAAGCAGAGTACCGCCTCAGCAAAATCAACGAGTGCTTTTTGGGATTCACCACCGACGCTGCTGAGAACATCCAGCGGCTGACATCCTTAGCCGGCGAGCTTTTGGGCGGAAGCTGCGCCATCTACAGCCGCTTAGGTGGCGGACTGCTGCACGCGATCGCGAGTTGGCAAGCGCCGCCGGACTACCCGCTAGTCGATCGCGCCGAGGGCCGCATCTGCACCGACGTATGCAGCAAAGGAAGCGATCGGGCTGTTGCCATTCCTGACTTGCAGAACACGATCTACGCCCAAACCGATCCCGCTGTCATCCGCTACCAACTGCGAAGCTATCTGGGACAAGCAGTGCGGCTGGGCGACAATTACGTGGGTGCGGTGTGCGTTGTCAACACCGAGTCGATCGCGCCCACAGAAGCCGACTGCAAGCTGATCGGAATTATTGCCGGGGCGATCGGAGTTGAGGAAGAACGGGCCGCCGCCGCCGATCGCGATCGGCAAAAATCTCAAGAACTGCAAACAGCTTTGAGCGACTTGCAGCAAACTCAAATGCAGTTAGTACAAACCGAAAAAATGTCTTCCCTCGGACAGGTGCTAGCAGGAATTGCCCACGAAATTAACAACCCAGTTGGCTTTGTCGCCGGCAACCTCTGCCACGTCCGAGGCTACGTTCTAGACTTGTTAGAAATCGTGCAAGTGTATCGAGAAGAGTACCCAAATCCCCCTGCAAAACTTCAGCAACAAGCCGAGGATATAGACTTAGAATTTCTAGCAGAAGACCTGCCAAAATTGCTCAGTTCTATGCAGACCGGATGCGAGCGCATTGTAGAAATTATTCAAACTCTTCGCAATTTCTCGCGGGCGGACGAAGCGAAAATCAAGACGGCCGACATTCACGAAGGTTTAGAAAGTACCTTGTTAATGTTGAACACCCGGCTGAAAGCCAAGGCCAAATGGCAGGGCATTAAAGTGATTAAAGACTACGGAGAACTGCCGCCAATAAACTGTCATCCCGGACTGTTAAATCAGGTATTTATGAATGTATTGGCAAATGCGATCGACGCCTTGGAAGAAAGCAGCAGCCAAGCCAAAGACACCGGAACTTCTATCTTTCCTACTATTACCATTAAAACTGAAACGATTGATGACAAGAGCATTTTAATTCGGATAAAAGACAACGGTCTGGGCATTCCCGAAGATCAGATCGTGCGTTTGTTTGACCCGTTTTTTACCACAAAACCCGTAGGTAAAGGCACAGGTTTGGGTTTATCAATTTCGCACCAAATTGTCGTTGAAAAACACAACGGCAAATTGCAGTGCCTCTCAGAACCCGGTAAAGGTAGTGAATTTATCATCGAAATTCCAATTCGTTGACATCAGGACGACGCTAATCAGGATATCAGGTCAATTCCGGTTGCACCGTCCGTGATTGTTGACTGTTGGCTGTTGACTGTTGGCTGTTAACTGTCAGTCGAAAAACTGAATGATGGTTGAGTATGGAGTGTTAACTCGATTTTACGCCCGACGATGCTAGCGGATTTGATATCATGTCCATTAATTATGTCCGCATTCGGCTTAAAAACCCCCTTGATTTCTTAGTCCCTCTCAGCTAGGAACGAAAGTTTGTGTAGTAGCGATTTCTATCGCCGAGTCTTATCAAGGGGTTTTTAACGCGGATTTGGTATCAGTGGTTTGACACCCTACTAAGAGCGCGGTAAGGTGCTCCAGGTGCACCCTACATAATGCGGTAAGGGGCGTAATGCGCGCCCTAAATATAGCAGTTTTAAACTGAGTCAGGTACTCTGCTGTCAGGACCCCATTACCCATTACCAATGTGTACCTGACTCAACTGAAAAATACTATAATTAGGTTCAAGTAAGTCCTAATTTACTTAAAAACTAAATTGAGTCCGCAAATTGCCCACAAAAATTGTCGGGTTGTTATCGAAATTATTGGCATTCCAGATCGCATAAAATGCCGGTACGAGCGAAATATTCTCGGTGACAGGCAAATAATAAGTGGCTTCAATTTCGTACTGTTTGCCACCATTCCCCCCGCCCGAAACCAGAAACCTGCGACCACCAGTAACGTCAAAAGGTACTAAAAATGAGGCAGTAAACACAGCTCCTTTTTTGAATAAATCAGGAAGTGCAAATCCTAACATATAAGATTGAGTTTTGATCGTGCCGTCGGGTCGGTCAGTCTTGGGAAATATATTGGTTTCGGCGTAGCCGTAGCGGCCGAAAAGACCGAAACGGCGGCTGAGTGACCAATCGAAATTAAAGCTATAAGTATTGGCAGTAGCATTGCCGAGACGGCCACCGAAACCGTCATCTGCCAAACCGTTAATCGGCCTGCCATTCGGTGCTCCAATTAGCCCGCCAATTTGCTGGATGTTGGAACGGCTGTACAAAAACCGCAAATTTGCCCGATCGCTCGGACTGAATGTTAGTTCGGCGGTACTCGTATTTGTCCCACCAAACAAGCCTTGAGACGGATTGGAAGCGGAATTAAACACCGAAGAGGGCAAAAATTCCATACTCTCGCCCAAATAGCCCACACGCAGTTTCAATCGGCGGCTGATATCCCACAAAGCCAAAGCACCTGCGCCGCGTTTGGTAGCAGTTAACAAAGTGCTATTGTTAGAATTAAAACTGCTCGCACCGTCCACGAAAAAGCTAAAATTATTGTTGTCAAAGTAGCGGTAGAAATTAATTCTGGGGCCGATTACTACTTGCAAGCTGTTGCTAACCGGGAACTGATAATAAAGTTCTCGCAGGATAACTTCATTGGAATTCACCCCAGCAGTCTGGTCTAGAAAAGGAGTGCCAAAGGTATTAAAAAGACCCGGAGAAGTATACTGATTGGCTGGTGAATTTCCGTTACCTACAGCTAGCTGTGTAACCAATTGGTCTTTCCCTGTAAAAGAAGTAGTGAGGGTTAACCAAATTAAGTGGCTGAAAGTAATTTCTGGATCGTCCACTCTCTGCACGATCGGTCTGTTGGTGACAGGATCGCGTCCGGGTACTCGATCGAGCGGAGCAGCATTTCCATTTATTGCTTCAACTCGGACTCGCTTGCCCGCAAAAGCTCCACTCAGATTAAACCAAGCAAATGCGTTTAGTTTAGTCGTAGTTGAAAATTGGTTGGCTTCTAATTCGGCAGTGCGGGCTTCTAAAGCATCTACTCGACCGCGCAAGGTAGCTAATTCTGCTGCAAATTCTTCTTGCAATCTTTGCAAAGCAAGTAAATCTTCTCGCTTGACTAAATTACCAGTAGAACCGCCAAGTTGTTTGGTAATTTGGTCTAAGCAAGCGTTTAATCCGGCGGCGAATTCATACCGAGTCATTGCTCGATTGCCTCGGAATGTGCCGTCTGGATATCCCGCAATGCAGCCGTATCTTTCTACTAAGGATTGCAAGGCTTGAAAAGCCCAATCTGTCGGCCGCACGTCGGAGAGTTGGGAAACAGAGGTGACTTGTGCTGCGTCTTCTTGTATGCTGAGGTCATCAGCGCTGCCCGTCTCGCTGCTGATGTCGGCAACTTTGCTGGCTTCAGCAACTTGTTGAGACTGAGGAGAGTTTGCAATTTCTAACTTCTGTGGGGGCAATTCGCGAATTGCCTCCGTTATTTCTGGGGTTGTTGTTGCACGATCGACTGTGGCTGCATCTGTTTCGGGTAAAGCCGGATCGACTGTGGCTGCATCTGTTTCGGGTAAAGCCGGATCGACTGTGGCTGCATCTGTTTCGGGTAAAGCCGGATCGACTGTTGCTATATCTTGTTTGGGTAAAGCCGGATCGACTGTGGCTGCATCTGTTTCGGGTAAAGCCGGATCGACTGTTGCTGCATCTGTTTGAGGTAAAGCCGGATCGACTGTGGCTGCATCTGTTTCGGGTAAAGCCGGATCGACTGTTGCTGCATCTGTTTGGGGTAAAGCGCTATTCACCCATGCTGTATCTGTGTCGGGTAAAGCGCGATCGACTGCGGAGTTAGTCTCTGCTGCGGTAATCGCCGCTAACGGCGGTATCTCAATCTTAACTGCAGCCAGCGCTGCGTCTGGGGTAGCCTCCGGGACGGCACTCGCTTCTAGCGCAACTTCTGGAGTTGAGGTATCCTGAATTTGAGCTGTTGCTGCGATCGGCCCCAAAGGCACTGCAGCACCAGAAATCAAGAAAGACAGCCAAAAAGCTTTAACGGAGGTTGCATTATTCACCATAAAACTCACACCACTTATTGAAAATTAAATCTGGCCAATGTTAACCGATAAGCTTGCTTATAAATGTAGTGGGTTTAACAAATTCTTATAAATAGTTAAAATTATTTTAGGAAGCGAGCAATTCCCAATCACTAATGACTGAAGACTACTGACTCCTGACTAATTCCCCAAATGAAGTTTTTATTAGTTACAGATTTAGACAACACGCTAGTCGGAGATGACGAAGCAACTCAAGTTTTCAACCAGCGCCTGCAATCACAGCGATCGCAAATTTGTTTGGTTTACGCTACCGGGCGTTCTTATGCTTCAACTTGCGAATTAATTGCCCAAAAGCAACTGCTAGCACCCGACTATTTGATCGCAGGTGTAGGCAGCGAAATTTACCAAGACGGAACCCTCGACTTAGATTGGGCGGAATATCTTTCTCAAGACTGGGATAAAATGGCGATCGCCTCTTTAGCTCAGCAGTTTTCCCAGCTTAAACCCCAATCCCTAAAAGAACAAAATCCTTGGAAAATCAGTTATTGTCTAGAACCAGCAGCAGAAAATAGTTCGATTGTCCAGACTTTGCAGCAAAAGTTAACTGAATCGAGACTGCCAGGTCAAATCATTTTTAGCAGCAATCGCGATGTGGATATTTTACCGCAAACTAGCAATAAAGGTAATGCCCTTACTTATTTACAAAAGCGCCTACAAATTCCATCTGATGCAACATTAGTTTGCGGTGATTCTGGCAATGATATCAATATGTTTGAACAGGATGTCCGGGGAGTAATCGTCGCTAATGCTATGTCAGAACTCTTAGAATGGCATCGCGAATGCGGCACTGAAAATCATTATTTAGCTGGTTCTGCTTGCGCTTGGGGAATCATGGAAGGAATGGCATATTTTTGGGAATTTTGATTGCCAAAAATCCGGTTTGGTTTGTAGTGAGCACTGAAGTTCTCATAAAAATCACAGGACTGAAGTCCTCAGTACAAACGCACCCGAAGCACCCCAAGTCCTGCCAACCGTTAAAATATGTTCACCAATCTCAACCGCGTATCGATCGAACCTGTGAGTTGCGATATCATCAGCGTGTACTGCTTTATAAAGCCTAATCGAACTTAACTTTAGTTACGTCAAGCGAATTGAAGTTTATTTTCTAGCGCTGTTGGTTAGTCGGCTATCCGCCGATCGCCAAAGGTTCTATAGTTAAGCTTAGCGCCTCAACCGAAATTACTCTCTCTAGAAAAAGTTATCTTTCTAGATCAAGAAGAGGTCGGTTTAGTCAACTATTTGCCCCTTTAGTTCAGTTCGCGAACGCACCGCCACATGGAACAAAATACTTTACCCGTAGAGGTGATTCTCTCTCACCCCCGCCAATATTTAGGTAGCATTCGGCTGGATTGGACGCCACAACCGGGGAACTATCTAGATTTAGAGGGAGAAACCTACGCTGTCTTGGAACGCCACCACCGCTATCAACTCAAATCCGGTCGCTACCGACTGCAAAAAATTGCCCTGTACGTGCAGTCGGCCACACCGCCGACGGAAAGAACTTTTGTAAGCGGCATCTGGGTTATAGGAGATGCTAGCTGTCGCTTTAATGCTCGATCGGAAATTCTGCGCTGTGCTGTCAATCCCAATGGCCCGTGCAACTGCTGCTGCGATTACCAAAAGTCTTGAACAATCGAGTCAGTACACAATTCCACCTCGCCCAACCGAGAGGGCCGAGAATCTCGGCGTCTCCCTCATTTACCAGAAACTATCACAACCAACTAGCAACTCTCGAATCAAATTTAACTTCTTCAGGCAGGCGGTAATCTATCTTCTGATAGCTGTGCAGCACCTCGCGAATTCCAGTATGAATCAAATTTTCTATGTGCAGCAATTGCTCTGAAGAACAGCGAACCTGAACAGTTTGGTTTGACACCGACTCGCTGGAGTCGATCGCAGTATATCTATTAGGAACTCGGCTAAGCACATAAGCAATTAAATCTTGTCGCAATCCCGAAGGCGAAAAAGCTTGTTGGTAGGGGTGCTTCGGATAAGACTCCAAGATAATTTCTACTTCCTCTGTGACTACAGCTAAGGTAATATTGACAAGATTTTTCTGCATTTTCCCCGTCCCCAAACACTCGTTAACTAATATTTTTGTGGTCGTTCTCGATCTCGTCTGATTTCTCATGAATTTTAACCGGCTAATACCGCCAATCGTTCTTCGGTAATCACCAGCTCGAAGTCGGAACTTACCTCTTCTATAACCCGCAGCACGTAGCAGGGAATCTTGTCGGATAAAATAGCACTTGCCACCGTACCAGTGTGAATTTCTAAGACTGCTTCAGCAGCAGCTTCAAACATCAGTCGCTGTCCCGGAAACATCACTCTTTCAAAGTACCAATTAGGAATGTTCCCAATCCGAACCACCTGAACTAGGTTGGTAACATTTGCGTAATAGCACAGAATCTGGTTGTTACCTTTATAAGATAGCTGATCAGACATTTAAAAATCTCCACACTCTTTCAAAAACTAACTGAGACTGGGATTTACCTGTTAGTGGTAATTGCGAGTTTTGCTCTTGATCAAACGACCTACTTATTTTTTTGGTGTTATTCGAGAGCGCGAATCACATCCTCAGTTATTAATTTTTGTAGCATTGAGTTATCCTGCCAACACTTTGAGGTGTGGCGCAGAAACTCCGTTTTTCCCGGTTAAAAAACCCGGTTTGTTTGGTATGCAGGGCCTAGCTCCTGACTTATTTAGGTTGGTGGTGCTGTGGCATCAGTTAATCGAAAGTACCGTCACTGCCCCGAACTCTCCTGACAACAGGTTCGCTCTTTGGCAGCCGAATGGTGCTGAGAGTGCGATCGACCTTGTGATCCAGAGCTTGGGGTAAACTTTATCTAAAAAATATGAGGAAATTATGAAGACCATCATTTTTTTTGATAAATATACTTTTGCCGAAGCAGAGATTACAAAAGTTAGGCAAAAACCTGGTTTTTTAGCCAAAAACTTGGTTCCATCTGTGACCCTGGGTTAAAAAAGCCGGTTTCTCAGGGAATTCGGCGTAAATCTTGGATTAGCAGGCTTAAACCTGGTTTTTTAGCAAAAAACTTGGCTGCATCCATAATTCCGGGTTTAAAAAAATCGTTCTTGAGGTAAGTGTACGTAACTTCTGTAGGAGTTATTCTGCTTGTAAATACGGTGATAGCCGATCGGCTTTGCAGGTAACAAAAAACCCCGACTCCCTGAGATCATCTCTAGAACTTCTAGGGAATCAGAGTTTAAATTAACCAATCACCGATCCATCTCAAAGCTAAATCAAAAAAATGAGGAAATTATGAACATAGCCGGAAAAACTAGGACTTTCCTGGACGCAGAAACCCGGTTTCCTAACAATTGCGTGATTTTCGCAATAATCAAGGGAACCAGAAAACGGGTTTCCGATCGTCATCCGGCTTTAAGGCCCCATTAATTCTTCCGTCGGACAGGGCCGATTTTGTTTGTCTAGTAGGGGTTTCAACTGCCGAGTTTGATATGCTATCTGCGATGTATTTTACCCCAGTTTACAGCAACGGTTCCCAACCCAGAATGTCCGCCACTTGCTGTGCCAAACTCAAAGGATCGAAAGGCTTGGCAATCACCCCCGCTACCCCCAAATCAGCAAATTCGCTCAAATCCATCGCCTGCACCTTAGCCGTCAGGAAAATCACCGGAATCCCCCGAGTAGCCACATTGTTTTGCAGCAAACCAAACAGAGTAAGGCCATCCATATCCGGCATCATCACATCTAGCAGAATAGCGTCAGGGAGTTGAGTTTCAGCTAAAAGCAATCCTTGGCTGCCGTCGGGCGCGCTTAGTACAATCCAGCCGCCTAAATGTTCCAGACAGGCCTGAATCACGCTGCAGAGGTTTTTTTCATCATCGATGACCAGAATGCGCTTGGCTGACATAATTAAAACTCAAATTTTAAATTAATTATGGTAAAATGTCGCGAATTTAAATTGTATATTCAGGGCGGGCGGGACACCCCACAAAACTTTGATTTTTTTGACAGACAATTTAAATGCCGCAACAGCTTAAACTGAAAAAAACTTACGCACCCTGCCTCATCAACTCGGTTTCTTCACAGATATAGCAAAAGGAAGAAGCAATAAAATTAAGAGTTTCAGCAATTAAGAACGTCCTAATTGTCGGGCGCGGTTGCTATATTTTGCCACTCATACCACTTTTTTATGAGGCCCCGTAGAATCTGAACCCCCCTAACCCCCCTTAATAAGAGGGGGGTACAAGATTCTTCTCAAAGTCCCCCAACAACCACGGGGATGCGAGGGGGATCGAGATATGTGCAACTTCACCTTAAATTGGTATCACATACTGAAACCCTGAACAGAAAAATCGACATATAAGCCTCCCAAAATCATCCTACACGCCTGCGTTTCCAGCAACTTTAGCTTTCGCGATATCTTATCAAAGCAATCTCAAACCTCCAAACTTTTTCCCCCTTCGCCTTCCAACGGTGCAGGCACTGTGAAATAGAAACTGCAGCCTTGTGAGACAACACTTTCGACCCAAATTCTGCCGCCGTGCTGCTGTACTATGCTGCGACAGATAGCCAAACCCAAACCCGTACCTCCTTTTTGGCGGGAGTCAGAAGCATCGACTTGTTGAAACCGTCCAAAGATAGTTTCTAGTTTATCTGCTGGAATCCCCCGCCCTCGATCTTTGACTTCAAATAAAACCCGTGAAGCGTAGCTATCCGGTACGGAATCGCCCAAATCTTTAACCCTGACAGTTACTGTACTCCCTGGAGCGGAGAATTTAATCGCATTGCTCAACAAATTTACCAGCAGTTGAACGATTCTGTCGGGGTCAGCCCAAATTTGGGCTGTTTCGGGCAAAATCGACAAATCAATGTTATTTTCAGCAGCCAAAGAAAGTACAGCTTCTGCAGACTTCCGCATCAAAACCTGGGCATCGCACCACTGCTTGACGAGGATAACTTGGCTCGAATCGAGCCGCTCTAAGTCGAGAATATCGTTTACCAAACGCACTAACCGTTCGGTATCGCTCGAAGCGATTTCTAACATCTGTTTGGCAGTTTCCGGTTTATTTTTCAGTACCCCAGCCGCCAGCAAACCTAAAGAACCGCGAATGGAGGCAAGCGGCGTTCTCAGTTCGTGGCTGACAATCGAAATAAACTCATTTTTCATTTTTTCAATTGCCCGACTTTCTGTGATATCTGTGACTGTGCCTACGTGACCAATTAGTTGAGATCTGTCGGAAAAAATCGGAGCTGTTTTAAGCCGACAAAACCGGATGGTTCCGTCTCGCTGGATGTGGCGGAATTCGCAGGAAAATTCCCCATGTAGCGATTGTGATTCCGACCACTTAGACAGAATTAGTTTGAGGTCTTCGCGGTGAACAAACCGCATCCAGCCTTTTCCTAAAGCTGCTGCCGGTGTGAAGCCGCCAATTGCTTGACAGCGAGGATTTGTATAAGTACATTTCCCCTCAGTATCGATTTTGAAAATGCCCACGGGGGAACTCTCGCTCAGAGAGCGAAATAAAGCTTCGCTTTCCCGGAGTTCTGCTTGAGAGCTTTCTAGTTCTCTGGTTCGCTGCAAAACTCGCATTTCTAACCGTTCGTTGAGCTGTTGGAGGGCGGCTTCAGCAAGTTTGCGATCGCTAATATCGCGGTGCACTGATACCCAGTGGGTAAACGCACCATTTTCGTCCGCTATGGGCACAATGCTCATTTCTACCCAAAATTCCGTCCCGTCTTTGCGGTAATTGATCGAGTCAACCCGCACCGGCTGCCAAGTTTTCAAAGCGGTCCGAACTCGATGGAGACTGGCGCGGTCTGTTTTTTCTCCTTGCAAGATGCGTGGCGTTTTGCCCACAACTTCTTCTAGCGTATAGCCGGTCATTCGCGTGAAAGCTGGGTTGACATAAATAATTCGCGGGCCCGGTTCCTCAATCGGTTCAGCTTCGGTAATTAACACGGCGTCGTTAGTGGTGGTGACTACTGATTCCAACAGGCGCAACTGTAATTCTCTAGCTTTGCGATCGGTAATTTCTGTAACTGTCCCCACCATCCGCACTGCATCGCCGGCTTCGTTGTAAAAAAACTTACCTTTTCCCTCAATCCAGTGAATGCTGCCGTCGGGCCAAACCACGCGGTTTTCGTGAAAGTAATCTGTTCGCTGGGCGAGGGCCTGATTCCTAGCATTCTCCACACCTTTTAAATCTTCTGGGTGAATGCAAGCTGCAAAACTTTGATCGGTTCCGGCAAAAATTCCGGGGGCCAACCCAAACAACTCTTCGTGTTCCCTCGACCAAACTATGCGATTTTTCTGCACGTCCCAGTCCCAAAATCCAATTTTGGTAGCCGACAAAGCTAAGCTGAGCTGCTGATTGATTTTCCGCAGCTCAATGCTAGTAATAGCAACTCGAAGTTCTCGGGCTATTTCGATTTCGCACGGCTGCCAAGGCAAAGATTTTGACCTCACAGTTTCTTGCCACAACTCAAAGGAAATGCGAGGAGACATCACTCGGCTGCCATCCGGTTTAAGTTCAATTTCCCCCTCTGGTGGACCTGCCCAGTTTACAGTTTGAAGTGCTTCGGGACGGAACCACAAAATGTAATAATTTTGCATCTCGGACATGGCAAGTACCAGCAAACCGCTAGCAACTTCTTTAAACTTCTCGGAGGGCGGATACAGTTTTGAGAGAGAATCTGTATAAAAAACCTCATTATTTATTTGAGTTTTTATCCAAGCAATTAAGTTTTCGATTTCTACCACTTCCGGGGTTTGCCCGATGGTTGTTAAATTTTCATTGGCACACACAACTCCACCGGTAGCGGCCACTAAGGCCAGCAATTCATCTCGGTATGTTAGTAAACCTTCTACAAAGCAGTTTTTTTGAGAAATCTCTGTGATAAATTTTTGGCAAATAGATTTTAAATAAATTGCATATTCCCGGTCTTCGCTATCTTGTTTGTAGCTGAGTTCTAAATTCACAAACTTGGCTATCAGTTCACAAGCGGTTCTTGTTTCGTAGTTGACATACTTTCGGGTTGGGTGGTGACAGGCGATCAATCCCCAGAGTTTTTTATCTTTGATTAATGTCAGGGTCATGCTAGCGGCAACGTTCATATTTTGGAGATATTGAACGTGGCAAGGCGAAACTGTTCTCAACAAAGAAGCGCCCAGATCTAAAGGGCTACCCGTCAGCGGATTGCAGTGAGGAATTAGTTCTACAGGCTGACAGTTAATATCGGGAATAAACCGAATTAAATTCATGTTGAAGAGGCTTCTTGCCTGGGGGGGAATATCGGTAGCCGGATAGTGCAGTCCCAATAAAGGCTCCAAACTTTCTACTTTGTCTTCGGCGACAACTTCCCCCGCCCCGGTGGCATCAAATTGATAGACGATCGCCCGATCGAAACCGATCATCCTCCGCACTTCTGCAACTGCTGTCTGACACAGCAGTTGCAGGTTTGGTGTTTTGTGGATTTTGTCGATCGGCTCTTGGACTAAATTATAACAATTGAAACAATCGCTCGTTTTTGGGGAAACAACCGACTCTAGTTCAACAATTAATGCGGAATTTGATTGATGTAGCGTCCCCTCAAAAAAAGACTGGCGGTCTTGACTTTTGAATGATAATCTGATACCGTTACGTTGTTGGTCTTTTTCAAATAAAGCTTTTTCAATAGCCTCAATTTCCTCAGTCTCGACAAATTCCTCTAAACATTTATTCAAAAGTTCTTCGGGGTAAAGGCCCATCGCCTCAAAAGTATTGTTGCTAACTTGCAAAATTTTCAACACAGGAGATTCCAGCACCAAAAGGATGCCGTGAGGCTGAATCGAACCCGGGGCGTAAATTAGTTCGCAGTCGCTGTTATTGAGATTGTCTGTGTCTGAGGGCAATACCATTGCTTTCATCTGATTAATACTTCTCTAAATTAGCCTGTGTTCTCGATCAGCGGGCAAGCATCAACAGCACCTCGTCGGAATCACACAATCTAACAATCCCAAGTCTTGGCTAAGGCTTCCTGATTTGTTTCGGACACGCACTGCATATTTGCTCTTAGTTATCCCATTTTAAAAAAAGAATACAACTGTAGGTACGTGCTCGAAACCCATATCTCATCAGTCATTCCCTGTTCTTCAATTCTTTAATTCTTTATTTTTTTAAATCTAAAATGGGATTAGCGCTGTGCCTGAGCCAGTCTGTTTCTGAGCTGAGTCCGCTCCAAACGATTCAGAAGGCGAGCAATTAATTCCGGTTTCACGATCGGCTTGTTCACGTAGTCGTCAGCACCTGCGACAAACATTTGGCGCACTATTTCCGATTCGGAATGAGCTGTCAAAAATAGCACGGGGAGCTTGCTCCAGCGCAAATCGTTGCGAACTGCCAAACACAGCTCGATACCGCTGTAACCGGGCATCTCCACATCTAAAATTAGCAAATCCGGACAAGTTGTTTCGAGTACCTCCCAGAACTTTTCAGGATCGTCCAATGTTGTTACTTGAAATCCCCAAGGTTGTAGAATCACTTGCAGTGCAGCCAATAGATGCACGTCATCGTCTACCACCATAACTTTAGCTTCTGCAGGGCCAGTCTGGTCGATTAGTTGGGCGACTGCTTTGAGTATATCTGCTGGGGGCATAGATTTGTGTAAAAAGCCCGAAGCTCCCAAACGAGCAACTTCTATTCGATCGCTCAATTGATTGTGTCCGCTAAAAACCATCACCGGAATTTCGGGCTTTTCACTGCGGAGTTCGGCTAAGAGAGAAAGTCCGTTTTCCTGAGATCTGGAAAATCTCAAATCCAGCAAAATCGCGTCGGGAGGCTGTTGAGAAATCGCATTTCTTGCCGCTTGCGGAGAGTTGGCGACTTCTATCTGAAAGCCGGAACCGGATGCTACTATTTTCAGTTGATCGCTCCCAAAAGTATCATCATCAACAATCAGCATTCGGCGCTTTTGGGAAACCGCAGGAACCAAATCGCCTTCGGGTTCGGGCGACGGGCGATCGAATATCTGTTTGAGCTTATGCAGAAATCCCTCAATCTGCTGAGCCGTCTCCGGTTTCAAGATGTTTTCAGTCTTGAACAAATGTTCTATCTGGCGCGCAACTTCCGAACCTTTCGGCAGCCCTAACGTTCCCAAAGAACCGACTAATTTGTGAGCTTGAGCCTGGGCTTCCTCGCGCAGTTCGCCCTCCAAGCTTCCGTTTTTCAGTTGAGCGATCGCGCGATCGAATATCGCCATCTTTTCTATAAAATTAGCTTTTAAATTTCCCCGCATTTGGGCAATCGCATTCAAGACTTTGAGACGGCGCTCGTCTTTGTTTAATTCCTGGCTCGACCCGCTGGATTCAGTAGATAAAGTCTCTTGAGTTTTAGCAGTTTCTGCCGTTTCCTGTCCAACTTGTTGGCTCTCAATCTCCTCCGGCAGACTTTTGAGCCGATAGCCCAATCCGTACACGGTTTCCACTAAATCTACTGTCATCCCGGCTGTTTTCAGCTTCTGCCGCAGCCCCTTGATGTGAGCGGTAACGGCTTCTTCTTGAGGAAATTCGCCGGCCGACCAAATGCGATCGAGGATGGCGCTGCGACTGAAAATGCGCCGGGGATTTCTCAGGAAAAGTTCTAGCAAATTGTACTCTTTGGGAGTCAAGTGCAGCACTTTTTCGGCATAAGTTACTTCCGTAGTGTCCGGGTTGACTTGCAGTTTTTCCCATGTCAAATTTGTACTCGACAAAGTTGCCTTACCCCGGCGCAGCAAAGCCCGAATTCGAGCGATTAATTCTTCGAGATTAAAGGGTTTGACCACATAATCGTCTGCACCCGCCTCTAAACCTTGGACTCGATCGTTGCTGCTATCTAGCGCTGTCAGCAGTAAAATCGGCATTTGGCAGCCGGACGATCGCAATTTTCGACACAAACTAATGCCGTCGAGTTTAGGAATCAGCACATCCAAAACAATCAGGTCGTAATCGTATGCCTGCACCAAATGCAACGCTGTTTCACCGTCTGCTGCCGCATTCACATTGTAATTGTGAGAGTTCAGCGCTTGAGTCAGCAAACTGACTGTAACTGTGTCATCTTCTACCAGCAGGATTTTCATAAACGTCACCTGTTCTTCCAACTCTTCTTGGAACTTTGTTATCGGTTTGTGGGGCTAATTAAATAGCCTTTTTACAACTGAATTTAAAAATTCCCCACCTTCAGTATAACAAATAGTCTTATTGACAGAGAATAATTGTAAATTATTATTTTGATTTTATTTGTTTTCCTCTAATAATATTTCATTAGATTCGGGCTGGATTTTATGGCTTTTTGGACTTCAGCGCCTGCTGAATCTTTTGAATCAGATATTGCGAGGAATCTTGATGTTTAACTAAGTCTTCCAACTCTGAAACCGCTACTTCGGCGTGTTCTATATCTTGAACTAAAGAATCAGCGGCAACACTTTTTATGACGCCCAAAGGTTCTTGGATAGCGGTCAATGAATTGAATTTTTTTTCTGCTATTAATTCTTCCAACTCTAGCAGGGCCATTTCTGCGCGATCGATCTTGATCGTCACGGATTTAGCCACATTAGCACCCGCTCTTGCTGCCTCCGTGAGTTCGTGAACTCGAAGTTTAAACCGACTGGCAATTTGCTCCATTTGAGTCCCCAATTCAAAAGTTTTACTTGCCAGTCTGCCAATTTCTAGACTCACTTTGCTCAGACCGCTGGGCTGACTTCCCATTTGATTGGTAACTACAGCCACCTGTACTGCTAAATGCCTGACTTGTTCGATCGCCTCCCGGATGGTTCGGGAAGTGCGGTTAACCGTTTCTAAATCATTAGCTATTGCTTTGCCCACGCCCAAAATTTTATCTGTATTGTTGCAAATAGAATTAGCCCCTTGAAAAGTAGCTTGAAACGCTTGGCGACCTTCCGAAGAAATCAGTTTCGCAATCCTCACAAATCGCTGATTCATTTGAGCAATTTCTTCAGCTTGTTTGACCAGTGCTACTTGCTGGGAACTGGGATGGGTATGCAGCTTTTCTGCTTGACGTTGGTGGATTTTTAAAAGCTCATTACATTCGTGAAACTTAGCCTGCTCTTGTTGAAGTAGCGCCAAATACTTGTGTCTTTCTACTCGGTATTTTTGAATAAGTTTGTTGGCTTGCGCTAACAGTTTCGACTGGGCAATCACCAGAGTATGAACGTCCAAAAGGCGGTGGCTTTGGTCTTCCATTACCACAATAATAGGTTCATAAATCAAGTCTTTGTGTCTGTTGAAAGACGCTTGGACGGCATCGTCAACTTTCCAGTTTTCCGAAAGCAGCAAAGGCGGAATTCTAATAAAATCTAACAAGGCTCGAATCGGGTGTGACCCGTAAAGTTCTACGCGATCGGGAAAACTCATTTGCTCTCGAAATTTGACGCGAGAAATCATGCCCAATATCTGTGATTCATGAGTAATAATGACTCCCGGCAGGTCGGGTTCTTGCTCAAATCTTTCAGCCACTACCTGTCCTAGAGTTGCAGCGCTCACTTGGAAGTCGTGACACGGCAGATGTCCGATCGTGAAATCGGGGGTGAGTTGAGTTAGATTGCTCATTTACCCGGATAGTGTTAAGTACAAGTTAACAAATTATATATTAATATTATACTGGAATAAGATTGTTGAAAGTAGTCAACGACCCAGCACGGAAGTGACTGGGCTTGGGGCCTAAAACTTGATTTTCAGTTGACCAGCCTGAGACCTTTGATGTCTAGGTTTTTTGAGTAATGACACCAAGCGGATGCGTAGCTAGTTCCCTGTTCTGTCGTTAAGGGTTAAACATTTTTATTTGGGTTAAGGACGTGCCATTAGGCGAATCAGCTCCGAAAACAAAGGCGCGTGCTAACTTCACCCCAGCAATGGGAGTGGAATTGCTTAGTTTCCATCAACAACCCGGTTCACAAACACAACCAGAAGCGATCGATTATACAGCCGTATCCCTTCCCCCCGTTTCCTCCTACCGCTTTCGCGCTCGTCAAGCGCTGGAGCGCGGGTCACTCGCCCAGAAGAAAGATGAGAACTATAGGGAGAAATTAGCTCTCTGGCTTTGGAGCCTTCTATTAACTACTTTCTGACTACTGTCATCTCAAGTCTGTTGGATCGGCCGCGCCTGCTGTGCCCGAGGTTCCGTCCTCACAACAGGGGCATTCATATTTTGTTCTTTAAAACAACCGGGAAAATATCTAGATTGAAACCAAAAACCTTAAATCGGACTTTGCCACTAGCAACCTTTGAGGCTGCTTACCAGTTGTTACAGCAAATGGCTGAAATCCCAGGGGCGATTTGGCTCACCGACGATGCGATCGCTGATTCTCAAAATCGGGAAAATTCGTCGGAAAGGTTTGCAGCAGTGGTATCAGAGCATTTTAGCGCGCTGCTGCGGGGCAATCTATTAGATGAGTTCGCAACAAACGGACACAAGCACAGCGAAAAAAATCTCCATTCGCAATTGAATGTGCAGTTGACTTTCGATCCTGGGGCGATCGCCAATTTCCTGTCTCCCCTCGCAGACAAACTCGCAGAAATAACGGGCGCACCCTCGTGGGAAATTGACATTCGCGCCCTCAAACAAGCAATTAAAAATATACAGACCAACTCGGCAGTTCTTCAAAGCGAATTCACCCTAAATTTGCTGGATATTCTCGCGGCCCATGCCAGCCCCAATAATCGCCTGCCCCTACACAGCCAAATAGAAATAGAGGGAAAATCCGCGCCCAAAGTTATAGATCCAGAAACGCTACAGACCCAGATTGCTGAAGCCGTCAATCAATTACAAATTGCCAGCCCCTGCATTTCATTTTGTCAGCCAGTAGAAGATGCTTTGCAGCAGCAGCTTGAACAAGAGCGACTTTTGAATCAGGTGACAACTCAAATCCGCCAGAGTTTGGAATTGCCTGTAATTTTGTCAAAAGCAGTCGAGCGAGTGCGAGAGTTTTTGGAGGTCGATCGCCTGTTAATTTATCAATTTGAAAAAGTGCCAGCGCCGCACAATGGCGAGTTAGCTAAAGAAATATCTGCGGCGGTTTCTGGGTCTGGCGAAATCCAAGAAAATTCCGGGTCTTACTTGTATTTAGGTCGCGTTACCTACGAAGCTTTAGCGAACGATGATATCTCGTCTGTATTGAATTTTAGTGAAGACGCGCAGTGTTTTACGAATGGAGTCATTGACCGAGAGAAATATCGCAAAGGTTTGGCTTTGTGCGTTGCGGATGTGGAAACAACTTACTCTTCGCAGCCTTGTTTTTTAGAGTTGATGCGGCGGGCGAAGGTGCGGGCGAAGTTGCTAGTGCCGATCGTAGTTCAAGACAACTTGTGGGGGCTGCTAATTGCCCACCAGTGTACTTTTCGGGAGTGGGAAGAAAGCAAAAAAACATTTTTGCGACAGATAGCAGAACATTTGGCGATCGCGATTTACCAAGCCGAACTTTATGCACAAGTCCAGCAGCAAAAGCGCACCTCTGAACAGCGCGTAATAGAGCGCACGCGAGAACTGCGCGATGCACTGGTTGCGGCCCAGTCTGCCAGCCTCGCCAAGAGCGAATTTTTGGCAGCTATGAGCCACGAATTGCGGACTCCTCTCACTTGCGTCATCGGCATTTCCGACACGCTGCTGCGGTGGTCTTACGGCAAAGTTGGCAGTAAAGAAGTGCCAGTGCAAAAGCAGCGGCAGTACCTGCAAACTATCCGAGACAGCGGCGACCACTTATTAGAATTAATTAACGATATTTTAGATTTATCGCAAGTAGAAGCGGGAAAAGCAATATTAAAAATTAGTGAATTTTCACTTTCTAAATTAGCTTCTCAGAGCCTGCACGCCCTCAAAGAAAAAGCTGCGGCTAAAGGCGTGGAACTGCTGCAAGAACAGCGGATAAAACAAGAGTGCGATCGCTTCATAGCTGACCCGCGCCGCTTGAGACAAATCCTCTTCAATCTATTAGGAAATGCGATTAAGTTTACTCCCAAAGGCGGGCGAGTCATCCTGCGAGTTTGGGTGACAGAAGATAAAAATCGAACGCCGGCAGTGCGGCACCCCGGTACTGCACCTGCTGGCAGCACCGCTGTTTTTCAAATTAAAGATACCGGGATTGGAATTCCCGAAAATCAGCGATCGTTGTTGTTTCAAAAATTCCAGCAGTTGGATTCCCCCTACCGCCGCGAATACGGCGGCACCGGTCTGGGATTGGCCTTAACTAAACAGTTAGTAGAGCTTCACGGTGGCGCGATCGAAGTCAACTCTAAAGTTGATGTCGGCTCTACTTTTACCGTTTTTATACCCATCCAAACTCTAACCAAAGATGAATCCACAAAATTCACCTATGAAAAATCTAATTCATCTTTACCGCTGCATTATTCTTCGCGGGGCAGTCTCGTACTCGTGGAAGAAGATGAAGAAACTGCCATGCTGATTTGCGATATCCTGACAGCAGCAGGACTGCAAGTGGTGTGGATGATTGAAGGTTCGGCGGCGGTGGAACAAATTGAACTTTTGCAGCCGAATGCTGTGATTGTCGATATGCGTTTACCCGGTATGAATGGCTGCGAAATAATTCACCAACTGCGCCAAAAACCCGCTACTGAAAATATCAAGATTCTAGCTTTAAGCGCTAATGAAATTCCGCTAGATAAGATATCTGTCGTGACGGCGGGAGCTAACGATTGTTTGGCTAAACCGATTCACCCGGAGCAATTGCTAGACAAAATTATTTCTTTAATGGCTGGGATTGGTAATGGGTAATTGGGAATTGGGGATTGGGCATGGGGCATGGGGCATGGGGCATGGGGCATCGGGCATGGGGCATGGGGCATGGGGCATGGGGCATGGGGCATGGGGCATTGGGCATGGGGCATTTAATATAATTCAGTTTTTGAGGCAATTATGGGAAGACCTGATTTTGAGGAATTAGAGGTTTATAAGTTGGCGGAAAGTTTGGCGAATCAGATTTGGGAAATTGTAAAAAAATGGGATTACTTCACAAAAGATACGATGGGTAAACAGATCGTTCGGTCTGCTGATAGTGTCTGTGCTAATATTGCTGAAGGAAGAGGTCGTTATAATGACCAAGATAATCGGCGTTTTGTAAAAATTGCGAGAGGCTCTTTGTACGAAACAGTAAACTGGTTAAGATTAGCCTATGCTAGACAGCTTATCACAAGCGAAGAAGTAAGCAAATTTAAACCAATTGTCGATAAATTACTACCAAAACTTAACGCTTATTTGAGTTCAATAGGGTACAGGGAATAAATTACAAAAAAAGCCCCATGCCCGATGCCCGATGCCCGATGCCCAATTCCCCATTCCCCATCCGCAATTCCCCATGATTAATTGTCAAATTCCTACAGGATTAATTGTTTCTTGTCAAGCACCTGGTGATTCGCCGCTGCACGATCCGATCGTAATTGCGGCAATGGCGCAAACCGCTATCAATCGAGGTGCATCGGGGGTGCGGATTGACACTCCGGCTCACATTGCAGCGGTGCGAAAACAGATATCCGCTCCCATAATTGGGATCTGGAAGCAGCAATTGCCGGGATGCGAGATTTACATTACTCCTCGGTTTGAAGACGCGCGGGCGATCGCCGCTTCTGGAGCCGATATTATCGCCGTTGATGCTACTCTGAGAAACCGTCCTGCTGGCGGCGAAGACTTAAAGACGTTAATCGCGCGAATTCGCAGTGAATTGGGCAAATTAGTGATGGCGGATGTAGATACAATAGAAGCTGCGATCGCGGCAGCCGAAGCTGGTGCAGATACTGTAGCAACTACTCTTTTTGGCTATACTGCCCAGACGGAAAATTTTTCGCCGCCGGGATTTGATTTGCTTGCGGAAATGGTAGAAAAGCTTAAGGTTCCTGTTATCTGCGAAGGCGGGATATCGGGGCCGGAAATGGCTAAAAAAGCCTTGGATTTAGGAGCGGTGGCTGTTGTGGTGGGGACAGATATTACTGGGATTGATGTTAAGGTGACAGCCTATAAGTCGCTGATGGGGAAGTAAGTTCGGCAACGGATTGTTTAACGGATGTAACGGATTGAAGGAAGTTCGGCAACGGATTGTTTAACGGATGTAACGGATGTAAGGGATGTAACGGATTGAAGGAAGTTCGGCAACGGATTGTTTAACGGATGTAACGGATGTAACGGATGTAAGGGATGTAACGGATTGAAGGAAGTTCGGCAACGGATTGTTTAACGGATGTAACGGATGTTCGGCAACGGATTGTTTAACGGATGTAACGGATGTAACGGATGTAACGGATTGAAGGAAGTTCGGCAACGGATTGTTTAACGGATGTAACGGATGTTCGGCAACGGATTGTTTAACGGATGTAACGGATTGAAGGAAGAAGGGGGAAGAAATATTTGGCGATAGAAATCGCTTGTAGGCAAAGGAAACGCGCCTGCTAAGGGTGGGAAATATCGGGCGATTTCAATCGCCCTTTATCAGGGGAAGTTGCTAAATCAGTGCGCCGTTGATAAAGCTGCTAACTACAGCCAAGGCGATCGCCCCCAGTACCGCGCTCCAAATGCCCATCCGCAAACTAAATCCTTCAACTAACTTCGCAGCCGAGGCAAAAACAATCACGTTCATTACAAAAGCAAACAGGCCGGAAAGCAATCCCAGCGTCAGTAGGTTCGGCACGAAAAAAACTGCTTTCAGAATTGGCAAGATTAAAACATTCAACATTCCCAAAACCGCAGCGGAAATTACTGCTTTCGGTGTGCTGTCAATTTGTACGCCGATCGGCAGTTGAGAAATCAGTAGCAAGCTGCTACCCGTCACCAGCCAAGCAATCAAAAAATCGATCGGTTCCACAGCGCCCCTACCTCCTTAACAGTTGAATTGTCAGAAAAACCTGATATTTAACATACATCTCATATAGCTTAATTAAACAATCCGGCTGATTCGTCTGCCAATCGACAGAATTTATGTCTGTTACTAAAGAGTGAGAAGTTATAATCCCTGTAATCATCTGCCCAATCATCCGGATGGGGCCCGTATCAACCTGTTAGTTGAATAAAAAGAGCAGATTAATTAATATGGCTGGCGATTTTTCTTTTAACTCTAAAGTCCGATTCGACAAAAATGGCTTGGACAATGCTTCACGGCAACGCAGCCGATCGCTCCAAGTTATGATTTTTATGCTGCTCGTCACTACCTTGGTGACGCTACCAATATTTCGTCTAGCCGAATTGCAACTGGTACAGGGAGCCTACAACCGACAACGGGCGGAAAATAACCGCATTCGCCCTGTTTCAGTCCCAGCGACTCGCGGTCAAATTTTAGACCGCAACGGCAAAATTTTTGTGGCCAGCCGCGTATCTCGATCGGTCTATGTGTGGCCAAAAGAGCGCTCGGCCCAGGAGTGGCAAGAGATCGCCACTACACTGAGCCCGATCGTCAAACTTCCGGCGGCCGAAATTATCAAAAAAATCGATGCCGTTGGCTACAGATCGGCCCTGCCAGTGCGAATTAGTAAGGATATCGATGTCGGTACTTTCGTCGCATTGGGAGAACAAGCTAATACTTTGCGGGGAGTTGAAATTCGCGTAGAATCGAGCCGAGACAATCCCCACCAGCAATTAGCAGCTCACCTTTTGGGGTACGTCGGCGAAGCTAGTTTAGAGCAATTAAAAGCTAATCCTGCATATCCGATGGGGATGCTCGTGGGTCAAATGGGAGTTGAAAAATTAGCCAATTCAACTTTAGAGGGCGTTTGGGGAAACCGTTTAATCGAGGTGAATGCTAAGGGCGAGGAAATCCAAGATTTAGGTGTAAAAGACCCTATTCCCGGCAAACCGGTGCAGCTAACTTTAGATTTAGATATGCAGAAAACTGCGGAAAAAGCTTTGGGCGATCGCCTGGGTGCAGTTGTGGCGATCGACGTAAAAACTGGAGCTCTTTTAACAATGGCTAGTTGGCCGACATTTGACCCCAATATTTTCACCCGCAAGGTGACTCAACAAGAATGGGATCGGCTGCAAGGGCCAGAAAAACCGTTTTTAAATCGAGCCGTTCAAGGTTATCCAGTCGGTAGCACTTTTAAAATTGTTACTGCTATAGCGGGGATGGAGTCGGGCAAGTTTTCTCCTGACTCGACTTTGGGTACTTCTTCTTCGATTACGATCGGCGGAATTTCTTTTAACGAACACAGCGGCGGTTACGGCGTTATCGGTTTCCGCGACGCTTTAGCCTACAGCAGCAATACGTTTTTCTATCAAGTAGGTATGGCTGCTGGCCCCGAACAAATGGCAAAAGCGGCTAAAGCGATGGGCATTGGCGGTACTATTAATTTAGACCTTTTGGGGTTAGAATCCGCCAATCACGGTCAAGTTCCGATACCAGCAGAGAAACCGAAAATGTATGGTGAAGATTGGTACGTTGGCGATACAGTAACGATGGCGATCGGTCAAGGTTTGGTACTTTGTACTCCCCTAGAATTGGCTGTGATGGTGTCAACTGTTGCTAATGGCGGTTATCGAGTTCAGCCGCATTTATTGGCTTCTCAAACCAACACTCCTATTACCAAAAAAGTTCCCACAGGTATTAAGCCTGCAACTTTGAATGTAGTTCGCCAGGGATTGATTGACGTGGTGAAAAAAGGTACTGGCAAACGCATGAATGATGGTACTATTCCTTTAAGTGCTGGTAAGACTGGGACGGTGGAAATGCCCGGTCATCCTGACAATTCTATGTATGTGGGTTTTGCTCCTGCTGACAAACCGGAAGTTGCGATCGCAGTTATAGTTGAAGGCGGCGGATTTGGTTCTGTATCGGCGGCACCAATTGCTCAAGAGGTATTCCGAACCTATTTTCAAAAGCAGGGTTTTAAACCTACTAATAAGCCTCTATAGTCATGAGTTAATAGTTGACTGTTGACTGTTGACTGTTGGCTGTTCTCATTTTGTCCCATACTTCGATCGCACTTTTCCAACATATCTTGGAAAAGTGCGATCGATCAAAAGTTTTCCCCTACCAATCGTCTCACTTCCACGGTCGATAAATTCATCATTTGCGCTACCTGTTCCAGACTCATTCCAGTATTTAAGAGTTGAGTTACGAGCGATCGCAATGTTGACTCCGCAGCCAGTCGTGCTTGTTGCTCAGCTAGCCGTCCCAGGTTCTCTTCCTTATGAGTCTTCAAAAACTCACCCGTTTCAGGAACTCTAAACCTCAATTCTCCTGAAATTAGATGCAATTCCAGTCCCAGCACTTCACTGAACAGCCACAGCGTATCGAAAGCGATATTGTTGGCTGCAATCGGCTCGTACTGATTATTGATCAAACGTACTCCCTGTAAAATTGGGTTCAGATAATCTCCCGACGGATCGTACTGAAAATATTCCCTAACTCCCAAAGCACGATAAATTTCCGGTTTGGTTTCTTGGTCTTTCGTCTGAGTTGTTTCCGAAGTAATTTCTAACACAAAATCGGGAGTAATTCCGCCTTCTTCCCAAACTTTATAATTATCCCTTTTGCGGTTGGCAACTCCAAACACCACATAAACATCCGGGGCCACAACTGCCTGATTGTTCCCTTCTTCATAATAAATGAAAGAATTAGCTGACACGTAAACATCAGAACGTTCTTGAAAGTAAAGCTTGACAGCTTCTACACTGTAAGTCATGTAATCGCGCGTGATGTCGCTTTCAGCCATCGGCTCTCCGTCGCTGCTGGGATATTCAATTTCTAGCTGTTCGGCTTGAGCTAAAATTGTCATTTTTCAATTTTCCTCAAATTTATTAATTTAATGCCGGGTAAATAAGCGTTCTAAGGTTTCTAGTGAGAACTTCATTATTAGTAGTTTTATGAGGACTGAAGTCCTCACTACAAAACTATTTAATTGTGGTCGTGACCGCTGACATGATATGATTTAATGCTAGCATCCTGTCGGAACTTTTAAAAGTTCAAGATTCCTCAAAAAAATCAACAGCCGTAAGGTACGCAGGGAGCACGCTACATAATTATGTTATGCGTCCTGGACTTTAAGGCTGGTAAGATGGTGTACAGATACAGACTATTTAAATTCTAATTAATCCCTCTATCTAAAATAATCATTTCCGAACCAACAACCGGACTTCTAGCTATTAACTTGCCTTCCATATTCGCAATTTCTAACTTGCTGAAATCGAGTGAGTTAGCTTCCTTCCACATCTTCGTTGCTAGTTGATTTTGCTCAACTTCGCTGAGTTTGTACCAATCTTCTGCGACTTTTACTGTCAAAATGCTGCTGGAAAAATTAGCTTGAACAGACTCAACTAAACCGCCACCCAGTCGATTCTTAATGTCAGTAACTTGATTTTGAATCGCAGCAATCAGAGACTGTTCGGGCGTCAGCGGTGGCGGTGGGATAATTTCTACTGGTTGCGGTTTTTCCGGAGCCACTAAATCGGGCAACTTGCTTTTGAAGTTAGCAGAGATTGGCTCAGACGGTACGATCGCCTCTGGTGATTTCGCCGTTCCCGACGCCATAAAATCGTCAAAGGTTGGCGGTGACTGCTGCGCTGCTGGCAAAGGCACTTTTGCTACTTTCTGCGGCGGTTTTGCTGAGAAACTGTTGAAAGTTAAACCGACTACAACGATTAGAATTGCTGCTATGGCGGCGTTTAAAATTGGATCGGACAGCTTCTGATTCGTAGATGGTGGCAGTAGCGATCGCACTAGCCGTACAATACTTTGCCAAAGTATACCGACGTTCTGTAAAAAGCTCCCTTCCCTGCGTTGGGATACAGGCTTTTTATCAACTTTTACAGCAACTTTTGGTGGCACGCTGTTAACTTCCGCAGCAACAGCGGGAGGACTTACTGTTGCTGAGTCAGAAGCGGTGGGCGCGATCGGCTTTTCTTGCTGCAAGGGGGGTTCGGCTGGTAATTTTTTGCCTTTTTTTCCCAAATTCCCAATCGATGCCATCAAAGCTTTGATTGTCTGACTTTTGGGAACCGCGCTGCTGGCATTTTGAGTTTTGCTGCCAGTGGGGGCAGACTTTGCAGCCGAATCAACCTCCGGTGTCGGAGATTGAGAGGCTTGTGGAGTTGACTGGTTTAGTTGTTCTTCTGACATTTTCTCTGCCTTGGGGCGTTGCAAATATATCTAAACGAGATAAATTTTAATTGAGCCATCTCAACCTTAATTTATCATTTTATTAGTTGTAACCGAATCAAAATGAGCATCAAACGTCGTCACTTTCTAATTTTAGGCAGTCTCAGCAGCTTTGGTTTTGCCGGAGTCTGGAAAATGTTTCAGCTTCGGAGTGCCTGGGGTAAAGACGCCAACGCTGCTGTCCCTTCTAACGTTGAGGCAGAAAGGGCGATCGTCCCATTGCCGGCCTCACCGCCTATTTTACGCTTTATTTCGGTAGCCGACACCGGTACCGGTGCTGAAGGTCAGTATGCTGTCGCTGAGGCGATGGCTCAATATCACCGGGAAAACCCTTTTAATGTTGCGGTTCTCGCCGGCGACAATATCTACAATAACGGCGAAATTGAAAAAATTAATGCTGTTTTCGAGCGGCCTTACCAGCCCTTATTACAGCAAGGTGTAAAATTTTATGCTTGTCTGGGAAATCACGACATCCGGACTGCTAACGGCGATCCGCAAGTTAAATATGCTGGTTTTAATATGCAAGGTCGCTACTATACTTTTCGCCGCGATCCCGTACAGTTTTTTGCTTTAGATACCAATCACAATGCGGATTGGAAAAATCAGCTTGTGTGGCTGGAAAAAGAATTGAGTCAGAGCACCGCACCTTGGAAAGTTGTGTTCGGCCACCACCCGATTTATTCTTCTGGCGTCTACGGATCGAATCAATCTTTTATTAAGACTTTCCCGCCTTTGTTTCAAAAGTACGGCGTGCAGCTTTATATTAACGGACACGAGCACAGTTACGAACGCACTCGCTCGATTAAGGGTACGACTTATTTAATTTGCGGTGCCGGCGGTGGCACTCGTCCGGTGAGTCGTTCTGAGTGGACGGAGTATTCTGCTAGCCGCCTGAGTTTTGCGACGTTTGATGTCTATGAAGACCGGATGTTTGTCAGTTCTATCGGTACTGACAAACGGGTTTTTGACAGGGGAGTGATCGAAGTGCGATCGGCTTAATTTAGATTATATTCAGGAGGCAACAAAATGAATAGGGGTTGTAGAGCCAATAAAACTGGTTTTGTTTTAGAAACAACTGTAGAAGGTACGTTGAGAGGCCACGGATATCTCGAAATCTGCCCCCAGTTGCCGAAAAAGCGCAAGCTAGAGTGGCTCTTAATCTCTACTGAAAATCCCAAGCGATATGCTAAACAGGTTTATATCGGGTCTAGCATTTATGAAACTGAAATAAATGTGGATTTTTACATTGTTAATTCCGGTGGGTTTCCTCGGGGTCTAATTGTTGAGTGCAAGTGGCAAGAAGACAAAGGTTCAGTAGACGAGAAGTATCCTTACCTCAATTTAAATATTAAAAATTGTTATCAAGTGCCAACTATTGTTATAGTGGGTGGTGACGGTATGAGGCAAGGTTCGATCGACTGGTTTAAAAAACAAATTCCTGAAAATCAAAATCTGTTGGCAGTTCACAAGCTCGAAGGTTTTATTACGTGGGCCAACAAATATTTGTAACAGGAATTACGGAACTTTGCCACCTGTGGGGCCACCACGTATTGCTTCTACAAAATATGCTTAATTGGAGACTTTGCTTAAGTAAGATTTAAAATACACGTATTAATAATTCCTTGATTTTACCGCGCTTGAAACTATTAGAATTAATTCCCCTAGACGCTGAGATTTCAATGAGTTCGGGCCGAGATTGATTTGGAAAAATTTGAGTATCGCTGTAGATTTTTTCGATAAAATCGCAGTTAGAATTAGACAGCATAACTTTCACGCCCCGTTCTGCAAGGTCTGCAAAAATATCTCTCAGTTTAAGCTGTTCCGATTCTTTGAAATTATCCCGGCTGTAAGTAGTAAAGTTACTGGTGGCACTGATTGGATAATAAGGCGGGTCAAAATAAACAAAGTCTTCGCTGCTGGTAGCAAAATCCAAAATTTCATCGAATTTTCTGACTTCAATTTGAGCGGGCGCGAGTAAAGATGAGACCGATCGCAATAAATCGGCTTGACAAATGTTAGGATTTTTGTATCGACCTATGGGAACATTAAATTCACCTTTTGAGTTTTCTCTGTAGAGGCCGTTGTAACAAGTTTTATTTAGGTAAATCAGGCGTGCTGCTTTTTCTGTATCTTTTTTGTAGGAGCGCGATCGCACCGAGTAATAATAATCTTTATTGTCCTTGGTATGTTCTAACTGATGCTCCTCTAAAAGTAGAATCAGTTCCTCAACTTTATCCCTGACACAGCGATAAGCATTAATCAACTCAGGATTAATATCTGTTAAAACAGCTTGCAAACCAGGGTGCTGCTGTGCTAAGTAAAAAAATACAGCTCCGCCACCCAAAAAAGGCTCGTAATAAGTTGTGAACTTTTCAGGAAAATAAGGTTGATATTGTCCAATCAACCTAGTTTTGCCTCCTGCCCATTTCAGAAAGGGACGTGGCAAGACGAAAGAAGGTGCGGAAGCAGACATTTATCTAGAAATAACGGCCCTATAATATTTATCACAACTAGAACTCAATATAAATACTTCTGAAGTTCTTACCGGAGGTCGCGTGGCATTAAACAGACAGTGCCGGAGCCATCGGCGAAAAGTTTTCGTTAGAATTATATATGTCAGCCTCGCCGGCAAAAATGCCCGATCGCCCGATCGGCAGATTTAGCTCCGGCTGTGCCAAAATTGTCTAACTCGCTCACAAGTGTTACCAGTCAAAGCTCGTGCTGTGACACTTTACCCCACCAAGCTCATGCAAGATTTTATTAATAACGTCTCTCGCTACCCGCGCTTTTTCATTACGATATGCCTGGGAATTTTCTTTTTCCTGTTCGAGCGACTCAAACCCCTGCTCGATCGACCGGCAACTGCGATCGCCCTGATTAGTTCGATTGTAGCGACTTTTGTCTTTCTAACTTTTACACTGCGCGCTATGTTAGGCCTGAGTTCGGTTTAAAGCCAAGCTAGAACGCAAACATCAACGGCAAATTGAGTTAAAACACTAACTCCCAAAGTAACTGCGAACTCTTGCAGGCGATCGCACACTTGACAATAGTCGCTGCGATAGATTGGAAGAGGAAAAAATTGCGCTAGTTACACCAGTGCTGCTCAACCAAGGCGCAGGCAAACATTACCGAAGTGCAGGACAAGCCTTTGGGGCTATCAACATTCACTGGGGAAATACTGCACCTCTGTTTCCCCGGTGTCCCACTTAATCATTAGGAAGCGGCACACCCCGCCCCGCTTTCCTCTCCCGTTAACCTGACGGTATCACGAGAGTTTCCAGCGGACAAGACAGATGAAGTTTGAACATATCTATCAATTTTTTCAAGACCCCCCTCCTGTTTATCTAAACAAGGAATTAGCTGTGTGTTACATTCTCTCCGTGTTATTGCGCGGAGATTCCTACGGTACAGAACTGATTGGCCAACTAGAGAGGGAATTCCCCATCTACCGACTTTCTGATACCGTTCTCTACAGCGCTCTGAAATTCCTCGAAGATGAAGGCGTCATCACCGGTTACTGGAAAAAAGTAGAAGGACGAGGCCGCCCCCGCCGGATGTATCAAATCCTCGCTGAGTGGCGGCACCAAGCTCAAGACCTTGCTCGTCTTTGGCATGAGTACATTGGTCAGGGAAACGGCTCGTCCGATCGTCGATCCCGTGCCTTAGAAACTGGTCACACAGGTTAGCCGAGTTTGAATCGGATGCCTACACCCTGGAGATGCTGGCGCTACTTGCAAAGCGATTTGCCCGATTGCCTTCGCTTTGCTCGATCGCCTGCGGCACAGCGATTAAAGCAGCTACACTACGTCAGGACTTACGCATTGTCACTTGAGAATTAGCGACGATGGGGAGATATGGGAATTGGGTGATGGAGAGCAAAACGCCTTGCAGAAGAAGCTTTCTGCGAATTTTGATAACACAGTGTCTGCGTAAGTCCTCGATCGCTTTCGTATGTCAAGTTCTGTAAAGTAATAGTAGATAATTTCAATTACACAAACTTCTACCGATGGATACTGCTGTTCTTCCTTCAACATTTGTGCTAACGCTACTGCTAGCTGTTGGCTTGTTTTTCTTCATCAAGGCTTCAGTCAAAGATCGAATCGAACAAGTCAAGCTGGCTTCCGAGAGCGCGCAAGAGTCACTATTAACCGAGTTACAACAGTATTTTGCCCAGAGAGCTTACCGAGTTGCAGCCGTCGATGCCCCCAACTATAAAGTCACGTTTGAGGGTTTTGTGCGGCCGAGTTGGTTTCTAGCTATTTTTCTAACACTGCTGAGTGCAGGCGGCGCTCTGTGCTTGGGACTGGTTTTGGGAATGCTAGTTCCCCAACAAGGTCAAATTTTCCTAGCTTTGGTAATGCTGTCCCCGCTGGCGGGGGTATTTTACTGGAAAAAAGCTGGACGCTCTGAGCAAGTCTCCCTCAAACTCGAATCAGTTGCTGAGTCGGGAAGCCAAACCAAGAGCTTTGTTACTGTCAGAGCTCACCGCGATGAACTAGCAGCCATGCAAAAAGCTTTAGATTTGAAACCGGTGGATTAAAAGTTTGACGCGGAACGTTTTTTGATATGCTAGATGCCGTAGTTAGACTTCTAGCTGACAAACCGATGACTCTAGAGCGACTTTCTCGTTGGCTGTTTTTTTGATCCACTTGTTCGATCAACAAAACCGTCAAAAAAAACCATTATCGTGAAAGTGCCAATTGTGGCGATCGCCCTTGGGCTGCGATCAAGCCTGTTGCGATGGCTCCTTATACCCTAATTTCTAAGGACTTTTCGCAGAAATTTCAGTTGGCACTCTCCAGACAATGAGAACTCTCGCGCTTTGGTTAAAAGACTTAGAAAAACATTGCTGTCAATGTTTTGAGCTAAACATTTTGAGCTATGCGCGGCTGGCTGACACCACAGGAATTTTTTCTGTGGTAGCTTCCAACATCACCTTTAAGCTGGGAAACAAGAAATGGTTCTCTTCTACGTATTGGGCTCCAAATAAACCTTTTTCAGCCCAGAAGTATCTGTCAGTGGTATGCTCGTTACGCTTGACTAACAGCAAAGCTGGGGGAGCAATGCCTTCTGCATGGATGAACTTGCGAGCCGCTGTTACGGGTTTATCTTCGCCGCTCTCGATGCTATATTGAGGCACACACTCTAAAATTCTGCGTCCTTCTTGTCGGCGGCGACTCTTGCGTTTGCGTCTCCTGGCCAATTTCTTTACCTCCTCTGTGAGCAGACAGTATGAGCAGACAGGTTGTAATGATAGCTACCAAATCCGAGGCCAGTATATCCGTTCTAGCTCAAAAAATCAACTGTTTTTAATATATCGACATAATCTTAACATTCGTGCCGATCGACAAAAGTGTAGCGGTTGTGGTATGGCTGGCCGCAAGTTCCGCCAAAAGCCCAGCTTGGGGATCGCTGGAAGCTGCGCGGACGGCGATGCGGGGCAATTTTGGTTCATGAAAGCCCCATGCCTTGAACATAGCTGCCTTCTATCGAAGAGAAGAAACCTGAAATCTAAAAGTCTCTCATCAGTAATCGGTGGCCGATCATTTGTAATTTACTTAGAATTCCGTTAGATATCTTAATGTGGCGCTCATGTTAATGCCAGCCAGTTCAGAATTTGTCAAACTTTGCCGCTCGCAGGTGGCGATCTCCGTCAGTTTGGGCGCGACATTCAGCGCGGTATACCTGACACAAGAGTTGGTAGAAGGCAGCGAAGCAAAGTTGGTGCCGATATCCGTTTACCCAGAAACCTCAGCCGAATCGGAAGAAAATCAGGGGTTGAGGTTGCAATCTTCCGAAAGCTCGACAGTAAAACCGGTACCGCGACTGCTGGCGCCGCCTGTCCTGCCAGTGGAAGAATCAACGGTAGGGGCGATCGCACCCGAGCGACTTCCGGGTAAGGAGCGCACTTCCCATCAGTGCCAAGGCCCAGAGAATGTGTGGCAGCAGCGGATGCAAATAGTGACGCCTCTGATACACGAGGGAGCTGTAATGGGACTCCTAGTCAGCGGTCGGCAAGACAGGCCTTGGAACGAGCGAGAAGAGGCTCAAATAAAACAAATTGCTCGCAGCTTAGCCCTGGCCTGCATTTTAGACCAGCGATCGCAGTGGATGCAGCAGGAATTGGGTTCGGCCCGGCAAATCCAGGCTCAGGTTTACGACACGATGCACAATTTGCTGCACCAGTTCAAAAGTCCGCTGACAGCGTTGCGAACTTTTGGCAAGCTGTTAGCGCGGCGGCTGGTACCCGAAGACAAAAACCGCAATGTGGCTTTTAGTATTGTCCGAGAGAGCGATCGGCTGCAAGAGTTGCTCAGCCAGTTCGATCGAACTGTTGACACCGGCGAAGCACATCTAAAACTGCGATCGGGCACTTCAGAAAAAGCAATGTCCAATGTGGAATCAATCCGGAATTCTCCTCTGTCGCTGTCACCTGCGGCCAATTTGCAGGAATCCTGTTGTTTTGTGGCAGAAGTCTTAAAACCGCTGTTAATTTCCGCCGAGGCGATCGCATCTGAAAGGAATCTGAAATTGGTCGCCGACGTGGAGGCGAATTTGCCGCCAGTCTCAGCGAACGATCGAGCTTTGCGCGAGGTTTTGAGCAATTTAATTGACAATGCTTTGAAATATACTCCTGCTGGCCGCCAAATTTATATTAAAGTAAGGTACAAAGCAGCGGATGGCGATCGGGCAGGATACAGCCAATTGCCTGCCATAGCAGTTGCCGTTAGCGACACAGGTTCCGGCATTCCTCCCCAAGATTTAGAGCATTTATTTGAGCGACACTACCGGGGAGAAAAAGCGCAGACAGAAATTCCCGGCACAGGATTGGGTTTGGCGATCGCCCGCGATTTAGTCCGCCAAATGCAAGGAGAAATAGAAGTATTTTCCCCACTCAATCCTGAATGGCTGCCCTCTGCGGCAGATCCTTTATTATATCCAACCAATCGCGGCACTACATTTGTGGTTTGGCTACCAGTGAATAATTAACGAACTTTATTGCTTAGAGACATTTTTTATGAAGCATCTGCCTTTATTCGATAAAATTCCCAATTTTTCCAATTCTTTAGAATTTTTCCAAAAAAAGTTTTTGTGTATCCCGTTTTTAGCTGCTTTCAACACTCTGACTGTCCTGATTTTAGTCTGCCTGAGCCTATACGCCAAACTCAACAACCAGGGAGACGCAGTTGAACGCCTGTTTAGCGATCCTTTTAATTTCTGGTTCCCTTACGAAGGCCTTCTAACCGGAGTTTCCGAAATCTTCTGGTGCATCCCAGTAGCAATTTGTGCATTTACTTTCGGAGTGCTGCGCCAGAAAGAGCCGCGGAGTCGATCGGGAATATTCTTATTTTTTAGTGCATTATTACTGGGAGTCTTTTTCCTGGATGACAGGTTTCGGATGACTTTGATTCTTTCTCGGTTGGGCGGCATATCTAGCAAATTTATTTATTTGTGTTATGGTACGGCTGTTTTCCTTTACGGAGTTAAGTTTTGGCGATACATCAAAACCACTCCTTACCTGCCATTAGTCGCAGCATTCCTCTTGTTTGCTCTCTCACGGTTTGAGGATATTTTTGAGTCTCAAAGTCTAGGAGTACACGCGATGTTAGAAGATGGCACTAAATTATTAGCTCTTCTGAATTTATCACTGTATTTTTGGCACATATGTCATCAAGAAATCGGGCGGCATTTACGGCAAAGCGAAAAGCGTTGATCGCCTCGATTACATTACTATACTATACAAAAAGCCGTTTCTAAATTAGGGTATCACTAAGCAACGCCGGCGATCGCATAAAACCACAATAATTTCTTTGATTTTGATATGGAATTGGAATATAGGCAAATTTGGGAAGGGTGAATTAATAATCGATCCAACCGAGTGTCTGAGCCTTTGTTCAGATTTAGAATAGCCAATGGTTTTTTATTTGAACTTAGTAAAATAATGTCTTCATATTGTATTTTTTCGGTCAAGTCTTTTCCTATAGTTTTTTCTAATAATTTTACTTGAATCAGCACTAAAACTTCGGTCAACTTTCCAGCAATCTGTCACATAAAATAGCACTTCCCTTGATTAAAAATAATCCCCAGTGGTTCAAAGGGTTTAGCACTAACTGAACCGTATTGCATCAAGTCCCCACCCCAGAAAAGCGGGGACTTGATGCGGTCAAAAATTCTGTCAGAATTCCGATTAATGAGGAATTAGCAATTACCCTATTCTCATGCAACTGAAAACCGGTATATGATCAATTCAGCCAGATAAGTTTTCTAGGCATTCGCTACGGCGATATTAGTGGCTCTACAGATAGTCGGCAGATCAATAATAAACTGCGTTCCCTGCTCTGGCGTAGAAATACACTCCAATTGACCACAGTGTTTTTCTATGAGAATTTTTCTGCTGATGGACAATCCCATGCCTGTACCTTTTCCTATGGGCTTAGTAGTAAAAAAGGGAGTGAAAAGTTTAGCACGAACTTTCTCTGTCATGCCCACACCATTATCAGAAATTGTTACCAGGATGTGGGAAGCCGAGCTAATGTTGTCATGCGAATTGCCGGGTACAACTTCAGTACGAATCAAAATCTGGGGTTGAAAAACTGCACCATTTTCTCTACTTAGCCGCTCTTCTAAAGCATCTATAGCATTCGCTAAAAGGTTCATAAACACCTGATTGAGCTGACCGGCATAACAGTTCACAAGTGGCAATGCACCATAGTCTTTTATCACATTAATAGCAGGTCGATCAGACTTAGCCTTTAGTCGGTGCTGTAAGATCAGCAAAGTGCTATTAATGCCTTCGTGGATATCTACTGATTTAATTTCAGTTTCATCCAACCGCGAAAAATTGCGTAGAGAGTGAACAATATTGCGAATGCGTTCGATCCCTAACTGCATGGAAGAAAGCAATTTTGGTAAATCATCTATGATAAATGGCAACTCTCCATCTTCTATTTCCTGGACAATTTCTGCTTCTGGTTGCGGGTAATACCTTTGGTAAAGATTCAACATATTAATGAGTTCTTTAATATAGTCGTTGGCGTGGGAGAGATTGCCGTAAATAAAGTTAACCGGATTGTTGATTTCATGAGCAACACCTGCAACTAATTGACCGAGACTAGACATTTTTTCACTTTGAACTAACTGGAGTTGTGTTTCTTGCAGTTCTTTGACAAAATGTTCTAAGGCCAGAGATTTTTGGTGTTCTTTTTCTTGACTGATACGGAGTGCTTTCTCTACTTGTTCGCGTCGCTCTATTTCCGACTGCAAATTCTGACTTAGAGAAAAACTTCTCAAAGCTGTTAGCATCGTAGTGTATAGCTTTGATGTCGTTAATTCAGTTTTAGTTTTATAGTCATTAATATCGTAATTGATAATAATGCTTTTTTCAGGTACTTGTCCGGGTTGACCCGTGCGTAAAATAATTCGCACTAACTGATTGCCTAAGACTTCGCGGACATATTTAACAAAGTTTAAGCCAGCATCATCTGTTTCCATAATTACATCAAGTAAGATGATGGCAACATCAGGATTTTCTTGGATTAGCTGTTTAGCTTCACCAGCGGAGTAAGCATTAATGAAGGTTAAAGATTTATTTTCAAATACAAACTTCCTTAGTGAAATTTCGGTAGCGGTGTGAACTTGAGCCTCATCATCAACAACTAAAATTTTCCAGCTTTCACTCAGTTTTTCTTCTGTGGTTTCATCTGCAAACAATATCTCGTCATCCGAGTCGATCACTTCGGCAAAGTATACTGTTTCTGGAGATGGTTTAGTTAACAAATCGTCAAAATCACTTTTCATTGCTGTACACCTTGATTTTTTACTAATTTTTAGGTTTGAAGTTAGAAAACCTGTTAAGAAAAAGGCAGAAGGGAGAAGAGTTAAACAGCAACCTTTTCAGTCATCCTTATTTTACTTTTAATGAGGTGGACTTACTTAGTGATCTGGGCCAGGAAATCAGAATAGGAACTCTACATTATTTGTGAATCAATTTGCATGGGTAATTTAATAATAAACTTGGTTCCTCTTCCCACCTCACTTAGACATTCAATTTCACCTTTTAGTTTTTGGGTGACTAAATTGTAGACAATATGTAACCCTAACCCACTGCCACCTTGACCACGCTTAGTGGTAAAGAATGGCTCAAAAATTTTACTTAAGTTTTCTGGGGGAATACCTTTACCTTCATCGGCGTATTCAAACCTTAGCCGATTACCTTCTTGCTCCCAAGCAAAGAGTAGTTCCCCAGAAATCCCTGGTTCGTAGGCATGAATCAGAGAATTGATCAGCAAGTTTGTCACAACTTGGGATAAGGCTCCTGGATAAGAATCTATGGCGATCTTGCTATCTCCCTTAATTTTAAGCGAATGTTGGCTATTTTTCAACTTTGGTTTTAATTGTAATAAAATTTCATCAAGATAAGGTCTGATCTGGAAAGTACGCCGTTCTTCGCTAGAGCGATCGACTGCTACTTGCTTAAAGCTTTGAATCAATGCTGCCGCGCGCTCTAGGTTAATTAGAAGTGCCTTACTGCTTTGAGTAGCAATATCGACAAACTCTTCTAAATCCGAGCGCTTCATTTTGCCACTTTTATAAATAGATGCAAATTCGGTGGTATTTTCTGCCAAAGCTGAAGCAACAGTGACACCCACTCCGATGGGAGTATTAATTTCATGGGCAACACCAGCAACTAATCCTCCCAGAGATGCCATTTTTTCCGATTCAACTAGCTGAGTTTGGGTGGCTTTTAAAGCCTCTAGGGTGTTCGATAATTGTTGAGTACGATCGCTCACTAATTGCTCTAAGTTTTGATTAAACTCCTGTAAATTTTTGTAAAGTTGAGCATTCTCAATAGAAATAGCAATTTGTGCAGATAAAACTTTTAACAATTCTAGGCGATCGGTAGTAAAAGCCCCCTCAGTCAAATTATTTTCCAAATAAAGAA
>NZ_JAMPLN010000004.1:0-310242 GCF_040004035.1 Microcoleus vaginatus FACHB-2002 | reverse complement strand
AAATCAAAAAATTATGGGCGACATAAGAAGAACCAAGTAGGTATAATATTTGACATCTCTACCGAAACATAAACCTATTCATATTCACTCATTTATGTATTATACATCGCTGATGTTATTAAATTTTTGTTCCTAATTACTTTTGCTTGACTACTTATACCTGATTTTTTTTGGACATGAATTGAAATTTTAGATTGATCATTCCTGGACGTATCCAGGGGCAAAAACCCGGTTTCTCCGTCAATCTCTCAGGCGAGAGTACCACTATTTTTCGGCTCAACCGGGTTTTTTGCGTAAGTCATATTTATGTAAATCTTATCTAGCAGAAATAACTCCTTCGCCCAATCGGTTACACCTAATTTAGCTACCCGAAACTGAGGGCGGGTTCCCCAGTGCCAAAATCAGTAAACTGGCGTACATCGGGTTCATGGAATGCTAAAACAATATCTTCTTTAGGCACTCCCAGTTCGACGAGTTGGTTCGCAATTCCGACTTCAGTACCGTCATGCTGAATCCAAATTTTTCCACCCTTGATATCAAGATGCAGAATACAGCCAAAATCGCGTCTATTTCCACGCCAACCAACATATAGAAGTTGATAATGATCTTGCTCAGTATCGAAAAGGGTTTGCACTTCGTATTCTTGCGTATTGCGTTGTATCGAAATGCGCTCTCGCCGTTCTGAAAGAAGATGACGAATGTATTGCCGATATTGCTCTATAGCCATTGAACAATAACCTCCTGTTGCACATCATAAATCATCAATCGTAGTTGATATCGCTGAACCGCCGCCACAATAAACCGTCGTTGAAAGAAACTTTCATAAATTGGCACTCGCACCGCTAGATAGAGGCGGCGATCGGGTTCAATCATTTCAAGCGCATCGCGATAATTAAGAAATTGTCCCAATGCAGTATGAAAATCTGAAACATTGGATGGGCTAATGAAACTTTTAACTTCTACAGCTATTTTCTGATGATCTCGCTGGGCGGCTAACAGTTGTTCCGCCACTAAATCAATCTCAAAATCTACATCATCAACATTAATTTCATAGGGATCGGCCGTAATCTGCCAACCTTGCTTTTCTAAACCAGTCTTAACAACACCATGAAACCGATCTTTTACCAGACAAGTTTTCTAGTTGCAGATAACTACTCATCTTGTAAGTATTTTTGCTTGACCAGCCCTAGAACTTACCAATGAATAGTCTAACCTAAATTGGGCGATCGCCAATAGTTTACAAACCGGATATCGGCACAAACTCGTAACCGTAACTCGTGCGATTTCCGGGTTTAACAGTTACTAACTGAACTGCTCGATTGCGATCGCCCGAAGGTAAAAACCGAATCGGGCCGGATGCTCCATTTGCCGAAAAATCTGACGCCGATAAAGTTTGTTGAATGCCTGTACGAGTCGGATTGCGCCCTAAACCGACAATTAAGGCGATCGTCGCATCGTAGGCTAAAGCTGTGCGCCAACTTACTTCAGCATTCCAAAGTTGTTTGGATGTTTGGGGAAAGTTTGACTGCGGATCTGCGAGAATGTGCCAAGGAACAGCTAGCACCATATCTGTTGCTGCTGCGCCACCGATTTGCAGTGTTTTAGCAGTATAAGCATCGTCTCCTGCTAGTAATGGCAGCCGTTTGGCGTTTACTTGCACTACTTGCAAAGCTTGGTCGAGCGTGGCTGAATTGGATGCTAACATAATCACTTCTGCTCCTTGGGCGATCGCACTTTTAACGCTCTCGGCGGCATTAAAATTGCCATTAGCCAAGTCAAATTCGGATACGATTTGTCCTCCATCTGCGTAATTAGCAGTGGTGAATTCATCTTTTAAAGATTTGCTGTAACTGCTGGCCGAATTGAAAAATACAGCAGCTTTTTGCTTTTGCAATTTTCCCAGCATATAGCGGGAAAGAGCATTAGCCGCAAACCGATCGCTCGGCACTGTCCGAAATATATTGCTGCCAACTCCTGAGAGCTGCACAGACGTACTTGTCGGAGAAATTGCTACTAATTGTTTTTGCTGGTAAATCTTGCTGGCTGCTAAGGTTGTATCGGAAGCAAAATGCCCAATTACTCCTAAAATTTCCGAGTTATTTGCTAAAGCATTGGCAATTTGTGCGGCAATTTCTGGGTTGTTGTCATCGTTAGCAATTAGCACTTTTAATGGAGTACCGCTAATGCCGCCGCTTTGGTTGATTTCATTTTGAGCTTGAGCTACCCCCCGCATAATTTCTAGAGCAGCATTGATATCGCTGCCAATGGGAACTGCGGCGGCAATTGTGTAGGATTTTTGAGATCCGATGCGGGCGTTGTTGAGGTAAATTAGTGCTTCTGGATCGTTGCGATTGGTTTTCAGCGAAGCTTGTAAGTCGGAAATAGCTGTGTTATAGTTGCCAGATGCGATCGCCTTTACTGCTGCTTGTTTGGTTGTTGTGGCTTGCTCTGCTGGAAGTAACAGTTTTTCGCCAGCACTCAGACGCTGCCCAATTGCCTGCTCTGATTGCGGCGAATTCCCCGTCGCAGAGTTGGGAAAAGTCGGATTTTGGGGTGATAAACCCCCGACATTGATGCTGCCTCGGCTTGTCAGCCACCAAATACCTGCACCGGCTAGCCCGATCGTAATTAGGAGCGATAATACCAGAACAGCGGTTTCATTTTTTTGGGACATGGCTGCAGAATTTTAGATTTTAGGTTTTAGATTCAACGACTTAGGAAGTTCGGCAACGAGCAATGTATGGGATGTAAAGCATTTAATAACAAGTTCTCTTTCATTTAATAATTTATGTACCAATTATGCTAATTCTCATACTTGAGATAGATGATTGGGGGCTGACATATACCTATATTTTAGCAGTTGTTAATTTATTTGAGCTTGATATTATAGAATCTAGCTGTGTAGCAGCTTAGATCCCACTGAGGTTGACTGTGATACCTGCGGATTGTTCCGTCTCTGAGGGTTTGGCTCCTTTGCCGTATTTGGCGCTGCTGGGGGCGGGAGGCGTTTCTGGGGTGATTTCTGGTGCTGTTTCAGGCACCGCGTCTCCTGAGTGTGCGATCGGTGGAATGCGATCGCTATGCAGCCAACTAGGGCCAACAGGGAAGCTGGCATTTCTCTTGTTTTTTTCCATCCTTGAACAGCTTGCTCGCGGCTATGAGGCCTGGAGTAAAGAGTCGCTGGCTTATAACTTGCTTAACTTGTTGACTGCCGTTTTATTTGCGGTCATACTTCCTACTAAGGTAGAACAATCAGCTAAATATAGTGTGTTGCGAATCCTACTTTATAGGTTTTTTTATGTTATTTAGCTTTTTGTAAACATTTTTGAGCGGTTGATATCACAATTATTTAATAAATTCTTTTTCTTAATTATATCTTTATTTTTCCCCCCAGCCTAGACAGTGGGGGAGTTTTTAATAATCCAGCAGCGGGGAAAGATTAAACTTTTTTTAAGTTTGACAAAATAAAGGACATCTTTTGTAATATAAAGAAGAAAGTTGAAAAAATTATAAAGACAAACTAATTGGATAAAAGTGTCGCTAAGGTAGTAAAAATGACGGTTGGTCAGAGAAAAAGAGTGTTAAGCTAGGCTAAGCTCAGTCAAAGCAAAACCTCGATATTTAATTAAGTTCGATCGATAACAAAGGCTAAGGTAAATTCCATGGCAAACTCAGTTTTAAATCAGCCAAACGCAGCAGCAGGAGTGCAGTGGCAGCCAAAAGATATTATCCGCGGCCTAGTGTGGAAAATTGCGATCGCAACCTGGCTGTTAATGGCTGTAGGCAGCGCCACGCGAGTCATGAATGCGGGGCTCGCTTGCCCCGACTGGCCGCTGTGCTACGGTCAATTAATACCCGCAGCGCAAATGAATTTGCAGGTATTTCTGGAGTGGTTTCACCGATTGGATGCAGGGGCGATCGGCTTGAGCGCGATCGCACTTTTAGGACTATCTTTGTTTTACCGCACCCGCCTGCCAAAATGGCTGCCTTGGGCGAGCGCCGGAGCACTATTTTTAATCGTTTTTCAGGGCGTATTGGGCGGCTTGACAGTAACACAACTGCTGAGATTTGACATCGTTACCGCTCACTTGGGAACAGCTTTACTATTTTTTGGCGCCCTGCTAGTCATCGGTTTCATGCTGACTCCCTACGAAGCTACAGGAAATGTCGGCAAATTGGCTTGGGTAAGTTCGATCGCAGCATTGTTAGTTTACCTGCAAAGTTTGCTAGGAGCATTAGTAGGCTCTAGATGGGCACTGCACCAATGTTTGAGCTCCTCAGAATTGTGCTCGGTAATGAACAGCCACATCGCCGGTATCGTCCCAGCTACTGCAGCGACTTTAGCAGTAGCAGTCATGGCTTGGCGGCAGCCTGCACTCAGTCCAAACTTGCGAAAACTGGCTAATTGGGCGAGTGTTTGCCTCATTGCTCAATTAGTTCTGGGATTAGCAACTTTCCGGCTGCACCTTCAGGTAGAACCGCTGACAGTCGCCCACCAAGCAGTCGGTGCTGCTTTGCTGGGAACCCTGATAGCTTTTAGTGTTTTAGCTTGGCGCGATCGAGTTTTATCAGCTTGAGAGATAAGACTAAAGTAAGAGGTGGCGGGTTTATTAATCCTTGTAGCTACACCAAATATTTCTCGTAAAACCCGCCACTCCAACCTAATGACTAATGACGAATTCGGAAATAATTACTAACAGCTTACAACCGATGCAAGAAATCCTTACCAACGACAGGCCCCGCCTCCACGAAAACTTTTCGCAGGTGGTTAAAAGTTACTATCAACTAACAAAACCCAGAATTATTTTACTGCTGCTAATCACCACATCAGCAGGAATGTGGATGGCTGCCAAAGGAGAAGTAGATCCGCTATTGCTGGTATCAACTATTACTGGAGGCGCTTTAGCTTCCGCGTCGGCTAATACGATTAATTGTGTCTACGACAGTGACATCGATTATATTATGGAGCGCACCCGGTGGCGGCCGATTCCTTCGGGGCGTGTGAAGAAGCGGGATGCTTTGATATTTGCGATCGCCCTAGCTACAATATCCTTTACATTGCTGACAGTTGTTGCCAACTTATTAGCCGCATTGCTAGCAATGTCAGGCATCGTTTTCTACGTCCTAATTTACACCCACTGGCTGAAGCGCCACAGCGTGCAAAACATCGTCATCGGCGGTGCAGCAGGGGCGATTCCGCCGCTAGTTGGGTGGGCTGCCGTTACGGGAGATTTGAGTTGGGGTGCGTGGCTGCTGTTTGGGATTATATTCCTGTGGACACCGCCGCATTTTTGGGCCTTAGCAATGATGATTCGCGATGAATACAAGGAAGTAGGCGTCCCGATGTTACCCGTAATTGAGGGCGACGAAGAGACAGCCCGCCAAATTTGGATTTACACCCTATTGATGATTCCTGCAACTTTGCTGCTAGTTTATCCCCTGCATTTAGCCGGCGCGGTGTATGCGGGAACAGCTATTTTCCTCGGTGCTATTTTTGCCCAAAAAGCTTGGTTGCTGTTGCAGACTCCAGAGGATAAGATTGTTGCGCGATCGCTCTTCAAATACTCTATTCTGTACCTGATGCTATTGTGCGCGGGCATAGTGGTTGATAGTTTGCCTGTGACTCATAACTTTACTACTGCTCTTGTACAAAATGTGCAAACTTTGATTAGTGCAGTTGTGATGTAGTTAGGACTTACCCATAAATACCAAAGAAGCCGGGTTTTTCACCAGTATTAAAGTCTCAAATTCACTATTTCGCTAAAAAACCCGGTTTCTGCCTAAGTCATAGTAGTGAGTTAAATTGCAATTCTTAAAATGAAGCCCGCATCTAGCGGGTTTTGTTTGTTTACTTTATGGAATGGGATACAACCATTTGCGAAATAATTGTGTTAAGCGCGGCATGATCAAATAGGTGAGCAGGATAACAGTCAGACCTGTGATCATCAGAGATGTGAGCAAGGCAGGAAGCCCTGATAGTAGCGGTACCAGCAAACGATTGAGAATAGAAATGGTAAAAAACACTCCCAACCATGTAACTAACGCCATTTTGTAGCGAGGGGGTGGAGCCTTCATCAATTTATTGGGCAGCGTAAACCAGGTTTCCAATCCGGTCAGGGTTTGAATATCTTCTGGCCTTTCAATTAATGGCTGCAATCGCTCAATCCACTCTCGCCGAACATCAGATTCAAGCCAGGCTTTGAGATTGTCGTAGCAATCGAACTTGAGAATGACCACGTACTCAGGATGAGCGTGATGGTGGGGTCGAATAGTGCTGACACCCAGATATCCCTTGAATTTTCGTGCATCTGCGGCGATGCCATGAAACCATGCTTCGTAACCTTGCTCGCGCCCCGGTTTCAGGACATGAGAGATCACAGCGGTGACTAGATAGTTTTCTTCACTGGAATTGCTCGCCAACGGTTCTTCCAACATAGAATTTAGAGAATTAACTGAGAGAAAAGTTTTATTCAGAACAACCACCATAGAGATACCAAATTGCTGGGCAATTTTCGGCAGCACGTCTTGAAACAGAAGGGAGATTAACGAATGCGATCGCGCAGTTTTGGCATGAGAGGAAATGACTAGCGAGATCCAGCAGCTTGTAAGGCAGCTTGGGCATCGGCGAGATCCTGCGATCGAGTTTCCTCTCCACTCATGAGATTATCGGCATGGATGACTTCAATCTTAGTGATGCCCATGAAACCAAAAATCAGTCGCAGATAGGGTTATTGGAGATCGTAGCCAGAGTAAGGCGTATCTTTTAATTAGCCTGAAATTGTGACCTCGTTCTGCCCAGAAAAAGACTTGCAATCATTGACAAGAGCTATTAAAAACACCCTCTACGTGACCTACAACGAAGTAGTTGCCACCGCTACGTTTCACGTAAAATTGATAACCTAGCGATGACAATATTAACTCAGTTACACAGGAGCTAAATAAACTAGGCGCTTTCTCACTACTTACTAGGAAGTCCAGTATTTGCCTTTGCTGCATAGCTGGTCATCAGGTTTTTGTAGTCAGGAATAAACTCTGCTAATAGACTACCCAGTCCTTCAATATCGTTGCGCCAGTCACGGTGCAATTCACACACAACGCTAAACCAATTAACCAACTGAACTCCAGCACGAGACATTCGATCCCAAGCTGCATAGCGACAGGCTTCATCGAAGGTTCCAGAGGCATCGGTGACAACAAAAACCTCATAACCTGCCTCCAATGCCGAAAGCGCACAAAAAGTAACACATACATCAGTGACAATTCCGGCCACGATCAATTGCTTTTTACCTGTTGCTTCTACTGCTTTAACAAAGTCCTCGTTGTCCCAAGCGTTGATTTGTCCGGGACGCGGAATAAAGGGAGCATCTGGAAATTTCTCCTTCAGTTCAGGGATGAGGACTCCATTGGGGCCTTGCTCAAAGCTAGTTGTCAAAATTGTAGGCAGGTTGAAAAATTTGGCTGCACTTGCTAGCGCCAGCACATTATTTTTGAAGTCGGCGGCACCAATATCACGCACAAGTGAGAACAGTCCAGTTTGATGATCGACCAGCAAAACCGCAGCATTATTCTTGTCTAGACGGTTGTATTTGAATGTAGACATGAGGTATTTCTCCTATTTGGGTTATGGGTGAATGAGGAATTGCAGAATGGAGTCAAGAATCAGAAAGCCTTGAGTTGTACAACTTAAATGTGATTTTTTATTAAAAGCGAAACGTCTATTTCCTCTAAATAACTTATGGCGTAAGCTGTTGCGACATGAACTCAGTTTGCAAAATCTCACCAAATTTCACCACTCCAGATCCGCAAGTTAAGCGCTGAGTTAGGTCGCTAGTTGGTCAGTGAGGGCAGCAGCTTAAAAGTTATCTGTGAGGATTCAGAGCCAAACTAATTGCCTTTTGTAGTATACCGTAGGACAATCTACTCAGCTCAATATGCTGGAGTTCGCCATGATTCGACCGACCACACCGGATGACAGGACTGCGCTCATGGCCATAGCCGATGCGATCGGCTTCCAGCCGAACGAGGTTGAGGAACTGAGCGAAATGCTGGCTGATTACTTCAGTGGCGAGAGCGACAGTGCTCATTTCTGGCTCACCGATGACGACAATGGGCCAGTTGGGGTCGCCTACTGCGAGCCAGAACGGATGACAAATCAGACGTGGAACCTGCAATTGATCGCCATCCGGCCTGACCGCCAAGGACAAGGACGCGGTGCGACACTGCTGCGCTACGTTGAACAAACGTTGAGGGCGCGGGGTGGGCGCATATTGCTGGTGGAAACATCAGGGCTGCCGGACTTCGATCGCACGCGGGTGTTCTACGCGAAATGCGGATACGAGGAGGAGGCGCGTATTCGCGACTTCTACGCGGCGGGCGATGATAAAGTCGTGTTCCGCAAAGTGTTAAGCGCAGACTAGACTAGGGTCTTTTGGGCAATGATATAAACATGATTTTCAGGATACTGGTCATATTCGAGATGGCGGCAGGTGCAATGATGCTCAACCAGAATTTGCAGGAAAGTATCTACACCCAAAGTGCTGTAATCAAAGTCTTGACCTTGAAATGCTCCCGAAACCTCGCTGCTTGTATGTCCGCCGCCACAAGTGAACAAGATCACTCCATTGGGTTCAAGCGCATCGCATAGCTTTTGTATCACAGGCGCTTGCTTGTTGATTGGCAGATGAAACGTGCTATCCCACGCTGCAATCAGGCTGTAAAGTTTCGGCGGCAGCCAATCACAAATGTCTTCCCGGTAAAACGTGATTTCTGGATGTAGCTGCTGGGCTAAATCGATCATTTCGCTAGAAATATCAAGCCCTTCAGGCTGAAATCCATGCTTGGATAAACTGTTAATAAAACGTCCGCTGCTTCCACACCCGACATCAAGTGCTGCGTGCTGCTTAGAAGTAAATTTGATCGCCCGTTCTAATTGGGCAATCCCGTAGGTTGAATCTTGATGCTCAGTTTGCCACCATTGGGCAATTCGGTCGTAGCGGGCCGATGTATCATTTGGCTCCATAGAGTGACCTCATAAGTGTCGATCGAGATTTTCAGCGAAATTAAAATCTTTGCCCACGGTACACCCAGACTACGCGATCGCCCCTAACCCTCTCAATGTCGCTTTTTGAGCGTTTGTTAATCCCGCCCGGCCTTGAATATTAATTACATCTTGAACACTACCAAATTTTTCAATGTTTCAATTTCTGGCTGTCAGTGGGAAAGTGGCGATTTCTGTTGAAGATTCTGGCAGAGGGGGGCGCAGACAAAGATAAACTAGCGGCCCTAACAGCGGAACTAGAGAGACTGCCCAAAAAATGCGATCGTCCGCGAGTCCGCGGCGTGCCATGTCGTCTCCCAAAAGTGAGGGAAATATTACAGCCATCAAGCAACAATCCCAAGTTATTAAATGCACAAAAGGTATTGACTGCCACTGCTTGACATAATCTCCCCAATCTCCATTTAACCAAGCCCAAGCTAACAGCCAGATAGTAGTTAGTAAAAGTACAATCCCTGTCCAGTGGGAGTCTGATATTTTGATCAACATATCTTTGCGGCCGGAAAATTGTGGCTGAGGCTGGCGGAGGAGTAAATAGGGAATTAAGCCGATGATGCCGGCGCCGTTGGAAGCGATGAAAGCAGGCCAAGCCGATATATTTTGGGTTTTCTCGTCAATGAATAAGAGGCAAGCGTAGACCATCGGCCACACTCCCATGAGAGCGAATATGGTGACAAGGTAGGGGTTAATTCCTTCTAGCTGCAACTTGAGCATTTTTTCCATAACTGTTAACGTTCCGGGCTGATCGAGAGGAGCTAGCAGCAAGGTGTAGGCAATAAATGTGGCCCAGAGCAACCCCAGAAAAATTTTTGTTTTCATTATTATATATAACGAGTATTTGAACCCGACTAAATTAAATTATGGTAAAGTAACGCCAGAGTTAGGCGCGTCTATCTTAGGTCATAAGCAGTTCGATTGGAACAGCCGCTGCAAACCCCGTTTTAGTTCGGGGATGAAAGGCTCTACAGCAGGCGATCATTACTTTAGGCAGACGCAGGTGCCATGTCAGGAGAGATACATTTTAAAGAATCGGTTGTTTTTATTACAAAACCCCTTAGCAAAGGAGTTTCAGCGGTGAACTTAATATCTGTAGAGGAACTCAAAGCGCTGGTACAACAATCTCCTGGATTGTGCGTCTCTATTTATATGCCAGTCGCTCAAGGAACAGAAATTCAACAAAATCCGATTCGGTTCAAAAATTTAATCAGAGAGGCTGAAGACAAAATAGTAGAGTACGGATTTGACAAAAAAGAAGCTGGGGAATTGCTAGAGCCAGTCCGAGCCGAAATTGACCAGGAAAACTTTTGGGAAAATCAAAGCAACCTGCTGGCGATTTTTGTCGGTTCAGGATTTTTCCGCTACTATAGCTGTCCGGTGGATTTTGAGGAATTAGTGGTTGTGAGCGACACTTTTCACGTCAAGCCGCTGATGCCTTTGCTGACAGGAGATAATTTATTTTATGTGTTAGCTCTCAGTCAAAAGGAAGTGAGGCTGATTGAGTGTACGGCTTACAGTGCTCGGGAAGTTGAAGTTGAAAACTTGCCAAAAAGCCTTGAGGAGGCTCTGCAATATGACCCGACAGCTAAAGATGGTCAGTTTCGGATTGCTACTTCAAAAGGAGGCACTAATAATTCTTTTCAGCAGCCGGGAAGTTTTCACGGCCAAGGAAGTCCGGATCGAGATGAACCCCAGCAGGAAATATTGCAGTATTTCCACATAATCGATGGGGCGCTGCACAAATATTTGCACAATAAAAAAGCTCCTTTAGTGTTAGCGGGAGTTGAGTATTTGCTCCCGCTTTACCGAGAAGCCAATACCTACCGGCATTTAGTTGAAGAAGGAATTACAGGCAATCAGAAACTTCTCAAGCCGGAAGAGTTGCGGGCCGAAGCTTTGCCGCTGGTGGAACCTTTGTTTTTGCAGGCTCAGTCTGAGGCGATCGCACAATACCGCGATTTGACAGGAAGCGATAAAATTTCTGCTGATTTGAAAGAAGCTGTTTCGGCTGCTTATTTTGGACGGGTCGATCGACTGTTTGTTGCTCTTGGCGTTCAGCAATGGGGTACTTTTAATCCCGATACGAACGCGGTGCAAATCCACGCAGATGCCGAATTTGGCGACGAAGATTTGTTGAATGCCGCAGCAATTCAAACTATTCTCAACGGCGGAACTGTTTACGCGATGCCGCCGGAACAAGTGCCGGACGAGGCACCTTTAGCTGCTATTTTTCGCTATTAATTTACCAGGTTTAAACCAATGGAATCTACTTCAATGACAAATTCCGACAAACAAAACCAAACTAACACCGGCGATACCGAACGCTGGGCATCTTTAATTGGTGGCGGGGCGCTGGTGCTTTTTGGCTTGTCGCAGCGTTCTTTGAGAGGTGCTTTGCTGGCGGTTGCGGGGGGCGGTTTAGCTGCTCGCGGTCTGGGGGTTGTCGAGGGTTTGCAGTCGGCTGCAGATCCGAATCAAAGCATTAAAGTTGAAAAGACGGTGACGATCGACAAACCGGCTGATGAATTGTACCATTTATGGCGCAATTTTGAAAATTTGCCTCGGTTTATGAAGCATCTCAAACACGTTACGGTCATCGATGAAACACGTTCTCACTGGATTGCCAGCGCGCCGATGGGCAATAGTGTGGAATGGGATGCAGAGATTGTCCGCGAAGAAGAAAATCGCTTAATTGCTTGGGCGTCTGTGGAAGGATCTGATGTTGACAATTCGGGTTTTGTGCGCTTTCAACCGGCACCAGCGGGACGCGGTACTGAGGTAAAAGTTGTCATCGAATACAACCCTCCGGGCGGTGCAATTGGTGCTGGCGCTGCTAAACTATTTGGCGAAGCTCCCGAACAGCAAATTGCCAATGATTTACGTCGCTTTAAGCAGTTGATGGAAGCTGGGGAAATAGCGACTACGGAAGGTCAACCTTCGGGCCGCAAGTAATAAGTTAGATGGTGTCCCCCGATCTAAGCATCTTTGTTGTTTACCTGATTAGCTGATGTCATCTCAAGTGGTTTTCGGAAATGCGGGCGCTGAAGGTGCAAGTCGGGGCGGTTGGTTTGCGGGTCACTTTATGACGCCGGGCGATGACCCGCGATCGACTTCTGTTTTAGAAGTAAAATGGGGCACTCACCCCGCCGGAGATTGTAGGACTCAGTGGGCGGTAAATGCGGAAGCAACAACGCTTTCTATCCTGGTAAAAGGGCGGTTTCGCCTGCAATTTCCAGAACAAGAAATCTTGCTTTCTCGCGAAGGAGATTATGCTCTCTGGCTACCGGGAGTTCCTCATTATTGGTCTGCCGAGGAGGATTCGGTAATCGTGACTGTGCGGTGGCCTTCCCTACCGGGAGATAGTTCTGGAGTTAAGAATTAACTTTAACTTCGGGAACCAAAACGCGGCCGCTATAACCTGCGCGCTGGTAGCGATCGATCGCCTCGGATGCGATCGCACCCGCTTTCCCACTCTCCACCAAGGCTACGCAAGCACCGCCAAAACCTCCGCCCGTCAGCCTTGCGCCGAAGACTCCGGGGATTGACTGCAAGATTGCCGCCAGCGTGTCTACTGCCGGCACGGAAACTTCGTAGTCGTCGCGCTGACTGGCATGGGAAGCATTCATTAACTCGCCAAATCGTTTTGCTGGCAAAGATTTTATCGCTTCGAGTACGCGGTTGTTTTCGGTAACGACGTGCCGCGCTCGCTTTCTGAGAGGTTCCGGCAATACTTCGACAGCTTGGGGGTCGGCGATATCCCTAAGAGCTTTAACTCCCAATATCCGCGCGGATTCCTCACACTCGGCGCGCCGCTTGTTGTACCCGCTTCCTGCTGCTAGTTCGTGGCTTTCGCCACTGTCAATTATTAAAATTTCTGTGTTTGTGGGAAAAGGTATCGGGCGGCATTCGAGGCTGCGGGTGTCGATCAATAGCATGGTGTTGGTGTCTGCTAAACTCGACGCCATTTGATCCATGATGCCACAGTTCAAGCCGGCATATCGGATTTCGACTTGCTGTCCGATTTGAGCTAGCCGCACGTCGTCTAGGGGGAGGTTCAGCAGGGCGCGCACTCCTCTGAGGGTTGCTATTTCTAAAGCGGCGCTGCTGGACAAACCGGCTCCGATCGGCACAGTCGAGGTAATGTAGAGATTTATTGGCGGTATTTTGTATCCTTCTTTTTCTACAAGTCTCAGGCAGCCACAGATATAACTGACGAATTTTTGCGGTATGGTATCGTCGTCTGAAAAATTTATGAGTTCGTCATATTCTGCTGAATAAACATGGTGTCGATCGTCGCTGCTGAAGCCGATTTGTACTGTGGTGCGCTGGGGAATCGCAGTTGGAAGTACAAATCCATCGTTGTAGTCTGTATGTTCGCCCAGCAGGTTTACTCTGCCGGGGGCGCTGGCTGTGGTTTTGGGTAATGTACCAAATACTCGTTGGAATTTCATTTTTGGGGAAGTGCTAATTGGTTCTTGGTTATTTGTTATTGGTTATTTGTTATTGGTTATTTGGAAAAACAGCTAGCCGTGTCTCCGTGACTTACGTGTTGTGCTGTTGGTAATTGGGAAGAAATAAATTTATTTTTTATCGTTTGTCCTTATTATAGTGCCCAATTTTTTTGGTTAATTCAACCCCTGTTAACAAAAATAAACATCACCGTAGGTTGGGAAAAGATATTGAGCTGTGATAGAATGACAGGCTAAGATTTCTCCAAGAATTCAAAAAATGCGATCGACCCGACCCCGAAAACAGTTTGCTCAACATTGGCTCAAAAGCGAGAAAGCCTTAGATAAGATTGTGAAAGCGGCTTCTTTGGATCAGGATCGTGTCCTGGAAATTGGTCCGGGTACGGGGATTCTGACTCGGCGTTTGCTGCCTGCGGCTGAGTCTGTTGTTGCTGTGGAGATCGATCGAGATTTGTGTCTCAAGCTAGCCAAACAACTCGGCAAAACCGACAATTTTTTACTGCTGCAAGGCGACTTTTTGGAAATGGACTTAGAGGCTGAATTAACGGCTTTTCCCAAATTCCAAAATCCCAATAAAGTTGTTGCCAATATTCCTTATAATATCACCGGCCCGATTCTGCAAAAACTGCTGGGAACGATATCTGTTCCTGTGGCTAAACCCTTCGATGCGATCGTGCTCTTAGTGCAGAAAGAAGTGGCCCAAAGGCTTTACGCTAAACCGGGTTCGACAGCTTTTGGCGCTTTGTCGGTGCGGGTGCAGTATTTAGCAGAATGCGAGTTAATTTGCGATGTGCCCTCTAAAGACTTTTTCCCGCCGCCAAAAGTCGATTCTGCCGTGGTGCGGCTGCTTCCGAGAGAGATAGAAACTGCGGCGGTTAATCCGCGCTATTTGGAGAATTTAGTTAAGTTGGGATTTGGTAGCAAGCGCAAGATGCTGCGAAATAATTTGAAAGGGGCTGTGGACTTAGATAAACTTGTTCAATTGCTAGAAGAGTTACAGATAAATCCTCAATCTCGCGCTGAAGATTTAAGCGTGGAGCAATGGGTAAAGTTGAGCAATAATATTATGTGCGATGTTTGAAGCTCAAAATTGTGTTAGATACCCGAATTCTTAAATAATTCGGATATCTGAGTATTTTTGTTAATAAGGAATTTTCGGTGTGACTACTAACAGTTGAATTTAGGTTTTACGGGGATTCTTAAAGGTTTCTTGCAGGCTAATCGGAATTTTAATAATAAATTCTGCACCTTTCCCCGGTGCAGAAATACACTGCAATTCGCCTTTATGTCTGACTGTGATAATTTGATAGCCAATCGATAAACCTAATCCCGTGCCTTTACCTACTGGTTTAGTGGTAAAAAATGGATTAAATAACTGGTCCCTCACCGATTCTGTTATTTCTGGCCCGTTGTTGCTAATTCGGATTTCTACCACTTCACTGTCTGAAAGTTTGGTAGAAATTTTGATGAAGTGGCGATTAGCTTCATTGCCTGCAATCGCCTTGCTGTGGCTGTCATCTTCTAAAGCATCAATAGCATTAGCCAGGATATTCATAAACACTTGATTTAGCTGTCCGGGGTAGCACTCTATTCGGGGTAAATTGCCATATTCTTTGATAACTTGAATATTGGCCAAACCGGGCTTAGCATTCAATCTGCTTTGCAAAATCATCAGTGTGCTGTCAATTCCTTTGTGAACGTCGGCTAATTTCATTTCTGCTTCGTCATGGCGCGAAAAAATTCGCAGCGATTTGACAATACCGAGAATGCGCTCGGCCCCGTTTTTCATAGAAATTAATATTTTTGGTAGGTCTGATTTGATAAAATCTAAATCTACAGACTGGAGTTTTTCTTTAAGTGTGGGTAGGGGATTCGGATACTGCTCTTGATAGATATTGACCACTTCTAGCAAACTATCGGCATACTCGCGAGCGGGAGTAACATTGCCGTAAATAAAGTTAATCGGATTGTTGATTTCATGAGCAACCCCAGCGACCAATTGCCCCAAAGATGACATTTTTTCGCTGTGAATTAGCTTGGATTGAGCCTGCTTCAATTCAGACAACGCTTGTTCGAGCTGTTGAGTTTGAGACTTTAACTCTGCGGTGCGTTCCTCAACTCGAATTTCTAATTCTTCTTTAGCGTTTTTTAGTGCAGCTTCGGCTAATTGGCGATCGACAATTTCCGATGCTAGGAGTCGGTTTGCCAATTCTAACTCTAGAGTTTGAGACTTTAACTCTGCGGTGCGTTCATCAACTCGAATTTCTAATTCTTCTTTGGCTTTTTTTAGTGCAGCTTCGGCTAATTGGCGATCGACAATTTCAGCTTCTAGGAGTCGGTTGGCGGATTCTAACTGTGCGGGACTGGGAAGTGCTAGGGCTTGAGGGATTAAGTCTACCAGAAGTATGGCTGTAGCAAAGGAAAAAAGGGCAGTAATTGCTTTCATTGTTCCTGAAAGCCAATAGGTAGGATGCCAAAGCGTCCAGACTTCAAATATGTGAGTGATCCCGCAGGCGACGATAAACCCTCCAAACATGGCAAAGATCCAGTCAAAGGGCAAATCTTCGCGTTTGGAAATAAAATAAATCAGTGTAATCGGGATAGAGAAATACGCTAGTGCAATGATCGAATCTGAGGCAACGTGAAGCCAGACTAACGGGGTCTGCCAGAGATAGCAGTGGCCGTGAGGAATAAATGGCCCGGAAGTAAAAAAAGTTTTCCACATTTCCTGCATAATATTTCCTTTGAGTTGTGAGAAAATGGACGGGGACTGGTGTCAATTAATTTCAACCAGGGGTTTCTTTCACCTGCGGCTTAATCACCTATGCGTTCATATTCTCTGTTAGCTTCAGCAAAAATCAATCTGTATCTGGAAATCATAGGCGATCGCCCCGACGGATATCACGAACTGGCGATGGTACTTCAAAGCATAGATTTAGCCGATCGAATTGACTTGCGCGCGATCGGTACGGACACGATTCGCGTGCGCTGCGATCACCCGCAAGTCCCTCCCGATAAGAATAACCTGGCCTACCGGGCGGCGGATTTGTTGGCGAAGCAATTCCCCGATGCTTTGGCGAAATACGGCGGAGTCGAGATTGCCATTCACAAGCAGATTCCAGTGGCGGCGGGGCTTGCCGGCGGTTCGGCCAATGCGGCTGCGGTTTTAGTCGGGATGGATTTGCTGTGGCAATTGGGACTTACTCAGTCGGAGTTGCAAGAGTTGGGGGGAACTTTGGGTTCGGATGTGCCTTTTTGCATTGCTGGAGGTACGGCTTTGGCAACTGGTCGCGGAGATAAACTGTCGCCCCTGCCTGATTTGGCAGGCTTTTCTGTGGTTTTGGCGAAGTACCGCAATCTAAGTATTTCTACCGCATGGGCGTATCAAACTTATCGCCAGCAGTTCAGTAGTTCCTATTGTGGAGCGGCAGATTTGGACTGCCGCCGGGAACGGCTGCATTCGGGCCCGATGGTGGGGGCGATCGCCCAAAAAGATCGCTCAAAAATTGGTCAATTGCTGCACAACGATTTAGAAAAAGTTGCTTTGCCCGTGTACCCGCAGGTGTTGCAGTTGCGGCAGGCTTTTGAGTCGGCGGGGGCTTTGGGAACGATGATGTCGGGTTCCGGGCCGACGGTGTTTGCGCTGGCCGAGTCTTCAGAGCAGGCTCAGCAAGTTATGGAACGGGTTAAAATTGCGATCGCTTCTCCAGATTTGGATTTTTGGGTAGCAAAGTTTAGCAATACTGGGATTCAGATTTTTTCGGAGGGAAACGATACGAAACCGCCGATTTCGAGGGTGTAACTCGCAGATGGTGCGATCGCCATCGCCCGTTAAACGTGTCTAACAGGCGAGGGTCAAGATTAATCTAACTTTTCGCAGAGTCTATTGAGATCGAAGAACTGATAATATGTCATGCAACACCGATTTTAGTTTTGGTGAATTAACCAGAAATCTAAAATCTAAAATCTAAAATCTAAAATCGCCATGACTGATTTAACTAATCCAAATTCTACTTCTAAACCTCTGAGTTCGGCTGGAGATGCAACCTCTGCATCTTCTGAGGCGCCGACGATTTTGCGGTGCGTGATGGGTTCGCTAATCGCGGGCGGGTTTGCGGCAGCTTTGTACGCACTAACTTTGTCGATCGTCCAAACTTTTGCAAATTCCCCCATTCATTCTGACAATGTAACTGCGATTAATATTGGCGCGGCTGTGCGAACTTTAGTAATGGGAATTGTGGCTTTGGGTTCGGGTGTGTTTGCTTTTGCATCTTTGGGTTTGATGCTGCTGGCTGTGCAACTTGTAATTCAAAAGTTGCTAAAGAAACCTACAGCTTGAAGTCTACCAATTGCAAAAATTGGGCTGCACAAACTTTCATCCGCAAGCCAAAGACTGCATACTAAGATCGAAGCAATGGAATTATTTACGATCGGGCACTCCAATCTGAGTATTGAAGCGTTTGTTTTGCTGCTGCAACAACACGGAATTACGGCGGTTGCGGACGTGCGCTCGCATCCCTTTAGCCGCTATTTACCTCATTTTAATAAATCCGAAATTAATGCTTCACTGTCAAGTGTCGGCATTCAATATGTTTTTTTAGGCAAAGAGTTGGGCGCGAGACCGGAGGATTTAAGCTGTTACGATACTAGCGGTAAAGCTTTATACGATCGTATAGCAGCAACTCCTCTATTTTTCCAAGGAATTCAGCGCTTGCTCAAAGGCGCAGCCAATTATAAAATCAGTTTAATGTGTGCGGAAAAAGACCCGATTACTTGTCATAGGACTATTTTAGTTTGCCACCAACTTAAAGTATTTAATTTACAAATTAATCACATTCTTTCAGATGGCAACTTAGAATCACACCAGCATTTAGAAGAAAGACTTTTGAGCAAGTTTAACAAAGGTTCCAAAAAATATGAGCCTATTCAGCTAAGCTTTTTTGAATTAGAACCTGATGTTAAAACTGAAAGGGTTGATTTAGAAACAGCTTATTATCGTCACGGATTGGAAATCGCTTATATCAGAAAAAAAACAATTAATTAATTTATCAAATATGTCCCTGTTAGCGAATTTTCCTAAACCAAAATATTTAAATTCCTGCCCGCAAAACCAAATTGTTTAGGAGCGCAATGCGCCCATTACTGCTAGAAGTAGCGCGTCAAACGATTTTTCGCATAAGTCCTGAACAACTCTTGACATCGCATACATTTATAAATTAGGGTACAGACCTCCGCGCCCACCCTATTTTTATAAATTTTGTTCGAGTTTTAACGTTGTTCATGCTATAATTCTGCGGGACTGTAGCAGAAAGGGGTGCTTTTTGATGAAAGCAGAATTTTATTTTGACTGTCACAAATATATTTGCAGTTTAGTTCAAGTTGATTTTGTCAAAGAATTAAAAATAAAAAATCATCAAGGTTTTGTTTTGGCTGTTAAACAAGGACAAAAGATGGGGCTTTTGGGAAAAAGTCGCCATAATGCTAAACAAGTTGATGTATCTAAGCCACATTTTTATAATGTAATTAAAGCGGCTATGAGCGCTTTGGAATTAGAAACTAAAAATGAGGTGATATTAGAGAGAAATCGAACTCTTGCTGATGCCGAACAAATGATTCAGCAGCAAAACCGAGAAATTCGCATTCTCAACGAACAGATTAGAATGCTTGGAACTAAGGTTGAGGAATTGTCAAGGGAAAAGCAGCAGTTATCAATGCAGCTAGTAGACAAGGAAATCAGAGAAACTGAAATTAGTCAAGAACTTGATAACTTTCATGCTACGGAGGAAGATTTAGCGACGGCGGAAATTGAGCATCGGATTGGAGAAGTTGAAATTAGTAAAGAAATCGCACAATTGCCAGTTCACCCTTCTCGGTTAGCCGTGGAGTTAATCGCAAATCAACAGAATGCGGAGGAGATTGAGGAAGAGGAAGAAATCACCGCGTGCGAGGTTGAAATTGTTGATTTAGAAATTATAGAAGAAGTAGAAGAAAATCTCACAAAAGTAGAAGTTAAAGGAGGAGAAAGTGAAATTAAACGACTGCCTAAAAGAGCTTCCAACAAAAGGATGAGAAAGAAATCTTAATACTTTAGTTGTATAGCAATCCTGGCATCATTTGTGAATTTATTACGGACTCCCAGCGGGTTCGGGGAGGGTTGGGGTGGGGTAAAAAATTTACGACTCCTGCAAGGATTGCTATAGAAGCGCTTTTAATCCATAAGAACGATCGCCCTTACATACTTTTTGCCAGAGAAAAAACTATTCCCTGAATAATTGAGCAAAGCGCTTTAACACCTTCAGGACAGTGTACAACCCATCCTTGCTCCGCAGCGTGAAAGAATACGACTCAGCATACTTAGGTGTTCGTTGATTTGTCACTTTCAGGAAAATAAAATCAATTCCATTTGTGACAAATCCCAAAGCAGGTTTTTCAGGATGAGGATTTCCCAGCATATATGCTAAAGCTTGGGGAATTCCTACTTCTAGCGAGTATTGTGACTTTTTTGCCTCAATTACCAATACCCAAAAATCCGGGGTAAAAACCAGTAAATCGAGGCGTCCTCTGACAATTGTTCCCTCATCTTCAGATTCAATTATCACCTCTTTTTCAGCACTCAAGTAAAAAGGAGCGCGATAAAAACCTGCTAATCTTAATAGCGGAGCAAGCACAACCAATTTAACAACTGGCTCAAGTATTGGATACTTGGACAAGTGCATATAATCGGCTGTTACTTCATCTAGTGCTTGCTTTTCCGAGTCTGTTAGTTCCGGTAAATCATCTTGCCATTCCCGGAAAAATTGCTCGTCGTCTATCCGCTGTAAACCAAACTTTGCTTCTAGGTCATAGAGGATTATATTTTGGGCTTGAATTGTTTCCACCATAATTTTATCTCCTAGCTTTTTCTTTAATTAGATCCATTGGCACGTTCATCTTTCGATTTTTCTCTTTTGGTTTTGCGAGCCAACAATGTAAAATACTATTATCATAGCATTTGCCCACCAACTTTTTCTCAGCCATTAAGTATTCCGGTATCCAGAATCTATATACCGACATGAGGATAGCTACAGGCAGAAAAATATCACCATCCTCTCCCATTTCTTCTGTGGGTAACAAGCAAAATAATTTCTCAAATTCCTGTACATCAGCTTTGATGTTATCAAAGTTATCTAAAAGTTTGTCCGGGTAAATCAGTGGATTCCTCATTCATCTTTCTAATATTCTTTGTCCGGCAATAATTGTGAATGTTTGACCTCGGTCATCAGATAGTCTAGCTGGTGAAACTCTGTTTCCACAATTATCGCGGCGATATCTTCCCCGTCTTGCTGTAAGAGAATTCGATCGCCCTTAAACATCACTCGTTTAATTGTGGCGATCGCATTTTCGCAAAATTCGTCAGCAGTTAAGCGAAAAAATCCCTTGCAACTCGCCGATTTTCCCGCCGCCGCCTCGCCTACAACACAATTTTGACAATTATCCAGGGCGATCGGTAAAATTACAGGTACGATCTAACTATTGTCAGCAGCATTAAATCCTTCAATAATTAGCCATTTGCCAACAGTCCCATAATTGTTGACAATATTGCACAATAGATAAAATTGTAAATATATAGCACCTGCGTTTTTTTTGACCGCTTATGAATAGCAGATTCCTCGATCGACTCCACCACCCCTCGCGCCCCGTCATCGTCTTCGACGGCGCAATGGGAACCAACCTGCAAGTCCAAAACCTCACCGCAGAAGACTTTGGCGGCAAAGAATACGAAGGCTGCAACGAATATCTCGTCCACACGAAACCGGAAGCCGTCGCCAACGTGCACCGGGGATTCCTCGAAGCAGGGGCCGATGTCATCGAAACAGACACCTTTGGCGCGGCTTCCATCGTTCTCGCCGAGTACGATTTGGCAGACAAAGCATATTATCTCAACAAAACTGCCGCCGAACTTGCCAAGGGTATCGCCGCCGAATTTTCCACGCCAGAAAAACCGAGATTTGTCGCAGGAGCGATCGGGCCAGGCACCAAATTGCCCACATTAGGACACATCGATTTCGACACACTCACCACCGCTTTTACCGAACAAGCAGAAGGACTTTATGACGGCGGCGTTGACTTATTTATTGTCGAAACTTGTCAAGATGTGCTGCAAATTAAATCAGCATTAAATGCCATTGAAGAAGTATTTAAGAAAAAAGGTGCGCGAATTCCGTTAATGGTATCACTGACAATGGAAGCCACCGGCACAATGTTAGTCGGTTCCGACATCACCGCCGCCCTAGCCATTTTGCAGCCGTACCCGATCGACATTTTAGGCCTCAACTGCGCCACCGGGCCCGATCGCATGGCAGAACACGTCAAATACCTTTCCGAACATTCGCCCTTCGTCGTTTCCTGCGTTCCCAACGCCGGTTTACCCGAAAACATCGGCGGCCACGCGCACTACAAACTCACGCCAATAGAATTAAAAATGGCCTTGATGCGCTTTGTCGAAGACTTAGGCGTGCAAGTCATCGGTGGCTGCTGCGGCACCCGCTACGATCACATTCGCGAACTATCAGAAATTGGCAAAACTCTTAAACCCAAAATCCGCGAAATTACTTGGGAACCATCGGCAGCCTCAATTTATAGCGCCCAACCCTACGAACAAGAGAATTCCTTCTTAATTGTCGGCGAAAGACTCAACGCCAGCGGTTCCAAAAAATGCCGCGATTTGCTAAACGCCGAAGACTGGGACGGTTTAGTAGCAATGGCCAGGGAACAAGTGCGAGAAGGCGCGCACATTCTCGATGTCAACGTGGATTATGTCGGCCGCGACGGCGTGCGAGACATGAAAGAATTAGTTTCCCGCGTGGTGACTAATGCAACTCTCCCTTTAATGCTGGATTCCACCGAATGGGAAAAGATGGAAGCAGGCTTAAAAGTTGCGGGCGGCAAATGTTTGCTGAATTCCACTAACTACGAAGACGGAGAACCGCGTTTTTATAAAGTTTTGGAGTTGGCGAAAAAATACGGCGCGGGCATAGTTATCGGTACAATTGACGAAGACGGGATGGCAAGAACTGCTGACCAAAAATTTGCGATCGCCCAACGCGCCTATAACGCCGCCGTCGCCTACGGAATTCCCCCCGAGGAAATCTTTTTTGATACCCTAGCATTGCCAATTTCTACCGGGATAGAAGAAGACAGAAAAAACGGCAAAGCTACCATCGAATCGATCCGCCGCATTCGCCAAGAATTACCAGGATGTCACGTAATTTTAGGAGTTTCTAACATTTCCTTCGGTTTAAATCCGGCGGCGCGGCAAGTTTTGAATTCCATGTTTTTGCACGAAGCGATGCAAGCCGGGATGGACTCGGCAATTGTCAGCGCTAATAAGATTTTGCCCCTCGCCAAAATCGACCCCAAACACCAAGAAATCTGCCGTAAACTGATTTACGACGAACGCGAGTTTGACGGCGAAATTTGCGTTTACGACCCCTTGGGCGACCTGACAACGGTGTTTGCGGGCAAAACCACAAAGCGCGATCGGACAGAAGACGCAAGCCTCCCGGTAGAAGAACGCCTCAAGCAGCACATCATCGACGGCGAACGCATTGGACTAGATATCCAACTCGCCAAAGCATTAGAAACCTATCCACCCCTCCACATTATCAATACCTTCTTGCTAGACGGGATGAAAGTAGTCGGAGAATTGTTCGGTTCGGGACAAATGCAACTGCCATTTGTATTGCAGTCAGCAGAAACAATGAAAGCGGCAGTTGCCTATTTAGAACCGCACATGGAAAAGTCCGAATCTGGGGACAATGCCAAAGGCACATTCATCATCGCTACTGTCAAAGGCGACGTTCACGATATCGGCAAAAACTTAGTTGATATTATCCTATCAAACAACGGCTACCGAGTGATTAACTTGGGTATTAAACAGTCAGTTGACAATATCATCGAAGCCTACGAAAAGCACAAAGCCGACTGTATCGCCATGAGTGGCTTGCTGGTAAAATCCACCGCATTCATGAAAGAAAATCTGGAAGTATTCAACCAGAAAGGAATCACGGTTCCGGTAATTTTGGGCGGCGCGGCTTTGACTCCCAAGTTTGTACATGAAGACTGCCAAAATACCTACAAAGGTAAAGTAATTTACGGCAAAGATGCGTTTTCAGACTTGCACTTTATGGACAAACTTATGCCAGCCAAATCTGCTGGTAAGTGGGAAGATTTGCAAGGATTTTTAGATGAAATAGGGCAGGAGAATGGGGCGGTTAAAGAAGCTAAAGCTGCGCCAGAAACTTCTGGAGAAGATCCCCAGAAAGCAGACACTCCTGTGGTAATAGATACCAGGCGATCCGAAGCAGTTGCAGCAGATATCGATCGCCCGACTCCTCCTTTCTGGGGAACGAAACTGTTGCAGGGAGAAGACATCCCCTTTGAGGAGATTTTCTGGCACTTAGATTTGCAAGCCTTAGTTGCCGGTCAGTGGCAGTTCCGCAAGCCAAAAGACCAATCGCGGGAAGAATACGATGCTTTCTTAGCGGAAAAAGTTTATCCCATATTGGAAGAGTGGAAGCACAAAGTCATCGCCGAAAAGTTACTGCATCCGCAAGCAATTTACGGGTATTTTCCCTGTCAAGCTGAAGGTAATTCTTTGCATTTGTACGATCCAGAAATCATGGCTGGCGGGCAAGATGTATCGACACCCGCTGCAACTTTCACATTTCCTCGGCAAAAATCGGCGCGCCGGCTGTGCATTGCCGACTTCTTCGCCCCCAAAGAATCGGGTAAAATCGATGTATTTCCGATGCAAGTAGCGACAGTGGGAGAAATTGCTACAGAGTACGCGCAAAAGCTATTTGCTAACCATCAATATACCGACTATCTCTACTTTCACGGGTTAGCGGTACAGACAGCGGAAGCAATAGCAGAATGGACTCACGCGCGAATTCGCCGCGAATTGGGATTTGGTAGCGAAGAACCCGACAACATTCGCGATATGCTAGCCCAAAGATATCGCGGTTCGCGGTACAGCTTCGGCTATCCTGCTTGTCCGAATATGGCGGATCAGTACAAGCAACTGGAATTGTTAAAGTGCGATCGTATCAACCTCTACATGGATGAAAGCGAACAACTTTATCCCGAACAATCAACAACGGCAATTATCACCTATCACCCAGCCGCCAAATACTTCAGCGCTTAATTCGTAGGGTACGCTATAAGCACCTTTCTCTCGCTTTGATCGTTCATTATCCTCGTTCCCAGGCTCTCTCTGCCTGGGAACAAAGATATGGAGGCTCTGCCTCCCTTTAAAAACCGGGAGGCAGAGCCTAAAAAAATGCGTTTTCAGGTATAACCTGCTAACAATAAAAAAAAAGTTTACGAATTAAAGCAACAAAAAAGCACCTTAAAAAAAGTGCTTTCCTGAATATGAACTTTCCGTGTCTGACGAAACTTTTATGAGTAATTCCGGGGAGTGCGAGCGCCGGCAGATGCTCCTACCATCGAAGCAACTAAACCCAATAGTGAGCCGAACAAGAAGGACCAACCAGCTTTTGCAGCATTACCAGCAATATTGCGAGTATCCTGAGCAGTTACGTTAGGCGCTTGGTTCGGCAAATCGACGCCGCCCTGCTGCGCTTGATTAATTGCTTCTCCCGCATTCGCAGCTATTACGCCAAAAGTACCGGCCACGCCATTTGCTAACAGCCAAGAGCCAATTGTTAAGGTAGTTGCCCACAAAATTGCTCCGTTCAAAAGCGCTGTGTTGCGGTTCATCGGGCCGCAAGCGCGAGCAGTTACCCAACCGCCAACGGCCAAGCTAATTAACAAACTGATAATTGACCAAATTCCGACGCCGGCACCCACGTCCCCTGAAATAGTGCGCGGAGCTCCTGAACCAGCAATGCTGCTCAACCCGATCGCAGCACCCAATGCACTTAACACCAGTTGTGTGCCGATCGCAATTACCAAACCAGAAAAAATCGGGCCCCAACGTACTCGATCATGATATTCCATCACTGAATTTACCACCACGGGTTCGGTACCAACATTATCTACAGGTCTATTTACGTATGACATAGGTTTTTTTTTCCTCAGAGAGTTGATTTAATTTTTAACAATCTTTCACCTAAGCATTGATTGTGGCTGAGATTGATAAAAACTATATCTGCCTGGGGAAAGAACCAGTATCTATGTCTGAAGAAAGAAACGAAAAAGTCATCAGCCCCCAGCTACCCGCCATTAGCGAATCCTTGATGACTGATGACTCAGGACTATTTTATCCCGTTAGAAAAGTTCCCGGATGTATACAGGAAATGCGGACGTATACAGAAAATACAGCTTAACGCAATCTTACAGCCGTTCCAACGGCAGTAATCAGCAGCAAAGCCCCGCTAGAGTCTACATTAATCGTGCCGGTGTCAACTTCCACCCCGATTACGGCATTCGCGCCCAGGCGCTGGGCCCGTTTTTCCAGTTCCGCGAGGGCATCTCGCTGTCCTTTGAGAAACACTTCCTCGTAACTGCCGGTGCGCCCGCCGATGATGTCGCGAATGCCCGCGAAGAAATCTCGCAGGGCATTGGTGCCGTAGACAACCTCAGCAGTTACAATTCCCAGGTAAGATTGAATTTCTGCTCCTTGGATGATATCAGTTGTTGTTACAATCATCAGTTGGCCTCAGTCGCGAAAATTTTGAGTGGGTCTTGTTCTGTAGATTTACTACATCTCGCCGCTCAAACATTCCTGGTAAATCATAAGTTGTCAGCTTGCCAAAGCGACAGCAACTCGCTCTTCCATTCCACATACTCTTTGAAACACATGGCCGTGCACAAACAAAGTCTCTTGGTATTCAGTACGTTACTAGTAGCAGGGTTCGCTGTCGCAGCGCCGCAGATAGCGCTCTCAGCAGAAACTTCGGTTCAAGTCAACCCTCAAAATAATTCAAATTTAGATGCTCTGCTGCGACAAGGGCGCGAGTTTGTAGATTTAGGAGACTACAGTAAGGCGATCGCCATTTATCAGGAAGCAGCACGTTTAGATACGGAAAACCCCCGCATTTTTTCTGGTATTGGCTATTTAGAAGCGCGTCAAGGCAACTATCAAGCCTCAGTAGAATTTTACCAACAAGCGATCGGTCTGGAACCGAACAATGCTGACTTCCAATACGCCTTAGGATATGCTATGGCGAATTTACAAAACTATCCTGCAGCAGCCACAGCTTATCGCCGCGCCGCTGTGCTCGATCGCAAAAATGTCAATGCCCGGATCGGTCTTGGAGTGGTACTCTTTCAGCAAAAAGATTACAGCGGTGCTTTTAAAGCATACCAAGAGGCGATCGCCCTCGATCCGAAAAATTGGCAAGCTTATTCTTCAATGGGTTTAGTATTGATCCAGCAGGGAAGTTTTGCCAGTGCAGTCACCGTACTCCAACAAGCAGCCGAACTCGCTCCCAAACAAGCAGGTGTCCAGTTAAAATTAGGCACTGCTTTGCTGCGTGCCGGCTATACTTCCGAAGGGCTAGCAGCTTTTGAAGAAGCTGCCAAATTGGAGCCCCGGAATCCAGAAGTTCAGCTAGAAATTGGCGAACTTCTCCAGGCTCAAAACGACTTCGACGGAGCGCTTATAGCTTATCAGCGGGCTATTGCGGTGCGACCTAATTTAGTGGAAGCACACGCAGGAATTGGGGAAATTCAACTGGAAAAACAAGATTTTTTAGGAGCGATTACCACTTTTGGGCGAGTGATTAAGCTTGATCCAAACCAGGCAGAAGCTTATTACAATATGGGTAAGGCACTCAAAGCGCGCGATCGCAAATCCGAAGCAATTCAAGCTTTTCAACAAGCCCTCAACACTTACCGCCAGCAAGGCAACAATGATGGTGCACAAAAAGCTGAGGCAGCATTGCGGGAACTGAAGTAATATTTCTCAATTTACTAATTGGTAATTGGTAATTGGCTATTGGCTATTAGCAATTGGTAATTTGCTAGCAGTTTTGAGTGTTGAGTAAGTAATTTTCGTAAGGCTTAACTCCTGACAATCGCAGCCTTGCGAGGAAAGAAGCAATCTCAAAACTGTTTCTATTCCCTATTCCCTATTCCCTCTTTCCTCTTCCTTCGTCTAGTTAATTTTTTAATTTGTCGCAGAGCAACGCGGCTAAATGCAGTATAATCTTGGCGCGATTTGAGAACGGCGAGCGGTCTGTAAGTTTAAGAAGAAATAAGGGCGCTCGCACAGTAGCATTTGGTAAAAGCTCCATCTTTTGTAAGATGTTAAAACAGCTTCCTGAATGGGAATCTATTTCTATTGATAGAGACTGCCAACTTGTTAACATTTGTAAAATAAGCAAAATATCCCATCCCCAGAGCTTCATCTATGCAAACGTATGACGTGATTATCATCGGCGCAGGTCACAACGGACTGGTATGTGCGTCTTATCTCCTCAAAGCTGGATATACCGTCCTTTTGTTAGAAAAACGTTCGGTTCCCGGCGGCGCGGCAACTACCGAAGCTGCGATTCCCGAATTGCCGGATTTTAAATTCAATATGTGCGCGATCGACCACGAATTTATCCATTTAGGGCCAGTTGTAGAAGAATTAGAACTGGAAAAACACGGTTTAGAATATCTTTTCTGCGATCCAGTTGCCTTTTGTCCGCATCCCGACGGCAAATATTTCTTAGCGCACAAATCTGTAGAAAAAACTTGTGCTGAAATTGCCCGCTACAACGAGCGCGATGCTAAAAAATATGCCGAATATACAGACTTTTGGCAGCGGGCTTTAGGTGCAATGGTTCCAATGTTTAATGCGCCACCAAAATCCATCATAGATATTCTGGGCAACTACGATATTGCAAAGATCAAAGATTTATTGTCAGTCATCGGTTCCCCCGACAAAACGCTGGACTTTATTCGCACGATGCTCACCAGCGCCGAAGACATTGTAAACGAGTGGTTTGACGAGGAATTTATCAAAGCACCACTCGCAAGATTCGCCTCAGAACTCGGCGCCCCTCCTTCCCAAAAAACCCTGGCTGTAGGCGCAATTATGCTGGCAATGAGGCATAATCCCGGCATGGCAAGACCGCGCGGCGGGACGGGTGCATTAGTTCAAGCGCTGCTTAATGTAGTGAAAAAATACTCTGGTGTGGTACTTACCGATCAGCACGTCGAAAAAATATTAGTTGATGACGGTCGCGCTGTGGGAGTTCGAGTTGCCGGCGGCACTGAATACCGCGCTACAAAAGGTGTCATTTCTAATATTGATGCTAAGCGGTTGTTTCTACATTTAATGGATGACAGCGATGTCGATGCTGCTGACCCTGATTTGCGGGAAAGATTGGAGCGCAAAATTGTTAATAATAACGAGACTATTCTCAAAATAGACTTAGCTCTCAATGAAATGCCCAAGTTTGAGCGCTGGAACCATCGAGACGAATATTTAATCGGTTCTGTGTTGATTGCAGACTCCGTGAGACACGTTGAAATCGCTCACAGCGACCCTTCCATAGGCCGAATCCCCGACTCCGACCCATCGATGTATGTGGTGTTTCCGACGGTACTAGACCCGTCAATGGCTCCCCCCGGACATCATACGGCTTGGATTGAATTTTTTGCTCCTTACATGATCGAAAATGCTGAAGGAACCGGCCAACACGGTACGGGGTGGACGGATGAGTTGAAAAACAAAGTTGCCGATCGTTGCATTGATAAATTAGCAGAATACGCCCCCAATATCAAAAATGCAATTATCGGCCGCCACGTGGAAAGTCCGGCGGAATTGGGAGAGCGTTTGGGGGCTTTGAAGGGAAATTATTATCACGTTGATATGACGCTAGATCAGATGATATTTTTCCGTCCTTTACCGGAGTTGGCGAATTACAAAACGCCGATCGACGGTTTGTTCCTCACCGGGGCGGGAACGCATCCGGGCGGATCGATTTCCGGTATGCCGGGACGCAATACCGCTCGCGTTTTCATGCACTCGCAGCAGCCTTTCGCCCAGACTTTGGCAGATGCGGCTAATTCTCTGAAAGCGAAGGGTAAGTCGGTATTTCGGAGTAATGAGAAGTAAGATTTTTAGCAACCGCAGATGAAGGCAAACAAACGCAGATGTGATTCATCTGCGTTTATTTGTATTGATTTATCAGTGTGCGAGTGCGAGAATTTTTTCTGGTTGATTCCCTGTGAAGGGAAAACGATTTGCGATCGCCCTCAATACCCTTTCTAAATCGGGAGCATCTTTCGCCAATGTTGGCTGCTCCTCCCGTTCGGTCAAATCTGTTAAAATATTCAGGATGAGCATTGCTAAATGTTCATCAGCATTATCCAACAAACTCAATAGCTTCTCGATATCTTTTTTCGCGCCCAACCAGTACCTCGCTCCCAGCAATTCAGCTTTTACTGATAAAGGAAGCTCTAATTTTAGATACTCTTCAAGTTTTGGCAATAGCTGCGGCGTACCTAAAAGCCCGATCGAATTAGCAGCATACCCTCTAACTGCTGTATCTTCATCAACATCAAGCAGTGAAAGCTCCAGATTTTCTATAGCTAATGGTTCTTCTAAATATCCAAGAGTTTCTGCTGCTGATGCGCGAACCAGTGCTGAAGGGTCATATCTGAGTATATATTCTATCGGTACAACCGCAGGACTATAACCAAGTTCTCCCAGTGCCTCCACGGCTTCAGACCTAACCAGTTCTTCTGGATCGTTTAGCAAAGGCATTAATGCAAGGCCAACTGTCTCTACTTCCTCTGAACCCAGATAACCTAATGCCTCGGCTGCATGGGCTCTAATTAATTCATCGGCGGATTTTAGCAATCTTAATATCTTCGGTACAGCCTCATAAACTTCTGCATCTACAAGCTGTATCAATGCTTCTGTTTGCAGGGTATAATCATCAGAATCGCAATAATCTAGCAGTGTTTCGGTTGTCAGCTTATCCATAATTTTTGCACCTCCCTAAATAAATTTTAGTGCTTCCAGCCTAGGTTATTTTCACACTTAGTCAGTTAAATTGAATGGCATTACGCAAGTATCAAAATGACTAAGTGTGAGTAATTCGACATCCCCCAAAACTCTCTGAATGTCGTGGTACTACACTAATTGCAGACTAATTTTGGGAGATGTTTCTTTGAGCAGCTTACCTTTTGGGCTTCTTATTTTTGCCGCTGTGTCGGCTACGTCTGCCATCTTTGGCTTTCTGGGTGCTTTTAATTTTTTCCATTTTTTCTTTGTCTTTATCGCGTTTAGCTTGCTGTTTCAATATTTCGAGTGCTTCAGGCATATTTGAGGCTTTTTTTTCTGCGATTAGTTGGTTGGCTTCTTCTAGAATACCCGTATCAGTTACATTACCTTCGGCGGTCATAGTGTTTAATTTTTGGTTTATTATAAGGGAGTTAATTTTTGGTTTATTATAAGGGAGTATTAAAAATATTAGGGACTGTTCATATTCTTATAGTATAAATCAGACATCCCAACCGTGTCAATAGTTGGGTAGGGCTTTATTGAACTGGTCTGCAATTAGTTTGATTTATTGGTTTTCCCCGCCCCTCTGGGGTTATGGACATTGGTGCAAGATATGAGTTATCACAAATTCATCCTTTGTGCAGATGCAAGTTATACGCGAAAATATAGAAACTCAGATTAGCGTTACCCTTTTTTGAGCGATGGCAAACCGAGTTTTGATTGTCGGGGGCAGAGGACGAATTGGCAGCAGTGTTGCCCAAGACCTTGTTACCCATACCGACGCGGAAATTACTGTTACCGGACGCAACTCTGAAGCCTCTATTGGGCCGGGATTGCCGCCGGATCGGGTGCAGTACCAAACTTTTGATTTAGCGGACAGTGCAGCCCTGCAAAAAGCAGTTTCAGAGTCTAATCTTGTCGTTCACTGTGCGGGGCCTTTTCACTACCGAGACGCCGGCGTGCTGAAAACTTGCATCGAAGCAGGTGTTAATTATACTGATGTCAGTGACAGCCGCAGTTTTACTCGCAAGGCTTTAGAATTGCGCGAAGCCGCTAAAAATGCTGGGATTACTGCTATTATTAACACGGGCATTTTCCCCGGTGTGTCTAACAGCATGGTGCGCCGAGATGTGGAACAATTAGATGAAGCAGAACACATCCATTTGAGTTATGTAGTCGGAGGTTCGGGCGGTGCTGGCGTTACCGTCATGAGAACCACTTTTTTAGGTTTGCAAACACCTTTTGAGGTTTGGGCCGATCGCAAGTGGCAGCAAGTAAATCCCTACAGTGATCGCGAAACAATTGAATTTCCCGCACCCTATGGCAAAACAGGGGTTTACTGGTTCGATATGCCGGAGGCAATCACTTTGCCCGAAACATTCGCCGTCAAATCAGTTGTGACTAAATTCGGTACGTCTCCCGACCTTTACAATCACCTTACCTGGTTTGTTGCCAAGTATTGGCCTGCTAGCTGGCTCAAAAATAACTCCGTGATTGAATTTCTCTCCTATGTCAGTTATGGGATGACCAGTGTTACTAATAGTTTTAGTGGGGTTGGTGTGGCAGTGCGATCGCAAGTGACAGGTCTCAAAAACGGTCAACCGGCTAAAGTTTGCTCGACAGCAGTACACCCAAATGCTGCCACCGCTACCGGCATTGGTACTGGCAGCATCGCTCAATTAATGTTAGAAGGTAAACTGGAAAAACCGGGCATTTGGTCGGTAGAACAAGCTCTTTCTACTGAGCTATTTGAACGAGCTATGCAGAACAGAAACCTAGACATAGAGCAGGTTGTTTTGTAGTTACTTAGGTTATTTATAGGACTTTAAAATGTTGGGTAATGGAATTTTTGCCCGAACTGCGAAGACGCGAAAGACGCGCCGAAAGAGAAGAGTCAGGGGCTTCCTAATTGATGGGAAAACCCCTAGATAGGGTTCCTCGCAGGCATTGCGATCGCCCCTCATAGGACATGAGTTCCGCTTGTCTAACTAATCTATCTTTTGGTAGAAGTAATTGTAACAAGCAGGCGCTTAAGATATTGGACATCATCGGAAACATCCCTTTTCGGTCGCTCTAGATGCGGTAGCTGCGACAAAGATTGCGCTTGAGCCAAGGTTTTCAATGTGCGATCGCAGTGAAGGGGCGACAAACACCATAATTTTTGCGGAAAAATACGAGGAGAATTTGATATGAAGCGGGTTTTAAAAGCTTTCGGACAAACATTGAGCCAAAGCATTTTGCTGGTCTGTACGCTTGCTTTCATTGGTCTGCTAAGTCTAGCGGTAGTACCCAGTCAGGCTGCTTACGCAGGTCAAGACAGAACTCAGGCGCCGCCAGAAGCTAAAATTACTGACCCCGCAGAAAGTTTCGAGGATCTCAATCCCCAAGCAGCTTACGAAGAAATAGTCAAAACCTCTCAAAATCCTGCAAAGGTCGAGAAAGCTTACGACGAAAGCTTAAAGGAGTACAAGGGAGAGCACCCGCAAGAAGGAATAGTTCAAAAAGCTGAAGAGTTGATCGAAAAGGTCACGGGCAACTAATAAATCAACAGATTTCTATCTAACTCAAGTGGCTGGTAAAGACAGAGCTTCCGTGAGTAGACAATTGAGTCGGTATTAGGACTCATTTGAACATAATTATCTAGGGTGCGCCTCGGCGCACCTTATCGCTTTAGAGTAGCGTGTAAAACTACTTTTTGAACCCACAACTATTTTATCATATCCTTTCTTTTAAAGCTAGCAGCTTCATCCTGAAGGCAGATGAATAGATATGAATTTAAAAGGTAAATTTAATAATAGTTACACTTAGATAAAAGGAAAAAAATATCATGAGCGATGACAAAAAAACGGTACATGAACCTGATGCTAACCTCGACCCGCTTTCGGGTGAAACAGGGGCTCATCCAGTGGGAACGGGTATAGGTGCGGCGAGTGCCGGTGCTGCGGGTGCTGCGATCGGCGGTGCGATCGGCGGGCCTGTAGGAGCAGTTGTAGGCGCTGTTGTGGGTTCGTTTAGTGGCGGTTTGGTGGGCAAAGGTGTGGCAGAGGCGATCGACCCCACGGTAGAAGATGCTTACTGGCAAAGCAACTACAGTTCCCGTCCTTACGTGGACACTAGCGCGACTTACGAAGACTATCAGCCTGCATACCGCACCGGTTATGAGGGATACAGCCGCTATGGCGCTACTGGTAAGAAATACCACGAGATTGAACCGGATTTGCAGCGCGACTACGAAACAAATCGCGGTAAATCTAATGTGACTTGGGACAAAGCGAAGCACGCCACGCGCGACGCTTGGGATCGGGTGGAACGCGCTGTTCCTGGCGACATTGACAAAGACGGCCGCTAAGGCGATCGCAAGTATTTCTCAGTCTTGGACGCACACAAACTCAAGCGTTCCGGTTATTTTTAGCCGGGTACCGGAATGGAGGGAAGTGTTTGATAAAAAAAACCCGGCTGCTGCGTCTTGGACTGTTGTTGATAGGTGGCACAGTTTTTAACGCGACTTTAGCGAAGTTTTTGGGGATTTTCAGGCCCTCTCTACATTGGAGAGGGTATTTTTATGCTCCCTTGAAATGGCATTTTTCATCAGGATTTTTATTTCACAGGACTGTTCGCTGTGAGAACTCGCTAGAGACGTAGAGGCTTTGCTGTGCGCGACGTTCGCACTCCTAATAAAGGCTTTTTACAAAATCGGGATGCTTCGGTTGGAGATGGGCATTTTTTTTTGACCAAAAGGAGGGGATTCAAGCCCCGTCCTTTTAGGACGGCTTTTCTTGGTTTTGAATATATGTTTTAAGAATTTCTAGCGGCGCTCCTCCTACAGAAACCGAGAAGTAACTAGGACTCCATAAAGCCTCCTTGTGAGGCTTTTTGTATCCTGCCTGTCCGTATCGCCGACTAGAAACTCCTTTCAGTGCGTTCACTATTTGAGAGATTGAAAGCTTAGGAGGATATTCAATAAGTGCGTGAACGTGATTCCCTTCACCATTAAATTCAAGGATCTGGAAGTCCATCTTTTCGGCTACTTCGCGAAACGACTTTTCAATTACACCCAAACTTTCGGCAGTAAATACCCACCGTCGGTATTTAGTCACACAAACCAAGTGAATCTTAAGATCTGTAACACTATGTCGTTCTTTTCGGAAATAGGTTGCCATTTACTCGAAACCAATATATAATTTCATGGTACAGACCAATACTACCATAGCCAGTGAAAGCAAGATATCAGTACATATTTTACCCAACAGACCAACAGCAGCAAAGTTTAGCTCAGTTGTTTGGATGTGTTCGGGTTGTCTGGAATGATGCTCTTGCGCTTTGCAGACCGTCGAAAACAAAGCCTAAATCGGCCCAACTCCAGAAATTAGTCATAACTCAAGCTAAACTAACCGAGGAACGTAAATGGTTATCTGAAGTTTCAAACATTCCTTTACAGCAGTCAGTTGCCGATTTAGATACTGCTTTTAAGAATTTTTTCGCCTCCAGTAAGGGAAAGCGAAAAGGTCGCAAAGTCGGATATCCTAAATTCAAGAAAAGAACAAACAGTCAATCAGCACGTTTTAGAATTGGAGGATTTTCTTTTAAAGGCGAGGGAGTCTATCTTGCTAAAATTGGAATAGTCAAACCTATATGGTGTAGGCAATTACCGTCTGAACCTAGCTCTGTTACAGTAATCAAAGACTGTGCTAATCGCTATTTTTTGAGCTTGGTCGTAGAGATAGAGCCAATTCAGACTAAAGCGGAGAATTCAAGTATCGGAATTGATTTAGGGATTAAAACCTTTGCAGTAATGAGCCAGGGCGAAAAAGCCCAAAGCCCTAGCTACAAAGAGTTAGACCGCAAAATCCGCAAATTGCAACGTAAATTAGCCCGCCAGCCCAAGGATTCCAAAAGAAGAGAAATAACTAGACTTAAAATAGCCAAGCTTCACAATCGAATTGCTGACACGCGCAAAGATTTCTTGCACAAGTTATCAACCAAAATAGTAAACGAAAACCAAGTGATCGTTTTGGAAGATTTGAATGTGTCGGGAATGGTTAAAAATCGGAAATTATCAAGAGCGATTAGTCAGCAGGGATGGGGGGAGTTTAGGAGCCTCTGTGAAGCCAAGTCTGAAAAATTTGGCAGAGAGTTCAGAGTGATAAGTAAATGGGAACCTACTAGCCAAGTCTGTTCAAACTGTGGTTTTAAGTGGGTAAAATTAGATTTAAAAACTCGGTCTATTCAATGCTTGGATTGTCAAACAATACACGACCGAGACGAAAACGCAGCAAAAAACATAAATAAAGTCGGGATGGGGTATCGCCACGACTCTAAATGGGCGCCGAGACAGGGTAAGACTACTTCGGTAGCGCCAGTCGATGAAGCGTCAAGAATCACCGCTCATGAAAGGACGGTGAGTATATCAATATTAGCCTTAAAATTAAACTAATTCAGGACTGAGGCATCGATCGCATATTTCTGTCATTGTTCGCGATGCGCTTTCTTCAATCGCAGCCGCAGCGTAAAGCGTCGGTTGCTTCAAGTCCGATAATTGTTAAAAATCTAAATCCTCTCATTCAAAATTGGTATTACTTGTGGATGAAATGTTGGAAAGAGCTTGGACACTCAAGCAAAATTTAATTGACTTTGTTCTAGATGCTGAGGGAGAGTTGGCGGTAGCTTTGGAAGCTTTTGCAGCAGCTCGATCAACCGGCGAGCGCTACGATATTGCTCAGCAAAATCAAGTGATTGACAGTTTTACCATCGAAGGTAAAGTCGGAGAGAAAACGCCGATCGACCTATTTGTCGAAAGTCAGCCGGATTTAACCGAGAGCGATCGCAGCTTGCTGGAAAGTTGGGAGCACAGAAGCTTCACTGGCTTATTTGAAATCACTCAACTTTCCCCCGACAGGTTTGAACTGATGAACTGGCTGACGGCTAAGCACTACGTTGTCAAGCCCAACAGTCCTAATTTTCTTGCAGAAATGTCTCGCTTTAAGTTAGGAGAAATCTTGCTGGCTCGGATTTCTCCCCTTACCGATGACTGGTGGATACTTTCGAGCTCTCCCATCCTGAAGGGGAAATTGGGTAAGCCGAAGTTGGCGGTGGCGATCGGCAATTTCAAGCAAAATCACAAAAAGAACCTGTACAGCGATGCCCCGGAATTGTTAGAGCAAGCTTGGCAGTCAGTAGAAAAGTACCACCAAGATTTTACCGAATTTTTTGGCAGTGAGGAAGTAACGCTATCGGGATATCACCTGAATAAACAGTTGGCTGAATTTCAGGAATTTATCACTAAAAAACGCCTAGCTGATATGGGCGTTGATGGAAGTAAATCTCTGGCGGATATCGTTGAAGATGCCGGAGTCGATCGAGAAGAAGTCAAAGCAGCCGCCATCGCCGCAGCAGGTGCCGATGCTAACGCAGTTGAGGTAATGCTCGACAGCAATGCTAGTTCAAAAATGGTAATGCCGAAAGTCGAATTGCCCGATCGCTTCAAGAAAGCCGAACAGGTGACAGCATTTTCTCATCCTCGCTGGGGACAAACCTTTTTGTCTACTTACGCTCAATTTACTGCACTGCTAGCAGCCGAAGACTTTTCAACCGTTCCCGGTTACGAAAAGCTGGTGCGTAACTATCTAGAAGATCCTGCAATTAATGTCTGGATTTGGCAACGGTTAGCTAAAGTTAATCCAGCGAAATTAGAACAAATTTTGCAAACTGTATTGCAGCGGACTAATTTTCAGATCGATCGCGATTTAGATTCCTTGCTGCAAGAGTTTAAAAAACCCTTAGAACCCGAACTCCCGGAAATTGCAAGCGTTCCCGTGCACCTGCACAACTTATTTCAGGAAGCTTTAGGCGAAGTTAATAAGTCAAAGTCTAAACCGCAGGAGAAAAAGAAAAGCTCTAAAGGCTTTAAATCCTAAGCAACCGAGTTCGTGGCATACTCACAGCTAACTGTGAGTTTATTGCCCGGTAATATAACTCAAATAGCTTTGCAGTCAGGACTTTAGTTTTTTTTCACCGCGATCGAAAGAACTGAAGTCCCCACTACAAACACTTTTTTTTAATCTTCAACTCGTCGGACAGCCATGCGTTGCAGCGGCAGGCTGAGTATGCTAGAAGCAGTCAACAAGTAAGAAAGAACCGTAGTCAGCTTCAAACTGAGCAATAACCAGCTATCCTCTGGTAGGTGAAGTTTTAGCCCGAAAAAAGAGATGCAGTACACTATCCAGTAAGTAAAGCTCATCTTGATTAGGATTTCTTCGCTCAAAGTGCGATCGTCCGTTGGCTGCGAGTTGCGATTATCACCCAGCAGGACTAGACCCGCAATAGAAGCCACAAAAGAAACCATAACGAGATAGTCATGCCAGTTAAGCTCAACCATTTCTAAACTCCGCTTGTATCCGAATTTTTGGAATCAGACATCAGTCTAAAGGATAAGTTTTCCCGGTCAAAGCAATAGTTACAAATTGAAACAGCCGCAGTTACAAATCGCAATGAAAATCAACCGCAACCACCAGCCACAGGCTCGTTTAGTCAGTCGCCAAGGACAATTCCCCTTAAATATTGTCAAGTTGGGAGTACCTCGCCTGCATTTTGCCGACCTCTACCACAGGCTGCTAACTCTTTCTTGGCCGCGATTTTTCATGCTGATTTGTCTCTCCTATACAGTCACGAATTCTTTATTTGCCTTAGCTTACTTGGCGGGAGGAGATTGCATTGCTAACGCGCGGCCGGGTTCTTTCCCAGATGCCTTTTATTTCAGCGTGCAAACAATGGCGACAATCGGCTACGGCTCTATGTATCCGCGCACGGATTACGCTAATACTATAGTCGCGATCCAAGCGCTTTTTGGTTTGTGGGGAGTCGCGATGGTGACGGGACTGGCTTTTTCGAGATTTTCCAGACCAACAGCTAGAGTTATCTTCAGTCGCGTAGCTGTGATCGCTCCTTTCAACGGCGTTCCAACTCTGATGTACCGCACGGCAAATCAGCGTTTCAACCAAATTTTAGAAGCGCAGCAGCGAGCTACTTTGATCCGCAACGAGGTAACAGCGGAAGGAGAATTTATGCGGCGTTTTTACGATTTGCAATTAGTGCGAAGTCACTCTCCGGTTTTTGCCTTAACTTGGACGGTTATGCACGCAATTGAGGAGAGCAGTCCTTTGTACCAACTTACTGCCCAAGACTTGATAGAACAGCAAGCGGAAATTGTAATTACTTTAACAGGAATTGACGAAACAGTTTCGCAAACTATTCACGCGCGACATTCTTTTGTAGCATCTGAAATTATGTGGAATATGCGATTTGTAGATATTCTTTTGAAATCGGCGACGGGAGGGCGGGTGGTTGATTATACTCGGTTTCACGATGTGAAGCCTGTGGAATGAAAGTTGTGAGTATAATAGTGCTAGAATACCTCTAGGACGACACAACTTGATATTTATGACTTCAGTTACTACGAAGATGACACTCAAAGAATTGCAACCGCAACTCTTGGCTTTGACTCCCGAAGAGAAGGCTCAAGCTATACAATTCCTAGCCCAAAGTTTAAGCAACTTTTGGCCGGGAATTCAAAAAACTCCCGGTGTCATGGGCGGAGAAGCCTGTATCCGAAAAACTCGGATTCCTGTTTGGCTGTTGGTAAGTTATCGCCATCAAAGTGCCACCGATGCTCATATTTTAGAAGGTCATCCCGATCTGAGTGCCGCAGATTTGGTGAATGCTTTTAGTTATGCTGAGGCATATCCTGATGAGATTGAAAGAGCAATTAGAGAACAGGAAGAGGCATAAACTGTGGCGCGTCTTTATGCAGATGAACAATACCCGTTTCCTGTTGTAAAATTACTGCGTAATTTGGGCCATGATGTCCTGACAGTTCAAGAAGCGGGGAAGGCTAACCAACAGATTCCGGATGAAGAAGTTCTAGATTTTGCTATTAGCAATAATCGTGCAGTATTGACATTAAATAGACCTGATTTTATTCGACTGCATAGGTTTAACTCTGACCATACGGGCATAATTGTCTGCACAAACGACCAAAACTGGGAACGGCTGGCTGTACGCATTAATGAAGCTATTTCTAATCTAGAAACACTGAGAAGTCTACTGATTCGAGTTAATCGGCCGTCGGAGTGAGTATAACAGCCGCAGAATGAATCAATTCATATAGCAGCTATCGCACAAAGTATTAAAATAAACAAAATACTCCTCGTACTATGCGAATAATTCATACTGCTGACTGGCATTTAGGGCGACGTTTTCGAGGAATCGATCGCACTTTTGAAATTGCGATCGCCCTCGAACAGATTTTGAAGCAAGCAAAAGCCTTGGATGTCGATGCTGTGCTCGTTGCCGGCGACATTTTCGACGTGCCCAACCCTCCCGCTTACGCCGAACGCATTGCTTATAACTTTTTCTGCGAACTCCAAGCGGCAGGAATTCCCGCAATTGCGATCGCCGGTAATCACGATTCGGCATCCCGCATCGACAGCATCGCGCAATTGCTTTCCCTCGCCGGTGTTCGCGCTTTAGGCAAACCCAGGCTTTCCGCCGACGGCGGCACAATTACTCTTAATACAAAAAGCGGTAAACTTTGTGTGGGAGCGATGCCTTTTGCTTCCGAACAAAGACTGTTAGATGCTAATTCTCTCTGGCAGTCGGGCGATGCCGATCGCCGAAAAGATTACCGCGAAATAGTAGCATATTTACTCGAAGATTTAACCAGGGATTTTAGAGACAATACTGTCAATATTCTCATGGGACACATGAGCATTGACGGCGCTCGATTGGCAAAATCCGAAGTCGCTTATTACACGCGAGAAAAATACCTGCTTTCATCGCAAACTCTGCCGCCGGAAGCTCAGTATGTCGCCCTCGGACACATCCACATTCACCAGCGGATTTCTGAGACTTCTCCCGCTTATTATTCGGGTTCTTTGATTCAGCTAGATTTTGGAGAAGCGGAACAGGAAAAAGGATTTTGCTTGATAGAAGTTGAGCCGGGAAGTCAGGCAAAGGTGGAATTTAAGCCTGTGGCTTGCCACAAGCCGTTAAAAGTGCTTAAATGTCATAACGACAATCTCGATGAAACTTTACAAGCTCATCAGTATCATCCGGGTTTCTTGAAAGTAATTGTCGAACTGGACAGTCCGCAAATCGGACTTGCCGATCGAGTCCGCCAAATTTGTTCTCAAGCGCTGTTAATTGAACCGCGCTATCCAGATGCAGCGCTAGAAGCAGCAGAAATAACTAATATCGATCCCAATAATTTCGATCCTGCAGCAGAGTTTTGCCACTATTATCAAAACCGCTTGGGAACGACACCGAAACCGGCAGTATTGGAGGAATTTCAAAACTTGTACAAGAAGTTTAAGGAAACAGTTAACAATTAAATGGGTAAAAAGATACAATCCAAAATCCACAATTTCAAAGAGTTTTAAGACTGAATCCCACGCTCAAGGTCGCTTGTAGTCGAGTCTAGATCCCCCTAAATCCCCCTTAAAAAGGGGGACTTTGATAATACTCTTGTCCCCCCCTTGTTAAGGGGGGTTAGGGGGGATCGGGAAGACTATAGAAGGAAGACAGTAGACCTGAATATAACAATCTAAAACCCCAAACCCAAAATCTAAAATCAGTATGCGTCCACTCGAACTTATTCTCGAAGGATTTACCAGCTTCCACCGCGAACAGCGTTTAGATTTTTCTCAACTCGATTTGTTTGCAATTACTGGTGCTACAGGTGCGGGCAAATCTTCACTGTTAGATGCCATGACTTACGCTCTTTTTGGCACTACTACTCGCAGCGGCAAACAAGTAAGTGATTTGGCAAGTCAAGGTAGCGAAAATTTAAAAGTGCAGTTGCGTTTTGCTGTGGGTTCGGCGCAGTATAGGGTGACGCGAAGGTGGCGTTTCCGTCCGAAATCTCCCGAAAATAAGGTGATTTTGGACAAGTGGCAAAATGGTCAATGGGAAACTTTGGGGACGAGTATCGTTGCTGTTCAAAATACCATTGAACAGATTTTAGGAATGGATTTTGATACTTTTACGCGAGCAATTGTTCTGCCTCAAGGCAAGTTTGATGAGTTTATTAAAGGGGATACATCAAAACGCCGGGAAATTTTGCGGCAGCTAGCAGGATTTGAGATTTTTGAGCAGATGCGGAAGGAAACAAATGAACTCGCAAAGTTGCTGAAACAGGAACGGGAAATGGTGGAAAGGCAGCTAGCGGATTTAAGTGCGCCGACGGCTGATGAGGTGGCTCAAAGACGATCGCAACTTTTGATTTTAGAGCAGCAGTTGCCTGAGCTCGATCGCGCTGTGATGAAAGCTCAGAAGGATCTAGATGAAGAGGAACAGCTATTTTCGCAAATCGCTCGCTGGCAAGAGTTACAACAAGAACTGACCCAATTAAATGCTAATTCTGCTGAGGTTGCAATTTTAGCACAGCGTTTAGACAGAGCGCAAGCTGCCAATCATTTACAGGGAGATTGGGCTTTAGTGCGATCGGCTCGCAGTCAGTATGAAACTGCCGCAAGTGCCTCGGTGGCAGCGCGAAAGCAGTTAATTAAAGCTCGCTCTGAGCTGGCAGTAGAGCAGCAGCAACTTGACGCGGCAAAAGCGAAAGAAGAGGTGCTAGCCCCACAAATTAAGGCTCGCGAAGATGCTCTAGCTGCTGCTAAAGTATATGAAGAACAGCGCGCTCAATTAGAAAAAGAAGTTGCGCTTGCCCAAAAAATTCAACAGGAAAAACTCCGCTTTTTTATGGCAGCAGATAAAGACCTGCAAGCTGCTAACACTAAAATTCAAGGCGCGGGTTTTCGAGTTACTCAAGCAGCGGCACAGCTCGCACAGTATTCGCCGGGAGGAAAGCGTTTGGAGCAATTGCAGCAAATTTCATCCTTATTGATGGAAGTTCAGCTAATTAGCAAGCAGCAAAATACTCAGCAAGAACAGTTGGATAAATCTCTGGCCCAGAAGGAAAAAGCTCAACAAAATTATGTGGAGGCTACCACTAATTTAGAAGCAGTTGAACTCAGGCTAAAAGAGTGCACCCGCAAGTTAGAAGCGGCCCAAACCGCTAATGCGGAAGTGGCACGTTTAGAGAGTGTTGCTGCTGTCAGAATGTCGCTGAATCCTGGCGATACTTGCCCGGTGTGCGGGGGGGTGCATCCTGAGAGCGATCTCCTGCCTCCTTTGCCGAATTCTAATATGGTCGATGTCGCTGGTTTGCGGCAGAAATTGGCGACAGCAAATCAGGTTTTTCAAGATGCTCAAAGGTTGGCTGCTGAGAGAAAAAGTGCAGTTTCAGCCTGCCTGCAAAAAGAGTCAGAAATTGCTCAAATGCTCGAATTAACTGCGAATAGGATTGCCGAATTGCAGGAGCAAATCACTCAAGCTCTGGAGACTCCTCATTGGGAAAGCTTGGGGTTGCAGCAGGAGTTAGCAATCCTTAAAGAGAGCGATCGCCAATACCGCCAAACCGAACAGCAGTTCCAACTGGCATCATTGGAATATGATAATTTTCAGGAAAGATTTAATGTTGCGGTGGCGACTCAAGCAGCTAAACAGCAGGAATATCAAGATGCGATCGCCGAATCAGACCGCCGCCAGCAGCAGTTGCAAAGTTGTGTAAATGCGCTTTATCAAATTACCGAATATCAACCTTATGCTAATTTAGCAAAAGTCTTAGAACAAGACAAGCAAGACTTGGCAAATCTGCTGAAAGTTGCCGAAAAATCCTATCAAACTGCTCAAAATAAGGTTATTCAAGCAGCAGAGAGAGAGCAACAAGCGGGAGAAGCTTTTGGACAAGCCCAAGCCCAGAAACAGCAGTTAAACCTGGATTGGTCCGCAAAATTAACAGCGGTTGATTTCACAGAAGAGACATTTTTAGCAGCGGTTGCGACAGTTAAGGAACAATCAGAATGGGAAAATGCTATTCGTTCTCACCGCGAATCAAAAATTCAGTTAGAGACGCGGGCGAAAGATTTGAGCGAGGCGATCGCAGGCAGAACTACGGATGAGAATAATTTAGCACAAGTGCGATCGGCAAAACATACCGCCCAAGAAAACCTCAAACAAGCCAACAACAACCGCGCTGAACTTTTAGCGTGGATTCAAGTAGCAGCCCAAAATCTCGAACAAGCCGAAAGACTGTCACAGCAAATCACAAATTTCACAGAACAAGAGCAAACTTATCACACGTTAGCGCAGAATCTCAAATCCAACGAATTTCAATCCTACATTTTAGAACATTTAGAAGCAGAATTAGTTGGCAGCGCCACATTAATTTTGCAAGAATTAACCGAAAATCGCTACAAACTAAAAAACCAAGACGGCGAATACTGGGTAGCAGATAATTGGAACGGTGGCGAAGCTAGACGAGTCCGCACTCTTTCCGGTGGTGAAACCTTTGCCACTTCCTTATCAATGGCTTTAGCTTTGTCAGAAAAACTGTCTCAAGGAGCTCACTTGGGTAGCTTGTTTCTCGATGAAGGATTTGGTACTTTAGATACGGAAACTCTCGAAAGCGTTACTCAAATTTTAGAATCTTTGCGCCAGCGAGACAGGCTGATTGGAGTGATTACCCACGTTCGAGAATTGGGCGAAAGATTGCCTGCACAAGTTAAAGTGTTTAAGTCGCCGCAAGGTTCTAAAATAGAATTACATAGATCCTGAAGTGGAGAGGCGCGTGCGTGAAATAGTAAACTTGCTTAAGGACGTACATTATCACTAAACCTGCCCTACAATTACCTATAATATATGATGAAAAATCACGCGACTCGAATGCAATCGGTACAGTCGCCCATAATTCCAGTAGTTGGCGAACTGATTCACCAAAATCCGGGAACGATATCTTTAGGCCAAGGCGTAGTTTACTACAATCCGCCACAAGAATCATTTGAAAAAATCCCCGAATTCTTGGCAAATCCAGACAATCACAAATACAAAGCCGTCGAAGGAATTCCACAATTACAGGATGCAATCGCAGCCAAACTAAAAACAGATAACGACATAGAAATTAATAGCAAAAACTGCATTGTCGTTACCGCCGGCAGCAACATGGGATTTACCAACGCCATTCTCGCCATCACTTCGGCGGGGGACGAAGTTATTATCCAATCACCTTATTACTTTAACCACGAAATGGCGGCAATTATGGCAAATTGCCGACCAGTGATAGTAGAAACCGACGCCAAATATCAACTTAATATCGATGCTATAAAAAAAGCAATTACCGAGAAAACGCGAGCCATAGTTACCATTTCACCAAATAATCCCACTGGTGTTGTTTATTCGGTCGAAGCACTCCGGGAAGTTAACGAAATTTGTCGCCAGCACAACATATATCACATCAGCGATGAAGCATACGAATATTTTACTTATAACGGCGTAAAACACTGTTCGCCTGCCGCTTTTCCCAACAGCAGCGAACATACAATTTCTCTGTTCAGCCTCTCCAAAGCCTACGGTTTTGCGAGTTGGCGGATCGGGTATATGGTAATACCAGAACACTTGCTGGTTTCAGTGAGAAAGATTCAAGATACCATCTTAATTTGTCCGCCCGTAATTTCTCAGTATGCAGCCCTGGGAGCCTTGCAAGTTGGTAGAGGTTACTGCGATAATTATGTAAGGGCGATCGCATCTGTCCGGCAACTCGTATTAGACGAACTCAATACCATCCAAAACTTGTGTACAATTTCCCCAGCCGCTGGAGCTTTCTACTTTTTCTTGAAAGTTGATACTGAACTCGATACAATGGAATTAGTAGAACAATTAATTCGTGAATATCACGTAGCAGTGCTTCCCGGTACAACCTTCGGCATGGATAACGGCTGCTATTTGCGGGTTGCTTACGGTGCTTTGGAAAAAGCAACCGCCACCGCAGGTATTAGGAGATTAGTTAAAGGTTTGAAGACAATTTTAAACAAGTAAAATAGGAAATTTAAAAATGGTTGCTACGAACTTGAAAGCAAATACAAATATTCAAGATACCTCCGCTGCAAAACTGGCAGACTTGCGTGATTTGATGGCAGATTACGACTTAGATTGCTATTACATCCCAGCGGTTGACGAACATTTAAACTTATCAGTTCCAGCAGCGAAGCAGCGGCGAGCTTGGATGTGCGGTTTTACGGGTTCCGCCGGCGATTTGTTGGTGGGCAAAGATTCCGCTTGGTTGTTTGTGGATTCCCGCTATTACGAACAAGCCGAATTGCAAGTCGATACTGGAATTATTCAAATATCGAAACTCGGCTTAGAAGGAAATTTAACCTTAATTGAAACTTTAGAAAAACTGGCTGTAGAATCGACCGAAAAATCAAGGAAAATTCGCCTGGGTTTTGACCCATTTACCGTAGCGACAGAGCAATATCAAAATTGGGTGAAAAAATTTGCCACTGCGGAGATTGAGCTCATACCAATCCGGGAGAATTTGACAGACAAAGTGCGATCGCAAACTCCTTGGCAAACAGCAGAGACTTTACCCGCGATTGATGCAGAGCCTATATTTAGCTTACCTGCATCCCTGACCGGAGAAACCGCCGCTGAAAAATTAGCCAGAGTCAGGGAAGCCATGCAAAAAGCCAATATCGATGTGCTTCCGATTACCAACCTGAATCAAATAGCGTGGCTGTTCAATCTCCGAGGCTCGGATATTCCCCACATTCCCATTTTCATCTCCTATGCCATTGTCACCACAGATTCAGCGTTTTTGTTTACAAATCCCGAACGAATTTCGCTAGAAATCAAGCAAGAATTGCGGGCGGATGTAACTTTGCTTCCCTACGCCGACTATCCGCATACATTAGAAACTTGCGTAAATTTGCCACATAAAGTTCGGGTACTTTTAGACCAGAAACACAGCACAGCAGGCACGTACCAGTTAATATTAAACCATCAAGAAGCGCAGTTTTACAACATCGAAATAGTTTTTGAGACTCATCCGGTAGAAGGGATGAAAGCTCGCAAAAATCCCGTAGAAATTGAGCAGATGAAATCAGCCAATTTTAAAGCAAGTCGAGCTAAAACTTTGACTTTAAAGTGGTTGACAGAACAGCTAGAAAATGGTAATGTAGTGACAGAGTTTGATGTCAAAGAAACCATCGAAAGATTTTACCAGCAAGAAACAGATTTTCAGACTTTAACTTTTAGAACGATCGCAGGTGCGGGAGCCAATAGCTCGATCGTACATTACGGAACCCCCAGCCCAGAAGTCACCTTAAAACCCGGAGAATTGCTGCTGCTTGACTCAGGCGCGCAATATTTAGCAGGTACAACCGACGATACGAGAACAATAAGTATCGGAGAACCGACGGCGCTACAAATAGAACACTACACCACAGTTTTAATCGCGCACATCAACTGTGCAATGCAGCAATTCCCCAAAGGAACAACGGGAGCGCAATTAGATGCGATCGCCCGTGCGGTATTATGGCAAGAACAGCTAGACTACGGACATGGCACCGGGCACGGAGTCGGCGCGTTTTTAGCAGGCCACGAAGGGCCAAACGGCATCAGCAAATCGGTGCAGTATCCCCTGGAAGCCGGAATGGTAACTAGCATCGAACCGGGATATTACGAACCGGGATGGGGCGGAATTCGCATCGAAAATCTCTATGTTGTCAGGGAAATGCCCTCAAAAAACGGTTCGGTTTGGTACGGATTTGAATCGCTGACGTATATTCCGTTTGAGCGCAAATTGATAAATGTCGAGCGGCTGTCAAAGACTCAACTCGCATGGTTGAATAATTATCACGCTTCGGTAGTCGAGAAACTGGAACCCGTACTTGATGCAGCAACAATTGAATGGTTGAAAACAGCCTGCGCTGCGTTAGGTTAAGCCTTGTAATTTGTCGCACATTTAACTTGTGCACCTATTTTTCGGGACACTCTTGTGGGGTGGGCACGCGAGCCCGCCCCAAAGGTACAAAATAGCACATATCAGAGAGGGACACGGCACTGCCGTGTCCTTACTGTTACATAGTTAGACTTGTCAGGATAAAATCACCTACTGATAAATAGCTAAAACTCTTGCTATAGAATTTTAGGCTTTCAGACAATTAGGTGATATAAGTCACAGTATATGCAGAGGACTACTGTTAAATTCATAATCATAATTACCAAAAACAAGGGGGTTAAGTTTTATGGAAGTGGCTATATCTATGTTCTTAGCTGAAGAAATCACCGCTACTGATGAGAGATTAAACTATTTATCGCATGAAGAGCTAGGTCTAATTTGTCCTCATCGTGAGTGTAGGGAACTTGTCTTTCATAAGCCATGTATAGAGGGAAAAAGAGTTCCTCACTTCTCTCATTTCAAAGAGACAGGCAAGAACTGTAAGTTGGAAAGAAAGGGCAATACCCATCCCAGTGAACCCAGTAATGATTCACAGAGTAGAGAACAAAGCTTAGAAAAATTTCAGACTAACTTTAAAGACATCCTCGACCAAGCCATAATTAATAATCGTAATCAAACAATCTCAAGTATTAATGAGCTTAAAGATTGTAGGCTTCAAGGTCTAAGCTTAGTGGATAGGCATAAAATTGATATCAAGTCATGGTTACGTTGGTTCAAAAAGGAAAGAAAACTTATTGAAGAAATTGCCTTATCTTTAATAAAAAACCATAATGAATTATCAAAAGTACAGGGTCGAGTTTTAACATATATAGTTGATTACTTATGCGTTCCTGCTAGTGAATACATTTTAGAGGATATCCTTTACTATGTGTTTTATTTGTTAAATAAAAACGTCTCTGTTAATAACGATTCTCAGGAAGTTTGCTCTAAAGTTATTGAGTTAATACTTTATGTTTCTCGAAGCTTAACATTTGATGAGTTCCCAAGTGAAGCCATAGGGAAACATGAGATTTTAAATTTTGGTAAAACCCTAGGTGAAATAGGTACTAAGCTAGAAAAGGAACATCAACGTATAATAAATGAACCTCATTCGCGAGGTTTTGGGTTCCATAAGTTCGGATTATATCGTCCAGGGGTTTGGGAAAGCTGGGAATACATTCAGCTTGAGTACATCTCTGGCAAGCGCAAAAAGAATAAAAAAGGAAAAATAAGTTATGTGGAAGATAAGGGAAAATCTTCCCAAATTTTGAGTATATGTTGGGAAACAGATGGTAGCGAACAGCATCTCATCTTTAAGCATAATAGCGTGATAGTTGCAACTTTTTCTAAATTGAGCAATGGTTCACTTCAGTGGAAACCTTTATCGGGTTTTAATAAGTTGTCTAGACAGATTGCAATTCCCACCTGGTATACATACGACCCTATACTGAGTACGTCTCTAGAGCAATTTTTTTTACAATGGCTGGTGAGTCAAGGATTTGCCGAAAACCTAAGTCTTAACTGCCGTAAAATACGCTATCATTCTGCATTAGTAAAGCTACTACTACTGTATATGTCTTATGCAGCAGAACAGACAGAAATATCTACAGAAACCGAATTACTAGGAAGTGATATGCAAGTATCCCTAGACAAGGTAGCAGAAACCTATAAGAACCTAATATCCGGTCTGGTACAGGATACCCCCCATATGAAGCGAATCTACGAATTAGACGAAACATTTGCTCTACAAGCAGTCAAACCCACTGAATAGACCTCTCTAGTGATACTGGAAACAGCAGTAGAACCAACCACGTCACCTCCTACTCTAACAGTCGATGTAATGACAAAACTAAAGAGAAACAGTTAGGGTACGTGTGGTAAATACTCTAGCTCTTTCTTTACAGGTATCTGTAAAGGTAGCTACTAAACTATAAAACCTTAACTAAAAGTCATTAGTAGAAGTCAACAAAACACACAAACAATGGAGTCAACCATGCTAGACCTAAGCGTACTCGGACACACAACTTGGGCATATCGTTCAACCGAAAATATCCGTTACGAATACCGACTCGGTAAGGGTACAAAAAACAAAAAAGGTGAGATTGTCTACAAAGAGATCAAGGGTGAAAGTCCAAAGGAAATATCAGTTACTTGGACGGAGGATCAACTAGGTCAGCATCTCCTCTTAAAGGATAATACAGCAACGGTCGCAACCTTTAGCTTACTCAATGACAAAACAATTGTTTGGCAACCTCTAGAAGCTTATGAACGGGAACAAACGAGAATAATCGCAATACCCACTAATCCGAATAATGACCTAGTAATAGCAGAAACCCTTTTCTCTTTCTTTGAGCAATGGTTATACTCAAAACCGTTTGCACAGCGTTTAGATCAGTTGAGTAAGGAATTGGTCTATCCCCCTCGACTTGTCAAGCTGTTACTTTTGTTTATGGCGTACCAAGAGGAGCGGTCAGACAAAGGTCAAGACGCTGCTAAATTGTCGATGATGATGAATATATCACTTGATAGTGTTGTTCAAAAGTTTAAATTCTACATAGAGCAATTGACCGGGGATGTTGCATATATGCAGCGCTTATACAGCGTAGATGAGAAGTTTATCTTGTCTCCTGCTAAGCCCACAACACGAGCGATTGAATCTATACAGGTAACTCCTTCTACTCCTGATGTGTAAGTAGTCGATCCAACGCCACGCCCTACTAATGAACCCTTACCCTACTAATAGCCAACTAGCTCTAAATCCCTATCTAGCTTAGCTTTACTTCGCACTTTTTATACACTACTAAGATAAAACATTATATCAGAAAGCCGAGCTTTAAGAGCTTAGTTGGGCATGAAACGGGTATGGGGTTCTAGACCCACTTCATACCTAAAAATAAGACCAAGGCTCGAAGTATCATCGAGCCTTGGTCTTATCAGTAAAGCTGGTGACAGGATTTGAACCTGCGACAGGCTGATTACAAATCAGCTACTCTACCAACTGAGTTACACCAGCAGTGAAACTTAATATAGCAAACTTATAGTCATTAGCGCAACCCCCCCAGCCATTTTTTTTTTCAAATTCGCCCAAAACCCCTCCCCGTAAGGGCAAAACCGAAATTGTCAGCCCACTGCCAATTAACTAATCGCAGCGCCAAATCTTAATCGTCTGATCCGCACTGCCGCTGGCGAGCAAATTGCCCGAAGGTGCGATCGCCACCGAGTACACCGTACCCGAATGTCCCTTAAGACTGGTCAACAACTCCCCCGTCTGCAAATTCCAAATATTAATCGTATTATCATCGCACCCGCTAGCCAAAGTCAAACCGTCCCCACTGATAGCAACCGACTCGCCCCGACTCACATAATTTTGCAAAATATGCACCGCCTCATTCGTTCCTAAATTCGTTACACCCTTTCCCCTCGCAGAATTAGTATTTAAAATCCGCAACAAACTGCCCGTGTGCAAATTCCGCAGCTTAATCGTATAATCATTGCTCACGCTAGCAAGAATCTGACCGTCTGGCGCGATCGCCACAGAATTCACCCCAACATTCAACCCCGAAAGAGTCCGCAGCAACTTGCCACTTTCCACATCCCAAACCTTGCTCGTTGCATCCGAACTGCCACTCGCCAATATTTTACCGTCCGGGCTAAAAACCACCGAATTCACATTGTCAGAATGACCCTTCAAAGTCCGCAGCAACTCACCACTCCGCAAATTCCACAGCTTAATCGTATTATCAGCCCCGCCACAGCTAGCAATTACCTGGCGCTTCGGGTTAATCGCCACCGAATTCACCTCCATAGAATGTCCGGGAAAAGTACACAGCAAATCACCGTTGTGCAAATTCCAAAACTTAATTGTTTCGTCCGAACTGCCGCTGACCAACATTTTTCCGTCAGAGCTAATAGCAACCGAATTTACGCGATCGGAATGTCCCGTGAGAGTGCCAATTAATTCCGTTGTTTCTAAATTCCAAATCTTAATAGTTTTATCCCAACTACCACTAGCCATAATTTTACCGTCAGGGCTAATCGCCAGAGAATTCACAAACGATGAATGTCCCGGCAGCGTATATACACACCGCCATTTCTGATGTTTTAATTTGTGAGCTAATTCCTTCACCCGCTTAGCTGCCGCCTCAGCTTCCTCTCTGCGTTTGAGTTCAGCCTCCTCCAAACGCTGGCGTTCCGCCCTAGCTTTCGCCTCTCGCAGCGCCAGCCGCCGCATCTCTCCCTTATAGACTATTCGCTGCTGCTCCTGAATTTCTTTAAGAGTTTCAATATACGGTTGGGCCCAATCTTTAGAAAACCATTCCTGAGCAAATTCCGCCTCTAATTTAAATAACTGAGGTTCGTGAGTAAAATCGATATTTAAATAATACAAATCAGCTAAAAAAGCCGCCAATAACTTGTGAATAGTCACAATTATTTGCCGAATAATCCGCAGGCTCAGCTTTTTGTCTTTCCCCTGCGCCTCCAACTGGTGATAAACCTCTTCCCAATTCCAAGGCTGCATCGCCACTAGAGAAACGCTCTGATTGATGACTCCCCAAAAACCCACATGAAAATTAACTTCATAATCGCTGATATCGCTATATAGTATAGCTGTCGGTACGGGAGACAACACAGTCTGCAACCGCTCCACATCAATATCAGAAATGGATTTTTTGAAATAGTCTCCGTAAAACTGAACCGGACACAAATCTCCATGGGGGGGGTAGTGCTGGTTCAAAAAAGCTCTTAACTTAGCCGGCAGCTCGATATTCAGATTGTGGCGAAACGAATCAGGGCAATCTTGGCTAATTTTTGCGGGAGCAACTAACAGCAGCAATCGGTGCTGCTGCTGCTGCAAAATCTGTTCAGTTTCCTGCCTGCTCAAATTAGAAAACCAGTTGTCCCTGTCCCAAATAGTTTGAATTTCGCTCAGCTTAACTCGAATTGCTTCTGATTGAAACTCCCGCATTAAGTCCCGGCAAAGCCTGCTAATTGCCCGCTTATCTCTTACTTCTTGTGCCTTAATTCGATTAGCCCGTTCTTCCTTTACCCTTTCTTCTGCGCCGGCGAGGGCGATTAATTCTTGTTCTCTGGCCTGCTGCCGCTGCAAATATCTCATTTGTGCTTTAATCCAGCGGGGGTCTTTTTTGATTTGCTGGTTTAAAGTTGAAGAACCAGAGGGCTCAATTTCTGCATAGCGTTCGTTAACAGCGCTTGCTCCCAATCTTTCTCCCAATTCAGAGGCTACAGGCTTCAACAGTTCAATTAGGGTGTCTGAGACTCGGCGGGGTAAGGACATACCAGTTAAAACTTTTTCTTAGTTAAGGGCGATCGCGCGAGTCAGGCATATCTCGCTGGGGGGGGACTCTTGGCAGGGCTATTACATTTGGGCGATCGGCCGATGGTAGTCGTAGGGCGTATCGTGCAGCCGCGCAAGTTGACCACCTTAACTCAATAATAGTATTTATACACTTTACATTTTACACCAAATCTGGATCGAAAGCACCGACGGAAAAGACATCAGGATATGCGATCGACCCTGAGTTCCCCCAGTTTATTTTTTTTGTTGCCTTTTGACTCGCTCTTGTCTATAATCGTACTTCACAACCATAATTACGGTATTCCGACCTAATAACCGTACTTTCACTAGAGGAATAAATATAATGAGCCCGTGGCAACGCCTAACTCAACACCTTCAGTGGCCGCAACAGCCACCCGCCAGCACAAATCAATCATTTACGGCGCTGAAAAGATTTGTGTCGCTATTTTTAGTGGGAATAACTTTAAGTCTGGCCGTTGCATCCTGCGGCCAAGGAACCACCAACAACCCTGCTGCCACTCCAGGCGGTGCTAGCCCAGCAGCCAACAAAGGTAATGTAGAATTAACCCTAGTATCCTTCGCCGTCACCAAAGCCGCCCATGAAGCCATAATTCCCAAATTTGTAGAACAATGGCAAAAAGAAAAAGGCCAAACCGTCACTTTCAACCAAAGCTACGGCGGTTCCGGTTCCCAAACTCGGGCCGTAATTGACGGTTTAGAAGCAGACATCGTACATCTCGCCCTCGCCCTCGACACTGCAAAAATCGAAAAAGCCGGACTAATTCAACCTGGGTGGGAAAAAGAAGTTCCCAACGAAGGCATAGTCAGCAAATCCGTAGGAGCAATAGTTACCCGCGAAGGCAATCCCAAAAACATCAAAACCTGGGAAGATTTAAGCCAAGACGGAGTAAAAGTGATTACTGCCGATCCTAAAACATCAGGCGTTGCCCGTTGGAATTTCCTCGCACTTTGGGGCTCGGTTGTTAAAACCGGAGGAGACGAAACCAAAGCATTAGACTTGACTACTAAAGTCTATAAAAACGTCCCGATTCTGACTAAAGATGCCCGCGAAGCTACTGACGTATTTTTCAAACAAGGGCAAGGCGACGCCTTAATTAACTACGAAAACGAGATTCTTCTGGCAGGTGAGAAAGGCGAAAAACCTACTTATAGTATTCCCGAAGTCAATGTTTCGATCGACAATCCGATTGCCATTGTCGATAAAAACGTTGATAAACACGGTACTCGCGAAGTCGCCGAAGCATTTGTCAAGTTTCTCTACACCCCAGAAGCTCAGCGAGAATTTGCCAAAGTAGGCTTCCGCCCAGTAGATGCGACTGTCGCCGCAGAACCAGAATTTGTCAAAAAATATGCCCCCATCAAAACCCTATTTACAGCTCAAGACTTAGGAGGCTGGGGAGATATTCAGCAGAAATTCTTCGATGACGGAGCTGTTTTTGACAAAATCCAAGGTTCAATTAGATAGTAGTGGCCGGGGCGGGTTTACCAGATGATTGGTTTTAGGCAATTATTGGTAAAACCCGACCCTACAGCAATTATTCTTTTCAACTCAAAACTATTCACTTATGGCTGTATCATTTCCAACCAGTAACCCTCAATCTCCAATTCAGCATATCAAAAGGGCGATCGGCAAAATCACATTACCTTGGGGAATCACCCTAGGCTACCTCAGCTTAATGCTATTGGTCCCAGTTGCAGCAATGCTACTGAAAGCCAGCACAGCAAACCCCGCCGAATTTTGGAAAATTGCCACCAGTCCGATCGCCCTTTCGGCCTACGATGTCACCTTCTTTACGGCATTAATTTCGGCATTAATTAACGGAGTCTTCGGCACATTAATTGCCTGGGTATTAGTCCGCTACGACTTTCCCTTAAAACGGATTGTCGATGCAGTCGTCGATTTGCCCTTTGCACTGCCTACCTCCGTCGCCGGTTTAACTCTCGCCACCGTTTACAGCGATAACGGCTGGATTGGTTCGCTTTTTGCACCTTTGGGAATCAAGATATCCTTTACTCGCTTGGGCGTAGGTATAGCGATGATATTTATTTCCTTGCCATTTATAGTTAGAACCGTACAGCCAGTTTTAAACGAGATGGAAAAAGAAATCGAAGAAGCAGCTTGGTGCTTAGGTGCTTCTCAATTTGAAACCTTCTGGCGAGTAGTTTTGCCGCCGCTATTTCCGTCTATTTTAACCGGAGTAGCACTCGGATTTTCGCGAGCGGTTGGCGAGTACGGCTCTACTGTAATTGTAGCTTCTAACATACCGTTCAAAGATTTAATCGCGCCAGTATTAATTTTTCAAAGATTGGAACAGTACGACTATGCAGGAGCAACAGTTATCGGCACTGTCATGTTAGGTATTTCCCTGGCAATGCTGTTCGCAATTAATCTCTTACAAGCATGGAGAAGACGCTATGACGGCTAATATCAATTCACCCGCTGGTTACACATTTCCGCCCGCAGGATCTAGTCGGAGTCAGGAAAAAGCTTGGGTAAAACCCACTTTAATTGGAATTGCGATCGGCTATCTCGCTCTTGTCTTATTTATCCCTACTCTCAACGTTTTTTATCAAGCTTTTAGAAAGGGATTTGAGCCATTTTTGTCTAACTTAACTTCGCCAGATTTTCTGCACGCAGCGCAACTTACCCTGGTAATTTCTCTGATAGTTGTGCCTATAAATACAGTCTTCGGTTTGTGTGCAGCCTGGGTAATTGGTCGCAACAAATTTCCTGGTCGCACGCTATTAATTAGCCTTTTAGACGTGCCTTTTGCCATCTCTCCCGTAGTTGCAGGTTTAATGATTGTACTGCTCTACGGTCGGCTGGGATGGTTCGGCTCGTGGCTGGAGGCGGCGAATATTAAGGTTATTTTTGCCTTCCCTGGAATGGTGCTGGCTACTGCTTTTGTTACCTTGCCTTTTGTGGCGCGCGAAGTGATTCCTGTTTTGGAAGAAGTGGGGACAGATCAAGAAGAGGCGGCGAAAACTTTGGGAGCAAATGACTGGCAAATTTTCTGGAATGTCACGCTTCCCAGTATTCGCTGGGGATTGCTTTACGGAGTAATTTTGACCAATGCTAGAGCAATGGGAGAATTTGGAGCCGTCTCTGTGGTGTCGGGAAATATTGCTAAAAAAACGCAAACTTTGCCTTTGTTTGTAGAGGATGCTTACAAGCAGTACGCGACGCAAGCCGCATTTTCGGCTGCCGTAGTTCTCGGTCTTTTAGCAGTTGTTACCCTCGTGCTTAAGGAGATTTTAGAACGAAAAACTAGGATCAAAGAAGTTGAAGAATAATCACCATTCATGAGGCTTTAGGGTGCGAAATTGTTAGTCATTAGTATGGGGTGGCGCTATCGACAATCTAGTGGGAAGCTCGAAAATCTCACAGCTACCCACCCTACAAAATATTGGTGCAAAGTGTAAACTGAAACAAAAATTAGGAGTCCCAAATGTTAGCTCACAACACTAGCGAATCTGAATTTGAGGCGATCGACAATTTTCACAAAACCCAAGAATCAGATATCCCAAAATCTGATAGTGGTGACAGCAGACCCACTCAAACCCGCATTCGCATTCGTGTTCCTAAAGAATACCATCAGGAACCTGTAATCTCTAACCTGATTTCTGAATACGGTTTGACTGTGAATTTTAATGCGGCTTTGTTGGGTGTCAAAACTTTAGATGACGGTTGGTTTGATTTGGAACTTAACGGTACAAGTAAACAGATTGAAACGGCTCTGATTTATCTCAATGATTTAGATGTGGAAATCTGGAGCAATTCCAATAATGCCGACGAAGAAACTTGGTAATTAGTGATTCTTGGACGCACTAAACTGGAAGAGGATTTAATCTTCTGGACTGCCACGCCTAATTTTCTTCCTTCGAGCAGGTTTATTGAGTCTAATTTTATGTAGGAATGTTAGTCATGAGTCAGCCTAGCTATTCCTGTAAAATAACCGTTATCAAGGTTATAGTGAGGAATGCAAGCCTTCATAAAACTCAGAGGACTTGCATTCCTTACTACCAACCAATTTGATTGCGGTTGTTCGTTAGCGAAGCTTGCAGAAGAGGATCACACATACAAATCATTCAGCAGCCAACAACTACCCAATAATATCAGCTTACAGCTAATAATAACCGTGACTGATGACTCTTGATTAACAAATATCGATAGTCATCAGTTAACTATTCGATTGACAATTTTTATAAAATCTGGTGTTTTCTCCCTCTCTGGTAGAGCAATAAACAGCGCGCAAGTCTTCTCCAACATTGTTGTAACAGCCGGAACAATATTCCCCTTTAAAACTTCTAAACAATCAAACTAACTCAGTTAGGACAGGGGAGCATAAAAAAAGGTTTTTGTCAATATTCAATTTAGGTGAAAGTTAGGGGCGATCCTCTTCGAGGGCTTCGCCAACGACTCTCATCCGCACCGGAAAAAGATCGATCGCTGCTGCGGTTGGTTTGTGATATGAATTTGATGTGTGCGTGTACCAGGAGAATTTGAACGTGGAACTCTATAAAGAACGGAAACACCAGATAGTTTTTGCAGATTCACAAGTTAAAGATTGCGAAAGTTTAACAGAAACGGTCAATCCCGATACAGAAATTGTTATTCTGAATGCCGATCGCGACGGCATCGAGCAAATCGCCGAAACACTTAAACAGCGGCAAAACATTGCAGCCGTCCACATTTTGTCTCACGGCGCAGCAGCCAGCTTGCAACTGGGAGCAACAGAACTAAATCTCAGCAACATTGAAACCTACCGCAATTATTTAGAAACATGGTTTGCTTTGCCAGCAGTCGAAGCAAACTCTAACTCTCCAATTACAGCTAAACCCGAAATTCTGCTTTACGGTTGCAACGTCGCCGCCACAGAAGCAGGTGTGGCTTTCGTCCAAAGGCTGAGCCAGCTCACGGGAGCAAATATTGCCGCTTCCGACAACTTGACCGGCAGTGCTGCGTTGGGTGGAGACTGGGAACTCGAAGTAACTACGGGAAACATTGAAACACCTTTGGCATTTTCTGCGGAGGCGAGAGAAGCTTATAGTGCAGTTTTAGTCGCCACATTTGGCGAACTGCGGGATGCGATAACTCTGGCTAACGCTTTGCCCAATGCAGACACGATTGCCATCACAGGCAACATCACCTTCGCGCCCGGACAGGTTCTGCCCAGGATTTCTACCCCTATAACCTTTACCGGTGGCGGTTTCACCCTAGATCTTGGCAATAATCGGGGGTTCTTCATCGACACCGCCACTACCCCAGTCACATTTTCCAACCTGACAATTACCGGCGGCATATCTACAGGCGCTGCGGGCACAGGTGGCGGCGGCGGTGCAGCCGGCATGGGCGGCGCACTATTTATCAACAGCGGCACTGTCACAGTTAACAGCGTGACATTTACTGGCAACAGCGCTACGGGCGGCGCGGGCAGCGCGCCCCCCGTCGCTCCCGCAGTCGCAGGCCCGGGCGGCAACACCGATTTTGCAGGCCTGTTTCCCTTCGTTTCCGCAGGTGGGCCCGGTCAAACTGGCCTCACCGGCTTGCCAAGCATCGGCGCTGAGGGCGGTACGGGCGGTACGGGCGGCAACGGCGGCGCGGGCAGTGGCGGATTGCCAGGTACCGGTCTTAACGGCGGCCCCGGCGGCGCTGGCGGTACGGGCGGCGCAGGTACCGGCGGAACTAACGGCGGTACGGGCGGCGCTGGCGGCGCTGGCGGTACGGGAGGCTTCGGAGGAGGAGGAGGCGGCGGCGGCGCTGGTGGCCCTGGTGGCGTCGCAGGCACTGGCACAGCAGGTGCAGCGGGTCCAGGGGGCATTGGTGGCGCTGGCGGCTTCGGAGGCGGCGGCGGAGGCGGCGGTGGCGGTGTTGGCGGCAACGGCGGTGTCGGGGGCTTCGGAGGCGGAGGCGGCTTCGGTACCGCAGGCGGAGCCAGCACGACTGTCGGAGCTTTCACCCCTGGCGGCGTGGGCAGCCCAACCGGTGGCGGCGGCGGTGCTGGTTTGGGAGGCGCAATTTTTGTTAATAGTGGTAGTTTGACCCTGAACAACAGCACTTTGTTCAACAACACAGCAACGGGAGGCGCGGCTGGCGGTGCGGGGGCGACACCGGGCCAGGGCGCGGGGGCCGCGATTTTTGTCAACAGCGGCGCTACAGCAACTCTGACTAACAACACCATCACTGCTAACACTGCGGCTGCTACTGCCCCTGCTCTTGCTGTGGGCGGGGGTATTGCTACTAACGGCGGTACTGTGAATGTCCTAAATTCGATCGTCGCAGGTAATGTTGGCGGCGCGAATCCTGACGTGTTCGGGACCTCTTTCGCCGCCACCAGTATCAACAATTTGATCGGGACTGTTGCTGGCAGCAATTTACCTGTCGCCCAGCAACTGACAGTTCCTCTAGCAAATGTCATCGCCCCTACCGCAGGATTGAACCAGGCTACAGGCGTTCCCCTGACTTATGCTTTGGCTGACAGCACTGCGACTCCTAATCCGGCGATCGATGGCGGCGACGCCGCCGCGGCTGCGGCTGCCGGGGCTACTGACCAGCGGGGTGCTGGCTTTCCCCGGACGATCGGCGCTAGTGTTGATATCGGTGCTTATGAATACGGCCCGATCGTCACAGGGCTTAAATTCAACGACCTTAACGGGGATAGCCTGCAAGGTGCCGCGGCGACTGAACCAGGTCTTCCGGGCTGGGTGATTTCTGTAGGCACGAAGAGCACTACTACCGCAGCCGACGGCACTTACATCCTCCGCGACGTAAAAACCGATACTCCGATTACAGAAGCGCCACCCGATGGGACGCCTGCGACTGCTTGGGTGCAGACTCTCGGCCCGACTCCGGCAAATACGGGAATTGTTAATGTCACCGGTGCCAACTTCGGTAATTTCCAGAAAACATCGATCGCAGGCAAAACCTACACCGATCTCGCCGGCAACGGCTTCACGCCCGATGACACCGTATTAAACGGCATCACCGTTAACTTATACCAAGACACCAACGCCAACGGCACGCTAGAAGTCGGCACAGATACTGTTGTCGGCACTGCACAAACGACTGCAGGAGCCGGAGATTACACATTCTCGGAGATAGGCCCCGGCAATTACCTGATACAAGCCACTGCCCCAGCAAACTCCAGCATCTCTTTCCCCGCTGCCGCAATTCTCGTTAGTGCCCAAAGCGGTACTCCCGTCACCGGTCAAAACTTCGGCGTTTTCCAAAACATCACCGTTAGCGGCACCAAATTCACCGACCTCACAGGCAACGGCTTCTCTGCTGACGACACCCCCCTCAACGGCACTACCGTTCGCTTGTTCAAAGATACTAACGATAACAGCACTTTAGATACTGGTGATGTGGAAATCGCCTCTCAAGTTACCGGGACAGCGCCAGCGGCTGCTGGAACGTATAGCTTTACCAACGTCGGCTCCGGTCGGCACTTTGTGAGAGAAGACGTGCCGACTGGTTTCTCACAAACCGCAGGTCCGACTTTTTATCCAATTAACCCGGTCAGCGGCACAAACATTACGGCTCAAGACTTTGGCAACTTCCAGTTGGGCAAAATCAGCGGGATTAAATTTAACGATCTCAACAAAAATGGCATCCAAGATGGGCCAGAAGAACCACCGCTAGGAGGCTGGACAATTTACTTGGATGCCAACAACAACGGCGTCCAAGACCCAGTACCAGCAGAAACTGGCACCAACGCCGCCGTCACCGATGTCGCCGGTAACTACCAGTTCACCAACTTGCCGGCCGGCACTTATACAGTGCGGGAAGTGCCACAAACAGGCTGGACGCAAACTGTGCCCCCCGTCAATGCAGCCACGCCTACTCTTTCCGGCGCGTTTACGATCGCCGTCACCAGCGGAACCGACTCCCAAAACAACAACTTCGGCAACTTCAGGCCCAACTCGATTAGTGGTCTGAAGTTCAATGACCTCAACAGCAACCGGGTACAAGATACCGGGGAACTAGGGCTGGCCAACTGGCAATTCTTCCTCGATACCAACGATAACGGCACTCTCGACACCGGGGAACCGAACACCCTCACCGATGCCGCCGGTAACTACCAATTCCTCGATTTATCAGCAGGAACCTACAAGGTGCGGGAAGTCTTGCAGCCTACTTGGACGCAAACTACCCCCGACCCAGATGACATCACTGTCACCAGCGGTCAAGACATCGCTAATATCAACTTCGGCAACTTCCAGTCGAGCACTATCAGCGGTCAAAAATTCAATGACCTCAACAACAACGGGGTTAAGGATGCCGGAGAATTGGGGCTAGGTAACTGGCAAATATTCCTCGACAGTATCACTCCCGATGGCATCTTTCAGCAAGGCGAACCGACTACCATCACTGATGCAGCGGGCAACTACACTCTCCGAGATATACCCGCAGGTACTTACCAGGTAAGGGAAGTCCAGCAAAACGGCTGGACGCAGACGACCCCCAACCCCGCCCCCGTTACGGTTAATCCCTCCGATAACATCACAGGCATTGACTTCGGCAACTTCCTGCCCCAACCCGGGGCGATCCAAGGTCTGAAGTTCCAAGACACCAACAACAATGGCACTCAGGATGCTGGAGAACCGGGTTTACCCAATTTCCAAATTCAGTTAACCAATGTCGTAGCTGGAACTGCTCCTGCTCCTGTTACTACTACCACAGACAACAGTGGTAACTACCTGTTCGCGAACCTAACGCCGGGAACCTACCGCGTCAGGGAAGTCAACCAACCTGGGTTCACCCAAAGCACACCCGAACCGGCCGACATCACCCTAACTTCAGGCGCTATTGTCAGCGGCATCAACTTCGGGAACTTCCCAGCGCCGACGCCGACGCCGACGCCGCCGCCGACTCCGACGCCGCCGCCACCGCCACCTGTACCCACGCCGACGCCTGCACCTGCACCGACGCCGACGCCTGCACCTGCACCGACGCCGACGCCTGCACCTGTAACGACGCCGACGCCTGCACCTGCACCGACGCCGACACCTGCACCTGTAACGACGCCGACACCTGCACCTGTACCGACGCCGACACCTACACCTGTAGATTTGGTTTGCCCTGAGAACTTCCCCAGGATCGCTACTCCTAATGAGCCCGGCACTCCTTCAGCGGGGAATGTGATCAATGGCCCTAACGGCGACGATACGATCGTGGGTAGTGCCGGCAGTGACTCTATCTTCGGATTGGGCGGCAACGATTTGATCTTTGGTCGAGGGGGCGGCGACTACATCAATGGCAATACAGCCAACGATACTGTCTACGGAGGCATCGATAACGATACTCTCTTCGGTGGCAAAGGGTTTGACCTGATTTTTGGCGATCGCGGTAACGATACGATTTATGGCAATCGTGGCAACGACTCTCTTTCTGGCGACGAAGGCAATGACTTATTGTACGGGGGCAAAGCCGATGACGTAATGTTGGGAGGCGCTGGCGACGACGTGCTATTTGGCGATCAAGGCAATGACACTCTCTGCGGCGGCGAGGGTAACAATACCTTAATTGGCGGCAGCGGCGATGATTTGCTCTTTGCTGACACCGGCGATGACTTGCTCTTTGGCGGCCTTGGCAGCGATACCCTCGTTGGCGGCAGTGGCAGCAATGGCTTTGTCTTGTCAGCGGGCGGAGGAATTGACACGATTTTCAACTTCACCGCAGGAGTTGATTCGATCGAGTTGGTGGGAGGCTTGGACTTCAATCAACTGTCGTTAACCGAAACTAATGGCTCGACGGCGATCGCGATCGCCAACAGCGACCAGATTTTGGCTATACTGAGGGGCGTACAGCCGAGCCAGTTATCGGCTCAGAGTTTTAACTTGCTGGTTTAGTCCCCACATAAAACTCGGCAGTTGCAACCGATCCTACAATTGCCTCTCGTCCCAACAGAGGGACTACCCGAAAGCAGAGCCTCGAAGCATGGGTTTCGAGGATCAGCCAAAGAAGGGGAACGAATTCCGTTCCCCTTCTTTGGTCAAATTTGTTCGAGATACTTCAGCAAGTCGGCCATTTCTTGCGGACTCGGTTGAAACTGCGGCATTGGTGGGGTTTGCCCGCTGGTGACTTGCCGGATCAGATCTAATTCGGATTTGCGCTCGGAAACTCCGTGCAAGTTGGGCCCGACTTGACTGTCTGAAACGGATATGTGACATCCCGCACAGTTCATTTGAAAGATGGCGGAACCCTGAAACGGGTTGCCCGTGAGGGATAATACGCTTTTGACGTAAGGATCGGCGACTTGAAATTGACGTATTGTGATAATCGCCAACATGATGGCAAGCAACACCGCTAGCGCAAATATGGCAAGTCGCTCGATCGGGTTTTTAATTTCATTCCTGGCAAGTTGGTTATTCAAAGGAGTTCAATTAAAAATAGTATCTACAAGAAAATTTATTTCTCATAACATAGCTTAATCGTTCGCAGCGGGGAGAGCAAGATCTAATACTCCCGGAAGCGCGTTTTTCGGAAAATTCATCTGTGTAAGTGCTGGTAATATTAAAAATAGGTTGTTAAATCTTAACGTTAAGGAGATCTCATGGTAGAACCGCTGCTTTCAGGTATTGTTCTGGGTCTAATTTTTGTTACTCTGGCGGGGCTGTTTTTTGCTGCTTATCAGCAGTACAAGCGCGGCGATCAGTTGGGTATCAATAAGTAAAAGGGGCTACAGTCCCTAACTCAGGCTGTCAGGGAAGTGGGAATTGGGAATTGGGCATGGGGCATGGGGCATTGATCTACCTACTGACTTCTTCCTTCTTCCTTCTTCCCTCTTCCCTCTTCCCTCTTCCTTCATTAAAGATATCGATCGAGAATAGCAGCAGTTTCCAGGCCGGTTTTTTCCCAGCTAAATTGTTGTGCTCTGGCTAAACCGAGAGCCCGCAAGTGCGATCGAACTTTGGCATCGACTGCAAGCTCTTGCATAGCAGAGGCAATTTCCTCGACGCTGTAGGGATTTACTAATAAGGCGCCGTCCCCCGCGACTTCTGGCATTGAAGACAGGTTAGAGGTGATGACAGGAGTGCCACAGGCCATTGCTTCGAGTACGGGGAGGCCGAATCCTTCCCAAAGACTGGGGAAAACCAGGGCGATCGCTTGGTTGATCACTTTGGGCAAGTCAGTCGCGGGAATGTAGTCTAAGAATTTTACTCGATCGAACAATCCCAATTCTTGAACCTGCGCTTTCAGTAGCGGCGTATAGCGTTTGTCTTCCGAACCTGCTATCCACAATTCGTACTCGCAATTATCAGGCAAAGCAGCAAATGCTGCTACAACTCGCTGCACGTTTTTATAAGGATTGTGGCGGCCGATATAAAGAAAATAATTGCTTGTTGGTAAGTCTAAAAAACGGAAAAAACTGGTATCGTACCCGGGGAAAATTGGCGTAATTAAATTAGTAGGAATCTTGCAAAAATTAGCGATATCTTTGGCAGTTGATTCAGAGTCGCAGATGACGTGTTGAGCCTGCCGCAGCACTTGGGGAATGTAGTAGCGGTGGTAAGGTGTCAGAGGATCGAAGCGACGGGGAAATCGCAGCGCTATCAAGTCATGTACTGTAATTATATAGCGACAACCTGCAAATAGAGGAGCTTCGGGAATTGGGGAAAATAACAGGTTAGATTTTAGTTGTTTGTAAATTTTGGGGAGTTGGGTTTGTGTCCACAGCAATCGGTTGATGTGTCCTTTGGTTCCTTGTTCTGGCGTTAGGCTTGCAGGGATTTGGTAGCAGTTGCTGTTGGGAAATTTTTCGGCTGTTAGTAATGTTGGATTGAGGGATTTTAGGTGGGGAAATAGGTTTTTGGCGTAGATGGCTAAGCCGGTTGGTTTGGAAATTAGGAAGGAGAGGTTGATGAGCAGGTTGGATTGGGGATTGGGCATGGGATAATATGTAGATTGCGGTTTTTGGGTGGGATTTTTTTTAACCGCAGAGGGCGCAGAGGACGCAGAGAGGAGAAAGGAAGAGAGGGAAGATTTAAAGATATTGTTGTAAGATGTTGGCGGTTGCTTTTCCGGTTTTGTGCCAGCTAAATTGAGATGATCTGGCTAAACTAGCAGTTTTTAAGTTCGATCGCACTTTTGAATCTGTGGCTACTGTTTGCATGGCTTCGGCTATTTCTCCGACGCTGTAAGGATTGACTAATAATGCGGCATCTCCGGCTACTTCTGGCATCGATGACAGGTTCGATGTGATGACGGGTGTGCCGCAAGCCATTGCTTCTAAAATTGGTAAGCCGAATCCTTCCCAAAGTGTAGGGAAAACTAGGGCGATCGCCTGATTCATCAGTACGGGCAATTGAGAATAGGGAACGTAACCGAGAAACTTTACGAAAGATTGTAAACCTAATTCTTCAACTTGTGCTTTCAACTGCGGTGTGTAGGCATTGGGAGGCCCTGCTAGCCACAATTCGTAGTTTGTGCGATCGGGCAAACTTGCAAATGCAGCAATTAATCTTTCTAAGTTTTTGTAAGGATCGTGTCTGCCGGTATAAAGAAAATAATTTTTGGCAGGCAAGTCGAGATATCTAAAATTAATATTATCGCAAGCTAGGGGAATTGCGGTCATCTTTTTAGGCGAAATCTGGAAAAAGTTAGCAACATCTGCCACCGTTGCTTGAGAATCGCAAATAATGTGTTCTGCTTGCCGCAAAACCTGCGGTATGTAGTAGCGAAAATAAGCTGTTAATCTAGAAAACCGTTGGGGAAATCGCAAAGGAATTAAATCGTGAACTGTGACAATGTAGCGGCAGCCGGAATACAAAGGTGCTTCGGGAATGGGGGAAAAAATCAGGCTTGACTGCAATTTTTTGTAAATCTTTGGCAAAATGAATTGAGTCCACAGCAGCCTGTTAATTTGTCCTTTCGGCCCTCGATCTGGAGTCAGAGTTTCGGGAATTTGATAGCAAGTATAATTGTCAATTTGCTGGGAAGCAAGTAAAGTGGGTTCTAGCGGTTGCAGTTGCGGGAAAAGATTAGCTGCATAAGTTCCGATTCCCGTTGGTTCAGGACTTAAGAAGGATAAATTGATTAAAAGTGGGTTAGACACGCTTGAATTAGCCTTTAAGTTCGATCGAGCATTTGAGCTATATCGGCAGGATTTGGCAGCCGAATTGTAGCATACTCTTGGTGAATAATATCAAAAAAACTATTGACTTTTTTCTCGAAACGTGCAAGTCTAAAGTTCTGACTGCGCTGCTGTGCACCAGCTTGAAGTTCTGCTAGCAAATCGGGATTAACAATTAGTTGATGTGAATGCTGGCACAGTTCCTCAACGCTATTGAACACAAAGCCCGATCGCCCATGTTCGACAATTTCCGGTTGGCCACCACCGTTGAAAACAATCGGAGCACAACTATTTTGCATTGCTTCTACAGTCGCCATCCCGAAATGCTCAAATCTTTGAGGATTGACTTCACCCAAACCGCAGCCATGCCAAAAGATACTTGCTCTAGCATAAAGTGATTTTACCTCATCGAAGTCAGCATTGACTTTGAGATCGATCGCCCTTGAATCTTGCTTCAATAAATTCTGAACCGTCTTTAAATAAGGATTTTTCGGAATGCTGCTGCCGGCTAAAATTAGCTGCCATCCTTGAAAATCTTCGGGATAATCTGCTAGCAAACTGCGGAAAGCTTTAATTAGTTCAATTTGCTTTTTTGTTCCCCCAGCTTCAAACTGTCCCACAGCCAAAATTATTTTTTCTTTCGGCGCTTTAACTGTTGCCATTTCTATCGGCGGATAAAGCAAAAAAGTTGGCTTTAGGTTCCAGCGTTTCTCCAGCCATTTGACAGTAAATTGACTGTTGGCAATAATGAAAGTGTAGTCATCGACAGCAAAGTGACGGTTGCGGAAGGTATTGGGAAAGTGGCAGAAAAATACTGATATTGGCGACAGTGGTTTAACTTTTTCCAGTTGGTTCGCGTTGATGAAAATATCGTAGTTTTTGCTTTCTCTGGCAATTTCATCAAAGGGATTTTCCATATCCTCCACGATGATGCTGGAATCGATGCACTGCATTCCGCGTTTCTCGTAAAACGCCAAGGGGATAATTTTAATTTTGCATCCCGAAAGGTTGAGTCCGTACCAGGATTCTAAGTCGGAAACAGCAACTGGTTTGTTGGCAATAAAAGTAATGTCAAATTCATTTTGTAGCAGCGAGGCGAGGGTAGCGACGTATTTTTGACCGCCACCAATAAAATGCAGTCCGTGATCGTAAATGGCGATCGACATTTTGCGATCGCCCCGAACCACCTGTAACCGAGATAAAATGCGATCGATCTTCATCCGACTGTAAATCACCGCCAACTTTTCCGACAACTGTGGCAATACAGCTTCGATGATTTCTGGTGTCTGATAATCTAGAAGTTTTTTAATCGCTACAAATAAACTCTCGAACAGCAAATCGTACTGCTTGTTACTAAAAAAATCCGAAGTATGAATTCCTTTGACTAACTGCAACGGTTCATGTTTTGCCAAATACAAAAACCGATTGCGGTTGCAGAAATACTCGGTAAGTTTGCTGCCTTTACTCGAACCCCGATACTCGTGATGGGCAATAGCGGCGGGAGTATAAAGCATTTTCCAACCGCGTTTGTGGCAGCGTTTGGCAAACTCTACATCCTCAAAATACATCACAAAATCTTCATCTATCGGCCCCACATCTTCGAGACATTTCCTGCGGAAAAGCACCGCCGCCCAACAAAGCCCTTCGACTTCCCCTTCGGTATCGTACTGTCCAGCATCTTTTTCGCCAAAGCCAACATCTTGCCAATAAAAATTAGGTAATTGCTGAATACCCACGCTGTTAATTCGCCCGTCTTTAAACAGCAATTTGCCGCTAGTCGCACCTACTTCTTTATTAGCTTCTAGCCGTTTTACAAGAATCTCTAACCAGCGACTGTCAAGGGTAGCGTCGTTATTTAGAAATCCGATATATTGCCCTTTTGCTTCGCTGATGCCGAGGTTGAGGGCTTTAGCAAAGTTGTTGGCGGAGTTGACAAAAATCCGAACTTTTGGAAATAGTTCGCGCAGGGAAGTAACGGAATTGTCTTGAGAACAATTATCAATTACAATTAAGTCGAGTTGCGATTCGGGATACGCAAGTTTTTGTAGAGATTTTAAGCAATCTTTCGTGTGGCGCAGACCGTTATAGTTGACTATAATTAACGAACATATGGGCAGTGTGGTCATCTTTGATGCTTTATTTTTGTCGATCGAGCAATTCAGCGGTAATCTTCTCTAAAATAGCAGTATGTTGCTGCTGCACTGCTTTAATTTGCTCTATTTCAGACTGAAAAGTTGCGATCGCTCTTTGTTGAGTCTCAAGCTGTGCTGTAACTTCGGGAGATGCGCTGCTGAAGTCGGATTGAATTTTTTTCTCTAGAGTTTGCTGATTTTCTTGCAATTTTTGCAATTGAATGCTCAGTGTTTGAACTACGCGGGTATTAGCGAAATTGTAAATAACTTGGCGTTCTAGTACGGGTCTGAGCAATTTTCGGACTATTTTCCTAACGGCGATGACTGCGGAACCGAGTCGCCTTTGGTAAGAGGTAATGGGGATGTTATAAATGTCGAAACCCGCCTTTAACAGGGCGATGTCTTCGTCATCTTCATCTGGGGCGATCGCACTATTTTCTGTTCCCAACAGGGGCGGCTCAGCAATACCAATTCGCGGCTCCAAAGTTTGTCGCAATTTATGTATTATCTGTTGAGTTGGTATTTCTTCGGACTGCAAACTTTCCTCTCCTTTAGATAACTTACTAGGACTTATTATGGAACAGGCATCTTTGCTGTTTCAAGCATTGTAACTAATTGTGAACAGGCAGCTTTGCTGTGTGAATAATTGTAATTAATTGTGGAACAGGCATCTTGCCTGTTCAAGGGTGGGCAGGATGCCCACCCCACAAGAAAATTCATCTCTTGTTAAATCAGGATTATTGCTTCCGATATTGGCAATATCTCAATTTAAGCTATAGCAATCCTAAATCATTTGTGAATTTCTTACTCCCTCCCCTTACCAAGGGGAGGGTTGGGGTGGGGTAAAAAGTTTACGACTCGTGCAAGGATTGCTATAACTCAATTTGACTGTCATCACCAATCATAAACCGCAGAGCTTTTGGACGAGCCGGCGCATTGGTTAGTTGAGCTCGTTGCCCGATCACGCTGTCAACAATTCGCTGGTGAATGCCAACTATTTTCGCCCCTTGCAATATTACACTGTGTTCGATATCAGCATCAATCATTGTCACGCGATCGGCAATACTGCTGTAAGGCCCGATAAAGCAATTTTCAATGCGGCAATTTTCCCCAATTACCACCGGGCCGCGAACTGTAGAATTAATGATTTCGGTTCCTTCCCCTATTTGCACTCGCCCGATAATTTGACTTTTCGCATCTACTGTTAATTCAGTTGAAGCTATGATACGGGTATCTAAAATGATTTGGTTTGCACTCAGCAAATCGTCTTTTTTCCCCGTATCCAGCCACCAACCTTCTAAATTGCAGGCTTCTACGTGTTTTTCCTGATTGATGAGCTGTTGAATGGCATCGGTAATTTCGAGTTCGCCCCGGGGCGAAGGTTGAATTTGATCGATCGCCTCATGAATACTAGGAGCAAAAAAATAAATTCCCACCAGTGCTAAATTTGACGGCGGAACTTTTGGTTTTTCTACTAACTGCAAAACTCTTCCTGTCTCATCAACTTTTGCCACACCGAAAGCAGAGGGATTGGGAACGGGACGCAGCATAATCAGAGCGTCTAGTTTCTGCTTGTTAAAAATCTCTAAAAACGGATCTAACTGATTCTGAATTAAGTTATCTCCTAAATACATAATAAACGGAGAATCGCCCAAAAATGGTCTGGCAACTTTTACCGCATGAGCGAGCCCCGCCGGCTCTGCTTGCAAGATATAAGTAATTTTGGCACCGAAGCGAGATCCATCTCCTGTTTTCGTCTTCACCTCTTCTCCGGTTTCGGGACTAATAATAATCCCAATATCCGTAATCCCAGCCGCCACAATTCCTTCAATTCCGTACCACAGTATCGGCTTATTTGCTACAGGAACCAACTGCTTAGCACCCGTATAGGTTAGGGGACGCAAGCGTGTTCCTTTGCCGCCAGAGAGGATGAGTGCTTTCATTGGGTGAACTCTGAGTTATCCTTTAGGGTTTGCGGTGCGGGCTTGAGTTGCCTGCACTTGTTCGCTCTTGTTGATTTTAAAGCACCGCTACCCCGCTGGCAATAGTTGTCGTGTCTTCTGATACAAATGATTTATGCCGATCGAGCTTTTATAGTCTGGGACGCATAGAGTGTCAGAAACTTGGTTTTTTGCGGAATAAAGCACCTAAAAGCTGAGGTTTTTTGTCAATAAACCGGCTTTCTCCAGGTTGCGAGTGCGCCCGTCCCGATTTAATAGCGTACCCTTTTAATAGCGGCCATATCGAGCAATCAATTGATTACCACTATTGTTTTGATTTGTCAACCAAGCCCACATCTGATCGCCCAGACAAAAATGCCACCATTCGTTAGGATGTTGCTGAAAACCCGCACCTATCATCGCATTTTTTAAGATTTGCCTGCGGCGGTGATATTCCTGTTTTTGCGGCTCCTTGCTATTACAAAAATAATCGGGATAAGAACGTTCTGATATTTCATCAATCGGAGAACCCATATCAATTCGCCGATTATTTTCATCTACTAAAGTTATATCTAAAGCTGCACCTGTACTGTGAGGGGGAGGCGTCGCGCGATCGAGGCTCGGTACTGCCCAAAATTGATATACGTGTTCTATAATCACTTGGCGTTTGTCTTCGGAAACCGGGAATTCGCAGCCTTGAGCTAAAGCAATTTGATTAAAAGTATAATCCACCATAAATTGCTGGACTTCGACCGGCCGATAAGCGTCAAATATCAGAATTTTCCACTTGGGATAACTTTGCTGTAGCTCAGTTTGAGCTGCGATTAAACTGTCTACAACTCCTTGCCGCAAATAGTAAGGCGAATCTGCTTTGCTGTTGTCATAGGGTGCACCCAACTTTTGATAGGGGTGCGGAATTTCAAAGGCAAAATGTTCTTGTGGAATCGGGACTAAAGGTTCGCCGCATTCATAGATCGCTATTTGCTGGTATGGTTTCATATCAAGGTTTTACCCTACTTTATGATTACTGATGAACTACAATACTCAGTATATGCTTTTCACTTTAGTCCGTCGCGCGGCAAATAGCAAAGCAGCTAGAATATCCTCATGTTCTAAATCGTCATAGTCATCTATAATTTCTTTAGCATTCATACCAGAACTGAGTAATTCAATAATTAACTCTACTGGATATCGGAGACCGCGAATACAGGGTTTTCCGTGACAGATATTTGGATCGACTGTGATGCGCTGCAAAAGTTGGTTGTCCATTTTTTAGGAGCAAATATTAAATATATCCTCACCTAAAAAATATAGCTTTCGATCAGTTTGTAGTAAGGACTTTAGTGCTTTCAATTTCCACCTAAAGTCCTAAAGTCCTTACTGCCAAAAAATCCTAACTTTGGCGGTAAGCAACTACCGCATAAAACGGATCGCCGCTTGGTATTCGCAGCATTTGCATAAAACTCGGCAAGTTAGGCTTGCGAACAATTACTTCCGGCTTGCTAAACCCGGGTATGTTCGCTCCTTTGACAGAATCAAAGTAACCCTTGACTAATTCTACCCGATCGCCCTCGGAACCTTCCCGCCAAGCCGCGATCGCCTTTTGATAAAACATCCGGTTGGAAAAACTCATAATTGCTACGCCACCAGGCTTCAATATCCGGTGAATCTCGGCAAAAATCGCATCTGGGTGCTGCAAATACTGTACCGAAACACAGTTGACAACCGCGTCAAACTCTGCATCCGGCAGCGGCAGTTTAGGATTTGCGTTCAAATTCTGCACGAAATAATGATTCAGTCTGGGATTTTTTGCCAACTCTTCTTCATTCATGCCGTGCCCTTCAACATGGGCAAATTGCATCTCGTCGGGCAAGTGAGAAACCCAACTGCTCATCATATCAAAAATCCGAGTATTCGGTTTCAGCCGTTCCCGATATAAATCGGTGAGTTGCTGAATGAATCCATCGTCTACGTGAGTCACATACCGGGGAGCGGAATAGAACAAATTGTCGTCGGTGTCGTCTAACTTGGTGCGTTGGTCGGGTGGAAGCAACATAAATTCTGATTGCAAACTAGATTTACTCTTTCTAGTTTAAGAACAATAAGAATTGTTAACATATCCGGCAGAAGGCGGATTCTCGGTTTTAGCGTAGCATTCGATCGCCAAATAACCGACTTGCACCCTTTAGGCTGACCGCTTTTCACTGGTTGGTGCTGTGCTGCTTGTGGCAAGAAGACGGTTTGCCGACTTCCAGCATTGGCGACAAACTGCAACAGGTAAGCCGGACGCCGACAGGGGCGATCGAGCGCATGGAAGAAACAGGTCTAGTCCGCCGGGAGAGAGACACCCGCGATCGGCGCATTTGGGGCATTTGGCTGACAGACTCCGGCATACAACAGAGCGGGAAAGACAACGCACACAGCAAGAGCGGCTGGCGAAGGAGCAAGCCCAGCAACGTGTAGAAAGATTAGAGGAAATGCTGCGATCGCAAGGTATCGATCCCGATCGATTGCCGGATGCAGTCGATTCGGGCGATTGAGATAGCGGTCTTAGTTTTCCATAACGTTGTCTTTACTTCACCGCGATCGGGACTACTCCTACGCTGTTTCTGGCTCGTCTAGTTCCAGAAAAAGGCCCTCAGCATTCATGACTAAATCTTCATCAGACAGCGGTGAAAAGTCTAAATAAGCTGTAATACCAACTTTGCTCGTAACCTTTAGTGATATAAATTAGCTCGCTAGGCTTACCCCCGTATTCAAAATAAATCTTTTGCTGAATTCCAAAACTAAAGATTTAGAATTACTTAGCTATACAGTTCTAAAAACACCTGTTCAAATAGATCCTAGACATTGTGCAGGCTAACGTTGCCCATCACCCGCCGCCGATAGCCTTTGCATCATAACCGATCAACTTTCGGCGGTCGGTGTGCATGGGCGTTGTTATACAGTGATCACAAAGACTTGATACCTTCAGCTTCAAGACGCTCTTTAATAGATTTTCCTCCTCCTGCGACCCTATCTAGGAATAAGGACATACTTTGAATAGCACCCATAATATCTTCAATTCTCTTCAACTTCTGCCCTTGCCCTGTCTCTATATAAAAATTCAGCAATCTATCAAACCAGACTCTAGTTTCTGGATTTTGCAGCAATTGACAAAACTCACGGTAGGTTATCAACCTTTTCTCGCTTGCAAGATACATATCGTTTCCAATGCTTGGCTGTATCAAGTAATAGATTCCGTAATCTTGTCTAAAACAACGACTTAGTATCGTTATTAGAGTTATAAGCTCTGTATCATCTTTTTTGCTAAGTCGAAGATATGAAAGCTCTTGCCGGATCTTATCTAACTGATAAAATAAACGAGCTGTCATGTAGCATGATGATATCAAGTAGCAGCCGTAATTGTTAAACCATTCAGGCGATTGTTCAGAAATTTCTTTAACATTAGTTATATAAAGCAATTTTTCGTTCTTTTCACCATCGTTAGCTATTTTTTTTAAAATTTCAGAGAGACGAAAATAGTTTTCAACTAAGTAGAATCTTAAAGGGTTTAAATAAGTCGAAATAATTCTGTCAGCTTCCTGTTTCTCTTTAGCTTTATTTTCACGGTAAGAGTTGAGTCCGTAGGTAACAAGTACAACTAAAACCGAGGTAACTGCTGAAATTATTGCGGTCAAAACTTCTTTCATGTTGTTCTTACCTCTTAGCGATTATCAGACCATCTTAAATACTCAACAATCAATCTCTGAGTACCTCCATTTCAGAGCGAGGGGGAGTTGCAGCTATGCGAGCCAAGCGTTCGCGGTTGCTCTCTTCCCAATACTGCCGAGTTTCTTCGGCTGATTTCAAAACTTCTTGATACTCAGCTTCTACATCTGTCTGGTGCGCCTCAATGTAGGAAATGGCAAATGGCAGCGCCCCACTGCTCATCCGTAAGGTTAAATAGATCACGAATGAATTTAGGGGGATACTGGGCTTTGAGATGATCTATTACATCATAAAGAGTTATGCGTGTTCCGCGATCGTAAGCCCCCTTTCTGTGCGGACGATCGTCACTTTTCCATTAGGTTGTGGAGTCATAGCCCTAATCCTCCAAAAACTACATCCATATTACCTGTTTCTGGGAATTAACCACAGGCTAAGAAACCCGCTTTCTTGGATAATCTTAATTGGGATACGAAATATCTTGAAAGAAAGCGGGTTTCTGAGAATTACCCACAAACTAATATCATGAATTTAAAATTATTTGCCAACAAAACAACTCTATGGTATACTAGAAGATTGTGAATATTAATCAAAAGTAAAGTAACAAGCCGGGAGAAATCAAAATGACACAGCAAACCCTGCACGGAACCAGCCGCAAAAGAAAAAGAACATCCGGTTTTCGCGCCAGAATGCGTACCGCAACCGGTCGATTGGTAATCAAAGCTCGCCGCAGCAAAGGTCGCCACCGCCTCGCAGTCTAGCACTGCATCAAGGTTGAGAGGCCTCAACGATCGCCCTACGCCATGTTGCCCGAGACAAACCGACTCAAGCACCGAAAAGACTTCAGCGCCGTATACCGCAAGGGAATGCGCCGTAACTCGGCCCATTTCAGCTTAAGAGCTCTGCGTAAACCAAAAAGCGCCGAATTTGCGAAACCGACAGCCGAAAAATCCTTGCCGCCCACTCGCACAGGCATTTCCATCAGCCTGAAAGTCAGCAAACGCGCTGTAGTCCGCAACCGGATTAAGCGTCAGATTCGGGCAGCTTTGCGACAGCTATTGCCTCGATTAAAATTCGGGTGGGATTTAGTAATTGTCGTGCGTCCGATCGCACAAGAGTGCAATTATGCAGAAATTCTGCAAGAATTAGAGCAGTTGTTGGTAGAAGCCGAGGTACTAGATGGGAATTCGAGAGGAAGTATATTATGAAGGCGGCCCCGCGCCCGGAGACTTGATCCTCAATTTACTCCTGGGGCTGACGGTGGTGGGAATCCCCCTAGCAGTAGGAGCAATTGTCCGGGCTCTGTGGCTGCGGTATCGGATCACGAGCCGCCGAGTATCCGTAACTAGCGGTTGGATGGGGGGCGATCAGACAGACGTTATCTACTCAGATATAGTCAAAATCGTCACAGTACCTCGCGGTTTCGGGACTTACGGAGACATGGTGCTCACCATGAAAAATGGCAGCCGCTTGGAACTCAGAGCTATGCCGAAATTTCGAGCAATGTATGACTACATTAACGAAAAACTGCCGGCAGCAGCTCAAAAAGCAAACGCGGCCCAAGCTAAATAACCGAACCGCTTCGCCCTCAAATCAGGGTAAAGTGAGTGCGAGTATTGGCAAACTCCTTACAACAAACCCGCAGACCGGGCGGTCGATCGACGGGCAATGTCCTAAGATAGAGACAAAACCCTGAAAATTGAGGCGGCTCGCCTTCAGCGGGTAAAAATAGTTCTCAACAGCAAACATAGAGCACCTAAATTAACTCAAAGCGAATGGATTTCGGTATCTCGTTTCTCTCCAACAACCTCATGCTCCCGATCCTAGATTTTTTCTACGGGATCGTGCCAAGCTACGGTTTAGCGATCGTAGCTCTGACGCTCGTGATTCGCTTTGCTCTTTATCCTCTCAACGCAGGCTCTCTTCGCAATATGCGGCGCATGAAAGTAGCGCAGCCGTTGATGAAAGAGCGAGTAGATCAAATTCAAAAACTCTATAAAGACAATCCTGCCAAACAGCAGGAGGAAATGAGCAAAGTATACAAAGAATTTGGTAATCCTCTAGCAGGATGCTTCCCGTTGGTGCTGCAAATGCCAGTGCTGTTTGCACTGTTTGCAACGCTCCGGGGTTCGCCGTTTTCTGACATAAATTACAGCGTCAACGTTCAAGTTTTGCCGAAAGAACAAATCGAAAGTGTTCAACCGCAAGCTTTTGCTACACCGCCCCAAAATATTTACGTCACAGGTACTTTTCATGCTCCTGTTGTGGGGGTAATTCCAGGCGGCGACAAACTCGCAGTCGGCGACACAACCAAGATTAATTTTCAAACCCCAGAGGGCAAACCTCTCAAAGTTTTAGCGGCAGAAAATAAGAGCGAAATCGACTTTGAACCAGGCTGGAAAGTCATCAAAGGCGAAGAAGTGATCAAGGTAGATGAACAGGGCAACATCACGGCCTTAGCGCCCGGTGAAGCCACAGTTCAAGGAACAATCCCCGGATTGGCGAGTAACAAAGGATTCCTGTTTATTGAAGCTCTAGGCCGCGTTGGCGCGATCGACTCAGACGGTACAATCCACTGGGATATTTTGGTAATGATCCTGGGCTTCGGCATCAGTTTGTATATCAACCAAACCCTTTCTGGACAAGCACAAGGGCCAAACGACAACCCCCAACAGGCTACAGTCAACAAACTGACGCCAGTCATATTTTCAGGGATGTTTTTGTTCTTCCCGCTGCCCGCCGGCGTGTTGATGTATATGCTGATTGCTAACATCTTCCAAACTGTTCAGTCGTTCATTTTGTCGCGAGAACCGCTGCCAGAAAATCTGCAAAAAATAGTGGACGAAGCAGAGGCGAAAACCAAAAAAGACCAGGGATTAGATGCCATTCCCTTTGAGCCCAAGCGTGCCAAGAAAAAGGCTTGATTTTAACAACAATGAAAGACTCTCAAATGCAGCGCGGACAGCAATGGTTAGAAGAATTGCTACAACTGTCCGCAATTCCTTCAAAAGTGGTATGCGAACAACAAAAAGATTGCTATTGGATGACAATAGATGAAAGCAATCTGACTCGAGAACAAGTTGCAATCTTAGTCGGGCCAAACGGTAATGTCATAGATGCCATTCAGTACCTCTGTAACACGGTTCAGAATATAGGTCAGGAAGTAGAGGAGTCAATTCCTTATACAGTTGAACTAAATGGCTATCGCATCCGCCGCCAAGAGGAATTGCGCTCGATGGCTGAGTACGCAGCAGATCAAGCCCGATCGACAGGAGTTGAAGTTGAAATAAAATCGCTGTCTTCGGCAGAACGCCGTCAAGTCCACAGCTTTTTGAGCGAATGTGAGGATATAGAAACTTACAGTCAAGGACAAGAACCCGATCGGCGTTTGGTAGTGCGAGTGCGCTGACGCTAAAGAAGGAAGAAGGAAGAAGGAAGAAGGAAGAAGTTAAAAATTAACTATTCCTTTTGACCTTTGAATTCAAGAAGTAGGAAGGCAAAAGATTATGGAGACAATTTATATCCCTCATCTACTCACAAAAAGTGAGCGTAAAGAGGTCATTGATTTTGAAGAATTTATCCCCGATTTAGAAACTCTTACTCCGGTGCGGGGGCGACTGCAAGTGGCTCACCAAGGGAATTATCTTGAGGTGAAGGCGAAAGCAGAAACAATTGTTACTCTCACCTGCCACAGATGCTTGAAACAATACAATCATCGTTTGGCCCTCAACTCATCGGAACTAATCTGGCTCGAAGAAACAGCAAATCAAACAGATTCAAGTTCAGCAGAAATAGAAGTTGCTTTAGAAGATTTGGTGGAAAATTTGTCCCCAGGCGGCTATTTCTCTCCGGGCGATTGGGTGTACGAGCAAATGTGTTTGGAACTGCCGCACAAACAGCTATGCGATGCTCAATGTCCGGGAATAGATTTAAATGATGCAGAAGAGACAAAAAGCTCAGAAGCTGCATCGGACAGTCGCTGGGCGTCTCTGGCAGCACTTAAACGCCAATTGCCTTCGTCGGTTGACCAATAACTAATGACTATTTTTAGCGACGAGTTTGAACTACTGCTGCGATCGCGCTACCCCCTAATTTACATTCCCACACGGGAAGAAGAGCGCGTAGAAGCGGCGATCGCCCAAAGTGCCAAAAAACAAGGTTCTCGCGCCGTCTACATCTGGGATTTTGTGGACGGCTACCAAGGCAATCCCAACGATGCCGGTTTTGGCAAGCGCAACCCGCTGCAAGCTTTGGAATTTCTCGAAAAATTGCCCGCCTCCGCGCCGGCAATTTTTATTCTGCGCGACTTTCAGCGGTTTTTGGAAGATGTCTCGATTTCCCGCAAGCTGCGGAATTTGGCCAGACTCCTCAAATCTGTGCCCAAAAATATTGTCATCGTATCTCCTCTAATTTCGATCCCGGAAGACCTCAGCGAAGTGATGACTGTTTTGGAGTTTCCCCTGCCTGCAGCGGCGGAAATCAAAAATGAGGTGGAAAGGCTGTTAGGGGCTACCGGACAAGCTATTGAAGGGCGTTTGCTGGACGAAACAGTGCGCTCCTGTCAAGGGTTGTCGCTCGAACGAATTCGCCGAGTTTTGGCAAAGGCGATCGCCACTAGAGGCGAACTCCATCCCGACGACGCGGAACTGATTTTAGAAGAAAAGCGCCAAACAATTCGCCAAACTCAAATTCTGGATTTTTACCCAGCCCGCGAAAATATATCCGATATCGGTGGCTTGGACAATCTCAAAGAATGGCTGCTGCGACGGGGCGGTGCTTTTACCGAACGAGCCCGCCAATACGGGTTGCCGCATCCCAGAGGTTTGTTGTTAGTCGGAATTCAAGGAACCGGAAAATCCTTAACAGCAAAGGCGATCGCCCACCACTGGCATTTGCCTTTACTGCGGTTGGATGTCGGGCGCTTGTTTGCCGGATTAGTCGGGGAATCAGAATCCCGCACCAGGCAAATGATTCAGCTAGCGGAAGCTTTGGCCCCCTGCGTGCTGTGGATTGACGAGATTGACAAAGCTTTTGCGGGATTAGACGGTAAAGGGGATTCCGGGACAACCAGCCGCGTGTTCGGGACTTTTATTACTTGGTTGGCAGAAAAAACTTCGCCGGTGTTTGTAGTCGCAACAGCCAACAACATCCAGTCTTTGCCGCCAGAAATGCTGAGAAAAGGCAGGTTTGACGAAATATTTTTTGTGGGTTTGCCCAGCCAGGAGGAACGGCGGGCGATTTTTGAGGTACATTTGTTGCGGTTGCGATCGCACAGCATCAAAAATTACGATTTAGAGCGCTTGGCTTACGAAACTCCCGATTTTTCAGGGGCCGAAATCGAGCAAACTTTGATTGAAGCAATGCACATTGGGTTTAGCCAAAATCGAGACTTTACCACAGATGATATTTTAGAATCAGCTAGTCAGATGGTGCCTTTAGCCAGAACGGCTCAAGAACAAATCCAGTTTCTCCAAGATTGGGCCGCTGCTGGGAAAGCTCGCCTTGCTTCTAGATACGGCAGTCTGAGCCGCCGGATTCAAGGTTAAGCTTTTGAAGTCAGTAGTCAGTAGTTAGTAACCAGTTGTCAGTTGGCAGTTACCAGATTTTACTCAACATTCAGCAGTCAACCTTCTTCCCTCAACCTTCTTCCCTCAACCTTCTTCCCTCTTCCTTCTGCCTTCTGCCTTCTGCCTTCTGCCTTCTGCCTTACATCCGTTACATCCGTTACAGAATCCGTTGCCGAACTTCCTTCTTCCTTCATTTGCGGTTTTATGAACAGTGTATATAGCGTTTTCAAATTTTTAGTGGGTTTTCTGCTCGCGATCGTCCTGATGGCAGGTGCTAGCGTGGCTGCTGCACTTTACTTTGCCGCTAAGCTAACTACTGTGCCCGAAAAACCTGTTTTTTCCAACGACAAAACACCAGCTCAGGTTGCGGGCGCTGCGCCGAAGTCAACAGCCCAGGCTAGCCCTGTTTCTACATCTAGCGATGCCCCGTCTCCCAAACCGCTGGAACCGGGAGCTTACCGCGCGATGGTGACTCAGCCGATCGGCTTAATTCTCCGCGATACTGGTAGCCGAGACTCGAACCGCATTGGCGGTGTTGGTTACAAGGAAAGAGTGGTAGTTTTGGAAGAGTCGCCCGACAAAGAGTGGCAGCGAATTCGGATTGAGGATGGCAATCGCGAAGGTTGGGTCAAAGGCGGCAATACTGAAAGAATTGAGGGCGAATAAAACTTAGATAGTAATTAGACAACAAATATACTCATCTCATTGTGAGGGCACCGAAGCAATCGCAGTGTGAAAATTGTTCACCAACGCCGGGTTTTTTCCTGTCTATTGTTGCCAATAGCGAGATACACATTTATCACAAAAAGTCAAGTTAAATTTATTTTCGATATTTGAGATTGCAGTTTGATCCGCTGAGACTGCGGGTGCGAGCGACCCTGCAAAATCCTGAATTTGACATAAAAGCCCAGCAGACAAAAGGTTTCAACAGCTAAAACTCAACAGAAAAACTCGAAAATACATAATCCTAACTTATGTTATTCAGGAGAGTATGTTAAGAAACTTAGCAAAATTTTAAGGTTAGTTACAAAACCCAGGCTGTTGTCCCTGGCGCACAGGCCAGAGTGGTAGCTTGGATTACAAGATGTAAGTTTTCAGCTTAACAGCTACCAACAATAAAAAATATGTACGACAAACGTCCCGATCGAGATTTGGCGACTGCTGCTGTTACTGCGGCTTTGGGAGCTGGGGTCGTTACCTCTTTTGCGGTTAGCAGAGGGCAAAACCCGCTGGTAGCCATCGCAATTACTGTTTTTGCAGCGGGAGTAGCTGTAATTTGCGATCGGTTCGGCTTAATTTAAGCGATCGTCTATTTTTTAATACAAAGTCAACTTATCAAAAAATCCCTGTCCTATTTGCAACTAGCAAGGGTGGGGATTTTTAGTGGCTAGTTTTTTGGTTAATCAGCGGTAGTTTCCTAGACGCACTCGCCACATGAAGAAGCCGCTTTTCTTAACAAAAAACCTGCGATTTCAGGCTCTTTACCCGACAACAAATTAAGGTGATGAGAACCTGCGCGCAAGTCTTGTGGTAATTTCTGCGGCAGCCAGATAAAATATTAGCCAGCACTACCCCAGAACTTATTGTCTTGTCGCCTTAAAGGCTAAGACTATGCCTGCAAACTTTTTTGCTGAGTCTCGCGCCTCTAGAAGCAGCGATGCTATCTTGGTTATTACCTGTAATTATTATTGACGGTAAATTTTTTAGAAAAACGGGTGCTTCGCGCTTTCCAGGTAGAACTTAGCGTTGATAGAATCCAAGCCAAGCGTGCCAAAAATGATTTTTGGCAGTTTGCTCACACAACCCATCGACAATTTCACACTGAAAAATTATGGAATCTCTTGCTTACCTCGAACTTGCTCTTGTTTGCGAAGCACCCGCCGAGTCGAAAATTTTTGATGAGCCCAAGTGGCAAAACCTATCGAGTCAGACTTATGTCGGTTTGCTGTCTCTGGCTTTGATGCTTTCGGTTTTGAGTGCAGCCGGTTCGGCTTTTGCTCAAATAGATCCGGGATATCCAAATGTGCGCTCTGTTCAAGACAGGTTGCGGGAACTCGGTTATTTTCCCAGATCATCGACAGGTCAACTCGGCCCGGTTACTCAACAAGCGCTGACTAACTTTCAGCGAGACTATCAACTGTCGCTGACTGGTAGGCCCGATCGAGCTACTGTGATAGCACTCAACAGTTTGGCCGGGGACGATCGACCTTTTAATACTATTTATACAAATTATCGGGAGCTGCGTTTTGGAGACGCGGGTGCAGGTGTTTCTGCTCTCCAGCGCAGGTTGAAGCAGCTAGGCTACTTCAGCGCGCATCCCACAGGGAGTTTTCGCGAAGTTACTCAAAATGCGGTGAGATACTTCCAGCGAATTAATCGACTGCGGGTAACTGGAATTGCCGATAGGCAAACTTTAGCTTTGCTGTTTGGGTCCACCCGCCCGGTTCCCCCCGTTACGCTTCCAGGGAATATTTCGGGAAATGGCGGTTGCAAGGGGCTGCGGTTCGGGGACAGAGGGGCGACGGTAGACTTGATCCAGCGGCAATTAAAAGCTTTGGGTTATTTTGAAGGCGGCGTTGACGGCAAGTTTCGCGAACGCACTCTCTACGCTGTGACTCGTTTTCAGCAAGATTACAATCTGGTTTCTGACGGCTGCGCTGATACTGCTACTTTGACTGCTATCGACGCCCAGATGAGGCAAGCTGAAATTACCTCATGGACTGAGGAAGATGACCAACAGAGTAATGCCGGAGATTTTCTGGAGTTGGGCGACAGAGGCCGAGAAGTAGAATTTGTCCAGCGGCGGCTGCAAGAATTGGGTTATTACAGGAGCCAGATTCACGGTTGGTTCGATCGACCAACTCAAGCAGCTTTGATCCGTTTTCAGAGAGATAGCGGGATGTTCGGGACTGGAAGAGTCGATCGCAGCACTCGATCGGCTTTGCGGCAAGGCAACAGGCAGGCTGCAGCGCCTGTGCCGCAAATTGCCGCTGGTCTGCGACGGGGCGATACTGGGCCGGCTGTCCGACAACTTCAGTCTTCCCTCAGAAGTCTGGGCAAAAACCCCGGCCCGGTGAACGGAGTATTTGGAGGCGAGACCGAGTTTGCGGTGCTGTCGTTTCAGCAGGAACGCAATTTGTCACCGGCGACGGGTATTGCCACTCCGGCGACTTTGGCTGCGCTCCAAAACGGATTAGCTGGCCGGGTAGCTGTTCGTGCTGTTCCAATTAGCAGCAGTTTCAACTGTCGATCAAGCATTCAGCAATTACAAAGGCGGCTGCAAGACCTCGGCTTTTACACAGGCTCGATCAGCGGAGTTTTTGATACCCCGACGAGAGACGCCCTCGATCGAGCTCAGCGCAGTTACGGAGTCAGCAGCGACGATTTGTTGAGCCAAACTTTTTAGCCCCACGCTTGCGGACGCTACATCAAAGAAATCGGGTTTCTGGTTTCCGACTCATTCCTGAAATGATGTATTTTTCTTAAGAAACCCGGTTTCTGCGTAACAGTGATCGCACTTGGGCTACAGATTTTTGTTAAAACTTGTAACAAGCCGTACTTGAAATGCGAAAATAGTGTACTGTCACTCGATTGAATCCGGGGCGCTGCTGCCGTTTTGGGCGATCGACCTCGGACAAGACCAATTGCTGGAAACCAAAGACGGCCATCCCATCCGCAAAGCTTCGTGGCACACCGTATGAATGGTTAGCTGGCAGTCTAGCAGGTGCAACCCAGACTTTTCAGCTTGCTTCATGCCAATTTTCAAAATCGAATCGTTGTTAAATTCGATCGTTCTGTTGCACTGAACGCAGACTAGGTGGTGGTGGTGATGCGGGTAAGGCTGGTTTATTTCATAGTGTTTGTGACCTTCTGCTAGTTCGAGTTCGCGGAGGAGGCTCATCCTTGCCATTAACTTTAAAGTTCGGTAAATGGTGGACAAGCTAATGTTTTCTCCGCGATTTTTTAACAAAGTGTACAAATCCTCCGCACTCAGGTGATTTCCTTTGGGGAGGTTCTGAAACACGTGCAAGATGGTTTCCCGTTGGGGAGTCATCCGCCAGCCTTTGTCATTGAGCTCGGATTTGAATGAGGACGCGGTATAAAGTGCCATAGTGACCCTCTCAAGAAAGTCTGCCTATTGACAATAATACACAACGATCGAGATATTTTGCAAATATCGCAGCTTATTGAAAAAAGATTGAGGAAAAAATTTGGTTTTTGATATTTTTTGACTTTTAACAAGCTTTATGACTTGCTGCAGAGGACAGAGAAGTGGTTTAGAAGTAAATATTGTTACTTCTGCCGAATGCCTCATGCCTTCTGCACAAGTGCCAAATGCCTTGCTCCCTGATTAATCGCGCTGACTGACCGGCCAAATTTAAGTCAGAGACTCCAGATAGTCGCGGACGCGGTTGCGACGCTTAGGTTGGCGGAGTTTTTGCAAAGCTTTGGCTTCAATTTGGCGGACCCGCTCGCGGGACAAGTCGAGGGCACGACCGATTTCTGCCAGCGAATAGGGGTGTCCGTCACCCAAACCAAAGCGCATCAGAATTACATCTCGCTCGCGGCTGGTCAAATCTGCCAGGAGTTGCTGCAAGTCGCGGTGCAGAGCTTCTCGCATCAGCATTTCTTCTGGGGAGATGCTGTCGGTTTCGAGCAAGTCGCCCAACTCTGTATCTTTTTCGTTGCCCACTTTAGTTTCCAAAGAAACAGAACGGGGGACTCGCAGCAAAACTTCTCGGACTTGGGGCGCCGTCATGTCCAACTCGACAGCGATATCTTCGATCGTAGCTGTCCGACCTTTTTCTTGAGAAATTTTGCGCTGGGCTTTTTTGATTTTGTTAAGTTTTTCGGTGATGTGGACGGGGAGGCGAATAGTGCGGCTTTGAGTGGCGATAGCCCGCGTAATTCCCTGCCGAATCCACCAGTAGGCATAGGTGCTAAACCGATAGCCCCGCGTCGGGTCAAACTTTTCTACAGCTCGCTCCAGTCCCAGAGTACCTTCTTGTATTAAGTCGAGCAATTCTAAACCGCGATTTTGATATTTTTTCGCCACCGAAACCACGAGGCGCAGGTTCGCCTTAATCATGTGGTCTTTAGCTTCGACGCCTTCAGCTTGAACTCTTTCGATCGTCTCGACCGTCATCTCGGCTAACTCGGCCCACTGGCGCTTGCCTTCGGACATAATTCGCTTGAGTTCTGGCACGTCACCGACACCGGCGGTTAATGCCCAGCGTTCCAGGGAAGGTTTATGTCCCAACTGTGCGGATAACCGATCGCGCACTTCTATTAAATGCACGAAGCGCCCAATTAGCCCTTCTTCCTGGGAGGCGACGGTGTTGCGTAATTCCAGCAATTTGATATAGCGCTGAACTTTTTGAGCTTCCGAGACTTCTTCGTCTCTACCCAAGAGACGAACCCGACCTATTTCTTGGAGGTACAGGCGCACTAAATCTGTAGTGCGACGGCTGGCATTTTTTTGCAATTTGGCTGCTGGGTCTGCATCTTCTGTCTCTGCTGGGTCTTGGTCGAGCAGTTCGTCTCCAGCTTCTTCAGCATCTTCATCCAACACATCACCTTGCAAGGGATTGACTCGCAGTTGTTCGTCGAATTCAGCTTCAGCGTAAAAAGAGGTGGCTGGCATAGTGATTTTCTCAGTGGCTCCGGTGAAAAGATGCTACGCTTAGCGGTTATTTATAATTAAGATGCCCATTTGGTTAAGACGAAGCATCACCGCTTTGTGTTTCTTTAGTAACTTTTCTGACTTTTCTGCTGTTGTTCGATCGCACTTTTGCTGCCCCACTTGTTTTACCAAGATTCTGGAAAACGCTAAGAACTTTCTGATGTAACAGGTTGAAGGCCCGAAAAGTGTGTTGTACTTCTTTGTTTATGTAGCTAGTATAGATAGTGACTGGCTAGAAACAAGTGACGTTAGTCAGAAGTTAAGTTAATCTTCATCACCAATAAGCTGGTTCCCGATCACTTCGGAAAATTAGCCATTTTTTTAATAAAACTTTATATAACTCGGCGCTCTTGATTAAATACGCTGCAGTGAGCGCAGAAGTTTAATCCATTACAGAATATGGGTTTCAGAGTTGCTAGAGTCCGCAGTAGCGAGTTATTGGCTGACGCAAAAACCGGGTTTCTTTCTCAAATTTCTGGATTAAAACCTAGAAGTTTGAGGAAGAAACCCGGTTTCTGGATCTCTTTTGCGTAAGTCGCGACTTTGAGGCGACGATCGACCGATAATTGTTTTGCTGTTGGCTGCTGCTTCCGGCTTAAGATGACGCCCAGAACACCAGCATCTGAAACCGGATTTTTTGCCCTGGGCCTGCATATCAAGCGCAAGTTTTTCCTCGCTGTTACCCGGTTGATCTGGTTTTAGTGAGAATGGTGCGATCCTCTTCGAGGGCTTCGCTAACGGGCGCGAGTCAACTCAAATTAAAATTGCTAGCGTGGGTAAAGTTTCATCAGTTCCCTCACCTGTTCGGCGTGATAGGAACTGCGAGTTAAGGGAGAAGCGACAACTTGCAAGAATCCCAAAGATTCGCCAAACTTTCTCCAAGCATCAAACTGTTCTGGAGGCACAAAGTTTTCTACGTTTAAATGCTTTTGAGTCGGTTGCAGGTACTGTCCAACTGTTAAAATATCGCAGCCGACAGCCCGTAAGTCCTGCATCGCCTCCCGAATTTCGGCGTCTGTTTCTCCGAGCCCTACCATGATGCCGGATTTGGTGTAAACCCCAGGTGCGAGTTCGCGGCTTCGCTGCAATAGTTCCAAGGTGCGATCGTACTTTCCTTGCGGCCGCACCTTGCGGTAAAGTCGCTTTACGGTTTCGGTATTGTGGTTGAGTACCTCTGGCCGGGCTGCGAGAATAATTTCTAAGGCTTGCCAGTTGCCGCACAAGTCGGGAATCAAAACTTCTATAGTTGTGTCCGGCATCGCCGATCGCACTGCTTGAATGCACTCAACAAACTGAGACGCGCCCCCATCCGGCAAATCGTCCCGGTTGACAGAGGTAATCACGACGTGGTTGAGTTTGAGCCGCTGCACCGCTTGCGCCAATCTTTGGGGTTCTGTGGGATCTAAAGGTTGGGGCTTTTTCTCAAAATCGATGTCGCAGTAAGGACAAGCGCGGGTACAAGCCGGGCCCATAATCAAAAATGTCGCAGTACCTGCGTTGAAGCATTCGCCGATGTTCGGACACGACGCCTCCTCGCAAACCGTATTCAGGGATAAATCCCGCAAAATTTCTTTGACGTTGCCGACGCGCTCCCACTGGGGGGCTTTAACTCGCAACCACTGGGGCTTAACTGTCACGTCTGTCTCCGCCTGAGTAGTATTTTACAAATCATTATATACGAGGTTGCTAAATTTTAACTTGAATGTGATAAGCTGAAAATATAGTGACTAATTTCGGGATGTAGCGCAGCTTGGTAGCGCACCTCGTTCGGGACGAGGGGGTCGCAGGTTCAAATCCTGTCATCCCGATTATAAAATTAAATTGGATATGACCCAGCCAGTGAGTGTGTTTTTGGCGATCGTCCGGGTGTGTATATTTTTAGTACGCATAAATTAGTCGATCGGGCGATTCCCTAGGGGATAGCTGCGCTTCACGGGCTTGTTAATTCGCCTTGGCTAAAAAATTAACTGTAGCGACTGTTTTGACAAAGGGAATTAGAGAAGAAGGCGTAAAGAATCACAGCAGCAGTAGAGAGTAGCCAACAAGTCTTTGCCTTCTCCCTCTGTGAGGATTTGGGACTGTGTTTAATCACACCTACTTGCTCAATGCTGAAAACTTTGACCAAGGTTTAAAACCGGAGCTCAGTATAAATACTGCAAGAATTCTTAAATACAAGTTCATCACGATTTATATCTTGAGATAGATGAATTAATAGGTGAATGAGCTTATAATAAAAGTTAATTGTTAGCGTGTCTTAAATTAACCCAAAACCGGAGGATATTCCAATGCAAATAAGTGGCAAAGCCTTCGGCTCATGCTCTCGCTGCGAAACAGTACCCGCAAAAATAGAGGGCAGCGGAGGTCTATACCTGTGGTTTCCCGTATATCATACGCTGACCAAGGTTATTTCTGCACTCGCTAAGGCTAAACTTGAATTCAAGCTTTTAGAAGAGAGCAAGTGTTTGTACGTTATCCTTGAGGGAATAGCGAGAGAAAATTTTAACGCTCTAGCATCATCGGTGCTGACAACTCAAGAGTTGAAAGAGACAAAAGTTTTGTGGATGCGCGAAGTTGAACAGCCCAAACTTAGCGATTTTTATCGCAGCACTTCCTTAGACTCTTTTATTAATTTGAGTAACTCTGAGTGGCTGTTAGATTTATTGTCCGAAGAACGCATTACTACACATTTTCAGCCCATTGTTTATACCTCAGATACTTCTAAAATTTTTGCCCACGAAGCGCTGCTCCGAGGAATTGACGAGCAAGGAAAGTTAATTTATCCCGGTCGGATTTTTTCCCAAGCAGAATCAGCAGGCCTAATTTTTCAATTAGATGTTTTAGCCCGGACTCGCGCTATCCGCGAAGCCCATGTTTACGATATTAAAGAACTACTTTTTATTAATTTTTCTCCGACTTCAGTTTACGATCCCGCTACGTGTCTGCGAAGAACTGTACAGGCTATTGATGAAGCGGGAATTCCTCACAGCAATATTGTTTTTGAAGTAGCGGAATCTCAGCACCCTCCTGATATCGATCACTTGATTAAGATTCTGAGGTTTTACCGAGAGGCGGGATTTTTAATTGCCCTGGACGATTTTGGCAGCGGTTCTTCTAATTTAAATTTGATGCACCAACTGCGTCCCGATTTTATTAAGTTGGATATGCAATTGATTCGCAATGTCCATCAAGATTATTATAAGGCACTCATTACGGAAAAGATGTTAGAAATTGCCGCTCAATTAGATATTAAAACTGTTGCTGAAGGTGTGGAAACTTTGGAGGAGTTTGAGTGGGTGCGGGAACGGGGAGCAACTTTTGTTCAAGGTTATTTGATTGCGAAGCCGACTTCTCCGCCGATCGCAGTTACGAGCTATATTGGTGCTGAACCACTACCTCTTTCTGCTTAAATGCTTTCCAGTTGCGATTTGGCGCTACATTTTGGTCGTTTCCATGCAGAGCCTGGGGACGCATATGGGGAGGCTCTGCCTCCATTAAAATGAGACAATAGTTTGGAGGCAGAGCCTCCGGATATTCATTACCAGGCTATGCCTGGTAACGAAAATAACTAGCATTTTAAACGCTCAAATTGCGCCGCAGAAAGCTTTCTAATGATTCCATTTTCATGCCGTAGGTTGATTCTAAGTTTTGCACTTCTTCGGGAGTGGAGAAATACTCGTTACCCAGCAATACCCGCAAAGTTCCTAAGTCTTTTTGAGCTTGAGGATTCAATAAACCCAAGGCATTTCTCAAACCGTCAAACACCATCAGCGGCGGGTTGATTACCATCGGTTCGCGCTTGAATAAGCGTGCAAAAATGCGGGGAATGTCATCTCTTGTCAGCACATCCGGGCCACCGACTCGCAGAATTTGGTTGCGGGCGCCTTCGACTGTTGGCGAGTCTGCAGCAATCTTTGCTAAGTCGTCGGTACTGACAACAGATGTGCGGTTTTTGCCGTCGCCAATCAGCAGGTAAAGTCCGGTTTCTCGAAATCTTTCTGCTAGGGGTAACAAGCTGGAAGCAAAACCTGCAGGCCGCAAGATTGTATAATTCAAGCCGCTGTTTTGCAGGTATTTTTCAACTTCTCGCTTGGCTTTGAATACTGCGGAATCTTCGTATCCCCGATCGACTCCCAGTACCGAAAGAAAGACAAAGTGCTGCACTCCCGCTTCTTTGGCGCAGTCGATTAATTCTATGTTAGCGCGGTAGTGTACTGCTTGAACGTCGCCGCCGGTGCCGTGGCTGCTGATAATGTATTGCACTCCTTGGCAGGCTTTTTTAATATCTTTGTCTTGTTTTAAGTCGCCGATAAAAATCTCGGCGCCTCGGTTTTCTAGTTCTGAGTAGCGAGATGCGAGGCGAACGAATGCGCGGACAGGCTTTTCTTGCTGTCTGATTTCTCGTACAATTCGGCGGCCTAGTGCGCCTGTTGCTCCGGTTACTAAGAACATGATTTTTAGTTGTTGGTTGTTACTTACATATTGGACATTTCTCAATAGTAGGCAAGATGCCTGTTCCCCAAAGATTGAATTTTCTTGTGGGGTGGGCATCCTGCCCGCCCATCCAAGGTTTATTGAGAATGGGGCCAGATGTCAATTGTTATTAACCTTATAACTTATAAATCAAATTTCGACAATTACGGGGGCGTGATCGCTGGGTTTGATTAATTTTCTAGGAGCAATATCTATTGTACAGTTTTTTGCTTGTTCGTAGAGGGGAGGGCTGAGATAATGGTGGTCGATTCTCCAGCCGTTGTTGCGGGGAAATGCCGCAGCGCGGTAGTCCCACCAGCTATAATGACCTCCTTCTGTGGTGAATTTGCGAAAGGGGTCGTTTAATCCTAATTCTATTATTTCTGTTAGTGCGAGGCGCTCGGCGACAGACAAGCCGACGGAGTTAGCATTGGCTTTGGGATTGTGGATATCTCGATCGTCCGGGACGATGTTGAAGTCGCCGCAAATGCACAACTTGGGGGATTTATCTAGTGCTATTTTGAGGTATTCTTGCAGCAGTTTGAGCCACTTTAGCTTGTACTCATATTTCTCGCTGCCGACTTCGGAACCGTTGGGAACGTATACGCAAATAATACAAATATCGTCTATAACCCCGGCTATTAGGCGTTTTTGTTCGTCAAAAATACCTGTGGTTTCGTCGCCAAGAAGGGGGGCAAATCCGGTGCTGATTTGCGTTAGGGGCGATCTGCTGAGAATGGCGACGCCGTTGTAGGATTTTTGACCCGAAATGTAGCAGTTGTAGCCGAGGTTGATGAAGGGTTCTAGGGGGAAGTCTTTGTCTGTAACTTTGGTTTCTTGGAGGCAGAGAACGTCTGGGGAGTTTGTTTGCAACCAGCTAGTAACGTGTTCTATGCGGGTGCGGATTGAGTTGACGTTCCAGGTGGCGATTTTCATTTTTTGTTTGTTATATACTCTCTGATTACTGGCGCGATCGTAAAGTGCGATCGCCCGTTTTGTTTGACTGTTTCAACTAATGACCGTCGTCCTAAAGATTGCATGACTTTCAAGAGTTCTGACGGTGATAATTGCAGGTTTTCTGGTATTTTTGAGATGTCGGCTGGTTCGGGGGTATTGGCTAGCCATGCGATCGCCTGTTGTTCGGATGCGGTTAGGCGAGCGAAATGCTGGTGCAGGAGTGATTCTAAGTCACCTAAGAATAGGGTATCATAGGAGAGGAATTCGGAAACGCTACCGCCGAATAAGTCTTGAATTAATGTGGCAACTATATTTAACCATAAGGGATTGCCTCGGTAAAGGTCGATTAGTTCTGACCATTTCTCCGGTTCTGCTAAACCTTTTTCTCTGAATATTTCTTGTGCTTCCGGGCCTAAACCGTTGAGTTGCAGAGATTTGCAGGGGCGGTTTTCGCCTTCTAATGCGGCTATTTCTCTGGGTTTTTCCCAACTCAGGAGGATTAAGCAACTGTTGTGGGATGATTCTGTTAGTTGTTTGAAGAATGCGCCGTAATTTTCATATCCAGGTTGGTAATTTCCTGCGAGTTGTTGGCTGCTGAAAATGGTTTGGATATCATCGAGGATGATGAGACAGCGGTGCGATCGTAAATATTCTATTAACCCCCCCAACCCCCCCTTGCTAAGGGGGGGAGAAAGAGGTTGAATCTCTTCGCCGCGCCTGGGAGAAAGAGGTTGAATCTCTTCGCCCCCCCTTGATAAGGGGGGGTTGGGGGGGTTAGTTTCTTGCTGCTGCGAGAGGAATTTAATTAAGTCGGTTTGGAGTGATGCGAGGGGTGGCGCGTTGCGGAGACTTCGCCAGATGATGTAGTCGAATTCGTGTTGAATTTGTGGGATTAGTTGGAGTGTAAGGGCGGTTTTGCCAATACCGGATAAGCCTAAGATGGTGATGAGGCGGGTGCGGCTCAAAATCCAGTTTTCGAGGGTGGTGAGCTCGGATGTGCGGTTATAGAATAGGTTGGGTTCTGGTGCGTCGCCTAAGTCTTGACGAACTTTTGATTTAGTTTGGTTATAAATGGGCTGATTAGGTTTTTCTGTATTTGAGATTTCTGAGGGATGCGACTTGTTCTCACAAACACTGAAATTATCAATTTGTGCATAATAGTTTCCAAAGTTTGATTCAACTATGGATAATTGCAGTCTTTCCATTGTGTATCGAAAGTTCGATTGATTGATATCTTCGCCTAATTTTTCTGATAAAACTTTCCATAATTTTGATGCCACCTTCTTAACATGAGCTTCGCTACGGTAGCAAGTTTTGGCAATTTCTGGGTATTTCTGGCGTTGCCAAGTGCCACGCAATATAGCTTCCTGTAGATGATCGAGGTGTTTTCCTGTCTTAGCGAATACGATGTCGTCAGCGATTTTTAAGACTTCCTGAACTTCCATAGGTGGAGTGGGGGGGTTTAGTTTGGCTGATTGCTATCCTACTCTATCCTACCGTTTGATACTTTAGCAACTAAATTATACTATTTGCTACTGATTCACGGTAATAAAAATTAATAACTACCAACTAAATCCTACTTTATTTTACTAGACAAAATTTATAAAATCGGGCAAAATGATAATAACTAAACCGTTACTCGATAATTACTTTTACTCAAACTATAGTGGTGCGCTACGCAGGTAAAGTTTGAAAAATATTAACTTCAGTCAGTATATCTGACCTGCCAGATATAACACCATTAAATACATTAGGCAGGAGAAAAAGTATGAGTATAAGTACGGGAAACAACATACAGCGGCAAAATAATAAAGTTCTTGTAATAGACAAACCCGAACCTATACTCGTTACCAAAAAAGTAATTAAATTTGGTTCTTATGTTTATCAGTTTCGCAATGTTACTGGATTTGGATTTGCGTATGTAAAAACGCCTAATAAAGTACCTACTATAGTGATTTTGATATTACTTATTTCTGGGACTTTTTTACTTTATTCACAGAGCGGTCAACAAGCAGGATTTGGATTACTAATCCTTTTATTAGGAGTTGCTGGAGTTATGGAGAACTTGATGCAGCCTAAGCGAATAGGACTTGAATTATACGTAAATTCGGGAGACAATGTGATATTTGTCACAGCCGATAAATCAGGCGTCAGAGATGTGATTTCACAGTTATGCGAATTTATGGAGAGTGACACAGAAGATATCAAGGTAATTAATATTAACCAAAATCATGCCACAATAGGTGTTGGCTATGCTGAGCAACTGCAATCTGGACAAATAGGTGGCAAAATAGATAACAGAGAACAATAGTTAATTCTTAATACGGAGATTATATGTCAGAACGTAAAATAAATATCGACCAAAGTCAGGCATCAATAGGTGTTGGCTACAGTGAAAAAGTAGAGGCTGAGCAAATAGGTGGGACTATTAACAATTACTCACCGGAACAAAGGCAAACTCTTGCCGATGCCGCCAAAGAAATCCAGGAGCTTTTAGATCAGTTATCTCAGACTTACTCAACAAAAACTTATGTCGAGAAACACGCAGTTGCTACAAAAGCTATGGAAGAAATTAAAAAAAAGCCCAATGTGAAGAAAAAGGTACTTAAAGCTTTGAAAGCTGGTGGAGTAGCAGCACTAATGGAACTTACAAAGAATCCAGTCGTAAACATTTTAACTCCAATGCTTCAAAGTTTACTGGAAGAAGGTGAGTAAGCCTTAAGAGCTAACTTGTGAAAAAAGCGATCGCCCTTCCTTTCCCAACTTGTCCCAAAGTGCGATCGCCCTAACTATTTTATTAATTAACCTATTTTAGTGCGACAGCCAACTGCAACCCCAATTTATCTAGTAGAGTTATCAAAGCATAAATTTCCTCGCCCCCACTCTCTGACAACCTTCGATCGAGCTTCTCATATATAAGTTTAGCTTCTGTCGATAACTTATTCATCTGTAAATAAGCATCCACCACATCTTTAAGTCCTGCTCGCAGTAATTCCGGTTCTGGTTTTTCTGACTCTAATTCCAACATAACCTCGATATAGCTAGCAACCCTTTCAGGGGTTTTTAAAGAAGAAATTAAGTATTCGTGGTAGCTTCTAGTTGTTGGCACTTTGAGTTCTTTCATAATCTCTCCAGTATTTTTTAGCTTGGCTAATATCTTGTTCTTGAGTGCTTTTATCACCGCCACATAGCAGCAACACAACTGTTAACCCGACTTGTCCAAAATACACCCGATAGCCTGGGCCATAATCAATTTTAAGTTCATACACTCCCGCTCCTACTGAGCGATAATCTCCCAGATTGCCTAGCTCAACTCGCCTCAGTCGCTTCTTGATTTTAGATACAGTTTTAGTATCTTGAAGGGAATCAAGCCATCCTTCCAAGGGACTTGTCCCGTCGGCTTTCAGGTAGTTTTGTACTTCTCGTGGTTGAGCTTCCATAATTTTAACATAGGCAATCAGGATTTTAATGGGAGCGATCGCGTGTCATGTCACTACTTTTCGCAAGAGTATCCTAGCATAACTTGAGCTACCTGATTCATAGTAGCCTCATCGTTTATTATTTAGAAAATGAGTGCTTACCGATCCCGATCGCAAATTGAAAATTTTTCATTCTGAGTTTGCAGGTACTTGAAGGAAAATCCCAAACTTGCGGGCGGTTGTGGTTGAGAAGGGACAATTGTAGACAGAGGTTTCTTCTTTGACACGGCCCGAATAATATTTTTTCATCCATTCTTGAGAAATAATCGCATGACAAGATGCGTCTCTGGGTATATCCCCTCTAGCTTCTAGCCAAGGCATGTCCCTGCAAATCATTCGTTCCAAACTTTCATCATCATACTCAAAATATGCCTCCGCAACTTCTTTGATAAATTCCCCGATTTTTTGGGGAAGTTTCGGTTGTTCGATTTTCTCTGTAATTGGTTCCCAACTAAATTGGCATTGATACTTTTCTAATAAATCAGGAATAACTGGTCCGTGAATCCACGCTTGAAAATCTGCATCAAATAGTGGCGTCCCGTAAACTCCTAAATACCAAGCTTGAGCGTAATACACGAGTTTTTGTAGCTTGTAGACATTGATTTCTACATTATTTTGCGAGGCTAACCAAATGAAAGCATTTGCAATATCTCGATCACTGATTTTTTCCGAATTACTTGGAACCGCAACAACTTTCAGTTGACCTTCGCCTATCTGTTCCAATAGTTCAGAAACTGACAAGTTAAATTCTCCGGCAATTTGCTCAACTGTTTGCCAAACTGGAGAACTCACAGTTATTTGATATTCAGTTGTTATTGAGGTAGCTTGGGTCATGGCAGTTTTTAAAGCTGACTTAAATAATTGTAGCAAACAGTGCGGAATAATGACCTAATAGCGATCGCCCTTACATCCCAAGTTGTCAAAAAGCGCGATCGCCCCTACATGAATTATTCAAACTAACTCCGACACACTCAGCCGCCCTTCTACGGGTTCATACTCATCCTCTAAAAGCCAATACTGCGCCTCATCATAACTCTGACTAGAAAACACAACTTTATAACCCTCAGCCGGATCGTATATCCGACAATTTCCCTCAGCGTCACTTAGTAACAAAAGCAGATAAGGCGGTGAAAGATTTGGATCGATCCATACCTCTGTAAATTCCCAGTTATTCTTCACTAAATCGGCTTCGAGGCGTAACGTGGTATCGGTTTTCTGCATCAACTTTTATTTCTCCGTAGTAAAGTAAAAGACGGCTACCATCCGGGTCAACTCTATAACCAATTGATTCAGCAAAAAACATACCATAACGATCGTAGCCCCGAATCGTACCTGTAAATTCTCCATCTTCTATTATGGCTTGAGCTACCTGATTCATAGTAGCCTCATCGTTAAAAATATGAGCAGCACGTCCTTTATTAAGCAGTCTTCTCATTTGTGGCGTGTCTGGCAAGTGTTTCGCAATGTGCCTGCTGTCAAGGGTGATTTGGCGATTAATTCCACTCATTAATTAATTACTGAGCATACAACTATGATTAAATCATGCGATCGCCCTTACGTCCCAACTTGTCACAAAGTGCGTGAAGCGCAGCTATCCCGTAGGGAATCGCCCCTACATGAATTATTCAAACTAACTCCGACACACTCAGCCGCCCTTCTACGGCTTCATACTCATCTAGATCATTAAATTTTTTATCTCTTTTTTTTTGCCTAACACTAATTGATGAGATGAAGACCATGCAGTGACTATATGTAGCGCTGTTTGCTGCTCATTTCGGTCATAAGATTGTTTCATTGTTTTGCCATCAATGGCAATCACGTTTAGTTCTAATTCCCCGATTATCGCATTTACCAAACTCAAAAAACTTTCTTGAAACTGTTGCGGTTCAATTCTGGCAAATAAGGAGACTAAACCTGTCATGAAATAGTAGACCATTCGGTAATTATAGAAAGCTTTTTAATCATTTATATTTGGCGTTACCATAGGCTTATATTGCCACCCATCCGTCGGCATCGCTGATGATAGCTAGAATCGCAATAGATATAATATCTTTGAGCAAATGTTCTTTACTTCTTTGTATTCTGGGGTCGTTCAAGGTAGTCACATCTTTTAAACAACGGGCATTTAAAACATTCACTCTTTTGCAATGAATCTGTTTGTTTTTGTTGGGAAGTTACAGCTTTACTAAAACCTCTTGCCCTTGCTCACACTCATGAGCTACCATAAACTACATGAAAAATTAGTCAGATATAACTGTAGCATATTTGGGGTTAAAGTTAAGATGCGTTTACCCTGAATCTAAAATCTAAAATCTAAAATCTAAAATCTAAAATCGTATGACTGATTATAAAGGCGATCGACAAACTAGCAATTTATCAGCTATTCAACAACAAATTAATTGGCTTCAGCAACAGCCAGACGGCTTCCTATTTCAACAAAACTCCGGCGACAACTGCATCGCCGTAAAAAAAATAAACTCAGTCCTCTTACTGCTTTTAGCAGACAGAGAAACCTTAATCACAAATGTAGCTCAATCCATCCTAGACCTCAACAATCCACTAAATTTAATCTTTCCCTATTCCCGATGCGTGCTGCTAGCATTAGTCTGGAAAACTCACCCAAAAAAAATCTATGTAATTGGATTTGGTGGCGGCACCCTCCCCAGAATTTTCCACCACTATTTCCCTAACGCGATAGTCGAATGTACAGATATTGACGAAAAAGTAGTCGAAGTAGCTCAAAAATTTTTTGGCATTCAATTCGACGACAGACTCAAAGTAGCCATTCAAGACGGGCGCGAATATCTAGCCCAACAAAATTCCACAGTAAAAAACGATATAATTCTCGTGGATGCTGGTTTTGGCAGCGGCTATATGCCCTATAAATTGGTGACACAAGAATTTTACCAACTGTGCAAAATTCGCTTGTCAAGCGCAGGTGTTCTAGTGGTGCACCTGTTCCACAAACAAGAGTTTAATGCCGCAGCGGTGAAAACAATTCAAACTGTGTTCGCACAAGTTTATATATGCAATTTAGAAACCGGCAACAGCATTGTCATTGCCACTAATGCTCCCGATTTAGCTAAAAATGAAATTTTCTTGAAAGCCGAACTTATTCAAGATTTCCACAATTTAGGATTTTCCTTAATAGAAATGTCGCTTCAGCTAAAAAAAGTAGCCCAATTGCCGGAATGGGTGAAAAATTGGGAAACGCTGCCAATTTTTACAGATGCTGAAATACCCGCCGGATATTTGGACTGATAAATATACACAATTAGGGCTGTTAACGGAATCCGACAAAAAACTCTAATTGTAGGGTGCTTATGGGGGCACGATCGGGCTGTAGGGTGTTTATGGGCGCACCATCCCTATGTCTGTAGCAAATCCCAATCACTCAACAGTTGATACTACCAAACATCTGTCTCAAAAATACTTGACAGTGAAAATCTGGCGGTGTATTATAGAAGTAGTGCAAGCAAGTAAAAACATGAGACTAAAAAGTTGGGAGTCTCCTCGTAGCGAGGGCAGAAACTCCAAAGGTAAAGGCGGCTCAGCCAGGGCTCGGCAACTCAAAAAGCAACAGCAAACTCTGCGAAAACAGTTAAAAGCTCAACACGATCGACAAAACCACCAACCAAACCACCCACAAAACCATCAAGGGAAGGAAACCAATAATTCCTTCCCTTTTTTTGTATCTTTCCGCTGCTCAATCCCGCTGAATGTTCGGACAAATCGTGCTAGTAATGCTCGCCTGCGAGGGTTGCTCTTGCCAGCAGTTGAGAATGCCTAGCAACTCCCCCTTCAAAGTTTCTAAGGCTGCAATTTGCACGGAAATTTCCTCTACCTTAGCCGTTAGATGCTGCTTCGCTTCAGAGCAAGGCAACTCTCCCCGATCGCGAACTTGTAAAATATCCTTAATCTCATGAAGGCTCAAACCCAGAGCCTGAGAGCGTTTAATAAACGCCAACCTGTTGAATACCGTTTCGCCAAACAAGCGATAACCAGCGGGCGATCGCTTTACCGCAGGAGACAGCAAGCCCATCTCCTCATAATAACGAACAGTTTTCACCGACAAACCACTACAGGCAGCTACAGAGCCAATTTTGTACAGTTTCTCGGCAACAGAAATATTCATAAACCAAGCATCCAAGATCGAAAGACTTTCTTGCCCTATCTTTTAGTGCCTCAGATCCAAGGAGTCGATCGGCACCTCGCCCAGTCACCATTGCCCAGTAATCTTAATAAGGAGGATTTTTTTTAGACACATTAAGCACGGGCAACTGAGGTCTAGAAGACTGAGGAGGAAGATAGTATTCGGGAGCAGGCGCGGGTTGTTCGGCTCCAGAGCGGTAAAATTGCCACCAGCGGAGAGCCATCGCCACCCCAGCCGTGCCAAGCCCAAAAGCCAATAAAGAGCCACTCGCACCCATGCTGCCGATGGCTGCATCGACAACGCCCACTGTCACAACAAAGCTGGTAATTGGCTCTTTACGGTAAGCTGACCTCAAAAGTCGCGTCCACGAAGCATTCATTTGGTTTTACTCTGTTCTATATTTATTTACAAGCTCTAAAACTTAGAGTTGGCGGAACGATCGGGATTTCTAGCTCAAAGACTAGCTTCACCTAAATTAATCTTCTCGCCTGTGGGGAATTGTACGGGAGCGAGGCAAAATTGCCAAGCTTGTCAAATCAAAATTCCACCCCATATATACCTCCAAAAGCCAGCTATTGCATTCGGGAACCGATCTCTCTCGACAGAGAAGTCGCTGGGCTTCTTTGTAATTAATATTTTAATCAATTCCCGAAATTGTCGCGGTCAGCAGCAGTCACACCCGCGGCCGGAAGAGTCAAGACAAAGTGTAAGGCTGACCGCGCCATTGCTAAAATTAGTTGAGACCTAACCAGGACAGCAAGCCCTGGCCTGTGACATACTCGATAATTAAAGTTAGAGAAAAACCGATCATCGCGGCTCGACCGTTAAGGCGTTCCGCGTAGCTGTTGAAGCCAAACTTTGGCTGTTCCAGTTTGGGAGTGACCGTGGGTTGTAGTTGTGTCATTGCTTTGGGTACCTGGCGATCGACGCTATTCAAATGTGAAATCCAATGTTAGTTACAAATCTTAAACATTGCTACTTCTATTATAAAGAGGGTTAACCGCCGTCAACCGTCCCCCAAGAGAAAAAACTGCTGCCAACTAATGCCAATTAATTATACCCGCTCAAAATATGACTAATCAGTTAGATAACGATAAGCTTCCTGTCGCGGTACAGCGAGTAGCCTTTGCCCTTCGTACAACAGGCTGGGTTTGCTTCTGGGTACAGGTAGTGCTAGGGGTGGTAGCGGCGATCATTTTGCTCTTTGCCATCCCCTTCGCCCTCCCCAGGGCTACCGCCGGTGCGGGTTCAACCAGTGCCGGCACCGGCGGCGGCGTATTTTTTGCCATTTGCGGGCTGGCCGTACTCGCTTACAGCCTATATCGCTCTTTCCGCTTCACCCGCTTGTCGAGACAACTGCGATCGCCCGGTAACGCAGTCCGCCCCAAAAAAGCAGACACCATCAAAGAGGTGCGGCTGGCACTGATGAGTAACTTGTCAGGAATGATCCTGACGCTGATCGGCGCAGAAGCCATCAGCGGCACGCTTTTAGCCAAATCTCTAGCTCAGCCGCAAGCCTTGTTCGGTGCCGCAGTTGATGTGGGCCGATTTATTCAGCCCCTAGATATATTTGTGGTACTCGCCAATACTCACGCCACTGTTGCCCATTTTGTCGGGATTTTCGGGGCTCTTTTTTTGCTCGATCGCATCCACAAACAGTAGTTATTGGTGAGGGGCTACCAATGCCCAATGCCTAATGCCCGATGCCCGATGCCCGATGCCCGATGCCCAATGCCCGATGCCCGATGCCCCACTCTCCCACTCTCCCCCAACCCACATCCGGAATCACTGCCAACCTGTCGAAGAACGTACTCAGATACCTTCTACTAAGACAACATGAATATCATGGCACTGAAACCCGAGGCTTATTTTGGGGTGACAGATCACCCAACTATTGAAATTTCTCAAGAAAGTTTTCGTTCTGTCCTAGGTCAAATAGAAACTGAACTCCTCTGTAGCGACACCTATAGCCACGCTCTAGCTAGCTTGCAAACAATGTTGGGCGAAGCAGCCTCCGCTGCCGAAATTTTAATTAGAGCAGTTAGCAGAGAAGCCGTCAAGCTCGCATTTGACAGATTTCCCAAACAAAACAAAATTGAACCGCAAGTAGTCCAAGAGAGTGTTACTGCTGTAAGTCCGGCCATTGAGACGGTGACAGAAATTCAAGAATTGGAGCCACCAGTAGCTGCTCCTGTCTTCTATTGGCGCAGCGCTAGTGTGGAAGCGCCCCCCCAAACCGAGTCCGAGACAGAAGAAAATTCCGATCGAGACACTAACACTTCTGAAGACAGCAAACAAGCGCCCCAAGACGAAATTAAAGTCGAGTCGGCTCCACCTGCAACTGTCACCGTCCCCGGAAAATCCTTCCCAGGGTTCGGTTTTCCCAAGAAGCCGAAAAAACTCACCAAGGAAGAAGAAGCAGCTTTAGCCGTTCAACAGCGAGAAGAGTGCCTGCGGGAGTTGGGTAGAGAATTGCGTAAGGGACGGCAAATTCGCTCCCTATCCCTGCAACAACTCCACAGTCAAACTCTCGTGCCGCTGCACCACATCGAATCGATCGAAAATGGGGAAATCGACAAACTGCCCCAAGATATTTACGTTAGAGGTTTTATCCGCAGACTCGGCGACGCCTTGGGACTAGACGGTAGCGCTATGGCGAATGCTTTACCCAAACCCGCTCCGACTCCAATTCCCAGTATGTATGTGTCTGTTTCCGATTCCGACTCAGGCGAAGGCTTTCAAATGCGTCCGGTGCATTTGTACATCGGCTACACCGCTTTGATGGCTGGGGCTGTAGGGGGTTTGGGTTGGCTGTCACAGCAACCCGTGGTGCCAGGAGCACAGGCAGTACCTCAACCGCAGGTGACACCGCCAGCCTCAGTTGCACCGGCTCAGAAGACCCCAGAAAAAGCACCTCAACCGGGCTTGAAGAAGTCTCAGAGCGGGGGATTGATTATGGGGGCTGACATGGCGCCGCCGGAGGTGATTTTTGGTTAGTGTGTGTCGGGCGAGCGATCGTCCGACAACTCTCTTGGCGCAGGTGAACTCAGAAACCCGGTTTCCGAGTTCACCTGCATAGGGATACTTGCTTGAAGAAAGGAGTCCAGCAGAGCAATTACGGTTGAGATTTTAGTTGAATCCCCCACCTTCATCCATCTGTAGAGTCAATTCTAAAATCTAAAATCTAAAATCTAAAATCTAAAATCTAAAATCGCCAGCCCGTTTACCCAAAGTGATTTTTCAACTGCATCAGGAAACCCGATATGTGCGATAAACTATCTATTTGACCACTCCTAAAAGAGGTTGCCAATAAGATGAGTTCCCCAGCCACCGCTGCTTTCTCCGATCTCGATCCGCTATCGACTCACTCGCCAACAGTCACGAGTTCGGCGGCACCAGACACTGCTTTGGTAACGGAGGCTCAACTGCCACAAGCATCTTGGACAATAGAAGATAGTGAGAAACTCTACCGAATTCAAGGTTGGGGCGAACCGTATTTTTCGATCAATGCAGCCGGTCACGTTACAGTATCTCCCAAGGGCGATCGCGGCGGTTCTCTCGACTTGTGCGAACTGGTAGAATCCCTGAAACAGCGAAATTTGGCTTTGCCCCTGCTAATTCGATTTTCTGATATTTTGGAAGACCGGATCGAGCGCTTAAATTCGTGTTTCGCCAGAGCGATCGCTCGGTACAATTACAAAAATGTCTATCGCGGTGTCTTTCCAGTTAAATGCAACCAGCACCGACAATTAATTGAAGATTTGGTGCGTTTCGGTCAACCCCATCACTTCGGGCTGGAAGCAGGCTCGAAACCGGAATTAATGATAGCTTTGGCAACCTTAAAAAACCCAGGCGCTTTATTAATTTGTAACGGTTACAAAGACCGCGAATACATCGAAACTGCTATTTTGGCGCAGCGGCTAGGGCAAACTTCCGTAATTGTGCTGGAGCAAATAGAGGAAGTAGAAATCGCAATTGCCGCCAGCAAAGCATTAGGAATTAAACCGATTTTGGGAGTGCGAGCAAAACTCACTACCAAAGGCGTTGGCCGCTGGGGAGGTTCTACGGGCGATCGGGCAAAATTTGGCTTGACAATTCCTGAAATTATCCGTGCAGTCGGCGAACTAGAAAAAGCTGGAATGCTCGATTGTTTGCAGTTACTGCACTTCCACATCGGCTCTCAAATTTCCTCAATTAGTGTCATCAAAGACGCCATTCGAGAAGCCAGCCACATTTATGTAGAATTAGCTAAATTGGGAGCTAATATGAACTACTTGGACGTAGGCGGTGGACTCGGCGTTGACTACGACGGGTCTAAAACAAACTTTCACGCTTCCAAAAACTACAATATGCAAAACTACGCTAACGACGTAGTAGCGGGAGTGAAAGATGCCTGCGACGAGCGCAAAATCCCAGTCCCAATTATCATTAGCGAAAGCGGGCGGGCGATCGCTTCTCACCAATCCGTGTTAGTTTTTGACGTACTCGGTACTAGCGATGTCCCCAGAGAAGTACCAGAACCCGTAGACGAAAACGCGCACCAAATTCCGCGCAATCTCTACGAAATTTACCAATCTATCAGTCCCGAAAATTACCAAGAAGTTTATCACGATGCTATCCAATTCAAGGAAGAAGCAGTAAGTTTATTTAACTTAGGCTATTTGGGAATTGCGGAACGGGCGAAAACCGAACAGTTGTACTGGGCTTGCTGCGATAAAATACAAGCGATCGCGCGGCAAAATGAATACGTATCTGACGATTTGGAAGACTTAGAAAAGGTGATGGCGTCCATTTATTACATCAACTTATCTGTTTTTCAGTCTGTACCGGACAGTTGGGCAATTAACCAATTGTTCCCAATTATGCCCATTAACCGACTCGACGAAGAACCAACTCAACGCGGTATTTTAGCCGATCTTACCTGCGACAGCGACGGCAAAATCGACCAATTCATCGATTTGCGAGATGTAAAGTCGGTTTTGGAACTGCATACTCTCAAACCTGGAGAACCTTACTATTTGGCGCTATTTTTGGGAGGTGCTTATCAAGAAATTATGGGCAACCTTCACAACTTATTCGGCGATGCAAATGCAGTTCACATTCAGCTAACACCTTCTGGCTATCATATCGAACACGTTGTGAAAGGAGACACTATGAAAGAAGTCCTCAGCTACGTACAATACGATTCAGAAAATTTGGTTGAAAGCATCCGCCGTCAGACAGAAGCAGCTTTGCAGCAAAATAAAATTACTCTTTCCGAGGCTCAACTTTTGCTGCAAAATTACGAGCGGAGTCTCAGCCAATATACTTATCTTCAGTCTTAAAATGTAGGGTGCAACTGAGATGTTGCACCACTGTCAATAAGCCTTTTATGAACAGGCTTTCCGGCCTGTTCCACAAGAAAATCTACTCTTTGTGGAACAGGCCGGAAAGCCTGTTCTTGAGAATGGTGGAAGATGTGAGGTGCAACCTAAGCACATTACCAGAATTAAAAGCTGAGATCAGAAATGTAAAAGTAGGGTGCGCCTAGCGCACCTTACCTTGAGTAATTAGCAATTGCCAATTAGCAATTATGCACCATGACCGAGAATTTCAGATATCGCCCGCCGCTCTTCTCCGTGTTGAGTCGGTAAAACTTGGCGAGCATCAGTAATCAGCCAATCGAGAGCAGCCGCTTGCAAATCGATCGCCGCCCCGGTTTTATCAACGCAGTAGCGGCCGAACACCAGTTTATCAACCAACCGCACCTCCGGGCCCAAACGGGAATACTCAAAAATCACGCTGTTTTCCACAGTGGCGCCACTGCAAAGCCAGCAATTTGGGCCAATCATTGTCGGGCCGACAATTTTTGCTCCATCCTCAATGATCGTCATCCCGCCAATGTAAACAGGTCCAGTAATATCAACTTTATCCCAGTTAACAGCTACATTCAAACCAGCGTAAATGCCGGGGCGCACTTCAATTCCCGGAATCGAAACATTTTTAACTTGTCCCAGCAGCACGCTCTGAATTGCCCGCCAATAGTCAGGAACTTTGCCGATATCCACCCACTCAAAGTCCATGCTAATCCCGTAAAAAGGGGCGCCTTCTGCTACTAGCTTGGGAAATAACTCCGAACCGATATCGTATTCCTGACCAGAAGGGATGTATTTGAATATTTCCGGTTCAAAAATATAAATACCAGTGTTAATGTCGGTACTCAGAGCTTCCTCTACAGAAGGTTTTTCTTGGAAAGCTTTAACTTTGCCAGACTCGTCTGTTACGACCACTCCGTAACTGGGAACCTCCTCGCGGGGAACCGATTTCATAACAATAGTAGCGATCGCCCCTTTTTCCCGATGCCACTTCACAGCAGCAGTCAAGTCCAAGTCAATCAAAGCGTCGCCGCACAGCACCACAAAAGTATCGTCAAAAAACGGCGAGAAGTCCTGAATTCGTTTCATGCCACCAGCCGAACCGATAGCCTCTCCAATCATTTCTCCGTCCTCAATTCGCCCCTCAAAAGAATAGCCAATTTGTACGCCAAACTTTTGACCGTCGCGGAAGTAGTTTTCAATCACGTCTGCCAGGTGGGAAACATTGACCATAATTTCGTCAAATCCGTGCTGGCGGAGCAATTCAACCAAAAACTCCATCACTGGCTTTTGCAGGATGGGAATCATCGGTTTGGGTATTGTCTGAGTAATAGGACGGACGCGAGTGCCTTTACCGGCCGCCAGAATCATCGCTTTCATTATTAACTTCCTCAACCCTCTGTTAACTGATATCAACTGAACAATTAGATGCTAGCGGTTGCGATCGTCAAATCGATCGATCACAGCAAAATCCTGACCTGTTTATAGGCGACATCGTACCAGGCTATCAATCATTTATTCGGAATTAACCTGGATTTAAGAAACCAGGTATCGGGAACCAGCAATAACTTCAAACTCCCGCTCTCCGCATCCCAGACTCAGCAACAGAATGCCATAGAGCGATATTCTGCCTAGAATCTTAACCGACGCAGTGGCATAGTTATTAGTTTCGCCCGAGAACCTAATACCCTGCAAGCTCAAAGCGCGCGGATTTTGAGGTCTTGATAAAACTCCTCTTGAAGCAACTCTACTTTAGACTGAGCCGATAGTAGCAACAACGCCCAAAAAATACCTACGCGGTCATGATTTGGCAAGTGAACTTCGCCAGTCGATACCGGGTGTTCTGGGTTGACAGAGGAGTGCAAATCCTTATGATGCCAAAGTTCCAGCAGTTGTTCCAAGTCGAGCCAACCCTCGTCAATTTCCGAGCCGCGTTCTGCCAGAAACCGATCCAGTTCGCTAGCAGTTTCCACCAAATTTTCTTGGTGAGCTAGCTCAAAGATAGCCTGGGCCGCTTGCGATCGCATTTTTGAGGTAGGGCGCCGCCGGGGGGTAACTGTCTGCTCCATTGCTGCTTTCATTAGCTGCAACTGCTCAATCAGTTCTGGGAGAGTCACCGGGCGTTTTTGCGGTAGTTGAGCTACACCGCGACGGCGCAATTGCCGCTCTAAATGCTGTGGCAAGTGTCGCCCGCCTGAGTGCTCTGCGTCTTCTACTGTCGGCTCGTCGGCCGAGTCAGGATTCGCAGGGGGTTCTGAGAGGACGATACTTTCTGCTTTGAGCAACACCAGCATGGAAGCGTACAAAAACGCTTGGCCGGAGTGGGACAAATCGGAGAAATCCTTACTCTGATCTGCATCGCAGGCGTTCGTAAGCTTGCTCAGACATCGATCGAACACTTCAATTACCTTAACGTCCCAAGGATCAATTTCTCCCCGTTCGGCTAGGTCAATTAAAATTGCTATCCCCTCGGAAATCGTTTCTAAGCCATCTTGGTCTCGGGAAACGGCCATTCGATTTTAGATTTTAGATTTTAGATTTTAGATTCTAGATTTTAGATTTTAGATTTTGCCTCTGGGAAAATGAGAGAGCATATCAAATTAATTGGCGGTTATTTCCGCAGCTTTGGCCTCAATGGCTGCTATTTCTAAACTTATCGGTTCTGCACTTTCTAACAAAGGTTGTTGGCTTTCTACTTCGGCTTTATAGCGTTCAAGATTTTGTTCTAATTCCTGAATCCGCTGCTCTTTTTCGCGAACTTGGCGCATCTCTTGGCGCAACGCGAGGCTTCGCTGCATTCTCGACCACAGACTGAACAGCCACGCTAGTGTTGCCCCTAATCCAGTCGCTACAATTAGTTCTACGCACAGCGGAGCTTTAACTTGGACGCCTTCGATAACTTGAATCGCGACTGGCTGTGTATTTTCGATACTGAAAAATACCAGAGCCAAGCAAATCAGAAAGATGAAGAAGAAATTTAGCGCTCGCATTTTCTCTGTTCCTAATTCTCAATTTAGGTTAAGCAAATTCTTGGCCCATCGTCAACTGTCTTTTGGCAGATGCTGCCAGTTTTTTTGATAACATCAAATCGGGTCAATTAACCATAATATCCGGGGAGGGGCGGGTTTATTGCAGCTCTGAGAGTTGATTGAAGAGATTGGTTAACCCGCCCCTGCAGGACATATCCTCTTTAGGTTTGACCGATGTTTTGGGGTTTCTTGCCGCTTCCCAGTGCTGGCAATATTTGATATTTCAAAGCAATGCCCGCGGCTACAAATAAGGCAATAATCAGCGCCCCAATTCCTACGGGACTGGGAATCCAGAATATCGCCTCCAAATAGTTAACTTCTCCGGGTTTGAGCTTCCAAACTAACTGTTTTCCTTGCTGATAGCTTTCGGGAACCAGCGCACCGGCGACAGTTTCAATACTTTCGGCGCCCCAAGGCGTGTTCAAGCTAAAGTCTAGCTCCAAAAGTCCCCCCGGACTCAGCAGCAGACTGCCATTAGAGGAAAGCAGTGAAAGAGAGCGCAAATCCAATTCCAGACTCAACCGATTTCGCAGCACCAATAACAAATTATTCTGCTTGACACTAAGGTGAGATTCAAACTTCGGCAAATCGGTTTCTAGCCGACTTCCAACCCGAGATTTGGTGGTTGGTGCGATCGGATTGTAAAATTGGTTGAACTTGTCTTGCAACTCGGCTCCATTATTGAAAGGAATCCTCACTAGAACTTCTGTGGGGGAAACCCGTTTAGTTTTTCCGTCCAGCAACCTCACCCGGCGTTCTACGCTTTTCAACCATTCTGCAACAGTTTCGCTACTGAAGCTCGTCAACCTTTCCCCCAGTTTAATGTGCTGCACGATTTCGCCACGAGTTTGACTCTCAAAGTTAACCCCGACATCGTACTGAACGCATCCAGTCACTAGAGTAAAAAGGCAAAAAACCAAAGGTAAAAGAAAGAAAAAGTGCTTTTTCTTCTTCCGAGTTCCATCCTTGACATTTTGCTCTTTCATTGTACCTTTTTCCCTGTTTTTTCCTATTTGCATGAATTAGCAAAGCGTTGAATTGCCGGCACTGTTTCTATGTTTTTATTTCCACGTCTGGACTTGCGAACCTCATACCAGAAACCCGGTTTATGGGCTACCGAAGGGCAATTTCACAGATGCTTTGTGGCAGAAACCAGGTTTTTTTGAGGTGAGTGCTAAGATTTTTCTAGCAACAGTATCAGCGTCACCTGGAAGTAACCGCACTGAACTTATTGCCTCGAAGCTACACCCAACTGTTGAAACAGCATACTCGGCAAATAGGCTGCACCGCCTACCCATTCGGCTTCGCTACTCAAATCTGCCAAATTTTTAAACGCTTCAAAAATGCTGCCTGCCACCATTGTATTCTTGACGCGACCCACAATTTTGCCTTTTTCTACTTTATAGCCTAAGTCCAAATTGACAGAAAATTCGCCAGCTAACTGATTGGACTGACCGGCACCTAAAACCTGCTCTACTATTAGACCTTCGTCCATGCTAGCAATCAAGTCTTGAGTGGCGGTATTTCCTGGGGAAATGCAAAAGTTAGTCAAATCAGGGCCTGGGCGAGACAATCCGCCACGAAAACCGTTGCCGGTTGATTGTACACCGGCGCGAGCTGCCCACCTGCGATCCCAATAAAATCCGGTGACAGTACCTTTGTCTATCAAGATTTTGCGGGTGGTGGGGGTACCTTCGTCGTCAAAGGGACAAGCAGAAGGGCCTAAAGTCGGGTCTTCAAAAAAGGTAAAGCGTTCGTCAAATAAAGTTTCGCCGATTTTGTCGGCTAGGGGAGAGGCTTTTTGAACTACTGCTTGACCTGAAAGGATGGTATCAAACAAGCCGCCGAGGGTGCTAGCAGCGGCTCTGGGGGTAAATAATACTGGGTAGGAACCGCTGGTGATGGTGGCTGAATGTTCGGCGAGGCGGTATTTTTCGAGTAGTGATTCGAGGATGCTATTGGTGTCTAGGGGACGATCGCGCGCAACGTCGTAACTGTATGCTTGCATAAAATCTTCTCCCTTTACCAAATTTCCCGCGATCGAGCCGCTGACTATTTGGCTGCTTCTTTCGGCATACAAATCTTGCGTGGTGGCAATTTTCACGCGGCCGCTGCGGACGTGGAAGCCGACATCTACCATAATATCGGGATTGTAGGCGTGAACTTGCTCGATCAGGTTTTTGCCGTTTTCGACTAATTCTTGAGTTGTGGGCGGAGTGTAGGTGGTTTCCGGGCCTTTTAGGTGGAAGTTGGAGGCGAGTTCAAATTCTGCGGGGTCGCCGATTTCGGCTGTTTGAATCGCTGCATCTACTAAATCGTCTATCCGCGTTAAATCTGTGGAACTAGCAAAACCGATTTTGCCTTGGTAAATCAGCCGGAGTGCTACGCCTTGCAGTGCTTTGGTTTGCAGGGATTTGAGGCGATTGTTTTCAAATTCGATGGGGGTGTCTTGACTCGACAGGTAGTATACTTCAGCCGCATCGGCGCGCTGAGAGGCCAATTTCAAAATCTGCTCTACGGTTGAATCGCTCACAATAATAATAGCCTTTCAGGTTGGGTCTTTTTTTTATTTTAGCGATTTAGGGTGTGGCCAGAAACCGGGTTTTTTCCAAAAACAGCGATACACCACCGAAAAACTGCGAAAAACCCGGTTTCTTCGGTTGTATTCGCGGTCAGAAACCGGGTTTTTTCCAAAAACAGCGATACACCACCGAAAAGCTGCGAAAAACCCGGTTTCTTAAGTCAGAGTGCATCCATCAATCCCCAGTCATCTGCTGAATCCTAGAAATAATGCGTTTCACTGTCTGCGCGTCGGGCGATCGCAAATGCTGGAAAATGTCCAATGATTGCTGTAAATAATTCAAGGCTGTGTCAAAATCTCTCTTCTTATCTGCTAACAACAGTCCTAACCTTGCGAAAGTATAAGCTTTCCCTTGAACATCGCCAATCTTTTCGTTAAGTTCCAGAGATTGTTCATAAAATGCGATCGCCTTGGCTACTTCCCCTTGATTGGCATAAATTATTGCTAGACAGTGCAAAGTAGCAGCTTTCCCTTCAACATTCCCAATCTTTTCCTCAAGTTCGAGAGATTGTTCATAAAATGCGATCGCCTTGGCTATTTCCCCTTGATTGGCATAAATTCCTGCTAGTTGGTGCAAAGTAGCAGCTTTCCCTTGAACATTCCCAATCTTTTCCTTCAGTTCGAGAGATTGTTCATAAAGTGCGATCGCCTGTTCTACTTCTCCTTGATTGGCATAGATTATTGCTAGACAGTGCAAAGTAGCAGCTTTCCCTTGAACATCGCCAATTTTTTCGTTAAGTTCGAGAGATTGTTGATAAAATGCGATCGCCTCTTTGGGATTTCCCCAATCGTCCTGAATCCATCCTAATTCATGTAAAGTCTTTGCTTTTAAAGATATGAACTCTTCATCATCTTTCGCCAAATATAACGCTTGTTCCAGATAGTATTTTGCAGTTTTATATTCACTCCGGCTGCGATAGGCAACTCCCAACTCATTCAAAACTCTGATGCGAGTTTTCAAATCCCCTGGAGTTTCCTCGCGCCCATTCGAGGGAGTGTATTCAATCAATAACCGTTTTAATAAATCGATCCGTTCCTGCTTTTCCGGCAACTCACAATTGCTAATCCCTTTGCTAGCATCCAGAGTTTGAGAAAACGCATCATCTCTAGTATTTACAGGAGTTTTGAACACAAAAGTCCCCGAATTCCAGGCCCAGAAATCCGGCGCATAATTAGCAACTCGCGTAATCGCATAATCTGGCAAACAAAAAATCATGGGATGCGGCACTTTAACGGGATAAGCATCTCGCACCCAATTAAAATCTACCAGCATTGGCGGATATTCCCCCGTCATCCCGATCGCATTTTCCAATCCCCGCACAATGAAAATCAACTTTTTGTCTGGTTGAACCTTGACTGTTGGCAAAAGCTTCAGAATTTCATCCATCAAAAAGCGCATATCAGGATCGGGAAAATCCCAAATTTCAAACTGCATCTCTTGACAATCGGGATGACTAATTAAAGCCTGAATAATCGCATCTCTATCCCTGGCAAAATTACAGTCTATAAATCCCAAATCAAAGGCATCGTCGGGAACAATATCGACAAACGTCAGCAATTGATCGAAAGACTCTTGATTGAGTTCAACAATCCTTTGCTGGTATATTTCAGGGATTTCCTTGGATTGATGCCAGGGCTTGTTGGAAAGCATAGCTTTGTTTTACGAGTGGGTTGACATAATTCCACCGACTATTGCCGTTGTATTCCAGAACGGAAATATTGAATAATAAAGTTTGTCCGATTTCATCTTTATCAATATCTTTTTTGAGGCAAACTTGCGCTAATATGGTGTAATATTCGGTCGTAGGAGTAGACCTTTCAAAATCAAATTGCTGTTGCTTCAAAGCGTAAGTGACATCTTCTGCCAAAACTTTACTGTGTTTGCGAGTAATGGCTGTGCGAAAAGCCGATCGAGTCGTCTGCATCAATTGTCGCACATGACCGCCACTAGCTTTTGCCAAATCTAGCAACTGTTGTCGATCGTCAAATACGGCACTAACATCAACCCGTTTTTCGATCAAACTGGCAACTCCCTCTAATCTTTGCTGATTGTAATTTAAATCGCACTCACTGCGATTAAATTCATAAATATTCACCATTGGCACGATGTTGGGATTACCAAACAAATTGCTGACATTTTTATAGGAATAAATTACCGAAATCGGCACTGTATAGATAATTGTACAGTCTAGTTCTTGGAGTTGAGGAGCGTAATCAAAAAACAAATGATTGGCAACATTGGGAGGAATCCGGTCTAAGTTATCAACAATCACCAAAAATCCTTTTTGATAGCGGTCGGGATATTTTCGTCTCAGCTTCTCAAAAGCATCTTTCAATAACAAATTAATATCTGTTTGCAAGCGGGACAAATTACGCTGAAGAGTTTCCCGAATTACTTTTTTTTGTTGACTAGAACCTTTGATTTGACCGAGCAATTTGGCTGTCAACTTATAAATAAAGGGAATTTCTGCGCCTGCACTTGCTTCAGTTTCGATGCTAACGGAAGATTGAACAGTTTCTTCTGTTTCTTTAGTGACTTCTTTAAACCACGATTCAAAACGATCTAAAAGTTTGGGGTCAAACTTCAATCGTAATTTAGTTAAATCATCAGCTACTTTGTTGATAAACAGCAAATATAAATCGGTATATTCTGCATCAAGAACATCTAGTTCCTGATCGAATTCTATGTAAATCACCCGATAGTCATTTTCCCAACGCGATTGAATGCGTTTTAACTCTGTACTTTTGCCGCATCCCCGATGCCCGGTAAACAAAATTGTGTTAAATTCTCCCGGTTCTTGAAGATCCAAATCCGTGCTAACATCCTCGATCGCCACTGTATTCCGTACTGCGGACAAATCCACATAATATCGGGCAATATCATCGCCCGTTAGAGGCTTGACATCGCAAGCGCGGTAAGCTTCTTTGAGTGTTTTGGCGCGGTTGGGTGGGAGTGAAGTCATCGGATTCTAGATTGTAGATTGTAGATGGAACCCACAGCTTATAGCGATCGCGGACGATCGGGATGTGGAGCTTTTTAACTCCTATGTTAACTCACATCTCGCACTATACTCAAGAACTAGCGATCGCTACCAACCGACCACAGAAACAGGGTTTTTTCGCGAATCCACTTCCAAAAATGATTAATAACTAAGAAATAAGCCGCCTAAAATTAGCCCGATCGCAATTAACGCCACCCAGATAAACCTATTATCTTTCGTATTAACCTGACTCAAATCTACAGGCTCTGGTACGATTGGCTTGGGTTTAGCGTACTTGATATCAGGTTTTGGATTAGCTTGAAAACTGATTGATTGATTTTCATCTAAAGCTGCCAAATCAGGGATTTTCACCATCCATTCAGGAGGGATAGTGAGTTTGGGAGCTTCGAGAATGAACAGCAAGCGCTTTGCTTGTTGGCGGGTTTCTTGGCGGGGATGGCGGGTGAGTTGCCGACAAAGCTCGATCGCCCTTTCTGTGTTGCCAGAGGCTTCGTAGGCTGTCACTAGCCACATCTGCACCTCACCGCCCAACCGCGAATTTCGATCGACTAAACCGGTAGCTGTTTCTAAACTTTGCACAGCTTGAGCATACCGGCCACTCTCAAAAGCTACTTGCCCAGCTTGGTACTCAGTTTGAACAATTTCTAACTTTTCTGAAGTCACAAGCACCCACCCAATTCACAAATATTAGTTCCCAAATTCCCCAAACGCTAGAATTCGCTGTTGTGTTGCGACATACCCGACTCGTTGTCGCGTTTGGAACCCAGCAAGTCTAAATGGTCTACCTTAATTACCGGCTTCGAGCGATTTGAACCCGTATTGCGGTCTTGCCAGCGATCGAACTTCAAAGAGCCTGTGACGCCAATTAGAGAGCCTTTGCGAACGTAGTCAGCAGCAATCTGCGCTGTTTTGCCCCAGATTTCCAGATTGAACCAGTCTGGTTGATCGCTGTTCTTGGTTCTGCGGTTCACTGCCAGCGTCAAACTACACTTAACTGTACCCGACTCAAAATACTTCACGTCCGGGTCGCCGCCGACGCGGCCTACTAAAGTCACAACATTAAGACTCATAAACTTTTTTGGGAATGTGGTCGATCGGTGATGTAGTTAAACAGTCCACACGCGCATTAGCCTCCAAACTGAACTTGGAACAACGCTTGTGAGGCTTCATCCTGATTGTACACCCAGTTAGCAGAACATATTGATAGTGGATGATTGGCAAGTCTGCGCTCAACCTGAGCTCGACAATGTACATTTCTGACTAGACTCAGGATGAAAAACGTAATAGAATCCACCTCGGTTACACTTTTGTAACAACATTATTGCACACAATAGTATTTTAGTTTTTGGGGGGGGTACGAATCAGTGGGTCTTCTCAATCGATTTTCGTTATCTAGAGATATGGGTATCGACCTCGGTACTGCTAACACGCTCGTTTATGTATCGGGCAAAGGAATTGTTCTGCAGGAACCTTCTGTAGTGGCGATCGACCAAGATTTAAAAATACCGCTGGCTGTTGGAGAAGAAGCCAAAAAAATGCTCGGCCGCACGCCAGGGAATGTCATAGCACTGCGCCCGCTTCGCGACGGGGTAATTGCAGACTTCGATACGGCAGAACTGATGCTCAAGACTTTTATCCGCAGGGTTCACGAAGGCCGAAGCTTAGTTTCGCCGCGGATAATTATTGGCATCCCCAGCGGTGTCACCGGAGTCGAGAGGCGTGCTGTCATTGAGGCGGCGACTCAGGCTGGTGCTAGAGAAGTACGGTTAATTGATGAACCCATCGCTGCGGCGATCGGGGCTGGACTGCCTGTTGCTGAGGCGACTGGCAATATGATTATAGATATAGGCGGAGGTACGACGGAAGTTGCGGTATTGAGTTTGCAAGGTACGGTGATCAGTGAGTCTGTGCGGGTAGCCGGCGATGAACTCAATGAGGCGATCGTCCAATACATGAAAAAAGTTCACAATTTGGTCATCGGCGAACGCACTGCTGAAGAGATTAAGATTCAGGTGGGTTCTGCATATCCAACTCCAGAGGATGACGACGTAATGATGGAAGTGCGGGGCTTGCACTTACTGTCTGGTTTGCCGCGAACTGTTACTATCAAAGGCCCAGAAATTCGCGAAAGTATGTCGGAACCGCTTTCAGTAATTGTGGAAGCTGTCAAGCGTACTTTGGAACGCACCCCCCCGGAATTAGCAGCAGATATTATTGACAGGGGAATTATGCTGGCTGGTGGTGGCGCGCTGATGAAAGGTTTAGATACTCTGATCAGTCACGAAACAGGAATTGTCACTCACGTGGCAGCAGATCCTTTGTGCTGCGTGGTTTTGGGAACTGGTAGGGTATTGGAAAACAAACAGTTGGAACGGGTTTTCAGCGGGCAGTCGTCGCGTAATATGTAGTTAACAAATTTGGGATTGTGGATTTAGAAATACGGCTGCAATCTCAAATCTAAAATCCTGAGATAACAATTTTAGATTACTGAAATTATGCTAAAAAATACATTCCGAAAGTGGTGGGATCTGCGACTGCCAATTGCTCTTTTAGGTTTAGCTGTAACTGCCGCTTGGGGAGTTCGGCAAACACAAGGTGCGGCAGTATTTGAAGTTTACAATTGGGTGACTCGTCCGTTTCACGCCAACGGTTCTGGGCAAGAGGAACTTATCTCGGCGCGCACTCAAGAATTGCAAGCGCAGGTATTAGAATTAGAAAATCAAAATCAGAAGCTAAAAGAGCTTTTAGGTTACGTTTCGGCTAAGAAACCAGCAGGGATTGTAGCTCCTATTGTCGGTCGCAGCGCCGACCACTGGTGGCAGCAAGTAACCTTGGGGCGCGGCAGTAACGATGGCATCAAAACAGATTTTACGGTGATGGGCCCCGGCGGTTTAGTAGGCAGGGTGGTCAGCGTTACTCCTAATACTAGCTTGGTGCTGTTAGTCAGCGACGCTACGAGTCAATTGGGTGTGGGAATTACCCGCAGTCGCCACATGGGTTTTATGCGCGGGAAAGGCGGAAATCAGGCTGTGATGGAGTTTTTTGAGAATGTTCCCAATGTCAAGCCTGGGGATGTGGTTTCAACTTCTTCTTACAGTCAGTTGTTCCCTCCTGGTTTGCCGGTGGGAAAAGTGGTTTCGGTGGATATGAATAAAACTCCGGCTCCAGAAGCTGTGGTTGAGTTCTCAGCACCGATGAGTGCTCTGGAATGGGCGGTGGTTTACCCCCACTCTAAGCAAGTCGAACCAAAGGATTCGTCGAGTCAATCTTCTGCACCATCTGAGGGAACACAGCAACAATGAAAGCTTTATCTCGGATGTCTTCGCCGCGATCGCGCCAATTTCTCAACTTCGCAGTTACATTTCTATCTGTGATGCTGTGCATACTGATATTGCCCACTCGGATGCCGGGAATGGAATTGCTCGGAATTGGACCGAACTGGCTGTTAATTTGGTTGGTAGCTTGGAGTATTAAGCGGAAACGTACAGTTTGGGGAGCTGCTAGCATGGGCTTGGTTTTGGGGTTTCTTCAAGATGCGATGACGGCTCCTCATCCCTCCCATGCTGTCAGTCTAGTTGTTGTAGGAGTCTTAACAGTTGTTTTGCAAAAAACCTGGTCGATTCCGGTAGATATTGTTGAGAGAGATCCGATTCCGATCGCGCTAATTGTGTTTGGGATGGCGGTGGTAGCGGAAACGGTGATGGGGCTGCAATTTTTTTCTATGGGCGATCGGGCTTTACTGGAAATTTGGAGCTATCACCAGCGAGTGGCTTTGTGTTCTGCTATTCTTAGCAGTCTTTGGGCTCCGGTGATTTATTTCCCGCTCAATCGCTTGTGGGAAATGACCAGGAATGTAGAAAAATCTTAGTCATTAGTCATTAGTCATTAGTCAACAGTCATCAGTCATTCGTTAACAGTTAACAGTCAACAGTCATTCGTTAACAGTCAACAGTCAACAGTTAACTGTAGTCATTCTACTATTACTTGTTGGCCGGAACCTAATAAGTGATTAACGGCAATAATCAAGTTGCTGAGAATGAAATTAGGCTGGTGCTTTTGGAGTTGATAGCGGCTGCGAATGCCGCAGGTAACGGCAATTGTAGGTATTCCCAATGCTTTTCCTGCGAGGATGTCTGCTTCTGTATCTCCGATCATCCAAGCCGAACCCAGCGATGACTCAAATTCTTCTGCAACTTCAGCCAACAATTCAGTTTTTAAGGCTGTATAGTTGTGATAGGCGGCATCCGCCATCTGAGTTCCGCGAATGCTGGTAAACAGTCTGGCTAAACCGTAATTTTGTAACAGTTGAACGGCTTGATTTCTCGGCCGCAGGGTGACTAAAATCAGCCGCACGCCGCGGGAGTGCAGAAGTCCGATCGCCCATTGCACTCCCGGCTGGATGCGATCTAAGTGCAACAAGTCTGGCTGATTGACAATCCGACTCACGCATCCGAGAAAAACGTGAATTTCTTCTCCCGACAAGCCGGAACTTTTGGCTATTTCAGCATCGGGCACTCGGTTTTGTTTCATTTGCCAAAACTGCTGTTTGCTGAGGATTTGGAGGTTGAGGTTGATTCCCCTAGTAACATAAGCTGCTTTAGTGTCGGCCAATCCCTGTTGATAGGTGGCGTAGTAGCGATCGGACACATCGACTATGGGCCCGTCTAAATCGCAAAATACCGTCATCCGGGGGGACGAGTCAGCCTCTGATGGTAGCTTGTAGTGAGGGTTTTCGGAGTCTTGGGCCACAGCAGTTAACATAAAACGTTAAGTAAATCTAGGGAGTTATACATTTCTTGACTGTAGCAAAAAATGTATAAGTTATAATACATAAATTTTAATGCTTTTATTAAAAAAACCTATGAATTTTTTGAGGATGGGGTTCAATAAGGGCGATCGAGCCTGCGCGTGGATAAATTCAAGGGAAAAAGTGATTTTTGTGGCTGTTAATATGTGCTTTAGCCATTAAAGTTTAGAATTAAGTTTTTAGTCTTTTGTAATTTACCCATGCTCAAACAAAGCGATTTTGTTAGGAATTCGGACACTAATCGAGTAGAGGTGCTGTCCGAAGCACTGCCTTACATTCAACACTTTGCCGGTCGCACAATTGTGGTCAAATATGGCGGTGCGGCGATGAAAGATAGCAATCTCAAAGACAAGGTGGTTCGGGATATTGTGCTGCTAGCTTGCGTGGGGATGCGTCCGGTTGTGGTTCACGGCGGCGGGCCGGAAATTAATATTTGGCTGGAAAAATTGGGAATTGAGCCGCAATTTAAAGATGGTTTGCGGGTGACTGATGCGGCGACAATGGAAGTTGTAGAAATGGTTTTGGTGGGGAAAGTAAATAAGGAAATTGTTTCGTTAATCAACCAAGCTGGCGGCAAAGCAGTGGGATTGTGCGGCAAAGATGCCAATCTGATTCAAGCTCGTCCAGATGGCCGGGAAGGAATTGGGTTTGTTGGTGAAGTCAGCGGCGTGAAAATCCAGATTTTGGAGTCTTTGGTGAACAGCGGTTATATTCCGGTGGTGTCGAGCGTGGCGGCGGATGAAAAAGGTCAATCTTACAATATTAATGCTGACACAGTGGCTGGGGAAATTGCGGCTGGTTTGGGAGCAGAAAAGTTGATTTTGATGACAGATACGGCGGGAATTTTGGAGGATTATCACAAGCCAGAGAGTCTGATTGCTAAGTTAGATATTCAGGAAGCGAGACAGTTGGTTGAGTCGGGAGTTGTTTCTGGGGGGATGATTCCGAAAGTTAATTGTTGTGTGCGGAGTTTGGCTCAGGGTGTGAATGGTGCTCACATTATTGACGGTCGAATTCCTCATGCTTTGCTGCAAGAAATATTTACGGATGCGGGGATTGGGTCGATGATTGTGGCTTCTGAGTTTAGTAGCGCGAACTTAAGGCCTAAGTAATCGGTAAATCCTAGCGTGGGGAGGGCGGGTGCGTGAAAGGGGTAAACTCGCTGCGATTGCGTATATCCTAACTAAACCTGCCCCTAAAAACCTTGAGAAGGTATTTCTGGGGAATTACTTGAACTAATTCTAACCGTTGTTGGATTTCAGCTTTTGTTAAACTATGATCAAACACTTTAGAGTTTTGGATTCTGTTGCGATTCTCAAGCCGATTTTAAATACGCGATTAGCGCTAGTGGAACCAGAATACGCATCTATTTCTAGTTTGCCAGTTGGACTTGTGGGAACTATTATTGAAGTGTATGATACGGAAAAGGAATGTCAGTATTTAGTGGAGTTTGCTGATACTCAAGGGAGTGAATATGCTATGGCTATGTTGAAAGCTGATGAAATTTTAGTTCTGCAATATGAACTTGCAGTTGCTTAGTAATGTGAGGAGAATAGAAGTTCGATAAGGGCGATCGCACTTGGGGAAGGAAAGGGCGATCGCACTTTGAAAAAGCAACAATTGCGCTACGCCCAAGACATTATGAGACTGCTTTGAGGTATGGCGTTACAGGCTTCAAATCGATGTCATCGTTGTCAGTCAGTATTTTAAATAAATGACGTGGGATGCCGGCTGCCATCAAAACTTCCAAATCGCGATCGAGCTTTGACAAGTCTTCATAGATACCCACAAACTGACTTACGCAAGCTAAAGATGAATCTTTCGGGTCATTCACTCCCGTGTATTTGTACTGAATATCAAAACCTGCTTTTTCGCCAATTTCTTCGATATCCCAGTCTACAAGATTAATATCTATCGCTTCAACGGCTAGGGCAATATGACCGGGCGGTATGGGGTCAAGAGGCTCGCAGCACCAACCCTCAGAATGGTTCCAGACACTTTGACCAACTGATTCTCGAATTTTCATGTATTTTCCCTCACTGAAAGTAGCAGCGCAACCAGGCTTTGCGGCCGGGGCGAAGGCATTTTTTACCGGTCACTGAAGAGTCTGTACATCAGGATATGCCAGAATTTTTGCATCAGCAGTTAGTAAGGGACACCCGCAAATCCTCGCAGTTGCCACAATGATTTGATCTGCTGGATCGCGGTGAAAACCTGTGAGTTTAGTTGACTCGACAATGATGGGAATGGTGAGTTCGAGTAGCTGCACTCCGGGATAAGCCAAAGCTTGTTTTAACCACTCATCAACTGTAACGGACAAAGTAAGTCTTCCCATTTCTACTAATTTAGCAACCTCCCAACAAGAAATGATGCTGATTCCTAAACCTTGAGATTGATATTGTTGTATCAAGTCCCGATGTTTCTGAGTCAGTCGTGTGTTATCGTCAACCCACCAAACCCATATATGAGTATCTAGTACAATCATTGTAACACTTCCCAATCTTCCAAGGAAACCGCAGGTTCAAACGGCTCATCATAGCCACTGACAGTGCCTCGCAAAGGATATAGAAAAGTATTTTTCATGGTTTCATTTACCAAATTTAGATAGCTAATGAATTCTCGATATCCATCCAATTCTGTTTGTTCTTCGGGAGTGAGATTTGATGCTTGTTGTTGAGCTGTTAAAGTTTGAATTCGTTCCTGGGTTTGAATAGAAGCGCTAAATATTAAGAGTCCGTTGACCAACTCAATGCGGACAGAACCTTCGCTGGGCAAGCTGTTGGGTAAGTGAGGCAGCTTGATGGGCAAATTAGCAATCATGGCATTAATTGACTGTATTTGATGTTGATTTTTTAATTATACCGATCGCTCTGTTAAATTTGACAGTTGTTGCCATGCTGAAATTATAGAGCGATCGCCCTTTTGGAAGAAAAGGCCGATCGCACTTTGGGAAAAAAGGGCGATCGCTCTTTTTGTTGTTTGGGGAAAAGGGATCTCGCTATCAATTTTTACTCTCGAATGCGAATTCTGTAAACTTCTACCAGTAGTAATTTACCTCGATAATGCTCCTCACTATCGTGCAATGATAAGTATTCTGTTAGCCTTGCCATCAACTGAGGAATAATTTCAGGGTGATTTCTCAGTTGAATATAAATGATTCCTTGATATGAACTTGGCGGATAAGTCACAATATCTGCGAAGTCTCCATTCAGAGAAACAAGTATGGCATTTAATTCCTGAGCTTTGGCAATGACAATAGTATCTGGAGATTCAATTGGGATGTAATCTCCCAATACAAAAACTTCATGATCGGTATCACGAAGTATTTGAATAACAGACTTAGGAACGCATTGATCGATGAACAATCTTAAACTCATTAGGCAACTGTTTCAAAATCCGACAAATCGCGAGCATAATCAAGACAAGCAGCTATCTGTTCTTTGGTGATATCTGGAAACTCGTCGATGATTTGTTCTACAGTGTTATTTGATGCTAAATATCCTAAAATCAGACCAACGGGAATTCTAGTCCCTTTGATTCTTGGTTTACCTCGCAGTACATCGGGGGTACTAACGATATGTTCTCTCCAGTTTACAGGCATAACTTGTCCTTTCTGAATCTGATAAGTTATATTATCTAATCTGACAAGTTATATTTTAACTTAAGGAATGGCGATCGCCCTTTGGGATTTGACATGGGAAAGGCGATCGCGCTTTTGGTTATTAGGGGGAAAAGGCCGATCGCACTTTGGGAAAAAAGGGCGATCGTACTTTCTCTAACTTTACTTAACTGGCTTCCAACTATTGAGTGATTCCCGAATCGAACTTAATTGACTGAGGTACTCAATAAGCTTGGCTTTTTGATTCTCAAGACGAGCCAGAATTTCCGGCGCTTCTGCTTCTTTCGTTTCCCGTTCCTTCAAAACGCGATCGAAGTCATTTTGAAACCTGTTGATATAATCATTGATTTGCCGTTCTGCACTTCGGAAATCAGCTTCCACCTGTTTTCCAATGACTCGCTCTAACAGTTTTTTATTTCTAGTTGTCTGCTCATCTATTTTGCGGTCGATCGAATCTAATGTTTGGCGTAAATCAACTTCAAAGAAGGAGCGATTTTCCGTTACAGGAACATCAGCATGATAGACTTCATCTGAATTGCAACAGCGACTTTTTCTCCCTGTTTCTTTCTTGCTAGTTCCGACAACTACTGCTAATTGGACATCTTTAATCCGTGCATCAATTCCGGGAAAATCAAAGCTGGGAAATTGAATCGGGTTGATGTTTAGTTTCACCTGCAAAGCATCGCCCAGATAAGCCGACAGTTCATCTGAGATTTTTTGGATATCTTTTTGAATTATTTTGGCTAACTCTTTGCGAATATTTGTTCCATCTCGAACAAGCTCATCTTGAGTATCTATCCACCAATTATGAATGTGTGGCGCACAAAACTCATTGATAGTTTCAACAATTTTCCCAGCTTCTGCCTTCGTTTTACACCGGATAATGCACGGATCGAACTCTTCACTATCAACAATCTGTTCAGAGGCAGAGGTACTGAAAGCTTGTGGAATAGACTCACCCAGTATATCCAACAAGGATGCACCTAACTTAAAGACTCTCCCTAGGCTTTGACCAAAGCCAGGGATTAATTCTAATACGGCTTCTCCCATGTCTCCTACTCTTTGTCCCCAGCCTATATTATCAGATGTTGCTGGTGGTAGTTGACGACTTTGTTGAGTTTTTTTTGGCTTTGGAGAGTTGGCGGAACGAGACTTTGCAATTTTATCTATCTCACTGGCTATCTGAGCTTTAGCCTCATTAGCAAATGTGTTAATGCCTTGACTAAATCCTTTGATTAGTGTTTGCTTCTGTTCCTCTACAGTTTTCTTTACAGATTCAATGTTCGTCCTCGCATTCTCCGAACGTCTTCTGTAGTCTTCTACTTTTTCTTTTAGGGCTTCAATTCCCATTTTCCAACCCCTAATCTGTGTATTCTGAGTATCCTCAATTGCCTTAGCAGCTTTATCAAGTTCTGCCACCACCTCACTCAATAAATTCCAGCCTGAATTTTGCGTAATCCTTTGAATGACTGTTTCTTGAATGCTCGGAATACCGCTATCTTGCAAAGCTCTTGGTGCAATCTCTTCAGGTAAAGGAATTACTCTCCTACCTTTTTCATCTCTCTCAGCATATTTGGCACTAAAGAAATCCTCAAAATCTTTTATCTCCTTGTCAGTTGCTTTTCCTTGCTGAATCAGTTTCGCTAGAAGTCCTTGTCGAGAACTAGCAGGGTAAATAACTGGATTGCAAAAGCCAAAGCCAACTAACTCTCGCTCTAAATCTTTAATGACATCAGCAATTTCTTTGTCTCTCTCTGTTTTTTGGTCAACTTTATTCAAAATAAAGTAAATTTTTCCCGTGTTCTCAGCTATAAAATCCTTACGATTTTCAACAACATCCTTAAACAAATCAGCAACTGCATTATCTTTGTAGGAAGCGTAGTTTAAAATAAACAGAATTGCATTGCAGGTTCGCAGTGCTTCTAATGCTGTCTGCTTCAGTTCATTTATGTTGAAGTTTGCAGACTCCCACTCATTAGGGCCGGGAGTATCAACTAAGGTAAAGCCTGTGAGAGAAGATAATTGGCTAATTGCTTCAATCGGATGCTCTATCTCAAAACGTGTAGTGTTATCAGGATTGCCTTTTTCTCGGATTTCACGGGTACGTAGCAGGAATTTTTGCTGAATTTCGCCAGCGTCACCCTCAACAAGAATGACTGGTTTTCTTTCTCCTTCTCGATACTCTAAAAGTTTAGGAGTTTCGCCTGGTTGAATGTGTCGGACATCTGTACGGCAGATAGTACAGGCGGCCGTTTCACTCGCCAGCACATCAGCACCGATGATAGAATTTAAGAAGGTGCTTTTGCCAGCTTTCATTGCTGCTATGACGGCTACTTGATATTTCTGATCTTGCAAAGCCTTTAAAGCTTTGTTAATTTCATCTTCAATGCTTTGTAGCCCTTGATTTTCATCTCCCTGAATGCGGAGTCCGTCACGGAATTCTTTGAGATATTTTAAGAGGAAAGTGCCTGTACTGTAAATGCTGGTGTATGCTGCTTGAAATTCTTGAGAAGACATAAGTTAATAATCTTGATTGAATAAAATATGAGAACAGACACAAAGATAATTGCCTGAGCGTTTCCAGTCGGTTTTAACTGAGATATTGCACCATTCTCAATAAGCCTTTTACGGACGGGCAGGATGCCCATCCCACAAGAAATTCACTCTTTGTGGAACGGACGGGCAGGATGCCCATCCCACAAGAAATTCACTCTTTGTGGAACGGGCATCTTGCCCGTTATTGACAATGGTGCAAACTGAAGTCCCTGGCGCGAGTCAATATTTAGTCGTCAGAAAGAGCCTTGCTAATCCCGTAAAATGCCAAACCTGCTAATGCACCTACGGCTATACCAACGGGGCCAGCAGCAGCACCCATACCAGCACCTCCACCAACAGCACCAATTGCCGTAAAACCAGAAGCAGCTACCACACCAGCACCTGCGGCAGCACCCGCAGCAGCGGAACCTGCCGCTTTCGCTATTTCATCACTTTTAGCCATTGAAATACCTCTGTTTAAGGAACAAAAACTAACTTTTTGACTAACAAAAGTTAACTAAACAGGCAAAATTTGAAATATCGCGATCGCACTTTTCCGCTTTTCTAAGTATTTGCACCTAGACAATTAGTCGGTAATTTAATCCTAGACTACCTATTGTTAGCAAACAACTAACAAACGCTAGCAATTTCGGTTATGCTATCGTTAGCCACATCTCACCACACCCGAAAATGGCCTCAAAGGAAGACTTATTTGCCGAAGCCGCCAAACACTGGGACTTAGAAAGGCTGTACCAAGCTTTTGCAGAAGCTAAACGGCAAATCTCACCTCGATCGCGCAGGGGACTAACAGAAACAGAAAAACTTTACCTCCGAGGATTGCTTTCCGGTTGCAGTCCCGCCGAAATCGCCCGCCAACTGTTTCAGAGTTCCAAAAGTGCAGAGGTTTATTTATGTAAAACTTTATACCAATATGTTAAAAAAATCGCAGATGTACCTAACGAACCTGTAGGAAATTGGCGCAATATTTGCGATCGGCTAGAAGAAGCTGGATATAAAACTCAGTCGTCTGTGAAAGCTAAATTAAGTAGTTCTTTACCGATAGATGCTTTAGTAAAAATAGTTGATATGGGTTTTGAAAATCAAAATACACTAACAATAGACATCAACATCAGATTAGAATTTCCCTCAACTTCAGAAACTACGAAAAGCGAAGACTTGGATAAAGACGGTTAGATGGGCGATCGCACTTGGGGACAGAAAGGGATCTCGCCCCTCCACTGAGAGGCAAAAATGTTAATAATCTTATAGCTGATAGTTTGAGAACGAACTTTTTGATAAAATATCAAAATTAAAACTGACCGCACCCGCTTCGATTTTACCTAAAACAATCAAATTAGTCAAATTTATGTCTCGATTAAGTATCAGGTCGAACAAAAAAGCTCTGGGCTTTGTGCTGGGTTTCTTAATTTTTGTCATTTTTATTCCCGGATGTTGGGCTTTAACAACTAATACTGCTCCCACACCAGTACGGCAAGTAAATAACACAGTAGCGGTGCGGGCAAATGTACAAAATACATCAAATTCTAGCTCTTCTTTAGGAGTTGGGCTTAATGGTATTGCTGACTACTCCACACAATTACCCTTTTTAGATGCTTTCAAATCTTCTAGACAATGGATAACTCAATGCGTCAGCGGACAACCAAACTGTAAAGGTGAATGGGATACAGATGAGTATAGTCTTTTAAATCTTGATGAAAATGGGTGGGTGAAGTCTCTGCCATCGCCCGAAGATGCTCCTAAATATACTAGGGTAAGTACCCTATTACTTAGGGAAATCCCCAATCGCTATCCTTCAGGGCAATATATTGTTACTTATGAGGGTGAAGGTGCGATCGAATATAGCTTTGATGCCAAAAAAGATGAGGCTGCGTCGAAACCAGGCAGGGATATCATTAATGTAGACGCCACACAAGGCGGAGGCATAATGATTATAATTACCGCTACCGATCCCAAGAAAACAGGGAACTATATCCGCAATATTAAAGTTGTTCACTCTCAAGATGAACAGCTTTATCAAAGGGGTGAAATATTTAATCCGCTGTTTATAGACAAGATTAAAAAATTTAGAGTTTTGCGTTTTATGGACTGGATGGGGACAAATGGTTCCGAACAAAAAGACTGGTCAAACCGACCTAAACCAGAGAGTGTATCCTATTCTTACCGAGGAAATGTTCCCATAGAAGTTATGGTGAATTTATCTAACAAAGTCAAAGCAGAACCCTGGTTTAATATGCCACATCAGGCTACGGATGAATATATGACTAACTTTGCTAAAATGGTCAAAGATAGTTTAGATCCCAAGCTGAAAGTTAATGTAGAGTATTCTAATGAGGTTTGGAATTGGTCATTTGCCCAATCGAATTATGCTTTGAAACAAGGTAAAGCGAGGTGGGGAGATAAAGGCGATGCTTTTATGCAATGGCACGGAATGCGTAGTGCTCAAATGTGCGATATCTGGAAAGGCGTATTTGGGGATCAAAAGAATCGAGTTGTCTGCGTGTTAGGAACTCAAAGAGCTTGGAGAGAGTTAGGAAATTATGCTTTAGATTGTCCCTATTGGGTAGCTGAGGGCAATAAACCTTGTTATCAACACGGTATAGATGCCTATGCTATAGCGGGATATTTTAGTGGCAACTTGGGCGGGAAAGAAGGTGTCAGCACAGTAGAATCTTGGTTGAATGACCCCGATGGCGGGTTTGGCAAAGCTTTTAAGCAATTAAAAGAGGGCGGGTTACTGCCGGGATTAAAAGATAGTTTGTCCGATGTGGATAATGACTTTAAGTATTTCTTAGATGTGGCTCAAAAAAAAGGTCTCAAGTTATTTGTTTATGAGGGGGGTCAACATATTGTAGGTATTGAAGGAGTTCAGGATAACGAAAAACTGACCAAGTTTTTTATGGAATTAAATAGGCGTCCAGAAATGTATGATATGTACACCCAATTACTGAATAGTTGGAAACAAGCTGGAGGCACTCTTTTCATGCACTTTGTGGACGTGGGTAAATTTACTAAGTGGGGAAGTTGGGGGGCTTTGGAGTATGTGGAACAAAAGGGTTCGCCTAAGTATGATGCTTTGATGGATTTTATTGATAAGAATCCTTGCTGGTGGGATGGCTGTGCTCTGGAGGGATAATGAGGAATTGGGTGCAATCAAGAATCGTTCGATCGCACTTCCTCAAAATCTTCAGCATCCCCCGGCAAACCCGAACCCTCGCTACTCCTCAACCGGGGCGATTCCCCATTACTCGCACCCGCACCGTAAACCCCAGAATACCTATCCTCCAAACCCGAATCCCTTAGCGAAAGCGCACTTCTTTGACTCGGCGACAATCTCTCTGTTGACCGGCGATTTGTCCCAGAAATCGGCGGCTTCCGAGTTAAAGTTTTCCAAGCAGCCTTAATCCCAGTCACCACGCTGCGAGTAGTTACCTGCACATTTTGCGCCTGCTTTTTGGCGCTACCAATACTTCGATCGACCTGTTTGACAACCTCGCCCGCACTTTGTACTCCCTCGCTGACATCATCCGTCAACTCGCTAATTTCCAGCCCCGTCAACCGAATCGCCTCCAAAGTGGGCGGAAATTCGCGAGAAAGCGTGTCAGCGAGCTTTTCCACGCTGCGGGCCGCCCTGGCCAGCGCTTGCACCGCAGGTATTAAAGTCACTAAAACAGCAGTCAGGCTAACTGCCACTAGCAAAATCGAAAGTCCTAGCCAAAATATGGGATCACTCACTTGAATCTGGGATTGGGGGTTTAAGATTTCAGGTCATTTAGCGGATGGGAGGGCGCGACGGGGGACTCACTTCAGCTTCACTTTCCGACAGTGTTTGGCGTTCCCGCTGAGTCGCTTCCAAACCGGCGGCGATCGCCTCTTTGAGTCTAATCAAAGTTTCGTCCCAATTTCGGATTGCAGTTTCAGAAAGTCGATCGGCCTGCAACTGCACGCTAGTCGATAAATCTTCCGCCAACTCCGGCAAAGCATCGGCCGATTTTTTCAATATCTGCCGCGTCTCCTTGCCCGGTCGCGGTGCCATCAGCAAGCCAGTCACGGCCCCGATCGCAGAACCCACAAGCAAACCGCCAATAAAGAATCCTGAACGTTTAGTTGACATTTTTATAACTTCTCTCCATACACCAATTTTAGGGGCGTTTGCCCGATCGCACCCCTTTGCAAAGGTAGAAATATTGTTGACAATCCTAGAGAGTCAGCAGGGGCGACAGTTTTAGGATAGCTTACCTCAAAGGTCGAGCGCGCCTGGACCAAAGCATCCGTCCCAAACCTAGCAATCCCAAAAGTTGCTGAACCTGTTGCAGTTGCAATTCCAGTTGTTGATAACGCCGTCGCAGTTGGCGGGTACCTTGCTGCCTTTTACCAAGGAAATCCGGCGAGGTGCTGAGGACCTTGCTGCTGGTGCGTTCCATAGCTGCGAGCCGCATTTCCAAACGTGCGATCGTCCGCCTGATTTTCCACACCCTCGCAGCGATATAAAAACAGACTACAGATATTAGTATATTGATAATTACAACAGCATTCAGCATTTATTACCTATTTTCAACTATTACTAACATATTCCGCTTTTTGTGGCGGGCTAGGAGCAACGACCTACCAGATATATTGTAGGGAGACAACATTGTTGTGTCCTGATCTATGTTTTAAGGACACAACAATGTTTTGTCCTGAACTATGTGTTCCTATCCCTAAGCTGGGTTCATTTTTAAGCCTGAGACATAGCAGGCAAACAAACCTTAGTACCGCCCAAGCCGCAATAACCGTTCGGGTTTTTAGCAAGATACTGCTGATGATAGCTTTCTGCGTAATAAAACTCAGGAGCATCAATAATTTCAGTGGTAATCTTGCCGTAACCGGCCGCAGTCAAAGCCTGCTGGTAAGCATCGCGCGAAGCTTCAGCTAGCTGCTTTTGGCTGGCTGAATACGTGTAAATTCCCGATCGGTACTGAGTACCCGAATCATTACCCTGACGCATTCCTTGAGTAGGATTGTGACTTTCCCAAAAAACTTTGAGCAGCGTTTCGTAACTAATTACTTTGGGATCGAACACAACCAGAACTACTTCATTATGTCCCGTCATCCCGCTGCAAACTTCGTTGTAAGTAGGATTCGGAGTAATCCCGGCCGCGTAGCCAACAGCCGTCGAAAAAACTCCATTTTGTTGCCAAAATTTGCGTTCTGCTCCCCAAAAACAGCCCAGGCCAAACAAGGCAGTCTCCATGCCGTTTGGAAAGGGAGGTTTGAGCGGATTGCCGTTAACAAAGTGAGTTGCCGGTACCGACATCGACTCTGCCCGCCCCGGCAAGGCCTCTTGGGGAGAGGGCAGGCTCGACTTTTTGCCAAATCCAAATAGCACCATAAGTTTGTGAGGGGATCTCTGATAAACGTCTTTACCTTACTTAATAATATCAGATGTATACTGAAAAGAGTGGCCCTCTTAAAGGTAGAAGGTAAAAACCAGAAGGCCGATTTTTTTTACGGAAGGTTTTTGGTGATACTGCTCACTGCCAACGCAGTTTTAAATCACATTAGGTAGTGTTCTATGTCACCAAAACACACCTAAAATATCACCTATTGTTGAGTTGTAAATCACGCGGATTTTAGGCAAAATATCCGATTATTAAAGGTATGGTGTTGTAGTAGTTATTCAATACCATTTATTGGGAGTGTGTAGAAATGGGCGCTAAACCTTGCAGTCAACCTTTAAAATCTAATCCGTTTATTACTTACCGCGACCCAATTACAGGCAAGTGGATTGTGGTAAATCAGACTGTGCCCAAAGCAGTAGAACAAGCACAGCTAGCAACAGCTTGAGTTTTCCTATTGATTTTTGACATAAAAATTAACCATTCTTTCAAACTTCAGGACTTACGCAAAAAGTTATTGGACGCGCTCCTTATATTCGTAAGGTGCTTACGTTGCACTTACATAAGCACCTTACTTTGAAACATTTCTCATCTCTTTTTGCAGTTCCAAATACCGATAGAGATATTCCGAAACTATTCCGTGCAAAAACAAGTCGCGTGCCGCATTAAACGGACTATTTGGCGCTAGCGGATGGCGATTGACAATTACATGATTCCAGTCGCAATTTCCGGTAATCTCGCTGACATAGAGTCCGAAGTTTTCATCTAACTGAAGCGACATCACTGCTCGCGCAAATTCGTCGCTAGTCAAACACAAAGAATAAAAAACTTTAAACAATTCGATCGCCGATTCTAAATCCAGAATGTTGAGCCATCTGCGTTTTTCAAAATCTATAGCAACTTCTACTGGTTGAATGCTATCATAATTTATTTCCCGTTTTTTCACGACTTGCAACCAGTTAGGATTTGTCAGCATTGCCTGGTTGTAATCCCAGACAAAGTTATAGAGAATTAAGTCGTGTTCGAGAAACGCATTGTTAGCTAAATCGCTAACAGTGCGCGGATAAAGCTTTGACTTTTCTATCTGGGTGTCGGGGCCGTTGTCAATCAAGAAGTTGATAATGTTGGAGCCGATGCAGATGTGTCGGACAATTAAATAACAAGCTTCGGGCGAGACAAAATTATTTAGGAAAAATGCAGCCGATTTGTGCATTAAAGTGTAAGCGCGAAATTGAAATGGCAACAGGCGCTTTGTTGTCATAATTACCGCCAGCAACAAGTTAGCAATTACTTTGATGGGAATGAGTAAATAATTGCGAGTCCAGTTTCGCAAATCCCGCATCATGTATGCTTTTGCGACTAAATCTACGGGAATAGCTCGATCGCAAAACAGCACATCCCAAACATTCGGATCTCGGCGGTTGTAGGGTTTGGTAGCGTAAGGGATTTTTCGCTCATCTGGGAGATTTTCGGTATCTTGTTTTTGCAGCTTTTGCATTAGCGAATTTCCTCCAATTGCAGCAAATATAAACGAGCAGTAACGCGAGCGGTTTTGACAATGCGGCGGGCAATATCATCTGTCATCCATTCGGCATTAATCAAATTTTCCAGTTTGGCTAAATGCGACTCGTCATTAGATCCGTGGTACGCTAAAAACGATACTTGTTCATCTTGCAAACCGAGAGTTTCTTGAATTTGTTTGGCCCACTTTCCCGCCAACTGATTTCCCAATCCTTCGATAATAAACATACTGCCAATTAAATCAACCGGATTTTCCCGCGATGCTTGGTGGAAGATAAAAGCTGATAGTGCTTCGCTGCCAATATTCTTATCATATTCCACAATTTTTGCCAATTCACCGCCCACAGAAACATAATTTTGTTCAAGCATTTGATAGTCGCGGTGTTCGTCTTGGGCATGGCCGATAAAAGTCGATCGCAGGCGAAAGTCAATCATGTTAGAAGCAGCGCGAGCAATCCAGCGAGCTCCCTCTACAACTTGTGGCCGGAGATTGCACAGCAAAGCTTGATAATCTTCTATTGTAAACTCTCCCCGGTACAATTTGCGGACAATGGGAACGGAACGAATTTCGCGATCGAACTTCAGCCAAATCCCTGCTAACTCCCGCAACAAATAAGCTTGCGGAGAGTTGGGGTGTTCGGGTTTAGCGCTTTCGAGAGGCGAAGCTTCGGGAACCTCATGAAAGTTAGAAATTTGAGAACTCATAGGCTTATGGGTATTTTCCACAGCAGTTAACATCATGTATGCCGTTGTAAACCGGCCGCTTTCCGGCACGAAACAAAAGATTTTCTGTCCCGGTTGCAACTTGCCAGAATTGAACAATTCTTCTAACATTAAATAAATCGAGGCACAACCTGTATTTCCCCGTGTGTATAAGTTGGTAAACCATTTTTCTTCAGGAATCATGCAGCCTGCTTGTTCCAGAAGTTCTACAATTTGCCCCCGGAAAAAGTGAGACGAATAGTGGCACAGCAGCCAGTCGATTTCCTGCGGACAAACTCTCCCGGTTTTAATCAACCGCAGCCAACCTTCAACGCCTAATTTCATTACATTGTCCAGCAAGCGAATATTTTGCCGCAAGTCAAAAGCTCCCGCTGTGGCTGCATCAAGGTAGGAGGAATAATCCAACCAGCTTTTAGTGGATGTTTCGTTGGCTAATCCTGAATACATACAAACAGGATAAGCATTGGCGTGAGAAACGAGTTCAATCCATTCTATTTTTAAGCTAATTCCTGTCGCGCTGGGATGGTTTTGGAGCAACAATGCTCCCGCACCGTCGGAAAGCATCCAGCGCAGAAATTCTGTATCGAAAGGCAGGGATTTTCCCGCTTGCACTGAAGTCTCTGCTTCAAATTTGGTGTTTTTGAACAGGCGCGAGGGAAATTCGGAAGCGACGGCAATGGCGGTTTGTTTTTTGCCGAGTTCGATTTGAGATGTGGCGTAATTTAAAGCACTAACTCCGGCACAGCAAACTCCTTGAGTTGAAACTATTTCTAGGGGAGATAATTCGGAAAGTTCCCCGTGTACTGTGCTGGCAAATCCCGGTACTAATAAGTCTGGTAAAGTGGTAGCGCAGGCCAATAAGTCGATCGCCCCTGGTTCCAGATTTGACTGAGAAATCGCGTCACGGACGGCAAACGCTGCCATTTGGCTGTTAGAATATAGTGTTTGCTGCTGTTTGTCGATCGCGTAGTAGCGCTGTTGAATGCCGTTGCTGTTGAGAATTCGCTGCCTGACTCTCGAAGGGCGCGAGGCAATTTTGCCGAGATATTCTTCCATCTCATCATTATTAATTGGTTCTCCCGGCAAAAATTTTCCCATCCGATTGATATAAGCACTGTACATGGCGTCAACCTCCAAAGTTGCTAATTTACTCGGGTTCGTTGCTTTGTTAAATCAAGCCAGAAAATATCTAAAATTGATGGTGCTTTGTGAAGCCGTGAACTTGCAAGGAGGAAGCAGCTATCTTGTAGAGTCGCTGGAAATCAGGCAAGTTGAGCAACAGCGGCAACAAGTTACCTGAAGCGGGGTGAAGTTTTATGTAATTGAGCCAATATGTAACTAGAGTTCCTTCGCAGCTTCCCGACTGAAATGGATATTGCAAAACTAGATACTTGGTATTCTCCTTCTCAACGCCGCACGGCTGTTTCGCTGTTGATGAAACGAGTAGGCGTAACTCGCACTAGGGCTGAATGCTTTATCAGGCTTTGGGTTTACTTATCGGTGAAACAGCTTCAGGAAAGCCAGCCCCGTCTCAAACCACCGCTGGCGAAACTGGAAGTGCCAGCAACAGAAGTGCAGTGCACTCACCGGGAAGCCGCCGAACTATTTTACTGCGATTCCGATCGCGGGAGCGATCGCGCCGCCGGAATGATGTTAGATAAATTAGCAGCACTCGGATTAATCGCAAAACACTTTGATGGTAACGCTACGGCAATTCAAATTCAACCAGTTTCAGAAATTTTAGATACCGCCGAACCTCAAAAGCCTGTACAACTCCAATTAGATGATTTCAACCCTCGGTGCGACGCGATTCCCGTTGCCAATTTATTAGCCACCAATTACAACTGGATGAACCGAAACACTAACGCCGTTCCCCACAAAATTGCTAAAATCCTCCGGCTTTTTGCCAGTCAATACTCAAAAGGAATGCGAGTTTTGCGCCGCTCAGATAATCTAAATCCAGTCGGATTTTACTTACTTTATCCCACAGCTAGCGAATCTGAAGTTAATTTTTTTAATGCTGCTAGTAAAGGGCTTCATTTAAGTTCTATTTCCGATATCGATCCTTTCAAGATGGCGCTACCAGGAGATCTAAATTGCCAGTCAGTATTTGTCCGCAGTTGGATGATCGATCCGCAGTATTTGTCAGAATACCGCATTGCTTTTCTCGAAGACTCACAAAAAGTTTTAGGCGAAATGCAAACAGATTTTCCCAATCTTTGCGACTTGTACACGCTAATGATTCACCCCATGTACGAAAAACTGTGCCTGGCTTTGGGATTTCAGAAGACTAGCAGTGATAGTCAGTTATCTGTTTATTGGATGTATCTAGCATTGGATAGATTTTTAGCCCTGGACATTAAGGAAGCACTGCTCAAACTGTAATAGATATCTGGTAAACAGCCAGCCAAGGGCAGGCAGGATGCCTACACCACAATAGTTTTACTCGTTACTCGTTACCAGGCAGAGCCTGGTAACGGAGATCCACAGGCTCTGCCTGCAATTTTCGCAAGCAAGCGAGGCAGAGCCTCTGTACATCGGTTCCCAGGCAGAGCCTGGGCAACCAGTTAATCGCCGAATTATCTTGTCTATAAAACTTCCCGTCCCAAATAGGGTTGTAAGGCTTCCGGCACTTTTACAGTTCCGTCGGGCTGCTGGTAATTCTCCAAAATTGCTGCCATTGTCCGACCCACAGCTAAACCGGAACCGTTCAGCGCGTGAACGAATTGAGTGCCTTTTTTACCCGCTTCTTTAAAGCGAATATTTGCCCGTCGCGCCTGAAAATCTGCGACGTTGGAACAACTGGAAATCTCGCGGTATTTGCCCGCCGATGGCAGCCACACCTCTAAATCGTAGGTTTTGGCGGCCGCGAAACCCAAGTCGCCGGTACATAGCGCGATCGCCCGATAAGGCAATTTCAGCGCCTGCAAAACTCCCTCAGCATCCTGCACTAACTTTTCGTGCTCTGCCTCGGAGGTACTCGGATGCACGAGTTTTACCAATTCAACTTTATTAAATTGGTGCAATCGAATTAATCCCCGCGTATCTTTGCCGTAACTGCCAGCTTCGCGGCGAAAACAAGGAGTGTAAGAACAGTGATAAATTGGCAACTGTTCTGCTGTTAATATTTCACCTCTGTACAAATTGACAACCGGAACTTCGGAAGTAGGAATTAACCATAAATCATCTTGGTCGCACTTGAAACTTTCTTCAGCAAATTTGGGTAATTGACCCGTAGCTGTGAGGGATTCAGTGTTAACTAAAAATGGGGGAATTACTTCTACATAACCGGCTTTTGTGTGGCGGTCGAGCATGAATTGAATAATCGCTCTTTCCAGGGCTGCCCCGGCTCCCATTAAGCTCACAAAGCGGGGCTGAGCGATTTTTACTGCCCGTTCAAAGTTGATAATTCCTAATTTTTCGCCGATTTCCCAGTGCGGTAAAATACCGGAATTTTGGGGAATGTATTCGTCTCCCCAGCGCCGGATTTCGACGTTTTCCTCTTCATTTTTGCCGATCGGCGTTGACGGACTCGGCAAGTTTGGCAGCGGTAGCAATAAAGCTTCTATTTGAGCTTTTAGCTCTTTTTCCTGTGCTTGCAGTTCGTTCGACTCGGTGCCGACTGCGTTGCCTTCTGCCTGCAGTTCCTGAATTTCGGGAGATTCGAGGGGTAAACCCGATTTTCTTTTTTGACCGATGAGTTTGGCAATTTCGTTGCTGCGGGCTTGTAGTTGCGATCGCTTGCCCTCCAACTCCCGCTGCTGTTTGTCTAATTGCAAAATCGGCTCGATTTCATAGTTACCTCCGCGCAGGTTGAGGCTTTCCTGCACGGCTTGCGGGTTTTCTCGGATTAATTTGAGGTCTAGCACAGATTTATTCTAAATCTTAAATTTTAGATCGGCTGGGACAGAACGAGATGATATAGAAGCTTTGTTAATCATTGGCAGATTGAATCATAATTTATTCTGACTCAAAATCTTCGTTGGGTGTCACCCATGGAGGGTGACACCCCACAAATGTATGTTATAGTTGCAAATATTAGTAGATGCACCCTGATAATTTTCTACCCCAGCCAGCGATGGTAGGGGTTTTTTGTTGTGTGGCATGGACTGGAAGCCCTGGACGCACTATCAGTCTAAAAAACCCAGTTTCTCGCGATTATCGTCTCAAATGAGGCAATTACGTCAAGAAACTGGGTTTTTGCGTCTAGGACCAAGTTACTAAAATATCTTTCCGGTTAAAAGTTAAAGCCAGTGCGGAGCAACCAAACCCATTGAGTGTCGTTGCGGCTGTCATTCTCAGGATTAACAACGGCCCAAGCAGCAGGGGTGATGGAAATGTTGTCGTTGACCTGAAAGCGATAGAAGGCTTCAATGTGATAGGAAGTATCTCTCTCGCGGCGGACATTACTGTTCGTCACGCGACCTGGTAAACCCACTAAAATCCCCGGTAGATTGCCTTCGCCTCCCACATCTGGGAAACTTATCCCGATCGCTGCATACACAATATCGGCGCGATCGTCACCGTCAACATTTAGCAAAACCACGCCACCTCTACCATCAGAAACGCTGCTAACACCGGAATTTTCGGCATTGGCGCGAGTATAAACGCCCCAACCGTGAACTTGCAACCGGGGAGCAAGGCGGTAGAATCCTTGTACGCCTACAGAATCGCTGGATGTAGCAATATTGTCCCCAAAAGGTCGCGCAGCCAAAAAACTGCCCGTACCCCCTGTGAGGTCGGCTTTACCGCTTGGTGCAAAGGTACGAGAATAGGCTACGCCAATGGCTCCGCGATCGCCCCGGTAGGCAAGCTGAACCAGAGCGTTGTAGGAACCGTTGAATAAACCGTTACTTTGCTGCGAGAGATTGGGATTTCCGGCTATATAGCCCACAGTCAGGGTGAGGTTTTTGACGATCGTCCAGTTGACAGCAGCACCGCCACCTCCCCGCCGGTAGAGGGGATTGTATTGTCCGAACTTCGAGGGAATTCCCTCACTATCGCTGGCGATCGTTGGAGGAGTCAGTAAATCCGTAATATCGGGATACCCGACACCTGTGGGGCCGACGGTCAGCGCCAGATTAGAGGTCAGCGGGGTGACATACAATACGTGAGGGACGGTGATTGTGTTATCGACATTGCCATCAAAGTTCAAGGCCGTCATATTTGTACCCGTCTCATCGGCAATCCTGCCCAAGTTGCCGAATTCCAAACGGGTTCTCAGCATATCGCGACCGGTGAAGCTGGTTTCAAAATTTAATCGGCCGCGGTTGGCAACAATAGTGTTGGTGCGATCGCGCGAATCCCCAACACTGTTACCGGAGGTATCTGTTACCACCACGATAATTTCCGCATTCAGCTTAGTTGTAGTCGAGAACTGATGCGCTTCTAGTTCGGCTGTGCGTGCATCTAGAGCATCGACTCGACCCCGCAACACCGATAATTCAGTGGCAAATTCTGCTTGCAGCTTTTGGACGATCGCTAAATCTTCCCCAGTAATCTGGTTGGTTGTTCCTGTGGCAATTAGTTCGCTGACTCGATCGAGACAGCTATTCAATCCTGCTGCAAATTCGTACCGCGTCATAGCACGGTTTCCTCTGTAGGTGCCGTCAGGATAACCGGCAATGCAGCCGTAGCGTTCTACTAGAGATTGCAGCGCCTGAAACGCCCAGTCAGTCGGTTTTACATCCGACAGTTGAGAGACAGAATTCACCTGCGCGAAGGGTTTTTCTGCCAAGGTATTTAACGGTTCAGGAGCAACTAATCTATCAATTGGTGCAGCAAAACTTGGGGATGATGTTAGTAGAAATACACCAGGTGTTCCCAGTATAAAAGCAGTAATCAGGTGAGGAAAATGCTGGATTTGCATATGACGAAGCTCCGCATAAGGAACCGATCAACCGAATTAGCAATATTACGCTGCGCTTGAACCGGTGCGAACTTTGTCAATCGTCACTGCGATAATTATCACCAGACCTTTCACAACTAACTGCCAGAAGAAAGACACATTCATGAGAGTTAGTCCATTGTTGAGCAGGGCAATAATTAAAGCCCCGAGCAAAGTACCCCAAATAGTACCAATTCCACCTGTGAAACTCGTACCTCCCAAAATTACAGCAGCGATCGCATCTAATTCGTAGCCTTGCCCCAACATCCCCGTCGCACTGTAGAGGCGCGAGGCGCTCATAATTCCACCTAAACCAGAAAGCAACCCGCTCACGCCATAGACAAATAACAGCACCCGACTCACCTTAATACCTGTCAATCGTGCTGCCCGAATGTTGCCTCCCACGGCGTAAATATGCCTCCCTAGAACCGTCCGCCGCAAGACAAACCAACTCGCTAAAACTGCGAGGAAAGCGATAACAACTAACCAGGGAATTGGGCCGAGATAATTGTTACCTACCCAAGCAAAATTCAAATTTCTATTGATAACGGTAGTGCCGTTAGCTACTAAATAAGCAACTCCCCGCAAAGCTGTGTAAGAACCGAGGGTGACGATGAACGGAGGCAAACCTAAATAGGCAACTAGCGAGCCGTTAAGCAATCCCAAAAAGACTCCGGCTATTAACGCAGCCGGTACGGCAAACCAACCCAGACCTGGAACTAAGGAAACCAGCACCCCGACAACTGCCGTCACGCCCAAAATTGACCCTACTGAAAGGTCAATTCCGCCCGTCAAAATCACAAAAGTCATGCCGGTAGCTAGGACAATATTGATCGAGGCTTGCCGAATGACATTGATCAAATTTCCTAATGAAAGAAAGTTGGGCGTTACCAGGGAAAAAATTACACAGATGGCAAGCAAAATCGGCAGGATACCGGCAACTTGGATAAAGTTTTTCCAAGCTTGAGCTTTACTTGCTTTCTGCCGATCGCCCCCTGAATTTCTGCTGGTTTTTGTTTGCGTTTGACTCATGATTTTACTACCTCTTTTGCACCAGTGGCATAAGCCATAATGTTTTCTTGCGTAATCTTTTCCCCAGTCGATCCGCCTACTTCACCGACGAGGCTTCCTGCTCGCATCACTAAGACGCGATCGCTCATTCCCACAATTTCCGGCAGTTCGCTGGAAATCATCAAAATAGCTACACCTTTGGCTGCCAAATCGCTAATAATTCGATAAATTTCGCTTTTTGCGCCAATGTCCACACCCCGCGTCGGTTCATCTAGCAAAAGTACCTTTGGGTTGATAGCCAACCAACGGGCTAGCAGCAACTTCTGCTGATTCCCCCCAGAAAGATCCATTGCCCTGATGCTCGGGCTTGCAAGGCGAATCTGCAAATTATTAATAGCATCATTGACAATTTTCAACAGAAAATTTGAGTTAATAATGCCAGCTTTTGCTTCTCGATCGAGGACATTCATGGTGATATTTTCACCCGAACTAGCCTCTAAAAATAGTCCAAGAGCCTTGCGATCTTCTGGCACGTAAGCAATTCCGGCGGCCATTCCTTCATCGGGTGTCGAGACATTGAGAGGACGACCTTCCAGTTTTATTTCACCGCTTACCTTTCTATCTGCACCAAAAATCAGGCGGGCAAGTTCTGTTCTGCCGGCGCCAACTAAACCAGCTAAACCCAGAATTTCGCCCGCATGAAGTTGAAAAGTGGCAGGCTTTACTTTGCGGCCGTCGCTTAAATTTGTTACCTCAAGAACTACTGCACCCGGTGTTATTTGATGCTTGTTTTCGTACAAATCCTGTAAAGAACGACCCACCATCATTTCCACCAGGCGCTCTGCCGAAATTTCGTGCTTTTCAAGAGAGCCAATATACCCGCCATCTCGGATGACGCTCACGCGATCGGCAAGGGCATAAATTTCGGCCATTCTGTGGCTGATATAAATAATAGCAATGCCCTCATTCCGCAAGCGGCGAACCACTTCAAAAAGCTTATCTGTTTCCCGCTCTGAAAGCGCGGCCGTCGGCTCGTCCATCACTAAGATTCGGCTATTGTGTTTGAGCGCCCTAGCTATTTCCACTTGCTGCTGTTCGGCAATTGAAAGTGTCGAAACCAGGTCTCCCGCCTCAAAATTTGCATCGAGGTTTTTCAAGACCTCAGATGCCTTGCGCCGCATTTCATCTTGGTCTAAAAATGTACCTCCTTTCTTCAGCTCGCTGCCCATAAAAATGTTTTCAGCAACTGTCAGATTGGGGGCAAGATTGAGTTCTTGATAAATAATCGCTATCCCTAAATCTCTGGCTTGAGCGGGGTCTGTCATCTTAACAGCTTGACCGTCAATTCTGATTTCGCCTGCATCGGCTATGTAGGCTCCCGCCAGAATTTTCATCAGCGTACTTTTGCCCGCACCGTTTTCCCCCATGAGGGCGTGGACTTCGCCCGGGTAAACGGTGATATTTACATCGTGCAAGGCTACAAAACCGTTAAAGGTTTTTTTAATACCTTGCATTTCGAGGACGGGCTTAGTTTTAATTGAATCTTGAGTGCTATTTACCATCGCAAATACCGTAATTTTAGGCGAATTACAAGTCGAGGTTGGCTCCATCAATTTGTGGAATTAACGGCAGGTATATCTGTAGGTACGCATGGCCCACTTTACTCCTCTCAATAGCAGAATGACTACTAAAAAGAAGTAATTTCACAAACAACTCGGTTGCCAGTAAGTCCTGGTTTATTCACTTGTCCAGCCTTTATGTTGATTGACGTTTTCGCGAGTAATCAGCGCGACTGGAATCAGAATGTTTGGATTGGCTGGCTTTTTTCCTTTGAGAATGTCGTTCCCGACTTCAACGGCCTTGGCTGCCATGCGAAATGGATCTTGAGCTGCTGTAGCCACAAATAAACTGTTGTTCTGCTTGAGCGCATCTAAAGCTTCAGGTGCACCATCGACTCCCACAATGAAGAACTCGCTCCTTTGTGCTTGCTTGGCTGCTAATTCTGCACCAATGGCACAGGGGTCATTAATTGCAAAAACAGCATCAATTTTTGGGAAGGAAGTAAGCAAATCGCTCATAACTCTCAACCCACCATCGCGACTGCCTTCTGCGTTCTGATCTTTGGAAAGAACTTTGAGATCGGGATATTTGGAGAAGACACTCTGGCAACCCTGAACTCGCTCGACCACTGAAGCGACGGGAGGCCCGTTGATAATCACAACGCTGCCTTTTCCTTTCAAGCGATCGGCTATATATTGACAGCTTACTTCGCCAGCTTGCACGTTATTTGAAGTAACTGTGGCATCAACGCCTCCCTCGGCGGCGGTATCAACTGCAATTATCGGAATTCCGGCTTGCTTGGCTTTTTCGACAGCGGGTGCAATGCCTTTGGTGTCCGCAGCATTGAGTACAATCATGCTGACATTAGAGGCAATAAAGTTTTCGATTTGATTAAATTGCTGATTTAAATCGTCGCCGCTGGAAACGAGAGTTGTCCTCACGTTTGCACCGCCGATTTTCTTGGCTGCGGCCTCAGCGCCCTTGCCAACTTGTACGAAGAATGGATTGCCGAGGTCGCGGACTGCTACAGCAACTGATGAAAGTTCGGAGCTGCTTGGTTGTATACTGTTTTGAGCGTTCTGGGAAGCTGCGGTGCAACTTGCCAGAGTGCTGCTGAGTAGACTAAAAAGACTGAGTGCGATCGTTACTCGTTTCACCTCAAACTCCAATGAATGCTCGTTTGGAGAGAGTCGCTCGTAAATATGACGTTGCCAACCTAACATTAGCTTTTGTTAGGTTTAAGCTCGAATACCTAATGTTTTAGGTAAACGGCTTTTCTTTGTACATGATTGTACGAGATCGTGTTTATTTTCTGCTCGTGAAACTTTCTCGCTCGGCTCGCTAGACTACTTTGAAAAACGGAAAAGATATGAATATTGCATCTCTCTCCTAGATTCAAAAATAATCAACACTCTTAATTTTTTTAATGCTTTATGAGCATTTATTTTTTAGCAAGGCGTGAGAAAATTTTAGGAGAATATTTTAGACAAAATCTTTCAGAAGTTGTTTTTTAAACCTGGCAGAGTCATATTTAATTTAACTCTCTATGTTGCTGATGATAACAGTTACATACGGGCTCTATATCTATCTTTGGATAGACCATACTTTCACCACAAACTAAAAATGCGAGATCCTCGATCGGCATCGCTCTGGTAATCCTCAGTCTGGTCGGGCGCGCCGCACCAACTCAATAAATCTTAAATTTTACTTGGGGTAGGATGTTGTAAAAAATCATTAAGTTTACAGTCAATTACGGTAGATTATAGTAAACTGCAAACAAAGTCTCGCACTCACCAATGCAGCCCGTTAAAAAGCCCTAGTAAAAAAGCAGATAGTCACTCAAAATCAACGGTGAGAGTAGATAAGTCGAATATTTGGCTGTAAAACCTGCAACTACAGTCATCTTGACATGGTTTAAAAGCTATGGACAATGGCGATCGCCCTTTTTGGCAAAATCACTATACTGCAATAATTGTCTGCGCTGTTAATGGGTAAATCTGAGATGCGATCGGCAAATTACGTGTTCTGTTTCCTAGAAATATTTGCCAGCGAAGGCGGCATTCAATCCTACATTAAAGACATTTTCAAAGCTTACCTGTCCATAACCGCAGGGACAAACTCGCCGCCACAAGCTGAAGTTTTGCTGTTGCGAGATTCCCCAGACTGCAACAATCCTTACGAGTCAAAAAATCTGAAATTTTATTACCTCAAAACCGAGAATCCCGGCTTGGGTCGTCTTAAGTTTGTTAAAGTATTACTAAGTCGCTTGCTGCAAAAACGACCGCAGCGGGTTTTTTGCGGTCACATCAAACTCGCACCGCTAATTCAAATTCTGTGCCAACCCTTGGGAATTCCCTACACTATTTTAACTTACGGCAAGGAAGTGTGGGAACCGCTTCCGCCCAAATATCAAGCAGCAATGAGTAAAGCTGACAGTATTTGGACTATTAGCAGGTACACGCGCGATCGCACTTGCGAAATTAACCAATTAAATCCTGAAAAGTTCCAAATAGTGCCTTGTACGGTAGATGAAAATATATTTACGACTGGGCACAAGCCACAGGATTTATTAGAGCAGTACAATCTGGTTGGTGCTAAAATATTGATGACTGTAGCCAGATTGCGATCGACAGATATTTACAAAGGCGTCGATGTCACCATTCAAGCTTTGCCGCAAATAGCCGAAACTTTTCCGAATGTGAAATACTTAGTTATTGGACGCGGAGACGATCGATCTAGATTAGCCAAACTCGCTGAGGATTTGGGAGTTACCGAAAGAGTAATATTTGCGGGTTTTGTACCGACAGAAAATTTAGCAGCACATTACCAGTTGGCCGATGCTTATGTAATGCCCTCCCAGGAAGGCTTCGGTATAGTTTATTTGGAAGCGCTGTCTTGCGGAGTACCCGTACTCGCGGGAGACGCGGACGGGTCGGCCGATCCGCTGCAAGATGGTAAACTGGGATGGCGAGTTCCCCACCGAGATGCAGCAGCAGTAGCGGTTGCTTGTGTGGAAATGCTGCGAGGAGAGGATAAAAGGTGCGATCGCCACTGGTTGAGAGAACAAACCCTGGCAAGATTTAGTTTTGAATCCCTTTGTCAATCCTTACAAGGAATTTTTCAACCCTCTCACTCTGATTAACTTATAACGTAGAGAGCGGTTTCTCCGTGTATGATGGGAAAATTAACTCGAACAACTGCGTGATTTTCTGAGTAGGATAGAGTTATGCCTACGTGCAAAGACACCCAAGGAGACCACCGTGAACCAAGGCACCCCCAAAATTTCTTTAAACCTACCCCGTATTAGCAATTGGTTGATACTGCTGGGCATCGCGTGTTTGTTGGTGTCTATTGGTTTGGGTTGGATAGTTAAATCAGTGTTGATTGTACTAGCTTTTTTGTTGCTGACGCCTGTGGTCGCATTTTTCGCGCTTCAGTGGTGGCTGAAACGCAATTTAATTGAGGACAACTGTCCAGTTTGTCAGTACGAATTTACAGCTTTAAATCAAACTCAGTTTCAGTGTGCCAACTGCGGCGAACCTCTGAAAATAGAGGAAGGTCATTTTAGTCGCTTGACACCGCCCGGTACGATCGATGTTACCGCAGTTGAAGTATCATCGGTTCAACAGTTGGAAGATTAATTAGAAAGAATAGGGCATGGGGCATTGGGCATGGGGCATCGGGCATTAGTTGGTTGTTATTGGTTATGTGTTACTTGTTACCTGTTATTTTTTATTTGTTACTTGTTACTTTTTGGTTCTAATAACCAATGCCCTATGCGCGATGCCCTATTTCCAAAATTACTTTTCTAACCGTACTGCATACCACTGCAAATATTTTCCCTGCCCGACATCTAATTCACAATAAGTATCAATCAAATACTTGGCTTGAGCTTCCACCCCAGATATTTTATCCACGTCCTGCGGCAAATCTTCATGTTCCTCGGTTAATACGGCTTTGAGCTTTTCTAACAGTTCCGCCGCAGTCAAAAACTGCTCTGACTGGTTTGTTTCTAAGACCACAAAGGTGTCTTCGTCATACAGTGACATAGTTTCAAAGGTTGAGGTTAATTATTTCTAAAGTTTCGTACACTTAAGCGATCGAAAGTATAAACTCTTAATTACAATTTTTCAGGCCGGGCTCGATCGTGTTACAATTGAACAACATCAGAATTCCTAGCGGATTACCGTTATTAACTTACTTGTTAACCGAGTTGTTAACCGAGTTGTCAACATATCCGACACAGCATTTCTGAGGAGATTTGTCAAGTGCAAATTTGTCAAGTGTCAAAATTTCAAGAAATATTCGATCGGCTGTATCTAATTATAACTGGCACTATACATTCCCATGATCACATCTTCCACTTCAACCCCTGTTGCGCGCAAGCCCTCTAAATCAGAAGGTCTCAAAGAACGCAGCAACTATTTACGAGAACCCGTTGCGACTGAACTGTTACAAGAAACTACCCACTTCACCGAAGAGGGGCTTCAGATTCTCAAATTTCACGGCTCGTACCAGCAAGACAACCGCGACAATCGAGTTAAAGGACAAGAAAAAGATTATCAGTTCATGCTCCGCACCCGCAATCCCGGCGGGTTCACTCCGCCGCAATTATACCTAGCCTTAGACAAGCTATCTGAAGAATACGGCAACCACACGCTCCGCGTCACAACGCGCCAAGGTTTCCAACTGCACGGCGTGTTGAAAAAAAATCTTAAAGCAGTGTTTTCCTCAATTATTAAAAATATGGGGTCAACCTTGGGAGCTTGCGGCGACTTGAACCGCAACATCATGGCGCCTCCAGCACCGTACAAAAATCGCCCAGAATACCAGTATGCGCTGCAATACGCTAACAATGTCGCCGATTTGCTGACACCGCAAACCGGTGCTTATTATGAAATTTGGTTGGACGGCGAAAAAGCTATTTCGGCCGAGGAAGACCCCGCAGTGAAGGCCGCGAGACAGAAAAACGGCAACGGCACAATCTTTAGCGACGACAAAGAAGAACCGATTTACGGCAGCCATTATATGCCGCGCAAGTTCAAGTGTTCCGTTACCGTGCCGGGAGACAATTCAGTTGACTTGTACTCTCAGGATTTGAGCTTAGTGGTAATTACCAATGAAGCTGGCGAGTTGCAAGGTTTTGACGTGTTTGCTGGCGGCGGTTTGGGCCGCACTCACAATAAAGAAGAGACTTTTGCGCGGGTTGCTGACGAGATTTGCTATGTTGCCAAGGATGATGTTTACGATTTGGTCAAGGCAATTGTAGCAACCCAAAGAGATTACGGCGATCGCACAGACAGACGGCACGCGCGGCTGAAGTACCTGATTAACGACAAAGGCGTACAGTGGTTCCGCGAAAAAGTAGCCGAATATTTTGGCAAGCCGCTAGAAGCCTTTAAACCGCTGCCTGAGTGGAAGTATTTTGATTTCTTGGGCTGGCAGGAACAAGGAGACGGCAAGCTGTTTGTCGGCATTTCCGTGGACAATGGCCGGATCAAGGATGAAGGTTCATTTCAACTAAAAACGGCTTTGCGGGAAATTGTGCAGAAGTACAACTTGCCTATATTGGCGACGCCCCACCAAAACGTGCTGATTTACGATATTTCGCCGGATATCAAACAGGAAATTCAGGGAATACTCGATCGATGCGGCATTCAGCGGGAAACTGCGATCGACCCATTGGTGCGCTATGGGATGGCGTGTCCGGCAATGCCGACTTGCGGGCTGGCGATTACCGAGTCTGAGCGCGTGATGCCGAGCATTTTAGAGCGGATTCGGGCGCTTTTGACCAAAGTTGGCTTGCAAGACGAGCATTTGGTGGTGCGGATGACTGGTTGCCCCAATGGATGCGCCCGCCCTTATATGGCAGAATTGGGGTTTGTCGGGAGTTCGCCGGAATCCTACCAGATTTGGCTGGGCGGTTCTCCCGAACAAACGCGGCTGGCAAAACCAATTGAGGAAAAGCTGCACGTCAATGATTTTGAAGCTTTTCTGGAGCCGATTTTTGTTTATTTCAAGCAAAAACGGCAACTGAGCGAGAGTTTTGGCAATTTTTGCGATCGCGTCGGGTTAGAATCTATCCGTCAATTTGTAACCAACTACCAATCTGCTGACTCGATGACAACTGAGATTAATGAATTAGAAGTTACGTCTAGTAACGGCGAGGAAAACGAGACTGCCACTGCTGGCGGTGGCAAAGTCCGCCGTCGAATTAGCGTCCGCGATGAAATCTACAACGAGCTCAAGGAAGAAGCAGCCCGTCAGGGCAAGCCGATTACACAACTAGCTACAGAGGCGATTTCCACTTATTTAAAGAAGATTAAGGAGGAAGCATAAGCCGATTTTAAATTTGCGCTTTGTGATTTTCGATTGTATTCAATAGACTTCTGGCAAAAGTAATATAAAGGCAGAGCATTTGCAGAAAAAAACTTGAATTTGTAAAATAATTCCGGTTGTAGATGCTTTGCCTTTATTGTTTTTTGAACTGTTGAAACCCCGCCTGCCTATCTCCTCTCATTCTCTATTCCTCTGCGTTCTCTGCGTTCTCTGCGGTTAAATAAAAAAATCTCTAATAGAAAACGAACAATCCCAAATTCAATGCCTCAATTACAAAGATTAGCAATTACTGCCGCTCAAATTTGCGATCGCAAAATCGACTTAACTAGAGAACAGCAGCATTATTTAAATCGAGTGCTACGTTTGCAAGCGGGCGATCGATTTATTGCAATGGACGGACGGGGACATTGGTGGTTAGCAGTCCTAGAAGTGCGGGAAACCGGGTTATTTGCCTCGATAGCAGAGGAGATTGCTGTGAACAGGGAGCTACCCGTTGAAGTAACTTTGATGGCGGCATTGCCCAAGGGAAATGGCTTTGATGAGGTTGTCAGGCAGGCGGCCGAGTTGGGGGTGGCAAGTATTGTGCCGGTGACGAGCGATCGAACTTTGCTCAAACCGAGTTCTCAGAAGGTCGATCGGTGGAGGAGAATTGCTGCGGAGGCGGCGGAACAGTCGGAACGTCAAATTGTGCCGACGATTTTAGAGCCTGTTTCGTTTGATGTTGCTGTGAAAGATTGCGGTCAAAAATATCGATTTATTTGTGTTGCTCGCGGCGACAATCGGCATTTGTGGGATTGTTTGATTGGTATTTTCCATCCCCCCTTGGTAGGGGCGGTGCCCCCGTCCCCGCCCCCGGCTGGGGGAGAATTATCGATTGTGATTGCTGTTGGGCCGGAGGGTGGATGGACTGAGGGTGAGGTGGAAAGAGCGATCGAATTTGATTTTGAAGCTGTTTCTTTGGGGAGTAGAATTCTGAGAGCGGTGACAGCACCGATTGTGGCTTTGTCTTTAGTTGGAGCGGCCTTTGAAAAGTGCTAATATCAACAAATAACAAATAATTCATAAAATAGGTGGGTTGAGGGTGAATGAAAATAGAGTTGAGGAAAGATCGATCGCGCTTTTGGTCGATTCCCTACGGGATAGCTTCGCTTCACGCGCTTTTGGCAATTTTCGGTACAACATCAGTTTCTGCACAATCTCCGAGCTTTCCCATTGCTCAACAGATTAATTGCGATCGCCCGCAAGGAGATGCACAAGTCAGAACTTGTATTCGGTTGAATTACGAAGCCTCGGATAAACGACTGAACGAGGTTTACAAACAACTGATTTCCTCATTGAGTGGCGAAGAGCGGGCGCTACTGTCTGAAGCACAATTAGGGTGGATTAAGTTAAGAGATAAAACCTGTGAATTTGAAGTTTATAAAAACCGTGGCGGTACTGGTTATGGAGGTTTCCTCAATGAATGTTTGGAGCGCATGACGAAACAGGGCACTGCGGAACTAGAACAGTATTTAAAACAGAGATAAAATAGGAAGTACAGCGTACAATACCTGACAACAATAAAGAGAAACAAGTATTTATGAAAAGCAGATCGCCCTTCACCCTCACCCTCACCCTCATCTCAGCAATTGTAACCACCACCGTACCAGCAGTTTTCGCCCAGCGACTGCCATCAGCCAACGAAATATACATCGATAAAAATTGTCAGCGCAACCAGCAACTACCGCAACTTGAAAGATTCACTATCTTTAGCAGAAACGAATTTACAACTAACGGTCAAAACTATTGGTTCTACGCCGCCCGCTATCTAGACGGAGCCGTGCTTTTCTGTACCTCAAAACCCAACTTCAACCAACCTAAACCTCTAGCAGCAAAACAAATACAATCCCAATTTATTGACAAAATAGTCCGAGATATCAACAACAAAACAGCTTTTATCATCGTAGTCCGAGAAGGAAATGGCCTCGATGTACCCATGACCAATTACGCCTTAGAATTGAGCAATGTCGATCGCCCAAAACTCACCTCCCTTTCCATCCTACAGCAGCGGGGAACCCTCAAAGACGGCGACCCCAGCGAACACACCTTTCAAGGACGGGCAGGTCAATCTATTACGATCGACCTCAAAAGCAGAGCATTCGACCACAACATAACACTGTTGGACACCAGCGGCAAAACTATTGCCGAAAAAACAGGCAACTCCCAGAATCGCCGAGAGTCTCAACTCACTATAAAATTGCCTAGTAACGGCACTTATAAAATAGTTGTTAAAGGAGGCGATCGCACAAGCAAAGGTAATTACACATTAAGCGTTAATTCCAATCAGCTTTAACTTATATTTTTTTTCACATCCACTCAACATCCATCTATACACATCCGCGTTCATCTGCGGTTAAAAAATTTAAATCTTAATTTTTCCCAACAGGTCAAAATTCCAAACTAACATAACAGCGAAAGTTGTTAACCAGTGGCGAAACCACCCAAACATCAGCCAATATAGAAACAACGCCATTCCCGCAATCGCCATGACAGACATCAACCAAATAGTCGCCGCCCTAGAGGGTAAAAACTACAAACAAGCTGCCCAACTCATCAAACAACTACAAAAAGAATCCCCCGAAAATCCGTGGGTACAATACTATATAGCCCGCTACTACGAACTCACCAACAACCTCGAAAAAGCCCAAACAACCTACAAACAAATACTCCGCGACATCACCAACGCCAAAATCGTCTCCCAGACCCGCCAAGCTATTCAACGGATTGAAACCGCACAACAAAACCTCCGCCAACAAGCCATAGAAACCGCCAAAAACGACCCCAGCAACCTCGAACCCGGACTCCTTATCCTCGAACCCGTGAGTCCCGAAAACAAAGCCGCAGCCGTACAAAATATCAGCAGAATCTTTAAAATCGACGCCTACACAACCCGGATGCAAATCCAAAGCCGCGGCTGGAGACTCTACAAAACTGGCCCCATCGCCGAACTCCGAATTTACGGTCAAGAACTCCTCAACGCCGGCATTCCCGTATTTTGGGCAACCCTAAGCGATATTCAAAAAATCCAAATCTTCCGAGTGCAACACTTCCACTCTCTCTCTTCTCCAGCCGTTGTTTGCAAAGATAAACTCGAGCGACTCGGTGCGATCGAATTTAGCTGGTCAGAAGTTACCCAAAGAGTAGAAGGCTTGTTGCCGATGTTCATCGAAGTCATGGACTACTCCCCCAACCGCAGAAAGGATCAATTTCGCCACAGAGAAATCAGGCAAGATTACGCTCAAATCTGTGACTTGCACATTCCCAGCAGAAACTGCATTCTGCGAATTTGCGACCAAAGTTACGAATTTCAACAAGGAGTTGACTTCACCAAAGCTTCTGCCGAACTTCCCACTTCACCGAACCCGAAAAACAAAACATCGAGAGTCAAAAACTCTCAACAAATTCCTCAAAGTACCACCAGAATTAACTGGAATAACTTACTGGAAATATTCGATCGCCAGCTTGACGTTACAGTTTGGTCAGAATTTACGCCCTTTGCCGAGACAGTGCTCGATTACACTAATATGTTGAGCAAGATCGAATCTCATATAGAAGTCGAGCGCAAATCCGAAACTCCTTGGGACTCAGCTTTTCAGCTATACAGCGCATTAGCCTTCCTCAGAAACCCAGAAAATAGGGAATAGAACAAAGAGTTACAATTAAAAATGAGGAATCCCATTTTTAATTTGTTAACGCCAGCATTGGGAATTATCCCATGCCCAATTCCCTATTATCAATTCCCAATTTCCTATTTCGTTTTCACCTGACGGGCCATTTCCCGGAAATTGTTCATGCTGGGGCCAGGGGTTCGACGACTTCCATTTGGTGTCGGCATTAAATTATTAGGAGCAAAAGTCCGATTCGGTTCAGCTTGACTCGGCACTTTCCCGTTAGTTGCTGCCGCTGCAGGTATCTTCGCAGGTTCGGGAGTATTAGCAGGAACGCTAGCGACTGGTTCCTTGTCTTTCTTAGACTTTTTCTCTACCTTAGCCTTCTTAGCCGGTTCAGACTTCTCAGACTTCTCAGACTTAACAGGCTCAACTTTTGCCGGTGCGATCGCCACAGGCTCAGACTTCGCAGGCGCAACTTTTGCTGGTTCCTTCGCTCCCGATTCGCCCAAATCTAGGAAATATTCAGACTTTTTCAAGCCCAACAGTCTGCCGAAAAAGCCGAAAATACCGCCGAAGAAATTTTTGATAAAACCAAACATTAGACTTACTCCTTTTGTTCTTTTAGAGAAATTTGTACAAGCTTGTCAACAAAGTTAGATTACGAGCTAGGGCAACCTTTGTCTACATTTATTCATCAAAATTTACATTTGCCTATATTTAAGCTACCTCATCAAAGCAAATTTTAGGTATGAATACTCACAGTGCTTTGCACTTATTTACAAAGTATCTCAGAATTTGTTAGGGATTCCCACTCATTGTCGATCGTACCTCGATCCGATTCGCTAGCTGTCCTAGTAGGGGTAAAACTCCCTAGGGGAGTGATTTATGCTGTAATTAGCAAGCAATTTTCTTTTCAAATGAACAGTTCGCTCGATCGCAATCCCGTCATCCTCCTACACGGCATCTGGGACACAAAAATTATTTTCAACACAATGTCCGCCCGCCTCACCGAACTCGGATGGTCAGTCCACAGCCTCAACCTCACCCCCAACGACGGCAGCCTCAGCCTCGACTTACTGGCCAAGCAACTCGCAGACTACATCTCTGAAACCTTCGATCCAGAACAGCCTTTAGACATAGTAGGCTACAGCATGGGTGGCATCGTCAGTCGCTACTACGTCCAGCGACTCGGAGGAATCAACCGCGTACAGCGTTTCATCACCCTATCTTCCCCCCACCACGGCACACTCACCGCTTATTCCCTACGCCTACCAGGATACCTGGATATGCGCCCCGATAGTGGCTTGCTGCGCGATTTGAATCAAGATGTGACAATGCTCAAACGCATAAACTTTACATCAATGTGGACGCCATTTGACATAATGATTGTACCGGCGAACAGTTCCCAAATGCCAGTAGGTAAAGAAGTTAAAGTCAACGTTTTGCTGCACCGCCAAATGGTGACAGAACCCCTAAGTATTAACGCATTAGTTGAAGAACTCAAAGCACCTATAGAAAATAAAATTTCCACTTAAAAATGAATAGCAATTTCAGCCGCAACCCAGTCTTGCTAATTCACGGAATCTTCAGAAAATCGGGAATTTTTTACAAAATGTCTGCCTACCTCACCCAACTGGGATGGTCAGTCTACACCCTCAATCTCTCGCCCCATTGGGGCAACGCCAGCATAGACGAATTAGCCCAACAAATAGCAGATTATATAGACAAAACCTTTGCGCCAGAACAGCATCTAGATATAGTAGGATTGAGCATGGGTGGTTTAGTAACTCGCTACTACCTCCAAAGGTTAGGTGGCATTAACCGAGTGCAGCGCTTTATTGCGATATCTTCTCCTCACAGCGGTACTTGGATGGCTTACACTCTCTGGGGAAAAGGCTGCGTTCAAATGCGTCCTGGCAGTGCTTTTCTGCAAGATTTAAATCGAGATGCGGCCTTGTTGGAAAAGCTCAATTTTACTTCGATTTGGACAGAGTGGGATTTCATCATCGTACCGGCTTCTAGTTCCCAAATATCTGCTGCAAAAGAAGTAAAATTGTCTGTTTTCGCCCATGCCATGATGGCGAGGCATTCCAGCAGTTTAAAAGCGGTCGCTGAAGCTCTTTCAGAACCATTGAAAGTTCAGGATTAACCGTTTGATTCATTGTTGTATAATGTCAAATTTTGTAGGGGCAGGTTTCACCTACAGTAATTGCCTAAAACCAACAATTTCCTAACCCCGCCCCCACAGGCGGCAAATCGCTACCGGACTAAATATCAAACAGCATCCCCAACTTCAGCGTATTCGCTGCGACCAAAAATTGCTTCAGGTTCACAATAATACTTGAACTCAAGTATATTGTGGAAAGGGTCTTCTAAGAAGAAAGTACGGTGTTCTGTAGGCAAACCAACAAATCGCCGTCTCGGTTCTTGATAGAAATTTAAGTTGTTTTGCTGGGCTTTTTCTAGCAACGCTTCCCAGTCAGCTTCGGAAGTAAAAATTAACCCAAAATGCCGGGGATAGATGCCTCGCTGAGGCGTCAAAGGTTCGCGGCTGACGTGGGCGACAATTTGATGCCCACACAAACCCATAATCGCAGAATTTGGCGATTCGCGACCTAGTTGGCAGCCGAGTCCGTCTACGTAGAACGCTTTGGTTTGGGCAATATCGGTCACGGGGAAGGCAAGATGAAATAAGACTTGGCTCATGGAGGTACTAAATGCAGAATTCAGAATTGTTCTTTAATTATTTATCTTGGTCTAATCCTTGGTTGGTGGCGATCGCCCTAAATACAGTTTTACTCGCGCTCGCCACCATTGCTCCTAAAAAATTGCTCACTCCCGCTGGCCAATTTCACGGCTGGGTATTGGGTGTCCTCATCTGGGGCTGTTTGGGATGGCAAGGCTATGCTGTGGTGATGTTTTACTTTCTTGTCGGTTCGGGAGTTACCCGCATCGGCAAAGCCCAAAAAGAAGCAGAAGGCATAGCCGAAAAGCGTTCAGGCGCACGAGGCCCCGAAAATGTCTGGGGTTCTGCTTTAACCGCTACTCTTTGTGCTTTGGGAGTTTTGGCATTATCTATTTTAGGAGAGACAGGCAAAATGTCTGTTTTAGGAGAGACAGGCAAGATGCCTGTGCCACAAGATGTTATTTCCCTGTTATTGCTGGGTTACGCGGCGAGTTTTTGCACCAAACTTTCCGATACCAGCGCCAGCGAAATCGGCAAAGCTTACGGCAAGCGGACTTTTTTGATTACCAGCTTGCAGCCTGTACCTAGGGGTACGGAAGGGGCCGTAAGTTTGGAAGGAACGATCGCAGGTATTGTCGGCTCAATTCTGATCGCGCTTTTGAGTTGGGCCGTCGGTTTAATAGACTTGACAGGAATTGTTTTTTGTATTATTTCAGCTTTTATTGCCACGAATATCGAGAGCGTGATTGGCGCGACGGTGCAATCAAAGTTTGAGTGGCTCACGAACGAGGTGGTAAATTTTTTCAATACGCTCATAGGAGCGATCGCAGCAATCGTTTTAGCGGCGACATGGAGAGCTTTTTTAGCTTAGTTAATCTTGGACGCATTCGCGACCCAATCAACCTGGTTTATTACGAGAATTCAAGGCCTTAACGCAGTATTTTCCATAAAAACCCGGTTTCGGCATCGCGAGTTATTAGCTATTAATCATTAGTCATTAGTCTCAAGCAATCAACTCATGACTAATGATTAATAGTTAATCAAACTAAGCGTCGTCTTGCGGCCCAAAAACCATTTGTAAAATCATCGTCGGTTCGCCCCGCTTGTGATAGCGATCGGCCCAATTGCGAATAATTTCATCTAATTCCTCAAGGGCTTGGTCGAGCCGTTCCGGCGGAATATCCAAAGTCTCCATAATTCGCATCACATTCGGTTGTTTTTCCGCCCAATCCTTCATCAGCCGGAAATATCTAGCCGTATCCTCAACCATAGTAAATGTCCGCTCTTCCTGCTCTGCGGGAGAGTAAGTAGCGCGAGTCAGGGCATAAAACGGCATTCCCCAAGGAGAATCAATGCGAGTAACTGTCCCAGAATAGATCAAGCGCCGCTTAATGTGTTCTGCTAGAGCTTCGCTCAAAGGCATTCGCCTTTCTGGAGACATATCTTCTTGCGATCGCCTGTGCAGAAACTCGATCAACTCCATAAACTGAAAAGAATTGATCAGTTGAGCGTCTGGCGGATTCGGAGGAATCTTGCCTTCGAGATATTTTTTTTCATCTACAGTCAAATTGTTTCCCGGAATGCGAGGGCGTCCCGGCATCCAACCATACTGTTCCAGCCAGACATAAGGAAACTGAATCAAATATCTAGGTTCTTGGGAACCCAACATTTTCAGCAATTTTCCCTGAGTCAGAGCTTCCCGGACTTCTTCAACAATCACCTTCACCCGTTTAGGCTCAATGTGATGCAAGTGTCCGGTCATCCGCAGGTTGTTGTCCTGCTCCATATAAGTCATATAAATGGCACACTTAGCCGCCGTTGCGGCCGCGTCTAGAAACGCCCCGTGCCTGTGCCCACTGGTTCTCATGGCGCTAAACGCCAGATATAGCATGATCTGATCCATTGCACTAGGGCTGAGGCTTTTGACCAGATCCAAAGAGTCATTTTTCATCACTATCCCCGAAATAGCCAAATTAGGAGGCATTTTGTCATCCTCCATTAAATTATTGCGAGAGCGCCGAATCAAGCATAGCCGACTGTCGCCGGAAAGCTTGCCAGCTACCCTAATATTCAGGTTAGTTAATTTCCCTGAGGTAACAGGGGCATGGGCTTAAAGGCTATCCACACCGCATAAGTGGTTCTTATTGGTGGCCAATTTAAGTAGATTGCTGCACCCTCTGCGCTGACAGTTTACCTATATATAAGTTAGTTATCGCAAGTTAATTATAGTGCAGTGGTTGAAAATTAAACCCTACCTGTGGGGGGGAGAACGTAAATAACTGTTGCGCTCCCAGGAATTTGAGGCGACTCCGAGCCCCTAATTCTTGAATAGTCATGGAGGCCGAAACCCAGTTTGATCAACTAAAATCAGGCTGTTGCATAATTGCGCGAAAATTTTGATGTTTTGTGGGATGGACTTTCCTAGGCCGTCCGCTTTATTTTCACAGCAGGCGGGACACCCCACAAGAATCCTCCTCAAATTGTGCAATGCCAAAATAAGGCCTGGAGGGCGAGGGATATCGGTTGAAAAACCCAGATGATCAGAGGTCTGTGGTTAGTTCCTGTTTAATTGAAGCGTTTTCAATACAAAACCGCCACTTACTAGAATCTCTCTCTAGATAGATGGCGGTTCCCCGTTTATATGCTAAAATTTATCACAGAAAAAATAATCTCCTCAGAACTGTCCACAAAAAGTGCACTTGTCGCTTAACCTGAAAAAATAGAATCCCAGAAAATCCGATCGAGCGATCGAATGAACGGCCCAAAGCAACTCAGTTGTGGTCATCACTTGCGTCCAGTGCCATTAGAAATCTTGTAGCGGATGAGTGTAAACAGTAGGCTCAGTAAAATTTCTGCGGATGCGCTTTCTCTCAGGACCACGCTCGCCCCTTTGTTGAGTTTGCGCTGACAACATATATTGAGCGGTGCCAGTTTCGAGCATGGGGAGTGGAGATTCAAAAGCTTGAGCGGCGCTGGCACTCAAGGTAATGCCCAACAGGCTCAGTAAAGCAATTGCAGTGTAGGTTTTCATGGGTAGTATTCGTATCAGTATCTATTTAGAGATACGACATTTACCCAGGTTGATCAGGATGAATTTCCCTGAAATTATCAAACTATAGAATTAGGAATCAGGAATCTGGAATCAGAAGGAAGAAGAAGAAGGAAAAAGGAAGAACAAATCCGGCTTGGGTTAAGCTATCGCGTATTTAAATTGTATCCTAAAATCCTTGTATAAAAAGCGGAAAATTATCTTTCCCTCTCCCTTTCTTACGGGAGCATCTCATATTTGTAAAAACACTTATTCTGGCTCCTTCCTTCTTCCTTTTTCCTTCTTCCTTCTTCGTCTTTCCTCCTGACTCCTGACTCCTGACTCCTGGCTCCTGGCTCCAATTTTGGGCTGGGCTGCTTTCATTGAGATGCTCCCCTTTCTCACCCTCTCCCCTCCCGAAGCAACAGACACTTTAGATGATGCGTAGCATCTGAGCTATGAGAGCTGTCAGAAGTCGATGTAAAAGGGAATAAATAAAATCTCTGGCTTCACTAATAAAAAAATTCCTAATGGCACTACCCAGAGGGTTGCAATAATATACAAAACCGCCAAATACAAGATTCAATCTCTCGATAGATGGCGGTTTAAGGTTTATATGCTATCATCACTCACATAAAAGAAGAGCCTAATGACTGTAAACAAGAAATGCAGTTGCCTTGGAAACCTGAAAAACTAGCATCCCAGAAAATCAAATTGAGCGCTAGACACGGGCGGCAGAAACTAACTCAATAACGGAAATCGCTTTCGTCCAATGTCATTAAAATGCTTGTAGTTGATGAGTGTAAAGATTAGGCTCAATGAACTCTCGGCGTCCGCTGCCTCTTTCTGGAGAACGATCGCCCCTTTGTTCGGTTTGGGCGGATAAAATGTATGAAGCGGTGGCAACTTCGAGCAGTCCGACGAGGGATTCCAAGGCTCGAACGACAGTGGCGCTCAAAGTAACGCCCAAAAGATTCTGTAAAGCAATTGGTGTGTAAGTTTGCATGGGGTTAGTATCCGTGTCATTGTCTATTAACTGATACGGACTCTCCCCGATCGATCAGGATAAATTTCTGTGAAATTTTCGGATCTCTGCAAAAAACCTTACCTCTTCAATTCTACGGATTCCGCCAGCAGCCAAGCACCTGCCGAATTCAGCCTGCCCCATACTGTCAGAGGCTTTTCGGTTTCGCAATTCTGTAAAAATCTGTCGGTTTCCGAGTCCAAAGTCACGAGTTGCCAAGTTTGACCGGCTAAGGATGCGGGGCTTGTCAGCGTTAGTGTCCAGTCTTGTTCGCCGAGGCGGCGGAAAATGCCCGAAAATTGGCTGTGGGTATTTGCTGTTTGACTGCTTTGTTTCTCTACTGACTCCTGACATTCGCCACTGGCGGGATATGCTTCAGGTCGATCGAGATAATAGCGTTGCCAATCCAGCCAGTCCGATCGCCCCTGTGTCAAATTAAATAAGGGAATAACCGCCGCACTCGCCTCGGAATCTTGCAGCAAAGCTTCCTGCAAAACTCTCACCGGCAAGTCCCGCGGCTGACATCCAGATTCCGCGCACAAAGCCGCCGCCATCCCCGCAGCCTGTCCAATATTCATTACCGTCGGTTGCAAGCGAGTTGCACCGTTGGCGATGTGAGAGACGGAAATATTTTTTTCGCAGACTAGCAAACCGTCTGTACTCGCAGGAATTAGGGCGCTGTAAGGAATGGTAAACGGAGTTCCCGTCCAGCGGCCGCCCCAGCGGATCGATTTGGGCTGCAACGGAATGTCGCCACTGGTGTAGTGGTGATCATTGGCATAGTTGCCGATCGCAATTGTTTCACAAATGCCCTCAGAATTTATCGGCAACTTCGCGACTCTGCCACCGACAATAGGCAAAATATCTTGTTCTCTGACTGTACTTATCCCTCGCAAGCGCCGACTTTCTCGGTAGTAAGGATGTAAGGCAAAGGAAGAAAGAAGGGAAGAATTTTGTTGATTGTCGATCGTTGAAATGGGGAAAATATTCTGTGCAAGGCCGTAGCGGGGGCCGAGTTGCGTTTGAATGAAGCGGGCGAAACTTTGAGTATGCCACAGACTTTCTTGGAGGAATTCTTGTCGAGATGCTTCAGATTTAATGAGTCGATCGACCCCTTCACCATAATCATTACCTCGAATCGGCCAATTAATCATCAACAATCCGCCTGGAAGTCGGCCGTAATTGAGAAATTGTTCGGGAGTGTAACCGTCCCAAGCACCGATAAATCGATCGGGATTGTCAACAGGCGGCGCGGGAATTTCTGGCCCAGCCGCACCTTTACCAAAATCCTGCATGATTGCCACCCAAGTCGGAGCTTGCACCAAATAGCTCTCTGTGAGGGCATTAGAGGCGATCGGCGCGCTGGGTTCTCCCCACTCGGCTTGGAATTCCCAACCCCAGCGGTGCCCAACTTCGGCTAAAGCCAGCAAATCTCCCAATTCCGTTGCATCTAAAGTGATTTTGGCCCAAACTGTAAAATCTGCAAACTGAACGCCAGAAATGCGCTCTCCTTCATACACCACATCGTGAGCTTTTTGTCCACAAATCCACTGTAAGTTCGGCAAACATTTAACCCAATCAGCGAAAATTTCAGCACCGATACGGGGATGGTAAGTAAAAAAACTTACCCAGCCCCAATCCAAACCTCCCGGCTGTCGCTGCTGGAGTTCCCGGAGAAACGCGCCCCACAAACCGGTTTGAAAAGCTGCTAATTCATTGCCATCGGGGGCCGAAACGCCAGCGGAAGTCAGCATTCCTCCCAGCCAGGGGAATTCGCTTACTAAAATAGTTTTGGCACCTCGGCGGGCTGCTTGGACGGCTGCAGCGGTGCCGCCGGTGCCGCCACCGACTACCAAAACATCTGCTTTTAAGACCGAAGACATGGGCAATACCATTTGAGATTTGAGATTTGAGATTTGAGATTGCGAAAGGCTCAGTAAGGTGATGAGTGCGCTACGGATAGATGTTCGGCGTTGGCGATGGCGAATTAAATTTTACTGTGGAAAGACTTGACAAATAATAAATCGGGAATTATGCAGCGAGCGCACAATTTTGTTACTAAATGACCGCAGGAGCGATCGCCACTTTTGATTTCTCACTTTTGCCGCGCCACTATTGCCAATATGACACCGCGAATAACCATAATAGAAAGAAGGGAACAGCATCTATAAAGTTTTACGTCTTAATAATTTCCGAGTTAGTAATTAACGGCTGAAAATGGAAAAAGGTTTTATTTTGTGGTTTACCGGGCTGAGCGGTTCCGGCAAGACAACTATCAGCAAAGCTCTCGAACCCGAATTGAAGGCAAGAGGTTGCAAAGTTGAAATATTGGATGGAGATGTCGTTCGCACCAACTTGTCAAAAGGTTTGGGATTTAGCCAAGAAGACCGAGATACTAATATTCGGCGGATTGGATTTGTAGCTCACCTGCTGAGCCGCAATGGAGTAGCCGTAATGACCGCAGCTATTAGCCCCTACAGAGCAATTCGCGACGAAATTAGAGCAATGGAGCCCAATTTTGTTGAAGTATATATCACAGCGCCGTTAGAAGTGTGCGAAGGTCGCGATGTCAAGGGGCTATACGCTAAGGCGAGAGCAGGAGAAATTAAGGGTTTTACGGGAATTGACGATCCTTATGAAGAACCGCTCAATCCAGAGATTATTTGTTACACAGAGCGAGAAAGTGTGGAAGAGAGTGTTAAAAAAGTTCTAAGCAAGTTAGAACAGTTGGGTTACATTTGATGTTGGCGGGGTTGGATAAGGATAGGGGCAAAAAGCGATGGTGGTGAAAAGTTATTCGCGCGAGGTGCAACTTGAGAAAAAATCTCACCCTTCTGTCCCCTTCGCGGAGAGGGAAAGGGAAGAATTTCTCTCCTTTGCTGCAAGGAAAGGGGCTGAGGCAAAGGTTTCCAGCAAAAGCTGCAAGCTAAGTTATTGGGCAAGCAATGCTGTCAAAAGTTTAATAGCCCAAAGTTTAACAGTATCAGTGCTCGCGGCCGTGGGTTCATCTCCTGCGGCGGCCCAGTTTATGCCTCCTCCTCCTCCTCCTCCTGCTGATGGGGGTTCTCCTGTTCCTGTACCGGTACCGGCAGCGCCGGGATTTCCCGCAAGTGAACCTTCAAGTGTACGATCGGAAGTTTACACTTTAGGCGCGGGCGATCGTATTCAAATGGACATCTTCAACGTCCCGGAATACAGCGGCCCCAACGGTCAACACCAAGTACAGGCAGACGGTTCCCTGAATTTGCCGTTAATTGGCAGCGTTTCGGTGTACGGGATGACCCTAGAACAAGCTTCTAATGCTGTTAAAGACAAATACGGCAAATACCTTAAACGTCCCTGGATTACCTTGAAACTGCTGGCGCCGCGTCCTTTGCAAATTGCGATCGCGGGCGAAATCAACCGCCCCGGAGCCTATACAATATCCTCAGCAGCAGGCCCCGGAGGCACAGCAGAGCAAATGGGAACTCAAATGCCAACGATATCGCGGGCTCTGCGAATGGCCGGTGGAATTACCCAGTCAGCAGACGTGCGGCAAATCAAAATCCGCCGCCCCCAGCGCAACGCACCGGAACAAATTATTAGTGTGGATTTGTGGGAATTATTGCAAAACGGCGATTTGCGGGCCGATATGACTTTGCGCGACGGCGATACTATATTTATTCCCACGGTCACTAGCCTCAACCGCCAAGAAGCACCGACTTTAGCAGTAGCTAACATTACCGGACAAAGCACTCAACCAATTAATATTGCTGTGGTGGGCGAAGTAACTCGCCCCGGTACTTATACTTTGGCAAAAGAGGCTCAAAGTAGGGTACAAGAGAATGAAATGGGTGAAAATTCTGGTTTGTTTGCTGCCAGCGAAACCAACGGCGGGGAAAATGTTTTGCAGCAAACTGTAACGAGGGCAATTAAAATGGCTGGCGGCATTACGCCGGTAGCTGATATCAGACAAATACAAGTTCGCCGCCTGACGCGCGCGGGTACAGAACAAATTATTAATGTGAATTTGTGGCAACTTTTGGAAGGGGGAGATGTATCCCAAGATTTAGCGCTGCAACAGGGAGATACGGTAATCGTTCCCAAAGCCGAAAACCTTGATGAAACCCAAGACGAACAAGTTGCTAATTCTAATTTTTCACCGGATACGATTAGGGTGAACATTGTAGGAGAAGTCCTGAAACCCGGAGTGATTGCGGTGGTGCCCAACACAACTTTAAATCAAGCGCTGGTAGCAGCGGGAGGTTTTAATAAAGCGCGGGCCGAAATGGATTCGGTGAATTTAATTCGCCTCAATCCTAACGGCACCGTTTCGCAGCTAACTGTTAAGGTTGATTTTTCTGCAACTGCCAATGAAGAAACTAATCCCAAACTGAAAAATAATGATGTAATTATGGTAAGGCGATCGGGTCGCGCTACGTTCTCGGATAATGTAGGCGGGACTCTCGCTCCTCTCAGCCCGCTGTTAGGAATATTTCGGTTGTTCGATATTTTTCGGTGATTTGAATAGACTGGCATTAAGGCCTCAGAAACCAGGTTTCTAGAAAAAATTGCGGTTTGGTAATGAAATATCTAGAAATCAACCGGATTCCTGAAACTCTCCCACCAAGACAGACGTTTAAACTAATAAGTTGTAGAAATCAAATGAAACCAGGGAAACAATCTCAAGTAGCACTGTTTAATCATAAAAAAGCCGCTGATCTGCAAAAAATGTCTTCTGGGCTTTATGAAGAAGATCAATTTTTAGGCAGCAACAAAACCGAGGCAGAAGAGTTAAGTTTTTGGGAAGTTTGCCGCAGTCGCTCCATCTTAGTCATCGGCGTAGCAGCGGCAGTGACTACCGGAGTTTTCGCCTGGACACTGAATCAAAAAAGCGAGTACGAAGGGCGCTTTCAATTATTAGTAGAACCAGCGGTTACGCAAAATACTTTAGCAAAAATCTACTCCGGTGAGCTGAAACTGCAACCAGCGGCCCCCGCGACCCAAGAAAAGGGCGGTTTTGACTACGAATCCCAAATTCAAGTTTTGCAAAGTCCGCAAGTAATGGCGCCGATTATTAAAGAGTTGCAGGCTAAGTATCCCGAAATAAATTACAATTACCTTTTGAACCAAAAAGCAGATAATTTGCCGTTTTCTCAGGAAACCAGGCTGTCAATTAATCGGTTCAAAAATACCAAAATTATCGAAGTTAGATATCGGGATTATGACCCGAAAAAAATTCAGTTTGTTTTGGAAAAAGTTGCGTTAGGATACCGCAACTACAGCGTGCAAGATACCACCACTCAAATTAGTCAGACTCTAGATTTTGTAAAATCGAAAATTCCCAACCAGCAAAAGCGCCAACAAGTTCTGCAAACAGAAATTCAAAAATTGCGGCAGCAGTACAATTTCATCGACCCGCAAATTCAAACGCAACAACTCGCGCAGCAAATCAGTGAACTTCAAACGCAAAGATTGGAAGCGCAAACGCAGCTCAATCAGCAGAGATTGCTCTATTCCAATCTGCAAAATCAGCTCGGACTGAACCAGCAGCAAGCGCTGATGGCATCGGCTCTGAGTCAAGCTCCCCGCTATCAAGGGATGCTGACTCAATTGCAGCAATTAGAAGGACAAATTGCGATTAACTCGGCTACGTTTACAGACGAAACTCCGCAAATGCAATTGTTGCGAGAACAGCGCAAGAACCTGATTCCTTTGTTGAAGAAAGAAGCCCAACAAGTTCTGGGAACTGATTTGGCTAAGGTAAGTTCACAAGTGCTGGCTTTTCAAGATCCGGTGCGGATTAAATTAATCGAGCAGTTTATCGGTACTGCTAATTTAATTCAGGTGCTGGGCGTGCGGAATCAAGTTTTGGAACAAGCTGCTAAGCAGTTGAATCAATACTCTCAAAAATTCCCGGTGATTTTGCGGCGCTATTCCGATTTGCAGCGCGAGTTGGATTTAACTAACAATACGCTGAATGGTTTGCTGGCAAAACAGCAAGCTTTGCAGCTTGAAGCTGTGGGTAAAAAAGAGGTGGCTTGGGAAGTTATTGCTAAGCCGGAAATTCCGCGCTACAAAAATGGCGAGTTGATGGCTGTTGCTCCGATTATGCCTTTGAATTTGGCTTTGGGGGGATTGGCTGGTTTGCTGTTCGGTATGCTGGCGGCGCAGTTGGCGGAACGGTTTAAAAATAAAACCGTGTTCCAAACTCCAGAGGATGTCAAACAGTCGATTCGCCTGCCTTTGTTGGGGGTAATTCCTGCTAGCGATAAAATTTTGAGACTTCCTCCTGCTGAGACAAGCCCGGTGGATGTGGCAATTTCGCCGATGCCGACGGATGCTTTTCAGGAAGCTTTTCGATCGCTCAATGCTAATATTCGCTTATTAAACCTTGAGACTCCAATCAATTCTTGTGTAATTACTTCTTGTCAAGTAGGTGACGGCAAGTCTACGGTAGCAGTAAATCTGGCGCGGGCAGCGGCTGCAATGGGGCAGCAAGTGCTGTTGGTGGATGGGGATTTGCGGCGCCCGCAGGTACACGAAATGCTGGGTTTACCGAATTGGCAAGGCTTGCACAATGTGATCGCGGATGATGTGGATGTGCAACAGGTGATTTTGCGATCGCCCCGCGATGAAAATTTGTTTGTGTTAACTTCCGGCCCGGTTCCTCTCGATCCCACAAAGGTGCTTTCTTCCCGAAAAATGCAGCATTTAATGGCAGCTTTGTCAAGTCATTTTGACTTAGTTATTTACGATACTGCGCCGCTTTTAGGTTTGGCGGATGCGAATTTGTTGGCAGCTCACACTAATGGATTGATGCTGGTAGTAGGGCTGCATCAAACTGAGCGGGAGGCGCTGGTGTTGGCTTTTGAAGATTTGAAAATGGCGGGAATTCCGCTGTTGGGAATGGTGGCGAATAACGATAAAGGCAGCAGGTATTACTATCAGTCTTACGTGCAGGATTACGTCCAGGAACAGTCTGTTTGAGGGAGAGGAAGTGAGAAATGTGTAATGGAACAGGCCGTCCGGTCTGTTCTTGAGAATGCAAGGCGGGCGGGACACCAGACAAGATATTTCATCCATCTTGCACCATTAATTGTGAATAAAGCTTTCAGGGGCGGGCGGGACGCCCCACAAGAACCTTTAACTTTTGTGGAACAGGCCGGAAAGCTGGTTCTTGAGATTTGTGCGTGATTTCAGAAAGACAAATTTTCTTAAGATTTGCGATCGAGACTGTGAACTATAATTAAAAGTAGAGAAATTTAAACAAATCGCGGCACTTGCAAGTTGGCAAGACCTGAAAGAAAACGTGGCTGGTAAATTCCTATTTTGTAATACCTTGATACAACTCCCTGCCTAGGCTGAAAACTAGCAGGGAGTTTTGTGTTTTTCACACAGGAGATAAAACCATGGCTATTGCTACTATCAACCCGGCAACGGGAGAGACGCTGAAAACTTTCGAGCAGATCGCGGATGAGGTAATAGAAGCTAAGCTGGAATTAGCACAGCAAGCTTTTAAAAAATACCGCCAACTGCCGTTTGAGCAGAGAGCCCTGTGGATGCAGAAAGCTGCGGATATCTTGGAGCGAGATCGCGAAATTTACGCTGAAATGATGACCCTGGAAATGGGCAAAACGCTCAAATCTGCGATCGGCGAAGTGGAAAAATGCGCCTTAGTTTGTCGCTATTACGCCAAAAATGCCGCTCAATTTATGGCAGACGTACCGGCAACCACTGACGCTAGCAGCAGCTTTGTCCGCTACCAACCACTAGGGGCTATTTTAGCCGTCATGCCGTGGAATTTCCCATTTTGGCAAGTTTTTCGGTTTGCGGCGCCAGCACTGATGGCGGGCAATGTCGGCTTGCTCAAACACGCTTCCAACGTGCCGCAGTGCGCTTTAAAAATCGAAGAAATTTTTACGCTTGCTGGCTTTCCCGAAGGAGTTTTCCAAACTTTGTTAGTCGGCGCCGACAAAGTAGCCGATATCGTTGGGGACGATCGTATAAAAGCAGCAACTCTCACCGGTAGCGAACCAGCGGGTGAAAGTTTGGCAGCAAATGCAGGCAAAAATTTGAAAAAAGTAGTGCTGGAATTGGGAGGAAGCGACCCATTTATTGTGATGTCCAGCGCCGATGTAGCAGCAGCTTTATCAACTGCTGTGACATCCCGGATGCTCAATAACGGTCAATCTTGTATCGCAGCCAAACGCTTTATTTTAGCAGAAGAGATTGCCGACGAATTCATCACAGGATTTGTCGAAAAATTCGAGCAATTAAAAGTAGGCGATCCGATGTTGCCAGAAACCGATATCGGCCCTTTAGCTACTCCCGCAATCCTCAAAGACTTGGACAATCAAGTGCAAACCTGCGTCCAATCGGGAGCAAAACTTCTGACAGGTGGCCGCCCATTGTCAGAGAAGGCCGGCAATTTCTACTTGCCAACTATTCTGGCAGACATTCCGCCGAATGCCTCTGCCCGTCAAGAAGAATTTTTCGGGCCCGTAGCTTTAGTATTCCGAGTTGCAGGCATCGATGAGGCGATCGCTCTCGCAAATAGCACATCTTTTGGCTTGGGTGCCTCAGCTTGGACTACAGTAAACTCAGAGAGCGATCGCTTTATTTCCGAACTAGAGGCCGGCGCGGTATTCATCAACGGTTTAGTAAAATCCGACCCGAGATTGCCCTTCGGCGGCATCAAACGCTCCGGTTACGGACGCGAATTGAGCATCCAAGGAATGCACGAATTTGTTAACATAAAAACAGTGTGGGTGAAATAAGCTCCCACTCTATCAACCGATCGCACGAATCTACATAAGTCTGCGTTTATCTGCGTTTACCTGCGGTTAAAAATTCCCATTTAGTATTTTTGCGATCGGTTTAAAAAGACCACAAACCCCCATTAACCGAGGAGAGAAACGGAAATGAACACAGCTCAACTATTGGTAAAATGTTTAGAAAATGAAGGCGTCGAATACGTCTTCGGACTTCCTGGAGAAGAAAATTTAGAAATTCTAGAAGCCCTGAGAAACTCTTCAATTAAATTTATTACTACTCGCCACGAACAAGGCGCCGCTTTCATGGCCGACGTTTACGGTCGTCTCACCGGCAAAGCCGGCGTTTGCTTGTCCACCTTGGGCCCCGGCGCAACTAACTTAATGACAGGAGTTGCTGACGCTAACTTAGACGGCGCTCCTTTAATAGCAATTACCGGACAAGTGGGCACAGACAGGATGCACATAGAATCGCACCAATATTTAGATTTGGTCGCCATGTTTGAGCCAGTTACTAAGTGGAATGCTCAAATTGTTCGCCCCAGCACGACGGCAGAAATTGTCCGCAAAGCTTTTAAAGTAGCTCAAAGTGAAAAGCCGGGATCTGTTCACATTGACTTACCTGAAAACATCGCAGCAATGCCGGCTGAAGGAAATCCGCTCACCAAAGACAACCGCGAAAAAACTTTTGGCGCTTACCAAAGTTTGAATAAAGCCGCTGTGGCAATTTCCAAGGCAAAAAGCCCTCTGCTTTTAGTAGGAAACGGCGCGATCCGCGCTAACGCCAGCGATGCTTTGACACAATTTGCTACTCGATTGAATATTCCTGTAGCTAATACTTTCATGGGCAAGGGTGTAATTCCTTACACTCATCCTTTGGCCCTGTGGACGACGGGATTGCAAAAACGGGATTATATTAGCTGTGCTTTTGAAGAAACGGATTTAGTGATTGCTGTTGGCTACGATTTGATTGAATATTCCCCGAAAAAGTGGAATCCAGAAGGAAAAATTCCGATTATTCACATTGGATCTTTGCCAGCAGAAATTGACAGCAGTTATATTCCTCTTATAGAAGTTGTGGGAGATATTTCTGATTCCCTCAATGAAATTTTGCAGCGTGCCGATCGCATGGAGAAAGTAGACCCTTTTGCTAAGCAATTGCGGGCGGATATTCGCGCTGGGTACGAACAATATGCAGCCGACGACGGTTTCCCGATCAAGCCACAAAAACTCATTTACGATTTGCGGCAAGTCCTGGGCCCGGAAGATATTCTTATATCTGATGTGGGAGCTCACAAAATGTGGATCGCGCGGCACTATCATTGCGATCGCCCGAATACCTGTTTGATTTCCAACGGCTTTGCGGCGATGGGAATTGCGATTCCGGGTGCGGTGGCTGCAAAACTCGTTTATCCCGATCGCAAAGTAATAGCAGCCACCGGCGACGGCGGTTTTATGATGAACTGTCAAGAGTTAGAAACTGCTTTGCGAGTCGGTACTAATTTTGTGACGCTGATCTTTAATGATGGCGGTTACGGGTTAATTGAATGGAAGCAGCAAGATTATTTTGGTCATTCCGATTTCGTCAAATTTGGCAATCCCGATTTTGTGAAATTTGCTGAAAGTATGGGTTTAAAAGGCTATCGAGTGGAAGCTGCAACCGATTTAATTCCGATTCTGAAAGAAGCCCTGGCTCAAGATGTCCCTTGCGTGATTGATTGTCCGGTAGACTATCGAGAAAATGCGCGTTTCAGTCAATTATCTGGGGATATGAGTTGCAATTTGTAAGAGTAGCTAGAGCCCCGGCTTCTTTAAGAAGTCGGGGCTCCAATAATGGACGTTCTTCGAGATAGAGTTTTGTAGCTTGTTTAAGATTGGCGATCGCTTCTTCTATGGTTTTGCATTGATACACTGTGCCGACTTCTGGACATCCGGCAATGTACTTCTGCCAATTATTTTACCCAAGTATGAGAAGCATAAATCACTTCCTCTTCCTTCTCGCGATCGGTTGCAATTTGCTTCTCAATCTCTCCGTAGAGTTTTGTTTCCACTTGTCGGAGTTGTGATATCAAATCCGGTAGCATCGGAATTAATATTACCCACTGCTTTCGAGACGGCGCCGTGCCTAATCGAGTCAACAGTTAACACTCAACCATTCAGTTTTCCGACCCGCCCGTCAACAGTCAACAGTCAACAGTCAACAGTCAACAATCATTCCGGTGGCACCGGAATTGATATCAAATCTAATCACTTCAAACCCAATAATAAGGCGATTCCGCCGATCGCACCCACTACCCCCAAAACAGCCCGAATGCTCACTTTTTCGCCCGCCAGCACCGCTAAAGGCAGTATAAATAGGGGACTGGTCGCACTGAGTGTTTGAGCGATTGCTGCGGGTGCATATTTCAGTGAAGTCTGTTGCAGGGAAATTCCGAGATAGGTTCCTAAAAAAGCTGCCAGAATTATTGTAGCTAATATTTTTTGGGATTTTAATTGTTTGAAACTGTCAAGGTTTGTTGGCTTCAAAAAGCACAGCATGACTGCCATACCACCGCTCAAACGCAACGCCGCCGTCCACAGGGGATCTATATCTATTTGAGTGAAGGCGGCGCGGGATAAAATTGCTCCAACGGCGTGGGTTGTTTGTCCTAATAAACTAATACCTAATCCCTGCCAAAGATGTTTTGATGATAAGGTTGTTTCGGCTGTTCGTTCTGCAATTACCCACGCTACGCCGCAGATTGTTAAAAGAATGCCAGTACAAGCAATGGGCGATAACTTTTCTTGCAAAAATATTAAGCCCAATAAAGCTGTTAAAGGGGGAGAAAGGGTTTCTAAAAGCAGCGTTCGTCTCGCGCCTAAATATTTTAATACGATAAAGAAAGCGGTGTCTCCGATGCCAATTCCTAGGCCGCCACTAATCAGCAGCATTGCTAAAATATTAGGGTTGATTGCGGGTAAGGGTTTACCTAAAATTATTACAGTGGCAAGGAGCATGAAAAGGGCGATCGCACCTTTGAGCAAATTTAGCACGACTGCGGGGATTTGCTGTCCCACTCGCTGCCAGATGGTGGAAGATAGAGCCCAGACAAATGCAGCGCCTAAAGCGGCGATTTCACCCATAAAATCTGTTGACTGTTGACTGTTGACTGTTAATGGTTGACTGTTGACTGTTGTCATTAGTTACCAATTTGCAATTCCCGATGCCCGATTCCCCATGCCATATAAATTAGGGTTCCCGGTGGCCTACCTGGAACCCTAATTTATATGGCTTTTTTAGCAGTGGGCGGTGAACATAAATCAATACCATCATGTCCGAATAGAGGAACGAAGCAATTCGCTTGCAGTTTGGGATTGCTTCGTTCCTTTCTTCGGACACCCAAGATATATGTCTACCTACTGATTAACCTTGTGGTAATCCCGGAGATTGCGTAGGTTGAAATTGTGACCGCATATCTGTTCTTACCCAAGAACTAAAACGATCGGGACGAACGCATTCAGCATTATCTAATTCGTCTTTGAGTTTATTGGCGAAAGATTCAAACATATCCACTAAAGCCTGACGATCTGTTAAGCAACCTTGGAGAGCAATAAGTTGTTCCAGCGTCCAGTTATACAGTTGAGTGTCCCCTTGTTCAATGCGTAAATAGAACTGATTCTCAAACTGTGCCAGATTAGAGTAGAAGTTCTCAACTTCTGACTTGATCAAGTTCATATCTAGGTAGAATTGTTGCTGTTTCAATTCTGCAAAAATCGTATTTTTGATGTTCTGCGTGAAGTTTTGGTTCAGCTCATTTTTGACGATAGCAGAGACATCATTACGGAAGTTGAGAATCTTGTTATCCAAGCTAGTATTAATGCGATTGTCAAGATCATTGACAATATTAGTAGTCACTAACTGCACATTGTGATTGCTAGATTGATTAACCACTGTATTGATGCGTTGATCCATGTTAGCTTCAATCTGCTGAATGACCAGATTTTTAATGTTTTGGCTTTGGTCAGCAATTTTGAGATTAACTACCGCATTAATCCGCTGATCTATGTCGTGTTGAATTTGCTGAACAATTTGAGTGTTAATATCTTGAGATAGATTAGACACTTTGAGGTTCACGACATTATCGATGCGTTGATCGATGTAAGTTTGCATTTGCTGAATCACCAGATTCTTCACATTCTGGGTTTGATCGGAAATCTTGATGCTCACCACATTCTCAACACGCTGATCGATAGTATGTTGGAGTTGCTGAATTACCTGATTAGTAATCTCTTGAGATTGATTGGCGATTTGGACATTAACGGAGTTACTAATGCGCTCATCAATATCAGCCGACATTTGATTAATTACCTGGGTATTAATCTCTGTAGACTGATTGGCAATTTTGATGTTAACTACATTCTCAATCCGTTGCTCAAGTTCAGTTTGCATTTGCTGAACTACGAGGTTCTTAACTTCTTGAGTCTGATTAGACACTTTGAGATTAACGACGGACTCAACACGCTCATTGAGTTCGGTTTGCATTTGTTGCAGCACTAAGTGTTTAATCTCTTGGGTTTGTTCAGAGATTCTTAAATTCACCTGCTCACTAACAATGCGGGGGATTCGGGAAATAAATAAGTCGTTGAGATTTTTGTTGAAGTACCCCGACCAATTGTGGAAATTCTGATTAAAACTAACTTCCATTTGTTGGGTAAGAGTCTTCAGCATAAACTCCAGCCGTGCTACCTTCATCCCTAAGTCTTTAGCTTGAGTTTGATAGCCTTTAAGCAGCCATTTTTCCAAATTGTCCCAATAAGCTTCTTTTTTCTCGTTCGGATCACCTGTTACTGTAATGGAACTATTGATTTGGGCTGCCATTTGCTGCCACATTTGTTCCATCTGATCTTGGTCAAAACTGAAGTTAAATCCACTGCTAATATCGATATTTTCAGTCCCCGAGCTAGTTGTACCACCAGTGGTAACTGCTGTACTACTAGAGCTAGTTGTACCACCAGTGGTAACTGGTATACCACCAGAGCTAGTTGTGCTACCACCAGTCGTAACTCGTGTACCACCAGAGCTAGTTGTACCACCCGTGGTAACTGCTGTACCACCAGAGCTAGTTGTGCTACCACCACCCACTACACTAACAGTGCTTCCGCTGCTGCCCATACCAGGTTGTAGTGATGACTGTGCATATTCTTGGGCTACTTCTAGATCACTGATGTTGTTGATTTCTAAAACAACTTGCCCTTCGTTATCTTCTATGTATGTATCAAAAAAGAAGCCGGAGAGGGTGGTTTTTTGTTTGACTTCAAAAATAACGTCATCTTTGAAGCCATTTAAGGAACACCAACTTTCGCTAAGTTCAATTCCTGTCAACTTGGAGATAAATTTTCCCCCTTGAATCAACAGTAACGCCCAAGGCTCTAATTGGAAATTTTTGGCTTCTGCTCCATAAGTGGCATTGCTTTCCCGAATCTTGACGCGATAGTTCCCTGGGGCTAACTCGATAGAATTAGCATTGGCTTTTTTAAGAGTGGAGAGATAATTGCCATCCAGGGAATAGCAGTTTTCCTTGCTATCAACGGTTAAAGTTTGGGGGTTAAACTGTTGATTGCCAGTGATTGAAACAGTGACTTGTCCTTGATTATCACCACTATAGGTATCAAAGAATAAAGCACAGACTACAGCTTTTTCTTTGATGTCTAACTGCAATTTGTCGTTATAGCCGTTTAAAGTTGCCCAAGTTGCACCTGTCTCAACACCTGTCTTTGTGTTGATAAAGGTACTGTCATCAAGTCCATAAATCCAGAGAAAAACAAAAGGCTCAGCGACGGTATTGTCGGCACTATAACTGTAGCTACCACTGGTAATTTGGATGTCAAAAGTTCCTTTGTCTAATGTCAGAGACTTAGCAACATTTTGTTGCAAGCTATTCATCTGAGCGCTATTGATAACGTAACAGTTTTCTTTGGTATCAATCGTTAACAGTTTCATAGTTTCCTCACCCGTTGTAGTAGTTGTTTGTGGAGCTTGTGTAGCTTGAGTGTTAACTTTTGAAGTGACGGTTTCGCTCACTTCTGTTGCTGGTTGATAAACCGCAATTCCTGCCCAACGACCGCTAGGCTTGGTTTGAGCCACTAATGTGCCTTTACCTGTCTTGGTATTAATGCGGATTAATTGACCGTCTTTCCCCAAGTTAAAAAATCTGCCCGTAACGCCATAAAGGACATTGCCAACAAATTCCATACTGCCAATACCAGGAAATCCGGTATCACCAATAGTTTTAACTTCGCTAGTATCGAGATTGCATCTAGCAAGTAATTTCTTCTTTTCGTAGCCAATTAATGTGATATATGCTATGCCCTTGCTATCAAAGGCAACTTCGCCACAGTTGTAGTCTTTATTAGCTACGGTAGCTACTGGTGTACCTTTTCCTGTTTTGAGATCAAGGGCAATCAGTTGTTTAGCTGTGGTGGCATGAAGGGTTTGACGTTGGGCATTATAAGCCAAGCCGGCTGTAGCAAAGCCCGTATCCCCAATGACAGCCGTATCGCCCGTTTTGATGTCAATTTTTACGAGCTGCGTTGTGTCGCCTTCTCGATCGATGCCATAGAGTTGTGAATCAACAAAGGCAATATCATACACTTCTGTAATGATCTCACCGATGAATGTTGCTTTACCTGTGGCTAAATCAAGAGTATACAGTTTACTTAACTGATTTGAGACACAATCCTGGATATAAACTGTGCCTGGAACGATAGCTAAATCCACAGAAGGTATATTGCTTGCCTGATTACTCATCTTTTTCTGTTTTTATTACATAAAAAAGCAGACGAAAGTAACAGTGCGGTTGGTCATCAGTTATTTCAACTGATTTTGGGAAAATACTCGGCTAGCAACGACAGCCACCAGCGAGTGCGAGATAAAGTGATGAGAGATGCAGTTGGAGCTGCTTGGCTATTAAGCACAGAGCGCTTTATTAAGACATCACTAGCTTTCCTCGCAGTGGGCGGGGAGAGAATCGAACTCTCATACCTTTCGGTGTCAGATTTTGAGTCTGATGCGTCTACCAATTTCGCCACCCGCCCTTTTTGGTTTCACCATAATAATAGACCGATCGCTTTCTTCCAAGCAAAGATTCATAATCTTTTAAACTTGCCCAGCCATCGATCTCTCTGGCGCGCTATACTGGTACAGGATGGGACAACTGAGCCGTCTGAGCTTGTTTGAGCATATCTCCGAGTTGAGTGGTGCTGAGCTCGTCGTAGGCTCGCGCCTGCGCCAAAAACTCGTCTACATTCAGTTTTTGGTAATCACTTAATGTGATATCTGCTATTAGACTTGTTTTGCCAAACAGTTAAGAAATCATAATCGAGGTTGCTGATGACGGTATTTCCCTTAGTGCTGATAAACTCAGCATCTGCTAGAATTGGTCGCAAGTTTGACCGCTCCGGGGATGACTATTAGTCTATCTAGAAGGGTAGATAATTTTTTTTTTAGTAATAAAGCGTAACATCTTTCTGTATCCGCTCAATAATCCGGGGTAAATCGCTCAACGATGCACCTCAAATGACGCAAAATCGTTCCTGAGTGGGTAGTCCGCCCCGAATTATTGAGCCGATACATCTTTCTCATCTTTCAGTGGTGCGAAGTCAGCAGCAACGAGCATTTTATCGAGATCGTACTCGCTCCATGCCATAGAGTTGTGAATCAACAAAGGCAATATCATAAACTTCTGTAATGATCTCACCGATGAAGGTTGCTTTACCTGTTGCTAAATCAAGAGTATACAGTTTACTTAACTGATTCGAGACACAATCTTGGAGATAAACTGTGCCTGGAACCATAGCTAAATCCACAGAAGGTATATTGCTTGCCTCCTTACTCATCTTTTTCTGTTTTTATTACATAAAAAAGAAGACCAAAGTAATAGTGCGGTTGGTCATGAGTTATTTCAACTGAAGTTCGGAAAATACTCGGCTACCAACCACAGCCACCAGGAAGGGGGAGATCAAGTGATGAGATATGCACTTGGAGCTACTGGGCTACCTAGCACACAGTTGTTTATTAATACATCACTAGCTTTTTTAGCAGTGGGCGGGGAGAGAATCGAACTCTCATACCTTTCGGTGTCAGATTTTGAGTCTGATGCGTCTACCAATTTCGCCACCCGCCCTTTTGGGTTTCACCATCATAACACACCGATCGATTTCCTGCAAGCAAAGATTCATAATCTTTTGAACTTGCCCAGCGATCGATCTCTCTGGCGCGCAATACTGGTACAGGATGGGACAACTGAGCCGTCTGAGCTTGTTTGAGCATTTCTCCCAGTTGAGTGCTGCTGAGGTCGTCGTAGGCCCGCGCCTGCGCCAAAAACGCATCGACATTCAGTTTCGGAGCTAAAGTCGGTGAACCTCCGGCCAGTTTCATCAACAGCGATGCTACCACTTTTGGGTCTTGGGTGGCGAGCAAGGCGGCGCGATCGCACGTAAATTCCGCACACCGCAACCATTCCAACATTTGCGCCTGCAAACCCTGCGCGAGCACGGTTCCCACAGGGGAAATTTGACCGGCGGCCAACACAATCAAATTAGCCAGAGTCAGGTAAACTCCGTGCTCGCACTTCAAATGCCCCAACTCGTGAGCAATTACTGCCTTAACTTCCTCCTCTGTGAGCAAATCAATCAGAGAAGTGTGCATCACCACAAAAGGCTGTTTTCCCCGCATCGCAAAGGTGTAAGCATTTGGCATCGGATGCTGGCGGACATAAAGCTGCGGCGGCTCCAAATCAAGAGTTTTGCAGGCATCCAACAGCAATTGATGGAGGTGGGGCAATTGATTTTCGCCGACTTGGACGCTGGAAGCCAGATTTTCCAGCATGAAAAACTGTTCGCCAAGTTGTCCCAGCAACTGCCGCACGATCAAATCCAGGCCGGGCAGTTGTTTGAGAGTGCTGGTAGCTTCCAAGTCTAGCGGGTGGCGAAACTGGTCTGCTTTCAAACCGATGAGCGGTATGTTCGACATTTTAGTCAGTTGGGAATGGGGAATTGGGAATTGGGAATTGGGCATGGGGCATGGGGAATTGGGCATGGGGAATTCTTTTGCTTCTTCCTTTTTTCCTCTTCCTTCTTCCTTCTTCCTTCTTCCTTCTTCCTTCTGACTACTTTAAACTCGATCGCACGGGATTGACAGGAGCCTCAGCAGTCGCCGGGTCTGTACCCTCTTTGACCCGCCGCAACTTAGCTCCCAATTTTTGCAGTTTCACCTCTAACTGCTCGTAGCCGCGGTCTAAATGCTGCAAGCTGCTGATGGTGGTGACACCATCGGCTGCAAGTCCCGCTAACACTAACGCCGCCGAAGCCCGCAAATCTGTTGCCACGACAGGCGCACCCGACAGCCGCGACACTCCCCGCACAATCGCTACATTGCCTTTAAGGCGAATGTCTGCGCCCATGCGGTTGAGCTCTGCTACGTGGCGCAAGCGATTCTCAAACACGGTTTCTTTGATCAAGCTGTCGCCTTCGCTCAGCGTCAGCAAAGCCATAAACTGAGCTTGCATATCTGTGGGGAAACCGGGATAAGGCAGAGTTTCGATGTCTGTGGCCGAGTGAGTTTGGCCGGGAACTATCCGCAAAATGTCGGGGGATTCTGCAATAATTTTGGCCCCAATTGTCTGCAATTTGGCAATGACTGCGGTCAGGTGGTCGGGAATTACCGGCGACAAACTGATTTCCGAGTGAGTGATGGCTCCTGCTACTAAAAATGTTCCGGCTTCAATGCGATCGGGAATAATTGAATAGTCTACCGCGTGCAGCTTGGGAACTCCCGAAATGACGATCGTATTCGTGCCGGCGCCTTGAATTTTTGCTCCCATTGCGCGGCAGAAATTCGCCAAATCTGCGACTTCCGGCTCTTGAGCCGCATTTTCAATCACGGTTTCTCCTTCAGCCAGAGTCGCTGCCATCATCAAAGTTTCAGTTGCGCCAACGCTGGGGTAGTCCAAATAAATTTTGGCTCCTTTCAGGCGGCGGTTCGGCCCTTTGACGTAAGCGTGAACCGTGCCGTGGTCGATGTGGACTTCGGCGCCGAGGGCTTGCAGACCGCGAACGTGGAGTTCAACGGGTCGGGCACCGATGGCGCACCCACCGGGCAAGGGCACTTTGGCAAATCCCAAACGCGCTACCAGCGGCCCGATGATGAAGAAGCTCGCCCGCAGTTGGCTGACTAATTCGTAGGGGGCTTGAGCGTCTATGAGGTTGCTGGCGTTGATGTCTAAAACGTCCCCGTTCTGCTGTAATTTGACTCCTACAGCCGAGAGAATTTGCCCCATGCGGGCGACATCGACTAGACCGGGAACGTTGCGGAGACGGCAATCCTCTGGGCATAGCAGGGCTCCTGCCATGACGACTAAGGCCGAGTTTTTGGCGCCGCTGATTTTAACGTGTCCTTTAAGGGGTTCGCGACCCCAAATTTGTAATACTTGTTGTTCGTCGCTTTCAGGTGAAGCTGGCAGGTTAGATGAGTTCTGAGCTGGTGTAATGGGTTTGCCCTCCATAATGCGCTTCGTTACTTTATACATTATTAATTTTGGTTCGATTTTACCGGAAAGTTTTTATATGTCTAGGGGTAACATTAGGAATTGCGGGAATTATATTTACTGGAATTCGCTCTGGGCATGGCTTTCATGTTTAATCCCACAAATAATGTCGATCGCGTCTCATGAACTTATCTGTATCAAAATTTACGTTCATTTGTAGCGCTCGCTCGGATCTCAGATGTTGTACCTTTGTCAACGATCTTTTTAAGTAAAAGCCGACTCGGTTGTTGACAAAGGTGTAAGATATCGGTTCGATCGACAATGCCAGAAAGTTAACACATTGTCGATCGCCCTATTGCCTGTGCTACCCTGTGACAACAACCTAGAGCCAAAGCTACTCCTAGCATATGGTTCACATTAAACGGATCGAACTGACGAACTTTAAATCTTTTGGCGGCACGACGGCCATTCCCGTGCTGCCCGGTTTTACTGTGGTTTCCGGGCCCAACGGTTCTGGGAAGTCGAACATCCTCGACGCTTTGCTGTTTTGTCTCGGACTTTCGAGTTCTAAGGGAATGCGAGCTGAACGTTTGCCGGATTTGGTGAACAGCGCCCAAAACAAACGCGGTACGATCGAAGCTAGTGTGACTGCGACTTTTGCGCTGGAAGATGTGGGGGAGGAATGGTTCGCCCAGGATGAAGATGAGGATGAAAATGCAGCAGATGAGTTATCTGTTGAAGCCGAGGAAGTGGAAGGGATAGAAATTGCCGAAACTCTAGACAACAACGGCCAATCATCTCCTGTCAATCAAAAATCGCCTCTATCTATTGAAGAAGTCGAAGGGATAGAAACTGCCGAAACTCTAGACAACAACGGACAATCACTTCCTGTCAATCGAAAATCCAAAATCCAAAATCCAAAATCGGATGAGTTATCTGTTGAAGACGTAGAAGAGATTGAAATCGCAGCAACTCAAGACAACAACGGACAACTACTCGCTACTAATAAAAAATCCAAAATCCAAAATCCAAAATCGGATGAGTGGAGTGTGACGCGCAAACTTCGGGTAACTCGCCAAGGTACTTACACTTCAACTTATTACATTAACGGTCAACCTTGCACGCTGACTCAACTTCACGAACAACTCAACCGCTTGCGAATTTATCCCGAAGGCTATAATGTCGTGCTGCAAGGAGACGTTACCAGCATTATTTCGATGAATTCTAAGGAACGCAGAGAAATCATTGACGAATTAGCTGGTGTGGCTCAGTTCGATCGCAAAATCTCTTTAGCTAGGCAGAAGTTGGATGAAGTTAAGGAGGTGGAAGAACGCAGCAGGATTGTGGAAAAAGAGCTGATTTCTCAGCGCGATAGGCTGGCTTCCGATCGCACAAAAGCGGAAAAATATCAAAAATTACGGGCGGAATTTCAAGAAAAATCGCAGTGGGAAATTGTGCTGAAATTCCGGCAATTACAGCAGCAAGAATGGAAGCTGCGAGAACAAATCGAAATGGGCGATCGCACTTCGGCATCTCTCACCGAACAACTGCAAACAATTAGCACCCAAATTCAAGCAGCAACCGCCGAACTTGACGCCCTGAATGCCCGCGTTAAAGCTTTGGGGGAGTCAGAATTGTTGGCTTTGCAAGCGACGATTGCGACTCAGGAAGCGGAACGGCGACAACTGCAAAACCGCAAACAGGATTTGGAAACAACTGCTGGGCAAATGGCGGCTAACATAGCACAAACCGAGGAAGAAGTTCGACAATTTAAGCAAAGTTTGGAGCAAATAGAGATTGAAATATCTTATGTTAAGTCTCAAATAGGAAGTTTGCAGGAACAGCGGGACGCAGCCCAGCAAAGTTTAGATGAAAATCGGGAAGTTGCAAATGCGATCGCCTCCACGGCAGAAGCTTGGGTACAGCAGCAAACGGAACTGCACCGCCAAATCGAAACAATTCAGCAAACTTTGGAACCGCAGCGTACAGAACAAGCTACTATTGGCGAAAGAGCCGATCGCCTGCAAAGTCAAATTCAAGAACAAAACCAATCGCTGCAAGTATTGGAACAGGAAATTGCAGCGAAAAAAGAGCAGCAATCTCGCCTTGGGGAAACCAAAGGCATGGCATCTTTGCAAGTAGAATCGCTGAATCAGATTTTAGTCGAAGCCGAACAAGAATTGCAACTGCAACAGGAAACTCAAACTCGTTTGTTGGAAGAACAGCGGGAAAGACAGCGCAAATTAGACAAACTAGAAGTGCAGTTTCAAGCACTGCAAGAAGCGACGGGAACGTTTACGGCAAAAATTGTCGCGCAAAGCGGAATTGGCGGAGTTTGTGGCTTGGTGGCTCAACTGGGCAGGGTAGAACCGCGCTATCAGTTGGCCCTGGAAATTGCTGCAGGCGGCCGCATGGGAAATATGGTGGTGGAAGATGACAGCGTGGCTGCTGCTGCGATCGAATTGCTGAAACAAAAACGGGCGGGAAGGATGACGTTTTTGCCTTTGAATAAGATTAGAGGCGGCAGGTATTCGGTGAATGAAAATTTGCGGCGCGCGGCTGGGTTTGTGGATGCCGCTGTTAATTTGATTGATTGCGATTCGCGGTATCAGGAAATTTTTGCTTACGTTTTTGGCAGTACGGTTGTGTTTAGCAACCTCAGCGACGCCCGCCGCTATTTGGGACAGTACCGGATTGTCACTTTGGACGGGGAAATTTTGGAAACTAGCGGGGCGATGACTGGGGGAAGTTCTACTAACAGATCAACCTTGCATTTTGGCACGGTTGAGGCTAGCGAGGCTGCTAGTGAAGCGCGGACGATCGCATCTCTGCAAGAAAGGTTGGAGGAAATTGAGCGGATTTTGGAACGGTGCAAAATAGCGATCGACCGCGCGTCTGTTGCAGTCAAAACTCGCAGCCAAGAATTGATGGAAGCAAAACAGAATTTGCGCGAAAATCAGTTGCGCTTGGAACAGTTGGATTCAGAAATTAAGAATTTGCAAGCGCAACAGGAACAAGTGCGATCGCAAATTGCCAAAAATACACAGGAATTAACTAATTCGCGATCGAGATTGCAGTTGCTGGAACGAGAATTGCCCGCACAGGAAACTCAATTGCAGCAGTACCGGCAAACTTTGGCGCAGTTGGAAGAGTCGAACAGTCACAGCGAATGGCAGCAAATGCAATCGAGTTTGCGCGCTCTCGAAGCGCAGCTCCAAGAGCGAGAATTGGCTCTGAGAAACGTCCAGCAGCGCCTTGTAGACTTGGAAAATCAATTCGGGCGTTTGGAAGAGAAAATTAAGGAAGGTAGTGAGAAATTGCAGGAATGGCAAGTGCAGCAAAACGCGGGGGCGGATGCACTCGATTCCATTGTTTCGCAGCAGTTAGAACTCGATGGACAAATTGCGGAAGCTAAGGCGGCTTTGGGGGAAATTGAGGAAAAATTGGGCGTGCAGAAGGGAGAGCGCGATCGGGCGGAATCTCAATTGCGAGAACAGCATTTAGCCAAACAGCAGTTACAATGGCAGTTGCAAAAACTCCACGAAACTCAGCAAGAACGCCGGGAACAATTGGCCGCAATCCGCACTCTATTGGAAACGCAGCGGGCGGAAATGCCCGACCCGGTGCCGTCGATTCCTGAAAATGTCGAGAAAGCCAATTTGACGGAATTGCAGCAAGAAGTAAAGGCGATCGCCAAACGCATTCAAGCTTTAGAACCAGTCAATATGCTAGCCTTGGAAGAGTACAACCGCACTCAAGAACGCCTTCAAGAATTGAGTCAAAAATTGACGACATTGGAAGGAGAACGCACTGAACTGCTGTTGAGAATCGAAAATTTTACCACACTCAGGCGGCGCGCTTTTAAGGAAGCTTTCGACGCGGTTAACGAGAACTTCCAGACTATCTTTGCGGAACTTTCCGAAGGCGATGGCTATCTCCAGCTAGATGACCAGGAAGACCCCTTCAGCAGCGGCTTGAATTTGGTGGCTCACCCGAAGGGCAAACCCGTACAGCGGCTGGCTTCCATGTCTGGAGGCGAAAAGTCGTTGACGGCGCTGAGTTTTATTTTTGCGCTGCAACGCTACCGCCCGTCTACGTTTTACGCTTTTGATGAAGTGGATATGTTTCTAGATGGGGCAAATGTGGAGCGATTAGCTAGAATGATAAAACGACAGTCTGAACAAGCCCAGTTTATTGTTGTGAGTTTGCGGCGACCTATGATTCAATCGGCTGAGCGTACAATTGGTGTTACTCAAGCACGGGGAGCTTATACTCAAGTCATAGGACTGAAGTTGTAGTCCCGGAGTTTATGTTAACGCTCGTGTTGAGTGATATATGTACTTAATAAATCAGGATTAAAGTTAGAATGACATCCGAACAAATCTGCCAACGCTCCGACCTTCTCGGCACTCAAGTCATCACCCGCGACAGAGGTAAACGCTTGGGGGTGGTTAGTCAATTGTGGGTGGACATCGATCGGCGGGAAGTTGTGGCGATCGGTCTGCGTGATAATATATTCGCGGTCGCTGGAATGCCGAAGTTTATGTTCCTCAGCAATGTCAGTGAAATCGGCGACGTGCTGTTGGTGGAAGATGAGAGCGCGATCGAAGATGATGTTGATGTTGAAGTCTACAGCATTTTGATTAACAGCGAAGTTATTACCGAAACCGGCGAACTTTTGGGTAGAGTGCGGGGCTTTAGGTTCGACCCCGAAGACGGTAAGTTAGTTTCTATAATTATCGCTTCCTTGGGAATCCCCCAAATCCCCGACCAAGTTCTCAGCACTTACGAGTTGGGGATTGAAGAAATTGTCAGCAGCGGCCCGAATCGCTTGATTGTGTTTGAAGGTTCCGAGGAAAGGCTCAGGCAGCTTAGTGTAGGTTTGCTGGAGCGCGTTGGTTTGGGCCAAGCACCTTGGGAACGAGAAGAGGACGACCCAGGTTATTATCCGAAACCCGTGGCGACGGGAAATCAATTGGGTCCGGGCGTGCGGATACCTGCACCGGAAATGCGAAGCCGGGTAGCCGCGCCTGCGGTGGAGGAAGTTCCTTGGGATGAGGATTTAGAGTGGAATCGGCCTGCGGTTCGCCAGCCTCCGATGCGCGCGGTGCAGGTTCAGCAGCAGCAAATCGAGGATTACGAGGATTACGAAGAGGATAATTGGGGCGGCGAGGAGGACGATTACGAGGAGGAGGAGTACGAGGAGAAGCCGCAATACACTCGCCCTGAGATTTCTCGCCCGAAGCAGCCGGTGGTGGAGTACGAGGATGATGTGGAGGCTGATGCTTGGGCTGACGATGAGGCACCGAAGCCTTACCAGGCTCCTCGGGTGAATATCCCTGAGAAAACTAAGACTCCTGAGTATGAGGAGGAGCCTGGTTATTAGGAATTAATCTATCGGTTGGGCGGGAGCGGGTTTACGAGATTGTTTGTTTTAGACATAGATAATTGGTGAAATCCGCCCCTACAATTGCCTGTAGGGGCGGGTTTTACAAACAATATTTGAGGTTCACAAACAATTTAGATAAACCCGCCCCCACACAGCCGATAATCTAGATTAACCTGATGTTTGAGATCATGGAAAAAAATGTAGATTCCGATTATTCGTTGGGCGGGGGCGGGTTTATTATATTGTTGGTCTTACGCCGATATGGTTGGTGAAACCCGCCCCTTGCAAAAAACCTTCCAGCTTTTCTGCATATTGCCGATTCGCGATCGCACTTGGATGAATGTCATGAGGTAAATTATTATTGGCAGGTATTTTCAAATCAACCGAAATATCCGTTGTAGCAATTCCCTCCTGACTTAACTCCCCCAACATCTTAGCAGAACCCGCATTAATTCCCGCCACAACTAACTTAACACCATTAGCCTCAGCCACACGGTTAAACTCTTTAATAATTGCCTGAGAAACCTCATGACTTCTATACAATCCCTCTTCAAATTGATTGTAATTAACCTCCAAAAAATGGCTTAATGCAGAAACCCGCATCAGCGGGAATTCGCGATATTCAAGTTTTGCCATCTTGTAGGTAAAATTATTTTCTCCATTCAGCCTAGCATCGGGCTGGAATAAAATACCGAGTTTATTCCAAGCAGCCATTTGCTTTCTTCTCGCCCTTAACAAAGTATTGCGGCGGTCATGAAATCCCGCATAAGCAATCACCGCAATTTTGGGTTTATTTGCTTGTTTGAGTGCTTCTTTGAATTGAATCAACGAGTGCAGCGTGCCGTAGCCGTTAACTCCAAAATTAACTATTTCATATTGGGGTAATTTCTCTTGCAGCAACCAAGCATAAGTTTCGCTGTCATTCAATGACCAACCGTAGGTAAAAGAACAGCCAAATATCCAAAATTCAGGTTTTTTTGAGGATTGATTGTAAGTAGTGAGTGGATGTGTTATTCTGAGACTATTATTGAGATGAGTTGCATTAAATGAGTAATTGCCGTTAAGTATCACCTTGAATTTTCCCGGAAAATGCTTGTAGCCAAGTTCCGAGTCTTTGGTAAAAAAGTTACCTTTTGGTTCGACCGCAACATCAACATTTTCTATTTGCCAGGGTTTGTATCCCGCAACTCGCAAGACAATTTCAGCCGTGGTGGTGGATAAAAAAATTGGAAAAATTAGATATGTTATTAATCTGAAAATAGAGGTTTTAATAAAGTCTTTTTTCATAATTTATCGTAGATACTGTTTTAAGGTAAGTTAACGAACCGCGAAGGGCGCAAAGCAAGAGATAAAGAGGAAGTTTAGGAGTTATTTAGGGTTGCTAGACTGATGGGATTATTTGATGTTGTTTCTTTTAAATTGCCTCGCAAGTTTCTGATTGATGGGTTTTTCTTGTTTTTAGTTGTTCTCGTCACAGTGGCAGTAACATCAATCTATGTATCTAGGGAACATACTTTTTATTGGTGGGATTACGCGGGATACAATACCGCTACAGTCAACACGGCAAATTTATTTCGAGACTCACCAGATAAAGCATGGCGCGGAGTTATAGAATCGCTATCTAAGGAAAAAAACCTGTTAATTTCTCTGCCGTTAATGCCGTTTATTCTCTTATTTGGCGAGTCTCGGCTGAGTTACATTCTCAGCGTATCCCTGATTTATGTGCTGCCGTTTCGCCTGTTGCTGGGGGCAATTTCTGCAAAGCTAATCCCAGTTTATCCCCGCCGGGTGTTTTGGTTAACTGTGCTGCTGAGTTTATTAATTCCGATGAGTTGGATACCGACTCTGCGGGGATATCTGGATACTGGCGGCTGTGTGTTTGTAGCCTTGGCAATTTTGGTTTATTTGCAGGATGTTAAGCTGAAATCTTGGTGGAAAATCCCATTAATTGGGTTTTTGCTGGCGGCGGCGATTTTGTTGCGGCGTCATTTTGCTTATAGTGCGATCGCATTTTTTGGTGCAGCGAGTTTACAGGCTTTCATCGAATTTATTGTACTAATATACCCTGGGAAATGGGCATTTTCGTCTTCAAAAGACAAGGACGCGGCACTGCCGTTTCCCTACAGATGCTTGTTTGAATCCGGCATCAAATTGGGTTTTATAGCTGCAACTAGCTTGACTATTTTAATGTTGGTAGCGGGAGATTTTACTCGCAGTGCTCTGACGGTTGACTACCGCAATTTGTATGTCGCTTGGAGTTTGCCTGTAAATGATATTTTAACTCGTTATGCTGATTTTTACGGTTTGGGAACTTGGCTGCTGGTACTGATTGGTTTTTCTGCGGGAATTCTCGCCCGAATCCTGGTTCCGGCGGCGGTTATTTTTGTTTCTTTGTTTGGGGTTCTGTCGCTGATTGAATGGCTGTTAGTGTTGCGTTACGGCTACTTGCACTATACAATTCATATTACACCGATCGCACTTTTGGGACTCTCCACATTTTTCTGGACAACTTGGCTGACACTCAAGGGAAAAGTTCGGTATTTCATGCTGGGCGCCGCGGGTTTGTACCTGGTTTTGAATGCCGCAGTCGGGTTAATTCCTCTCAAAATTGATTTGTCAAGACTGTTTATGGCTAATTTTCCCCCGTTAGTGCGATCGGACTACGACGAAGTTGTAAAATTAGTAGAGTTTCTGCGAAAATTAGCACCGAATGAAGAACCAATTTATATTGTCGGTGCTTCTAACAATTTCAATGCTAACATACTCAGGCAAGCTAACCGAAAATTAAACCCGCCGGAGGGTTGGTGGAAATTAAATACAATCGGGAGGCCGCAAATTGACTCGCGCGATACTTACCCGCTACCGGAGTTGTTGCAGGCACAATATGCGGTGGTTGCTGTACCTTTTCAGCAGGTGTTACCGACTGACGAACAAGTTTTGCGATCGCACGAACAAGATGTTGTTAAAGTTGTGTACGATGCCTTTACTCAAAAGTGGGAAATTTCCCGCGATTTCCAATTGCTACCGGAACAGTTTAAGCTAGAAAACGGCGTGACTGTCAGCGTTTACCGGAGGATGCGGCCGACTGATACAGCAACGGCAGTTAGAACTCTGGAGGCGATGCAGCGACAAATAGGCGATCGACCTGGTACACAGTTAGATTGGATTAGTTTGCATCAGTCAATCTACACAAGTGCCAATTATTCAGTAACTCAAGAATCGGATAACCTCTATAAAATTGTAACTCATCCAATTAAAAATAGCAAGAAACTCGATACATCTTTCCTGTATTTAGGTTCCATTTCAGACAAAGCGAAAGTTACTGGTCAACTCAATTTACCGAACCAACAATGTCCGGCAGTTGCCCTGCTCTTGACTTTGTGGGACAAGCAAGGTAAATTAATAGACTCAGCAGAGATGGCTTATAGTCACAAAAGTGCGATCGGCTTAAATCTATTAGTTGAGGGCAAAAATCCCATTTATCTGCTGCTTGAGGTATTGAGTAGCAGCAAACAGGATTTAACAAACCAATGCCGACTGGAGATTAACAATTTAGCTGTCAGTAGGTAAGTTGAACCGTCAATGCAAAAACACCCAAAATCTCACTGGTATTTTAATCTATCTCTCTATACTTTTGTCATCATTGGCTCCCTGATTGCCACTGGTTATATTTTCCCCATTGGAGGCAATTTCCCGGAAGTGCCACCCATTCAACTTATGCTAAATCCTGAACTGTATAAAAATGATTATTACGTTCAGGAAATGGTTAAGTTTAATCCGAGATATTACTATTATTATATTATCTATTTGCTCGCCAACTTAGGAACAAGCATTCCCCTAGCGCACTTTATTTATCAATTCCTAGCCTTCGGTTCATTTATCGTAGCTTGCTACGCAATTCTCAATATCTATACTAATTCCAAACTGCCTGCAGCAGCGATGGCTTTTTTATGTATAGCGGCTTCATTTACAGATGTTGGTAACACCCTTATATTTTCCACAAAATCAGTACCCAGTACCTTCGCAATGGGTTTCGCCATCTGGGGAATTTACTTTAGTTTGCGCCAGAAATGGCTGAGCGGATATTTATTTTTTGGACTGGCTTGTCTGCTGCAATTTTTAGTTGGTTTGTTGCCGGGATTGATGATGGTTCCCGTTTTATTTATTGAATCTGTAAGACAGCGGAAGTTTAAAACATTGATTTTGGCGATCGCACTTTTAGCAGCAATGGCAAGTATCGTTTACGTACCGATGTTATTAACAGGTACTACCAGCACTTACACTATCGACAACGCCGAGTTTGTCTACATTCATGCGAAAGTCCGCAACCCCCACCACATCCTCCCGTCAAATTGGGATGTCGGGAATTGGTTCAACTTTATATGTTTTATAGTTGGTGGCTTGCTGTGCCTCAAAAATTCCGATTTACTGCCAAAAGAAGACAAGGTTAATTTTTATATCATTGTTGGTACATCCATTTTTGGATTGTTTCTAAATTACATATTTGTAGAAATTTACCCGGTGGCTTTTATCGCAAAACTACAGTTAGCTAGAACCGTACCTTTTGCTCAACTAATTATATTTATTGCTGTTGCTTTGATGGTCGATAGACTTTACAGAGACAAACAAATAGCTATTAGCTTGTTGCTGTTAGTTGTACTAACTTTGCCTTTTAGGGGCATCATTTTCTTAGGATTATCAGTTTGGCAAACAAAAAATTACGTATTTCCCAAACGATATAATATATTGTTGTGGATTTTAGCAGTAGGAACGGTAATTTACAGCTTGATATATCCGGTGACTGATTCATGGGAAATAATGGGCGATCGAATAATTAGCATCCCAGTCCTTTTCTCAATCCTCGCCTTCCCATTCATTTTAGAAGAAACATCCCTTGCTAAATCTATAAAACAGACTCTAACTCACACATTAGCCTTAATAACTACCGCCACCTTAGTTTTGGGAGTAGCAGGAATTCTGCCCAAACCTATATTAAATGTATTTCAAACAAGAGTTAATATCAATGCCCTTTCCAGCGACGACTTAAGCAGATTAGCTGTGCGATTTTCGCAAATTAGCAGCCGCGATTCGCTCGTATTAATTCCACCTTCAGTTACCAGATTCCAGTTTTTCTCCGAAAGAGCGATTGTCGTCAACTTCAAGAACTTCCCCTTTACCGAAAAAGGCATCAAAGAATGGCAAAATCGCATGGAAGCTGTTTTAGGGATTCCCTTAAACCCGCAAATGATTTGGGGAGGAAATGACTTATTCATCCGACGCAGCAGTGCGGATTTAGTCAAAGTAGCCAGAAACTATCATGCCGATTATATCCTGACTCGCAGCGATTGGCATCCAAATATTGACGGAGAAATAGTAGAGCAAGAAGGCAAATGGATACTGTTTAAAATTAGATCATAGGTAATTCGTAAAACTTGTTAAATCCAAATATGACTTTTATCTTAGTCTCCAAAGGCAGACTTTGCTTGTGTAGAAGCAATTTCAAGATCCGATTTATCTGCGTTAATCAGCGTTAATCCGCCTTAATCAGCGGTTAAATATCAAAACCCGAATCATCAATAATTTCGCTAATTTGCTTGTCCACATAATCAGCATCCACATTCCGCGCCATCAACTCAGCTAAAATCCCCAAAGAAATCAACTGCACCGACAGAATTGTACACAAAATCCCAAAAAATAACAAAGGTCGATTCCCGATCGGCCCAAAATTCATCCCCGCCAAATTCAGAAACCAAATAACTATCAAATAACTCAGCGAAACAGTTCCAACCAAGCCAAAACACAATCCCAAACCCCCAAACAAATGACCCGGTTTGTGTAAATACTGCGTCGTGGCTAACACCGTCAACAAATCAATAAATCCCCGCGCATAGCGTTCCCAGCCGTAATTCGATTTTCCGTGCTTTCGCGGATGATGTTCTACAACTACTTCCCCAATTTTAAACCCTAAATTGTTTGCTAAAGCTGGAATGTAGCGGTGCAATTCCCCGTACAATTTAATCGACTGCAAAACTTCCCTACGGTAAGCTTTAAAACCGCAATTCATATCGTGCATTTGCACCCCTGTCAGCAAACACGCAACGGCATTAAACAGCTTGGAAGGTAAAGTTTTAGAAAGCGGGTCGTTCCGCTGTTTTCGCCAACCGGAAACTAAATCAAATCCCGATTCTAAATGATGTAAAAATTTGGGAATTTCAGCGGGATCATCCTGAAGGTCAGCATCGAGAGTAAAGATAATTATCCCTGCTGCATTGCGAAATCCTGCTGAAAGTGCGGCGGATTTGCCAAAGTTGCGGCGCATTTTAATCGCTTTAATGAGTTGGGGATGTTGGCTGGCTAAGTCTGTGATTTCTTGCCAGGAATAATCGCGGCTACCGTCATCTATGAAAATGACTTCGTAACTGTCAATTCCGGTTTGGGACATGACAATTTGGATTTTTTCAAACAGTAATTTGAGGGTAGCTTCTTCGTTGTGAACTGGGATTACGAAGCTGAGTTGTTTTGGCATAGAGATATTTTATTTCATTTGTGTTGTCAATGAGATTTTTTTTATTAACCGCAGAGGGCGCAGAGGGCGCAGAGGAGGAGAAGGAGAGGTTTTTTAGTTTTTATTGATAACTTGGGAGTTTCGCAAGGCTACCCAACCTTTGCGGTTTTTAAAGGAGGCATAGGCTGTCAACAATTTATCTGTTGGTGATGTTTGAATGTATCCTCTCCAAGCTGCGAATTCGTAGGAAGGGCCAAACAATTTAACTAAATCTGGGCGGGGAAATCCTGACATGGCGAAACCTCGAACGACATTTTCGTGGTTGAGAATGGCAATACATTTTACATTGTTTTCGGGGTCTCCTACCCAGCCAATTACTCTCGCTGCTGTTGGTGCAAGTTTGGTGGCTGTATCAAAATATCCGGGTACTCCGTCTTTGGGTGCTGACAGTAAATTTTCGTCGATTTTTGTGTCTAATGCTGCACAAAAATTGTGTTTTTTTATGTCTCGGTTAAATGGCACTAAGTTGTTAGTTTTTAAGGCGTCAATTAACCCGACAAAAGCGGCGGGTTTGTTGCCTACGCGGTCTTTAATTAGCGTTACGTCGGTGATGCCTAATTGCAGTGATAATGCTACTAACGGTTGATAGGTTGCTCTGTGGGCGATCGTCATTGCAGTTTCGCCTCCCACCCCGTACATTAAAATAATGGCGACTGTGGCGACTGCAAACAGCGGTGTCCGCCAACGCCCTTGAATTCTTGGTGTTGGCTGCAACTCGCGCACCCACAATACTGTCAGCACAATTGTGCTCATCCAAAACAAAGCTGGGAGTGTGGCGTAGCGGGAAGCGGTGGCTTGTTCGACGCCAAATCCCGATCGACTAACAGCGGCCATTAACGCCGTTTGCAGCGTGTAAAGTTGGATTGATAGCCAAGGCAGCCAATCCGGTCTAGCGACCTTTTTTACAAATAGCCAATAACTCACAAAACCCGTCGTTGCAATCAAACCAATTATACCAATAATTGAAGCAACAATAATATTTTCACTAAAAATTCCGCCGAGATAAGTGGGAATATATTCAAGAGTTTTGAGCGGGTTAATTTTAGTTAAAGAAGGGTGATGAGATGGAGTTTTATAAGTTAAAAAATAAATGCCAATCACGGCAATCGAAGCAATGAAATACAAATAAGTTATTCGCCGAGGAAACCGCAGCACAACAGCAGCAGCACACAATATCGGCCACAAAGCTAAAGGAGTGCTGTAACTAATACAGCCTAAAACGCCAAAAACAATGCTGCCAATTACCCACTTATTTTGTAAATGCGGGGGCGGGCACGGGGGCACCGCCCCTACAAACTCGTTACCAGGATCTGCCTGGGAATGAATATCAGCAGGCTCTGCCTCCCTTTGATTCAACAAAACTGTCACATAGGATTGCAAACAAAATATCGAACAAATCACAAATAAATTAGCAATTATCCAGTGAACGCCGCTGAATCCCCGCATCCAATTGTGAGCCGCCGCCGGAGTAAAATTAAAAATAGAAATGCAAAGGAGTAGCGAGATAAATTGCAGGGGAAAACGCCTCAATTTTAACGGCAGCAGAGCAATTAATACGTGGCACTGAATCCAAGCCAAGAACCAGGCAACTAAACACAAACCAATATTTGAACCTTGGGTAATAACTATATTCAAGCCATAAATAATTGCCGGAATCAAGACAAAATGCTCGTTCGCCCGAAATATCCAATTAAAAGGATTTGTAGACAAACCGTCTACCGAATAAAAATTCCATGTCATCCACCAATAATCAAAATTAGACAAGTCTCCCGCTTGGGATATCAAGTACAAAATATATGACGCTGGTATTAGAATGCCGAGAACGGATGCGGCAATTAAAATATATTGTTGCTTAACTTTCATGGATTCAGACATGGGGAGATTTTTATTAATTGGTAGGGGCGAGTTTAGGTGAGAAACTTTGCATATAACAGGTAACTCATGAACAAAACTCGCCCTCGCGTTTTGAGTCTTCCTCAATTTTTTATTTCACTTCTCTTGCCAGCATTTGTCTGAGTCCTTGCCGCCAGTGGGGAGGATACGTGCCTAGAAGTGCTGATATTTTTACCGTAGAGAGGACAGAAAAAGCCGGACGTTTTGCGGGTGTCGGGTATTCGGAGGTGGTGATGGGAATTACGCGCTGAACTTTTAGGGGAAGACCGAGTTGTGCTGCTTCCTCAAAAATGGCGATGGCAAAATCGTACCAACTACAAACACCGCTGTTAGTGTAGTGGTAAGTCCCAAAACTTTCTTGCCCAAGGAGAGGAATAATTTGCGAAGTCGCCGCACTTAAATCGCCCGTCCAAGTAGGACTTCCGATCTGATCTGCTACTACTCGAATTTCTTCCCTTTCCTTTCCCAACCTCAGCATGGTTTTGACAAAATTACCTTTGCCACCGTTGCCGTAAACCCACGCGGTTCTAATAATAATATGGCGGTTTCCGGCTTTCCGAATTGCTTCCTCTCCTGCTAATTTCGACTTCCCGTAACTTCCCAGCGGGTTTGTAGAATCTGTTTCCAGATAAGCAGAACCGTGACTACCGTCAAATACATAATCAGTGGAAAAGTGCATCAAACTTGCTCCCAGTTTTTCGCATTCTTCTGCGAGAATTCCGGGTGCAATACCGTTGACGGCGTTTGCTAATTCCGGTTCGCTTTCTGCTTTGTCTACCGCAGTGTAAGCACCCGCATTGACGACTAAATCCGGTTGAATTTCAGCCATTGCCTGACGGATGCTTTCCGGTTGGGATAAGTCGAGGCGAGTGCGATCGACCGCAATAACCTCTCCCGAAGATAATAAAATCGGCTGCAATTCTTGAGCTAGCTGTCCGCTGCCACCTGCGAGTAAAATTTTCATAATCAAAACACTTGAGCTGTTTTCAACGTTTGTCCAGCTTGGTCTTTAGCTGATAAGATTGGTTGGGCACCATCTAGCGGCCAGTCGATCGCCAAATCGGGGTCATTCCACAGGATACACCGCTCGTGTGCTGGTGCATAATAATCTGTAGTTTTATACAAAACTTCAGCCGTCTCCGAAACCACTAAAAAACCGTGAGCAAATCCCGCCGGCACCCAAAATTGACGTTTATTTTCTGCACTCACCAAACAGCCAACCCACTGCCCAAAAGTCGGCGAACTTTTTCTAATATCCACCGCTACATCAAATATTTCGCCAGCAACTACCCGCAGCAATTTGCCTTGAGGCTGCTGCAGTTGGTAGTGCAAACCGCGCAACACATTTTTAGAGGATTTGGAATGATTGTCTTGAACAAATTCGGCTATCACGCCTGTTTTTTCGACAAAAGCTTTGTGATTGAAACTCTCAAAAAAGAAACCGCGATCGTCTCCGAAAATTTTCGGCTCAATGATCAGAACTTCCGGTATTTCGGTAGATATAACATTCATAGTTAGCTGTGAAAGTGATAAACTCATACTCAGTCTCTGCTATTTTACTATGAAAGCCGACACATATCTCAAAAAATTGTACGCCAATCGATTTGATTCCCGACAACTGCAAGCCAAGGTGGCACTATGGAAAGTTTTAATTGACGAATTTTTACAAAATTATGTTCCTCCCGAATCAGCAGTTTTAGATATAGGCGGGGGTTACTGCGAGTTTATAAATCAAATTCGGGCTAAAAAAAAATATTTAATTGATCTCAATCCCGATTCCAAGTTATTTGCCAATCCTGATGTTAAAGTGCTGAACATTGATGTGTTAACTTTTGACGATCAACCAGCTTTTAGCGGACAACTTGACCGGATATTTATCTCTAACTTTTTTGAACATCTCCGCAATAAAGAAGAACTAATCCAAATTCTTTCCTTTTGCTTTGAGGCGCTTAAGCCAGGGGGTTCTCTCTTAGTTGTCCAACCAAATTTTAAATATTCTTTCAAAGAGTATTACGATTTTATCGATCATCAATTACCAATTACCCACTTATCGCTGCAAGAACTGTTACAAACAGTCGGGTTTGAAATCGACTTAATTATACCGAGATTTTTACCGTTTTCGACTAAAGGCAGACCTGCCTCGCCTTTGCTGTTAAAAGTTTACTTGAACTTGCCTTTGTTGTGGCGGTTTTTGGGAGGGCAAATGTTTGTCAAAGCATCGACACCAAACAATTAATGATCGGGAAAAGCGATCGCCGCCCCTAGACTATTTCAATTGTTATAATAAAATTTGCAAGTATTCCTGTAGTTTGGGCTGGGCAAAATCAGGATAAATTTGCTAAAACAGCATCAATTTTAGGAAAAAAATGATGACACAAACATCCCGCGCCATTGCTGTGAATATTCCGCCGACACTAACACTCACCGTTACCCGCGAGCAATTCGTTGAATTGGCGATCGCCAACCGAGAATTACAATTAGAAAGAACAGCACAAGGAGAGTTAATCGTGAATCCACCAACCGGAGGCGAAACAGGATACAGAAATCTCGATATAGAAGGACAACTTTGGTTGTGGAACCGTCAAACTAAACTAGGTAAAGCGTTTAACTCTTCTACTGGTTTTCACTTACCCAATGGAGCCGATCGCTCTCCCGATGCTGCTTGGGTGCTTCAAGAAAGATGGGACGGGCTCACCCCAAAACAAAAAGAAAGTTTTATTCCCTTGTGTCCTGATTTTGTGGTAGAACTCCGTTCTAAAACTGACAACATGGAACCGTTGCGAGCCAAGATGAAAGAGTGTATGAACAATGGCGCTCGTTTGGGTTGGTTGATAGATCGGAAAAACAAAAAAGTGGAGATTTACAGGTCAAGTCAAGATGTAGAAGCCTTGGAAAATCCTATTAGTTTGTCCGGTGAAGATGTGTTACCTGGGTTTGTCTTAGATTTGACAGAAGTTTGGGGATGAATGCTGAATCGCGTTCAATATCTGCGAGCGGTAATTCCTCATGTTTTAATCGGGCAATAATTGAGATATAATTGGCTCTCGTCTGATTTAAAAAATAGGGTTATGTATAAATTTATGTAGGGAAATGGCACTGCCGTGTCCTAATACCGGACACTCCAAAAGCCGTTTCCCTACCGCAGAATAAATGGTTTTATTACCAAATTGCACAACACATCCCCCTGCATCTGCGGTTAAAAAATCCCTACAAAATCGAACTCAAAACAACCTCATTAGCAGCAATCCAATCATAAATATCCTGCAAAGCCGCTTCCGGCCCAATAACAGGCCGCCATCCTGTTTTCTCCATCACCCTAGAAGAATCAGTAATAAAAATCGGAATATCCCCCGCGCGTTCCTCCAAAACAGGATTAATTGAAATCGATTTACCCACAATTTTGCGGCACAAATCAGTTGTCTCAACCAAAGAAAGACTGTTGCTCAAACCACCGCCCACATTAAAAACTTCGCCGTCAAATTCAGCAAAATGTTCTAACTGATAATTAATTAACCTCAACAAATCTTCAACGTGCAGTAAATCCCTAACTTGCTTCCCGCTGCCACCAAAACCGATGTAATTCAGCGACTTTTGAAAATAGTGAGCCGCCACCCACAAACCGCAAACTCCCTGATCGACTTTACCCATTTGCCAAGCACCAGTAATTAACCCGCAGCGGTTAATAATTGCCGGCACATTGTATGCTTCCCTATATTCCTCAATCAGCAATTCCGAAGCTAATTTAGTTGCTCCGTAAAGCGAACGGTGTCCTTTTAATGGGAAGTCTTCTGATATGCCTAACTCCGATATACCGGGTAAAGTTTGCTCAGGGGCGATCGCAAATCTATTCGGCAACTCTAACAGCTTAACAGATTTGACACTGGCGATCGGATAAACCCGACTGGTAGACAAAAACAGCAAACTCGCACCCGTTTGTCTCGCCAACTCCAAAACATTCACAGTTCCCAGTAAATTCGTCTGCAAAACGTACTGTGGCGAACTAAAACCAGCCAGCACAGAAGGTTCTGCAGCACAATCTATAATGCAGTCAGCATTGAGTGCAACTGGATCTAAATCCGCCGCTGTGCGAATATCCCCGTAAACAAACTGAATCCCGCAACTTTTAAGCCGAGGCAGATTCAATTCCGAACCCCGGCGACGCAGGTTATCTAAACAAATTATTTGCCATTCCGGGTGCAGTTTCTTCAGGCCAATTGCCAAACAACTGCCGATGAAACCCGCACCACCAACAATTAAAATTCTCTCAGGCATTCACTTTCAACTTTGCTATCTTTCTAGTGCGGTGGTAGTCGCCGCGTGAGAGATGTTTTTCCAGCCAGACATACAAGACAATAAACAAATATCGACTGCCCATCTCTTTGATTTTCAGCTTAGAAATACCAGCAGTCCGATTGTACCACCTCAGAGGAATTACCGTATAGGAAAAACCCCGAACAATTGCTTTTAAAGGCAGTTCCACTGTCAAATTAAAATGATGGCTCAAAATCGGTTGTACGCCTTCAATTACTTCTCTGCGGTAAATTTTAAAAGCATTGGTGACATCGCTGTAGCGCAAGCCGAAAATACTTTTGACAAACCAGTTTGCTAAACGGTTAATTGCTAACTTGTGAATTGGATAATCAACTATAAAGCCACCTTTAATAAAGCGGGAACCGAAAACGCAATCATATCCTTCTTGCAACTTGCGGTATCCTGCTACCAAATCTATGGGATCGTCGGAAGCATCCGCCATCACAATTGCTGCAGCATCTCCGTCAAATTCTGCCAATCCCCGGCGCACAGCAAATCCGAAACCGTTGGGAGGTTGATTGTTGATGTATCTAACTGTGGGAAAAGTCTCTGACAACTCCTGGCAAATATCAATAGTTCGATCGACACTGTTGTCATTGACAATCAAAATTTCGTGCGGAATGCCTTCTAAATCAAGCGTCTGGGCGATCGCCCGCACAGTACCGTACAAACAGCCCTCCTCATTGTGGGCTGGTATTATCACAGAAATTTTCACTCCTCATCCTCCACGCAACTGGACAAACTGGTTGTCAACAGGATTATACACCCAAGCTTTAATTTCCGTTTGGGCGATCGGCAAATTATTATCCGACAAATCAACAGCCCACCTGGCATTATTGTATAACTCAGATTTTAAACTTTTAGCTATATCGGGACTGTCCAAATTTACATAAGCGTTAGCAAAAAAAGATTTTTTGTCGCCCAGAGATAGCAATACAATATTCGGCTGTTGCAATTTTTCTGGCAAAACCGCCCAACCAGCAGCCTTGACAGCATCATTTTGCTTAACAGTCAAGGATTTATTGCTGGTTTGAGGTTTGTGTAAATAGCCGTACACTTTCTCGGTATTAGAAATAAACTCTATATTTTTCGCGAACTTTATCCAACCTATTTTGTCGATAATTGCAGCGCCTTCTCTTACCAGCCAAGTTTTTTTGCTCAGCACCCTCAAACAGCTTTCCGGCGAATTTTTGAAATAATCCGAGGGTTCCAGATAGTTAATTAACTGCAAACAATCTTGAGCGCCTTGTTTGTAAAGAAGTGCTGAGCGAGATTGGGCGATCGCCTGTTGAGAGTTAACAAAAATTATCCCAATTAACAGCCCTGCTAACACCCGATAAACAAACTTATAGGTGCGATTTATGGTAGCAATCTTACCTCGGACAAACAATTGACCGAGCTGAACCAAAGCAATTAACAGCAATATCGAATTAGTCGTATATCTCGACGATTCAATCGCCTGAATCGCCCCAAATTCTGCCCTACCAGCCGTAATAAACAGAGCCGATAAAACCGAAAACAAACCTATTGACAGCCAAGGTAAAGCCTCACGATGCTCGGTAATCTTTCTCCCAAAGTGGAATCCCCAAAATAAGAAAGTGGCAAATATTAGCAATCCAACCAATGCGGAAATTCCAGGCGATCGCACAATTGGGGAACCCAACAGACTCAAAAAGTAATCAATTACCAGCAGGGGCTTATTCAACAATGAAATAATACTTGTTTTCCGACTGGGATGATAATCAATTGAGTAAACAGCACAAGTTGTCGCAAACAGCAGTATCCAGACAATAAGTCTTTTTCTTTTCTGCGCCGCATTTCCTTCTAAAGCCGCCACAGCCGGAATCGCAGCCAACCAAGACAGCAAGCCTTGAGCGAGCGAAAAACTCGCCACAAAGCAGAATACAGCAGCAAGAGAGATTCTAATATTAGGCAATAATTTGTGATTTGAAACCAGCGCATAAACCGCAGCTACAAAACAAAGGTTTACGAAAAACCACGCTAATTGAAATCCCCAAAGCCAGTTTTCGTGCTGAACTAGAGAGCAAAGCAAAATACAAGTTAAAATATTAGCTAAATGCCACAAATCATCCGCGACAGTCTTAACTTGCATCGAGGATAACTTGTACATAGCGATAAAAGTTATCGCAGCCAAACCTATGCTGAGACACAACTGATAATTAATATTCCATCGGGAAGCAAAAGCCAGCACCGCAATAATTATTTTAGGGAAAAGTATGCGGTGGTTGCTGTGCAAAGCCCAAAAATCGTTAAAAGTTACATTTCCCGCAGCTATTTTTTCAAAAAGGCTAGCTAACCTCCACTCGTCATCAACGGGAACGTTAACGCTAAAATTCGATACAAATCCGATTAATAAGAGGACAGGAATCAGATATAGAGTAAATAAGATTAATTTTTTCATCAATGTGCGATCGCACCGATTGCCATCACCATTTTATATCAACCCGGCTGAAATACCCTTTATTTTTTAGTCAGCGAAGGACGTTCGGCTAAGCTGAGTCTAGCAGCCAACGAAAGTTTAACTTTTGAGGGGTTTTAACCACCTAATTTTATCAAGGACGTTGTATTTACTTATAGCGGTAAGGTGCGCTAGGCGCACCCTACTTCTTTATAGCCGTTAACCGAATTACTTAATAGTCTTGAACGTATCCATTTTCCCAGTAAATCGGTTGATAAACATCTGCAAAACAGTCCGCTTGCCGATATTGATATTAGAACTCACGGACATTCCCGACTGCAAGTTAACCTCCACTTCATTTGCCTTGTCCTTGTTCAAAACAAACTTCTGATTTTTGAGCTTAATTTTGGTTTTGAAAGCGTAGTATTTCCGCAGTTCAGTAGGAGGCTCAGCATCGCTGCTAATCTCTATCACTTCACCCTCAGCAGTACCAAACTCCATCGCCGGGAAAGCTTCTACATTCACTTCCACAGGCACGCATTGGTATTTCGTCAAACCCAGTTTCTCTCTGTTAACTTCCTTCTCTGGACAAACGCAACTTTTACCTATTTCGCAGTCAATCTTTTCTCCATCTAATTGCTTGCCGTGATACGCCTCCAATTTTGCCCGCTTCTGTCTCAAAGCATCCAATACCAGAGCCACATTGCTGTTTTCCAGGTAAACAACTGCTTCCAAACCGTTGTCGTCATCCAAAACTTTAAGCAGCTTTTCAGTTTGCTGTGCTTCGTAATAAGCTTCTTCGCAGCGTGCTGGGCGCGGTTCGCCCGGTTTTACCACCGAATTAATAATGGATTGGCATATCGGATCTTTCGCCATATCCAACTTAGCTTTCTCCTTCGTAGAAGGCTTCAAATCAAAGATTACCCCCGATACCGGAGCCTTCATCACTTGAGTGTCGCGGTTTTGTTGAGCCTTTTCTAGCTGAGCGTTCACCTCGGACAACTTTTTCAGGTTTTCCACTTTTAAGCGGCTGAGCTGAGAATCACTGCTGGCAATTTGTTTCTCGTTTTCAGCAATTTTGGTATAAAGTTCTTTCGCCCAGGAATCCTTCGTGTTTTTCAACTGTTCTTCGGCGCGGCTGATGGACTCCTGAATGCGCGCTTGCTCTCCTTGGTGACGCTGTATTTCAGCAGTAATTTTTTGGATGTCACCTTGACGGGCGTTAATTTCGCCTCGGCGCGTATTGATCTCACCGAGGCGTGTGTTAATTTCGCCTTTGCGAGAGTTGATTTCACCTTCGCGCTGCTTGATTTGATCTTGCTGTTTGAGAACGTCGCTTTGGCCTCTGAAAACATCTTGCTCTTGACGTTCTTTTTGCAGTTCAGCGATGGCTCCTTCCTCTACCAGGGGGGCGAGTCTCCCTAGAATGTTTTGATTCGACTTCAATACTTGTTGGGATTTCGCTAACTGTTCTTGGGCCAAATCTCTCTGAGCCAGGGCTGATTTTACTTGCTCTTGCGAAGAAGCTAACTGCTGCTGAGCATAATTTAATTGGTTCTGGGCAAAACCCAATTGTTGCTGTGCCACTGTCATTTGATCGCCGGCGGCTTTCTCAGCATCCTGAGCTTGCTTCAGTTGTTTTTCCAACTCCTGAACTTGGCCTTGGGCTGCGGCTACGCGAGACAGAAATTCCGATCGATAATTAACATAAAGTCCTTGCTGGGCACCATCAAAATTTCCGCTGGCTCCCCTGTTGAGGTACAGTTCGTCAATCAAAGCTTGCAGCACTTGATTTTGTGCCGTGAGGCTCTGTCTGTCCTTGATTGTTGATTCTAGGTTAGAAGGAACAGCGCCTTGAATTTTGCCGTTGACAACATCTTCGTAAAATTTATTTTCCTTTTCCAGAGCTTCTTTAGTTTTCTGTATCGATGTTAAATCGGCACTGGGTGCAAGGGGGTTGAAAGTGAGCAGAGGCTGGTTTTTTTCCACACGATCGCCATTTTCAACGTGAAGTCTCACCACAGCGCCCGTAGCAGGTGCTTGGATGTCTCTAGCACCATCTTTGAGTTCCAATTGACCCACAGCGGGGACAGCTTGCTCTACGCTAGCAAAATAAGCCCAAACTACAGCAGAAGTGGTCATCAGCATGATCATCCACAAAAACAAGTGCGACCAAATCGCTGGTTTTTCGAGAATGACTGGTTGCTCAGAAAGTATTAACGATTTCATAGCCATTTGTTAGTTCTCTGTTGTTAAGCGTTAGTGATCAGTTGTGAGTTTTTAGAGATCAGGTATTCGATGACTCTTGTTGTTGGAAGAGGCAGTAGTAACGCCCTTTAAGAGCCATTAATTCTTTATGAGTTCCCCGCTCGACTACAGAACCTTGATCCATCATAATAATTACATCAGCGTTTTGGATGGTAGTCAGGCGGTGAGTAATGAAAAACACCGTGCGGCCGGCGAAAGCTTCTGCTAAGTTATTGCAAACTTGGCGTTCGGAATGGTAGTCGAGGGCGCTTGTAGCTTCGTCCAAAATCAACAGTTTCGGGTTTTGCAAAATCGTGCGGGCGATCGCCAAACGCTGTCTTTGACCCCCAGAAAGCGACGAACCCCGCTCTCCCACCACCGTATTGTAGCCAGCAGGCAAGCCCATAATAAAATCGTGAGCCACCGCTAATTTCGCAGCTCGCACAATCTCATCCGTACTCGCATCGGGATTACTCAGAGCAATATTTTCCTGCACAGTACAGTTAAACAGCAAAGTATCTTGCAACACCACCCCAAGTTGGCTGCGGAGCGAGTACAGTTCCACCTTAGAAATGTCGTATCCGTCAATAAAAATCCGGCCCGACAACGGCGGATAAAGACGCTGCAACAGCTTCATCGCCGTACTTTTACCGGAACCGCTTCCCCCCACAATTCCCACAAAACTGCCAGCGGGAAATTCCAAATTAACATTAGCCAATTGCAGTGCACCGCTCTCCAGGAATCGGAAGGAAACCTCCTCATAGGTAACCTGCCCTTGAATTGCCGGCAGCGGGATATTGCTCCGGTCTTCATCGCTGGTTTCCGTCGGCGTATCGACCACATCCTTAAGCATATCGATCGACATCGAGACTTCTTGGAAACTCTGCCAGACGCTCACAAAACGCAGCAGCGAACCAGTCACGTTCCCGGAAATAATTCGGAAAGCAATCAACTGACCCAAAGTAATCTCATTTCCCAGTACCAAATAAGCTCCCACCCACAACTGAGCTAAGTTACCCACCTGGTTTAAAAAGCCGCTAATCGTACCGGCCGTAGTCCCCGTGATAATTGTTTTAAAACTGGCTGTAATGTATTTTGCGTAGCGGCTAGACCACTCCCATCGGGATTTCAATTCAATATTTTGAGCCTTAACAGTTTGAATCCCGCTGACTACTTCTACTAGATAAGATTGAGAGTCAGCAAAACGCATATTTCTTTGTTTGATCAGGCGCAGCACCAGCGGATTGATTAGAACAATCATCAGCCCCAGTATCGGTACCACTGCCAAAGATACAAACGTTAGCTGCACGCTGTAGGAGAGCATCACGGCGACGTAAACCACCGAAAATACCGCATCGAGAACCACTGTCAGAGCTGTACTCGTCATGAATTCCCGAATCTGGCCCATCATGCTGAATTTGTAAACCAGATCTCCCACGCGCCGATTGTCAAAGTAATTTTGGGGCAGCCGGAGTAAGTGGTCGATGACTTCTGCACTCAATTTGACATCAATGCGGTTTGAGGTATCTATAAACAAAAAGGTACGCAAACCGTTGAGCAGTCCTTCAAACAGGGCAACACCTAACAGAAATGCTCCCAAAATATCCAAGGTGTCAATGCTGCGCTGACCTAAGACTTTATCAATAATTATTTGGCTGATTAATGGGTTGGCAAGACCAAATAACTGTACAAAAAACGAAGCGAGCAATACCTCAAAAAACACTGTCTTGTGTTCCATCAGCGCCGGCACAAACCACCAGAAGCTGAACTGCTCTTTTTGCTCAACTTGCGGAGCTTGCAGCAGCAGGACTTCTCCTGCTTCGCCCCAGATTTCTTTAAACTGAGGTATCCGCTTCCGCATCAGCCCCTGTTCGGGCGTGGCCATCACCAATTCTTGCTCGGTGATGCTGTAAATAATGGCAAAGCTATCTTGCCATTTAATCATTACGGGGGCTTTGATGCGGTTGATTGCTTCTGCGGGCACTTGCGCCAATTGGGGCGTGAGGCCGATGCTTTGGGCGATCGCCCCGCAGGCTTGCATACTGATAGAACCAGCGGTTTTTAACTGATTTTCTAGAACTTTGCGGATGATATCTCTGCGAAATTTAAGGCCGAAATACTTGCTCAACATTTGGAAGCAAGCAAGCGGGGCCTCAATCTGCCCTTTGGCACGGAAAACTGGGTATCTTGCCGCCTCCTTTGGTTGACCGCTTGCGGGTTCTGGGGGAAGGTCTGGGGCGACTTTAACCTCGATGACTTTTCCACCGGGCGGCTTCTGGTCAGAGCCTCCTGTCTCTGTCGTGCCATTTAATGAGTCTGTTTCGGGTTGGGGTTCGGGGGGTTCCCGGAAGCCGACCAAGCGGGCGCCGAGGCGGCCTTCTACTTTTAAGGATTTGGCTGCGTTTTCCACAGAGAAGCGGCTGCCGGTGGGAAAGTCGCCCAAGACGCCGCTGCTGACGAGCCAAATTCGATCGGCATCTAGCTCTTTGGCGATGTCTTGAGTTTTTTTGTTGCCGTTTGGTACGTTGACAACAGTCGCATCTTGCCAAGCTTGCAGGGTGAGTTCCTTGAGATTGGAAGTGCCGTCTGCTTGGCGCTGCAATTCCAGGCTCAACAGTTCAAATACTTCGCTCAAGGAACAGTGTTCGCGAAAGGCTTCTCCAAATGTCGGCTGTTTTTCCAGTACGTTCAGGAAATCTTCGGCAGGTAGGACGATCGCGATCACATCTGTAGAGGCGATCGCGGTTTCGCAGGGAACCCCCCTGACCAAGCCAGCCCACCCGAGAATTTCCTTCGACTGCACCAAGCGTAAACTTACGTGGCGCTGCGAGCGCTGGTCAAAGCCCAGCAGCCGGGCCTGGCCTTGATAGATAATTGCCACCTGAGTCGGCATTTTTTCCCGTTCAAACAGGGGTTGCCCCGTTCGGTAGCCGAGGAGTTGGCATTTAGCCACCAAGGCTGTCATAGCCGTCTCTGACAGTCGGTCAAAGGGAGGTGTTTGAGCTAGGAAATCCTGAATTTGGGAGAGGGAAACAGCGGAAGAAGTCATCCAATTTTAGATTTTAGATTTTAGATTTTAGATTGAATCCACAGATGAATCCGGAGGCTTTTTGTCAGGATGCTACGCTTTTTAAAGTCTCCACGGATAAATCCGGGGGCCCCAGACGAAATTGCTTTCGGTCATGATATTGAAGACACGGAAGAGAGGGGCTGTAGCGGGCCTATTTGGGAGATCTGTTCGGTGAGCCAGCTTTCAAAGAGTTCGTTAATCAAGTGCAGCCGCATCGATTCATCGAGCTGGGCCGGCATGAACTTTTCTAGTCGAATAATTACCATCCATTCTGCCAGAGGACGCGGCGTCCAGAGTTGATTTGGCTGGCTGACGGACAAAAGTTTGCTGATTGCCGGGTGGGGCTGGCTGAGGGGTACTGGGCCCAACAAGCCGCCTGACTTGGACTCCGGCCCTTCGGAATAGTCGCGGGCCACTTCAGCAAAGGTTTGTTCCCCTTCGAGGATACGAAAGTAAAGCTCGTTTGCCAGTGCAGGATTTTTGGTGCGTACCAGGGAATAGACTACGTGGTCTAGGCTGGCTTTGCGGGTTAAAAAATAATTATCTACTTTAGGTCTCCAAGTGGCTTGCTTAAATTTTTCGATCAGCAAGGGCCTGACGGCCATCTCTTGAAGTTCTTCTTCCGTCATGTTTTGGCCGCGCAGCCAAGCTTCTTTGGCTTCGGGGGCTGTCAGTTGGTGTTGTGCCAGAAAGTTCTCGACGGCGGATTTGCGTTCTTCGTCGCTGCAACTAAAGGATGCGATCGCTTGGTCTACTATTACACCCCGCAAGAATTGTGGCATCAACTGATACCGCTTCAGGAGCGATGGCATATCCTGAGCTTGCAGTAATTTATCGCCTATTTGAAAAAGTCCTGTCATTTTTTTATCTCCAACTGACTTGCGCTTCCCCTTTTAATTTAGCTGTGGCAGGAAAAGAGCGACAACCACTAACCCCTCGATTCCCCGATGATAGCAGACCGTCTGTGGGCTAGCGCTATTGCTGTCTATTTCTTGACGCTCTGCCTAGCGAGGGGTTCCCCGCGAGTCTCATAATGGTAGCGGGATGCGAGAGTGGGAGAGTGGGAAAATCTTTACTTCTGCCATCTTCCTTCTTCCCTCAACATCCATCCGTTAAATCCCGTACACTGCTTAGTTGCTGAACTTCCTTGTTCCTTCACTCTCGGAATAGTCTTTCAAAGAGTGTTCCGAGTTGGGTCGAGCAAGCGCGACTGTCGAGATATTTCGGGTTTGCCGCCATTTTTTGCTGAATTCGATCGCGGTAGTGCTGGCGCAGTTCTGGGTTGGTTCCCAGTGCTGTGCTGAGCTCTAAATAAGAGTTCTCGCTATTTGCTACCAGTTCCGGAATTAGCAGTTCTTCGAGCACGGCGGCTGATTGTCGCGATCGAGTTGTTTGCCCTTTTCTTACCACTACTGGCAACCCGGCCAACAGGGGTTCTGCTAAGGAGCAGGCACTGCTGTATGGATAGGAGTCTAAATATATATCAGCCAATTCCAGACATTTTATGCAATCTGCGCGAGATGGCAGCGCTTTAATCACAACTAAGCGCTTTTTGTCAACCCCAAATTCGGCAAAGAGCGATCGAATTTGGTTGTAAAAAGGCACTGTTGGATAGTTTTCTGAGCGGGAACTAAAGGGATACAAAACTAAAATAGAATTTGGTACCGCCGCAATAATTTTTGCCCAAGTTTCTCTCAATTCTGGGATAATTGTCCAAGCTTGAGCGCCGGACATGAACACTACAGATTCGTCTGTAGCTCCCCAACTGCTGCGAGTCGGTTCAACTCTGGCAGGTGCTGATCCTAAAGTATAGCTTAAACAAACTCCTGAGCCTTTTAAAGTAATTAATTTTTCGCGATACTCTGCTGCTGCACCTGGAGGCAAGGCCAAATCTCCGGCCATGAAATAATCGATATTTCGGGCGCCCGTGGTGGCGGGGGTTGATGCACCGCTAGCTATTTGCACTCGCGCTAGTCGGTGCAGGCACAGCAGCGCGCTTGGTTGAGAAGTGTCGCTAGTATTGGTGCAGATTAGCAGAATATCTAAATCGTGCGATCGCATTTCTCGAACTTGCTGGAGCAAATCTTCTGACAGTTGCACCAGTTTGTCGGCGCAACTGTCGCAATATTTCCCCAGTCGCTCGTCTTGTACCTGGAAATAGTACACGATAATTTCAAATTTGCTTCTGTCTAAATATTCAAAACTCGGAATTGCTGCACGAGTATCGGGTTCATCACTAATTTTATCAAGCAAAAAGCCAACTCTAATTTTACTTCTTTCATGTTCTCTCTGAGCAAAATTCCATTCTATTTGACAGCCGATATTTTTCAAATAAAATTCCAGAATCTCAGCTCGCTGACTCAATATATTGAGCAGATTGACCTCGCTCAAATACAAAGCTTGGAATCTAACATTTTTCGCAATAAAAGCCGCCAAATAACGCCAAACTTCTGAATCGGGAAAACTGGCGATATTAGCTGCGACGTACTTGATTAACTGCTGGAAATATTCAGAGTACCTTTCAACTTCCGACTTGGGTTGAAACTGATATCTTGCACCCTTCTCAATTACTTGTTTAGGAACAGGCAAGATGCCTGTTCCACCCGAAAATTCATCTTGTGTGTAACCAACAGGCAAGATGCCTGTTCCACCCGAAAATTCATCTCTTGTGGAACGGGCATCTTGCCCGTTCTTGACAATGGCCCCACATCTCAGTTTAAAATAATTCGGCGACTGAAATAGGAATTTCAGAAAATCGTCAAAAAACCACTGGGGAATCGCTGCATTGTTATAATCAAGTGGCAACTGATAAGCGTCGCGGTACAGCATCGCTGCGAGGAGATATTCAATCTTCTCGGCAATTTCCCCTCCTTCAGCAAGTTTCGAGGATAACTGCTGGACAAAACTTTGTTCTTCCTCAGTTAAAGTTTCATTTTTGAGACCGCTATCTAGTAGCAATTTATGAGCTTTCCCCATGTCTTTTGAGTAAGCACTTTCTAATTTTTTCGCTGGCAAATTCAGCCAATATTCAGCTAGCTGTTGGCGGTATGGGCGCAGCGCGAGAAGAGGCTGTTTTGAAGGGAATTTATTGTATTGATCAAGCAGTGCTGACAATTCCGATAAACTCGGCTGGGTTCTCAATGCCAGCTTGTGGCGGATTGTCTGTTTGATTTGTCGATCCAGGAAACTGTAATCAGGACTATTTAGTAGTTTTTTGTAAAATCTTACTACATCCTTATGATTTTCCCCAGCCGCGAAGTTTTTCCAAGTTTGTTGTTCGGGATGAATCCGCAGGGAGGACAGTTTTTCATCTACAAATCCAATGTGATAGTTACCCATGATTCGCCACCACATATCTAAGTCTACATACTGAGATAATCCCGAATCAAATAATCCTATTTCTTCAAAGACTCGCGCGGCAATTAAAACGGTACTCGGTTCGCCAATTTTATTGATGGGGTTGCTCAGGCAGTTAGTATCTGCCAGTAACTCTTTTCCGGGCTGAATAGATTTTAAATTCGACCAACTTTTATGCAAATCTTTAATCGATTGGGAAGCTAGGCGTAAAATCGGGTTAGATTCATTGTCAGCTATGGTGATGCCGCGCGGGGAGAAAACCATACCTATTTCTGGGTTTTGTTGGGCGACGGCGACCATTTTTTCAATACATTCTGATGCCAGCAAGTCGTCTTGAAACAGAAATTTAATGTATTGACCTTTTGCTTGGGATATGCAAAAGTTCCAGTTTTGTGATAAGCCGTAGTTGCGGTGCAGGATGATGCGGAAATCGACTGAGGTTTGCGATTGGAAGGATTGGGCGATCGCAACTGTTTCGTCTGTGGAACCGTCATCGGATATAATCAGTTCTATGTTAGAGTATGTTTGGACCAAAGCACTTTGAATTGCTTCGCCAACAAATGCCGCTCCGTTGTATGTAGGAATACAAATACTAACTAAAGGTCGTGCATTTTTTACTGTCGCCCCCTGAGAGGACTTTTTCCGTATTCCGCCCTCCCAGCTTTTGAAATTCTCTGTAATTTCGGCAATATATTCGAGACGGTTTTGAATTTTTCTCCCGACAGTTGGCGGATTCAGTAAAGTCTTAATTTCATCAGCAGCTATTCTTCCAACTTGCTGAGCTTCCCGGTAATTGTTGAAGACATGACGCATTAAATCCGCAGCGTGTTCGACATCCGGTTCTGCCCAAACATTGCCTTTTTTGTAAGGCCCACAATCTTTCTCAATTGGGATTAACTTATACTTGACTAAATAGCTGTTGCCTACATTCATAAATTCTGTATTTGATGAATAGCCGGTGGCAATTACGGGTTTTCCGTAAAACATGGCTTCAGCCATTGTTAAGCCAAATCCTTCGCAGCGGTGCAGGGATACATAACAGTCGCAATTGTAGAGCAAACCGTTAAGTTTATTTTTGGACAAATACCCGTCTAGATGTTTGATATTTGAATTATTTGCTATGGCTGAGTTTAAGGATGCTTGCTCCGCTGAAAATTTGTTGGAATTAGAAGATTTGATTACCAATAATACGCTGTTGTCTTCGCCAAAAGCTTGTTTAAATGCTTGAATTGTCGCCAAAGTATTCTTGCGCTCGATGCGGCTGGAAAAGTCGAAGACAAACAAGAAAATAAATTTATTTTTCGGTAAATTCAGTGCTTCTCTGTTCAGGGAAGGTGCGGGGAGAGCAATACTAGGCATGATTTTGATAACGGGAATTGGCGCTACTGCTGCAATTGCTTCGGCGCAATAGTTGCTGTAAGTCCATATTTCGTGAAAGTGATTAAATGCGGGCTGCCATTCCGGGGGAAAGGCGGGAAGTTCCCAGGCCCAAAAGCCGATGTTGTATTTTTTGTCAAAATAACTGGAACCTATATGTTTGATAAAGGTTGCAACTTCATCGGCGTTGACTTGAATTAAGTTTACGGGATAGGGATTATCTTCGCTAAAATTTTGATAGGTGGTGTCTTTCTTGCGGTGGGGACTGCGGGTAAAATTGTTGATGACGAAGGGAATGTTGGTGGCTTCTGCGGCTCTGATGTTTGCTCTGACACCTTCTCCTATGCCAAATTCGCCGTTGATGTAGCCGGCGATGTTCATTCCTAGATTAGGGTTCATAGTTTCTAATGTATTTAGCACAGTGTAGTGTGGATTTTTTGAGGAAAAGCACAATTAATTGATCGGCTCAATAGCGCTAAAAAAGGGTAGGGTAGAGAAGAAATTATAATTTTGCCGAATATTTGCTAACATATAGCAATCCTGGAGGATTGGTGAATAAGATTTAAAGGAAACGCTCTTAACGCAGACCAAGAGAATAGAAAAGAAAAAAAGTTCGCAACTGAGAATTTAGTGCTTGACAAAGATGGCGATCGCCATTGTATACTGGCATCGCAATGCTAACCTTCGGCTGGTTGTCTGTCGGCATGGGTTGCTCTGTTTTATTTTACGATAAACTAATCAGGAATTTTAGACAAAGTGATCGATCGCGCCAACCACGACTTCTTGAAGCTGCTACCGCCGGATGCTAAAGTCATTGTCGAAATTGGCTGCGGTACGGGTTCGACGGGCGAACAGTACAAACTGATCAATCCCCATTGTCAGTATATTGGCATTGAATGCGATCGAGAAAAAGCTAAAATTGCAGTCGATCGGCTAAACTGGGTGACAGTAGCCGATATTGAAGAAATTGCCCTCGAAAGTCTCGACATCGCCCCAGGAACCGTCGATTGTTTGGTTTTTGGCGACTTGCTACCCTATCTCAAAAACCCTTGGGAAGTGCTCAAGCAGTACAGTGGTTTGCTGAATCCAGAGGGGCAAATTCTCGCTAGAATCCCTAATGTTCAATACTGGCGGCGAATTGTCAATCTGTTGCGGGGACAGTGGGAGAATCCCGACAGTAAGATGCAGCACTGGTTTACCCTAGAAAGTATTAAATCACTATTTGCTCAAGCCGGATTGCAGGTTTATGAATTTCAAGGGAAGGGACACAAAACAGAAAATTTTGTCCACTTTCAGGAATTACTGCATCCCATGGTAAAGGCTTTAGAACTCACAGCGAGCAGTTTTGCTACGGAAACTGGTGCAGAACATTATATCGTGCGATCGACCAAATCGACCGTACCTGCGCGCAGACTGCTGATTCAGACTATCATTATGGCTCCTACAGGGTGCGATCGCGTGCGAGTTTTGGAACCGGACAAATTTAGCGCCACAATTCCCGGTGTCCGCACCGTATCCGGCGTGAAAACAGCAGGATTAATTCCCCCCCTGCCGGAAGAGGAAAAAGTTTTCATCTGGCAGCGGACAATCATGCAATATCCTGCCTACATTCCCCAACTCAAAGAACTGTTGCAACAAGGCTATTTAATAGTAGCTGAAATTGATGACAATCCCATCCGCCGCCGGGAATATGCAGATAATAATTACCTCAGCTATCGCGGCTGTCACTGCGTTCAAACTTCTACAGAACCCCTAGCAAAAATTTTGCGCCAATACAATCCCAATGTGGCTGTATTTCCCAATCAATTAGCTTATCTACCTCCGCCGCGAATTTATCCGGCAGAAAATACAGTCACAATCTTTTTTGGTGCACTCAACCGCGAAAAAGATTGGCAGCCGATTATGGCAGCACTCAATCAAGTTTTAGTCGCCCACAAGCACCGGATTAGAGTTAAAGTAATCCACGACAGAAAATTTTTTGAATCCTTGAAAATACAGCAAAAAGAATTTGAACCATTTTGCAGTTATGAACGGTATCAAGAAATTATGTACACTTGCGATATCGCTCTGTTACCGCTCGTTTCCAACCCGGTTAACGAAATGAAATCCGACTTAAAATTTATTGAATGTGCAGCGCGGGGAGTAGCGGTGCTGGCAAGTCCCACCGTGTACGAACATTCAATTGTCGAAGGTGAAACCGGATTGATTTATAGATATGAAAAAGAGTTTGAAACCAAACTGAATTCGCTGATTTCTGACACTTCTATGCGCCGAGGAATAGCCGCGAATGCTTACGAATGGGTGCGCGACAACCGCTTGCTCTGTGGGCACTACCGGGAGCGGCGAGATTGGTACTTACAGATGCGGGACGAGTTGCCACGTTTAAATGCTGAGTTGCGCGATCGCCTGCCGGAGTTATTTGGTGACTAAGTGCGGTAAGATTTATAGGGTTATTGTGCGATCGTTCTGTTTTATTGTTTAATTTCTAATTGTTACTCCACACCAATGCGAATTCTATTCACTATTGCTCACTTTTACAATCCCAGCGGCGACGGGAAACACGCTTCCCAGCGAAATGATCCGCAACCACGACTAAATGCTTTAACCGCTTGTGTGACATCGCTGCAAGCTTTGTACGGCAAATCTCAGTCCATGATTGACATTAGCGAATGTGCAACTATCCCAGCAAATCAATCTCAACAGCATGAAATTGACATTGTTGTTTGCACTACTCAAGGCTATCATCTCTTGCCTCAACTGCCAGTGCAGCCCAGATGTTTTATGCACCACGCTACCAAATGCGAACCGCTGCTGTTGGGGTTTGAGTGTCAAGCAGTTTTGCGGGCGTGTCTTAACAAATACGATTATTTCTGTTATTTGGAAGATGATTTAGTTCTGCATGATCCGTGGTTTTTTAGTAAATTAAAGTGGTTTACGCATCACGGAGGAAATGGGAATTTGCTGCAACCTAATCGCTATGAAATAGCGCCTAAAGGCGCGGTTTTTAAAGCATATGTTGATGGTGATTTAGCAGAATCAGCGACTTCTCCGTTTCAAAATGTAGAGGAGCAGCGGCAGTTAATGGGAAAAATCATGGAACAAACAGTCGCTTTTGAGCGGGCTTTGAATCCTCATTCCGGCTGCTATTTTTTGAATGCGGAACAAATGGCACATTGGGCTAAGCAGTCTCATTTTTTGGACAGAGATACTAGCTTTATCGGCCCGCTGGAAAGTGCCGCGACTTTAGGAATTATGCGGACTTTTAGAGTTTACAAGTCAACTCCTTCCTATGCTAATTTTTTGGAGATTCAACATTTTGGCACGAGTTTTCTGAACTTGATTGGTAATAAGGTGAGGGTGCCGGAAGCAGGATGACTTAAGATATTCAGGTAAGCTGCAATACTTGAGAGGTAGCATGACCCCGGCAACCGAAAAGATTGTCCTTCCCTCTCCCTTCCCCGACCACACGAAACTGCCAGAGGAAGATGGCACTTTCGTGAAGAATTTTCAGGAGCATCCCCAGAGCATTATTTTGACTGATTCTATCGGGTCGGTATTGCAAGAGCTTCATCCCGATGGGCAATATGCTATAGGGCAAGACTGCGGCATCTATTGGCGAGAAACAGACCCGCTTGAAAAGGGAGCGGAAGCTCCTGATTGGTTCTACGTGCCGAATGTGCCACCAACACTAGGAAATCAGATCCGTCGCTCTTACGTGCTGTGGCGGGAATTCATGGCTCCGATGATTGCTTTGGAGTTCGCATCAGGAGATGGTTCAGAAGAGCGGGACACAACGCCACTATCGTACTCGGAAGTCGAATCGGCGCCAAGACCTGGGAAGTTTTGGGTATATGAGCGGATCATGCGGATTCCGTTTTATGGCATCTATGAGATCAATAGTGGCAGGCTGGAGGTTTACAACCTGAACAATGGGTTTTACCAGCAGTTGCTTCCGAACGATCGCGGTCATTATCCGAGCGCGCCAATGGGCGTAGAATTAGGACTGTGGGAAGGCAGTTATCAAAACCAGACAATGCTGTGGCTGAGGTGGTGGGACAGCGAGGGCAATTTGCTGCTGACAGGTACAGAACGAGCTGCTGTCGAACAGCAAAGAGCTTCCTTAGCAGAGCAGGCTTTGACGGCAGAAGCCCAAGCGCGGCGGGATGCCATCCCTCGGTTGTTGGCAATGGGATTGAATACACAGCAAGTGGCAGAAGCACTGGGTTTATCAGTAGAGGAAGTTAGGCAGCATTCACAATCTTAATGTTGGTTTTTATTAATAAGAAGTCAAAACATCGCCGATTTTAACTGTGCCGCTGTTGATAATTTTGGCTAACACTCCCGTTTGTGCGTGACCGAATTCCTTTTGGAGTAAACTGAGTAGGGAAATATCCCGATCGCCCGTTTCTGGATTCACTTCTATATTGACACAGCGACCGATTCGTGCTGTAACTTCTATGCGCGCCGTGCCTAATTGAAACTGTTTTCCGATCAACTCAAATTCTGACCAAGCTGCCATACCTTCTAGCACAATGTTCGGGCGAAATCGGCCCACGTCAATGTTTTGAAGAGCGATTTCTGTTAATTGGTCTAATGTGGCTTGACTGAGTAAAGAGATGTGTACGGGTTCTCGATCGGGATAACGAGTTTCGCCGCTGGTATCGCCGACTAATTGCAAAGGTGCAAACTGCGGGTGTCTCGCTTCTTTTGTGGGTTCAGTTGCTGCCAAATATTCTGTGAAAAAACTGCCGATGCGATCGCGCCCCGCTGCTGTGTTTGTTTCTGCGGATAACACTTCAACTCCTTGACGCTTGACTGTTAAAACCGTCGTTTCCGGTTGATAATGACATTCCAAAGCTGCTAACAGAGGCCAATCGTTTTGGACAGCAAAATTTTTTTTGCTCATCCAAGGCACATTGTCTGCCGGCATTTTTGCAGCTTCAAGATTATCTGCAAACATTAAGGCAAAAGCTCGATCGCCCTTAATTCCGTGTCCTGCTGTTAAAGCAAACTCCGACATTTCTTGCGGTGTCAGCCCTTTAATTGGATAAATAAATAACTGTTTTATTGTTGCAGACATCATAAATTTTAGGAAGTTACTACACTTTTAAATCTCAATCTTATCCCCCCTTCGTAAGGGGGGCTAGGGGGGTAGAAGCTATTTCACCAACCCTTAATAAAATTGCTCTAAAAACCGGATTAAGCTAGCAATTCATAGCGGCGGATATCTGGAGGCCCAACGGCCAAACCGTCTAATTTCTGCACTGCGTCTTGAATGTGAGTTGAACCGAGATGTAGTTCCAACAAATCTGCACTTTCCCACTCTTCAACGAAGGTAAAATCTGTGGGATCGGCTTGATTTTGCAGGAGTTCGTATTTGATGCAGCCTTTTTCTTTGCGAGTGGGCTCCATAATGCTCAGCAGCAGAGATTTAAGTTCTGCTACTTTGTCGGGAAAGGCAGCGAGGCGGGCGACTACTCGCAAGGTTGTTTTGGACATAGGAGAAAAAAGTCAGAGATAGGACGATCGAATTTACCGATTTTTATTTGGCAAACTCAACTATAGAGGATTTTACTTAAAATAACCTACACAGGTCGATCGGTCAACGGCAGTAAAATCAGTGCTGGACGCGCTCAAGTCTCAGAAACCGGGTTTCTTCCCAAATTCTTCGTTAGCAACCGCAGAGCGTCGTATAAACGGGGTTTATTGATATATTTTGGTCTATACCGGAGGCACTCAATCTTTGGGATAAAATCGCTTGTTTTCTGTAGAATATTCCCAGGCGATTGCCTCCGGGTCTTTTTCGCGGCTCCACTGAGCAAACTCCGGCTTAAGTTTCCACTTGCCGATCGTAGTTGCGTGAACTTTGAACCTGCGGGAGAGTTCCGTCTGGGTAAAAGAGATTTTGGGTTTTTCAGGAGTCTTGGTTTGAGCAATGGGGAATAAATTTGGTTTTTTATCTTGTGCTTTTTCCCGATTTGTGGGAGGCTCTTGAACAGCTATTCCCGCATTAGCTGTTTCGCTTTGATTGACAGGTGGAGCTATTTGAAAATAATACAAAATTCCGCCTTGTTCTGTCACTTCAAAATCCGCTGCAAACTCAGAGGCTCGTTCGTCGAGATACTCTTGAACCTTTTCTCCGGGGAGTTTTGCATTCATCGCCAAATCCAAAGCCGTAACTCGCCCTTGATTTTCCTTGATTAACTTGTAGAAAACCGAGTCTAAATGAGCGAGTTTGTGTTTTTGTTGCTGCTGGTAGAGCCTCCAGGCCCAAGCAATGCCCGCTGTGGTGGCGATCGCCCAAAACATCGTTCCCGACTCGAAACTGGCAACCGCCGTCAAGGAAATAGGCAAAAGCAGGGTAAGATATCCCCAAATGCTTCCCTTCTTTAGGTTATTGCTGTTTTTGACCATAGTTCCTAAACAGGTACGTAGTTTAGCTTAGTAGAGCGTGTCTGAATGCTGCGAAAGTTGTTCGACAGTCGATATATCGGCTAATCGCTGACGCACTCTACTACACCATCCCAGAATCTACTTTTTTTTGCAACCGAGGGTTCATGTACTTTTTTCGCAAACAGATTGCCATCCTGCTGATAGTTGTTGCTTGCTGTATGCTGACGATTAGTTGCAGCGATAGCCGAGCTGTCCAGTGTACTAAATTTACTGAAATTGTCAACAAAGGCAACGCTCTCATTGATGTTGATAAAGACAGCAACGATGCTGCAACGACCGACAATTTAGCTAAAAATTTGAACCTGATAGCGAATGAACTTGAGGATCTGCGAATAACAGATCCAACCCTCAAAGAAATTCAGCAGCCATCGGTTAAATCCTTCCAGGAAATTAGTCAAGCACTCGGCGACATAAGCAAAAGTCTTCAGGCTGGCAATCTCGCTTCTACAAGTATAGAAGGTCGAGAGCAAATCCAAACAGCTCAAGCAGATATTATTAGAGCAGGCCAACAGGCAAATCAAGCAGCCGCAAATCAAGACGCTTTGACTAGCAAACTGATTAATTATTGTAAGAGCGATCGCTAAAGGCTAAGAGTTTTGAGTTTTGAGATGGCCACGCGAACCCCAAAAACCCACGGGGGGTGAATGAATTTGAGGAATGCGTCGCCTTCACCTACTCTCTACCCCTTTGCAATTAACCCTTTCCAATTACCCAATTTAGTGATGAATTTCTAGATTCAAAATATAGCGACCGAGTTGTACTTTCTCCGACCACAACTCGTATTCTAACTGCAAGTGTTCCGGTTCCGGCTTTCCTGTCAGCGTCAAGTTGCGGGTGAAGTTGCGAAGTCGCAACTGTTCGGGAGTAGCCAGCGATTCGCCCTGAAGCCAATAACGGCTCAGGCCGTACATTCCTCGTTCCCAGCAGTGGCGGTAACTGTATTTGCCGTTTCCTTGCATGGTCATAATGACTCGATAGGGCGAAACTTCTAGCCAGAGCAACCGGGGTTTTGTAGTTGGGGGCAAGATTGTAACTTGCTCGGCAGATTCGTCGGAACCGTCGGAAAATTGGCGATCGATTATTGCTGGTTCGTGCAACAACAAGTGAAAGCGATCGCGGTCTTTTTGATAAACCGTAGCAGCGGTTTCAACGAATGACCACAAAGGTAAATCTGTGGATACCAGCGATAAACTTACAGGCTTGCGGTGATGGGTCAGCATAAATAAAAGTTTAGGAGTTGTGGTGAATTGGGCGGTTTGAGATTTGAGATTTTAGGCTTTATATTTTATATTTTAGATTTGCTGGGTTCCAAATTCCGGAGCTTTTGCTTAAAAAAATGAAAAACCTACAACTCGCAATCGAAAATATAAAATTGTTCAGTCAAAATTCAATTATCTGGTCGATAACTGATAGCAGGAAATGAAATCTAGGCAGATACACGGATAATATTTGTGAAATTAATGTGAAATTAAAGTGAAATCCGTGCCGTTGCGCCCGCTCTCTATTGTCGCTGACAACTGACAGCGCACTGTCCCGGAGAGTTTAATCAGCCTTGGAGTTAACCGGACACATTGGGAAAAAACCCGCAGGCCGTACAAAAGACGACTAACTTAGGACTGGGAAAAAGGTAGGATAGCTAACGCCATCCAATCCTAGTTTATCTCAATGCAAGCTGACATTATAACTACTACGCTCCTTGACAAAAGCCAAACTTTAAGCATTCAAAAACCGGCCTCGGGCTTGTCGCTGGTGGGGAGGATTCGAGTTCCGGGCGATAAGTCGATTTCTCACCGAGCTTTGATGTTGGGTGCGATCGCCCACGGTGAAACGACAATTGAGGGATTGCTGCTAGGAGAAGACCCCCGCAGCACCGCTAAATGTTTCTCGCTCCTGGGAGCAAAAGTTTCTGAACTCAACGCGGAACGGGTGACAGTCACGGGCGTCGGAATTGGCGAGTTAGAGGAGCCTGTAGAAGTCTTGGACGCGGGTAATTCCGGCACGACGATGCGGCTGATGTTGGGAATTTTAGCGTCTCATCCGGGGCGTTTTTATGCGGTAACGGGTGACAGTTCTCTGCGATCGCGCCCCATGTCGCGCGTCATTAAACCGCTGCAACAAATGGGAGCGCAAATTTGGGGCCGAAAAAGTAATTCTTTAGCTCCCTTAGCGATACTGGGACAGCAGTTAAAACCGATTCACTACCATTCTCCGATCGCCTCGGCTCAAGTTAAATCTTGCATATTGCTGGCCGGTTTGATGGCGGAGGGAGACACTACAGTCACAGAACCCGCTCTGTCGCGGGATCACAGCGAGCGAATGCTGCGAGCGTTTGGAGCCCTATTGAGCGTCGATCCAGAAACTTGTAGCGTGACAGTTACTGGGCCGACACAACTGCAAGGGCAGAATGTGATTGTACCGGGGGATATTAGTTCGGCGGCATTTTGGCTAGTTGCTGGGGCGATCGTTCCGGGTTCCGAGCTCGTAGTCGAAAATGTCGGCGTCAACCCAACTCGTACAGGCATTTTGGAAGCTTTGGAAATGATGGGCGCCGACATTGAACTGCAAAATCAGCGAGAGGCGGCTGGGGAACCTGTAGCGGATATTTTGGTTCGCAGTTCCGGCCAATTGCGGGGATGCACCATTGCTGGCGACTTAATTCCCCGACTGATTGACGAAATCCCGATTTTGGCAGTAGCGGCAATCTTTGCATCGGGTACTACAATAATTCGAGATGCGGCGGAGTTGCGAGTCAAAGAGAGCGATCGGCTGGCCGTGACTGCTGCCGAACTCAACCGCATGGGAGCCAAAATTTCCGAGTTACCCGACGGTTTAGAAATTACCGGGGGAACTCCTTTGACCGGCGCGGATGTTGACAGCTACACCGACCACAGAATAGCGATGAGTTTGGCGATCGCAGCGCTCAACGCCACAGGTATTACTAACATTCACCGAGCAGAAGCTGCTGCCATTTCCTACCCCGACTTTACCGCCACTTTGCAACAAGTTTGCCATCCAAATTGAGAGGGGGAGAGCCGGAGAGCGGGAGATTGGGAGAGCCAGGAGTGCGAGATCGGGAGAGGGGAGAGTGGGAAAAATCTTCTTTATTCATTCTTTCTTCTTCATTCTTCCTTCTTCCCTCTTCCTTCTTCCTTCTTCCTTCGTTTAAGAATCTTTGCCTACAACTTGTTCTTTTAAAGAATCAATTTCCGTTAACAACTCTTGGCGATCAGAAGCCTTGAGCAGATAGCGGTAAACAAACCAACCCGTATATCCCATCCCTATCAACTCAAAAACGGGAGCTACCAAAGGGACATCATTAAGAGCACCTAAAACTCCCAGCATTACCTTAATACTAATACCGCCTGCCAGAATTAAACCAACAGTTATGAGGGGCTTTTGGTAGTCAGCAAAAAAATTAGAGAGATAGGCTGGAAGTTCCGACAAAATTGTAATAACTTGGTCTTTAATATCTTGGAACTGGCTGGCGGTTGTTTCCGGGGTTGTCACTGTAGTCATGACCCCCGGTTTGTCCTCCACCAGATCTACTGTCACGACTTCAGTGATTGTTTGTGTCTCGTCCGAAAAGTTAGCTTGTGTCATTGAATACTTCCTCCGTTGTCAGGTAAAATTGCAGGCTGTGAATTGCTGCCAGTATAATTCTCCGGCAATTAGCACAGCATCCGCGCTGCAGGGACTAATTGATGAGACTAAGGCAGAGTTTCACAAATTGCAAGCAAAAATAACGATATGACTTGATTTTAAACAATTGCCTTCGCTGCCAAATCGGTCTTTTGACTCATTTTTTCACTTGATCGAGGTCGATTTGATTCGGGCAAGGGCGTCCTTGTTCAAAGTCGGTGATATTGCCGATCGTGGTTTCGGCGATATTTTTCAAAGCTTCCTCGGTGAAGAAAGCTTGGTGTCCGGTAATCAGGACGTTGGGGAAAGTCAGCAAACGCTGAAATACGTCGTCTTGAATGACGTGATTTGACAAATCCTCAAAAAACAGATCCGTCTCTTGTTCGTACACATCTAAGCCGAGGTAGCCAATTATACCAGACTTCAGTCCTTTGGTAACAGCTTTAGTGTCAATCAACTGACCGCGGCTGGTATTGATCAGCATCATCCCCGGTTTCATTTGCTCGATCGCCTCTGCACCGATTAAATGGTAAGTTTCCGGTATCAGCGGACAGTGGAGGCTGACAATATCAGAGGTGGCGAACAGTTCCGGAAGTGCGACGTATTCCATGCCTAGGGCGAGGCAATCTGGGTTTTGGTAAACATCGTATGCCAGCAGGCGACACCCGAATCCGTGCAGAATTTGGGCAGTAATTGCGCCAATTCTCCCTGTTCCGACGATTCCCACCGTTTTGCCGTGGAGGTCAAAACCCAACAAGCCATCTAGGGCGAAATTGCCTTCGCGGACGCGGTTGTAGGCCCGATGGATTCTGCGGTTGAGGGACAAAATCAGAGCGACTGCGTGTTCGGCCACTGCGTAGGGAGAATAAGCCGGAACTCGGAGGAGAGTTAGATCTAAATCCTTCGCTGCTGCTAAATCGACGTGATTGAATCCGGCAGATCTCAGGGCCAGCAAGCGGACGCCTTTTTCGGCAATGCTAAGCAGCGTTTTCGCGTCCAAGGAGTCGTTCACGAACGCGCAGACTGCCGGAAATCCCGCAGCCAAAACGCTGGTTTCCAGGTTCAGACGCGGTTCAAAAAAAACTAAATCGTGTTTGCCGCCGACATTCGCTGCTTCCAGAAATGTGCGATCGTAGGATTTGGTGCTGAATACGGCTACCTTCATGATTTTTGCCTGCAAACCCAGTAATAGTTGGAAATTCTTTCCAGATCAACTCTAAATTTTACTAGAACGCCGTTGCCCCAAACAACCCACTTTCCCTGAGAAATATTGAATTTCTTAACAAGAGCCTCTCTGAAGAAGCCCATTTTTTAGCTTTAGGGCAACTCCTGCTTAATTTTTTGAATTTAATTGCTTATACTGTAGTCAACCGCGAGCGTTAATTGCTAAGTTTTTAGGACAAACTCAGATGCGTAAAACAATCAAAACTATAATTTATGAAATTTTAGAAACCTCAGATTCCAGCAATTTATACAGTTTAGCAGATGATGTTGTCATAACTTGTTTAATTCTGATCAACGTCGCCGCTTTTATTGCTTCTACTTCGCCCCGATTGTCGCCAGAACACACATCGCTTTTGGCAAACATCGAAATTGTTTCCTCCTTAGTATTTACCATAGAATATATTTTGAGGCTGTGGGTGTCTACAGTCGATCGCAGATACAGCCACCCGCTTTGGGGAAGATTAAAATATGCTCTTACACCGCTAAGTTTGATAGATTTAATTTCGATCTTACCTTTTTACTTTTTGCTGTTATTTCCTAGCTTAAATTTCGTTAACTTAATTCGTGTTCTGCGCTTGTTGCGCTTGCTAAAAATGAGCCGTTATTCAGAGTCAGTCAGAACTCTGGGAGCAGTATTGTACGCTAAAAAAGAGGAGTTAATTGCCACTGCATTTGCAGTTTTTATTTTGTTAATATTTGCCTCTAGCATCATGTATTTTGTTGAATACGAGGCACATCCCAAAGCTTTTGGCAGCATCCCCGATGCAATGTGGTGGGGAGTTGTGACATTAACTACTGTTGGTTACGGCGATATTTATCCAATCACTCCTTTAGGGAAATTGTTAGGAGCCATGTTAGCGTTTTTGGGAATCGGAATTTTTGCGTTACCTGCAGGGATAATTGCTGGGGGTTTTTCTGAGGAACTACAAAAGAGAAAGCAGGAAAAAAGGGCTGAAAATTTAGAGGAATTTGCGAATTGTCAATCGGTCAAAATGGGAGCCGAAATCGAGGCTACTTTTGAAGAAAAGCAAAAGGCGATCGCACTGCACGTTGAAAGTTCATCAGCCTTGATGAAAATGTGTGTTCAAATGGCCAAACAGAAGTTAGGAAGTGAGTTTAAAAATGAACAAATTCTGCGCGATTTAGCTATTCATCTGTACAATGAAGCTGTCCGCAAGTTCGAGCTTTAATTACAGATATATATTGCCGGTAATTTCTACCCAATCATTACCATAATGAGCCAGTAAAGCAATCGTGGTTAGTTATCACTGCTTTATGTAATGACTACTGACCAATAGTTAATTACCAATCTGGCGGCAAATTGTAATATTCTAGAGTAGATGTGTCTGCCAGCAAATCTTGGGTTTTTCTGTCAATTTTAATCTCACCATCCGCTAAAACTAAAGCCCTTTGAGTCGTTTTACCGATCCAATTCAAATTATGAGAAGCGATCAAAATTACCTCTATCGGCAATTGGGACAAAACCTTAGCCAAGTGACGCCGCCACGAGGGATCGAGTCCGTTGGTCGGCTCGTCTAAGATTAAAATTGCCGGCTCTAATGCTAAAATTGCTGCCAAGGCTGCTAATCTTCTTTGGCCTCCCGAAAGTTCGTGGGCCGAACGGTTGGCAAATTCTACTAAACCAAATTCGTCTAATAGGGCTAAAGCTCGATCGCGCGCCACTCCCGGCGGCACTCCGTAATTGCGGGGGCCGAACATGACATCCTCTAAAATAGTCGGCATAAATAGCTGGTCGTTAGCATCTTGAAAGCAAAATCCAATCTGCCTGCGCGCCTGGGATAACGTCGCCTCTTCCAACTTTTTTCCCTGCACTCTAATCTCGCCCGCTTGAGGCATTTTTAATCCGATCAAGTTTTCGAGCAAAGTGCTTTTACCAGCACCTGTAAGGCCGAGTAGAGCAACTCTTTCTCCCGGTTGCAAAGTAAAAGAAATTCCCCGCAATATTGGCTTTTGATCGGGATATCCGAATACTAAATTTTCTACTTCTATTGTTGGCACGGATTTGAGTTGAGTCAATTTTTATTTGCCTCGATTTTAGGATTAAGAGTATTTAACCGCAGAGAGCACAGAGGGCGCAGAGAGGGGAAGGGATAAGGCAAAAGGTAGAGGCATGAATTAATCAATTACCAATTACCAATTGCCCCTTCCAAATTACCACTTACCATAAGAAGCTATTGTTAATCCGGCTGCTATTAACATTGCTACTGTCAGCCAAAGTCGCTCTTTTGGTGTTGATTTTGAGTCAGCAGGTAAAGCTCCTTTATAGCCGCGAATTAGCATGGCTGCGTGTACTCTTTCTGCCCGATCGAGACTTCGCAAATAAAGCGCTCCGATCATGGAAGCACTGGCGTAACGCAGCCATCCTCCGGTACCGGACAAGCCCCGGAGTTGGGCTGATATTTTCATGCGGTTGACTTCGGCCAGCAGGATTTCTAAGTATTGTCCTGTTAAAAGTACAATCTCTTGCAAAGCTGCTGGTAGGGGTAATCCTTTGAGGGCGATTCCGAAACTGTGGGGTGGCAAAGTTAGCAGAAAACTGTTCATAATTAGCAGGCAAATTAGGGAACGCAGCAACAGAAAACTAGCGCGTTCCCAACCTTGCGGCAGGACTAATAAGGAGAGAAAAAGCAATTCTGCTCCCAACAGTTGCGCTAGGGTTCGCACCGGAGCCCTGAGCCAAAACGACCAAAAAAGTGCGATCGCCCCATAAATTCCCAGCCACAGCCAAGCGCCTGTCTTCAGAAAACCCATGCCAATCACAATTGTGAGAGACACTCGCAATCGAAAAGGTATGGAGAGTTTAGACATCTTTAGGTTTTACCACCAACTGAGCAATCCCAAAAGCCGCGCCGAAGCTGAATGCAGACCCTAAAAGTCCAGCAATGCTAGTACCAATCGGCTGTTCTTCTAATCCTTTAACTGTGTAATCTGCTAAAGGAGTGGGATTTTCGATCGCCACAGCTTCTTTATCTTTAAAGCCGTATTTTTCGGCTACCGCTTCTAACCCGTCAGGCCAACTTGAAGCAAACAGCGAAAGCACCCCCGAAATTAATAAAACTCCGATTACTGGCACTACCCATTTCTGCAATTGCGGCTGTTCTCCCGGCAGTAAATCCGGCCGCACTTTGACGAGATAAGTTAAAACGCCGCCTGTAATTATCCCTTCGCCAATTCCAATTAAAATATGTACGCCTACCATTGCTGGCAATGCGATATTGAGCCCTACAGTACCAGAAATTGCCAATTGGATCGCCACACTAATCGAAGCAGCCACGACGCTGAGGGCGGCTGCAATCCCCGCAGCTAGTGGCAAACGGTTTCTGGAACCTCCCAAAAGTTGCTGCAATGGCTGCAACAGCCACCAGCCCACCCAAATGCCAACTAGCCCCATGTTAAAAATATTGGCTCCCAAGGCGGTGATGCCCCCGTCGGCAAACAAGACGCTTTGAATTATAAAAACTGTGCTCATCGCTAAAGTTGCCGCCCAAGGGTTCCCCAAAACGACGGATGCGAGCGCCCCTCCTAATAAGTGGCCGCTGGTACCGCCGGCGACGGGAAAGTTGATCATCTGGGCTGCAAACACGAAAGCTGTGGTTAAGCCCATGATTGGGGCTTGTCGGAGTCCCAGACTGGCGCGGGTTCGATTCAGGGCAACTGCGATTGCTGCTGCGCTTGCTATGCCGGTGGCAATGGCTACTGGCGGTGAAAGAAAACCATCAGGTATGTGCATTGATGTATCCAAACGAGAGAACTTGCAACTCTTTAGTCAACTATTTTTTACAAAAATTTAAAACCCCCTCTGGGGGCATTAATGCGATCGAGCGATCGGGGGATTGGTGGCGGGCGATCGCTTATTGGATATAGATTAGCGCCTCATGGGCAGAATTTCGAGGATGAGAAATTTTACATTAAATAATCCTGAAGAATTATTCGGATAACCGACCACCCGCACATTCAAGCTTTTTGATAAGAATTATCAATGTTTGTTTACAGATTCAACTGCAAAATGTATTTACCATCAAGCTCAAGCAAGAATTTAAAAAAAATATCAAGAAAAAACTGAAAATCCCTAATTGGTTTTATTCCCACTCTTGAGAATAGCTTACATTAAATTTTTGACCGAAAGCATCCAGGATAGAAGCCCCGGATTCATCCGTCCAGAAATAAAAAACCTGTATCCGATGAAACTTGCCCCCCGAATTTATCCGTGGGGTCAATGCTTTAATCTAAAATCTAAAATCTAAAATCTAAAATCGATTGACTTTTCCCATCGTAATGTGGCGCGTTAGGGAGCATCTCATATTTGTAAAAACACTTCTTCTGGCTCCTTCCTTCTGACTCTTCCCTCCTGCCTCGCAGCAAGAGAGCCTCAAAACTCCAATTTTTAGCTTGGCTGCTTTCATTGAGATGCTCCGGCGCGTTAGCCAAAAAGAAAAGTTTCGCGGTTTTCATCTCAAGTCTTTGACAATCGAGGGGCAAAATCCCGCTAATGCTGTTGCTTAGGGGGTGCCCTAACCAGCTATTGCGAGTAAGAGTGCGCTTCCGGCTGCAAATAATTCTAGTTTAGCTGTTGACAACCCCAAAAATTTGCCTGAAAAGTCTCCAGACGTTGTACCTTTCACTAATACCTCTACTGAAACGGCTATGGCGAGTAGCCCTACAGATAAGACTTTCCAAGCTGTACCTGTATCAGCAGGCCAGCAGCAAGTTCAGGCGGTGGATGGCACAAATCAGACAGCAGAAATTACGGCTGGCGTAAAACTAGATGAGTTAGCTCTGAAAGTCTACGATCGCATAAATCAGAGTTGGCAAACTAGCCCTACGTTCAATCAAAATCTAGTCTATCCAGTCAGTACAAGTCAAGATGGGGCGATCGACAATTTCCAGCCTCTCAATCAACCAGCCAAGGATTACACCCAAGAAAGTGCTTTGCCAAATCTGCTGAAATCTTCCGAAACTAGCAGCAGTAACAGTGCAGCACCAGTCGCTAAGTTTACTGTAGTGTTTGCTCATACGGGAACCTTAAAAGTTAACCCCTAACTCACATACAACATCTCTCCGGTAAGGCGTGCCATCAGCACCTTACTTTTCATTTTTAACTTAAATGTGATATTATAAACAGCGCCCTCTAAGGCATTCTACCTCTAAAACAACAAATGAAAGAACTTGACGAGAAAAAAACCCAGGAACTGCTATGCACCATCATGGAATGGGAACTTGCAGGTGTCGTGCGCTATACCCACTATTCACTAATGGTGACAGGGCCAAACCGGATTCCCATCGTGCAGTTTTTTAAAGCACAAGCTACGGAATCTCTACTCCACGCCCAACAAGCAGGAGAAATTCTCACCGGGTTAGAGGGGCATCCCAGTCAGAAAATTGCTCCCATCGAAGAAACCTACAAACACTCGGTGAAAGACTTGTTAGAAGAAAGTTTAAATCACGAGAAAAAAGCCCTCAAAAAGTATAAATCTTTACTTGATGTCGTGACAGACTCCAGCGTTTATTTGGAAGAATATGCCCGTAATCTAATTGGACAAGAAGAATTGCACCAAGTAGAACTGAAAAAAATGCTGCGGGATTATAGTTGATTTAATCATTAGTTAGTTGTTATTGGCTATTGGTTATTGGTTATTGGTTATTTCCAATGACCAATGACCGATGCCTCATGCCCATGCCATGATTATAAAAAATGAATTTTAGTGAAGCTATACCAACTTTTGTAATTACCCTGCGCGAAGGCGTAGAAGCCGCCTTAGTCATCGGAATTGTACTAGCTTGCCTCAAAAAAGCCGAGCAAAGTCACCTCAATTCTTGGGTTTATGCAGGTGTCGCAGCCGGCATTGCTGCTAGCGGTTTTGTAGGTGTTCTATTTAATGGATTGCTCGCAGCACTATCCACATCGGAGCAGCCTTACGCACCAGTCATTAAACAGCTATTAGAGGGTGTGTTGGGCCTTGTGGCGATCGCAATGCTAAGCTGGATGCTAATTTGGATGACTCAGCAAGCGCGCTTTCTCAAAGCTGAAGTTGAAGGAGCAGTTACAGCAGCTTTAACAGAAAATAGCAATGCCGGCTGGGGCGTATTTGGTTTAATTTTTATTGCGGTACTGCGCGAAGGTTTTGAAACAGTTATATTTGTCAGCGCTCAGTTTCAACAAGGTTTGAGTCCCGCTTTGGGAGCTTTGGGCGGTTTGACTGGGGCGGCAATCATTGGCGCGCTACTGTTCAAGTGGGGTGTCAAAATTGATATCCGCCTGTTTTTCAAGTTTATGGGCATTTTGTTGCTGTTAATCGTGGCAGGTTTGGCAGTATCTGCACTCAAACATTTTGACCAAGCCGCTGGGATTTTGTCCCAGATGAATAGCAAGTATGCAGCGATTTGTGTTTATTACGATCGCCTCGCACCAGTCCACTCTTGTATTTTAGGGCCTATGGTGTGGAATGCAGCGGAAATTTTGCCCGATCGGGAATTCCCGGGAGTCGTTCTCAAAGCACTATTTGGATACAGAGATCGACTTTATCTCGTCCAAGCAGCCGCTTACACAATATTCTTAGCCACCATCGGCAGTCTTTATTTCCAAAAACTACGCTCTAAGGCGACTGTTCCCAACAAAAATACTCAGCCAGAAGGATCGCAAACTCGCCCTCAGTAGGTATGTAAGCGGTTGTTATCGGTTGTTTTGCGGATGGCAGGGCGAGAAAAAAATTAGCCCCACAGGCAACAATTTGATCAAAAATTTTATAAGCAAAATTAACTAACTTCAAAAATTTACAGTTAACGGTTAACAGGGTTATGCAAAACGCGGACTACCGTTAGGGCTACCCTGTGAAGCCCCAGGCGCACCCTGCAAAAGTTAAGGCGGCTGTTGCCGACCCAAAATCTGCCCCCAGCAAGATTTTTGCCCAACAGTTTTCTGATAAGCGCTCTTAGGGCTTATAATTAGTACAAGAATATTTACAGAGTCCCGAAAGTTCTTAATCAACCTTATAATCCTTAATGAAGCTTAAAATTAAAAAATTGTTCGTTAAAGTTACCTGGAACCCCCAGAAGGCTGTAGGATCTGCCATTCGGTTAGCGGTGAGATAAATAATGATGCCCCGGATACTTGTTATTGATGATGACGCGGCGATCGCCGAACTCGTAGCCGTCAACCTAGAAATGGCTGGCTACGAAGTCACCCAGGCAGAAGACGGCATCAAAGGTCAGGCACTAGCCATACAACTGCTCCCCGACCTGATCATGCTAGACCTCATGCTGCCTAGAGTAGACGGATTCACCGTATGTCAGCGTTTGCGGCGTGACGAGCGCACCTCAGACATTCCCGTCTTGATGTTGACAGCCTTAAGTCAAACTCAAGATAAAGTAGAAGGCTTCAACTCCGGCGCCGACGACTACCTGACCAAACCATTTGAACTAGAAGAGATGCTAGCCCGAGTGCGAGCTCTACTAAGGCGCACAGACCGCATCCCCCAAGCTGCCAAACACTCCGAAATCCTGAATTACGGCCCGCTGACCCTTGTCCCCGAAAGGTTTGAAGCTGTTTGGTACGATCACACAGTCAAACTGACCCACCTAGAGTTTGAGTTGCTGCACTGCTTGCTTCAGCGCCACGGTCAGACAGTCTCTCCCAGCGAAATTCTCAAAGAAGTGTGGGGTTACGACCCCGACGACGACATCGAAACTATTCGTGTACACATCAGACACCTGAGAACCAAGATGGAACCCGATCCCCGCCATCCTCGGTACATCAAAACCGTATACGGGGCTGGTTATTGCCTGGAGTTGCCCAACAACGAGCAAGTAGCTGAAGAAACCAAATCCTCTGCTTGAACTAGCGCGCCAGATGCCACAAGCAGTTAAAAATCCCGCTAGAAAAGCCTGAGAGCAAATGCTCTCAGGCTTGGTTGTTTGGAGTTTGAGAGGAATATGTCAACAAGTAGGCATTAACTCTCTTGATTCGGAAAAAAACAATGCCGCACCCCCCTCTAACCGTACTTTTAGAGAAGCTTGTCCATAGGAAAGTACCGGATTTCTTTTTCCACCTTGTCTTTTCCGAGAGGATTGGATAGCTACTTAAACAATACTCTAGCCATAATACTCTTTAATAATATTATTTATCAATAAATTTAGAGGTATTCCTTTAGCTGCTATTTTTGCTAACGAGAAGGCAAACTCCGCTCAAGCGCCAAAAACAGTCATAATCCTGATATAGGGAGGTTTTTTCCTACTGATTTACATACCTGAGCTTAAATCATTGAAAATTTTTCTCAAATACCCCTTGACGAAACTACTAAAATTGTTGATTATCTATATCAATAACCTGCGATCGCTTAAAACTCCCCTGACATCTTTCTCAAGAGGTAAATGGCCGTGACCAGCATGGCAAAAAAATCCTTCCCAGCCGAAGGAAAATTATTTCCCTGGTGGGTCGGCAACGCCCGCTTAATCAACTTTTCCGGCCGTTTGCTCGGTAGCCACGTCGCCCACGCCGGCCTCATCGTCTTCTGGGCGGGAGCCTATACCCTATTAGAGGTTTCTCGCTTTAACCCAGAATTGCCCATGGACGAACAAGGCTTACTCGTGTTGCCAAACCTAGCCAGACTCGGCTTGGGCGGGGGTGCGGGAGGCAAAATTGCCGATACTGATCGGTATTTCGCCGTTAGGGCGATTCACCTAATCAGCTCAGCCTTTCTAGGCTTCGGTGGCATCTTTCACTCGCTCAAATGGCAAGCCACCCTCGAAGCAAGAACTTCTTTCTTTGGCTAAACATGGGAAGACGCAGACAAAATGACCACATTCTTTGGCATCCGCCTAGTTTTGCTGGGTGTCGCTACCTTCTTGTTGGTACCCAAAGCATCGATGGTGCAATTCCTATTTTTTACCTACAAACGCCGTTCAGATTTCGGTCAACCTTGAGACAATAACCGTATGACTGTCTTTTTCTAAAATTTATGTATCGCCACTTTGATTGTTTTTGTGGAGTCTGTCCGTAACATTGCCAGAACGAGTGCATCAAATCAAGCGCTTGTATCCAATTCCTTGTTATTGGGATTGTTTTACTAACGACTACCGCCTCACATTTACAGTGCGCCCGTGCGTTGCTTGTACTGAAGATGCGATCGGTTGCACTGGCTTTGAGCCTAACATTTGTTTTACCAATGCTGATCGGCAACATTGCTAGAAACTTCACAAAAATTACCCATAAATACCAAAAACTACTTTTTCAGTACCACTTTTACCAAGGGGGATAGATTGCTAGCAGATTACCCTTAACTAAAGGGGAAGTCGAGAATTAGATGGATTATCACGGGAAATACACTTTAGGAGAATCTAAAAAAGAGCGCGAATAAATAACAGATAATCCACTAGAAGCCTCGTTCCAAGTTTTTTATTTTTGGCGACATGAATTTATACAGTGCTAACTCACTCAAAGTCGAACTAAACCAGAGAGGTTGCCGCCTGACTCCCCAGCGAGAAACTATTTTGAGTGTCTTTCAAAATCTGCCACAAGGCAATCATTTAAGTGCGGAAGAGTTATACAGGACCTTACAGAATAAAGGAGAACGAATAGGCTTGTCTACTGTCTACCGAACCCTGCATTTATTAGCAAGAATTGGAATTTTGCGTGAATTAGAATTAGCAGAAGGGCACAAACATTACGAACTGAATTTTCCCGAATTGCACAACCACCACCATCTGGTTTGCATTCAGTGTCACAAAACCTTTGAATTTAGCGATGAATCCATTTTAAGAATTGGCAAAAAGCAAGTTGAAAAAGCTGGGGTCGAACTGCTTGACTGTCAATTAACTGTGCGAGCTGTTTGTTTGGAAGCGCTGCGGGAGGGATGGCCTTCTTTGGTGCCGAGCAATTGGTTGTGTCCCAGATATCATTCAGAAGTTGATGAGGAAATTAGTTGATTGGGATGAAATACACTTAGGTAATGGGGAAGTGGTAATGGGTCATTGGTAATTGGTCACTCTTGAACTCCGGTAGGGCAATAGCGTTGCAAGGAATGATAGCGAAGTGATTCTTAGGAAAGCAATCTCACGGATTCAAAACTCCTTCTGCTTAATAGCATGGGAAGGAAGGCTAAGGAATGTTAGCGAAGAATTATTAGAAAAGCAATGTCACGCCTTCAACAATTGTCGCCTTTCCCTTCGCCTTCCGTCAAGCAACCTCAGAATCGCCACGTTGGTGTTCCATCCGAAATATGTTAGCGTACAAACTAGCAACAATCTGTTTACCTTCCTGCGTCAACTGCAAGTAACCTAGAGATTCACTGATGTGAGGATAAATGCCGCTCCAGTAAAACTTAGAGTAGCTTTGCAGCAAATCGCCCGGATGTCGATAGCCCAAAAGTTTAGTAGCACCGCTTTCTTCCAACTCGTAAAACAGCGCGCCAATTTTCTGCAAATATTGGGGGTTGCTGAGCTGACCTATCAAGTCAGCACCGCGCACTAAACTAGAGTAATTAACTGCATCCTCATCAGTGTTACCGTCAAGCACCGAGAAACGAGTCTGTTCTATGTTCTGCTTAATTATCTCCGCATTAATTAGCTTGTGGTTGCCGAAGCGCTCGTCAATGAACAATTTAGCTCTGTCAACTCGGTAAGGAGCTAAGCTAGCCGCTGTTGCACCGGGAGCAAGTGCAATTCTCATGCCATCTTTTCCTGTAGCATACAATCCTTCTGATTCTTGGTCTTGCCGGCAAACTCCTTTGACATATCCGATGTCTTGGCACAGCAAAGAAATGATGAAGTGCAGCCAATCTTCGCAGGAAACTCCGCCCTTGCGAATGTGTTTTCCCCGCAAGATTTCTTGACCGACTAAGCTAATGCAAATGGCGTGTTCTACATTGTGATAAAGAGCATCGCTGTTGGCGATATTTTCTAACGCCATTGCCCCCACCCAGGCAATAATGTCAGCATAGTCTGATTTATAGCCTCCGTAAGTGCGGCTGTACCCGTTCTGAAGTTGTTCGATGAAAGCCTCGATCAGCAGTTCTGTAGAATTAAACATACCCTGTCCTTTTACCTTAATATTTCCTTTTAAGTTAAGAGCGGTGCATCTATATGGGGAGTCCTCTAATTTTGAGGAGATTTTAGCTCACAACTCATGCACCCCGTGTGCGTTGTGCTCTGTGGGTGGCAGGTGGGTGGTAATCTCAAAACTCATTGACGCAGCTACGCCCGGGGAGTCACGAAGCAATCTCGCGCCCTGACTCAAAACTCCCAAGCAACTCAGTCCATCACTGACACCCATCCCCGCCGTACTGCATACAGCAGCCTGCTGACAATTTTTCGCTCCTCTGAACTTTTTAAACTGTGAGAATTAATTGCGTATTGAATTTGCTGGAACTGATCCCGATCGATCTTACCGGATTTCCAAATGTTCAAGTAAAGTTCGGAAATTTTATATTCAGGAATATAAGCTTTGGTTGTCATCTGCCGTCAACTCAATGTATATTTCTTATTATCCGGCAATTTTAGATAACTTTATGTGATGTTGATCCGCTATAGACTGTGATGCGATCGCAGCCTGGAGTTAATGCGCCTCTCCTAATAATCGTAATTCGATCGAAAAAGCGCGATATTGCGATCGTCATAAATTTTGCTGACGGCTGTGAAAATCATCAGAGTTGCGCCTAAATTATAGGATGTCACATACCATTCGCCCGTTGCGCTCGCCCCCTCCCAACTTGCAGCAAGGAATGAAGTTTGAGCGCGGGTCGCGCAAATTTCTTGCCAAAGAAACTCGCGTCGTGTACAATATAGAGTCTGGTATCCTCACTTACCCATAATTATTTTCATTCATCCCGTCCCCCCAGAGGGGAAGGGACTTTCAGTGCGGATACAGCCAAATCACTATATTCAGCAAAAAGCTAGAAATGCCGTAACTCATGCCCACTATTCAGCAACTCATCCGTTCAGCACGGGAACAAACGCAGAAAAAAACCAAATCGCCAGCTCTCAAGAGTTGCCCCCAGCGCCGCGGAGTTTGCACCAGAGTGTACACGACCACCCCGAAAAAACCCAACTCGGCGCTGCGGAAGGTGGCTCGGGTACGGCTGACCTCTGGTTTTGAAGTCACCGCCTACATCCCTGGGATCGGTCACAACTTGCAAGAACACTCGGTAGTAATGATCCGGGGCGGTCGGGTAAAAGATTTGCCCGGAGTTAGATACCACATCATTCGGGGTACATTAGACACCGCTGGGGTGAAAGACCGCAAGCAGGGTCGTTCCAAATACGGGGCCAAGCGTCCTAAAGAGAAAAAATAACACGGAACTCGCCCGATCGTCGGGGTTGGGAAGCAAAAATAAATCCGATCGCGCCGAGCAATTGCACGCTCGATCGTCATAAATCGAGATGTGATCCCAAAACCCCAAACTCAATCATTCAAAATCAAACATCCCAAATAGAACTATGTCTCGCCGCACAGTTATTCAAAAACGTCCAGTTCCACCAGATCCAACCTACAACAGCCGGTTGGTAAGCATGATGGTGAGACGGATCATGCAGCACGGCAAAAAATCCGTTGCCTCCAGCATCGTCTACGACGCCCTCAAAACCATCCAAGAACGCACAGGGGCTGAACCGTTAGACTTGTTTGAAAAAGCAGTCAAAAACGCGACACCCCTGGTCGAAGTCAAAGCCCGCCGGGTAGGTGGCGCCACCTACCAAGTGCCGATGGAAGTGCGTTCCGATCGCGGTACTACCCTCGCCCTCCGCTGGCTGATCAGATTTGCCCGCGCCCGCACCGGCCGCTCGATGGCAGCCAAGCTAGCCAACGAACTGATGGATGCAGCTAACGAAACAGGGAGTGCTATTCGCAAGCGCGAAGAAACTCACCGCATGGCTGAAGCTAACAAGGCTTTTGCTCACTACCGCTACTAACTGCAACATCGGGCATGGAGAAGAGCGCGATCGTGCGGTATAAAAGCATCGGGTGACAAATTGAAAAGTGTAAGTTTTGAGTGTTGAGATTGCTTCTCTTGGCGCAGTTGCGATTCGTGAAGCAAACTCAAAACTCTCAAAATCAAAATTCATGCACTCAAAATTCATGCACTCTCTGAATCCTCCATGTCGCATCCTTAATATTTTTGTAAACAAATCTTGCAAAAAATATTAAAATGTAACAATAAGCTCCAAAGACTTTTGTAAGTCACTGGGGAGTGCAAAATAGGGTTACTGTGTAGTATAATAGTATTATAACAGCAACACAAGATTAAGGAGGTAGCTGTGGCACGTACCGTCCCGCTAGAAAAAACTCGCAACATCGGCATCGCAGCCCACATAGACGCGGGCAAAACAACAACAACTGAAAGAATTCTGTTCTATTCAGGCATGGTTCACAAAATGGGTGAAGTGCACGAGGGAACAGCAGTCACTGACTGGATGGAGCAAGAGCGGGAGCGGGGAATTACGATTACTGCCGCTGCTATCACCACCAGTTGGAAAGATTACAAAATCAACATCATCGACACTCCCGGACACGTAGACTTCACGATCGAAGTCGAACGCTCGATGCGAGTGCTCGACGGAGTGATCGCAGTGTTCTGCTCGGTAGGGGGAGTGCAACCGCAATCCGAAACAGTGTGGCGACAAGCCGATCGGTACAAAGTACCGCGGATCGTGTTCGTCAACAAAATGGATCGGATGGGCGCAAACTTCTACAAAGTCTACGGCCAAATTCGCGATCGAATGAGAGCGAACGCCGTACCCATCCAAATCCCGATCGGTAGTGAAGAAAACTTCCGGGGAATTGTAGACTTAGTGCACATGAAAGCCTATATCTACAACAACGACACGGGAACCGACATCGAGGAAGTAGAAATCCCTGATGAAGTAAAGGATCAAGCCCTAGAATACCGCACCAAGCTGATCGAGTCGGTAGCAGAAACCAACGACGCCCTCACCGAGAAATACCTCGAAGGCGAAGAGTTAACGGAAGACGAAATCCGCTTGGCCCTGCGTCACGGCACTGTCGAAGGTACGATCGTCCCAATGTTGTGCGGTTCGGCATTCAAAAACAAAGGCGTTCAGTTGTTGTTGGATGCAGTCATCGACTATCTGCCCTCGCCCTTGGAAGTTCCTCCAATTCAAGGACTCCTGCCCAACGGCGACACAGCAGAGCGGTTTGCCGACGACAACGCCCCGCTGTCAGCCCTGGCATTCAAAATCATGGCTGACCCCTACGGCCGCCTGACCTTTGTTCGCGTCTACTCCGGTATCCTCAAAAAAGGAACCTACGTCCTGAACTCCACCAAAGACAAAAAAGAGCGGGTTTCTCGCCTAATTGTACTCAAAGCGGACGATCGGATAGAAGTTGAGGAACTGCGCGCAGGAGACTTGGGAGCAGCCTTGGGTTTGAAAGACACCTTCACCGGCGACACCCTCTGCGAAGAAGGAGCGCCAGTGATTCTGGAATCTCTGTTTATTCCAGAGCCAGTCATCTCGGTGGCTGTCGAACCCAAAACCAAACAAGACATGGAGAAGCTCTCCAAAGCCCTCCAGTCGCTCTCGGAAGAAGACCCTACCTTCCGAGTCAACGTTGACCCAGAAACCAACCAGACAGTCATCGCCGGTATGGGCGAACTGCACCTGGAAATCCTGGTTGACAGGATGCTGCGGGAATTCAAAGTAGAAGCGAACGTGGGTCAGCCACAAGTAGCCTACCGTGAAACCATTCGCAAATCCGTCCGCGCCGAAGGTAAATTTATCCGCCAGAGTGGCGGTAAAGGTCAGTACGGTCACGTCGTGATCGAACTAGAACCCACCGAAGTCGGAAGCGGCTTTGAATTTGTCTCCAAAATTGTTGGTGGCACTGTACCCAAAGAGTACATCGGCCCTGCAGAACAAGGGATGAAAGAAGCGTGCGAATCAGGTATTGTAGCAGGGTATCCCGTGATTGACCTCAAAGCTACTATGGTAGACGGGTCTTTCCACGACGTAGACTCCTCAGAAATGGCATTTAAGATCGCCGGTTCAATGGCGATCAAAGAAGCCGTGATGAAGGCGTCGCCAGTGCTGCTAGAGCCTATGATGAAAGTAGAGGTTGAAGTTCCCGAAGATTTCATCGGGAACGTCATCGGAGACCTCAACTCGCGTCGGGGTCAGATCGAAGGTCAAGAGACGGATCAGGGGATAGCCAAAGTTTCTGTAAAAGTTCCACTAGCAGAAATGTTTGGTTACGCCACAGACATCCGCTCGAAAACCCAAGGTCGAGGCATCTTCACAATGGAATTCAGCCATTACGAAGAAGTGCCGCGAAACGTGGCTGAAGCCATTATCGCTAAGAACAAAGGGAACTAATGATTTTAGATTTTAGATTTTGGATTTTGGATTGAATCCAAAGTCTAAAATCTAAAATGTTAAAATCTAAAATCGCTAAAAGAAACAAGGAACAAATCGAGAATGGCACGCGCAAAATTTGAACGGAATAAACCCCACGTAAACATCGGCACGATCGGTCACGTTGACCACGGCAAAACAACTTTGACCGCCGCGATTACGATGACTCTCTCTGCACTAGGTCAAGCAAAGGCTAAGAACTACGCCGACATCGACGCTGCGCCAGAAGAAAAAGCACGGGGTATTACGATTAATACTGCTCACGTGGAATACGAAACCACAGGTCGGCACTATGCCCACGTAGATTGCCCCGGACACGCTGACTATGTGAAAAACATGATCACCGGTGCAGCTCAAATGGACGGCGGCATTCTAGTAGTGTCAGCAGCCGACGGCCCCATGCCTCAAACTCGCGAACACATCCTGCTAGCTAAGCAAGTTGGCGTTCCCAGCTTGGTGGTCTTCTTGAACAAAGAAGACATGGTGGATGATGCTGAACTGTTGGAATTGGTAGAACTGGAAGTTCGCGAACTTTTGAGCTCTTACGATTTTCCGGGCGATGACATCCCCATCGTCACAGGTTCGGGATTGAAAGCTCTCGAAGCGATGCTTGCTAATCCCAAGACTGTCAAGGGCGAAAATGAGTGGGTTGACAAAATCTACAAGCTGATGGAAGAAGTAGATGCTTACATCCCCACCCCAGAACGCGAAGTTGACAAGCCTTTCTTGATGGCAGTTGAAGACGTATTCTCGATTACTGGTCGGGGTACTGTCGCCACTGGTCGGATCGAACGTGGAACTATCAAAGTCGGCGAAACAGTCGAATTGGTGGGTCTTAAGGACACTCGCAGCACTACAGTGACTGGTGTGGAAATGTTCACCAAGTCTCTGGAAGAAGGTTTGGCCGGCGACAACGTTGGTCTACTGCTGCGGGGGATTTTAAAGGCGGATATTGAACGCGGAATGGTGATTGCCAAGCCGAAAAGCATCATGCCTCACACTCAGTTTGAATCTGAAGTTTACATCCTCAAGAAGGAAGAAGGCGGCCGGCACACGCCCTTTTTCTCTGGCTATCGCCCTCAATTCTACGTCCGTACCACTGACGTGACCGGCACGATCGCACAATTCACCGCTGATGACGGTAGTGAAGCAGAAATGGTGATGCCCGGTGACCGGATCAAAATGACTGTTGAGTTGATTCACCCGATCGCGATCGAACAAGGAATGCGTTTCGCTATCCGCGAAGGCGGCCGCACCGTCGGCGCCGGCGTTGTTTCCAAAATCCTCAAGTAGGACTCGCATAACAGCCTAAATAGCAGAAAAGCCACCAAATGTCAATAGGCTTTTCTGCTATTTAGTGAGTAGTGAGTAGTTATAGGTTAGTCGCCAGTTGTTAGTAGTTATGGGTTAAATGTTCAATAACAAATAACAAATAACAAATAACAAATAACAAATAACAAATGACTGCTGACTAATGACTAATGACTAATGACTAAAAATAAACTGAACCTCGAAAATTCAAGAAACAAAAATGGCAACAATTCAACAGCAAAAAATTCGCATCCGCCTCAAAGCTTTCGATCGCCGAATTCTAGACGCATCCTGCGAAAAGATTGTAGATACAGCAAATCGGACAGCAGCCACAGCGATCGGCCCGATTCCCCTACCGACAAAACGGCGGATTTACTGCTTGCTGCGATCGCCCCACGTAGACAAAGATTCTCGCGAACACTTTGAAACCCGCACCCACCGCCGCATTATCGACATTCACCAGCCTTCGGCCAAAACAATCGACGCTTTGATGAAACTGGACTTGCCAGCAGGCGTAGATATCGAAGTCAAGCTGTAGATTGAGTTATCGAAAACTCGGAAAGAAGGAACAAAGATTAAAGAAATTGTTCCTTCTTTTTGTTGAAATTTTCTTATTCATGAGTTATTAGGTATTAGTTATTAGTTAATAATTAGCAAAAATTTCTGCTGCGGCACGAACTTAAATAATTATTTTTAATTAAGGCGCGATCACTACAAAAACGCTCCTTTAGCAGTCGCTATCATCGCCTTCGGACTCACTTAGTTTAGCAAAAAGGTATATTTAACATTTTGACGAAATAACGCCTTTGTCAAGCTGCCAGCACCGGATATAGCTCGCCGTCGCTTCCGTTGCCACCGAAAAAGCCCGATCGCTCCTGCCCCGGAATTGCCTTTAATCAGTTAAAGTAAGAAAAATAAGCGCAAGTACCGTCACTTTTGAGCGACAATGGCATCCTCTTCCTCTGTAGCAGTTCGCGAACTCCCCTTATTTCCGTTGCCGGAAGTGGTTCTATTTCCAGGTAGGCCACTCCCACTGCAAATCTTCGAGTTTCGCTATCGAATCATGATGAATACGATTCTGGAGGGCGATCGGCGTTTCGGTGTGCTCATGTGGGACCCCAACCAAAACAAAGTCTCTGCCGTTGGCTGTTGCGCCGAAGTGATTCACTGCCAACGCCTGCCCGACGATCGCATGAAAATTATGACTCTGGGCCAGCAGCGGTTCCGAGTGCTCGACGCCGTTCGGGAAAAACCGTATTTAGTCGGTCTAGTAGAATGGATCGAAGACGAACCGCCGCAAAAAGACCTCAGACCTTTGGGAAAAGATGTCGAACAACTGCTGAGAGATGTAGTTCGCCTCTCCAGCAAATTGATGGATCAGCCGATCGACCTGCCCGAAGACATTCCCAGTTTGCCTACAGAATTGTCCTACTGGGTAGCCAGCTACCTTTACGGCGCAGCGACAGAACAGCAAACTCTTTTAGAATTGCAAGATACTGCTGCGAGATTGGAACGCGAAACCGAAATTTTGACTTCTACTCGCAATCACTTGGCAGCGAGGACTGTACTTAAAGATACCCTCAAGTAGCCAATTTGCCTAGGAAAAAGCACGATCGGTTTGACTGCATTGAAGCCGGAATTAGACATAAATCTGTTTAATCTACAACTTCAAACAGGTTCGGATAGGTTCCTTATAAGTAAGGGCGCAAAATTAATTACATAAAAAGTCTTGACGCTTACATGGCTTTCACGCGAGATTTTGTGTAATTAATTCTGCACAACTACTTATTTTGGGGTTATGTCAAGTATTAATCTCGAAGTTGCTGATTAACATCTAGTTGGCAGACTGAGATATATGTATGGAGGGAGTTTTAATGTTAGATGAGACAGAAATATCTTCAACAAGTGAAAACACAAAAAACATATCTCAAATTAATTTGAGAGAAAGTATTTTAGACCTTTATAAACAAGGACTTACTTATCAGGAGATAGCTGATCGGCATCAAATAAGCGAACCACAAGTTAAGCACACTTTAGTATATCATCCTGAATTTAGTCAGTTTTTAGATATGTATAAACAAGGGCTTAACTATCATGAGATAGCGGAGCAGTATCAACTAAGCAAAGAACAAGTTAGACATATTTTAGTGAATAATCGTGCATTTCATTTGTATTTGAAAGAAAATGTTTTAGACCTTTGTGAACAAGGCCTTACCTATCAGGAGATAGCTGATTGGCATCAAATAAGCGAACAACGAGTTAGGAAAATTTTATATATTAATTCTGCATTTGATAAGTTTTTCGAGCTTTATAAACAAGGTTATACTTATCAGGATATAGCCGAGCGGTGTCGAACAAGCGAACAAAAAGTTAGGGATATTTTAAATAATCCTGCATTTAATCAGTCTTTCAAAGATTTGAAAGACAGAGTTATGCAGCCTTTAGATTGCAATTCTGAATCTTATCAGTTTTTAGACCTTTATAAACAAGGGCATACCTATCAGGATATAGCCGATCGTTATCAAATAAGCAAACAACAAGTTAAGAAGATTTTAAAGAATAATCCTGCATTTAATCAGTATTGGGAAAATTTGACAAAAAGTGTTAGGAAGATTTTAAAGAATAATCCTGCATTATTTGAGCAGTGTTTAGACCTTTATAAACAAGAGCTTACCTATAAGGAGATAGGCGATAGGCATCAAATAAGCCAACGACAAGTTATGTATATTCTCGATCGGAGTCCTGCATATCACAACTATGTTAGAGAACGTGATCAGAAAAAAGTTGCTGAAAAAGCCATCACTCAAGAAGAGAAAGCAGAAAAGTTTAAAAATAACCTTTATTTAAAGAGTTTAGATGTCCTCTACCCAGAGAGAGTTACAGAATTATGGGACTATCGGAAAAACGGAAATCTTAAGCCTGAAGAAATTTATACTGTAACTAATATCCTTATATGGCTTAAATGTCCTCTTGATGGATACTCTTGGACAAAGCAACTTGATGATATCACTGCTATCTGGGAAAGGGGGACAAGCGGATGCCCAGAGTGTGCAAAAAAACTTGCACACAGTGAGTCACCATTGTCTAGTAGTTTACCTGATGAACTACCGAGTAAACTACTAGATGACTCATCTCATGGCTCATCGAGTAATGGTAATGAATTGCTCGGTAGTACACCAGATAGTTCACTGGTAGGTTCAGCCTGTGATTTACCCGGTAAACCACCCAGTGCGTCACCATTATTTAGTGGTTTAGCTAATGAACTACCGAGTAAACTACTAGATGACTCATCTAATGGCTCATCGAGTAATTTATTTAAAGGGACAGAAGTAGAAGAAACTCAAACTTTTAAAGAAGGTTCGAGCCGGCAAGTAAGGCTCAATCGCTATGAAAGAAATCCTCAAGCTCGGAAAAAATGTATTGAACTTTATGGAACAGATTGCTGTATTTGTGGATTTGATTTTGAGAAAGTTTTTGGAGAAAAAGGTAAAGGTTTAATTCATGTTCATCATTTAATACCTTTATCTAAAATGAATAAAGAATATGAAGTTAATCCCCGTGAAGATTTACGTCCAGTATGTCCTAACTGTCATGCAATGATACATAGAAAAAATCCCCCATATAGCATAGAAGAACTTAAAAGTTTACTTAACGGTACTTAGACAAAAAACTACCAGCAAAGGGCTAAAAGCCTGTGGCAGATAGATTTTGATTCAAATAATTTAAATTGTGATAGGTATAGAATTGAGGTCATTTTAACCCCCTTAGACGTATTTTTATTGCCTAGCAAGGGTTTCAATTCTATTAACCACGAAAACTTGTTTAAGTCCCATAAATTAGCATTTACTGCTTGTGTTAGACAATCACGACCAACCGAAACCATACGATGCAGTTAGAGGCGGTCAACTGCCACCTCCTGTGGGCGGTGTAGTGCTCGGCGGACTAGCAGGAGTTAAACATCGGCTGTCTAGTTCTGTCAACGAACATCGAATTGCCGCCCTGAGAGAGACATTGAATTACGGCGATGCCGGCTTAAAAATAGTCATCAAGATTTGTCAAAGCGAAACAGGGCCAGTGCAGCGGGCGGCCTGCGATTTGCTTCGACAAAGGCTGAATTCGATCGCCCGCGAAAAATTACAGGCCTTTGTAGCTTCAAGTTCTGATTCAGAAGCTAAGGTAGACAGCAAGGTAGACAGCACTGAAAAAATATTAAAGCACTCATCCGGTGCAGTCTCAGAAAAAAATTACGATCGGCAAATGTCCGAAGCACAGTTAATATTTGAGACAATTACGCAGCAGATGCAACCAAATTTGTTGCTGTTAGAAGCACTGGTAGCCTCTGTAGAACGGGAAGAATTTACCAGCGAACTGATGAATCTTTGGGAACTATTAATCTTAGAAATTCAGGAACCTCTCAAAGAACTGCGTCAGGCTGTTGGCAGTGCGATTTCCGCCCAACTGCGGATTCAGTGGCTGTACAATCAAGCTGAATCTCAAGCCAACCAGTGGCAGCAGCGAGCTTTGCTAGCTCTTCAGACACAGGATGAAAATTCAGTTCGCCTCGCCGTGGTTCGCAAGCAGGTTCAATTCGATCAGGCTGCAGAACTAAAAATTGACTTAGACTACCAAACTGTGCGAGTAGAAAATCTCAACCGCAACTTGCTGGCTTTGGAAAGTAAGATTGCTCAAGCTAATTCCAAGAAAGAGATCCTCAAGATGCAGCTTCATTTTGCTAAGGTACAGCAGCAAATAGACTTCACTTTCAGCCAAGTCAATAGTATATTTTTTAGTCCTTAGTTGTCGGAGTCTGCGGTTATTATATGTTGCGTGAGTTCAAACTTGTCTGACGCAAAAATGTATAGCCCCACTTAAAATTGCCTCATCTAGCTTAGCTCCCTCAAGATTAGCACCGCATAAAAATGCGCCGCTCAGATTAGCACCGCTCAAATCAGCTTCTCTCAAATCTGCGCCCTCAAGGTTACTTTCACACAAAAAAGCGTTTTTCAAGTTGGCTTTCCTGAGGCTCGCTCCCCGCAGTTTAGCCTCGCTTAGATTGGCTTTTTCGAGGTTTGTATTGTCCAAGCAAGCATCTAGGAGATTCGCTTCCATCAGGTTTGCGGCGTACAAGGATGCTCCGCTCAAATTAACACCAATCATTTTGGTGTCGCTCAAGTTGGCGTTTTCCAAGTTTGCCTCAATCATGTCCGCTCCTGTTAATCGTGCGAAACTTAGATCGGCTCGGCTCAGGTTGGCCCCATTGAGTTTTGTCATCACCAGGCAAGCATTCTTGAGCTTGGCAGCTATTAAGTTGGCCCCCCTTAAGTTTGCCAAAGCAAAATTTATTTCTTTGAGATTCGCGCAGGCTAGATTAATATGAATTAGGAAAGCTTCTCGCAAAGAAGCCTCTTTCAAGTTTGTTTCATGAAAATTTCTTTCTCCGGCTGCGTATCGCTTGAGAAGTTCATCAGCATTCATCTCACCAGCCTCCTAAGCTTGACTTAAAAAGTATACTACATAAAATAAAATTATACTACTGACAGTACATTGTAGCAACCAAAGATTTTTAAAGTTTCTGTGTGATTTTTTAATTCTTCGAGTGCCGATCGAACAAATGCTTGGCAGGCGTTAGCCTCAACGTCCATAAAGAAAATATATTCTCCGAGCGATCTTTTAGTCGGTCTAGATTCAATCCGACTTAAATTAATACCCCGACTGGCAAATACTTGCAAAGGTTTTACCAGTGCTCCGGGCATATTGGCAGGTACGCTAAAAGCTAGTGAGGTATGGGTGCAATTAGACGGTGAAGCATCGAGGATCAACTTAGAAGCAGATTGTGTAATGGATTTAATGGATGAGCGCTCCCCAGGTTCTACGTTTGCGATTTCTCCCCCACTCCTGCTGAGTACCCAAAATCGAGTGTAATTATCGGGATAATCATTAATGGGTTGAGCTAACACTGGCAAATGGTAAAGTTCAGCAGCTCTTGGCGAAGATATGGCTGCTACATCTCTATCTTCCAGATATTGCAATGCTTCCGTGGTAGAATTCGCCGGAATTAATTGAGCTGAGGGAAGAAACTGCCCCAACCATACCTGACACTGAGCTAGCGCTTGCGGATGAGAGTAAACTTTTTGAATCTCGTTAAAATTTTTGGCATTAGACACCAGGGCATGGGAAATTGGCAAAACTAAGGCGTGTTGAATGCGGAGTTGATCGAGTCGCCACAGTGTATCTAAGGTGACAGTCACACTGCCTTCGATCGAATTTTCGACGGGCACCACTGAATAGTCAACCTGCCCTACGGCAGATGCCTCTAGCGCTTGGGAAATGGTGGAATAAGGACACAGGGTGCATTCCAAGTTAGTTTCCAGGCTCAACCAATTGACATAAGCTAGAGCCGCTGTTTCTGCATTTGTACCAACAGGGCCGAGATGTGCGATCCTCTTCGAGGGCTTCGCTAACGAAATTTTCATTTAGAGGTAATTTTAGGTTACAAATGTTTGCTTTACTCTCATCAGCTAGGAAGTATGATGAAAAATTAGCGATGTCCCGAAAGTTTTTATCAGTGATTTCTCGGATGACATTGCTGGGTTCGCGACTTAGTACGCGACTTATGTCACCTTAAAAAAGGTGATACTTTATTAAGATATGCTTAGGAATCCTATATTTTGATATTTTCTCATGTATATACGCTTTAATGCTTCCCAATCCGTTGAGATCGCCGTACCAGAGGAACGGGTTCCCATTCAACATTATCTGCGCCAGCCGAGGCGACTTGTGAACGCCCTCGTTGACCAAAGTCGCACAGAACAGCTAAGCGATGACTGTTTCCGCCTGAAAATGCGACCGTTACAATTTATGATGCTGAGCCTTCAACCCACAGTAGACATGAGGGTGTGGGCCCAGTCGGATGGCACAATCAATTTGGAGTCCGTCGCCTGCGAAATTCGCGGCGTGGGTTATATAAACGATCGCTTTGCTCTCAATCTCAAAGGAAAGCTTTGTGTACACCAAAGCAGCGGGGTAGCATCCTTGAAAGGAAAAGCGGATTTGGAAGTGCAAGTAGAATTACCGCCGCCGTTTTGGCTGACGCCCAAACCCATTTTAGAAGCAACGGGGAATGCTTTGCTCAAGAGCGTACTGCTGAGCGTCAAACAGCGGTTGATGCACCAGTTGCTCTCCGATTACCGCCGCTGGGCAAACAGCGAAAGTGAGCTAATATCGATCGATATCCCCCCAATCTTATCTTTAGAAGGGTGAAATCCTACTAAAGAAGCTGTTAATTAATGTATAGGGATATTTAGGCACAAATCATGCCACTTACCACAATATTAGTTAGACGCTCGAATTGGGAATCGGTCGCTTTGTTGGAACTAGCCAGCAGGGATAGATAGATAGCTGCCTGTCAGTCAAGATCGATTTGAGTCAGCCCCCCATGTTCATCGTCTTCGATTATTCCCACGCCCCCAGGCCAAGCTGTTGACCTGTCTTTTGAAACTTCGTCCTGTTGGCGGAGTTCGCGCTGCGGTGGCTTGATTATTTTGCCCGGTTGATTCGTTGCGCCCACCCGAATCCGGATTTTTGGCCCGGAATTGCCCAAGCGAATTGTCATCCCGTCCACAACTGACACCTGAGCGATCGGTCTATCATCTACATAAGTGCCGTTAGCACCAAAATTAATAATTTCCCAGCCATCGGCGTGATTCCACAGTTCTACGTGGTGGCGGGAAACTACAGCGCTGTAAATAATTACATCATTGTCGTTCGATCGACCGATCCGAACCACCGGTTCTGATTCAAAACACCAACTTTGAACCGGGACAGACTGGATAGGATGTAAAAGAGTTAAGGTAATCACTGATGTTTTGACACTCCACCGCCAGACAGAAACGGGGATACTTCCAGAGAGATTTTTTGGGAGAAAACTGCAAAAATTTTGATTTTTAAAAGCGTCATCAGTGGGCCATGATTCCCTCGCTCTGCCCTTAAAGTCGAACTTTTGGCTGCTTGAGGCATTTGAAGCAACTTTTGAGGGTTAGCTTTTGGCGCAGGCGCAAATTTTTGCTGTCCTCGGTAACAACCAAACACGATGTTATTAATCGGGTGAACTTCCCAGTGATGGACAGCGGTTTTAACCGCTTGATTAATGTGGTCTGTGAGGGCGCGATTGTGCCCAGGGGTGAGTCGCTCAATTCGATCGACTAAATAATCCTTTTCCCGCTGATGAACCAGAGAATTTAACTCAGACCCGTGCTGGTTGCACCGCTGATTCAAGTTCTCGATCGGGCGACAGTCACTGCTCAACGACTCGCTGTTTATAAAGAAAGAAGTTAACCAATTATTAATCCTGGGGTCTCTAGATAAAATAGTTGTTGATTGTATCAAACAGCATAGGTCATTTTGAGTTGCTAACATTTTCCTTATTGATGCGATACCTTTAAAATACAATGCTTTGAGCAGCAGTGGAATTTTGAGCGACAACGCATCAATCTCAGATAGGGAAAATACCGATCGACCTTCCTCGCGCGCGCGGCCCCAAAATGTGAGCGGCAATTAGTCGCACGGCGAGCGGGAAGGCCAAACTTCAGCTCAAATCTGACTCAGGCGGCTCCGGGTTCGGCTCCGGGGTGACAGATTCTTGCCTTTGCCGCTTCAACTCTGCAACTTTTTCTTGAGCTACATCCCTGACTTCGAGAGCTTTATCTTGGAATTTTTCCGCCAGACTTTGAGCGCCCCGCTTCACACCTGCCACATTTTTGAGAGTTCTGTCGAAATCTTCATGTAAAAACTCTGCTACCAGACCGACTTTTTTGTGCAGTCCCTCAGCGTACTGCACTGGCTCCGATACAGCAGCTTCAGAGACGATCGCACGCTTGCTGCCGATGGTCGAAATAGCTGCCACAGGTAACAAGTAAATGTCGTCTAAAACACCGCGCCAGCCGCTCGATTTAAATAGGTAGTGGGTGACTGAACCCGTGCGGACATCAAAAAGGTAGTCAACCACTGCACCTGCCTGATTTCCAGCGTCCGTGAGTACCTCAAGCCCGATCGGACAAACAGCTTGTTCCGGCTGATGCAATTCCGGCAGTTCCGGGTTAATGGTGACAAAAACATTTTCCCCCACCGTATCAACTTGCGCCCAAGCGAACCAAGTTTTTTTGCTACCCAAAAGTCCCGACTTGCAAGTAAAGCCGATCGCCCGCTGGGAGTGAGCATCGAGCCAAACCCGATCTACCCTGCCGACCTCTTCCGCCGTTCTGCGGTCGATCGTGCGACGGTTGAGCAGTTCGCTGCGCCTAACAATCTGTGGTGATGTACTCATAAATAAACTCCTGAGTGCCGCCTTTGAAAAATGTCGATCGTCCAAAGAAGCCGATTTAATATTCTTCTTCCGAATAATGGCGAGTATGATCTGCCTCCGTTAACTCCTCCTCATCCCTAGAAGTGCCAACTTCTTTTTGGTCGGGAACAGGAATCGTGCTAATTTGCACGCCGCCCGAGGGAGCGTGAATTTCCTTAGCCTCCCTGGGCTTGACGCTAATTTGTCCTAACTGGACTGAGGACTGATTTGGGCCTACGTTAATTTGAATTTTCGGACCTGAGCGAGCCAAGTGAACGATCAGACCGTCCACAATGGGAACCTTAGCGATCGGCTTACCATCGAGGTAAGTGCCGTTGGTACCTAAATTGATCAGTTCCCAAGTTATGCCGCTGCGCCGCAATTCGATGTGGCGACGAGAAACCACAGCGCTAAAAAGAACGACGTGGTTTTCAGTCGAGCGCCCGATCCGGACGACCTGCTCGTCTTCAAAGATCCAACTGCGGACGGGTATGGACTGGAGTGGATGTAGCAAGGTCAGCTTAATCACATTGGCAGCATTGAGTTTTGGTAGAGCGCCTTAAGATGCGATTTTAGATTTTAGACTTTCGATCGCCCAATCCAAACTCGCTCTAAGAGATTTGAAATAAAAACGTAACCAGGTCTCCTTTGCCCAGAGAGATGCGGTCTCCCGGTCGCAACCGGTGGCGGTTTCCCTTGGGTAGCGGAGTATTGTTGACGTAAGTGCCGTTGGAACTGCCTACATCTTCTAGGTAGCAAGCATCTCCCTCCACCCGGAGATTTGCGTGTACCCGAGAAACTATCTCAGAATTAGCAAATCCCGAAACATCAATATCCGGCGGTACTAAGTCATTTGGCTTGCCTATGTGAACCACAGACAGACTGTGAGGCAATTCCATCGGCGTATTTGTCTGAACGTGTAGCAGGCGCGCCGACTGCTGTTGCAGTTGAGTTTTAGCTACACCTGCTGGCGGTGGGCCCGGAACCGGAGGAGAGATATTTACTGGTGTTGCCACCGATTCAGTTGTAACAGGAACCGAGGGCGAAGGCGGGGGATCGGGAATCGTCGGAATGCTGGCGGGAGTTTTTTCCAAGTTAAGGCCCTTATTCAGGGTAACTAGAGGTTCCGCCATCAGGGGATCGGGTGGGACTAAATCCGGCGCCGGTGACGATACCACTGTGGGGCCTACAGGCGAGGGGGACGGTACTGTCACCTCAACTTCTGGAACTATGGAACCCGGACGCAAGTTAAAGCCACACTGACCGCAAAATGCTGCATCTGTCTGAACTGCTGCACCGCAGTTCGAGCAACTTGCGGTAACAGGTAAAGGCGTGTAGCAAGCCTCACACTGGCTGGCCCCGTCGGGGTTCTGGTGATTGCAATTGGGACAGACAATCATCGATTTCTCCTTGCTATCGGCCAGATTTTCAAATCAGCCTCATAAAAATACTCGTGTATATGGTCAAATTTTAACTTTAACCGCCACAATTCTTATATTGCTTCGCTAATACTAGCAACTGAGCTGACGCCGTGACGTTAGCTGTCAGGGGCAAGATTGAGTTAGTGATAATGCTGACTATGCTGGCACGCTTGCGGATCTGTCGGCTATTTTACGGAGGAGCCAGCAGCCGCATCGAGCAGCCACCAAAGTTCGCCTTCTGGTTGAACGAGTCTGGCTGGATAGGTCATTTCGTCGGCTGCGGGGGCAAAAATTTGAGCTAGGGCGGGTTGTTTGCTGGCTCCTGCGACCATGAAGATGACGCACCGAGCCCGGTTGATTAAGGGGACTGTAAAGGTAATGCGGGGTTGACCGTCTTTGTTGCCGACAGTTACTAGGGCATCCCGGACTTCCAAGGCTGCTGTGCCGGGAAATAGAGAGGCTGTGTGGGCGTCGTCTCCTATACCCAATAAAATAATGTCGAAGGCAGGAAACTCGCCCTCGGATACTTTGAAGAACTGCTGCAATTCGGTTTGGTGCGCCGCCGCGTCGGCTGCGGGGTCGCCGGCGCCTGTGGGCATGGGGTGGATGTTGCTGGCGGGGATATTCACTCGATCGAGCCACGCGAGGCGCGCCATTTTTTGATTGCTATCTGGGTGTTCTGGGGGAACGTAGCGTTCGTCGCCCCAGAAAACGTGAATTTTTTCCCAAGGCAGGTCTTGGGCTGCGATCGCTCTGTAAAGGGGTTCTGGTGTGCTTCCGCCCGCTGCGGCGATCGTACAAAGTCCGCGTTCGGCTATGGCTTCGGAGATTTTCGACAGCACAATCTCCAGCGATCGATCTATCAGTTGTTCCCGATTTGCTAATACTTCTACTACTTTTTTCATTAATTTCCTCTCAACTTTCCTTGGGTTTTGTTCTCAGCAATTGCCAATTTTACCTTGACATTTTGGTTTGAGGTCGATCTGCTGACAGACCCGGCAGACCGGACACAGCACCCCATAATATTTTATCATCTTATGCCTCTTGATTTAAGGAAAGCAAGACATATTTCTACCAGTGCTTTATGGGGTTTCACCTGTTGCATTGAGCTTTTGCAACTTTCAATCAAAAGTTCGATCGTACTCGGAGCATCTCTGCAGAAAGTAAAAAGCGTTTTTTGGGAGTTCGATCCGTCCCGCACAGCAAAGTCTATAAATATAGCGAGCCGGACGATCGCACACCGAAAGTAAAAGCCAAACCGAGATGCTCGCGATCGCACTTACCCCGGCATAGCAAAAATAATCAAGATTGATGTGGTAGACTAGGAAAAATAGTTTTAAATCCGCACGATCGGATGGAAGCAAAACTATGCCAATTTTAAAACGATTTCCTACATCTGTCCGCTATCTAATAGCGCGCTTGCGCCACTGGACCCAACCGGCGGTTTGGGCTCCTCTAGCCGTGCTCTGTGCGGGGGGGTTATTTATCTGGGAGGTCTCTGTAAATCCAGAAAGGTTGAGCATAGATGGCGAAGAAGAACCAGCCTCAAACACTCCAGCTTCGCTATCGGGACTATCTGCTGAAGATACTGCCATTGCGGCTGAAATCGACAGCTCACCAGTGCTAGTCAATCAGTTTAATGGCTCTACTGCTTCTGAAGTGAACTTGTTAAATTCATCCGTAGTAAAAAGCAAAGGTTTATTCGAGGAACTTCGAGATCGGGGCTTAGAAACTCCTCAGCCATCTTCCGCCGCCAAGCAAGTAGGAAGCAGCGGATTTTTCCCCTTGCCAAATTTAGCAACACCTGCTGTCGAGGCCGGAAACAATAACCCCCAAAATTCCAGCTTGCCAAGTTCAAACGCAACATCAGCGTTGAGTTTATCTGGCAGTGGGAGACTGACTTCCGGGATAAAAACGATCAAGCCTGAGTCTGGGGGTACAGCGACAGCAACTTTATCGCAGGCGTCGAGTGATGCTAATTCAGATAAACAAAACGAAAATTCTCTGCCTTTGAGTCCGCTGCAAGCAGCTATGAAAAAATACGTCGTTGCTAACACTTCGGCAACGGCGGCGGAGGCTGAGAAAACAGCAGACTCGGCTACATTGCTCGATCGACCTGCTTCCGATCCGGCTGCAGGAAATGCGACAAATTTGCTCCCAACGACCGCTACAGCTCAAAGTGGAGCAAATCCTGTGAATGTTCCCACAGCACTTCCCCCACTTGTGGCTCCGACAAATACTGTGAGCAAGGAATCTCAAGAATTCTTAAAACCGACAGCTACACTCCCTGAATCATTAGCGGGGTTAACTTCCCGAGTACCGAGCCTTCCCGAAATTAATGCAGGGGCTACAACGGTGGCTTTGCCGAAAAATCCCTACCAAACTAATTTATCTGGCTCAGGCTTCGCACCTGAAGTTCAACCTGTGGCACTTCCAGTAGCCATACCTTCGCCAACACCTCTACTTCCAAATGTCGGCCCATCTCCCTTTCCAAGTGGGATTGGGGGAAGCAAGATAATTAGCCCTCAATTCTCTCCCAATGCAGCGAATTCTCAATTTCAAACACCTCCACCGAGTCAGCTTAATTTGCCGGCGGGTCAGCCTAACTTTGGAGTTGTTCCCCAAAACACAAATCAGGGCGTGCAGCCCATTCAACCTCAAACTTTTGCTACACCAGGCTCCCTGGCTCCGGGACGCTACATTGGCGGCGGCGAAATCAATACTTTTTCTAATCCTTAAATGAAAGAAGTTCGGCCACGAAAACGATATTATCAATTCCCAAGACTTAGGCTACGCGGTTCATGGCCTTCGACTTCGGTTCTTCTCAGCGTAGTCGAAGGGAAGGGAGCCGAAGGCAGTGGAACGGCAGTACAAGTTCCGAATTACCTATTCCCAATGTTAGTGGTAAAACTTACCTAGCGGCGGCCCGCACCAACAACAATCCCCCGATCCCCAAGCCAAACACGATCGGCAGCCAAGCCGACAGAATCGGAGTCAAAACAGCTTTCACACCCATAGAACTGGTGATGAAAGAAAATACGTAGTAAGTAAAAATCACAACTACGCTAATACCAAAACTCGTTCCTCGGCCGGAGCGGCGCGGTTGAGTTCCCAAAGCTGCTCCCACTAAACCAAATACCATGCACACGAAAGGAAAAGCATATTTTTCTTGAATTCGCACCTTTAATTTGCGAATTTGCGGTTCGTCGCCGCTGTTTTTAAGGATATCCAAACGCTCTAAGGCTTGGGCAATGTTCATTTCCTTGAAATCCCGCGCTCTAGCAGCTAAATCTAAGGGCGTGCGGGGGAGTTGCAATTGCTGGTGTTGAAACCTAACTATATTGCGGTAAGAGCCATCAGGAGCTACTATATAAGCGGTTCCGTTGAAAAAATCCCAGGTATTTTCTGAGGGATTCCAAGTAGCGGATTCTGAAGAAACGATTTGATTGAGGCCTGGGGTGGAGCGATCGATAATTGTTAAACCTTTCATTTGCTGGCCGTCAAATTGTTCTGCATAAAAAAAGCGGGCCAGGATTTCGTCGCCGCCTTTTTCGGGTTTGCGAAATTCTGTGTAGATAATATTTCTATCTTGAAATGTCGGTTTTTCTCGCTTCAAGGCTCTATCTAAAGTCAGAGTAGCTCTGTAGCTGGCGGCGGGTACAACTAACTCTTGCAAAGCAAAGGTGAAGCCTGCAACAATTAAACTCATTATCACAGCAGGCAGTATCAATCGGTATACGCTGACTCCGCAACTGCGGAGGGCTATGAGTTCGCTGTCGCTGGACATTCGGCTGTAGGCCATTAAGGTTGCTAGCAGCATCGACATCGGGAAAGCCAACACTACGAAGTAGGGAATTTGCAGGAGAAAAATTTCTATGGCTGCGCTGTAGGGGAGGCCGGATTCTGCTACTCTGCGGACTAATTCAAATAAAGCTCCAACTGTGACGGCGACGGATGTAAAGAGTCCGACGCCAAATAAAAAGGGGCCGATTAGTTCTTTGGTAATGTACCAGTCCATTACTGAAATTCTCGGCAGCCAGTTGATGGGATTCAAAGAATTGGATATTGCTATTTTCATAGTTTGGGCTTTTTGCAGTTTGCTCCTCAATCTAACATCTCGAATCTAAAATTATGGCCATGGGGAATGCCTTCAAAAGACTATCGCACGAAGTTGTCACCTAAGTAATACTGTCGCACTAAAGGGTTGCTGTAGAGTTCTTCTTCCGCCCCGGAGGCTAAAATTTGACCGTCTCGCATGATGTAGGCTCGATCGGTAATTTCGAGGGTTTCTCGGACGTTGTGATCTGTGATGAGGATGCCGATTTTACGATCGCGCAATTTAGCAATAATGGTTTGAATTTCGTCTACTGCGATCGGATCGACGCCTGCAAACGGTTCGTCTAAAAATAGGAACATCGGGCCGTCTCGCCCTGCGGCTAATGCTCTGGCCAGTTCAGTCCGTCGCCTTTCTCCCCCCGATATTTGAATTCCCAAACTAGATGCTATTTTTTCTAAGCGAAATTCTTGCAATAGGAAATCAACTCGATCGCGCCATTCCCAGCGCGGCACTTGAGTTTGTTCTAGGACTAACAAAATGTTGTCCCGCACGCTCAGGTTTCGGAAAATGCTTGCTTCTTGAGCGAGATAGCCAATTCCCAAATGCGCTCGCTGGTGCATCGCCAATTTAGTGATGTCTAAATCGTTTAGCCAAACGGTGCCTTGATTTGGTTTTTCTAATCCGGTTGCTATGTAAAATGTGGTGGTTTTGCCGGCACCGTTGGGGCCTAGCAGTCCTACGATTTCTCCTTGCGCTACCGAAAGGTTGACGCGACTAACTACATTGCGTTTTCCGTAGGATTTGTGAATATTTTCGAGTACAATTTTCATTTTCGCTCCCGGCAAGCTCTACAAGCTAATTTCAGACTGCGGCTTTGTGCGATCGACTCTCTAATTTAAATTTTACCTTTTCAAGTTTGTTAGTTTTATAAACACGAAATTTCGCATCTATCCCAAGTAGTATGTTTTGGCTGAGGCGAAATTTCGCTGCTGCGGTCCACTTTTACCGGGGGGCTGTAGTTGGACGTGGGGAGCCAACTGCATTTTGAGCTGCCGCATCTTGTTCCGGGGCAACCAGATAGACAGATTCTACCTGTCCTGGGTTGTTTGGCAGGGCAATAAACCGCCCTTCGTCGATGAGGTATGTTATGGTTTCGCCGCGCAGGCTGTTGCCCTGCTGCAATACGTAAACATCTCCGCTGAGAATGATCCGGCGCTCGCGGCTGAAATATTGAGCTTGAGCCGCAGTTGCTTGTATTTGGCGGGCTGGATAGTTAATTTGGACGTTGCCACGGGCAGTCACGATGCCGGTTTTGGAGTCGGCTTCTTGAATGTCCGATCGCACACTGAGAGTGCGGGGCGGCCCGGCTTGCGGGTAAGTGGGAGAGGCGATCGCGCCTGCCAGAGTGAGGGGCAACAGCAGCGATAATCCTTTGAATATTCTGGAATTGAGTAGTTTAGCGGAGGGCATCATAAGCTTGGAGCCTCAATATTTGTGAAATTGCTGAAGGGCATTATCTCCAGTTAGATATTTTATCTTAACGGCCAGAAAGATTCCCGTGAGGTCGATCGATTGACCCGATAGTCTCAACCAATTATCCTAGCAAGACAACAGCGAATTTAATTGGTTATTTTGCTGAGTGGCTACAACTGTCTTAACCGGGAACGAGCCTCTTGCTCGTTCCACAGCAAATTAATATACTTGGGCAGCCGGCAAGAAAGCCAGCCCTCCTCTGTGTAGAGGCCAAGTATACTGCACACCCTAATACAAACATTTATTTAACTTTTTGGTACTTTGATAATTCGCGGCAATTGCAAGCCTGCAACTTCTGTACCTGCGAACAACAGTTGAAATTTAGCTACTTCTTCCGGGCCAGCTTGTTGCAAAGCGCTCAAAAGTTTAGCACTTTGTCCCAGCAAGTCTTCAACGGCAATTCCGGCATAACTCGGCTGATAATAACTGAGCCGATTTATTCCTTCTCCAAGCAAAATTACTGCACCGCGCCAGTTTTGATTTCCTAAGTGATAAAGCGCGACCGCAATTTGCAATATTCCCTGATAAAACCTTTTTTCCGGCTCCCCGGCTTCCATCCACAAAGCCTCTAAAGTATCGTGACAAGCGTAAAATTCTTGGCTGTTAAACTGTTCGATACCTTGGCAAAACTCCAGCGAGATTTCCTCTGTCATTCGAGTGAAAATTGGGGATTTTCGATTGCGAATACCTGTTTGAGTAGGCGGCGATCGATTTTTTTTAATAGCTAAGTCTTAAAAATAGGAAAAATCACGACCTGTTTTCAAAACTACTGCCATTTAACGACCGCCTACTTAACCGATTACATAGTCTCTCTGACAGCTTGAATCTGATCCATTCCAATTTCCTGAGTAGTTCCCGCGAAATCGTTATCTGGCGTTAAAAATAACATACAGTGACACTCTTTGCGCTCGCGCATGGGAATGCACGGACAGTTCCAGTAGGCGGCTTTTACTTCGGCTTCTTTATCTTCGTAATGGCGACAAGGGCATAAGGGAGCGCCTAGTTCATCCTTGTGTTTTGCTAGTCCTTCTATCACGACAGCAGTGACGGAAGGCTCGGAACAAAAGTAAGTTCCCGTGCGCTTAGCGTAGGTTTCGGAGAAATTCTTCATCGCCTCCAAAGTTTTTTCGTTGGAGAGTTTAGATTTTTCTGTTGTGTTCATAGTTTAGGATCGGAGTTGAGGATGCTACGAGCTTTTGACAATTGTAGCGCAGAATAGGATTTTAAACACTTGTATATTTCTGTTTACTTACAAGGAGGAAAACCTTGACAAAGATTGAGTTTTAGGTTGTCGGTTTTTTAGTGGTTTTTCTCTATCCCGGAGGGTTCGGGAAACTTGCTGCAGACCGGGTTTTTGGAGCTGCCAAAAGATTTGGGCAGTCGATCGCCCTCAACTATCATCCCCCAAAGGGGATAAAAATCGGATAAGATAGCACGGCGCTCTTTCTGTGACGGCTATAGGCACGGCATCTGATGGCAACTTCCCCGAACCGCACCCACAGCAAAAAATCTCCTCCCTCTGGGCTGATTTGGCCGGCTGACACCGAGTTAGTCGGATTAGTGTTTGAATTGACTCCCCGCGCTGCTAGCTATCTGTACGCGCAGTATGCTATAGGTTTGCACGCTTGGTTTTTAGGTCAAGTACAGCAAACTGACCCGGATTTATCGCAACTTTTGCACGATGAACAGTCAGAAAAAGCCTTTACTATTTCGGGATTGGAAGGTGATTTGCTCCCTGGTGGCAAAGAATTTCAGCTTTTGGGCGATCGAATTTATCGCTGGTACGTAACAGGACTTTCAAAGCAAGTAGTGCAGTGGCTGAGTCAGTGGGTGCAAAATTTGCCCCAAGAGATAGATTTGCGAAATGCTCCGCTGCTAATTCGCTCTTGGGATATTGCTTTTGCTCCCACAACTTACCAGCAATTATTAACAGCAGAGCCCCCCTTTTCGCCCACCATCAAACTTAGTTTTGTGACTCCTACAAGCTTTCGTAGCAAAGGTCATCACTTCCCTTTGCCAGTTCCCGAAAATGTTTTTCACAGCTATTTACGCCGCTGGAATAACTTTTCGCGGCTAAATTTTGACCAAGCAGAATTTTTGAATTGGATTGATGAGAATGTAATTATTAGCCGCCACAAATTGGAGTCGCAAAAGGTAGCAGCGGGCAAAAAAGGCATGGTAACGGGGTTCACGGGGGCTGTGGAATTGGGGCTAGGGCGATCGGCTCACAATCGCCCTGATTTTGTACAATTATTTTATGCTTTGGGGCGGTTAGCGCCTTATTGCGGCACTGGCCACAAAACAACTTTTGGATTGGGACAAACGCGAGCACAATGGTTGACACAAGCGCTACCTGAAGTGTCGATACAAAGCGTATTGGCGGCGCGAATAGATGAATTGACACAGAAGTTTATGGCGCACAGAAAGCGTACAGGCGGAAGTCGCGCTGCTGAGATTGCTGAAACTTGGGCGACGATTTTGGCGCGCAGGGAATTGGGGGAATCTTTGTTTGATATTGCTGCTGATTTGGAAATGCCTTATGAAACTGTGAAAACTTACGTGAAGTTGGCAAGAAGGGCTTTGAAAGTGGAGGATTAGCGCGAATTTGTTGACTGTTGACTACTGACTAATGACTAATGACTCTTAGTAAATAGGTATATGTCGTCTCGCTGATATTTTAGTTGAAATTGTGGGGTGTTTTTTAGTTGAGTTACTAGGTTTTTAACAAATTCTCGATCGCTCATCCAGCCAGGATATCTGAGGTTCAGCAATACATAATCAAATTCTGCGAGATTTGCAGGCGGCGCGTTAGCCTGAGTTAATTTTACTACAGGGCGGTGCGCTAAGTGCGGAGCAATCTGAGCATTTGTTAAAACACTGCCTTTGGTTTCAACAAGAGAAATTGCTTCTCTGGTAGCGGGCAAAGTGTCGATGCCATTTAAATAAATAGTCCAAAAATAGCCGTATTTCGCTAAAGCTAAGAAAGCAATCAACGACCAAATTACAAGGACTCTAGGCAATGGATAATTAGGAATTGGCAATCTATCAAATATTGTCTTTCCCTTTTGCTGATTGCTAGCTGCTAAACTGGAAATTACAGCAACCAACAAAAACGGCAATATCGGCACAGAATATTGATGAATTAAATCCCGCTGAGCGGGGATATCGGAAAGAATATTCATCCCCAACATCGGCACAGCACTAATTAAAGATGACAGATGACGCGGGGACAGCCACAAAATTACAGGTAATAGCAATAACGCTAAATATTCAAAAGTATCTAAAGAAAACAAACGCCCTAAAACTAGATTTGGTTTCACTATTAAATTAATAGCAATTTCAAAAACCGAGTTTCCCAAATATTGATATCGCCCGATCCCCGCGTGTTCTCTTCCCTGATTAAAATACGGTATAACTGCCTGAGTAACTACCAGAAACCAACCCGCCCCTAGAAAGAGAGCTATGAGCCCACAATTGCGTTTTTTGTCAAAACACAACAGCCAAAAACCCATCGCAGCCACAGTTAAAGATAGCACGGCTTTGCAGCTCAAAACTAATACAATAGCAGCACAAAACCACAAGGTTTTATTCAGCCTAGCGGCTAAGATTGCTGCTAGCAGTGCTGGTAAAGCAATTACCTCTGGGTGGAAGTCGAAGAGATTGACATTAAATACTGCGGGATAAAGCAGATATACGGCTGAAATTGCAATTGCTTTTTGCTCGTTTAATCCGGCTTGACGTGCCAAACTCCAACTCGGCCAAGCGCCTAAAGCTAGGGAAACAGCTTGCACTAAAAAAAGCCAGTGAACATCTGGATATATTTTGTACACTAAAGCTAGTGGATAGAAAATAAAAGCGGCGTGATCGCCCCAAATATTAATTGCCATTAAAGAGGAAAATGGCGTTTGATTTTGGGATATTAAATAAATTGCTTGGTCAAAAATTGCTAAGTCGAATGCAGTTGACTGAAACAAAGCGTGTCGCGCGCTGCTGGCGGCAAATAAGACTATCGTTGTCACGACAATCATTAAAACTAATGGATGAGATTTTAGGGATTTTAAAGTTAGCATTTTATTGGTTTAATCAGCCCTTCGTTTAAATAGCAGGACTTCGTTTTTTTGATAAGTTAATTTAAAATCGGGAGAAGTTTTAAGTTTATTTGCTAAAGTAGCACCAAGTTTTTCAGTATCAGGCCAGGGATGGCGCAGGTTTAATAATATGTATTGAAATTCAGCTAAATTTGTTTGGGGCGAAATTTGTGACAGCAATTTTACTATTGAGCGGTGGGTAAAGTGAGGGGCAAGTCTATTATCTGTTAAAATACTGCTTTGCGGTTGAACTTGTGCGACTGCTTCGCGTGTAGCTTGCCAGGTATCTAGTCTATTTAGGTACAGATAAAAATCTTTATATTCGCCCACACATAGGAAAATTAGTAATGACCAAATTATCATGATTCTCGGCAATTGAATTCCCTGCCAAAGTTGAGAAATTCGGAATTTTTTAAATTGTGGCAGATTGACCGATGTTAAAAAATGTTGCTTATTTGCTTTATCCTCTTCCTGGTTGCCTTTTATTTCTTCCCTGTTCCTTGTTTCTTCCTTCGCGATTACTGCTAAAAATAAAAATGGAATTACAGGCACTGAATACTGATAGGCTAAGCTGCGTTGAAATGACAAGTCAGAGAGGATATTGATGAGCAGGGTAGGGATGGCAGGAATTAGCGCTGTTAGATATTTTAGGCGTAGTTTGCCAGAAAATGGCAATAGAAGCCAAATCACAGGTAAGGTGAGGAGAAATAAATATTTGAATGTATCGAATGAAAGAATTTTTCCTAATACTAACTGTGGTTTTAATATGAGATTGATGATAATTTCTAGTACGGATTTACCTAAATAGCTGTAGCGCCCGACTCCAGCGACTTCGCTGCCGCTAAAGAAGGGGATGATTTTCTGGGAAGCTATCAAAAACCAAGCTGCACCGAGCAAAAGTGCGATCGCCCCGTACCGTTGCTTTTTTTCGCAAAAAAACAGCCAGAAACCCATCGCAACAACGGTTAGGGACAAAACCGCCTTGCAACTGATAACTAACACAATAGCGGTACAAAACCACACAATTTTATTTAAACGCGCCGCCAAAATTGCTGCCAAAAGTGCGGGTAAAGCGATTACTTCCGGGTGAAAATCAAATAAATTGATGTTAAATACCACCGGATAGAGCAAATAAATCAATGCGATCGCACGCGATTGTTCTTGATTTAAACCTGCCAAACGCGCTAAACTCCACGTAGGCCAAGCCCCCAGGGATAAAGCAACTGCTTGTACCAACAGCAGCCAATGCACATCCGGGGAAATTTTGTACAGCCAAGCTAGCGGATAATAGATTACCGCTGCGTGATCGCCCAAAATATGAATCCCCATTAAAGAAGAAAAAGGCGTTTGGTTTTGGCTGATCAAGTAAATTGCTTGGTCAAAAATTCCCAAATCGAAAGCAGTTGATTGGAATAAAGCGTGCCGTAAACTGCTACACAAAAAGAAAATTGCTGCAGCAGTAGCGATCGCCCAAACCAAACTCGACGGTAGCTGCGATCGACCTTCCTCTATATTTTCGGAGATCGAGACACTGATGTCCTCACGGTCATCAGCAAAATTTTCCCTATTCTGCATGAAATCTGGCACTAGGTGGTCACTCAAAATATGATTCCATCGAATGTGCTTTCCACGCAATAGTTAACCACTAATTTTTATCCCCGCAATCGTAATATTAGAATAATCCACAAAACATTAAAAAATTGTGAAAGCAATAACTCTTCTCGGCTCCACAGGCTCCATCGGCACTCAGACTCTGGATATTGTAGCTCAATACCCCGATCAATTTCGGATTGTCGGGTTAACCGCCGGACGAAATGTAACGTTGCTGGCCCAGCAAATTCGCCAGTTTCGACCGGAAATTGTCGCGATTTGCGACGAAGATCAATTACAGGAATTGAAAGAGGCGATCGCAGATCTCGACCCTCAACCTATTTTACTTGCTGGCGAGTCAGGCGTTGTCGAAGTTGCCCAATACGGTGACGCTCAAGCCGTTGTCACGGGCATAGTTGGCTGCGCCGGTTTGCTGCCAACAATTGCGGCTATCAAAGCAGGCAAAGATATTGCCTTAGCCAATAAAGAAACATTAATCGCAGGGGGCCCCGTTGTCAACCCTTTAATCGAAAAATACGGCGTTAAAATATTGCCTGCTGACTCGGAACATTCAGCAATTTTTCAATGCCTCCAAGGTGTTATGGTTGGCGGGTTGCGACGAATTATTCTCACTGCTTCGGGCGGTTCTTTTCGAGATTTGCCGATCGACAAATTAGCAGGAGTAACAGTAGCCGATGCTTTGAAACATCCGAATTGGTCGATGGGGCAGAAAATCACGATCGATTCTGCTACTTTGATGAATAAAGGATTAGAAGTAATTGAGGCTCATTACTTGTTCGGAATGGATTATGACGACATTGATATTGTCATCCATCCTCAGAGCATAATTCACTCGTTAATTGAGCTGCAAGATACCTCTGTTTTGGCGCAATTGGGATGGCCGGATATGCGCTTGCCGCTGCTTTACGCTTTGTCTTGGCCGGAGCGAATTCATACAGATTGGGAACGGCTGGATTTGGTAAAAGCTGGAGATTTAACTTTCCGAGAACCCGACCACGAAAAGTATCCTTGTATGCAGTTGGCTTATGCGGCGGGACGTGCGGGCGGTTCGATGCCGGCGGTGCTGAATGCGGCAAACGAACAGGCTGTAGCGCTATTTTTACAGGAGAAGATTCAGTTTTTGGATATTCCAAAGTTGATTGAGAAGGCGTGCGACAAACATCAAGCCGATAACTGTGAAAGTCCTGGTTTAGACGATATTTTGGCGGCGGATAGGTGGGCCCGGCAGGAAGTTTTGGCAGATAGTATGGAATTGGGCGATCGGATTCTTTCGGTTCGCTAATGGTATCAGCAGACTTGCACTTACCCACAAGCCCGCCGAGGAATTAATTCCCCGTCTCATAGCTAAAGTTGGTTGAAATTGAGAGATTGCACCATTCTCAAGAACAGGCAAAATGCCTGTTCCACAAAGAGTGAATTTTTTTGTGGGGTGGGCTTCTAGCCCGCCCATAAAAGGCTTATTGAGAATGGTGCAAGATCGGAGTTGAAACAGATTGCCAAACCTTAATAAATATTCAGTTTTCTTTGAGAGGACTTTAGCTATGAGACAGGGGTTGAAACCCCGGACGGACTATGCCAAAAAGTGCAAAATATCCCCCAAACCATGTTAAAAGTTGACCAGATGTTAGCCTTTTATACACTAACTCCCAACTTGCGCCGCCAAATCAGCCGCACTCATCTTTTCGTACATTTCAAAAGGTTGGTGAATCCAAGGATTGTCAGCCAAATAATCTACATAATAATCCGGCTTTGCAACAGAACAAGCCTTGTACCAAAGCACAGCAGTCCGAATTTCCTGAATATCCTCGCCGTAGCGACTGTTGAGCCAAGCGATACCTTGCTCTAAACTAATTCCCGAATCCACCAAATCGTCAACCAGGAGAATGCGGCTGCCCAAATTATCGCCCACCATTGTCAAATCGCGGGCAAACTCGATCGCACCTCGGACATTTCCCTCGGCCCCACCATAGGACGAGGCAGCTAAAATCGCCAGAGGTTTGTCGAAAATCCGCGACAGAGTATCTCCAACCCGCAGCCCTCCCCTCGCCAGACAGACAATTCGATCGAATTTCCACTGAGATTCCTCAATTTTTACAGCCAAATCCTCAATTTTCCGATGGTACTCAGGCCAAGAAACGTAAAGGTCACTCATTCCTAATATTATTGAAATATCAAAGGTATTATTAATTATTTTGGGGAAAATGACATGGATGCAGATGAACTTCTCAGACGGTATGCAGCCGGAGAACGGGTTTTTCACAAAGTAGACCTGAGCGGTGCCCATATGTCAAGGACAAATTTGCGCGATATTGACCTGAGTCACGCTAATTTAAAAGGTGCAAATTCGATCGGCCTCACCCTCTACAGAGCTAATCTGTATCAAGCAGATATCAGCCAAGCCAACCTCTCCCAAGCCAACCTCATGTCCGCTAATTTTGGCGAATGCGAGGCGGTGGGAGCGAACTTGAGCGGAGCCATCTTGCGGAGTGTCCTGTTCAGCGGGGCCGATTTAACGGGGGCGAGTCTCAGGGGTGCAGACATGAGAGATGCAAACCTTCAGGGGGCAATTTTGATTCAAGTTTATGCAGTTAACGCGAACTTGCAAGGTGCAAACTTGACAGAAGTAAAACTTTGCGGAATCAACCTCAGTAAAGCAAATTTAACCGATGCGAACTTAACACAAGCTGACCTCAGCCGTGCTAACTTAACTCAAGCAAATCTGAGTTGGGCAAATTTGACGGAAGCCAATCTGGAAAAAGCTGATTTGAAGGGAGCCGATTTGAGCGGAGCTAACTTGAGCTGTGCAAATCTCCATCGAGCCGATTTGAGCGGAGTTTCCCTTAAGGGAGCAAATCTCCGGGGAGCAAACTTGCATCAAGCTTCTTTGCGCGGGACAAATTTGAATGAAGCGAATCTGAGAGAGGCCATGATGCCTGACGGCACAATCTCTGACTAAATAAGCTGAGAAAATAGAAGTTAAAACCGCAGGGTGCCTGTGGTGCACCCTACATTTAGGCTAATGCCTGATTTTTTTAAGGGGATTTAATTCTGCGTTAATCTCCTGCGCCCAAAAATCGAGAGAAGCCCCGGACTCGTGTTGTGGAGAGGCAAAAATTTTAGAGTCTTGTTCAAGCTCCCAGATTCATCTGTGGAGTAAGTCTAAAATCTCAAATTGTTCGAGTAAGCGGGACTCCACGGTTCGACTGAGTGCTTGCGGAAGTCTAAAATCCAAAATTGACTGACAGTTCATTTAAAGAGAGTGGCCAAAAAAATTGGCGATAATTTAATCTACAACTTTCAGCCAGCCTCGGCGAACGGCGTGGAGCAAGCGGTTAATGGCTGTTTGATCTTCTTCGGTAAGACTGTCATTTAACAGCGCTGTCTTGAGCTGTTGTCGGTGAGTGGGAGTCAGCAGACCGGAGTGATATACCTGAAAGACTAGCTCTGCAATAGTAAATTGAGGTAACAGCGTTTGGGTTGGCATCATGTGTTTTTTCTTTGAACTCACTTTTGACAGTATTGACTGATTTTTCCAAAATTTATGTGATTCAACTACGGGAGTAAATGTGATCGATTGGCTGTTGATGAGTGATTTGTGTCAGCCGAACTTGGGGATCTGATATTTCCTCGATCGCCCTGCTACTTGAAACATAAACCCCGTCCCGATTCCTCGCTTCTGGCAACCCCCACGTCTCTACTTTTGGTTAAGAAACGGTGACAAATAAATTAATATTTATCTATTAATAGATTACTAATCACGGCTAGCGAAATCGCTCGGCTTAATTCAATGTAAAACTTTTAGCGTGTTTAGAAGCCGGCTTTTACCTACATTTACCTAGTTTCTTGGTATGGTCTTTCTTCCGTGTATATACTTAATGACCCGCCCAAAGGCAGATACAAGTTTTCGATAGAAGTCCCCAGCAGCCCAAAATTTTAAGCTCTAGTTTCAGCTCCCAGATTCATCTGTGAAGTCAATCTAAAATCTAAAATCTAAAATCTAAAATCTAAAATCGACTGGCTGCTTCAAATCAAAAATCCCGGCTTCTTCAAGAAACCGGGTCGAGCTTTTCGATCGCAGTACAATTTTTTTTTGAGAGGGTTAATGGAGCGACCTACTCACGAAAATCTTATTGTTGGCAAAGCTTGACAGGAGAGAAAGTAAAAATACTCATCTCAACTTTTTGTGTGAGGGGACTAATCGGAAATCCTGACCCATCCGCGGCGGATGGCGTGCAGCAGGCGGTTGACTGCATCTCTGGCGTCTTCGCTGAGAGCGCTTTGGCAGAGTTCGCGCAGTCCGTGGCTTTGAGTGCGAGTCAGATGGCCTGAATGAGTGACTTGATAGAACAGTTCAGCGATCGCGCGATCAGATTTTAAAGTCAGAGCTTGCATGAAATCTCGTTGAACTCGACTATTATAATATCGAGCATTTGAGAAAAAAGTAGGGTGATTGCAGTCGGCTAAGCTGTGTGATCGTTCTTGGGTCGATTTGTGACCGAAGTCTGCCAGTATAGGTGATTTAAATCACACAAAACCACAGACCTCGATCGCATAAGCTATAATTTGGGTGGTAGCCTCAAGGTTTGACAAAACCTCGAAAAGCGCTGAACACAAGGCTTTGAGTTCCCAAGACCGCCGCGCAGCGGAAGTAAGTCCGCTCAACATCGCAGGCTCTGGACTTGGATAGCTGTGAAACTTTGGGTTTTAGAAACTTGCAACTTGCAGCTCAGGGCATAAAGTTGCGATCGAGGAGCCACGGCCTGAGATACAATAATTATAAATACTTCTATCCCATCTATAGACAGGGAGGTAAAAAAATGATAATGATTAGCTACTTTTCGATTGCCTTAATCGTTTTTCTTGTTTGGTTCAAAAGTTTTTTGAATGATACAGCGACATCTAAAAAAGACGTGATATCTTGGATAGCCTTAATAATGGGGCCTTTGTTTTGGCCTGTTGTTCTGCCCCTATCCCTTTTGCAAATTACCAGCAAAAAGTCTGTTGTAAAAACTGCTCAATGTGAGCAAGAATTATAATAAATTGTGGAAGTAACTGGCTGCAACACAGTCGCTTATCTCGTCCTAAATTATTCGGCGTGCATCGCTCCTGGCAGCGCGTAATTTATCTTGTTTCCTTGTAAAAAAGATCAGCGAGAAGGTAGAATCAAATAAAAATTCTGAATCCTAAAACAGTATTTTTTTACCGCTATCACATTCTGCCTTCTGCTTTTTGCACCCGCCCAAAAACGGATACAAGTTTCCGACAGGAGTTGTTAGCCACCCAAAAATTTAGGCTTTTGTTCAAGCTCTTAGATTCATCTGTGGAATCAATCTCAAATCTCAAATCGTTCAACTAAGCAAGATTGACGCTCGCCCTCGCCGAAGTATCCAATCGACTGATTCCTAAAAGTTATTCTGTCACATCCTGAATTAATGGTGCGGCTCAGTCAAAATTGTTCAGTCAAAATTATTCAGGCAAAATTGTCAGACTCAACTTATCGGACAGCGACCACAACATTTTTTTACTCAAAAATTATTTACTCAAAAATTATCTGCCACCTCAACCAAGCTCAAAATTAATATGTAATCTAACATTGCCTTTTGCTTGCAAAAATATAACTTCCGACATATTTTCGCCTGCAGCTGACCAACTTAAGAATTTTTATACTACCGGCGGCTACGTACCATTAATCGAATGTGGGAAAATCCTGGCTAGGCGTTGAAAAACAGCTAGGCTCTTTGCCCTTTAACCTTTTTCAGCTCCCTTTCATCAAATCGTAGCAGCTCTAAACGGGAAATTGTAGAGTTCGTTTGCGTCCAAATAGCCTAACTCTTACCGCAGTTAGATACACAATTCAAGGCAGAGACTGCAATATGAAATAGGCAACAAAAACAGTTTCAAATCTCAAGTACGACTTATTTTTGGCGATCGCGCCTCATGAGTGTATAACGGGAGCCAGCTAAATTTTTAGGGGTGCGAGATGTTTGGGAACTTCTAAAAAAAAGTGCCGTCACGGTATCCAAATTAGTTATTTGCATAAAAAGTAGGAGTCAAAATGAACCAAGTATCTGAGAAACCAATTTATAGAGTTCTTAATCTATTGTCGCTGCTAGCGCTGAGCTACTATGCAGCTACTTCCATCAATTATATTTTCGAGAGTGACGCTCACATCTACAAGTACGACAGCCAGAGTAATTCCAACGTGTCACCAGCGCAACTAGAAGCACACCGCTCGGAATAAATAGTAGAAATTTTCTCGGAATTAATGCCGAACCAAATTTCGGATAATTTGCTAATCGTCAATGATCAGCTCGAATTTAAGAACAATTAGTAAGCAACTATTGGCTAAAAACTTAATATTTGAACTCACAGGTATTAGCCATCGAATTTACCACAAAAATCAACTATTTAGTCTGTTCTCAACAGAGACCAGAGTGATGAAAGGATGGTAAAGCATTTTCATCAGTAAAAGCCTTAATAGCTTTAGTAATCGCTTCATCAAGAACATTTGAAGGTGGATATGCTTCAGAACGGAAAATCGCTTTGATTTTGGTCCACTACAACTCTATCGGAGATAAATCCGGCGAGTAGGGAGGTAAGAATTTTACCTGGACTCCGATAGATGCCATCAAAAAATTGATGGCTTCAGCATTATCAACAGGTAAATTATTCATAACTACAATTGCGCCAACCCATAACTGGCGCAGGATTCGCCAGCAGCCCAAAGTTTTATATCTTAGTTCCAGTTCCCTGATTCATCTCTGGAGTAAATCTAAAATCTAAAATCTAAAATCTAGTGACCGTACCGTCACAAATCTACCGGCTCACCGTTCATCCCAACTTCACCAAAAGACGGGCGCTGCATTGTGTGATTGTCCGGATGTATGTGGAGCACGGTGGAAATGACCGATTGGGGTTGAAAAACTGGGTTTTTTAGCCAAAATCCTGTATTGAGCGTGAGGGATTTCGGTGGAAACATCAAGGTGATGAGGCTCAAAAGTCCTTCCGGGACTGTGTTGGGATGCACTTTTGATTGAATCCCGCCTCCAGCGTGCACGGGCTTGCTTTCAAAGCCAGTTAAAAAAATTTTGATTTCTGGGGAACTATTGGCAAAAATCAAAAGTCTGGTCAAGTACAGTGTACTTAAAAGAAATCGCAACTCAGTTCCAGCCCCATTGCGGGCGATCGAACTTCCGGGCGATCGACAGTGCCAAAGACCCGGTGCAACTTCTCAATCTTGAGAGCATACTCGGATTAAAAATGGTCTCTGTGTATCTTCCGGCTATTGTTTTAATAATGACTAGCCACACCGACGGTCATTATGGTAAACTCGCAAACGTTTAAGTGGAATATTTTCGTGTTAGAGGAGGCAGTGATGGAGTCGAGAGTCAAAAGCAGGAAACAACCGAGGTTTGCTGCTCAACGAATACAGGATTCAACTCGCGCTCCCAGGCTCGCTGCTGACAATTTAAATTACATGACAGCTTATAGCAGCCGGGTCAATTAGGGTCTCAACCGATGTCCGGTTTCATTTATTGAATCCCTTTGGAGGGAAAAGTGTATTGTAGAAAAATGATTGATCTTTTAGGAGGAGTGTAAATGACACAGGTAACTAATCCAACAACCCCAGCAAGTTCACTACCAGGTGGTGGTGGTGGCGCAACCGTTATCGGGACCACCGATAACAACAGGTTGAACGGCACCGGCGGCGATGATATCATCCTAACTTTTGGGGGCGCAGATGTCATCGCTGGTGGCGGTGGCAACGACCTGATTATTTCCGGAGGCGGAAATGACAGTGTCGGCGGCGGCGACGGCAACGATAATATCTTTTCAGGCAGCGGCGCTGATGTGGTCGCTGGTGGCACAGGCGACGACCGGATCTTTGCTGGTAAAGGGGATGACCTCGTAGACGGCGGTGATGGCAACGACTTGGTTTCTGGCGACAACGGCAACGACACCGTACTCGGCGGAAGTGGCAGCGATACAGTCTTTGGTGGCCGAGGCAACGATATTGTCAGCGGCGGCGACGGCAACGACAGCCTGTTCGGCGGTAAAGACAACGATACAGTCGATGGTGGCTCTGGCAATGACTTTATCTCTGGCGACAGAGGCGCTGATGTCCTGACCGGCGGTGCTGGCAGCGATACGTTCTACTTCTTCTCCAGCGGTGGCGATTATGGCGTAGACACTATCACTGACTTTACCCCAGGCGAAGATAAGATCCGCTTGAAGCAGGGCGGTGTGTTCGCTGGTTTGGGCAGCAGCTTCGAGGCAAGCGAGTTTGTCGTCGTTTCTGGTTTCAACGCAGCCAACGCAGGAGCAACCGGGACGAACAAGTTGGTCTACGACCCAACAAACGGTACGTTGTACTTCAACGGCAGCAACGGAGTGCTAACTGTTGCTCAGTTGCAGCCTGGCCTGACGATTACCTCGAACAGCTTCGAGCTGTTCTAAAACAACTGACAGTTGTGGGGCGGCACCGGATAAGATTCGGGGCTGTTCTCACAAAGCCGGTAGTTTTAAAGCATTTCAACCTCACTCTGCTACAAGCGGGGTGAGGTTGAAATATTCAATGCAGGAACTGAAGCAGGGGCAGTTAAAAAAAAATTGATCGACAGTTATTGATAAAATTAATCGATCGCCCGATCGGGCAAAATATAAATACAAAGTTTTGAAATTAGAATTTCTAGGTTTTACTGAAGCGGTAAAGAAACCGCAACTGCTGGCTAGCAATGAGTACTGAAGAATATATCCGGCAAGCCAAAATTTATTTGAACCGGGGGAAGTTAACTGAGGCGATCGATTTTTGCAAAAGGGCGATCGAACTTCAACCGTTTTCGCCCTCGGCTTACACGACTTTAGGCGAAATTCTCGAAGCTCAAGGCGATCCGACGGCGGCAAGAGACGCTTTTGTGCAAGCTTTGGAGATTTCGCCAAAGTTTTTTCTGGCTCATGCTTATTTGGGTCAACTTTACAGCGACTATGCGTGGCTGGATGAGGCGGTTTTTCACTACCGACAAGCTGTGGATTTGAAACCAGACTGGGCGGAACTTCATTATAACTTGGGAAATATTTTTCACAAGCAGGGTAATTTGTTGGGGGCGATCGACTGTTACCGAAATGCGATCGCCAAAAAACCCGATTATCTCGATGCTTTCTACAATCTGGCTGTGGTTTTAGATGAAAATAGTCAGCTCGAAGCGGCAATGGATACCTACCAACAGGTGATTGCTCTGAAGCCGGATTACGTGGAAGCTTACAGCAATCTGGGTGTGATTTTGCTCAAGGAGGATCGGGCTGCTGAGGCGATCGAGCTTTACGAGCGGGCGATGGAGATTAAGCCGGATTGGGCAACGCTGCACAATAATTTGGGTCAAGCCTTGCTGGACAAAAGTCCGGAAAGGGCGATCGCATCTTACCTCACAGCTATTGAGTTGGAGCCGGACATGGTTTTGGCTCACTACAATCTGGGGAAAGCGTGGCAATTACAGGGGGAACATTCGGCGGCGCTTGCTTGTTTCGAGCGCGCGATCGATCTCAATTCCGACTATATTTCGGGCTATACAGACGCCGGGTTTTCTTTGATGGTTTTGGGCAAAATTGCGGAAGCCATGCCTTATTTTGAGCGAGCAATAGCTTTGAGGCCTGATTTTGTTGAGGCCTACTGCCGCTTGGGAGACAGGCGCAGAGTTGCGGCGGTAGAAGATGATGAATTGTCAAGGGCGATCGCTGCGTGCGATCGATTTCTCACAGCACTAACTGGAAGGAAGAAGGAAGAAGGAAGAGGGAAGAAGGAAGAAAAAGAAACTATTCCCAATGCCCAATGCCCAAGGCCCAATGCCGAATTACCAATTGCTGAAATTTGCGACAATTTAGCCGAAATTTACTTGCATTTGGGAAATGCTCTAACAGAGTACGGCGGGCACGAATCTGCCGCCACTTATTATCAAAAAGCTTTGCAAATTCAGCCCAAAAATGCAGAGCTTTACTGGCGGGTGGGAAATTCCTTAGCCCAGCAACAGCGGTTCAGCGCAGCAATTGCAGTTTACCGCATGGCTTTGACGATTCAACCTGCTTTACCGCAGGTTTATTTTGAGTTGGCAAAACTGCTGGAAAAACAGGGGCGCTGGGAACGGGCGATCGATTATTATCAAAAAGTTTTAGAGCTGCAATTGCACGGTTATGGGAATCAGAAAGAGTGGAAAAAAAAGAGTTTTATCTTGCCAGATAGCACTTCTATAAAACCTCCTAACGGTATTTATTTATCGAGCTGGGATTGGCTGGTTAATGCTAAGTTGGAGGCTAACAATTATGTAGAAATTTTTTGGAAATCTGCAGCAGAAGCAAGTGCAGAAAATATTCCAAATTACCAATTTGCGAGATCCAATTCCAAATTGGCAAATTCCGATTGTGCCGGGTTAACTTGCGGGCTGTGTTTGCAGCGACTTTCTAAGTGGTTCGATCCGGTGCATTTGGGTTGGGGAGTGTGCCGTTTGTCCAACTCGCAACCGCTACCTGTGGAGTCGCCCAAGACTTTTGTGGCGGCAATTCCCAACGGGCGAGTTTGGATTGTGCCGCAGGAAAATTATTGGCTGATTTGCAAGGCGATCGCTGTAATTACTCCTGACAATTATTTGTTGGCTGATGTGTCGAGAGATTATCCGGGCTTTTTACCTGGATGCGAAAAGCATGATGTTAGAAAACACAGCGTTTTTCAGTTAGAATCCTTTCCAGGTTTAAAGCAAATTGACGGCAGGGTGGCGGTGCTTTCTGGTTTGTCGGGAAATGTCTATTTTCACTGGATGGTGGACGTTTTGCCGAGGATAGAATTGCTGCGGCACAGCGGTAGGGATTTGGCGGAAATTGATTGGTTTTTGGTGAATAGTTGTCAGCACCAATTTCAGCGGGAAAGTCTGAGAATTTTGGGCATTTCTGAAGAGAAAGTCTTGGAGAGCGATCGCTTGCCTCATATTCAAGCAACCGAGTTAATTGTGCCATCTTTTGCGGGATATTTGGGCTGGCCTTCTGGGTGGGCGATGGATTTTTTGAGGCGGGAGTTTCTCAAGGGAATTATAACTAGTTCGAGCTATCCCAAACGCATTTATATCAGCCGCAGCAAAGCAAGATACCGACGAGTTTTGAACGAGGAAGATGTGGTTGAGGTTTTGGAGAACTTTGGCTTTGTTTCTATTTTACCTGAGTCCCTGTCTTTGGCAGAGCAAATTGCTCATTTTTACCACGCTGAGGTGATAGTGGCTGCCCACGGCAGCGGCTTGACAAATACAATTTTTTGTAGGCAGGGAACTAAAGTAATTGAGTTGGTGTCGCCTCACTATATCAGCCATTATTACTGGGGAATCAGTCAATATTTGCAGTTGGAACATTACTTTTTAACGGGCGAGGCTTTTGAATGCTATCCTATTAGACAGTTGATGTATCAGAATTCCCTGACTGAGGATATTTTAGTGAACTTGAGTTTGCTGAAAAAGATGGTTGAGGTGGTGGGTTTGGGTTAGTTGGTGTCTGGAGCAAGTTTAATTATGCCCTCGATTGAGAAGATGGAAAAGGCAGCGGTTGATTTGAGTCGGCAAGCAGAAGTTTATTTAGCCGAAGGAAAGTTGAATGAGGCAGTTGCTGCTTGCGAGTCAGCGTTGAAAATTGAACCGAATTTGGCGGCAGCTTGCCAGACGCTGGGAAAGGTGATGCAGGTTCGAGGTGAAATCGAGCAAGCTAAGCATTGGTATGAAAGGGCGATCGATCGCAATCCAAATTTGCCGGAAGTTTATGCTAATCTCGGCATTTTGTATTCTCAAGAAACACAGTGGGAAAAGGCGATCGCCAATTGTGAAAAAGCGATTTCGCTAGCGCCTAATTTTGCTGCTGTTTACCGACAGTTGGCGAGAATTTGGACGCAGTTAGAGAAGCCAGAAGAGGCGGCAGACTGTTGGTATCAAGCTTTTAATATCGAGCCGAATTGGGCAACTGCTGAGGAGCACGTGACTCTAGGAAATAGTTTGGTTGAATTGGGAAAGTTCGATCGCGCTATGGAGTGTTATTCGCGGGCAATTAAGTTAAACCCAAAACTAGCAACAGCTTATCACAATTTGGGGGAAATGCTGGTCGGGGAGAAACGGTGGGATGAGGCGATCGCCAATTACCGACAAGCGATTGCCATCAATCCAAATTCGTTTGAATCTTACCACAGTTTGGGTAAAACTTGGGCGGAGCGAGGAGAATTGGATCGGGCGATCGCCTGTTACAACAAAAGCCTCGAACTCAATCCCAAATACGCTCGTGCTTACGTGGGTTTAGGTAATGTTTTCGCGCAAAAACAGGACTTTGATGCAGCCATTAAATGTTACCGTCAGACTCTAGAGATTAATGATAGTTCCTACTGGGCATACAATTGCTTAGGAGACGCTTTGGCTCAAAAACAACTGTGGCCCGAAGCTATTAGTTGCTACCGCAAAGCTATTGAAATAAATCCAAATATTCCTTGGTTTTATGTCAATTTGGGAATTGCCTTCACCTGCGAAAAATCCTGGGATGAAGCTGTGGCTGCTTTCCTGCACGCGGTTCAGATTGAGCCTAATTTGACGGGAATTAATCAGAGATTGGGATATGTTTTGCGGAAGCGGAGCGAATCGGGTTTAGACAGCACAATCGAAACTTATTGTCAAGCTATTGAGGTACTTGCAAGCGGGAAAATTTACCACAAATTGCTGGGAATTGAGTTAGATGGAGCAGAGTTTTATATAAATTTAGGCAATAGTTTAGCGAAACAGAAGCAGTTGGAAGGTGCGATCGTATTTTATAGCATGGCACTGCAAATTGAACCCAATGCTGCGGAAGTTGTCGCCCAACTCCATGATGTTCGGGCGAAACAACAGGAGTTGTACACACAAATTGCCGCTTACCGCCGCCAAATTGAAATCGATCCGAGCAATTCTAAGCCTTACAACGATTTAGGAAATATTTTACCGCAATTAGGCGAATTAGAAGAAGCAATTATTTGCCACCAAAAAGCAAGCAAATTGAGGGGTTGGCCTGAGTGTGCGGCTAAAGATTATCAATTTACCCAAGATTGGTTTACCCACAATATTCCTATTTGGCAACGGCATTTGCAGGAATTTACTGGAATTGCGGAATTTCAAGTAGTGGAAATCGGCAGTTTTCAGGGAATGTCGGCTTGCTGGCTGCTGGATAATATTTTAACTCATCCGACGGCAAAGATTACTTGTATTGATTTGTATTTTCAACAACATTTTAAGGGCAATATTGTTAAAACGGGAGCAGCAGATCGGGTAATTGAATTAGAAGGTTACTCTCAAGATTTGTTAGTTAATTTGGCTTCCGAATATTACGATGTTGCTTACATTGACGGCTGTCACAAACCCACCAGTGCTCTGCAAGATGCGATTTTATCTTGGAGGTTGGTGAAAGTTGGGGGATTGATGATTTTCGACGATTACGAGTTTACGTTTCCCGACAGCCCGGAGCAAGATACTAAAATTGGGATAGATGTTTTTTTGGAAATGTTTGGAAGTCAGTTAGAAGTAGTACACAAAGGCTATCAACTGATTGTTAAAAAAATCGGCAATCAAAGTTTGGGCGAAGAGCAAACTCTGTTGGCTCTGGGTTGGGAAAAGTTGGGGGATATTGCGGCAAATGCGGGTTATTTGGATGAGGCGAGTGCCCGCTATCAAACAGCTATTAAAATTAAGTCGGGCAACTACTTAACTTACCACAAGTTGGGTAAAAGTTTGCAAAATAAAGAACTATTTGACGAAGCTAGGGCAGCTTACCAACGGGCGATCGCACTCAACCCTAATTTTAGTTGGGCTTACCACTTTTTGGGGGAAACTTTACAGGCGATTGAGGAACACGGCGACGCCGCTGCTGCTTACCGCAAAGCTATTGAGTTAAATCCCGATTTTTGTTGGACTTACAACAATTTAGGCGATGTGCTGATGGAGCTTTCTGAGTGGGAGGAAGCTGCTGTTGCTTACCGCAAGTTAGTTGAACTAAATCCCGATTTTTGTTGGTCTTACGATAGATTAGGTAAGGCTTTGATTGCACTGGAACATTGGGAAGAAGCGGCGGTGGCTTACCGCAAAGCTATTGAATTAAATTCCCATGATTGTTGGCTGTACAATGCTTTGGGAGAAGTTCTGGAATCACAAGAAAATTGGCCCGAAGCAGCAGTGGCTTTTGGGCGTGCTATTGAGCTAGAACCTGAGCATAGTTGGCTGTACAAAAAGTTGGGTGATGCACTGCGGAATCAAGGGGAATTGGAAAGGGCGATCGCCATTTATGAAAAAGGCCTCAATCTCGACCCAAAATCCTGTTGGTGTTACGAAGGATTGGGTTTGAGTTTAATTGCCAAACAGCAGTGGGAACCTGCAATCACTAATTTAGTTCAAGCCCTGCAAATTAAACCCGATTTGTTTGATGCTTACGATAATATAGGTTATGCTCTCGAACAACAAGGAGAAGTCGATGAGAGCGAGCGGGCAAAATGCAGTAATCAAAATTTACCCTTAAGTATTCTCAAAAAATACTGTGGATTTACAGAAGATTTGACCGTTGCAGCAGAATCCAATCCCAACCTCACCTGCATTGACATCCATCCTGCGAGTCAAATCAATTTATCGGATTCCAAAACAAGCGATAGCAGCCGCAGATTCTGGGAACATCAAAGTCATTCAAGAAAAGCTTTTGTTGCCGTATTGCCAAACGGAAGAGCTTGGGCCGATGTTGTGACTACCGCTGTGATTACTTCAGACAATAAACTTGTTGCTGATATTTCAATGGGCTGTTCTGAATTGGTAATCACTTCCGACAAATTGCCTCCCGCTGAACACGTCGATGGAAATGTGGCTTTTTTATCTGCTCGCTGGGGTGGAGCAGCTTATTTTCATTGGATGTTTGATGTGATTACGCGATTTGACCTTTTGCAGCGGAGCGGATTGATAGAAACTATAGATAAGTTTGTTGTCAATGCCTCGGATTCTTCCTATCAAGCAGAAACTTTAAATAGTTTAGGAATTCCTCAAGAAAAAGTTTTAGAAAGTCGCTGCAATTTACACATTACGGTCGATAAATTAATAGTTCCGTCAATATCTTATGACGGATCGGGAGCGGTTTCTAAATGGAAGTGTGACTTTCTCAAACAGACATTTTCAAATGAACCACCCCCAAGAAATACCGACTATTCAGAGCGAATTTATATCAGCCGCCAAAAAGCATCGTACCGGCGAATCGTCAACGATGAAGAGGTAATTAAATACTTAGAAAAATTGGGGTTTCGCAGTGTCAAGTTGGAAATGATGTCAGTAGCGGAACAAGCAGCGTGTTTGGCTGCTGCTAAAGTGGTTGTCGCACCTCACGGAGGGGGGTTGACTAATCTAGTTTTTTGCAATCCGGGAACTAAGGTAATTGAAATTTTTTCTCCTCTTTACGTGCCGCATTGTTATTGGATGATTAGCAATTTGTGCGGTTTGGAACATTACTATGTAATTGGCGATTTGGTTGATGATGGAACTCCTACAAAACCGTTACATAAAGATATGCGGTTGGATTTGAGCTCGCTAGAAAAATTAATGTCTATTGCAGGAGTGTTGCATGGATAATGACTACCACAATATGGGGAATTCCCTGCAAGAAAGCGGTCGATTTGATGAGGCTGTTGCTGCTTACAAAAAAGCTATTGAATTAAATCCCAATTTTTCGTGGTCTTATCACAGTTTGGGCGATGTTTTGCTGAAACTTGAAAAATGGGAGGAAGCTGTCGCTGCTTACAAAAAAGCGGTTGAGTTAAATCCAGATTTTTCCTGGTCTTATCACAATCTGGGCGATGCTTTGCTGAAACTTCGGCGATGGGAAGAAGCTGCTGCTGCTTACCGCTGCGAGATTGCACTCAACTCGGATTTTGCTTGGTCTTTTTGCAATTTAGGGGACGCTTTAACTAAACTCAAACAGTGGGATGAAGCTATCACCACGTATTTAAAAGCTGTTGAAATTGACAGACATTTGCCGGGAATTTACGACAAGTTAGGATACGCTCTCGGACAAACAGAGTGGGATATAAACTTAGTATTAGAACAATCTCAATTGCAAATTGCACCGGAAAATTGGGATTTTTATTTGCAGTTAGGAAAGAATTTAGCCAAGTACGATCGCCCAAAAAGCGCAATAATTCTTTACAACTCGCTATTGACAAATATGCCGAGTCATGAATGCAACTCAGCGAAATTAGAGGAGTTGTTGCAGCAGCAAGAAAAGTGCGTTAGCGAAGCCCTCGAAGAGGATCGCGCATTAGCCTTATCTCGCGCAACTGTCGCCCAAAAACCAGATGATTGCTGGTCTTACTACAATTTAGGTGCTGTTTTGAGCCACCAAAAATATTGGGAGGAAGCGGCGGCGGCATTTTTCCAAGCAATAAAAATAAATCCCGATCTTCCTTGGTGGTTTTATTACAATTTGTGGGAAGTTTTTGTTAGGCAAAACAAGCTGGATGAAGTTGAGAACTTGTACCGCGAAGTTGTTGCAGCTAAACCGGAGGCTTTTTGGCCTTATCTGAATTTGGGAGAAGCTTTGACGAGGCAAGGTAAAATTGCCGAGGCGATTGATTTTTATCGAACTGTCAGTTTTAAACAAAGTTTTGCATCTATTATAAGTTATAGAACAGGCAAGATGCCTGTTTTACAAGCAGATACAGGCAAGATGCCTGTTCTACAAAATTGGAACTTAAAACCCGTCCAATTTCCTAACTTTATAATTATTGGTTCTCAGCGGTGCGGCACAACTTCTCTTTATACTTATTTAGCCCAACACCCGCAAATTTTGACTCCAATTAAAAAGGAGATGGATTTTTTCTCGTGGCACTTTGACAGAGGGATTGATTGGTATTTGGCTCATTTTCCGCCAATGCCTCGGGGAGAGCAATTTGTAACTGGTGAAGCAAGCCCAAGCTATTTTGACTCTCGCGAAGCACCGGAACGGCTCTACAGCCTGTTTCCAGAGGCTAAACTGATTGTACTGTTGCGAAATCCGGTCGATCGGGCGATTTCTCAATTTTACCGCTTGACTGGCTTAAATTGGGAAGCGCGATCGCTCGATCGAGTAATTAGCGATGAAATTGAACGGTTGAATCAAAATCCCGAATACATCATCGGCGAGGAACCGGGGAATTATTTAGCTCGCGGTAGGTACATAGAATTTATCAAAAACTGGCGGACTTTCTTTCCCCAAGAACAGTTGTTAATTGTGAAAAGCGAAGATTTTTATGCAGATACGGCGGGTATAGTCCAGCAGGTTTTAGAATTTTTAGATTTGCCGGAATATCAATTGTCTGAGTACCAAAATGCTAATCCCGGTTCTTATCAGCGGGTAAATGAATCGGTTCGCGACAGGTTGAGCGATTATTTCCGACCTTACAATCAAGAATTAGAGGAATATTTGGGGAGGCAGTTTGATTGGGAATAAAGTTGAGCTAAGATTAGAACAACTTGTAAGGAGGTAATACCAATGCTGACGAGCGAGCTAGATACATTACTTAAAGAACAAGCACTCCAACGCCAAGATCCTGAAGAGCGCTACATCACGGATAGGGCAAACTGGGAACAATACGAAACACTGCTAAATCGAATAGGAGATGCTGCGGGATATCGAGTGACTTATTTAGATGGAGTTTTGGAAATTATGTCGCCTTCTCGCCACCATGAAAGTCGCAAAACTGGCATTGGAAATCTGCTATAAATTTACTTTGTATAAGCTGAAATCGAATATTTTCCTTTTGGGTCTACAACTCTGCGACAAGAGGAAAAAAGTGGCGGTACGGAACCAGATGAAGCTTACTGTATTGGCACAGATAAAGAATTTCCCGATTTGGTAATTGAAGTCATTGTTACCAGTGGCAGCATCAATAAACTAGAACTGTATAGAAGGTTGAATGTGCGAGAGGTTTGGTTCTGGCGAAATGACCGATTTTCTATCTACCATTTGCGAGAAGAAATTCCGGTTGAATTCGTGTCCAACTGCGGTTATGAATTAATCACACAAAGCGAATTGCTACCGGGAATTGATATCGATATGTTGAGAGAATGTGTAAAAAATCCTCACCCGTTAGCAGCAGCAAAGGAATGGAGACAGAATTGCCGACCTACTTAAACAGCAAGTTTTAAATCTGCTAGCTGTCGCAAAGACAATGAACTGAGCTCGCGCGCGCCGCGAGATTGATTCGGACTAGGATTCAAACTATCGTCGCAAAGACAATGAACTGAGCTCGTGCGCGCGCCCAAGTCCGAGAAAAAAACTCGCCTCCCCTTGACAACTCATACTCGTTATGAGTACGCTATAATAAGCAAAGGAATTGAACCCAAGTACCCAAAAATTTAAAATCATGCTGACGAACCAAGAAGGTCAAAGAGTACCCAAAGTCACCTTTCGCACTCGCAAAGACAACGAGTGGGTGGATGTCACCACCGATGATATATTTGCAGGTAAAACCGTAGTAGTGTTCTCGCTGCCAGGAGCTTTTACGCCCACTTGTTCGTCAACGCACCTCCCCGGTTACAACGAATGTGCCAAAGTTTTCAAAGAAAATGGCGTAGATGAAATAGTTTGTATTTCCGTCAACGACACCTTTGTGATGAACGAGTGGGCAAAAGACCAAGAATCAGACAATGTGACGTTAATTCCCGACGGTAACGGCGAATTTACCGAAGGCATGGGAATGCTGGTAGACAAAACAGATTTAGGCTTTGGCAAGCGGTCTTGGCGTTATTCGATGCTGGTAAAAGATGGCTTGGTTGAAAAAATGTTTATTGAGCCTGATGAACCGGGCGACCCTTTCAAAGTGTCCGATGCCGAGACGATGCTCAACTACATTAACTCCGCAGCAGCCAAGCCGAAGGTAGTTTCGCTGTTTACAAAAATCGGCTGTCCCTTCTGCGCTAAGGCTAAGGCACTGCTGAGTAAACATGGCTTTGATTATGAAGAAATCGTCTTGGGCCGGGAGATCACAACTCGATCGCTCCGGGCTATGACTGGGGCTACAACTGTGCCGCAAGTATTTATCGACGGCAAGTTGATCGGTGGTTCCGAAGCCCTAGAGTCTTATTTGGCAGTTGCTTAGTTAAACAACAATAACTTAGCCTGCGGGTGCACAGTCCACACCTTACTCGTTGTACGGTGCGTACTGTGCGCCTTTGCCGTATTTGGGGGTATTTAGCCCGATCGAGCTTTGGCGTCCAAAGTTCGATCGGTCTATTGATCCATTCTCGTGCCACAATTACTGGGGAAGTAATATCAAAAACGCAAGAAATGGGAGTTACCTATCGTGGATTTGAGTTTAGTAGCGTCAAATATCTTAAATCCCCCAATATTAGCTTTTTTCATGGGAATGCTGGCAATTTTTCTCAAATCTGATTTAGAAATTCCAGCGCCCATCCCCAAACTGTTTTCGCTGTACCTGCTGTTTGCGATCGGATTTAAAGGTGGCGTCGAACTGTCCAAAAGCGGAATTGACCAGCAAGTTGCCCTGACAATTGTGGCAGCGATGCTGATGTCAATGCTAGTACCCGTTTATACTTTTTTCATACTGAGGATAAAACTCGACTCCTACAATGCCGCCGCGATCGCAGCCACCTACGGTTCCATCAGCGCCGTCACATTTATCACCGCAACCTCCTTCCTCACAGCACAGGGGATCGACTTTGACGGTTACATGGTAGCCGCGCTAGCATTAATGGAATCCCCAGCAATTATAGTCGGTCTCATTCTAGTCAGTGTATTTGGCGGGGAAGAAGGAAAACGCGAAATAGTTTGGCCAGAAGTGTTGCAAGAAGCATTCCTAAACAGTTCAGTTTTTCTACTGATTGGCAGCCTAATTATGGGCATAATGACAGGAGAACATGGTTGGGAAGTTATGAGTCCGTTTACTCAAGACTTGTTTTACGGGGTTTTGACTTTTTTCTTGCTAGACATGGGGCTGGTTGCCGCTAGCAGAATTAAAGATTTACAAGAAGCAGGAGTTTTTCTGATCGGCTTTGCAATCCTAATTCCCATAGTCAACGCAGTAATTGCTTTGGTAATAGCCAAATTAATCGGAATGCCGCAGGGAGACACTTTGCTGTTTGCCGTATTGTGCGCCAGCGCTTCTTATATAGCAGTACCAGCAGCCATGCGCCTAACTGTTCCCGAAGCGAATCCAAGTCTTTACATTTCAACTGCCTTAGCAGTGACATTTCCATTTAATATCATTGTAGGCATTCCCCTGTATCTATACGGAATCAATATGTTTTGGAGGTGAGATGATGGAGTCAGTCAAAAGAGTAGAAATCATAGCCCACTCAGTAGAACTCGGCAAGATTTTAGACGGTTTAGACAAAGCTGGCGTACCCGGTTATTCGGTGATTCGTGATGTCGCGGGAAAAAGCACCAGGGATCACGTTTCCCGCAATTCCTCAATGACGGCGCTGGATAACATTTATGTGCTTGCTTTTTGTTCACCAGCTCAAGTTTCAGCAGTTGCAGAAAACATTAGACCGGTGCTCAATAAATTTGGTGGGTCGTGTTTTATTTCTGATGCGGTGGAATTGCTAATTACTAGGTGTGTCGGGTAGTCATTACTGATTAGTCATGAGTCATGATTCATTAGTGATTATACCAATTCGGAAAAGTAGAGCTACAGATAGATTGTAGGCCATAGGTGTATGGACACGGCATTGCTGTGTCCTTCCGCGTATCTGCGGCTTTAATCTTAGGCTGTCGCCCCGACAATCGCCACTGGTGATAATGCCAATCCGTTTCGGCTTTTGGATAAGTTTTTTATTATTACTTTAGCCTGATTAAAAAAATGCAATTTTGGAAATAATTTCTGTCTATTATAGCACTTTTACAATTTGAGAAAAATCAGCCCTTAGCCATTAGTCAGCGGTTATTTCAGCATTAATTGCCCTTCCCAGCCGAGGCAGAATTCAGAATTCTTAAGAGATAGAAAAGAATCAGTTGCCAAAATCCTTTAGCGTGGTAAATTCTAAGCCACAACAGGCGATCCTCTTCGAGGGCTTCGCTAACGCCCGATCGACTAACGATATTTTCAATAGGAGTTTAAACATGGCTGCATTAAAAGTTGGCATCAACGGATTTGGCCGCATCGGACGGCTAGTCATGCGTGCCGGCATCAAAAACCCCAACATCCAATTTGTCGGCATTAACGACTTAGTTTCGCCAGAAAACCTGGCTTATCTTTTCAAATACGACTCCACCCACGGCATTTACGACGGCGAAGTTGAAAGCAAACCAGACGGGATTGTTGTTGACGGAAATTTTATCCCCTGCACATCGATTAGAAATCCTGCCGAATTGCCCTGGGGTAAATCCGGCGCAGATTATGTTGTAGAATCTACCGGATTGTTTACAGATTTTGAAGGCGCATCAAAACACTTGACGGCGGGAGCAAAACGAGTAATACTTTCAGCACCGACAAAAGACCCGGAAAAAGTTCCAACTTTTCTAGTAGGCGTCAACCACCACAAATTTGACCCGGCAAAAGATACGGTTGTTTCTAATGCTAGCTGTACGACGAATTGTTTAGCACCAATTGCCAAAGTAATCAACGATAACTTCGGTTTGGAAGAAGGTTTAATGACGACAGTTCACGCAATGACAGCTACTCAACCAACTGTAGACGGCCCCAGCCAAAAAGATTGGCGGGGAGGACGCGGTGCGGCTCAAAATATTATTCCATCTTCGACCGGTGCAGCAAAAGCTGTTACTTTGGTGTTGCCAGAATTGAAAGGAAAATTGACTGGAATGGCTTTGCGGGTGCCAACTCCCGACGTGTCTGTAGTTGACCTTACTTTCAAAACGGCGAAGGAAACTAGCTATAAAGAAATTTGCGAGGCAATGAAAAAAGCTTCGGAGGGCGGCGAACTCAAAGGCATTCTTGGATATACTGAGGATGCGGTGGTTTCGACAGATTTTCAGGGCGACGCGCGATCGAGCATTTTCGATGCAGGTGCGGGAATTGAACTGAATTCTAAGTTTTTCAAAGTTGTTTCCTGGTACGACAACGAGTGGGGCTATTCTAGTCGCGTGATTGACTTAATGCTGTCTATGGCCGAGAAAGACGGAATTTTGAATAATTAATTTTTTTGGGGGTGGCATTTTGGGCGGGCTCGCGTGCCAACCCCACAAACAAATTCCTATGATTTTTTGTGGAACGGGCATCTTGCCCGTTCCTGATAATGTTATCTAATGTGAGTTAAACTTTTTTTATTTCCGATTCGATCGCGCTCATGTCTGAATTACCACCGCTGAATAACGAAACTATTTGGGCTATCCTCAACGAAGAAATCGACGATGCTGCTGTCAACCGATTAGTTTGGCAATATCTGGGCTACCGCTGGGATGCCGAGACTGGCAAGTGGAACAGTGCAGGTGTTGCAGCCGAGTGGCGCCAAGAGTACCCGGAACCGCCCGATTTTATCGATTCTAGGCCGGCGACAGTGAAATTGACTCGATCGACTCCTCCAGAAAACAAGCAGTTGCTGAAGGAAAAATTGGGCTTTAAAGGCTATAAAATTGGGGAATTCGGGCCCCGACAGACTCGCAGGGCGACGATGGCTAATTGGTTGATGGGTTTTATGGAATCTGGGGTGTAAGAGGAATTTTGGATAGCTGTGCGGTTGTTGCCACCGTTACAGTACAGAGATATGAGATTTTTTGGCAGGAAAACCCCTAAATCCCTATTAAGGATTGAAAGCTTGATTAAACTCTTCCTTTCTTTCTCTGCGTCCTCTGCGGTTAATTTAAAAAAATTAGAATTTTAGCAGTCAAAAAACACTAAAACCCGCCAATTCCAACCTCCTCACCCCCAACCCTGACATCGGGCTGTTCCGTAAAGTATTCTAGAGTCGGCACAAAACAACTGTGAGGTAAGCTTTATGAAAACAACCACCATATCTCGCTTAACCAGCATTTCCCTCGCTACCCTAATGCTAGCAGGCGTTTCATTAAGTGCGATCGCCACCCCAGCCACCACCCAACCCGCAACCCAACTCGCCCAAGCTACTGCCAAAAAGCGCCTCGTCGTCATGGACTTCGACTACGGCCCCACCAACAGCTATTACACTTCCTACAGGGGAGTCGGCGCCGCCAAAGGCATCAGCGAACTGTTAATCAACGAACTCGTCAACAACGGCACTTATACAGTAGTCGATCGCAGCAAACTCGAACAAGTGCTCAAACAGCAAAATCGCAGCGGCGCGATGGATGCCGGGACAGCAGCCGAAATTGGCAAACAATTAGGAGTTGACGCCGTGCTCATCGGCACCATTACCAAGTTTAATATCGACAAACAATCCGGCGGCGGCAGTTTCATGGGAATCGGCGCCGGTTCGCAAAAAACCAAAGCTACCGTTCAAATAGATGTGCGGTTAATCGGTACAGCTTCGGGAGATATTCTTGCCACCGCCAAAGCAGTAGGAGAAGCCGATCAAAGCGATTCTAATATTTCCGTCAGAGGTGTCAGCGGCAATTCTGGCAGCAGCAATGAAGACTCACTTTTGAGCGCTGCAGTTGACAAAGCCGTATCCCAAATGGTGACTAAACTGGCAGAAGTATCTAACAAATTAGGTTAGAAATCACGCCTCATATCAAATATGCTGATACCAAATCCGGCTTAAATATCCCCTTGATCTCTTAGCTGGTTCGAGCCTAGGTCGTGTCGCATAAACTTCGACCGACTTTATTTGTATAGTTTGAGGTCAAAATGTTTCAACCGCCTGCTTCATAAAGGGAGTAATAAACCTGGATTTGGTATTAATTATTTTCGGGGCAATTGTGCTCACAGATTCGAGTTGAGTAAACTATTTTAAACTCGAACTCAATTAAGTAGAAAGGCTACGCTTCAGCAATGTTTTGGTTGTTCTTGCTGCACCTGCCAATTGCCTCAACCCCGGTACACTGTCCAAAAACGGATTAGGAGAGATGTCGCTACGGGAACTCCTTTGCCACCCCAGGTTTGGAGAAGCAATCAAGGTGACAACATCAGGATTTTGAGCTCGGAAAGTAGAATAAGCTCCGTCGAGGTGCATCGGACCGCCGTCGGGATGTCCCGGAGGTCGCTGTTGCAGTTCTTCCAGAAACCGCAGGAGGCGATCGAAAATCCTGCCATTTACAGCGTAAAAATGAGCGGTCTTCACGCCCTTAGAAAAGGGCACGAGGGCGACAGGAGACTTTTTTTCAACCTCTTCGACGTGTCCGAAGTAGACGAAATCCCACTCTTGCTGACACAGTTGTTCGACTATAACAGCTTGGTGTGCTCTTAACTTTGGTGAAATTTCTAGGTCGTCTTCTACAATCAGGATATTGCTCAACCCCTGCTGTTTTGCCTGCTTGAGGATAGCTACATGACTGGAAAAGCATCCCCTCGCCCCAATGCTGGGGAAACCTGCAGCTTCGTCGGGGCGGATTGCGGGAAATATCTCAACCTTATGGGGCATGAGGGGCATTCCTGCTTCTTCTAATTCCTTGACTATGAGCTGGCGTCGATCTTTCCTCTCAGGGAGATTTACCGCATAAACTCCCTGGAAATAGTCTGTGATTTTCGTCATAGTTCGCTCTGGCATCAAGAATTTGATAAATCTTCGGCTCGCTGGACTTCGATTTCCATTTAAGTCTCTGTCTGCCTTAAATTCCTCTATCTTTAGCAAGAGGTATCTTCCTTTTTCTCAAACTTACTCAAATCCCCTCGGCAAAATCTAGCAATGATAGTTTAATTAGCATTTGGATTTCAGTCAGAAGCAACGCATTTCCCCTGTTGAGTTGGGTTTAATACTAGGTTAGAGACTACTTTAGAAACAGCAGCTTGTTCTTGAATCCATCCAATTTCCCCCGGTTGCAGCTTGGCGCTTTCTACTTCAACTGTTGGCTTAACTGCCGGGGAAGGCGAGGGATTTGCCACAGCGGGAGATGGATTCAGTGTCGGTTTTGAAACTGTAGAAAAATCTTTATTTGACTCGGGTTTGGCAGAGTTCGATCGCACTATTTCAGGAATCGAACAAACTTTCAATTCCAGCCAATTGCCTTGAGGCGTAAGCTGTTTGTTTGTCACCTGCAAAACACTGCCTGCGGGGACTGTTCCTTTGACAGTCAACTCACCGATTGCGCCTCGCAAATCCAAGCGATCGCCCTCTTTTTCCACTTCCCCAGCCCCAGAACTTTTAATCTCTATAAACGAGCCTGTTTCTAAAGATTGAAGCGGAGAAGGTACAGATTCAACAGTTTTCTCCGGCGTTCTTCCAGCATTAATTAAACCGCGTTTCCCGAAAATCGACTCCCCGGCAGTATCGATCGCGCGACCCACCGGAGGGATGAAAAAATAAGCAAATACACCCCCCAATCCTAATAAAAATAAAATTTTCAGCAGCAGCGAAAATGGGCTTTTGCTTTTTTCCGACTGTAACAACTGCGTTTTTCCTGGAGAATTCCCATCGCCAAGGCTTGTGCTTTCGGTCAAATCCGTTGGCATATCCTCGCTGTCGGAAATTAGTTCGATCGGCGTATCTAAAGGTGCGACAGACAGTTCTGTCAAAGTTTTGCCGTCTTCCCTCAAATGTGCTTGACAGTGAATTAAAGCAACAGTGACGTTATCGTGACCGTTTCTAGTATTAGCAATCTCAATCAGTCGATCGCGCGCCTTACCCAAATTAATGCTACCGTCGAGAATTGGCAAAATCTCCGCTTCCCAACATTCCTCAACCCGGTCTTTATCACTCAAACCGTCGGAACACAGCAGCAAAACGCAGTCTTCATCCACTGGAAAACGCTGCACAGTCGGGTGCAAAGTGTTAGACGAAGTAATCCCCAAAGCTTGAATCAGAGCTCCGGCGGCCACTTGTTCCAAAGCATCCCGGTAGAGAGAGTAGCCCAAACGCACCTCGCGGCAAGCCACATTATCATCGAGAGTAACTTGATAGCAGCCGGTGCGGGTAATCCAGTAAGCCCGACTGTCTCCGACGTGGGCGACATAGAGCTCGTGAATGTGGGCTAAACCCATAACTAGCGTAGTTCCCATCCGCTGGCGGCCTTGGCGGTGTTCGCTGTCGTTGCGACTGGCTATCTTGTCGTTAGCAGCACAAGCCGCCCGTTCCAGCTTGGAAGTCAGGCTCAACGGGTCCCAATTAGCCTGATGTAGGGGCATTTGCTGCAACTTGTCGCGCAGCACACCAATTGCTTCTTCCGAAGCGACTTCGCCGCCGTCTTGTCCACCGATACCGTCGCAGACGATCGCGCAAGCTTCCGCACCCGGGTTTCCTGCGAACAGCGTACCGCTGGGCGGATAGCAAGCATCTTCGTTGTGAGCCCGGGATCTGCCTACATCCGTGCCCGTGGCAATTTCAACGTGACGATCGTAAAATCGGCCGCACTTTGCCAAAGCTTTATCCAACTGGCCCATCAGTTGTTCGCCGTGGCGCACTTGACCGGCAACCATTTGCTGGCAAAGTTGCCTCAAAAAATTGGCAATAGCCGGGTGAGCATCTTCGAGCCACTGCTGCCACAATTTGCCCAACTGCGACAAATGAGGGGGTTTGCGATCGGGCTGCAATTCCAGAAACCGCACCAATTGGCCTTCCACCCGCAGCAGTTCTGGAGTCAGCAGCGTCGAAGCCACGCCCTGAGAGATACACGGCTGCCACAACTGGGCAATTTGCCACAGCCAATTGAGCTGTCGCATCGCTGCAGCTCCTTTCCAGGAATCCGCCAATTCCGGCATTAAAGATTCCGTCACCTTCAAAATCGGCCCGTTTTCCAGTAGCCAAATATCTCCCGATAGCTTGCTCATCTTGGACGATACCAGGCCGTATACTTGAGGTACGTGCAACTGATAGGCAAACAGTCTCAGATAAGGAGTGACAACACTCGGAATCTCATCGGGCAGTTCCGGCAAGTGTTCGGGTTGAGTATCGACAAGAAGTCGATCGCGCTTGACCAAGTAGCGACCAGCGATCAGATCGCCTGGCTTACACCCTTTGATCCCTTCACCTAAAGCCCATAAGTAGTGTTTTGCCACAGAGTTTTGCATAAGGGTTCCTGACGCCTTTGGGCAAGCGTGCTGATCTGAACTATTTTAGCGATTGAACCTCGACGGGTTGATACGTGGCGATTATTTGACACCCCCGCTTTCTCAACAGACGGAGATTCTTAAGACTTCGCAGTCCTAATTTCCTGATTTTTCAGGTTCCCGGGATCACCACGTTTCCACTGTTGTGTGCGTAGTGATATCTGCTACACAAAACTTGGCTAAACTTATTTCAGTCTCACCATTCAATCGGGATTGCTCCTGAAAGGTCTGCTTCCTGCTTCCCCCAAGGGAGTCGGCTCCTTCTTGTCCACAGGCGTTAATTCGGGTGTAGCCCACCCTAATCAAATTAATTTTAGTTGAAGCTTTTAGCCATGAGTCATCCAATATTTTCAACCAATTTAACGAAACGCGGACTCCCGTTCGACCTTTTTACAGGCTGGTCAGTTTTGACTTGCACGCTCGGTTTACTCTCCCAGATAATTAAGCCTTGGTTTTTGGCATCGCTCTAATTCTACCACCCACAAAGGTTAACCAGTCAAGTTAAGTCTGACTAACTTTAGTAAACTTTTTTGCTATTTAGTCCAACTCCTGACAATATTTTAGGCGTGCCTTTCCCCCAGTCTATGGGTAGGTTTTAATGTCTGGTACTGACACGAACAGTTTACCATTGTGTTAACCCGCCGATGAATTTTGCTAGGAGCTTTCAGAGTTAGACGATCGTGCCAGGCCCAAGTCCTCGGCTTGAAATCACCCTGTTTTCAGCATATTCCTGATAGCGGCCATTTCCGAAGAAATCGCAGCACTAAAGGGAATTGAAATTTTAGACTAACTATAATGGTATGATGCAGCTAGGTAGAAATCACCTGACCCGACAGGTATAAATAAATATCAATTCTCGGTTTTCTCGCCAAGGGTGTTCATTGCCTCTTGTCCGAGTTTCGGAAGTAAAGTTAAATTTAACCTGACCCAAAGACGGATAAAAGCCCCCAGATTCATCTGTGGAGTCCATCTAAAGTATAAAATCTACAATCTAACATCTCACATCTACTGACGGATGCAATCCCCCGACACGAGTCGTGGAGAGCAAAAAAATTAGATATTAGTTCAAGCCCGCAGATCCATCTGTGGAGTCAATCTAAAATCTAAAATCTAAAATCTAAAATCGACTGACCGGCCTCTGCAAGCTGTTGAGTATTTAACCATGCCCCCACATGAACCCAGCGCCTTTCCCAAGAATTTGCCCGCTCCGAAGCTACTGCCTGCAGTTGAAATAGACGAAATACTCACTAGCATTCAACATTCTCACAGTTTTTATTACAAAGTGATGAATCTTGAGGTTTGGGCGCTGGTGGAAACCTTGGATGGGATGTTTCCCGGCGCTTGGGGTCAGTTTATGACCAACCGCCAACTTGCAGTTAAACAGTTTTTGGAACGCGATCGCGTTCCACATTCTCCGGTTGATGCTGGGGAGGCGCGGGAGAAATCCGAGGGCAGTGGGAAGAAGGAAGAAGCCGGGAGTCAGGAGTCAGGAGTCAGAAACAAGCAGGAAGAAGAATAAAAGCAGCTTTTTTCAATTCTCCCCATCTCCATCTTTCCTCGGTATCCAAGTCTAAATTCCCCTCAATCCCGAAAGCGAGAGACGAAACAGAACCCTCTTTTCCCCCCGTACTCCCCTGATTAAGAGGAGTAGGAGGGAGCGAAAATCAGCTACAAGCGACCTTTATTATGGGTTTCAATCTTAAGTTGACATAAATGCCGATCGCCCGATCGCCCTTACAGGTGAACTTTGGAATCAACTTGAGGCAATCCCATGCTGTAGTTGAGAGCGCGGCTGTTGAGGTTGTAGCTGATTTGGCCTTTTTGGAGGAACGATCGTACCAAGTGTTCCAACTCCGAACCGATACGGCGGAGGTTGTACTCGGTCAAATCTTCGCCCTCGTAAGCGTCTACGAGTTGGTCGAATTTGGCCTGTACCTGTTTGACTGACTCGTCGTTCCAGTTAAGTTCGTTATCTGGGTCAATGTCGAGGGTCAAAAGGTCATTGCTGGGTACGAGTTCGTTGTCTTCGAGGATGGCGGTGTATATGCGAATATGGCGGGTTGTTGACTTGAGCTGCATGAGTTCTTATCTGTAAAGATTTTTTGCTGAATTAATTGTAATGGCACAGAGATGCGCGGGGAGGGCGGGCGATCGTCAATTTCTCGGAATCCCGAAATTTTTTAGTTGTTCGGCAGTCCAATTTTTGTAATATTCAGTTTTCTCTAAAGAATCGGAAGCTGGCTTCAGCTTAGAATTTACTTGAACAGTGAAGCCCGGATAGGGCATCCTCCTAGTATGAAGCCCGTCAATATTAAAATCTTCTTCGGGATGGATGTGAAAAGCCAGCAAGCCCAACTCTGAAATCTGATTATTCAATTTGTCTATCAATTCTTTAGTTTCGGGCGCACTAATTGCAGTTTTTTCGGGATTAATTACTACCATTATTTCAAATTCCGAATTGTAAAATTCATAAATTGATTTCATTATGGCAGAATCGCGATCGAACTCAGTCAGCGCTGAAAACCGCTCGATTTTGAATAAAATTTGATTAGCCAAGCGTGCCTTTTTAGCGAAGGGACAAATCGGTAAATCGCTGAAAACTGGATGCGGTAACTCGACAAACTCGGTCATCCATCTGAGGGTAGATTCTATTATTTCCGTGTCAGATTCATTCATCGACAATCTATGTATTTGATATTTAATACTAATCATACTCTATTTTTTGGGTGGGCAATGCCAGCCATTGGTTGTCAACTTAAACCGAAAGTCCGGCAGAGGTTTAAACCCCTGGCGGACTTCGGGAAAGAGCGTTAAATTTACACCAATAAATTGCCCACCTTGCTCTTTAATATTGGCATCGACTTTATTCGTGAATTGTGCCATCTGGCATAATTGCACCTGCGAGTTTTGCATTGTCCAGATTTGCTCCAACCAGTTTAGCTTCCTTCAGGTTAGTTTTTTCTAAGTTTGCATAGCTCAAATTTGCACCACACAAGTTTGCAGAAGTTAAGTCTGCTTCACTTAAGTTTGCTCGATGTAGGTTAACCCCAGAGAGATTAAAGCCACTCAAGTTTTGCCCACTCAGATTAACGCTCTGTAAGTTGACTCCAAGCAAACTTACCCCTGTTAGGTTAACACCATCCAAGTTGGCTGCACTTAAATTTGCCCCACTTAAGTTAACGCCACTGAAGTTAACGCCACTGAGGTTTGCATAACTTAGGTTGACTTTACTTACCTTCGCTTGACTTAAATCTGCTCCTGTCAGGTTAGCACTACTTAGACTTGCCTGCACTAGGTTGGCTTTACTCAGGTTTGCTGTAGTCAGGTTTGCCTGATCCAACTTTGCTTCGCTTAAGTTGGCTTGACTCAAATTTGCCTGAATAAGTCTTGCGTAATATAATGCAGCTTTGGTTAAGTTAGCTCCGCTTAAATTAGCTTCAATTAAATCAGCGCTTTGCAAGTTTGTTGATTTCAAGCTGGCGCCTTGCAAGTTAGCTCCGATCAAATTTACCCCAGTCAATTTTGCATTTGCTAGATTGGCACTGCTCAGGTTTGCTTGACTTAGACTGACATTAGAGTCGAGAGTTTTGCCACTTAAATCCACTCCCGCTAGGTTAATCCCTGTAAAGTCGCGTTCTCCGTCTTCATACCGTTTCCAAAATTCCTCAGCACTGATAACGGGTTCCAGATTTTCTAGTGCAGAATTATCTATTTTTTCCTCTTCCTGATATTGCACAGTATCCGCATTTACAGGAGTAGCCACCGGCTGTTCTACCGCTTCGCTAGATACTGGAAGCGCTGTCTGATCGATCGCCTCTTCCCGCAATAGCTTATCCACCCGATCGCTAAACTGCCTCAAAACCTCAGCATCATCAACCTTCTCCCCAGCATTCGAGATTTTCTCAACCGCCTTTTCAACATAATACTTATCTACAAAACTTTGCAACCCGGCATTATATCCCTGTCCTACCGGCTGAAACCTCCATTCGCCATTCTTCTTATACAAACGTCCAAATTATAAAGCCGTTTCTTGGGAAAATATCTGATTTAAATTGTACCGAACCAATTCGCTAAGATTCTCTGAATTGTAAAGCCGGATAAAAGCATTTTCAACTTGACTAAAACTTTGATTTTTTTCCTGTCCGTCGTGAATAGTCACCACAAACACTATTTCCTGAATCGCCGCATTGATTTTGCTCAAATCTAGATAAACAGTCTCATCATCTCCCTCAAGTTGTCCATTCCTGCTATCTCCCGAATGCCGCACCGCACCGTCTGGCGAGGTCAGATTGTTGTAAAATACAAAATACTTTTCATCGGGAATGCGACCATCTGCCGCTAACATAAAAACAGATGCGTCAATGTCGCAGTTTTGTGCTTTCTGACTGACTTGCCACCCTAGGGCGATCGCAATTTTACTGAAATTAGGAGTTTCTTTAGAAAGATTGAACCTTTCACCCTTAGTTAATTCGATACTCATATGCGATAATTCCCTTACCTCATAAATGGTATTAATTATCTCATCTATGTTAACCCGATCGCAAATTGGATTTTATCTCGAAGACATCGAAACCCCAATTGGCAGAACCGTCAATTTAACTCTTACCGGACTCATTCTTTTATCTTCCGCCAGCTTCATCGCCGAAACTTACCCGCTTTCCCAAGCTGTTAGAATTAATTTCCAAACTCTCGATACCGTTCTTTTAATCGTTTTTGCAGTTGAGTATTTATTGCGGCTGTGGTGTGCCGAAGATCGAGTTAAATTTATTTTTAGTTTTTTTTCAATCATTGATTTGCTGGCAATATTACCATTTTTACTGGGATTTGTCAACGTTAGTTTTATCCGAATTTTTCGCTGGTTTAGAATTCTCCGACTCATCCGCTTTCTGGAATTAAAAATTTCTATTTTCCGCATCAGCAGCGAAGATGGGGTAATTTTTGCTCGGATATTGTTTACTTTACTGGCAATAATTTTTGTTTATTCTGGTTTGATTTATCAAGTCGAGCATCCGGCCAATCCCGAAAGTTTTGGAACTTTTTTGGATGCTGTTTATTTCTCGGTTGTCACGATGACCACCGTGGGATTTGGCGATGTTACTCCGATTTCGGAATCCGGTCGTTTTCTGACTATTTTGATGATTTTGACGGGAATTGCTCTGATTCCTTGGCAATTGGGGGATTTGATTAAACAATTAGTTAAAAGTGCTAATCACGGAGAAGCTGTTTGTACAGGTTGCGGTTGGTCTGTACACGATGCTAATGCTAGATTTTGTAAAATGTGCGGCAGTCAATTAGATAATGGTTGACTGTTGACTGTTGACTGTTGACTGTTGACTGTTACAGCAGTTTTCCGTTGAGTGTAGTACAGATAAGGGGTAGGGAAACCGCAGTGCCGTGTCCTGTACTTCATAAATCAGGAATACACTGTAAGTTCTTCCCTCTTCCCTCTTCCTTCTTCCTTCTATCCTTTACATCCGTTACAGAATCCGTTGCCGAACTTCCCTCTTCCTTCTATCCTTTACATCCGTTACATCCGTTACAGAATCCGTTGCCGAACTTCCCTCTTCCTTCTATCCTTTACATCCGTTACATCCGTTACAGAATCCGTTGCCGAACTTCCTTCTTCCTTCTTTAAGCTAACGGTAACAAAATTTCAAATTCAGTGCCGCTGCCTAATTCCGATCGCATTCTGAATGCACCGCCGTGTTTGCCCGTCACTATTTGATAGCTAACTGCTAAACTGGTTTCTTTGAGGGCGCGTTTTTCAGTAGAAAATGATTCTATGATTTTTTTGTACTTGCTAGGTGACATCCCTGGCCCGTTATCTGCTATGCAAATCGAAACCCACCGAACATGAAGTTTATCTAAATCCGGCGCCGGTTCGGGACAGCAGACTTGAGTTGTGATTTCAATTTTAGGCTGGCGAGCGGCGTCTCTGAGTCCTCCACCTTTGAACTCTTTCGCCAATTCTTGACCGACTGCTTCATTAATTAATGTATGAATAGCATTGGTCAAGATATTCATAAATACTTGGTTTAGTTGACCCGCATAGCAGGGAACTGGCGGCAGGTAGCCGTAGTTTTTCACTACTTTAATTTCCCTGGTCAAACGACTTTTGAGCAGCAAAAGTATGCTGTCTATGTTGGCGTGCAAGTCGGTTGGTTTGGGATAAATATCGTCGATGTGGCAGAAGTTTTGCAAACTGGTTGCCAACTTGCTCAAACGTTCGGCTCCAGATTTGATACTGGCAACAGTTCGGAGGAAATCGTTTTGCAAAAAGTCATAGTCGATCTCTTCCTTGAGCTGTGCTATTTCCGGCGGGGGGTCAGTACAGTATGCGTCGTAAACTGACAGCAATTCCATCAAGTTTTTGCTGTAGTCGCTTACGTACGTTAAATTCCCCCAGATAAAGCCTACTGGATCTAAAATTTCGTGGGCTACTCCGTTGACTAAACGCCCTAAACTAGCCATTTTTTCGCTTTGAATCATTTGAGTTTGGGCTCTTTCGTAGCGGACTTGAGTTTCGATGCCACGAATTTGCCAGTAGGCGATGTTTAGTGCGTTAGGGTCTAAGAGGCGGTAAGATTGGGAGTCTATTTGGACGACGATCGGTTCTGCCTGCAATTCGGGCGATCGACGCAGAGCTTGTGGAGCTGCTGCCAAAATCGTTGTACTCTCTGCGACTAATAATATTTCGACGCGAGCGTAACTGTAGAGAACTTTTAGTGGCAGGTGCAAAAATAGCTCTGGGCCTTGGGGTTTGAGCAAATATTCCAGCAGTTGCCTGCGGGATATCATGCCAGCAAACTCTCCTGCTTCCATCAAGACTACTCCCGGCACTAGGGGATGCTGTTCAAACATTTCGGCAACTGCCACGGCCAAGCAGCTCGATTTAACCTGAAAGTCATACAGGGGCAAATCCCAGAGGGTAGACTCTAGGGAAAGGTCTTGATGGCTGCCTTCGGAGAGTGAAGGGCCAAGGAGTTTGGAACTGAATTTATTTGCCACTGGAACTTTTAGTTGCCGAAACGCTGGGAAAGTGAATAGAGAACCTACTACTAAGCTACCCTATCATTTCACCGCAGGAGCAAACAACCGAGAATATTCTTAAGTTAATCATTTTGTGCCAACTATAGGCAGGAGAATTTCAAATTCAGTATTCTTACCTGGTTGCGATCGCATTCTCAGTTGGCCACCGTGCTTTTCTGTGACGATTTGATGGCAGATAGCCAGCCCCATACCGCTGCCTTTGCCTGCAGCTTTAGTGGTAAAAAAGGTGTCAAATATCTGCTGGTGATTTTCTGGGGCAATGCCGGGCCCGTTATCGGCAATGCAAATTGCGGCCCGCTTGCCGTGTTCGGTTTCTATAACTTTAGTGGTAATTTCGATTTGAGGCTGCCAGTTGTCCCGGCACTCGGTCTGTATTTCTCGATCTGCTGCGTACTCTGTCAGGGCGTCTAGAGCATTAACTAACAAATTCAAAAACACCTGACTCAACTGACCGGAGTAGCCGCTAACTAGCGGCAGTTCGCCGTAATTTTTAACCACTTCTATGCTGTTTTTAAAGCGGTTTTTCAAAATTAACAGCGTCATCTCCACGCATTCGTGAATGTCTGTCTCGGCTGGTTTTGTCTCGTCCATGTGAGAGAAGTGGTGCAGCCCGTTAACTATTTTTAGCAATTGCGAGGCTCCCAACTCCATCCCTTCTAAGGTGATCGGTAAATCTTCTTGTAAAAAATCAAATTCAATTTCTTTTTTAAGGGCCTCAATTCGGGGACAGGGTGCCGAATATTCTTCTTCATAAACCGACATGAGCTGAAGCAAGTGTTCAAAATAGGACAGCAGAAAAGTTAAATTTCCCCAAATACAGTTCAGCGGATTTCTGATTTCGTGGGCTACTTCTGCTACAATCCTCCCCAAACTAGCCATTTTTTCTGTTTGGATGAGTTTGGCTTGGGTTTGTTTGTGGAGTAACTTATTTGTTAATTCGTGAATTCTTGATTGAGCGACCATTAATTGGTGTACGTCTAACAGCTTGTAGGTCTGGGGGGCTATTTCCACTACTACGGGTTCGTAAATTAATTCTGCCGATCTGTAAAGACATTCGTGGGCGGCTTCTACTATTAATTTACTGGCGGGAAGTACGAGTTCCTCTGGCTTGGCAAACTTGTACAGCACCTCTATTGGTCGCTTGAAAAACATTTCTACTCCGTAGCGGCGGTTAACTTTTTCAAAAAATAGACGCCTGGATATGATGCCGACAAAATTACCCCCATTTGTCAAAATGACGCCGGGAAGCATCGAATTTTCTTCAAAAGCCTGGGCTACTTCTTTTGCCTGTTGAGTTAATTCAATTTGGCAGTTGGAAAGTGGCAGGTCTAGGAGAGTTGATTCTAAGGAGATGTTCCAAGTACAAAATTCAGGTATATGCAACACTGATAACTCCGAGCTAGTCTCACGCACAGCAAACATAGATGAAACCCCTGTTAAATATTGTATTAATGGACAACTTAAGTTGCTATTAATTCGTAACTGGTAATTGGTAGCGGGTAGTTGCTAATTTGTCAAATTACAAGATCACCCGATGGGAAAACCCGATCGCAGTAGCATTGTCTGCTAAAGATTTTGTTTCTAAGTCAATATTAAACGATCGAAGCTTTTGTGGAACTTACTGATCTCTGCTGTAAACTTTTTACCATGATATACCTGCGATCGCCTGTTTTCCGAAAAATTTTAATATTTATAACGAATTATTGTGATAAGTTATACCATTTTTACAGTGATAGAAGGGAATTGGAGAAGCGCGAGCGGGTTATCAGTGAATATACGGGCATCCTTCGAGGGTTCGACGGCCCGGATTAGCCATCGTCTAAGGGGCTTGCAGGCTCCAATTGTCAAGACTAGGGTCCAGACCAAAGGAAGTTCGGCCACGGATTCGCTTTCTGAGGATGTAACCGAATGTAACGGATGGAAGGCTTTAGTTATCGTCGCGAGAGAAGGAAGAAGCAATGTTCCCCAAGGGTTAATGCAATTAAGAACGTTCTAACCGTATTGGCGGTTGCTATACCACTCAAAAGAAATGCAACTTTAGGCAACTTTCAACCTCGATGGTAGTAAGTTTTTTGCAATCTGCAATCTGCAATCTGCAATCGTCTTAGGGTTCCACCTCCGGCCAGAGGCGTTCTAGCTGATACCGCCAAGCGGCGAGAGTGTTTTCGCGAGACTCTCGCCCTAGTTCCATTTCACCCATCAATCCCTCTGCGTAGAAACGGTCTAAAGTCTGAAGGGTAGTTTCCACAGACTGTCCCTGCATCTTCGCAGCTTTGATGATTTGACGGATGCGGCTTTCTATCAAACCGCCGAAAAAGTCAGACAAACCTCTCTCTTGCAAAGCCAGCAGTCTGGTGACGGCGGCTGAGAAATCGGCGGTGGCGAGTGTGGCACAACTGTGCTGAAATACTCCCCACAAAACGTTTTGATGTAAGGCGTAGCGAGTTTCCAGGGTGGTGTCAAAGTTAGCTTCTAGGAGTTTATCAAAAAATGGTTGAGCTTCCTGGGCATCGGCGATCGGTAGCAAAATCCGCAGCCAACTCCCGTCTTCTGAAAGGAGGACTAACAGGCGAAAATTGGGGGTTTCTACTTGCCAAGAAGTGGCAGCAGGCATCTCAACACTGTCACCAAATAAGTCTTTAAGGGTATTGCTAATTTCTTCGGGAGTCATAAGGATTTTAGATTTTAGATTTTAGATTTTAGATTTGTCACAGTCATTAGTCAGCAGTGCGCTCTCAAATCTCAAATTGATTTATGGTAGCCAGCGGGGGTGATAGCCGGCAAAGGGAAGTTCTTCTGGCTGTACTTTTGCGCGAGAACCGTCTGCGGTTATATCTACTAAGGGTAGCAGCCAGAGGCGGCTGGTGGCGATCGACTGTCCACTATCGTTGCGGGGACTGTCTGCTGCTGAGGGAGTTGCTGCTGTGACTGATTGGTCGAAAATTAATGCCAGCCCGTCGGGAGATAAACTGATTTGGGTATCTAATTGGTTGGGCAAAATTAGCAGCGGTTTGATGGTTCCTACCAAACGAGTACCCTCTTTTTTGAGGTCGAGGGTGGCGATGAAAGGCTGTTCTTTATAGCTTTCTGTTTTGAGGCGCTGGGCTAACAAACAGTAGAGACGCTGAACTTGGTTGTCTTCGTTTTTGCGGGGGTCGAAATAAACGGCCATAATGCTGCCGGGAATACGCAATATTTCTTGTTCTACACCTTGGTTATCTAAGATGAAAAGCGATCGAGTAAAGTCGCTGTTGTATTTAACATAGGCGGCGGCAGAGTTGTCGCGGGCCATCCCCAATACTTGTTCGTATTTTGGCAAAAATTCTACTGGGTCTGCTTCCGGTTTGAGGGGGACGATCGCTAATCCTTGTTTTTGAGATATTACCATCGATTTGCTGTCGGGGCGAATCATAAAATCTCCGCCTTGTTCATTTTCCAATGGTCTGGGCGCCTGTTTTTCTTCCACAATCCAAGGACTGAAATCGCCGGGATTGCGGCGGTTGACGCGCTGGACAACTATGATTTTTCCGTCGGCTGAGAGGTCGAATTTGAGGTTTTGGTAATCTTTGGAGTCTAAGATTTTGTCGATTCTACCGGCTGGGTATTTTTGTTGAGTTCCTGAGCCCGATTGGGGATTGAGACCGGTGGTGACTGTGAATAGTTCTTGATTGAGGGTGCCGCGAGTACGGGCGATCGATCGATCTGTGGCTGAGAATAAAATGCGATCGCTGTCGGGATACGGTTTAAAATCGGTGACAACTAAATCTTTGGGAGTCAGCGCTATCGGTTTCGATTCGCTGCTGCTGAGATTGACTAGCATTAATCTGCTTTCTGTTTCGCCTTGGACACCGATGTAAGCAAAAGCTCGATCGCGGCTGCGAAACGAACTGCTAAACGGTTGCATTGGCGTTCCTTTATTTTGGTTTTTTTCTCCGAAATACTTATCGGTTGCTCCGGCGAGTTGGACTGTGTAGGTAACGCCGTAGGGTGCTGGATTTTTGAGCGTGTAAGCCATGCGTCTTCCAGCCCAACTAAATTTACCGGGGAGGGGGGGTTCTAGCTTTAAGTTTTCCTCGACGGTGGGCTGGTTCATCGGCCGAAAGAATGTGAGGATAAAGCCGGTATCTTCGGCGCCGATTTGTTTGTTTTCCCAGGTAAATTCTCGCACTCTGGGTGCTGTGCGATCGCCGCTCAGCAGCAGCAGCCCGATTAAGACGCTCAGCACTAGCATGAGGAAGATCGCCGTGCGGTCGATCGGGTGTTTGAATGGCAGATTAGCGAAGGGTGAAGGATTAATTTTTTTGTTAAAAATACTCACAAATCTTTCTCTCCTACTTTCTGCTGAAAATTAACTGCCAAATTTTTCCTTTTAAATTTTACTGCTTTGGGCGTACTCCCGACCCTCGGATTTTTTTTTTACCAGCGAAAACGAATGCAGCGAAGTATCTTGGTAAAAAACTCGGTTTCTGAAAGTGTTGGTGTCTCCAGGACTGAATTAAAATCACAAGCTTAAATCCGTGGAGTATGCGGCACTTCCAACAGTATCAACCGAGTGGAGATGTGAAATTATAGATTTTACTTTTTAGGATGCCTCAGAGCTAAAAATTGCTCGATCGAGAGAGGCTTTGAGAAAAGTAGAGCACCCTACCATTGTGCCAGTTGCGTTCAACACTGTTTGAAATTTTAGATTTTTAATTTAATCTCAAATTTCAAATCGCTAATTCTTTAATGGTTGAGGGGTAACGCTGGCGATCTACCCATCCTACTAATAATCATGACCACTACTTAGATCCCTTTCACGAATCCTTGACGATTGGCGTGTGGGAACTATTATTAACCGCTGATAGGGTATACGGCGATTCCGGTTCAGGATATAGCTTAGAATATTTGCTATCGTAATGCCTGACCTCAAAATAGTTTAAGTTTGACGGGTGAGGCTTATATATGGAGAAACATTCCAAAAGACAAAAAGTTGCTGCACTCTCTAAAGGCCCGACACTCACTACTTGATTTTTGAAGATGCGACCTGATTTTATCCAGTGTTTCATCTGGCTTTTTGACAAGCAGTAAAATGCTGAATGAGTATGGCTAGATTCAGCAAATTTTACACTTTCTATCTCTACACTAGATAGCTGATTCCACAATACTGGCGGCTCTAGGGTCAAATCAATGTATCTCTTGGTTCCTTGATACATTTCAAAACGGTTTGGGTAAAGAATAGCATTCTCATACCCGCTTTGTCGGTTAAAATTTTCTAATTTTTCTAGAATGAAAGCATCGTACAAAACAATGTCATCTTCTATGAATAAAAACCAGTCAAATTTTTCTACTCTTTCGACAAATTCTTCCTGAAGTCTAAACTCTACAAACATGGGATCGCATTCAGGGCCTTCTTGTATCTGAATGCACTTAATTTGATATTCAGGTAAGTAGGCTGTAACGTGCCTGTTCGGTAGAGTTTGGATAGTAATAGTCAGGTCGCAATGAGCAAAACTCGTCAATAGTCCATCTATTGTGTGCCTGAGTCTCTCTATTTTTGCTGCGGCTTTTTCGGGATTGTTAGATTCTTCAACTGATGTAATGTGTGCGACAGCGGCAAAGACTTTAGGGCGTTCTTTTTCGGTCGGTTCGTTTTCTTTGAATAAATTTATAATGCGATTTCTTTGATAAAAAAACATCAGTTTAGTATACCTCGTGGCTACTCGCGATATTTCTTGTAACAGAGCCATTTGTAAAAAGATAAAGTGCATTACTTTTCTTCTTGTATTATGTGCGGCTGACATATAGACAATCTCCTTTTTGTTTACTGAAACAGTTGATTGATTGGAACTAAATCCATCGGTGATATTTTATCGATTGGCAGACCAAAATCAAAAGCCACTCTACACCAAAGTAGAGTTGCCAGCACCCCTAAAAACAACCCTGTTAATTGAATATCCTGCCAAAAACAAGTTAGTCCTTCTTTCCATAAACCGTAGTTAGTTACTGCATAGGTAGGAAGGTCGCCGAGAGCTACAGCAATCACGGCCCCTAAATTACCTTTTAAGTGGTATCCCAGCGGTATACTTATACATAGATTCACAAAAGTCAGCAGATTGCCCATAGCTGGATACTGAGACTTCCCTACGGCTAACAGACAAGAACCCATCATATTGTGGAGGGTGGTGTGCCAGATACCTAACGCCAAGATTGGCATTATCCAAGATGCAGCCTCATACTCTTTCCGATACAGTATTAAAATTAACTGATCTCCAAAGCTCACAAAAATTGCTAAACCTACGGCTAATGGTATTAGAATTAGCTTGCGGTTCTTGAGGATCTTGGCGCGCAACTCTTCCCGCGGCAATTCTGCCAGCATAGAAATTGAGGGAAAAATCACCCGGCCACTAATGGCGATGATGACTTGGCGCGGCATATCCCCCAGGGTAAAAGCGATTCCGTAAATACCCAACATTGTTAAAGTAAATATTTTCCCGAGGATGAGTCTATCGGCTTGAGAACACAAGAAAAACAAAGCCGTAGACAAAAATATCCATTTTCCATAAGAAAATATTTCTTTAGCTGCTGCTTTATCCCAAGCAAAGCGGTTGGACTTGCCGGGAATCAAGAAATGGCTCCATACTAACTCCATGAAAGCTCCAGTAAAGCCGGCGACGATGATCGCCCAGATGCTGCGATCGAACCAGGCCCAGACAATCATCACTGTTGTAGAAACAATCTGTATGCCCAACTCAAAAATTACTACTTTCTTCACTGCCATTTTGCGTTCTAGGCTGGCTGTGGCAGTGGATTTAAACCCTCCTATTACGGAATTTATACCTATTATTGGAATTAACCACAGAAGACGGGGTTCTTCATAAAAACTAGCAACGGGCTGGGTAATTATAACCAAACAAAGGAAAATGAACAAGCTGCGAATAACTTGCAGTGTCCAAGCGGTATTGAGAAATTGAGGATCTTCCCCGCGCTTATTCTGAATTATGCTTGGGCCCAAACCTATGTCTGTAAATAAGTTGATCCCTGTTATAAAAACGTAGGTTAGACCTACTAGACCAAATAATTCGGGCAAAAGCAGACGCGTCAGGATTAAGTTACTGCCAAATCGGATAATTTGACTGCTTCCATAGCTGGCGATCGTCCAGGCAGCACCTTTGATAGCTAATTTTTTTTCTGATGACATATACTCAGAATTTATTTCCTAATTACGAGTGTAGTTGCTGAATTTGTTATTTGCAACTCCTACAGGATGATGCTGGCACTTTTATAGCTGACTTTACCGTATCTTCATCTGTAGAAGGAGGTTGGGTCTAGACTGTCCATCTAGGAATCAAGGTAAAATTCAATCTCATACTTACTCCCCATCTAATAATCATAAGGGTTTTTTGGTTCAGGAATTGGTTTGAGGGAGGATGCTTGAATGATTAATTTGCGCTTGCCTTGCAGTTCTTCTACGATCGTTTCTCCTTCTATTTCTAGCCAACTGTCTGGGGCAAAGGTGGTGCGGCTTTGACCGATCGGTAATTTTACTGGCAAGCCAATCGGATAGGCGTCTGCGGCGCAGCAGGTAATGATAAAACGCCCGATCCACATATATTGTTCTGCTAGGTTAGGGGGATGAATTACAAATCCTTGAACTTTGACTTTTTGACCTTTGTATGTATCTGGTTCGGGGTTGAAATTTAACAGCCGCACCCATTCGACGAGCGATCGCTGTTCAGGTTTTGTAGTATTGCGAAATTCTTGGGGTTGCAGTCTGGTGATGGGCAGGGATTCGGTGAGGCCTCGTTCTAATGCTGTCTGGCTGGTAAATGTGCGTGGCGTTGTTAATAAACCAATTAATGCGACGCTCAACATTAAAGTGCTGCCGATACTGGGGGGAAACAAAGTAACGTGTTCAACTTCTGTGATTCTCAGAGAGTTATTTGCTGGTGATGTCCGCGATTGCTTTGTGGTGCGATCGAGTTTTACGAGTTCCCACGTTTTTAACCCGCCAATAACCACTAAGCCGATTCCTCCTGCTAGAGTCAAGCCAAAGTAATTGGGATGAATGAGAATGCTTAACTTGCCGGTGATCCAATATTTAAGAAGCAGTATTCCCCACGCTAAGATAGCTAGGGCGTCCAGCCAGGGGCTAATTTTTTTAAGATTCATTTTTTAAAAGTGATTGGGAAGGAAGAGGGAAGAAGGAAAAGACAAAAATACCTATCCGTGACTTCCGTGTCGGGGAGCAAGGTAATTGAAAATCGCCAATCTACAATGGTATTAGTTGTCTGTCCCAGCTCATTTATTAACCTAAATGCAAGTTGACAGCGAGGGTCATTAAAAAGGTTAACTGAGCGGCCAATACAATTAAGTAAACTACGGCTCGACCTTTAAAAATTGACAGCATTAAACCTATGCCTTTGAGGTCAATCATCGGGCCGAAAACGAGAAATGCTAACAGCGAACCGCTGGTAAATGTGGCAGCAAAAGCCAGGGCAAAAAAGGCATCTACGGTAGAACAAATCGATACGACTGCGCCTAAGAGCAGCATGGCTAGAATCGAGGAAACGGGGCCTTGGCCGAGGTTGAGAATTAGTTCGCGGGGGGCGCCAACTTGAATGATGGCTGCGATCGCACTTCCGATTACCAACACTCCTCCCAATTCGCGCAACTCCTGTACCATAGTATCTAAAAGCAGGCGCAGACGCTCTTTAGAAACAGGGTGGAACATCGAGGAACGTTTCGAGGTTTTTTCTGTTTTGCCTGTTGGTAATGGCTTCCAGTCGTCTTGTAGCAAAGATTCGATCGGCACCACCCCCCCCGGCTGACCGAGCATAAAAGTTCCTGACTGCAACAGCAGCGGAGTGTTGGCTTGGACGAGCTCTTTTTCGGAAAAATCTGGTTTTGGCAGGGGGATAGCGCGGGCTACAGAGGGGTGCAGCAGAGGCCGCAAGTCTTTTTGGGCGCTGAACACCCAGCCGATAATTGTGGCTATAGACAGAGAAAATACCACCCGCAAAACTACAATTTCTGGCTGATCGCGAAATGCCGTCCAAGTAGCCCAAATTACCACGGGGTTGATGGTGGGGGCTGCGAGCAAAAAGCCGATCGCGGCTGGTGCGGGCACTCCCTGCATCAGTAACCTGCGGGCTACGGGCACGTTACCGCACTCGCACACGGGAAACAAAAAGCCGATCGAACTGCCCATCAAAGCCGCCAGCAGCGGGTTTCGCGGGATGCGCGATACGAGTTTGCGTTCGTCTACAAAGCCCAGCAGCAAACCTGAGAATAAGACTCCCAGCAGCAGAAAAGGTATTGCTTCTACTAACAAGCTGAGAAACAGGGTGAAAGCATTGTTTAACTGATTTGTCAGGGCGGGTTGCATCGATCACCTACTGGTAGATTGCTATTTAGTTATACGTCTTTGGTAGAACTCCTTGTATATCATACCAAAGCATAGCACTAAGTTAAGATCTAGTTAATTTTTTTAGCATTTTTTTTGCTGGAATTTGTAGACATTTTAATTGAATCAATGCTAATATTTTGAATAATTTAGACGGGTTAAAGTTGTTTAACTGTGACTAATAATTTATTATATCCGCATCGTACAGCCCATCACTAATTGACTCGACCAACCGTCGCAAATTTAATGGATCTTTCGGTTAACAATAATTGATTGTAGAACAAATGCCAAGACAGATTTTGTAGATTGCGGGCGAGGCTAACTGTTTTATATAACGCTCGCTATAAAATTTGTTTGTAGCGATGACTTTAGTTTTTACTACAAACCTATAGGGGACGCACTGGCAGGTGTGTCGCTGGCTGAGAATTACGGGGGGGTTGCGAGTACCGGATTGATCGGGGAGATGGGATAAAATCGCCTCAAATACCCTAGCTTGCAAGGCGTCCCGCCATCGCGATTGCAAGCTAAAACTCCGGGACGCGACCCCGCGAATTGCTGCTTTTAACTTGTCTGCTGATGGGCTGCATCGCGTGGGCGATCGGGCAATTCCGATTTCCTTCTATTATCAATTAATTATATTTCTCAGCATAATAATTTATTAACAAAAGGTTAAGACGATAGCTTAAGATTAATGAATAATTAAATAGTCGAAACCAGGGTTAATACCGCTCAAGTCAGTATAAAATAAAGTCAGGTATAATTACCAGGGCGCATTTATCTCGGTGATCCTCAATCTTGCCTAATACTTTAAGTGGTAAAATTTTCCTTGCTACAGTCAGTTTTTTGTGTAATTTAAAATGCAGTTTGCCAGGGGGATGCCGGTCAAAGCACTCAGCAACTCACCTGCTGAGCTTTGGTAGCTGAATGTCTGCTGGCAAATAGAACCCCAAAAAAGCGTGCTGATAAATTTATGTTGAATACCTCCTGCGTAGAAATACCAGTCCAACCCATCTCCGAGGCTGACCTAGGAGAACTTTGTTTAGACTCTACTCTCCAACAATTGTCGCTTTACGATTTTCAGGTAGAAGCTACGGATTGGGGAATGAGAATTTCTCAGATGTTAGAAGCTAATCCGCTATTACCGGGAGTCATTGTGACCCATCAAGGTGAATTTGCAGGCATGATTTCCCGGCGGAGATTTTTAGAATTTATCAGCCGTCCTTTTGGGCGAGAATTATTTTTAAAGCGACCTGTGAGGGCTTTGTACCGCTTTGCCGAAACTGAGAGTTTAATTTTTCCCAGCAATACTTTAATCGTGGATGCAGCCAGGAAGTCGCTGTTGCGATCGAAAGAACTGCTTTACGAACCGATTGTGGTTCAAGTGTCGCCTCAAACTTATAGTTTGCTAGACGTGCACGAACTGTTAGTAGCCCAATCCAACATTCATGAACTCGCAACAAAATTGCTGAGGCAGCAAACTCAATCTCAACTAATTCAAACCGAAAAACTAGCCAGTTTGGGACAGATGGTAGCTGGAGTCGCCCACGAAATTAGAAATCCAGTCACCTGCATCAGCGGAAATCTCGGCTTTTTGTCCAACTACTCGAAAGACATCATGGAGTTGTTGTCTGCTTACGAACAGATTGTGGGTGACAGCGAAAAAATTGACCACCTCAAAAAACACATAGAATTTGATTTTTTGCAACAAGATTGGGTGGAAATTCTCAAAAGTATGAAAGTTTCATCACAGAGGCTGACCGAACTCGTCACCAGCCTGCACACCTTTTCTCACATGGACGAAACCCACTTGAAACAAGCTAACATCCACGAATGTATTGACAGTACGCTGCTAATTATGAAAAACCGTCTGAAGTACGGGTTTACAGTAGTGAAAAACTATGGGGACTTGCCTTTGGTCAAGTGTTACTCTGGTCAGTTGAGCCAGGTATTTATGAATATCATCAGCAATGCAATCGACGCTTTGGAAGAGGTAAAAGCAGAAAAAGATTTTATGCCTGCGATTACTATTGAAACTGAGGTAATAGATAGTTCTGACGGAGACTGCGTGAATTCGGAATTAATTCAAAATTATGTTATGGGCGATCGACAAAATGCAAAACAGCTATCATCCGCCTGCCAAAACGTCGGCTTTAGCCCCGAAGCAGCCGAAAAAAATCAAAATAACGCTTGGATAGCCATCAGAATTGCCGATAACGGGCCGGGAATTCCGCCAGAAATTCAACGGCGAATTTTTGAGACATTTTTCACCACTAAACCTGCGGGGAAAGGTACCGGTTTGGGGTTGGCAATTACCCATCAAATTGTTACGGAAAAGCATAAAGGCAAGTTGAATTTGCATTCTACGCCCGGTACAGGTACTGAATTTGAAATTTTGTTGCCATTGATTTGAAGGAATAAGTCATATCTAATCTATTAGCATCGGAATTATTTCTATCTCTCTTCTCGACCTCTGCGTGAATCAGCGTCAAGCCCTTGTCATCTGCGGCCGAGAAATTCTCTTTTTTTAACCGCAGATGAGGGCAGATAAACACAGATTAACGCCGATGAATTAGATCTATTCGGGTTGCAGCATCGGTGATTGTTGACTGTTGACTGTTGATTGATGACTAATGACTACTGACTCTTTTTAAGCTCTTAGCTGCACTGGCATTACCAAGAATGTAGCATTAACTCCGCCTAAAGGCTGAAAAATTACAGGCGCAAGAGCACCGTTTAATTGCAGTTGAATTTCTGGGGATTGAGCAGTTTTCAAAATGTCAATTAAGTATTTCACGTTGAAAGCAATATCTATGCTATCTCCCGAAATCTGTGCGGGCATTGACTCTTTGCCACAGCCGACATCTTTAGCATCTACAGACAAAGTAATTTCCTGATTCTCCTCGTCGATGCTGCATTTGAGAATATTATTTTTTTGGTCTGCAAACACGGCAATTCTTTCAACTGCTGCTAAGAACGATCGCCTTTCTAAGGTAATCTGCCGCTCAAAAGACGGCGGAATCAACTGGCGGTAGGCGGGATATTGCCCTTCCAAGGTGCGGGTTGTCAGCCGCTGGTCGGCCCATTCAAACACTACTTGACCGTGTTCAAAATGCAGGGTTACAGGTTCAGTCCACTGCCGCATCACCAACATTCTTTCTACTTCCCGCAATGCTTTAGCGGGGACAGTCACCTCAAATTCTTCTTGGGTTTCTTCGCCTTCAGCTTTTTCATTTGCAGTTTGAACTACTGCCAATCTGTGGCCGTCTGTAGCTGCAAATTCCAAGCAATCTTGCAATACCTTTAAATGCACGCCTGCAAGTACCTGTTTTGCCTCGTCGGGGCTAGTAGCAAATAAAGTTCCTTTGAGTCCTTCTATCAAGGCTTCCGGCGGTAATTTGAGGATTGTTCCGGCTTCGATTGCGGGCAATTCTGGGAATTCTTCCGGGCCCATGCCTCTAACTTGGTAGCTGCCAGAACTGCAAGTGAGATATGCTACGGTGTCTCCGGCTTCGTCTTCTAAAGTAATCTCTCCATCTGGGAGTCTCGAAACAATATCGTTGAGTAATTTAGCGGGTATGGTAAAACTGCCGCCGCCTGTTACTTCTGCTGCGAAGCTGGTACGAATGCCCAAACTGAGATCGAAAGCTGTCAAGCTAACCCGCTGATTTTCCTCATCCGCTACTAAGAGCACGTTGGCGAGTACCGGATGTGTCGGGCGGGAGGGAACGGCCCGACTTACCAACGAGAGGTTGGCGTTGAGGTCACTTTGGGTGCAAACCAATTTCATGGTAGGAAGGTTAATTAACCGGATTTGAAACAGAAACAAATCGTATCACAGAAAGCCGGCGGGTCGGTTTTTCTGTGTGTAGGGGTTAAGTATGGGGCTATAAACCAGGTTTCTAGGCAAAATTTTGTCTTTAAAAACGAGAAATCTTCGTAGAAACCGGGTTTCTGAGGTCAGGGCGCGTTGCTAATTATCTGTGTTGGGTGTGCAGGGATCGCTAGTATTTTTTAATTTATTGAATTATTTTTGTGTCGATCGCCCTGTGGAAACTGTGGAAAAAAAAGCTAACTGCTGGCTGGGCCTCACCTCTAGGTAATAAATACCTGTGGAAAACTTGTGGAAAAGCTGTTGCGGTCGATCGCCCGCCCATTTTTGTGCAAAAACTGTTTCGGGCGATCGAGTAAAGTTTTCCACAAACCGAGGGCAACTTTTCCACAGGTTTTTCCACAGGCAAGCTGCTACGCATAGAGATTGTCTGTTATCGGAGAGTTACCCCTTCGATGATGCGGATCTTGAAATCGCTGCATAGAGTCATTGGTTGGACAACCCACAACTGACAACTGACAACTGACTGACAACTGACAACTGACCGAAAGCATCCAGGATACAAGCCCCCGGATTCATCCGTCCAGAAATAAAAAACCTGTATCCGATGAAACTTGCCCCCGAATTTATCCGTAGGGTCAATGCTTCAATTCTTTAATCTAAAATCTCAAATCTAAAATCGATTGACTTCTTCTCAAGTTTTGCGACTGACAACATTAATTCGATCGCTCAACTGACGCAAAGTTTGAGCCAAATTCGGGTCAGTGTTCCGCAACTGAGCAATTTTGTCGCAACTGTAAAGCACAGTCGTGTGATCTTTGCCGCCGAACACTTCGCCAACCTTTGGCAAACTCAAACCAGTATGCTGCCTAATTAAATACATCCCTACTTGACGGGCAAGACTAATTTCTCGCCTGCGAGAAATGCCTTTCAAATCTTCAACAGAAACATCAAACTCCTCAGCCACAACTGCAATTACTGCATCTGGCGTCGCCTCTAAGCTTTCAGTTTGCTGGTTCAAAACCGGGGCGATATTCTCCACGGTCATCGGCAAACCGGTAATTGAAAGATATGCTACCGCCCGAATCAAAGCACCTTCCAATTCCCGAACGTTGGAAGTGTAACTAGAAGCAATGTATTCAATGACATCTCGGGGCAGCCGCATATTTTCATACTCAGCTTTTTTCTGCAAAATTGCCATCCGAGTTTCCAAGTCTGGCAATTGAATGTCGGCAATTAATCCCATGGAAAATCTGGAACACAAACGCTCTTGCAGGCGTGGGATTTGCTGCGGCGGGCGATCGGAAGCTAAAACTACTTGATTTCCGGCTTCGTGCAAAGTATTAAAAGTGTGAAAAAATTCTTCTTGAGTGTATTCTTTGCCTTCAATAAATTGGATATCATCTATTAATAAAACATCGGCTGCTCGATAATGATCGCGGAAAGTTTGCATACTATCTTTCCTAATGGCGGCGATTAAATCGTTAGTAAATTTCTCAGTAGAAACGTAAAAAATCTTGGCGTTGGGGTCAATTTCCAAGCGATAATGACCGATCGCCTGCATCAAATGAGTTTTGCCCAAACCGACGCCACCGCACAAAAATAGGGGATTGAATTCTCGGCCCGGAGACTCGGCTACGGCGAGGGAGGCGGCGTGGGCCATGCGGTTGTTGGAACCGACGACAAAGCGGGAAAATACGTATTTCGGGTTTAAATTGGCGGGTTTGGGGGGGTGAAGCGAGTGGTTTTCCATATCGGCGATGGGGGAGGGCCAAATCATGGCGGAATCGCTGCCGCCTGTTTCGTTTCCTCCGGCAATGGTCAAGTAAATGTCTACGGGATAGCCGAGAATTTCGTAGACTGCATCGGCAATGGTTTTGACGTAATATTTTTGCAACCAATTGCGAGCAAATGGGTTGGGGGCGCTGACTATCAAACAGTTATTTTCGAGTTGTTCGGCCCTGGCAGTTTTGATCCACGTCTCAAAGCTAGGTCTGCTCAGTTGTACCTGGAGACGTTCAAGTATCTGATTCCACAGACTTTCGAGGGGAATGTCCACTGCTCACCTCTGCCGATCGGCATTCAAGATATTAATTCTACTCTAGAGAGTTTAGTCCTCAGATGCTAAAGTTTAAGGGAGTCTGCCGTAGCTTGCGGGGCCCGACGCCATCGCCCAAAAATTTGGCGGCTCTGCAGCCCAAACCAGGTATCAGGGAGCTGCTCAGCAAATATTTAGATTTGGCAGGAAAGCCTTAAAACATGGCAATGAAGAGTTCTACTGGCAAATTTTGGAAGCAACCGGCAATTTACATATTGCTGCTGGTAACGGGAGCCGGGGCCGCCATGTTGGGCGATCGTCTGACGGTTTCTCAATTTCGTGCAAATTCTGGCGATTCGGGACAAAGGGCGCTGGAACCTAAATTGCAACTGCCTCCTAATACAAAGGATCGAGTTAGCAAAGTCTTGCCGCCGGCTTCCTTATCGGGCGACGGGACTAATGTGAATTTTATTGTGGCTGCCGTGGCAAAAGTTGGCCCGGCAGTGGTTCGGATCGATGCTTCGCGCCGGGTGAAACCGGGAAATGGAGGGCTGTCGCCGGAAGATTTTTTTGGCATAGAACCGAATTCGGGTGGCCGGGGCGGGATCGAACGGGGCACTGGTTCGGGTTTTGTCATCGGTGCCGACGGCGTGATTCTCACTAACGCTCACGTTGTAGAGGGAGCCGATACGGTAAATGTAACTCTCAAGGACGGCCGCAGCTTTCAGGGGCGGGTTTTGGGGGCGGATAAGGTGACGGATGTGGCTGTGGTGAAGATTGAGGCGAATAATGTGCCTGTGGTGGCGATCGGCAATTCGGATAAGCTGTTGCCTGGGGAATGGGCGATCGCGATCGGCAATCCTTTGGGTTTGGACAATTCCGTAACTGCGGGGATTATTAGCGCTACGGGACGATCAAGCTCTGATGTGGGCGTGCCCGACAAGCGGGTCGGTTTTATTCAAACAGACGCTGCAATTAATCCGGGGAATTCCGGCGGCCCGCTGCTGAATGCTTCGGGCCAAGTTATTGGCATGAATACAGCGATTATTCAAGGTGCTCAAGGATTGGGGTTTGCGATTCCCATTCAGGCGGCGCAACAGGTGGCGAAGGAACTGATTTCGACGGGGAAAGTCGAACACGCTTATTTGGGAATTGAAATGGCGACGCTGACTCCAGAGGTTAAGCAGCAAATTAACAGCAACGCTAACAGCAGCCTACGAGTTGCAGTCGATCGGGGTGTGGCTATTGTTAGCGTTGTTCCTAATTCTCCCGCTGCGGCGGCAGGTTTGCGCGCTGGAGATGTGATTCAAAAGATTAACAATCAGCCGATTATTCAGTCGGAAGCTGTTCAGGAGTTCGTGCAAAATGCTAAGGTTGGCGGTATGTTGCAAATGGAAATCAACCGCAACGGGCAAATAGTTAATTTGACTGTTAAAACGGGAAGTTTGCCGGTTCAAAAAGTTCGATAAGAAGGAAGAAGGAAGAAGGAAGAAGGAAGAAGGAAAATTAATTCCCCATTACCCATTGATGTGAACTTAACATCAAATCCAGTCAAAGAATGCGGTTAGACAATTAGGCTCTGATCCCCCCTAACCCCCCTTAAGAAAGGGGGGGACAAGATTCTTCTCAAAGTCCCCCAACAACCAGGGGGATTTAGGGGGATCAGACCTCAGAGGAAAACGAGATTTTTCAATGCTTCCAGGCTTAACTTAACACCACTAACAAATAACCACTAACCAATAACGACTAACCAATAACTATGGCAGAACTCTTACAAATCTCACAATTAGGAAATCCCGTGCTGCGCCGCCCGTCGCAAGTTGTTGAGAATATTCAGGACGATCGCATTCAACAGTTGATTGACAGCTTAATCTGTACCGTACAGCAGGCAAACGGAGTGGGGATTGCCGCCCCTCAAGCGGCTCAGTCCGATCGCCTGTTCATTGTCGCATCGCGCCCCAACCTGCGCTATCCTCAAGCACCCCACATGGAACCCACAGCGATGATTAATCCCCGGATTGTGGCTGCATCAACAGAGACAGTCAAAGACTGGGAAGGCTGTTTGAGCATTCCGGGGATTCGGGGATTGGTGTCGAGAAGTAGGGCGATCGAGATAGAATACACCAGTAGAGACGGCAAACTCCACCGACAAGAATTGACAGACTTTGTGGCCCGAATTTTTCAACACGAACACGACCATTTAGATGGAATCGTGTTTTTAGACAGAGTGGAAAATACCCACGAACTAATCACAGAGGACGAGTACCAAAAGCAAATTGTCAACTTACTATAACACTTGATATAATTGCTAGTAGTAACGCCAGTGATGTTGTGAATAGGAGGGCGAATGTCTATCAATTTGGAAAAAGGCGGGAGAATCAATCTATCTAAAGAAGCACCTGGGCTGAAAAATGCCGGGATTGGTTTGGGATGGGATACCAATGCTACAGACACAGGCGCAGCATTTGACTTAGATGCTTCCGTGTTTATGTTGGGGGCTACGGGCAAAATTCCCGGCGAAAAATACTTTGTTTTCTACAACAACAAGGAGTCGCCGGACACTGCTGTAATACATCTGGGAGATAGCAGAACCGGAGAAGGCTTTGGCGATGATGAAACAGTTACCGTCGATTTAACTAAAGTCGATCCGGCGGTGGAAGAAATTGTGTTTGTGGTAACTATCCACGAAGCAGAATCGAGAAGGCAAAACTTCGGTCAAGTGCGGAATGCTTTTATCAGGATTTACGACACTACTACTAACACAGAGGTAACGAAGTACGATTTGGACGAGGATTTTTCTAGGGAGACAGCGGTAGAGTTTGGCAGACTTTACAAGAAAGACGGTGAGTGGAGGTTTCAAGCTGTAGGACAAGGCTACAATTCAGGCTTGCAAAGCTTTGTAGATAAGTACGCCTGATAAAAGGTCGATCGATCCTAGCTAAAGAAATCGAGGGGAAATTCGCAAGCCGGAATGTTTCCCTCGATTTTAAGCCAGACTCATGAGGTGACAAACCAGATGGGCATTCAATTAAAGAAGGGCGAAAGATTTAATCTTTCTAAAACATCTCCAAGTTTAACAAAAGTTGCGATCGCCCTGGGTTGGGAAATAGCAACTGAACGAAGTTTATCGGACTCAAACCCGCAAAGCTGCGATATCGATGCCTCGGTTTTTGCATTAGGTTCGGATGGAAAAATTCCCGATGAAAGATACTTTGTATTTTACAATAACTCGCAGTCGCCGGACGGAGCGATCGCCCATTCGGGAGATAATCAAACTGGTCAAACTCAAGGGGATGACGAGACAATTTATGTAGACTTAGAAAAAGTAACGCCGGCTGTTGAGGAAATGGTTTTTGTGGTCACGATTCACGACGCACACGCTAAACATCAAAATTTCAGCCAAATCAGAAATGCTTTTATCAGATTGTACGATCGCCAAACCGGCAGCGAACTAGCGCGGTATGATTTAACAGAAGCTTTTTCTGAAGAAACAGCAGTCGAGTTCGGACGGTTGTATAAAAAAGATGCAGCTTGGAGATTTCAGGCCGTAGGACAAGGATATAAAGCAGGATTGCAGAGTTTTGTTGATAAGTATCATTCTGAGATTAAACAGCAAGAAAAGCCAGCACAACTTACAGTAGAACTGCCTAAATTACCAGTTATTGAAGATAGCCACAAAAGTCAGAAAGCTATAGCATTAGACAAAAAGCTTGAGGAGAAAGCGCCGCACATTTTCAATCTCGCGAAGAAAGCCGATATCTCGCTCAAAAAGGCAAATCTCACCAATCACGATGCTCAAGTAGCGCTTTGCCTCGATATTTCGGCTTCCATGTCTTCCCTATACCGTTCAGGAAAAATTCAGCGTTTGGCCGAGAAGATTTTGGCTTTAGGATGTCGGTTTGATGACAACGCAGCGATCGACATATTTCTGTTTGGAGTCAACCCCCACAATCCCGGTGAAATGTCGATCGACAATTTCTCAAATTTCATCCACCATATACTGCAACAGTATCCTTTAGAAGGAGGTACTTACTACGGTAAAGTGATGAAGGAAATTAGAAACTTCTATTTTCCTGATGGTCGCGGTAGCAGGCGCTACGCAGCTATGAAAGCCGATCGACCTGTCTACGTGATGTTTGTAACTGATGGAGAAACTGCGGACGAGTCGGAAAGCAAGCAGCAGCTACAATGGTCGTCCTATGAGCCGATATTTTGGCAGTTTATGGCGATCGGTAAGTCGCAGAAAGATGTCAAAAGTAAGGGAGTTCGAGGGTGGTTAGCAAGAGCCGTAGCGAGCGATTTTAGCTTTTTAGAGCAGCTTGACCAAATGGGCGATCGCTACCTAGACAACGCCGATTTCTTCAGTTTAGAAGACCCGGAACATATTGCCGATGAGGAATTATACGATCTGTTGACGACCGAATATCCGCATTGGGTAAAATCAGCACGACTCAAAAATCTCTTACCCTAGAAACAGCTTTTGTCGGCCAACAAAATGCTAGCTTAGGGCAATCATTCAACTTCAAAATAAACCTTACACAATCACAAAACTATGGCTATCAACTTGACAAAAGGACAATCAATCGTTCTCAGCAAAAGCGAATACGACTTATCCAGACTGACAATGGGTTTGGGCTGGGATGTTGCACAAGCTAAAAAAGGTCTTTTCGGGCGAAGCAGCGGTGCCAATTTTGACTTAGATTCCTACGCTCTGCTGCTGGGAGAAAATGGCAAATTAAAGAACTACAAAGAAGATGTAATTTATTACTCTCATTTAGAGTCAAAGGACAAAACAGTTGTGCACTCAGGCGACAATCTCACCGGAGAGGGAGAGGGAGATGATGAACAAATATTGGTGAAACTGAGTTCTTTGTCAGCACAATATCACAAAATAATTTTGGGAGTTAATATTTACAATGGGAAAGAGAGAAAACAGCATTTTGGCTTGGTAGAAAATGCTTTTGTGAGGGCTGTAGATGCCGCCGGGAAAGAAATAGCTCGCTATCGCTTGTCAAATGACCCTTCTTATGAAGGAAAATTAAATATGTTGATGGGAGAAGTTTATCGAGAAGGCGGCGAGTGGAAATTTAAGGCTTTGGGAAATCCTTTGGCTGAAGATTTAAACGGTGTTGTCGGTTCGTTTATGCGGTGATCTTAAATCTGTTAAATTCAGGCTTGTAGATACTGTCTTGAACTGTCAAGGGGTCGCGAGTAAATAATTTGGGTCGAAAGGCTTTTGGGATTTTAAAATCCCAAAAGCCAAATGCACCAGTTTCCTCATCAGCGCACC